>NZ_JBITKE010000015.1:0-305472 GCF_044460705.1 Nonomuraea sp. NPDC050022
AAGTCCCAGACGGTGTTCATGGGCGATTTCCCGCTCATGACACCCAAGGGCACCTTCATCATCAACGGCACCGAGCGTGTCGTGGTCTCGCAGCTTGTTCGTTCGCCTGGGGTCTATTACGAACGTAGCGTCGACAAGACGTCCGACAAGGATCTCTATGGCTGCAGGGTCATCCCGTCGCGGGGTGCCTGGCTGGAGTTCGAGATCGACAAGCGGGACAGTGTCGGTGTCCGTATCGACCGTAAGCGCAAGCAGGCCGTCACCGTGCTTCTCAAGGCACTGGGCTGGACCAGCGAGGCGATTCTGGAGCGGTTCGGCCAGTACGAGTCGATGCGCGCCACGCTGGAGAAGGACCACACGGCGGGCCAGGACGACGCGCTGCTGGACATCTACCGCAAGCTGCGTCCGGGTGAGCCGCCGACCAAGGAGTCGGCGCAGACCCTGCTGGAGAACCTGTATTTCAACCCCAAGCGCTACGACCTGGCCAAGGTCGGTCGCTACAAGATCAACAAGAAGCTCGGCGTTGATTCCGCGATCACTCAAGGCACTCTGACCGAAGAGGACATCGTCTCCGCCATCGAATACATCGTCCGGCTGCACTCGGGCGAGGAATCGATGCCGGGCACGGGCGACCGCGAGGTCATCGTCGAGGTCGACGACATCGACCACTTCGGTAACCGCCGTCTGCGCAGCGTCGGTGAGCTCATCCAGAACCAGGTCCGTCTGGGTCTGGCCCGTATGGAGCGCGTCGTGCGCGAGCGGATGACGACCCAGGACGTCGAGGCGATCACGCCGCAGACCCTGATCAACATCCGCCCGGTCGTGGCGTCCATGAAGGAGTTCTTCGGCACTTCGCAGCTGTCGCAGTTCATGAATCAGACCAACCCGCTCGACGGGCTGACGCACAAGAGGCGTCTGTCCGCGCTGGGTCCTGGTGGTCTGTCGCGTGAGCGGGCCGGCTTCGAGGTTCGTGACGTGCACCCGTCGCACTACGGCCGGATGTGCCCGATCGAGACCCCTGAGGGTCCCAACATCGGCCTGATCGGTTCGCTGGCCTCTTACGGGCGGATCAACGCCTTCGGTTTCGTCGAGACGCCTTATCGCAAGGTCGTCGACGGCAAGGTGACCGAGCAGATCGACTACCTGACCGCCGATGAGGAAGACCGTTTCGTCAAGGCGCAGGCCAACACGATCCTCAACCCTGACGGCACGTTCGCCGACGCGCGGGTTCTGGTCCGTACCAAGGGTGGCGAGACCGAGCTGGCGCGGGCCGACGAGGTCGACTACATCGACGTGTCGCCGCGCCAGATGGTGTCGGTCGCCACGGCGATGATCCCGTTCCTGGAGCACGACGACGCCAACCGCGCGCTCATGGGCTCCAACATGATGCGCCAGTCGGTGCCGCTGCTCAAGAGTGAAGCGCCCCTGGTCGGGACGGGGATGGAATACCGGGCCGCGACCGACACGGGCGACATGGTGAGCGCCGAGAAGGCCGGGGTGGTGCAGGAGGTCTCCGCCGACTACATCACGGTCTCCAACGACGACGGTACGAGCACCACCTATCGGGTCGCCAAGTTCAAGCGTTCCAACCAGGGCACTTCGTTCAATCAGAAGCCCATCGTGGCCGAGGGCGACCGGGTGGAGGTCAACCAGGTCATCGCCGACGGGCCGTGCACCGACAGCGGTGAGATGGCCCTCGGTAAGAACCTGCTGGTGGCGTTCATGCCGTGGGAGGGCCACAACTACGAAGACGCGATCATCCTGTCCCAGCGGCTGGTCCAGGACGACGTCCTGTCCTCGATTCACATCGAGGAGCACGAGGTCGACGCCCGTGACACCAAGCTGGGTCCGGAGGAGATCACCCGGGACATCCCGAACGTCTCCGAGGAGGTCCTGGCCGACCTGGACGAGCGCGGCATCATCCGCATCGGCGCCGAAGTAGTGAACGGTGACATCCTGGTCGGCAAGGTCACGCCGAAGGGCGAGACCGAGCTGACTCCGGAAGAGCGGCTGCTGCGTGCGATCTTCGGTGAGAAGGCCCGCGAGGTGCGGGACACCTCGCTGAAGGTGCCGCACGGGGAGCAGGGCAAGGTCATCGGCGTCCGGGTCTTCTCCCGCGAGGAGGGCGACGAGCTGCCGCCCGGTGTCAACGAGCTGGTCCGTGTCTATGTGGCCCAGAAGCGGAAGATCAACGATGGCGACAAGCTGGCCGGTCGGCACGGCAACAAGGGCGTCATCTCCAAGATCCTCCCGGTGGAGGACATGCCGTTCCTGGAGGACGGCACCCCGGTCGACATCATCCTCAACCCGCTGGGCGTGCCCGGCCGGATGAACGTCGGCCAGGTGCTGGAGACCCACCTGGGCTGGATCGCCGCCCGCGGCTGGGACATCTCCGGCGTCCAGGAGGCCTGGGCGGAGCGCCTGCGTGACAAGGGCTTCGAGAAGGTGGCCCCGCGCACCAACATGGCCACCCCGGTCTTCGACGGCGCCCACGAGGAAGAAATCGTCGGCCTCCTCAACAGCACGATTCCCAACCGTGACGGGGATCGGATGGTGCAGCGCAGTGGGAAGGCCCAGCTGTTCGACGGGCGTAGTGGGGAGCCGTTCCCCTATCCCATCGGCGTCGGCTACATGTACATCCTCAAGCTGCTCCACCTGGTCGACGACAAGATCCACGCACGTTCGACCGGCCCGTACTCCATGATCACCCAGCAGCCGCTCGGCGGTAAGGCCCAGTTCGGTGGCCAGCGCTTCGGTGAGATGGAGGTGTGGGCTCTGGAGGCCTACGGCGCCGCCTACGCCCTCCAGGAGCTGCTGACGATCAAGTCCGACGACGTCTTGGGCCGCGTGAAGGTCTACGAGGCGATCGTCAAGGGCGAGAACATCCCCGAGCCGGGAATCCCCGAGTCCTTCAAGGTCCTCATCAAGGAAATGCAGTCGCTGTGCCTGAATGTCGAGGTGCTCTCCAGCGACGGCATGTCCATCGAGATGCGTGACACCGACGAGGACGTCTTCCGCGCCGCGGAAGAGCTCGGCATCGATCTGTCCCGGCGTGAGCCGAGCAGCGTCGAAGAGATCTGACCGCTTTATGACTTCTGGGCGCCTGGTAACTCCTGGGCGCCCAGAAGCGCCTAGCGACTTCTGGGCACCGGCGAGTTCGAGATAGATCTCCTCGCGCGTGCCGAAATAGCGCACCACATTGGACTTCGCCAGCCCGACGGCCGCCGCCACGGCGCACAGGCTTACCGTGCGTACGCCCGACCGCAGGGCGAGCTCGCGTGCGGCGGCGAGGATCGCGCGTTCATCATGCGCAGGATCTTCACCCCGCACGACCGCAGGGAGCAGATCATGCGCACCGTGATGCTCCGCCTGATGAACCGGCCGGGCCTCGGGCAGGCCATGGGCAGAATAATGAAGGGCCCAGACTTCACGAACAAAGAGTTCGACGTCGCCGCCGTGTGACGAGCCATGGAAGAGGACGACTCCGGTGAGCCAGCTGATCGAGCACCAATCGCGCAAAGCCGCCCGCATCCTGGACAGCGCGCGCGAGTTGGTGCTCGACCACGGCGTACGCAAGGTCACGGTCAGCGAGATCGCCCGTACGGCCGGCGTCGGCAAGGGCACCGTCTACCTTTACTGGCCGGCCAAGGAGGACCTCATCCTCGGGCTGTTCGCCCGCGAACTGCTGACCCTCGTGGACGAGATCATCGCCCGCATCACCGCCGACCCCGCCGTGGTGCAGCCGCGCCGCCTGGCCCCGCTGCTGATCCGCACGGCGGAGAGACTCCCGCTGGCGGGTCGCCTCTACGGCGGCGACCCCGACCTGCTGCGGCTGCTCACCCAGCAGGCCGGCGACCGCGAGTTGTTCGCCCGCACCAGGCCCAGCGCGCTGTGCAACGCGGTCATGCCGATCCTCCACCGCTACGGCCTCCTCCGCCATGACCGCCCCTGGCCTGACCAGGCGTACACCGTGCACGCCGTGCTCACCGGATTCGGCATGGCCATGTCCGACCCGGCGACGGCCACGCTCGGCGTCGACGACCCTTACGAGATCCTCGCCGACACCGTGGCCCAGCTGCTCGAACCGCCGGTCGCTCCGGGCGAACCGGCCATCACCGCGGCCGCCGCCGACACCGTCGCCGTCTTCCGCGAAACCAGGGACGCGGTGCTGGAGCTCATCGAGCGCAGCCAGGTCACCGGAGAATGACGATCATCCGAGCAACGGGAACTCGGCGTGTTGGTGCCAGCGGTGGCCGTCGCTGACGAACAGGCTGACCGACGACACGTGGGCAGTGACCGGCAATCGTGGGGTGATCGCGGCTTCCACCTCGTGGAACACCTGGTCCTGCTGGCCGTGGGCGACCGTCAGGTGCGGGATGACCTCCGCGAACTGTCCGCCGTACGGTGGCGCTTCGGGCCATCGCGCCGCGACGGCCTCGGTCAGGGCACGGAACGGCTGCTCGGGCGTCGGCGCGAGGTAGAGCACGCCAGGGAAACGCCGGCACTCGTCGAAGCGGACGGCGAACGGGCTGTGCGCGCCGATCAGCGCGGTCAAATCGTCGATGACCGCGGGCCCGATGCGATCGATGTCGAGGAAGGGAACAAGCACCGTCACGTGCGCGGGAATCCCCGCGTTCGCGGAGGAATCAAGACGCCGCCGCCAGCTCCCGACCAATGGCTCGGCTTCCCGCACCACGGCCAGCAGAGCCGTCTCGCCTACTCGGTACTGTCCTGAAGCATCATCCGACATGGCCGGATGATCTCGAACTACTCGGCAGATTCGCCACCCATATTCCGGCCACGGCCTACCTCGAGGTAGCTGCGACGCCGAGACGGTGAGCGCGGAGCCAAGCCCATGCTGGTCCGCCGTGTCCTGCGATCCCGGACCATGCCCGGGATCGCTATTGACAGAATCAACCAGCGCTTAACTTCACGCCCTTGGCCTAAAGCGGTGCGTGAAACCCAGCTTTAGGGGGTGACTGGTAGTGGATCAGCTGCTTCACGGTGGGGGTCGGGAAACCGATCCAACGCAGCAGGATCATCCGGGCTTCCGAGATTCCGCATCCCATGCGACGACCGCTGAGAACGCTTGCGGACCAGGTGAACCTTGATCATGTGCACGGCGTCGTATTCGTTGTGGATCTTGCCAGGGCTCGTGGGCTGCGCGTCGCCGCCGCAGCTGTCACCCTATTGTTCACCCTCGGTGGTCTCGATCAGCTGCCTATGCCCGCGCTGCCGATGCCCAAGGACGCGGCGGCCTCCGTCGAGGAGATCGCTGAGCGACTGCGGGGCCGCGCGAACGATGACGTCGACCGCGGCCTGGAGGACATCGGCGTCACCTACGCGCCCTACGCACTGAGCTTGAACACCCCTTTGTTGCACTGGTGCTGGCCGGGACAGGGACAGGGCGTCGAGGCACGGCTGCCACCCGAGGGCGTGCCCGGCTACACCGCGCAATTGCGCGCTGGGGAGGTGGCAAGGCCGTTGGAGGTACGGTTCTGGATCACCTCGCCCACGCAGGCGACCCGCTTGGTCGCGGCAGCCCGGCGCGGCACCGAGCAGTGCGATGATCGCCCTGACTATGCGCTCAGCGAGGTGGCCGATTTCGACCGCTGGGGATGGCGCGGCATGCAGGCCCTGGTCACCACGGAGAACTGGACGGAGTATGGCGACTCGGGCGCCAGGGCGACGATCGTGGCCGCCCGTGGCGCGCTGCTGGCCGAAGTGTCGTGGGACTGGGAATTCGAGGCGGGCGGCCTACCGGGTCGGCCGCCGCTGCTCCAAGGCGCCGCCGTGGCAACGTCCGTGCTGGCCGCCGTAGGCGGTGCTCCCACCAGCCCCGCACCGGCCGGCGCCGCCCCCGCGGCCTCAACAGCGATGGCCGCGGCTCTGCCCCCGCCGTCCGTGTACGGCGAGGACATGGCGCCGTGGTCGAGCCCTACTGATGCCGACCATGACTGGATCTGCTCACTGGCTTTCAACGAGAACGTGTACGGCAGCGCGCCCGCCATCACGCGTCGCCTGATCGGTGAGGTCTCCGTCCGCGAGGACGTGCTGTTCCTGCCCGATGAGCAGAGCGCCGAGCAGGAGCGCGTCCGGCCACTTCTTTGGGCCGGACCAGGCAAGAGCGGGGGAAGGAGCTGCGACTTCCGCGACGCGGTCTTCAAGAATGTCCGCCCCCGCGTCGAGCCCTTCACCAGGGGCCCATGGATTGGCGAGATCGAGACCTTGGCCGCCGGTCAGGACTCTGTCACGCACGTCGCGGTGTCCGTACGGCGGAGTTCTACCGTGGTCTATCTGCGCTGGCAGGGCCCCTCCGGGACCGATCCGGCCGCCGCTCTGCGCAGAGGCCGCGCCGCCCTCACTCACACACTCGATCTCCTGTCCACCGCCGGCGGCTGAGGCCGTTGACCCGGGCATCCTCACACGGCAGTTGCGGGCCCCCGATCACTGGCCTTCGACCGCCTGACGCTCCTCTGGGGTGGTCACGAAGCTGCCCATGCCGGGTTCGGTGCGGATCAGGCCGTCCGCCCGCAGAGCCCGCATGACCTTCTGACCAGTGGCGTTGGCGATGCCGAACTCCTCAATGAGTGCGATAAGGGACGGGATGCGCTCGCCGGCCTTGTACTCACCCGTGCGGATGCGCACCACGATGATCGCGTGGACTTGCCGCCACCTGGGCCGATTCGCCCTCAACTCCACCACCCATGAACGGTAGGAAGCTGTTGCGTGCCATGGCGATGGACGGCGCGCTATAGCGCGCTATAGCTTTCACAGCTTAAGATGCGGCCATGACTCCTCCGGAGATCGCCCCTGACCGGTGTATCAGTCCGCATGTGGCGATGGCGGAGCGCGACCATGTCCGCCTGGAGTGGCACGTCTCCGGCCTCCGCATCCACAGGACACGATCGCTCGCCTGGACATGCGACTGCCGCGCCACGGTGTACGAACTGTGCGCCGGAAGCGGTCAAGCCTTCATCCGCCGCACTATCCAACTCGACGACGGCCCCAGATCCACGAAACTGCCCCATCGTCGACGAAGGAAGCATGGGGAGTCTGGACGGCTCTGCTGACAGGAACTGCCCGGTAGGCGCGCGTGGCGGCGTGAGATCCGGAGTGACTGGTACGTCCGCCCCGGGTCATCAGCGGTCGTGAGCCGCTCGGCAAGGGCCCGGCTGGTCAGCGGCCGGTCGATCCGTCGATCTGCTCGCGGAGGATGTCGGCGTGGCCGGCGTGCCGGCCGGTCTCCTCGATCATGTGCGCCAGGACCCATCGCATCGATGGCGCCGGCCCTGGGCGCGAGGGTCGCGGGGCGGGAAGGGCCAGGTCCAGGCAGGCGTCGATGACCTGGTTCGCCCGCTCGATGGTCTTCCGGTAGTCGGCGAGTACGCCGTCGACGGTGTCCTGCGCGGACGGCCGCATGGTCGCGGGCCAGTCGCCGGCATCCTCCCCGAGGAAGTAGAACCGTTCGACGAACGCCAGGTGCTTGACCAGCCCCAGAAGGTTGGTGCCCGAGGGCACTGCGGCCGTACGGACCTGCGGTTCCTGCACGCCCGCGACCTTGTCCGCGATCGCGTTCCGCAGATAGTCGAGGAAGCCCCGCAGGGTGGCCTTCTCGTCGGCGCCGGTCCGCGGCGGCGTGGTGTCCTTCGTCCGTGTTCTGGATCGCTGCATCGAGTCACTCCACTGTGGTTCAGGCGGTTGTGGTTCAGGCGGTTCGTTGGATGAGCAGGATGTTGTCGATGACAGTTGCGGTCTCACCTGCGGGTCCGGTGGCCTGGCGGCGGGGCATGTCGGCGCGCAGGACGGACCAGTGCGCGGGGTCGAGATCGAGTTCGGCGGCGATCTCGGTGGGTGTGGGGTAGTGGATGTCGGGGTCCTGGTTCCATGACCAGGGCGCGGTGGAGCCGTGGTCGACGATCAGCAGCAGACCGCCGGGGCGCAGGGCCTGTGCGGCGGTGCGCAGGACTTGGCCGCGGAGCAACGGGAACGGGGTCTGGAAGTACTGGGCGGAGACGAGATCGAACTGGCCGGCCGGGAAGCTTCTGGCCAGATCGTGCTGTTCGGTGGCGACCCGGTCCGCGATGCCGAGATCGCGGGCGCGTTCCCGTACCCGTTCGACGGCGGTGGTGGAGATGTCCACGGCGGTGACGTGCCAGCCCTGCTGGGCGAGCCAGATGGCGTCGCCGCCGGCGCCGCAGCCCAGATCGAGGGCGGCGCCGGGGCGCAGCGGCGCGGCGATCTCGGCGAGCAGCGGGTTGACGCGTGCGTCCCAGGTACGCCGGGTGCGGTAGTGCCGCTCCCAGAACAGCTCGGCGTCCTGATCGCCCGTAGCGTCGGCGGTGGGTTGTCGGTTTCGGGTGGAATCCATAAGGGTTGCCCCTTCGTCAGTCGTGATAGGCACTTTCGGCGCCCGTGATGTACGACAGCATCGCCACCGCCGCTTCCCGCTTGCAAGAAAAGTTGCGGATCCGCATTATCGGGAGGCATGAACAACCCCGCAGAAGACGTGTTGGCCGGAGTCGGGCCGCGTCTACGCGCCCTGCGCAAGGCGCGGAGCACCACGCTGGCGGCGCTGGCCGACGAAACCGGTCTCACCGCGAGCACTCTGTCCCGTCTCGAGAACGGCAAGCTCCGGCCTACGCTGGAACAGCTACTGCCTCTGGCCCGGGCGCACGGCGTCCCGCTCGATGATCTCGTCGCGGCGCCGCCCACCGGCGACCCGCGTATCCATCTGCGACCAGTGCGACGATCCGGACTGGTGATGGTGCCACTGACCAGGCGGGCCGGTGGCATACAGGCGTACAAGGTGATCTATCCACCCGCCGGCCGGGCACCCACGATGAACCTGCGGACCCACGAGGGATACGAGTGGTTCTACGTCCTCAACGGACACGTCAGGTTCGTGCTCGGCGAGCAGGAGTTCCGGCTCGGCGTCGGCGAGGCCGCGGAGTTCGACACCCACGTACCGCACTGGATCGGCAGCGCCGACAGCCAGTCCGCGGAGGTGCTCACCCTGTTCAGCGCGCAGGGCGAACGCGCCCATCTGGCACCGGCCAGACCATCGCAGGGATAAACCAGTTGTGCTTTGCGAGTCGACCGGCCAAGGATCGGCACGACGGTACGGCGAGCAGGAACGCCGAACGCCTTTCTGGATCGTGTCGCGGTACGGGAGGAGAGCCAGCATGTTTACCGACTCTGATCAATGCGGCAGGGAAAACCCCAGTCAGCGTGAGCATGCCCGGCGGCCCTGACACTTCGGGCCCCCGCTGCGGCGGCCTACCTGCGCGCGCTGACCGACCTCCAGAAAACAGGAGATCATGGCGCTGGAAGACGCGCGCAAGAAAGCGATCATCGCGGAGTACGCGACCTTCGAGGGTGACACCGGTTCACGTCAGCTTCTCGGCCGTAAACGACCGAGCTTGCAGCTCCTCGCCCTGAAGTGCAGATCGCGCTGTTGACCCATCGGATCGGCGACATCACCGCGCATCTGCGCATCCATCAGCTGGACCATCACAGCCGTCACGGGTTGCAGAAGCTCAACGGTCGTCGTCGGCGACTGCTGAAGTACCTACGTAACACCGACATCGAACGCTACCGACGCCTCATCCAACGGCTCGGCCTGCGCCGATGACACCTGAGCGGGGGGAAACGACCGCACTGCCGCCTCCCCCGGCTCACAGATCACGGTTGGCCGCCGGTTCCCGGTTTCACGCCGAAAGGGTTGTCGATGGCGTATCGCCAGCGCCCATCTTGCCCGCGTCGGGCGACATCGGTGGCGGTGCCCTCAATGTGTACGGGACGGCCGTCACGATCCATCCCGTCGATGACCCAGTCGACGATCAGCAAGGCGATGTCGCCGGCGGTGTAGACGTATCGCGGCCGAACGGTGATCGGCAGCCCGAGACTCAAGAATCGCTCGTTGGCGGCATGGGCCTCCTGCCCGGTCAGCGGCGAGCCCGGCTCCGGGACGAACACCGCCCCGCCCTCATAGACTTCCGCCACCGCCTCCACATCCCCGGTGTTGAACCGCTCGGCGAACACCGCGGGCACGTCCTCGGGGCGTTCAGCAAGCTGCCGCATCATCGATGCATGTCCTTCCAGCAGGTACAAATCAGTCAGACGCGGCAACGCTAGGAGGCGCCCTCGTGACTCACCAAACGGTTGGCCACCCAGGTCGGCCAGGCTTGCCCGACGACCCTCGCGCCAACGTCACCGAACCCACCCCCTCCTGCCCGGTGGAGATCACCCTCGCGGCTCTGCACGGCCGCTGGACAACCCTGGTGATTCGCGAATTCCTGCAAGGAGATCGCACTTTCACCGAACTCCGCCATGCCCTGCCCGCGCTGTCGGACAAGGTCCTGTCCGATCGGCTGGCGCACCTGACGGAAGCCGGTGTGCTCGCTCGCCACCGTCAGCCTGGCTGGCCGCCCCGGGTCTCCTACACACTCACCGCAGACGGGCGCCGCCTCGGCCCCGTTCTGCAAGCCCTATGGGATTGGGGCGCGGAGCACTAGCCGTCGAAGAGCTGGCCACCGCGCTGGCGGCCTACGGTCTGACGCTGGTCACCCATCTCGCGGCGGCACACGGCCGGTCACTGCCCGACGTGTGCGCTGCAGTCGAAGCCTCCGTGGTCGTCGGCTTCTCCTCCTTCGACCAGGACACCGTCCAGGCCCTGCACCGGGCCGGCGCCGATCTCGTGCTCCCCTCCGAGCCCGAGGACGCCTCTCCCATGCGACACTTGGGCCGCCTGCAGGCCGAGCTCGAACCTCCCGTGGCGCTGACCGTACACCTGGAGATCGCCAGCGCGGCGCAGGCCATCACCGGATGGCGCGAACAGGCGGTGACGGGTGTCTGCGCCTTCAACGACGAGACCGCGCTCGCCGTACTCGCCGGCCTGCACGACCACGGCCTCGCCATCCCCACCGACATGGCCGCCGTCGGAGCCGACGACATTCCCACGGCACGTCTGGCGGTCCCGCCGCTCACCACCGTCTGCTGGGACCTGCACGACGTGGCCCGACACCGCGCCGCGACGATCGTCACCAGCCTCGCCGGAGCAAGTCAGGTCTCAGCAGGTGCGACGTATCGTTGTTCACGCGCGTAAACACGCTAAAAGCAAGCATCGTGGAGACGGCAAGACGTGGCCCCCGTAACGAGTCCGCAATAAAGCGATCGGCCCGTCACCACGTTTCCGCTGGTGACGGGCCTCTAGGACCCGTCCGGTTGGTGCCCGCTCCCCCGGCCTGGACAGATCTGTCAGGCGCCAGGAGCCCGGTATGCCACCTCCATCCGCGCGGCATCGTCGATCTCCTCTGGCGTCAGCAGGACCGCCGTCTTCGTTCGCACCGCCCCGGTCGCCGATATCGTGAGCCCCACAGCGGCCGAAGCCGCGTTGCTCGGCAGCTCGACGATCACATACGTGTCCGTCTCGCCGAACGCGAAATACATCTGCTCGACCCGCCCGCCGACGCTTTCCGCCATGCGCTCCACCGCTTGCCGGCGTCCGGTGCCGCCATCTCGCAGCACTCCTTTGAGGCCATCCGCGGTGTAGGTCGCCTGGATCATGTACTTGGGCATGGTTGAGTCCCTCTTCTCGTACCGCCACCCTGCGCTGGGGCGGCCATTGCGGTCACGAGGTCGAAATTCTCGACTTAGGGCGACGGTAATCCCGCCCGCTGTACTGGTTTTCCCCTGCTGAAGGCTTTGTGGGGGCTCAGCCGTAATAGTCGCGGATTTCCCAGAAGCGGGAGGGGTGGCTGTCGCAGGTGTACTGGACGGCCTCGACGTTGTTCTCGGTGCTGACGCCGCCGGCGATGGTCAGGCATTTGCCGGTCTGGACGTTCCGGAATTGGAGGTGTTGGCCGATCTGATTGCCAAGCGCCCAGTAGCGCGAGGGGTGGGTGTCGCAGGTGTACTGGAGGGCGACGATGTTGTTCTCGGTGCTGACGCCACCGGCGATGGTCAGGCACTTGCCGGTCTGGCGATTCTTGACCTGCAGGTACGCGCTGGAGTAGCCCCAGACGTCCCAGCGGCGGGAGGGGTGGCTGTCGCAGGTGTACTGGACGGCGTGGACGTTGTTCTCGGTGCTGACGCCACCGGCGATGGTCAGGCACTTGCCGGTCTGCCAGTTCACGAGCTGGACGTTCGACGCGGCCCAGACGGCCGTGGCCGACGGCGCGGCGGATGCCGGGGTGGCGGTGGTCGCACCGAGGGCGAGGAGGGGAGCGATGACGGCTGCTGTACGAAGGATGTGTGACTTCATGTGACCCAGCGTGCTGGCGTGGGGCCGGCATGGCCTGAGTACCTCGTACTCAATGTGCGTGCCCTGGGCGGGTTGCTCTGGAACCGTCCCCCCGTCCCCCTGCCCTGCCGGTTAGGGGGGAAATGTACTGCCGCGCCTCACACCGCGCGGTTGCAGCCCGATTCGCCGTCGGACAGCACCATGGCCGCTTGCGGCGATGGCTGTTGCGGCTTGCGGATCACGGTGTCCGCATGCGCGGGAGTGATGCCCAGCGCCAGCACGGCGACCAGGCCGGCGGTCAAAGCGGCGGCACGGCGAGTCCAGGTACGGGTCTTCATACGGCTCTCCCAATCGGCCGATGATCATGACAGTACTGTGCACCAGCATCAGTGCCATATCCCTGATCGTCCACCCCAGAATGGGCGAGTGGCCGCAAGCGGACAGGCCCTCGCTGTTCCTCCTGGGCCTCGGTTATCTTGCGGATGACGCCGATCGCCAGCACGGCCGCGATGAGCATCAGCACGATGCTCACCACATCGAACCGCGCAGCAGCGGCCAGCGACTCCAACTCGTCGGCCCTGAACAGCAGGCGGCTCCCCAAGCTGGTCACCCAGGTGCCGATCAGCCAAGCCGCCCACCAGGCGTTGAACAGCCCCCGAGGAGGCGAGGGGACGCGGGAGGAGGCGTACCAGATGTCGTCCACGATCTGCTTGGGGAACCAGAAGTTGACGATCGGCACCACCCAGCCGAAGATCAGCCACGGCTGGCCGCGCCGGTGGCCGCCGGGTGAAAGGATCTCGGCGTTCGCCCTGACCTTGAACAACCACACCAGGAACGCCACGATGGCCACGACGTAGACGACCGCCTCGAGGATGCCGGACAAGCCGTAGACGAGGTCGGCCGTGTCGATCTCCGCCTCGGGCACGGAGTCGAGGTCAACGACCATGCGGTCCACGAATGAGGCGTACCAGAGGTCGATCCCGACCGCGACGATGCCGACGAGGGAGTCGCACACCAGAGCCACCACGGCGAAGATGGCGACGCCGCGGACCGGACGTAGGGGCATCGGTGGTGGCGGGTAGCCCGGGTGGGAGGGGGGTGGCGGATACATGGGGTGGCCCTTTCAGAATGGGGAGCGAATCAACATGTCGGGCCAAGACCCAGGAAAGGACCATTTGTCCTCGTCATGAAGCTGGACTTTCGGTATTCGTCACGGTGAAAGCGGGCCCGTCACTGTCGGGCGCTGGAACCTCACGTATATCGGAGCTTCGCCCGCGATCACCCTGCCTGTGGCGTTCTACCAGCTCTAGTAGTTGAAACCAACCCATTTAGCCACGCGGCCTAGCAAGCTACGTCCGTTCAGGTGTCTCCCAGAAGACCAGCCGGGCGTGCACAGTCAGTTCCGCGCCAGGAGAAACCTCGCCGCCAGTTCGTTGGCCAACTCAGCAATGCCTCGAGAGCCATCGACCTCCAGCAGCGGCAAATCCTGCTTGAGAGCCTGGCGTCGTACCTCGTCGTCCCAGAGCTCGTCGCGGCCCAGCCGATTCGCCATCGCCTCGACGTGGTCGCAGTTTCCCCAGTTTGCTCGCGCTCGGGCTGGGTCAGCGAATCGAGTGCCCAATGCATGGCGCCGGAATTCGGGCGTTGGCCGCAGAAATACAGCTTGCTCGCGCCACTTCAGCAATGGTGCGACGTGTTCGGGCAGGGTACGGAAATCGTCGACCAGAACGGGGCGGTCGGTTGGCAGGGTGAGCAGGTCTTCGATGACGAGTCCGATGGTCTCGCCGTGCAGACTGGGCATGCTCTGGAAGATCTCTTCCGGCGTGCGGCCCGTCCATCTCTGTTCCAGGGGTGTTTGCAGCAGTGCGCACATGTACGGATGTCGCTGCGGGGAACACCGCTGGATGTAGTGACGTTCGGCCAGATCGCCGTCATAAACGACCACGTCATAGCGTTCGGCCAAGACCTGGCTGAGGGTGCTCTTGCCCGCGCCGGCACCTCCGGCGATCCAGCGGACATGCGCGAGCCGACGGACGAGATCAGCAAAGTCATGTTCGTTCAGGCTGGTCATGCCCGTCAGTCTCACAAGATTGAGCAACTAGAAACAGTCTTGTTCTCGTGTCCCTTGCCGGTGAAGACTGAAGGAGAGGGACGGTTCGTACATGCCGCCGTCCGATCCGCCGCTGACGCCCGCAACCCCGTAGCCGCGGTCACCCGGCCGCCCGAGGAGACGGACAGTCGCGCCACTCGCATCACCCCGCGACGTACGGCACCAGATGCTGGTTGTGCACCAGCCAGATGGCCCGCTCCAGGTCAGGAGTGAGATAGCGGTCATCACCCAGGGGCGTGATGTACTCCCTGAGCTCCGCCAGCAGGGTCCGCGTGCCGGTGCCGAGCGGCAGGCCGGACATCTGCTGCGCGATGAGGTCGATTCCCTGAGCGGACATCAGGTACTGGACCGCCAGGACGATTTCCAGCCGGTCGAGGTTCTCGTGCAGGTGCCGGACCGAGGCCATCGCCATCGTGTTGTGGTCCTCCTGCCCATCCTTGACCGGCCGGGACAGGGTGCCCGCGGGTGTGGCCCTGGCCTGCATCTCCGGGATCAGCGCGGCGGCCACCGTCTGCACCTGCACCATTCCGGAGTTCAGGCCGACCGTCCCGCCGACGAGATTGGCCGGCAGGCCGTAGCTCCACCTGGGGGACAGCAGCCGCCCCGACAGTTCCTGCGACAGCACCCCAATGTCGGTGATCTCCGCGTTCACGGTGTCGGCGAGGTGCCCCATGACGGAGCCGTCCCAGTTGCCGCCCATCACGAACTCGTACCCCGGCCCTTGGTCGCGCTTGAAGATCAGCGGGTTGGAGGTCGAAGCATTGGCCTCCCGTACCAGAGCCCGGCGCGTGTCGGCGAGCACCTGCCGCAGCCCGGCCATGATGTGCGGCGCCGCCCGCACCGACACCGCGTCCTGGACCCGCGGGTGGTAGTCCGCCGGATCGAGGCGCCGGCGGCCCTCTTCCGTCATCCAGCCCGAGCCCGCCACCATCGCGCGCAGACGCGCCGCGATCGCGTTCTGCTCAGGGATGCGGCGTTCTTTGTGGGTACGCGCGTCCAGCGATCCCTGCTCGGCCCTGGTCGCCTCCATGAACAGGGCGAAGGCGCCCTCTGCCTGGTCGGCGAGTACGGTGGCCCGGTGTACGGCGTCCATCAGCGTGGCGGCCAGGACGGTGCTGCCGCTGATGATCGGCAGCGCTTCCCCGGCCTGCAAGGTGAAGTCGCCGGCCAGCCCGGCCTTCGGCAGCAGCTCGGAGGCGGGTCCCTCCTCACCCCGGTAGCGCACCGGCGCGTCCTCGCCTATCGCCGCCAGTCCCGCTGCCGCCTGCGGCTGCAGGTCTCCGGTGCCCAGCGAGCCGATTTGCGGCATTCGCGGCACCACCCCGGCGTTGACCATGGCCAGCAGCCGCTGGGGCACCTCGGGGCGCACGCCGACCGTTCCTCTGGCCAGCTGGTTCGCCTTGAGGATCAGGGCCAGTCTCACCACGTTGTCGGGCAGCGGCTCCCCGACGCCCGCGGCGTGGGAGCGCAGCACGTTGCGCTGGAACTGCTCCGCCTGCTCGGCCGTCAGCGGACGGTCCTTCAGCGGTCCGAGCGCCTGGTTCCACCCGTACACCCGCTGGTCGTCCAGGGCGGCCAGCGCTCCGGTTCGCGTCTGGTTCATGTGGGCCCACGCGTCCGCCGCGAGCCGCACGACGACGGGACGGCCTTCGAGGATCGCGAAGGAGTCGTGCAGAGAGAGCGAATCGCCGTCCAGCACCAGGTCCATCACCGGCGGCGCCGCCCCTGCTGGGGGCGGTTCGGGATCGGCGACCGCCTGCCCCGGCACGCACAGGGCGGCGAGCAGGCCCACACCGGCGGCCATTCGTCCTATATGGGTCATCACGTTGTCCCCCGGGGCGTCACGACGAAGATCAATGCCGCTCCGTTATAGCCACCGGACGCAGGAGAGCCAGAGAGGGCTCAACAGGGCTGGCTCAGCCTCGACCAGTCCTATGACCAGCACTTACTTCTTCGACAAGCCAAGCCCTGGGTCAATCGACCAGCCCGACCTCGATGAGCACCTCGCGCTCGCGCACGGTGAGGGGCGTCCAGCCGACGGGTTACGTGGCTCAGCCGTGGGCTTGTTGGGCGTGTTTGGGGAGCAGGCTGACCAGGAGGAGTGTGAGGAAGTAGAGGGCGGCCGCGATGACGAAGACGAGTTCGGCGGCGGCGGTATAGGAGCCAGTGGTGGGGTGGCCGGCGCGGGCGAAGAAGACCGTGCCGAGTGCGGCGACGCCGAGGGCTCCGGCGAACTGCTGGACCGCGTTGAGCATGCCCGCGCCAGTACCGGCCTCTTCGGGGGTGGCGTCGCCGAGGATGTAGTCGACCAGCGGGACGAAGATCAGGCCGGAGCCGAAGCCGGTGATCAGCAGTGCCGGGGCCAGGTTCCATGAGGTGATCGCGGTGCCGAAGTGCGCGACGGTCCACCACAGTGCGAGCAGGCCGGTGACGGCGAGGGCGAGGCCGATCTGCAGGGTGGCGCGGCCGAGTTTCTCGGCGAGGAAGGCGCCGGCCAGGCCGACGGCGATGGCCGTGCCGAGGGCCCAGGGGATCAGGGTGAGCCCGGCGTGGATGGGAGTCCAGCGCATGCCGAGCTGGAGCAGCAGGTTGATGACCAGGGTGAAGCCGCCCAGTGAGGCGAAGAACCCGCCGGTGATCACCAGGCCGACGACGAAGCTGCGCTTGCCGAACAGCGAGGGCGTGATGAGCGGGTGCCGGCTGCGGCGTTCGGAGACGACGAACAGCGCCAGGGCGACGGCGGCGGCGATCATCATGGCGTACGTCCACACGGGCCAGCCGAGCTCGCGGCCTTGGACGAGCGGGATGATGAGCAGGGCCGAGGCGGCGGTGAGCAGGGCCACACCGGTGAGGTCGAGGCGGACGGTGGCGTCCTCACCGCCACGGCGGGGCAGGACACGCCAGCCCAGCGCGGCGGCGATGACGCCGATCGGGACGTTGATCAGGAAGATGGACCGCCACTGACTGCCGAACAGGTCCATATGCAGCAGCCAGCCCGCCAGAATCGGCCCGGCCACGGTGGCCAGGCCCATCACCGGGCCGAACGGGATCAGGGCCTTGCGTAGGTGCTCGGGCGGAAAGACGACCTTCACCAGGGCCAGGCCCTGCGGGATCATGACGGATCCGAACAGGCCCTGCAGGATGCGGGCGACGATCAGGAACGCGACGCTCGGGGCCAGACCGCAGGCCAGCGAGGCCAGGGTGAAACCGGTCATGCCGATCAGGAACAGCCGGCGGCGGCCGAGCAAGTCGCCCAGCCGCCCGGAGGTGACCAGGCCGAGGGCGAAGGCCGCGGTGTAGCCGGTGAGCACCCATTGCAGGGTGACCGGGCCGCCGCCCAGGTCGGCGCGAATGGAGGGCCCGGCCAGGTTGGCGACGCTGGAGTCGATCAGGTCCATGACGTCGGCGATGAAGACGACGGCCAGGACGGCCCACGCGTGCCGCAGGCTCAGCGTCGTCGCAGGTGGAGTGCGCTCATCTATATCCATAGAACACTGTTCTACTATAGAACAGTGCTCCATTCAAATGGAAAGGTGTTCTATTCGCTGGTAAGGTGACCCCATGAGGTCCACTCCCGAGCAGCGGCGCGCGGCCCGGCATCAGCAGCCCACCGACCAGGACACCGCCGCCCGCGCTGCCGCGCCCGCCCGCCGCAAGCAGCCGATCACCGTCGACCTGATCGTCGACACGGCGCTGGGCATCGTGGCGGCCGAGGGGTACGAAGCGCTGACCATGCGGCGTGTGGCCACCGCCCTCAAGACCGGGCCCGCGTCGCTGTACTTCCACGTGGTCAACAAGACCGACCTGGACGACCTGCTCATCGGCCGCCTCAGCGCCGCGCTGGTCCTCCCCGAGCCCGACCCGGCCACCTGGCGAGAACAGATCATCGGCGTGTGCGCGCAGATGCGCGACCAATACCTGAAATACCCCGGCATCTCCCGCGCCGCCCTGGCCGTCGTACCGACGAACCTGGAAACCCTGCGCGTCGGCGAGGGGCTGTTTTCGATCCTCCTCGCCGGCGGCGTACCGGCGCAGACCGCGGCCTGGGCCGGCGACGCCCTGACCCTGTACGTCAACGCCTACAGCCTGGAAGCCTCCCTGCGCACCACACGGCAGAGCGACAACACCGGAGCCGGCGGGGAAGGCGCCGACGATGAGTGGGTTCTATCTCGCGACGAGCTGCTGAACCGCTTCGCCGCCCTCCCCGAGGACCGATTCCCCAACACCAGGCGGCACGCGGCCGAACTGACCGCCGGCACCGGGCACGAGCGGTTCGAGTTCACCCTCAACCTGATGCTCGACGGCCTCACCGGACGCTGACCTCGGCGTCGTTCATACCGCTACGTGTTCACTCCAGTCCCGGCCTGCTCCGGCGAGTGCCGAGCAGGGGGCGGGCTGGTCGCCGGCAAGGGTGAGCAGCGTAGCCCCACCGGACCGTCAGCTGGAGTGCCGTTTCCAGCCAGAGCCGTTCGAGTGTGTCCCACGTCGCGCGCAAGTCATCGGCTGTCCGCGTCGCGCGCGGCGGTACCACGTCGTCATCGCGCCATTGTCCCCATACCGCCGCGATCCCGAGCACGCCGGCGCTCGGCGAGGTGGTTCCACGCTGATACGACAACGATGGAGACGGCCAGCAACACGACGCTTCCGGCGATGTCGAGCACATAGTGGTTCCCCGTGACGAGCACGACTGCCATCATGCCCAGCGGAAAGATCCATGGCAGCAACGCCCATCGCGGATGGGAGGGCCGCAGCGCGCACCACACGGCGTACGCGCACCACAACGACCACCCCACGTGCATGCTGGGCATCGCTGTCAGGTTCTGGCCGTTCGCGATCTCTCGTGAGGCATGGCCGCCCAGGATGTCGTGCTCGGCGATGATGTCGACGACGCCCGGTAAAGCGAACCGTGGGGGCGACATGGGCAGCGCCCAGTAAACGGGCAGCACGAGAACGAGCATCGTGACGAGGGTCCGCCGAACCTTGACGTAGACCTCGGCATGCCGGACGAAGACCCACACCAGCACACCGATGATCGCGAGGTAGTACAGGCGGTAGTAGTACACCGCCGGCTGGATGAGGGCCGGATGCTCGGTCAGCCACTGGTTCGCCCTGAGTGCGATGTCCAGATGGACGGCCCGCTCTATGGACTGCACGGCCAGAGCGTTGGCGGTGGCGGCTGCGATGTCCTTCCCGACGGCGGTATGAAGCCATGCGAAGAGCAGGATCACGAGCAGCAGAGCGGCCACTTCGGCGAGTGGTGCGGGGCGCTCACCCATCTTCCCGACAAGCGCCGCCGATCGGGCACGAGCGAGCAGGCTCGATAATCGGCCTGCTGCCACCTCACGTGGGCTCACGCGGGTCACCCTAACTCACCGTTCCTGAGGTAGCCGCGCCGCTCCATGGGGGTGGCCGGGTCTCGCCTGGCCTCGGTCGCCCTCGCCGGCCGGGAAGCGCTATCAGGACAGTTTCTCGAAGAAGAACTCGTGCTTGAGAAACGACGTGTCGTATTCGTGCCCTGGGTACGGCGGGATCAGCTGCGACGCCTGGAACAGCCGCCAGCCGTCGCGCAGCGCGTCCACCCCCGTCTCGTACGGCGGTTCGTCCCCGTCACCCGCCGTCGGATCGGTACGCCCGGTGCCGTCGTAGCGGGACCATCCCACCACCGGCGCGTCGAGGGCGGAGGTGGCCAAGTAGAGAACGAGCACTTCTTGCTTCATGCGACCCTCCCGGGACGGTTGTTCACACGCGTGATCCAGTAGTCGATGTCGAAGGAGGGATCCGCGGTCATGGCGCGCCACAGGAGTGCCCGATTGTGGAACTCCAGTCGGCCGGTTGCCTGCTCGTACCAGGGGAAACGCCTGCCCAGCTCGCCGAGGACGGCGGGGTCGGCGAGGTCGGAGGTGTCCCACAGGAGCACCTGCGGGACGGTGGGGTTGAACCGGATCTTGAACATGTACCGCCGGACCGCGCTGTCGTTGCGCCGGCCGCCGTGCCAGATGCCGTGGTGCAGCAGCATCACCGTCCCGGCGGGGCAGGTCAGCCGGGTCTGCCCGAGCAGGTTCTGGTAGCGGCCGGTGTCGCTCTCGTTGACGCGGCGCAGGTGGCTACCGGGCACCACGAGGGTGCCGCCCATGTCCGCGGTGACCTCGCGGGGGTAGTACATGAGCTGTACGTCGAAGGCGTCCACACGGGTGTCGATGATGGCGTCGGCGTGCAGCGGCTGGGCCTGTCCGTTGTACGGCTCGCGGATGTGCACGGCGTGGTGGTCGACGGTCGGGCCGGGCCCGACGAGGGAGTGCAGGGCCCCGGCGACCTGGGGCAGCTCGATGAGGCGGCGGGCGAACGTTCCCTCGGGGAATGCCTTGTCGATCGGGGTCCCGTACGGCAGGCGCGGGATTCCCGCCTCCAATACGTCGATCGCCTGGTCGTTGAGCTCGTCCGGGACGACTCCGTCGAGCCGCAGGTAACCGGCGGCCACGAAGCCGGCCACCTGCGCGGAGGTGAGCAAAGTGGTTCTCATGCCTCAAAGCTAGAATCGGACACTCGCCGTGTCGTGGGTTGTAATCATCATCTACTGGTTGATTTTCCCCCGCTGGGGTAGACATGCGCTGTGCGTCACCTGACGATCGCGCTCTCCGAGCCGCCCGTGGTGGCCGGGGCGGGAGTGGGCGTGCACGGCGTCGTCGGCCTCCACGACGTATTTCGGCTGCCCGACCTGTGGCAACTCCACTTGTACGGCTACGCGGCCGAACTCGTCCTGGACAACACCACGCACGCCATCAAGCCGGGACACGTGAGCCTGATCCCGCCTGGCGCCGAGGTGCACTACCACTATCGGGGCAGATCAGAGCACCTGTACGCGCACTTCCGCCTGCCCGGCGAGGACGAGCGCCGCACCGTGACGGTCATGCGGGACGCCGGCGACCAGGCCCCGATCATCGGCGCAGCGCTGCGCCAGGCCATCGCGGCCGTCCCCGGCACTCCGGCCAGGGCGTCGGCCGAGGTGTGGTCGGTGCTCTGGCGGGTGGCGAGCCTGCCCGTGGTCGGCAGCCGGCCCGCCGTGGTGGCCGCGGCGATCGAGTACATCGAGGCGAACCTGGCCGCGCCGCTGACCGTACCGGACGTCGCCAGGGCCGCCGGGGTCTCGCACAACCACCTCACCCGGCTGTTCCGCGCCCAGAGCGGTGACACGGTGGTCGCCTACATCCGCCGCCGCCGGCTGTCGCGGGCGCTGCACTTGCTGCGCGAGTCGACGCTGGCGATCCCCGCGATCGCCGCGGCAGTGGGGATCGCGGACCTGCAGGCGTTCAACAAGGCGTGCCGCCGTGAGCTGGGCGCCTCTCCCCGCGTCCTGCGGACGCGGCGATGATCCACGGAGATATCGATATAGATCACCGTCCGGACGGCGAGTGCCAATAATGGCGTGTGCCGTTCACCCTGAGCCATGTCGCCGCGATCCTGCCGATGCGGCGGTGGTTACCGCCGTCGGCGCTGGCGGTCGGGGCGGTCATACCTGATCTGCCGTACTACCTGCCGCTGCCGTTCTCGTCGGCGAGCACGCACGCATGGTGGGGGGTGCTGCTGGGGGTGCCGTCGGGCGCGGTGCTGCTGGTGCTGTTTCACCAGGTGCTCCGGGCACCGCTGGTCGCGTTGGCCCCGGCCGGGCTGCGCGCCCGGCTGCCCGTCGCGCCGCGGCCGGCGCCCGTGACGGTGGTGGCGGCGCTGGTCGCCGGGATGGCCACGCACCTGGTCTGGGACGGGTTCACGCAGGTCGGCGGGTTCGCGGTGGCGCACTGGCAGGTGCTGCGGCTACCGGTCATCGGCCCGCATCGTGTGTTCAACGTGCTCATGTACGCCAGTTCGGTAGGTGGTCTGGCGGCCCTGGCCGGATGGTTCGCGCTCTGGTATCGGCGGACCCCGCTCCGGTCGGAACGGCTGCCCGGGGTGGCGGGCCGGGTGCGCGGCGCGGTGCTGGCCATGGTCACGGTGGCCGTGATCGCCGGGGCCGCCGCCGGGGCGGTGACCGACCGCGCCGCGGTGAGCGGCTACGACCTGGTTCGGAGCATGATCCTGGGAGGCGCCGACGGGGCCGCTGTGATACTCGCGTGCTACGTACTCGCCTGGCATGGGCGGAACGTGGTGAGCACCCGACGGGCGGCGCGTGATGCGGGCCCGCCGGCCTGAGCGCTTCGCCTGGTGGCCAGCACGGTAGCGGGTCACCCTCCGTGGGGGTGACCCCCCACGGCCGGCGCCGTGCCTTGCAGCGCATGCTCGATGTTCATGCGGTCTCCTGCATCAGCGTCTGCTCACGCGTAACGCGATTGGGCCGGGTCGGCATCCCCAGTGTCGGGTTGGCGACGCTCCATGCGGCGCTCTTGCAGATCAGTTCCTTGTAGGCGGCGGCCAGTCGGCCGGTCAGGACCGCCTGCTTGGCCCGGTCGTCAGCTGTGACGTACTGGATCAGGCCCTCCTTGCGGCCCAGTGAGACGCACAGGTTGAAGTAGCCGATCGTCTTGTTCGGGACCTTCCGGCCGGTCAGGCGCGCCGCGATGGCGTCGGCGGCCAGCCAGGCGACTGGGATTCCCGAGGCGCACGACATCCGCAGCGGCTTGTCTCCGGCGCCCATCGCCATGGCCGCGTCGCCGACGGCGTACACGTCGGGGTGTGAAACCGAGCGCATGGTCCGGTCGACCACGATCTGGCCGGTGCCGGAGACCTCCAGGGAGGTCGCCTTCGCGATCGGGTGGACCGCGAAACCGGCGGTCCATACGGTGACCGCGGCGGGGATGACCTTGCCGTCGGCGGTGGTGACGTGGTCGGCTTCGACGCCGCTGATGGCGGCGTGCTCGTACGCGGTGATGCCGAGCCCGCCGAAGACCTTCCTTACGTGCTCGCGCCCCTTGGGTGAGAGCCAGTCGCCGAGGCCGCCGCTGGCGGCCAGGGCGACGTTGAGGTCCGGGCGGGCCTCGGCGATCTCGGTGGCGGCCTCCACGCCAGTGAGGCCGCCGCCGACCACCACCACGGCCTGCCCGGCGTCGAGGCCCGCCAGGCGCCCGCGTAGCCGGAGTGCTCCGGTACGGCTGGCGAGCTGGTAGGCGTGCTCGGCGGTCCCGAGTACGCCTTGGCTGTTCCAGTCGCTGCCGAGGGCGTACACGAGGGTGTCGTACTCCAGTTCTTCGGCGCCGCTCGCACCGGTGATGGCGACGGTCTTGCGGTCGACGTCGACGCCGGTGACCTTCGCGAGCCTCAGTTCGACGCCGGTGCCGGCGAAGATCTCGCTGAGCGGCCGGGGCCTGAGGTCCTGGCCGGTCGCGAGCTGGTGATTGCGAACGCGTTCCACGAAGTCGGGCTCGGCGTTGACGAGGGTGATGGCGACGTCCTCGCGGCGCAGCCGCTTGGCGAGGCGGCCGGCGGCGCTGGCTCCGGCGTATCCGGCTCCGAGAACGATGACGCGATGCTGCATTTCAGGCTCCTGTCCGGTTCGGATGTGCCACTTGAACCGGATGGCCCGCCGTTTCCTGACAGGAACGCGGTGTGAGACACGTCACATCACGAGAAGGGGCTCCCCATGGCCGGCCGCCGCCCATTGCTCGGTCGCGCGTTCGAGCTTGTCGGGGTTCGCCTGGGTACGGCAGGCGGTGATGCCCTCGGCGGTGACCTCCAGGCACATGATGGCGACGACCCGGCCTTCCACGACGGCCACAACGGCGGGTTCGCCATTGGCGGTCCAGGCGTATATCTCGGGCGAGCCGCCGACGACGGCGCGCTTGGCCTCGGCGGGCTTGAACATGCCCCACACGAACTTCGCGACCGCGACGGCTCCCTCGAACGCCTTGGTGCGTGCCGGAACCTTCCCTCCGCCGTCACCGATGGAGATGGCGTCCTTGGTGAGCAGGCGTACGAGCTCATCAGTCTGACCACTGGTGGCGGCCGCGAGGAACTCCTCGACGATCCGCCGGGCGGCGGCCTCGTCGATCTCGGTGCGGGCTTTGCCGTACGCGACATGCTTCTTGGCACGGTGAAAGATCTGCTGGCTGGCCGCCTCGGTGATGTCGAGGATCTCGGCGATCTCCCGGTGCGGGTAGTCGAAGGCCTCCCGCAGCACGTACACGGCCCGTTCGTTAGGGGACAGGCGCTCCATGAGGGTGAGGACCGCGTACGAGACCGATTCGCGCTGCTCAGCGGTGTCGGCCGGGCCGAGCATCAGGTCCCCGGCCAGCAGTGGCTCGGGAAGCCATTGGCCCACGTAGGTCTCGCGGCGCGCCCGCGCGGAGGTGAGCTGGTTGAGGCACAGGTTGGTGAGTACTTTCGTCAGCCAAGCCTCGGGGACCTCGACGCGGTCGACGTCGGCGGCCTGCCAGCGCAGGAACGTCTCCTGCACGACGTCCTGTGCCTCGTCTGCGGAGCCGAGGAGACGGTAGGCGATGGCCTCCAGACGGGGCCTCGACAGCTCGAACCGGTCCACGTCAATCACCGTTAAAGGCATGATCCGATCCTAACCCTGTGGTTGTAGATCGCTTTTGGGCCCGAGGGTGACGCCACGAAACGCTCACAGTCTTAGCGGCAGGCGTCGCAGTCGTCGCACAGGGTTTTGATCCAGGGGCGTTTCCTGGCCTGGCCGGGATTACCGCAGTATTCACAGATCCTGGCCGATTCCTGTTCAGCGGCGCGTACGAGGAGTGTCGCCGCGTCGTCCTCCCGCTTGTAGCGTTCCGCCTCATGTGGTTCGGGCCACTTGTCGCCCCCCTGGTGCAGGTGGCGCAACAGGCCGGTGAGGAGGTAGACGCGTAAGGTGCCGTACTTCTCCTTGACCTGTTGGACGCTGTAGCCGGGGCTTACGGCCAGCAGTTCCTCGTGCAGGCGTAGCAGCAGCGGACGCCAGCCCGGGCCGATGCCGTCAAGGTGGGCGGGGATCTGTTCCGACATGGCTTCATGATCCGATGCGGTGAGGTCGGCTGTCGACAGCGTCAACTCGCTGATCCCTTCGCTCGGTAGGGTGCCCGTACGGAGGAGAGTGTGCGCCCCGCCACCGCTCACGACTTCAGCTCAAGCCTCTTCCTCGACGCACCCGGGAACACGACGACCAGGTGCTGCTCCTCCCCCGCAGCGTCGACCCGCACGTAGACACGGAGCCGGTAGCGGCCCTTCCCCGCGATCGCCAGGTTGGGCATCGGGGCGCCCGCGCCCACATCTCCGCCCTCGCCCATGTAGGGCACAGTGAGCTGGCCGCTGCGGCTGACGATCGGCACCTCGCTGACCTGGTCCCACCCGGCCGTCCGCTGTGGCGGTGCGGCGCGGAATGCCTTCACGGTAAGGCACAGATCAGAGACGTCTTCGACGTGCCCGATGAGCGCCGCGCTGCCGGCCACCCCGATGAGGTTGCTGTCGTCGTAGACCTTGCCCATCGCCTCCTCCGCCGCCTCGTCGGCCGCTTCGTCTTCGGGGTCCTGGACCAGATAGCCGGGATCGCCGTCGACGAACAGGAAGTAGTTGGCCGTGCCCTGGACGACACCCTTCGTCCGGGGCCACGGGTCGCGGCACTTCGCGTTCTTCTTGGCGATGTAGGCGGCGTTGTCCGCCTCCGTCTGCGTGGTCGACCGCAGCAGCTCGGGATTTGTCGCACCGACGATCTCCGGGCACACGTAGACGAGGTCCCACGGGTCCACGCTCCAAGCGGGCCGCGCGCTCCCGGCCCGCGTCAGAATCGCCTTCTGCTCGTCGCGGTCCTCTGTACGGCACAGCGCCCGCCCGTACGCGAGGATCGCCTGATCCGACACGCTGTCAGGGAACATGGGCGGGACTCCGCCAGCTCTGCTCCGCGCTCGGCACAGGAACGCGGCGTCGCGTTCCGCGGGTTTCAGGTCGCCGAAGCTCGGCCGGTCGTAGCAGCCCATCGACCGGCCGGTGTAGGTGAGGTGCGCGGCCTGCTCCGGCTGGATCAGTACGATGATCGGCAGCACGGTCACGGCCGCGACCACGACGCGGATCACACGCCGCCGCGCGGGCGGAGGGTCCGCCAGGCAGTCCTCCGCGGGCAGTTCACGGGCGGTCGCGGCCATCCACACGGTGCTGACGAGGTTCACCGCGTCCATCATGATCAGCAACGCCGGAGTGCCGCCGGAGAATACGTTGGGCGCCATCGCCAGCGCGTAGACACCCAGCGACAACAACCCGGCGATCTGCGTGCCGCGGCTCCACCGGCCGTCGCGCCGCTGCCCGACGACCGTGAGGATGGTCGCCACCACTCCGCTCAGCATCAAGACCGGTTCGACGATGCCGCCCGATCCAAGCTCTGGGAGGTCGAGATCGTCGAGCAGTCCGTTGGCCATCCCCGCCAGCTCGACCGCGAACATCGCTCCGGCGGCCGCGCGCAGCATGCGGGACCGCCAGCGGATAACGAGCAGGTAGAGGACGTCGATCGCGGTCCACAGCGCGAGCTGGAATGCCATGTTGACCGCGTCGGGAAGCAGCACGATCGGGAACCACAGCACGAGGTTGTACGCCACCGCGAGATACAGCAGTCGGCGCAGCGCCTTCGCCCGGCGGTTCAGCGGTCCGGGTGCGGGGGCACGCAGGATCAGCCACAGGAGCGCGGCCTTCACCAGGGCGGCCACGAGCAGCACCACAGTCGTCGGGGTGTCGAACCCGCCGCGCAGGTAAAACTCCGCGTAGGCCGGCGGCGACCATTCGACGGCCGCCCAGAGCCAGGCGTCGCCGAGCACTAGGCCCGCGCCAACCGCCGCAAGGACCAGACCGACTAATCCAATCCTGATAATCCGCCATAAATTATCCGAAAGCACGGGACGCGATCTTAGCGCGGCACCGCCGTACTACCGCTGGCGTGAGATCGGCAAAACCCCCGAGGGCATCCGGCTACCCAACGGCGAACTTCGCGTCTACCGCAGCAGATATTCGGATCGGTAGTAACGCAAGGATTGTCAAGCCCCGATGGCGACGCGAACTCGATGACTCGCCATCGCGGGATTTGCCTGTTGCGCCGGAAACAGCGACGTATTCCCAACTGACGATCATCCGACTACGCTGGCCGTGTCTGCTATCACTCACCGGACCGGATGTTCGGGGCGAGATGGCCAACAGAGGGGTGCCTGCGTCCGCACAGGAAACCGACAGGCGTGATCGCGGTGCCAGATGCCACGGGAACCAGGGGGGAACCGCAGGCACACACGGGTGATCAGCGAGCGGCCCCTCACCGCATTCCTGCTGGTGAAGGGCCTCTTTCCGCTGGTGGCAGGTGCAAGGTTCGAACTTGCGCAGGCTGAGCCGACGGTTTTACCGCGGACCGATATTCTCGCCCGCGTCAGCCTCTGACCTGGCCATACGGCTTTCATCTCAGGATCCACCTGAAGATCCATCTGGCGCATATCCCGTGGACATGCATCTGGGGGCGCATGGCTGCTGTATGCAGGGGCCTGCAGGGCTCGAGGAGCGATCGTCAGTCGCCCTGAGCATGGCTCTGTCATGCCCGCTGGACACGGGCGGCCGGCTCAGCTGCAGCGCGCGACGCGGGTCACGGAATACGGCTTGTAGACAGCGGCGTAGAACTTCTTCTTGCCCTTGGTGTGGGCGTTGACCGTCATGCAACGGTACTTGGCCGCCTTGTCGCCGACCGAGCCCTTCCTCACGAACATGATCTTGGCGCTGACCTTGTGGCTGCAGTGGTTGTTGAAGTAGATGGTCGCGGTCGTGTTGCCCTCACCCCACGAGTAGTTGGCCCACTTGCCTCTGGGCCGGGAGCAACTGATGCTGTCGCGCTCGACCCCGGCTTGAGCCGACGCGGTGGTGGCCTTCGTAACGGCGGTCTCCGTGCTCGTCCGTGCGGTGCCCGCCTGTGCGGTGGCTGCGGTCGCCGGTGTCAGCAGCATGGCCGTCGCGGCGGCGGAACCTAGCAGAACGGATGTGAGCTTCTTCATGCTTCAACCTCATAAGAGCAAAGATCTTGACCGAATCAACCGTATCGGCCATCCCAATACTCTGTAAAATCGAGGTTGTCAGCCCGTCAAGCAGATTGTCGCCAGTGTCGTCCAGGCTGTGGGGGCCCTGGAGAGCGAAGAGTTGGAGAGACTGCGGCGTACGTGCCCACCAGCGACGTCCCCACGAGATGACGGTCAGCGCCATCACCACTGCGGAGCCGCTGGTCGACGTCTTGGCGGCGGCGGCAGGAAATTAGCGCCCGTCTCCTCACGCCGAAACAGCGTTAGGAACATGACCAGCACAGCGGCCGCGGTCCCTGCGGTGCTGCGGCGGCTCGATCCTTATCTACCAAGCGTTTGCCCCCAGCAGCGGTGAGTCTCGCGGTGGTCGCAGGTCTACACGTCACACCGCTCCATCGCACTCGAACCGGGAGGCATCTTGAAGCTTCTTCTCACGTCCGGAGGCGTCACGAACGCGAGCATCCGCGATGCGCTGGTGGACCTGCTGGGTAAGCCGATCGCCGACTCCAGTGCCCTCTGCATCCCTACGGCGGAGTATGGCCACCCCATGTGCACGCCGGCCTCAGCCTGGCGCTTCATCGCCGGACAGACCCCGGCACCCATGTGCGACCTGGGCTGGAAGTCGGTGGGTGTCCTCGAGCTCACCGCGCTGCCCAGCATCGGCAAGGACCGCTGGGTCCCCTGGGTGCGGGAGGCCGACGTCCTGCTGGTGGACGGCGGCGATGCGACGTACCTCTGCCACTGGATGCGGCAGTCCGGGCTGGCGGATCTCCTGCCGTCGCTGCCCGAGACGGTCTGGGTGGGGGTGAGCGCCGGAAGCATGGTGATGACCCCCCGGATCGGTGACTACTTCGTCGAATGGACGCCGCCCACCGGAAGCGACCGCACCTTAGGGGTCGTCGACTTCTCGATCTTCCCGCACCTGGGACACGAGCTCATGCCGGGAAACACCATGGCCGACGCCGAGAGATGGGCCGCCGACATCGCGGGTCCGGCGTACGCCATTGACGACCAGACGGCCATCAAGGTGACCGACGGCACCGTCGAAGTCGTCTCCGAGGGCCACTGGAGGTCCCTTTCCTCTTAGGGGGGCGTCCACCTGGGGAAACGCCTCGTGATCCATCCCGCGCATATCCCGCGACCAGCGACAAACGGCGCTCAGGGTGGCTCATGGCTGCATGCCCCTGAAACGCAGAAGAGGCCCCGTAGGGCCTCTGAGCTGCGCTTACTGCGTGTGGCAGGTGCAAGGTTCGAACTTGCGTAGGCTGAGCCGACGGTTTTACAGACCTCTTGCCGACGAAGATCCGCTATCGCCGTTCTTGCTGGTAGAAGGCTTGCTGGTCGCCCAGGAGAACCGCCGCTTTTCCTGCCGTGCCACGAACGTGCCAGATGGCCGACGGTCTTCCACACCACTCCCCTTCAAGTACTCCCCGTCAAAGGCTTCCGCGATCTCCTTGTCTCGACCTTCCACGGCGCGAGCGTAGTGGCGCGTGGTCACGCTGGCATTGGAGTGGCCGAGCCGACGAGCGGCGGCCATCACACCGTGCCGGTCAGCCACCCAGGTCGCATGCGTGGCGACCGACTGTCCTTTGAGCATGCGTACGGTGACCAGGTCGGCCCATGCCTACAGGTGAGCTTGCCGAGGCGGGGCAGGTAGTCGCGGCCCCACAGGTGCCGTCCTAGACCGGAGACGATCATGACGGGTTGCCAGTGTCGCCGGTAGATCCAGGTCAGCCGCCACCAGGCGAGCAGTCGCAGGCCGATCAGTCGGGTGAAGCTCAGCCGGTCCGTGGCGGCCCAGGCAAGGAGTCCGGTGGGGACGGGCGCGAGGAGCAGGAGAGCGGTCTGCCAGCCGTAGGCCAGTGTGAGCGCGCCGGGCGTCGACGTGACGAGGGTCGCGACGGGGTGCCGCCATACGAGCCGGACGCATCCGGTGAGGATGCGCCAGGTGAAGATGATCAGGGTGATGATGGCGGGAGTTCGGATGACGGCCGGGCGGAAGACGACGGCCGTGCCGGGCGTGGTGGTGACGAGGTTGCGCGCCTCATCCCCAGGCAGCCGCTTGAACATATGCTGGGAACCTCTCGTGAGTGAGATCAGGGAGAACCGAGGGGCCGCCGGAAGTTGCACCTTCTGGCGGCCCCGCCTTGCCTGTCAGGCCGCCGTCTGGTCGGTGGCCTTGCCGGTGGCCGGCTGCTCGGCGTGCAGGCGCTCGCAGTCGGCCAGGTAGCGAGCAGCGGCGCTGTAGATCTCGCGAGCCAGGGCCAGGTCGGCGTCGGTGACCGGGCCGCCGCCTGTGGTGGAGACCGAGACGTCCGCCTCCGACGTGCTGAATGCCAGGTACGGGCGGCGCTCGTCGATCACGCGGGCGGCAACCTGAACTTCGCTGGTGTGGAAGGAGACGATGAGCCGCGGAATCTGCACCTGAGTCATCAAGCGGCGGCGCGGCGCGCCGCCGTGCCCCCGGCCCTCCGCCCGCCCGCCGTCCGGGCGTGCGGCCTGGGGGCCGGTCCCGGACGGCGGCGGGACACCGGGCCGGCCGCCGCACGCCAGCACCGCCGTACCGACCGAACGCTCCGACCAAGGTTGCCACGCCGCCGCACAGATACAGCCCTTACGATCGCCACGGCGTGGCCGGCCACCGTACGTGCTTGGGGGCGATCGACGATCCAGGGTTCGTTCCTCACCCTGGCTCACCGAGCAAGGTGGTTGATCGCCGACCTTGACCTCTGAACCGGCGGACTGCAGCGGATGAGCCAGGTGTCGCTGCCCATCTCTGGACGAAGTCATTGCCGCCGATCCGGCCGACAGTCACGGTGGCCGCCGATCTCGTGACTGGTTCACGCAGGGCACTTCCGCAGAACGAAACGCTGGCGTACACTTCTCGAATGTGAACGGCACCGTTTCGATGAGGATCAGCCATGCCGGCGCGCCGACGGGGTGAGATCAGAGAAGAAGCCATCCTGCTCGCAGCCATGAGTCTGCTGAGCGAAGTCGGCTATGACCAGTTGACCATCGAGGCCATCGCAGAACGGGCTCGCGCCAGCAAGGCCACGATCTATCGGCGATGGCCGGGCAAGGCCGACCTGGTGGCGACGGCCATACGGAGGTACGCGGGAACGCCGGTGACCGCTCCACCCGACACGGCGAGCCTGCGTGACGACCTGGTGGCGGTTCTGCTGAGCCTGCGTGCCAGCCTCACCGGTCAAGACAGCGCGCTCATTCTTGGACTGCTCGTCGCGATGCGCCGCGACCCTGATCTCGCGCACACCGTACGCCGACACGTCCTCGACCACAAACGCGATGTGTTCGCGGCCGTCATGGCCCGGGCCATCGATCGAGGCGAGATCCCCGCAACGATGGACCATGCACTCCTCGCCGAGATCAGCTCGGCCACGCTGCTGTCTCGTCTCCTCGTCACCGGCCAACCCCTCGACGACCTGTTCCTGCACACGCTCGTAGACGCGGTGCTGCTTCCCATGCTCAGCCATCAACTCGGCCGACGATAAGGACCTCATGCAATGTGGCAGACGATTGTTCTCAGCTTCCTTGGCAGTCTCGTCGCCGGCAATGGACTGCCTCATTTCATCCGCGGCATCACCAGAAGGCGCTACCCGTCCGCCCTGGGCAATGGGCCCATCACCAACCTCGTCGCAGGATGGACCGGCCTCGTCATCGGCGGCCTGCTGTTGTGGTGGGCGCATATCGACCGATACCCCGCGCTGTCCTTTGCCTCCATCGGTGTGGGCGTCTTGCTCATCGGCCTGTTCCATGCGGGCCCGGGCGCCTTCGGACGCAAGGAGCTCTCGCAATGAGCGCCCAGATGCTGTGCCCCGCGAAGCGCTCCATACGACGGGTTCCCGTCGCAGACTGGGACAGGTGGGCTTGCAGGGATCGGCACGGCGGCCTCGCCCTGGGGGCGGGAACTACAAGGGAAGGCGGGGAGGAGAAGGGGATGGTGGGCTACTGCAACAGCCCCGTGCGATGGGATTCCGCCACAACTGCCAGCCGCGCAATATACGTGCAATGATCATGGTCTGCATCACGGTGAGACAAGGTCATGTCGCAGGTGGAAGGCCATATCCAAGCCGCAACGGTCACGCGCTGTAAAACCGTCGGCAAATCGACGCCGTGCCCGTCGCGTGCCCGATGGGGCGGGCAACAAGGGGAAACAGCGGGGAGTCACGGGGAACGTGACCAGTCTGCTGAGCTGCGTTTTCGCGACTCGAGAAAGATCGACATGCGTCTTTGCAAGCAGGATGTCAGCGGTTCGAATCCGCTAGGCTCCACACATGCGAAAGCCCAGGTCAACGGCCTGGGCTTTCGATTTGTTGAGGCGATGGACGGGCCTTTCTCTTCAGGTCTGGCTCGCCAAGCAAGCGCGACGCGGCGCCCTACACCAGCTACGTCTCGTCTGAATCTACAAGGTGTGATCTGTCGTCGAGATCAACCACCATCTCTCCCAGGAAGTAAGCCCCACAGGTGCGGCAGAAGGCTTCTTCTGCCGCACCGTCGACGACCAGTTGTCCGCCCGAGCCGGGGTAACCGAGGTACCACTGTCCGTCCAGCATGACCATCAGTTGCGGCCATCGCGGCTCGCAGGAGCACAGGGTGACCTTCGGCTCGCGAGCCCACTCGAACGGGGGTGGCGTATCCGGTTCGATGATGAAGCTTCCCGGGTAGATCGCGCCGCACTCGCCGCACCGTGCCGCTAGACCGCCGAGGGAGGTGAACGGACTGCCGTGCTCGTCTGGTAGGCACGGCATGGCATACCCGTTCATCTCCGTCACCAGAGCTGGCCACTGTGGTCTGCACCGGCACGACGACTTACGGGTCCTGAATAGTCTCATCGCTACGCTCCCCACTCCGACCTTGAGGCGATGAGCCTACGCAGGATGCGCAACCTTCAGATTTCCGCCCTCGAACACCGGCTTTCGGGCTTGCGAGACCAGGCCGCTCAGCGTGGTTCAGCGTGGACCAAGAGGGACGTAGACCTGCCTTTGAAGGTGATCAGGACAAGCATTGCGTCGTCGGTAGCAGAGGCGGGCCAACTCGACCCGTCGCCTTGGACGATGAGCAGACCAAGGACCACTCCCCTGACGGGTGGGACGACGGTGACGGGAAGATCAGGCCGGGAAGAAAGTGTGCGAGTCCACACCGGGAACATCCCGATGATCGCGTGCCAGATCCGTGCCAGATGCCACGGAGAAACAGGGGGAATCGCGGGTACTCACGGGCGATCAACGAGAGAGGCCCCTCACCGCGTTTCCGCTGGTGAAGGGCCTCTTTCTGCTGGTGTGGCAGGTGCAAGGTTCGAACTTGCGTAGGCTGAGCCGACGGTTTTACAGACCGCTCCCTTTGGCCACTCGGGCAACCTGCCGTGCCATCCGCTCTCGCGGCGACATCAGAAGAATAGCGGACTTCCGAGGTACACGTGACACCGGTTTGTCCCACGCCGGATCCCGCCTGCCTGCTCCGCCGAAACGGTATTCGCCCCACCGTCGACCGAACCACCCCTTTGACCGGACCCGTGTCCTTGACCTGCGGTAACGGCTTGTCAGGCACCAGGGCGACGAGGAGGTCGCAGAACGGGATCTAGCTGATGAGCTTCGCGCGCCAGTAGGTGGCGGCCTCAGGCACCCGCGCAATCGCCACCAACACCATCGAAAAACGCCCTAATCGAAAAGCGACGCCGGTGATCCTTCGGTGTGGCGGGTGGATCAAGGCCCGGCGCCCTGCACGACGCGCCGATGCTGGCTAGGCTCGTACGCTGGGGTCCGCGTTCGCAGAGGGCGCGTTTCGAGGTCCGCAAGATCTGGAACCGGATACCGCCTAATGCTTACGCAGCGAGAGGATGTGCGTTTTGGCCGATTCATCTTTCGACATCGTCAGCAAGATCGACCGCCAGGAGGTCGACAACGCGCTGAACCAGACGGTCAAGGAGATCGGACACCGCTTCGACTTCAAGGGCACCGGGGCCAGCATCGGCTGGACCGGGCAGAGTATCGAGATCAAGGCCAACAGCGAGGAGCGGGCCGGGGCCGCGCTCGACGTGTTCAAGGAGAAGGTGGTCAAGCGAGGCCTCTCCCTGAAGATCATCGACGCGGACGAGCCCAAGCTGTCCGGCAAGGAATATCGCATGCTGGTCTCGCTCAAGGAGGGCATCGACCAGGAGAACGCCAAGAAGATTTCCAAGCTGATCCGCGACGAGGGACCCAAGGGTGTCAAGGCGCAGATCCAGGGTGAGGAACTTCGGGTCAGTTCGAAGAAGAAGGACGATCTCCAGGAGGTCATGTCCCTGCTCAAGGGCAAGGATCTGGACATCGCCCTGCAGTTCGTGAACTACAGGTAGCGGGCGCCCCGCCGTACGTCAGAGATCGCGCAGGGCATATCCGGGGCACACGGCCGAGCGCTGTCCACAAGGGCACGCGTTTTCTCCTGTGCCTCGGGCCTCCGCTCTCCATAAACACGTGTCGAACGGCGCCCCTACTTGTGGGCCGAGCGATCGTGCGCTGAAGCGCCCTGGTGACGTGGTGAAGGTCTACCAGTGCTGGGCGGGCTCGGACGATGCTCGGTGCCCGACTCACCGCCTCGCCAGGCCGCTGGTCGCCGTATCCGAGGCCTCGTAGTGATCCGGATATGCCAGGGTTGGCGTAATTGGGTGAGCGAAAGGTGAGGGTCTTGGCGTTATCGCGCGTTGTGGCCGGTCTGGCCGTCGGTGTGCTGGCGACCGTACTACCTGCAAGCAGTCCCGCCCAGGCGAGCGCCGCGTTACCGCCGTGTCCGCAGATATTCGGGCATGGCGGCTACCCCAGCGGCGCCAACGGGGCCGACACCTGGAACCGGGATCAGGTACGCCAGCCCAACAACCCCACCGCCATCCGGAAGTACAAGGGCTGGGGTGCGGCAGGTGTCGAAGCGGATCTACAGCTCACCAAAGACGGTACGAAGGCCGTCATGTGGCACAACACCTCCACCTGGGGCCTGAGCGGCGTCAAGAAGAACATCACCGACATCTGGTGGGCCGCCGGTGACACCGCACTCAAGGGGCGGACGATCAACCGGGGGAGCTTTAGCGGCGAGACCGTTTACACCTTCCGCGAGTGGCTGGCCGCCATGAAGGCCAACAGCATGATCGGGCTGGTCGAGATCAAGCCCGAGACCCGGCAGTTCCTGCTCGGCGCCGACGCCGCGGTCAAGTCGCGGGCGTGGGCCGAGGTCCTGGATCCGGTCAAGGAGCGGTACGAGTCGCAGGAGATCATCCTGTACTCCCATGATGCCGATATCGCGGCCGAGCTCAAGAGGCGCGTCACCGCCGCGGGCCTGGCGCGGGTGTTGACCGGCGGGCCCAGCTGGCCGGAGGTGACCAAATGGGAGGAACCGCCGCCCTCATGGACGCTGAACGAGAGCGCGTGGCAGGCCGCGCTCGATCGGTCGACCAAGCGGGTGGCGACCGACTACACATCCCAGCTCAGCGCGTGGCTCAAGGGTAAGTGCCAGTAGCTGTCATCGACCGGCTGACTCGTCAGGGGCGTCATCATGACCATGCTCGTTCACGTCACCGCGGCCAAGAACACGCGGTCGATGCGGCGCAGCGGCATTCGTGCGGTGAGCGGTGGGCATGACGGGATCTCTGGTGTCTATTGCCTGCCGGTGCTCCCGTCGTACCAGATCACCCATCAGTGGGTACGCGAGCTGCGGCGAGGCGGGCAGCGTACCCTCATCGCGGTCTATTTCCGGGTGCCAGATGACGAACCGGTGCAGGTCGGCCACTACAGCCGCTTTCCGGCCGAGATGGCCAGCGCGGAGGCGGCCGCGCTGGTCGCGGCCCAGCAGGACGCACGCGGGTACGAGTTCTTCGTCGCGCGGCCCATCAGGGCCGACGAGATTCACCGCATCCGCGGCGTCAACCAGGTGACCGGGTGGCGTTACATGCCGGACGCCCATGGAAGACCGCCATGCGCGTGCCCGATCTGCAATCCGTCGGGCCAGTACGGCGCGGCCAAGATCCGGAAAGCCTTCGGCGACCCAGACGACTAGTCGGATGGACGAGGAAATCAGTGAGGAGCTGCGCGGCTGATCCGCGCCGCGACCGCTCCGCGCGGCTGACTCGGCTCCCGGCTCACTGGCCTACCTGCGCTACGTGCGGCCCGTGCTACTCAGTGATTCACCGTGCCAAGGACAGGAGGTGGAACGCGCCTCGGATGATGGACTGGCCTTTGGTCGCCATCTCCATCGTGTCGGGCGCGGTGGTGGGGTCGGACACCATGAGGCTGGTGGCCAGAGCGCGGCCGTCGGCCGTGCGGGCGAGGTAGTGCATGGTCACGACGCCGGGTTCGCTGCCGCCCTTGTACCAAACTGCCGGGAACCGGGCCGCGTCCAGGTTGAGCCCGTCGTCGTTGAGTGACAGCGCGTGGTGGATCTCGGGCTGGTCGAGCCGCAGCAGCCCCGCGTACGCGTGGCAGATGTCGGCCGGCGAGGCGAACCATTCGATCTGGTCGATGTTGTTCGGTTGGGGCCAGGTCTTTCGTACGTCAGGCAGAGGCTGCCCTTCCAGTTCCCGTAACGCGGCGGCGCGCTCGTGTCGCGGCAGGGCCAGGTACTGCTGTGCCCGAGCCGCATCCGGGGCGGCCTTGAGCTGGAAGAGCGCCTTGGTGGTGAGGAACGGGATGTTCTCCTGGGGCTGCCGGTGGCCGAACAGCGACAGCTGGCGCACCACCGCGTCCCTGCCCAGGTGGTGGATCAGGTGGTCGGTGGCGGTGTTGTCGCTGATCGAGATCATGTGGTCGGCGAACGCCGCCAGCGGGAGGGTGGTGCCGGCCGGGCGGTCCTGCAGTGTGCCCGAGGGCAGGCTCTTCCAGTCCTCGCGGATCGCCAGCTCTTCGTCCCACGCGGCTCGCTTCTCTGCGACGGCTTGGGCGAGCGCGCCCAGTACGTACAGCTTGAACGCCGAGCCGATCGGCCGTCGCGTGTCGGCGGCGAGGCCGTGGGCGATCCGGCACTGTCCGTCCGGCCCGATCTCCGCGGCGGCGAAGGACACGCGTGTTCCCAGCTCAGCCAGCCGCGTGTCGATCTGCGTCCACGAGGTCGGCTCGCCTTCGTCCGGGGTCAGGCGGAGGTTGTCCACGAGCCCTGCCCCGTCCACATGCACCGTGAGGAGGTAGCCGGCAGCATGACCACGCACCTCCGCCTGGGCCAGATCCGGTCGCGTCGTGAGGATCTTGCCTGCCGCCAGCCTGCCCACCCCGGCCAGTGCGGCGTTGAGTCCCTCCGGCCCGCCGCTCGCGTCCAGCAGGGCCGGTGCCAGGCGCTGACGGATCTCACTGTCCGGCAGCGGGGCTCGGGCTGACGCGCCCAGCAGCCAGTTCAGCTGTTCTTCAGCGGTCTTGGAGGAAGCGTCCGCTGCGGTTTCTCCGATCATTGCCGTGCCCCTCGGTCAAATGTGAGTCGGTGTGGTCAGCGCGTGAGGCCGGAGACCAGTCGGGCGATCTTCCCCTGTCGGGGTGCCAACCAGTCGGCGATGTCGGCGATCACGGCCGCGTCGACGTGCTGGGGCGACTCGTAGTCCGCGGGAGAGGACGGGCCTGAGCCGGAGAAGAACAGGTGGTTGTCGGCGTCGTGGACGCGGATCGTGACGTCCGCCCGGTGGGCAAGACCTGCCTGCCAGCGGGCGAGGTCGTCGGCGACGGTCACCTGGTAGTCGCGGCCGCCCTGCAGGATGAGCATCGGCTTGTCCAGCGCCGCCGCGGTCGCCACCGGGTCATAGCCGCGCAGATCCAGCCAGTACGCCCCCGAAAAGCCGAACGGCAGCTCGGCGGCGGGCGTGTCGGGCGACAGGTCGGGGCTGTCGACCATCGCGGCCTGCCGCGTGATCATCTCGACGGCGGCCTGCGCGCCGGGATCCAGGGAGGCGAGGTAATTGACGACGCGCACGGCGGCCTGGTGCATCGGCTGGGCGTCACCGGCCAGCAGCACCAGACCGGCCACGGAGGGCTCGGCGGCGGCGACTCGCGGGGCCACCTTGCCGCCCATGCTGTGGCCGGCGACGTACACTCTGGCGGCATCCACGTTCGAGTGGCGCTGCAGCAGGTGGATGGCGGCGACGGCGTGCGGGACGTACTCGTCGGTCATCGTGAAGTCGGACCGGCCGGCGTGGGTGTAGGTCACCTTGTCGAAGCGCAGCACCGCCACTCCACGGCTGGCCAGCCCCCAGGCCAGGTCCTTGAGCGGCTTGTTGGGGCCGCTGGTCTCGTCCCGGTCGAACGGTCCGCCGCCGCTGAGCAACACCACGCCGGGCCACGGGCCGCGCCCGCGCGGCAGGCTCAATGTCCCGGGTACAGCCAGCGCGCCGGAGCCCAGGGTGACCTCGTGCTCGTCGAAACACTTACGACGCGCGTACGGCGGCGGCGTCCATTGCTCGGTGAGCGGGGGCGCGAGCCGCAGACCGTGCAGCAGGCCGGCCTCGTCGACCGACATGACCACCGTCAACCCGCCCCGCTCGCACGTCACCGGCACGCTGACCCGGGTCAGCCCCGCCTTGACCGGCTCGCTCACCGGTGTCCCCAGCGCCGAGATCGACCCGATCCTGGAGATCAGGCCCTCCCACTCGACGCGCAGCGCCTCAGCGGACACCATCGTTCGCAGCGGCGGGGCGAATAACTGCTCGATGTCCGCGAAGTGCCCATTTCCCGCCATTTCGACGACCGCCGTGGCGGCGGCCGCCGGGCCCATTTCCACCATCATCCCGACACCAACCTTTCTACTTTTTTGCGAACGGTAGCACAACATGAGATCGTTGTTCGGATGGAATCCTTGGAGCTACTGGCACATCCGGTACGACTGCGGATCGTGCACGCGATGCGCGGCGGGCGCTCACTCACCACCACTCAGCTGTGCGCCCGGATCCCCGACGTCTCGAAGGCCATGGTCTATCGGCACGTCGACCTGCTCGCGTCCGGCGGAATCCTGGAGGTGGCCGACGAGAGGAGAGTGCGTGGCGCGGTGGAACGCCACTACCGCCTACGCCTCGACCGGGTCACCGTCGACGCCGACGCGCTCGCGGCGCTGTCGCCCGACGACCACCGGCGCGTCTTCGCCACCTCGATGGCGGTCCTGGTCGCCGAGTTCAACGCCTACCTCGACCGCGAGAACGCCGACCCGGTCGCGGATCTCGTCGGCTACCGGCAGCACGCCATCTGGCTCAACCGCGGCGAGCTGGAAGAGATGATCAATGGGCTGCGTCGCGTACTCCTGCCCTTGCTGGACAACCAGCCGACGCCGGACCGCGCGCAATACCTGCTCAGCCCGCTCTTCTTCCCTCTCGAACAGCCATCCGGCGACTCCGAGTGAAGCACCGGCCCATCGCAAGCCGGAGAACGCCCGCATAAGCTCCAATGACGTGACGAAGATCCCCCTGCGCCGGTTCACGGCCCGTGCTCTGCCCATCGACGAACAGGGCAGGGTGCTCCTGCTCCACGGGTTCGATCCCGCCCGGCCCGATGAGCCGTTCTGGTTCACCATCGGTGGCGCCGCCGAGGACGGGGAGACGCTCCAGGAGGCCGCGCTGCGCGAGCTGCACGAGGAGGTCGGGATCCGGGTCGGGGCCGACCGACTCACCGGTCCGTACGGCACGAGCACGATCGAGTTCTTCTTCGCCGAGTACGCCATCACCCAGGACCAGACGTTCTTCGCAATTCGGGTGGCCGAGGGCACTGACATCTCGTACGAGCACATGGAGGAGATCGAGAAGGCCACCACGCTGGGTCACCGGTGGTGGAGCCCCGAGGAACTGGAGGCCACTGACGAGGTCTTCTTCCCCGAGGACCTCGCCACCATCCTGCGCAAGATCAACTCGGCTGCTTGACGAGCATGAGGCAAGTTGTCATGAGAGTGGCGGGAGCCCTCGGCGTGGCGGATTAGCGGCGGTAGCCCGCCATGCGCTCCAACCGGGCGACCCGCTCGGAAGTGGGCGGGTGCGTGGAGAACAGCCGCCCGAACCCGGACCCGCTGAACGGGTTGGCGATCATCATGTGGGAAGCCGAGGTGAGGCGGCTGTTCTCCGGCAGCGGCAGCCGGCGCGCGCCCATCTCGATCTTGCGCAGCGCCGAGGCCAGCGCCAGTGGATCGCCCGTCAGCCGAGCGCCGGACTCGTCCGCCTGGAACTCCCGCGTCCTGGAGATCGCCATCTGCACCATCCCCGCCGCCACCGGTCCGAGAACCATCATGAGCAGCGCCCCCACGAACCCGGGCCCCTCATCGTCATCCGACCCGCCGAAGAACACGGCCACGTAGCTGAGCCAAGTGATCATCGTGGCCAGCGCACCGGCTACCGACGAGACCAGGATGTCTCGGTTGTACACGTGGGACAGCTCGTGGCCAAGGACTCCGCGCATCTCGTCCGGGTTGAGCAGTTGCGTGAGCCCGTACGTCACGCAGACCGCCGCCTGGCGCGGGCTCCGTCCTGTCGCGAAGGCGTTCGGTTGCACAGTGGGCGAGATGTACAGGCGCGGCATCGGCTGCCGGGCTTCGTTGGACAGCTCCCGTACGATCCGGTAGAGCATGGGCTGCTCGACCTCGCTGACCTGCCGCGCCCGCATCGCCGACAGGGCGATCCGGTCGGAGAAGAAGTAGGCGATACCGCTGCTCGCCATGGCGAGCACGAACGCGAACTGCAGCCCGGTGCCGCCGCCCAGCCACCCTCCCACCGCGAGTATCAACGCAGATAGGCCGCCCAGCAGGATGGCGGTGCGCAGACCGTTGTGGTGCAAGGTTCCCCCCTTCGCGGGTGTGGGTTCACCTGGTCCAACGACGATCCCCCGGTTCATCGTTCCCTGTGGTGCCCACCGCAGGGCACAGCGCGACCGAACCGCCTGCTCAGAGCGCCAGAACCACGCCCCATCCACCTACTCGTCCGGAGGGAGACGCACCCCATCCGCTAGCTCAGAGCGTCAGAACCACGCCCCATCCACCAGCCCTTCCGGAGGGAGACGCACCCCATCCGCTGGCTCACCCGGAGTCGGATGTGCCTCATCCGCCTGCTCACCCGGAGGCGGACAGCGACGTCATCCCCAGCACCAACTGCGGTGCGACCGAGAACAGCAGTGCCACCACCACAGCGATCCCGACCGCCACCCAGGCGGCGGGAAGCGCCCGGCGGACCCCGGCGGGCACGGGTTCGGCCGGGGTGAACAGCCGGGCCGTCCAGACCACGTAGTAGTACAGACCGATCACGGTGTTGACGGCCATGACCACCGCGAGCCACCCGGCCCCACCCTCGATGATCTCCCGGAACACCACCACCTTGGCGAACAGCCCCGCCAACCCCGGCGGCAGACCCGCCAGGCAGATCAAGCAGAACGCCAGCGCGATCGCCGCCACCGGACTGCGGAAGGCGAGGCCACGGTAGTCGTCCAGCTCGTTGCGCGCGGTCGTCCGCGACATCAGCATGACGACCGCGAAGGCGCCCAGATTCATGGCCGCGTAGATGACGAGGTACGCCATCGACGCCCCGACCGCCCCGGCGACATCACTGGCAGTGTCAGCCGCACCCGCCGCACCGACGGTAAGGCCGGGAGCGCTGGCCATTGCCCCAGTCTGGGCCGTCACCGCGAGCGGGGCCAGGATGTAGCCGGACTGGGCGACCGAGGACCAGGCCAGCAGGCGTACGGCGGAGCGTTGGCGCATGGCCAGGAGGTTGCCGACCGTCATGGTGAGCGCCGCGATGACCGCGATGATGGGCGACCAGGTCGACGCCTGGCCGGGCAACGCCGTGACCAGAACGAGGATCAGGCCCGCGAACCCGGCCGCCTTCGAGATCACCGAGAGCAGCGCGGCGACCGGGATCGGCGCGCCCTGGTAGACATCCGCCGCCCAGGCGTGGAACGGCACCACAGCGATCTTGAACGCGAAGCCCGCCACGACGAGCACCAGCCCGACCGTGACCACGCCCGGTAGCCCGTGACCGGCCGCCAGCAGCGACGAGTATGTCTCCGGCGCCCCCATACCCGGCGCGGGGGTCTTCCCGCTGAACACCGAGGCGAGACGGGAGAGATAGACCGTCCCCGCGATCCCGTACAGCAGCGAGACCCCCAACAGCATCACGGCCGTCGACACGACCGAGACCAGGAAAAGCTTGACCGCCGCCTCGGAGGAGCGCCCGTCGTAGCGTTTGAGCGCGGTGAGGGCGAAGACCGGTAGCGAGACCAGCTCCAGTGCCACCACCAGCATGATCAGGTCACGCGAGGCAGGCAGGGTCACCGCGCCGACCAGCGTACAGAGCAGCAGGAAATACCACTCACCCGCCGGAATGCCGCCCCCGGCCAGCTGGGTCATCGACATCAGCACGACCACGACGCCCGCGACCAGCACCAGCCCGGCGAAGATCAGCGTGAACCGGTCGACCACGAACGAGCACGCCGGCTCACTCCCGGGGCCCGCCGCGGTGGCGAGGCTGTCGGGAACGCAGAAGGTCGCCCGTGCGCCGCCACCGCGTACGGCCTGCGCCACGACGAACCCCAGGGCGACGACGACGCCCGCGAGACTGACCAGACCGAGCCCGGTCCTGGTACGTCCCCCGCTGGGGAGGAACGCGTCGAGCATCAGCACGAGCCCGGCCACCAGCGCGAGGACCAGCGGCACCGCGATGACCGAGTAGTCGATCTGCTGGATCATGACAGGGCCCCCAGCAGGGTCTGTACGGCAGGTGTGGTGAGCGAGAGGAGCAGTTTCGGCCAGAGCCCGAACAGCAGGATCAGCACGATCAACGGCACCCAGGCGGCGAACTCGTAGCCCTGGATGTCCCGCAACACCCGCCCACCGACGCCACCCTCGCCCTTGATCGCCCCCGCGACCCGCTCACTATCGGGCGACTCGCCTGCCCACGCGGCCTGCTCGCTGTCCGGCGACCCGCCCGGCCACGCAGCCTGCTCACTGACGGGCAACTCGCCCGGCCACGCAGCCCGCTCACTGTCGGGCGACTCACCCGCCCACCCAGACCGCTCACTGTCCGGCAACGCAGACGCGTCGGATGGCCGGCCGCCCACGCCAGAAGCGCCCGAGCGGGCGGCGGCCGGGACCGCCTGGGCGCGTTCGGGGCGCCCGTGTGTCACGCGGGACAGCATGACGAGGAAGTACGCCGCCGTCAGAACCGCGCCCAGCCCGCCGATCACCATGAACGTCAGGAACAGCCCCCGAGGCAGTCCGGCCGCCGGCTGGAAAGCGCCGAAGAGGGACAGCATCTCCCCCCAGAACCCGGCCAGCCCCGGCACCCCGAGCGAGGCGATGGCTGCGAAGGTCAGCACCGACCCCAGGTGGGGAAGTGTGGCCAGCATGCCGCCGCCGAGTGCGCGCATGTCGGCCGTGCCGTAGCGCTCCTTGATCGCGCCGGCGAGGAAGAACAGCAGGCCGGTGATGAGGCCGTGGGCGACGTTCGCGAACAGGGCGCCGTTGATGCCCACGGTGGTCAGCGTGGCGAAGCCCAGCAGGACGAAGCCCATATGGCCCACGGAGGAGTAGGCGATCATGCGCTTGAGATCGCGCTGCGCGAGGCAGGCCAGGGCCCCATAAACGATGCCGACCACGGCGAACGCCCCCAGCCAGGGGGCCACCGCCGCCGCCCCTTCGGGGAGGACGGGGATGGCGATCCTGGCGAAGCCGTACGTGCCCATCTTCAGTAGCACGCCGGCCAGCAGCACCGAGCCGACGGTGGGCGCCTCGGTGTGCGCGTCGGGGAGCCAGGTGTGCAGTGGCCACATGGGCGTCTTGACCGCCAGCCCGACGCCGATCGCCACGAACGCGAGGATCTGTACGGCCCTGGGCATGCCCGCGCCGTGTGCCTGGCCCAGGGCGACGATGTCGAGTGTGCCGGTGCGCGCCCAGACGAGCAGCAGGCCGAGCAGCATCACGACCGAGCCCAGCAACGTGTAGAGGATGAACTTGATCGACGCGCTCCGCCGGCCCTTGCCGCCCCAGATGGCGATCAGGAAGTACATCGGGATCAGCACGATCTCGAAGAACACGAAGAACAGCAGCAGGTCGAGCGCGAGGAACGTACCGATCATGCCGACTTCGAGCACGAGCAGCGTGAACACCAGCGCCCGCGGCCGCCCACCCCCCACTCTCGGTCGCAGCAGCTGGCCGGGACCGCGCGCGTCTCCCCAGCTCAGGTAGACGAAGCAGAGGAACGTCAGGAGGGCCGTCAGCGCGATCAGCGGCAGCGAGATGCCGTCGACGGCCAGGTGGAAGTGGAGCCCCAGCCCCGAGATCCACTCCCGGTCGACGGCGAACTGCGGCCGCGCCGCCTGCCCGTAGTCGAACGTCGCCACCATCACCACGGCCAGCGCCAGCGCGACACCCGACACGACCAGCCCGTATACCCGCAGCCAGGGGCGCAACACGGCGGGCGACACCAGCAGGAGCGACGCGCCGAGCAGAGGCACCGCCAGCAGCGCCACAGGAAGCCAGCTCATCATGTGAACACCACCGCCCCCACCACGATCAGGAGGACCCCGGCGAGCACGCCGCTCACATAGAGCTGGACGTTGCCGTTCTGGGCGAGCCGCAGCAGACCGGACAGCCCTCGCGCGGACCGTCCCGAGCCGCGCACCGCCCCGTCCACGACCACGTCGTCCGTCCTGACCACGAGCCTGGCCAGCGCCAGGGCAGGCCGGACGAACAGGGCGGCGTAGACGCCGTCCACGTAGAACGCCCGCTCGCACGGCACGCGCAGGGGGCCGAGCAGCCGGGCCGGGTCGGCGAGGGGGTCGCTGCGCCAGAACGCGTACACCACCCCGGCGCCGAGCAGCGCGAGCACGACGCTGACGGCCGCCACCCCGAGCTCCACATGGAGCCCACCGGCGAACCCGAGGAGCACGGCGGGAACCGAGAGAAGCACGATGGGCACGAGCATCGTGCGTGGCGCCTCGCGGATGTCGACCACGTGGGCCGTGCCGGGCTCGGGCTCGGGCAGCGCCACGACTCTCGCCTCGCCGAAGAAGGTGCGTAGCCAGGCTCTGGTCGCGTATGCCCCGGTGACGGCGACGGTCGCGAGCGCGCAGCCGTACAGCAGCAGGGCGGCGGCATCCGTCAGACCGCCGCTCGACAGCGCGCGGTCCATGGTCAGCAGGAGCTCGTCCTTGCTGAAGAAGCCGCTGGCCGGAGGCAGCCCCGCGAGGGCGGCGAACCCGATCGTCATCGTGACGAACGTGACCGGCAGCGCCCGTCTCAGCCCGCCCATCTGGCTCATCAGGTTGGAGCCGACGTGGTGGATGACCGCGCCGGCGCACAGGAACAGCAGCGCCTTGAACGCGCCGTGCGTGAGGAGGTGGAAGATCGCCGCACTGTCGGAGCCCGCCGCCAGCCCGCCGGCCATGTAGGAGAGCTGGCTGATCGTCGAGTAGGCGAGCACGCGTTTCAGGTCGTCCTGGGCGAGCGCGGCCAGGGCGGCGCCCAGCATGCCGAGGGCGGCCATGACGGCCAGCACGTCGAGCGTGGGACGGGCGCCCTGGAAGGCGGGGAAGAGCCGCGCCACGATGAAGATCCCGGCGGCCACCATGGTGGCGGCGTGGATCAGCGCGCTGATGGGGGTCGGGCCCGCCATCGCGTCGGGCAGCCAGGTGTGCAGCGGAACCTGCGCGCTCTTGCCCGCCACCCCGGCCAGCAGCAGCATGGTGGCGGTCACCATCGTGCCGGTGGACATCTCGGGCACCTTCGCCAGCACCTCCGATATCCGGAAGCTGCCCGCGGCGCCGCCGAGCACGAAGATGCCGAACAGGAAGCCGACGTCGCCGAGCCGGGTGACCAGGAACGCCTTGATGGCCGCCCGCGAGTTGCTCTTGTCCTCCCACCAGTGGCCGATGAGCAGGTAGGAGCACAGGCCCATGACCTCCCAGCCCACGTAGAGGACGAGGAGGTCGCCGGCGTAGACGACCAGCAGCATCGCGCTGGTGAACAGGCTGATGAAGGCGCTGTAGGAGGGATAGCGCGGGTCGTCGTGGAGGTAGCCGACCGAATAGAGCTGTACGGCCAGCGCCACGAGGGTCACCAGGACGCCGAGGATGGCGGACAGGTCGTCGGCCTGGAGGGTCAGCGAGATCGGGACGGCGCCGGTGCCGATGGTGCCGTAGGTGCGGCCGACGGCCGGACCCGGCGTCGCGTCTTCGAGGAAGGCGAAGCCGGGTGCCCAGGCCAGCCAGAGCGCCAGGACCGCGGCGGCCGCCGTGGGCAGCACCGCGATCCACGCCGCCCGCGTGTTGGCCGCAGAGCCCCCTGAACCCGGTCTGCTTTCCGGGCGCCGATGCGGCCAGCGCGACAGCAGCAGGCCGGCGAAGGCCGCGACGAACGGCAGGACGACGGCCACGAGCGGGAAGACCGTCACGACGCGCCCCCTCGCTTGGCGGGCTCGGCTTTCGTGGCCGAGTCCCCCGCCGCCGAAGGCTCTGGTGTCGTGGTCGGATCCCCCGCCACCGCGTTCTCTCGTGTCGTGGTCGGATCCCCCGCCACCGCGTTCTCTCGTGTCGTGGTCGGATCCCCCGCCACCGCGGGCTCACCCAGCCGACGTGTCGGCGGGTCATCCGACGTGCTGGGATCTGCGGGATCGCCCGGCATGCCGGAGTCTGCCTGGTCGCCCGACCTACCCGCCGGGTCCGCCAGGGTGTCCGACGTGCCTGGTTCGGACAGGTCGCGAAGCTGGTCGATGTCGACCGTACGGCGGTTGCGGTAGAGGGACAGCACGATCGCGAGCCCCAGCCCGACCTCGGCGGCGGCGATCACGATGATGAACAGCGTGAGCACCTGGCCGCTGTGCAGCCGATCGCCCAGCCACACGTCGAACGCGACCAGGTTGAGGTTGACGGCGTTGAGCATCAGCTCGACCGACATCAGCACGAGGATCGTGTTGCGCCGCGCGAGCACCCCGTAGACGCCGACGGAGAAGAGGAGCGCGGAGACGACCGCCGGGTAGACGATGTGCACTAAGAACCCCCGGTCTGCTCAGGTGGCGGACCCCCGGGTATATCCGTGCGGGACAGCACGATGGCACCGATCAGCGCGGCCAGCAACAGCACCGAGAGCGCCTCGAAAGGCAGCACCCACGTGCTGAACACGCTGGCGCCCAGCTCCTTCGCCGCGCCGGCGCCGGGTCTCAGCGGTGTGTACGCCGTGCGGAAGCCGTCGATCACCACGGTGACCAGGACGGCCGCCGTCGCCACCGCCACCACGGCCGCCACCCACCGGTTGCCGCTGTCGAGATCGGCGGAGCGGCCGATCGGAGCCCGGGTCAGCATGATCCCGAACAGCAGCAGGACCACCACCGCGCCCACATAGATGAGCACCTGGACCCAGGCCACGAACTCGGCGGTCAGCACCAGGTAGCCGCCGGCGAGGGCGCCGAAGGAGACGACCAGCCAGAGGGCGGCGTGGACCAGCTGCCTGGTCGTGACGACGAGCAGCGCGGATCCGACCGCCACCGCACCCAGCAGCAAGAAGACGATCTCTTGCCCGGTGGGTGACAGATAGGAGGGCACCGCCTCGGTCACGAATCCTCCTCGGACTCCCTTGTCTTTTCCGGGTCGAGCCGCCCGGGCGGGCGGATGGATCGAGGATCGGCCATCCTGCGCCCGCGTCGGCTCGTGCCAGAAGTCTGCTCCCCGCGGCCGGGCGGCGACGACGGTTGGCCCGCGCCTGTGGAAAACTCTTCGGCAGATGGCCGACCTGTGGATGACGGGCCGGATTCAGCGCCGGATTCAGCGCCGGGAGCCGGTCCGGAGGCGGTATCTGCGGCAGGTCCGGACGCCGTACTCGAAGCAGCGGCACTGGAAGCAGGGCCAGAAGTCGCTCCGGACGCGGGGCCAGAACCTACACCAGATGCGGGGCCAGAGGCTTTATCGGCGCGGTCCACGGCCGGGCCCGCGGTGCCAGGGCGGGCGGTGGACGGGCCACGGGCCGGGCGGCGGGCAGCGGTGAGTTCCTTCGGCGGCTCGGCGCCAGGATCGTGGGCAGGAGGAGGCGCGACCGTGGGCGCCCAGGCCGCGAGCCGATCCTTCTCGTGCAGAAGGTTCCGAATGTCACCCTCGGCGTACTCGAACTCCGGCGACCAGAACAGCGCGTCGAACGGGCACACCTCGATGCAGATCCCGCAGTACATGCACAGGGCGAAGTCGATGGCGAACCGGTCGAGCACGTTCCGCTGGCGGGGACGTCCGCCCTCAGGGGCTGGGAGGGTCTCCTTGTGCGAGTCGATGTAGATGCACCAGTCGGGGCACTCGCGCGCGCAGAGCATGCAGGAGGTGCAGTTCTCCTCGACCAGGGCGATGACGCCACGGCTGCGCGGTGGGAGGGTGGGCTTGACCTCGGGATACTGCTGTGTCACGGATTTGCGCAGCATGTGACGAAGAGTGACCGATAGGCCCTTCGCGAGGCCGACTCCCGGTATCCGCGCCATATCAACATCATGTCGCACTTGACCGCGCAGGTGAACGCTCCAGGCCCGTTGTCCCCAAGTTTTCCACAGCTATCCACAGGCAGACCGGAGGTTATCCACAAGATGTGTCCACACCCGATATGTGAAAGTCCTGCGCGATAGTCTTCCCGCCATGTCGTACAGCCAGCCGCCTCGTCCCAGCGGCGGAGCGTGGGCGGCGGCCATCGTGTGGGCGGTGCTGCCGCTACTGACGTGTGGGCTGGCGACGCCGTTCACGATCGGGTTCGCGGCCTACTGGCTGCGGAGCACGTGGCACGTCGTCGCGGCGGGCTTCTATGCCATCTGCATCGGCTCGTTCTTGCTGGCGGCCGTGAGCTTCGCGGAGTTCGACGAGATCCCGGACCCGCTGTCGGGGTTGGTCTCGTTCGCGCTGGTGATCAGCTGGCTGGGCGGGGTCATCCACTCGGGCATCCTCGTGCCCAAGATGGTCAGGGCCCGCCTCAACAAACCTGTCTACCAGCCTCCCCACCAGCACCGGAGCGCTCCCCCGCCCTTCGATCTGCACCAGCGCACCACCGCCCCGAGCCAGCAGCGCCGACCGCACGAGCCCGAGTGGATCGGGCACTACCGGGTGCTCCAGCCGCTCGGGCGGGGCGGGCAGGGCGCGGTCTATCTGGCGATGGCGCCCAACGGCGTACGCGTCGCGGTCAAGGTCCTGCACGACCTCGTAGACGAGGTGGCGCGGGCCAGGTTCGCCAGGGAAGTGGACGCGGCGCGGCGGGTGGCGACGTTCTCCACGGCCCGGGTGCTCGACGTCAGCATCACGGGTCAGCACGCCTACATCGTCAGCGAATACGTCGAGGGTCCGTCGCTCGAACATCTCGTACGCAAGTACGGCCCGCGCGACGAGGACAGCCTGACCCGGCTGGCGTTATCCACAGCCGGGGCACTCGCCGCCATCCACAAGGCGGGGGTTGTCCACCGCGACTTCAAGCCGAGCAATGTGCTGATCGGATCGGACGGGCCGCGAGTGATCGACTTCGGGATCGCGCGGGCGCTCGACCAGATGACGGTGACCTCGGGCAAGATGGTCGGCACCCCGCCGTACATGTCGCCCGAGCAACTGTCCGGGGCACCGGTGGGGCCGCCGTCCGACGTGTTCAGCTGGGCTGTGACGATGATGTTCGCGGCGACGGGGCGGCCGGCGTTCGGGGAGGATACGGTGCCCGCGGTGTTCAACCGGGTGCTCACCTTCCATCCGGACCTGTCGCCGTTACCGCCCGCCCTCCGCGGCATCGCGGGCTCCTGCCTCCACAAGAGCCCCGACGACCGGCCGTCCGCGTCCGACGTCATGCTGGCCATCGTCCACTGACCCGATCCATCGGCTGGCCTGTGGAGGGGCGCTTGCTGGGCCGACTCTTACATGCGGCTTCGCCTGGCAGGCCGGAGCGGGGCTACCGGCTGGGGTCGATGACCAGTTTGCCGGTCGTACGGCGGCTGCGGAGTTCCTCGTGTACCTGCCGGATCTCCGACATCGGGTGGTCACCACCGTTGATGACGCGGAGTTCGCCGGCGGCGACCTGCGCCGTCAACTCCGCGTACGCCTTGGCAAGAGTCGCCGGTTGGGCGAAGGCGTTCATGAGCCAGAAGCCGCTGACAGTGAGGGAGCGGCGCTGGAGCGCGCGTGGCGACACTTTCTCGGGTTCCACCCGGCTGGCCATTCCGTAGAAGGCGAGTCGGCCGAAGGGGGCCAGCGCGGCGATGCTCTGGTCGGTGACAGGGCCGCCGGTCATCTCCAGGACCACGTCGACCTGCTCGCCGTGATTCGCCGCGCACAGGGCCGCGGTGAGATCTTCGGCCGCGGGGTCGACGGCGGCATCCGCGCCGAGAGACAGCGCCAGTTCACGCTTCTCCGGTGTACCGGCCGTGGCGATGACCCGGCCCGCGCCGCTCAGCTTGGCCAGTTGTACGGCCAGCGAACCGACGCCGCCCGACGCCGCGTGCACGACCACGCTCTCGCCGGATCGCACCCGGCCGGTGTGGTTGATCAGCCACCAGGCGGTCAGCCCCTGGATGAGCAGAGCGACCGCGGCGACGTCGTCGACCCCGTCGGGCACGGGGAAGGCGGCGTCCTCCCGTAGTACGGCTTTCTCGGCGTACCCACCGCTCTCGATCATGGCAGCCAGCCGTCGGCCGTCCTCTGTCCGGCCGACGACTTCGCTACCTGGCACCAGCGGCAGCGTGACCGGGGCGATGTAGGAGTTCTCGTGCAGGAGGGTGTCGGCGAAGTTCACCCCACATCGCGCCACGTGGAGGAGGGTCTGTCCGGGGCCGGGCTGGGGGTCGGGCACCTCGCGTACGGCCACTACTTCCGGGCCGCCGAACTCGGTGATCTGCACTGCCCGCATGTCATCTCATCTCTCTAGGAACTTCGTACCAGTTGGTACTGAGTACCATAATGGATCGCGTTCGGAAAGCGATAGACTGTGTTGGTGTCTCGACCGTCCCTCCGCGTACGCAAGCAGCAGCGAGCTCGTGACGAGATCGTCGCGGCCGCCTACGAGCTGTTCGCCGAACGCGGCTATGCCGACGTGACCGTCGCGGACATCGCGGAACGAGCCGAGGCTGGGCGTACGACGTTCTTTCGGTACTTCGGCGACAAGCAGGAGGTCGTTTTCGCCAACGAGCAGGAGTGGGTCGACAAGGTCGCCCGCCGACACCGTGAGCTACGCGTCGACGGGGCGCCCTCATTGCCCGAGGCGCTCGCTCTGCTGCGTGAGACCACCCTGGCCATTTGCGCCGAGGTCACGCGGGACGCGGAGCACTATGTCCAGCGCGAGCGGCTGATCGCCGACAACCCCGAGCTCAGCGACCGCGCGGCCCGCAAGCAGCGGCGCCTCGCCGAGACGCTGGGTGAGATCCTGCGCGACCAGGGCGCGACGGCCGAAACGGCCGCGCTGGCGCCGCAGATCGCGCTGGCCTGTTACAACGCCGGACGCGAGATCGCCGCCGACGACCCAGCCGCGCTCCGACCGAACGTGGCCACCGCGTTCGACCGGCTCGGCATCGCCTCGACCACAGCCCGATAGCCCGATAGCCCGATAGCCCACCGGACATCAACCAGCGCGGCACCGGGCCCACCAAGGCCCGATGCCCACAGGCAGCCCGAGCCTCCGGGATCCGACGGCAGCGACGCGGCCGATGAGGCGGCCGGTGAGACGGCCGAGGACGCCCCGATGGACCGCCTTCGGGGCCATCCGACACGATCAGGGTGTCGCGTCCCGGGAGTTGAGGGTCAGGGCGATGTACTCCTCCCGCGACACCGCATGCACAGCCAGCCTCAGCCCCTGTCGGCGCGCGAAACGGTTGGCCGCGTCGGGCAGCCAGGGCCCTGGGAGATGGTGCACAGCATCTTCCCGCTTATTCAGGATGACAAGTCCGGATAAACCGTCGTAGTGGTAGAGCAGCAAGCTCACCGCGTCCGCCAGCCCTTCACCGAGCCGTATCTTCGGGAGCTGCGCCTTACCCTGGTTGATCTGCAGTTTCTCGTTTGGCGTGACACTGAGGTACACCCCCGTAGCGGAGCCGAGGATCACGCCGCGATCAGCACGCCACCGCTGAATGCGAGCCGACACCGGACGTACGACGAGCAGCAGGGGGCTGAAGCCCACCGCCAGCCACTTGGCCTCCACGACGTCCAAGAGCATCCGGCCGACCGCCGAGATGCCGCGCCAGGCCATCCACATGCCGGTCGACGCGAGGTACACCATCGCGGCCAGCCCGGCGACGCCGACACCGATGCTCACCGGTTTGCGGTACCTGAGGAGCAGCGGTGGAGGCTGGCCGTGGAGGCGACGCCAGCCGGGAGCCCGGGCGGCGAGCACGGTGCGTACCCGCTTCGAGGGGTGGTGGCGGGCGTCGACCAGCGGGATGCCGGTTCTCGCCACGAAGTCGGTCAAGTGTGGGAAGTGCCATTCGCCCGGCAGGTCGAGGAGCACCAGGCCGTCTTCGTCGAGCGCGGCCAAGCCCTGGACCGCGTGGGTCTTGGACTTCTTGGACGACACGCGGAATTCCTGGTCGTAGCTGTAGCAGTAGAGCGTCGCGGGTCTCAGCTGTAAGGACTGGCCGGATGCGGTGTCGGTGACCGCCAGTACGTCGCCGTCCCACGAGATGGCGGTCTTGGGGCAGCGCGCCCCAGGATGCGCCCCCGCTACCGGTCGAAGCTGAACGTCCATGACGATCGTCCTCCCCTAGCCCCCTATTCACATAAGACGGATAAGTCGGAGGTAAAGTTTCGAGGCCCGGAAATGCCCACGTGACGGCCCAAACGACTAATACGGTGACCACAATCGCACTAAGTGAGGACCTTCACCACACCCGTGAGCGCCAGTTGCGCCAGCGCCAGCGGCACCAGCACCACCCAGGCCAGCTTCTGCAGTTGGTCCTCGCGCAGCCGGGGAAAACTCACCCGCAGCCAAATCACCAAAAAGGCCAGCACGAAGACCTTGACCAGCGTCCACACCCACCCGGCCAGCAACGGGCCGTGCCAGCCGCCCAAAAACAGCACCGCGGTCAGGAACGACAGCACGACGATCCCCACATACTCCGAGAGCATGAACAGGGCGAACCGCATCCCGGTGTATTCGGTCATCGGGCCCATGATGATCTCGGACTCGGCGATCGGCATGTCGAAGGGCGGGCGGCGCAGCTCGGCCAGGCCGGCCAGGAAGAACACCACGCCGCCGATGGCCTGCCATGGCAGCCACCACCACTGCCACGCCGACACGATCCCCGGAATGGACAGCGTGCCCGCCGCCATCGCGACCGAGGAGGCCGCCAGCACCAGCGGCAGCTCGTACGACATGAGCTGGGCGGCCGCCCGCATGCCGCCGAGCACCGAGTATTTGTTGGCCGACGCCCATCCCGCCATGATCGAGCCGAGCACCCCGATGCCCATCACCGCGAGTACGAAGAACAGCCCGAGGTCGAGGTCCACGCCGACCAGGCCCTGGTCGACGGGGATGGCGATCAGTACGAGCAGGTAGGGCACCAGCGCGACGCCCGGGGCGATCATGAAGATGCGCCGGTCGGCCGCGGCCGGGATGACGTCCTCCTTCTGCGCGAACTTCACCCCGTCGGCGATGAGCTGCGCCCAGCCGTGGAAGCCGCCCGCGTACATCGGCCCGAGGCGCGACTGCATGTGCGCCATGACCTTGTGCTCGGTCTGCCCGACGATCAGCGGCAGCACGAGGAACACGACGAGAATGGCGACGAAGCGCAGCACCACGTCAAGCATCGGGCGTCCCCCAGTCGGCGGGCACACCGGGCGGCAGCGTCTTGCGCCGGCTCGGCGAGCCGTGCCCCGATTCGCCCGGTTCCTTGGCTCCCGGCCAGGGCTTGGCCACCCGGGCGGCGAGGATGAAGTCCTTGCGCAGCGGATGCCCCTCGAAACCGTCGGGCAGCAGCAGCGGCACCAGGTAAGGGTGGCCGTCGAAGAGCACCCCGAACATCTCGTACGTCTCGCGCTCGTGCCAGTTGGCGCCCCGGTAGACGCCCACGGCCGAGGGCAGGCGCGGGTCGGCGCGCGGCACCCGGGTGCGGACGAGCACGCGTTCGCACGAGTCGGGGTCGTAGACGTGGGCGACCACGAAGAACCCGTCGGGCGGGTCGTCGACCCCGGTCAGCCAGTCGAAGAAGGTGTGGCCGGAGTCCCTGAGGAAGGTCAGGACCTCGATCCAGTCCGCTGTGGCGACGTCGACGGTGGTCTCACCGAAGGAGGTGGAGACCGAGACCCGCTCGCCGAACCGCTCCTCGAGCGTCACGACTCGTCCCCGCCCGACGTGCCGTGGGAGTCCTCCTGCGATCCGTGCGAGCGGGACCACACGTAGCGGTCGCTGAGCCGCTCCGCCGCGATCTTCTCCTGCAGCTTCATGATCCCGTGCAGCAGCGCCTCAGGCCTGGGCGGGCATCCGGGCACATAGACGTCCACGGGAATGATCTGATCGACGCCATTGGTGACGCAGTAGGAGTCCCAGTAGGGCCCGCCGGTGTTGGAGCAGGCACCGAAGGAGATCACGTACTTCGGGTCGGGCATCTGCTCATAGAGGCGCTTGACCGCAGGGGCCATCTTGTCGGTGACGGTGCCCGAGACGATCATCAGGTCGGCCTGGCGCGGCCCGTTGGCGAACGGGATCACCCCGAACCGGATGAAGTCGTGCCGGCTCATCGAGGTCGCGATGAACTCGATCGCGCAGCAGGCGAGCCCGAAGTTGAACACCCACAGCGAATATCGCCGCCCCCAGTTGAGCACGAAGCGCATCGGCTTGGGCGCCAAGCGCGAGATCGGCCCCACTGTGGGCATCGGGAGATCCGTGGCTGCCATACGACCATTGTCCCTCGCGATCTCCCCCAGGAGTAGAGAGTCCCCGGTTGATCGACCGAAAAACAACCTAAGTCCAGGCGAGTACGCGCTTCCGCCAGGCATAGAGGATGCCGAGCGCGATGAAGCCCAGGAAGACGAACATCTCCACAAGCGTCGTCAGCCCGTATCCCGGCGCGTCGAAGACCGTGGCCCACGGGAAGAGGAAGACGGCGTCCACGGCGAAGACCACGTACAGGTAGGTGAAGACGTAGTAGCGCACCTGCGACTGGGCCCAGCCGTCGCCGACGGGGTCGACCCCGCACTCGTACGTGGTCAGCTTCTCGGCCGTCGGCCTGGTCGGGCGCAGGAGGCGGTTGGCCAGGAGGGCCCCGGCCACGATGGCCACGCCGATCAGCAGCAGCGCGGCGACCAGTATGTAGGACCCGAAGTAGCCGTCCATGTCCTGATCGTAACCCAGTCAAAGCTCCGTCCCTATCACCCCAAAACGGGGTAAACCACGCGATCTCCCCCATAATCTGGCGGCCATGCGCAAAAAGCGATTCTTCGGCGGAATCGCGCTGCTAGTCCTCTCCGCGGCAGGTGGTGGGCTGGCAACCGCCTCCCCCGAGCCTGAGCACGAGCACGACGTCATGGTCCCCGCGGAGCCGACCATGATCGACTTCGTCGACCCGGCGACCGTGGACGGTCTGGGCACCAGAACCCTGGGCGGGGACGAGGGCGAGAACGCGGGTCGCTATGTGCACCTCACCTACCCCCGGCTGCCGGACGCCCCCCGCCTCAACGCGGCCCTGCACGGCGAGGCCGAGCGGGTGCTGCGCGGCTTCCGCGAGGCCACCAGGTTCGACGCGCCGCGCCCCCGCCCCGAGCTGAACATGGACTGGCAGCTCACCGCCGCCTCCGGCGAGATCATCGGGGTACGGCTGCGCACCGGCGAGTCCCTCGGCGACGGTTGGAGCAACTCCACCCGGACCCTCTGGTACGACCGCAAGACCGGCCAGGCGACCGGCTCGACGGGCCTGCTCGCCGGGCAGAGCGCGCTGTACGACCTCACGCGACTGGTCAGGAGCCAGCTCGCCAAGCGCGGCACCCCCACGACCGCCCACGAGCTGACGGGCGAGCAGTTCGACTCGATGGCCTTCAACCATGACGGGGACCTGGTGGTGGAGTTCGACGACTGCCAGGTCGGGCCGTGCTCCCTCGGCCGCCTGGCCGTGGCCGTGCCCGCCCGGCAGGTGGAGCCCCTGCTGTCGCCGACCGGACGGGCGGCTCAGCATGCCGTACGGACGGCCGCCGAGCAGGCGTCCGCGACCGTGCCGAAGACGGTCCCGACGCCCAGCCCCGAGGCCGCCAGCAACCAGGCGGGCTCGGTCGACTGCGCCGCGACCAAGTGCGTCGCGCTGACCTTCGACGACGGACCCGGCCCCGAGACGCCCCGGCTGCTCGACACACTGCGCGAGGAAAAGGCGCGGGCCACCTTCTTCACCATCGGCATCAACGCCGCCGCACGGCCGGACCTGGTGCGCAGGATGAGTGCCGAGGGGCATCTGGTGGCCAACCACACCTGGGCGCACCGGGACCTGACGAAGCTGCCGACCAGTAAGATCGCCGATGCGCTCGGCCGCACCCAGGACGCCATTACGGCCACCATCGGCGAGCGCCCCACGCTGTTGCGCGCGCCCTACGGAGCGGTGAACAAGGACGTCACGGACGTGGCGGGAGAGATGGGCCTGGCCATCGTCGGCTGGGACGTCGACGCAGGTGACGGGCGTGTGGACGACACCAAGACGATCACCAGCCGGGTGACCGGGCAGGTGCGGGCCGGGAGCATCGTGCTCATGCACAACGTCAACAAGACGATCGTGGACGCGGTTCCGGACATCGTCAAAAGATTGCGCGGGAAGGGTTACACCTTCGTGACTGTTCCAGAGTTGTACGGAACAGCAGGGATGCAGGCAGGACGCCTTTACCGGTCGGAGTCGGAGAGCACGTCTCATCGCCCCCAGACGTAGGCCACGCCTTGGGGGGACGTATAGTTGGCGCTCGTGACCCGAACAGTCCTCTTCGCACGGCTGCACGTAGACCTGTGCACAATCGCCGGCGGCCTGTGTCACCCCTAGTGGTTCTCCGGTAGCCCCTGATTGCCTCCGCGTTTACCCGCATTATGTGGCGAGGAAACGTGTTGAACCTCGCGAGGATCTAGCATGGAAACTGAGAACGCGCCCACAGCCACCGGCGCGTCGAGGAGGACTGAGCTGTGACGAAGCAGGTCCAGCAACTCGACCGCGTGATCATCCGATTCGCCGGGGACTCCGGTGACGGCATGCAGCTCACGGGCGACCGCTTTACCGCGGGCACCGCGGAGTTCGGCAACGACCTGTCGACGCTGCCCAACTTCCCCGCCGAGATCCGCGCCCCCGCAGGCACCCTCCCCGGTGTGTCGAGCTTCCAGCTGCATTTCGCCGACCACGACATCCTGACGCCGGGTGACGCCCCCAACGTGCTCGTCGCGATGAACCCGGCGGCGCTGAAGGCCAACCTGGGCGACCTGCCCCGTGGCGCCGACATCATCGCCAACATCGACGAGTTCACCAAGCGCAACCTGCAGAAGGTCGGCTACGCGGCCAACCCGCTGGAGGACGATTCGCTCAACGAGTGGCGCGTCCACGCGGTGGCGCTGACCTCGCTGACGGTCAAGGCGCTCGAAGGCTTCGAGCTGTCCAAGAAGGACGCCGAGCGCTCGAAGAACATGTTCGCGCTGGGCCTGCTCTCGTGGCTCTACCACCGGCCGACCGAGCACACGATCAAGTTCCTTGAGCAGAAGTTCGCCAAGAAGCCGGAGATCGCCAAGGCCAACATCGCGGCCTTCCAGGCGGGCTGGAACTACGGCGAGACCACCGAGGCGTTCTCGGTCTCCTACGAGGTGAAGCCGGCCCAGCTGGCGCCCGGTGTCTACCGCAACATCTCGGGCAACCAGGCCCTGGCCTACGGCCTCATCGCCGCGAGCGTGCAGTCGAAGCTGCCGCTGTTCCTCGGCTCCTACCCGATCACGCCGGCCAGCGACATCCTGCACGAGCTGTCCAAGCACAAGCGGTTCGGTGTCCGCACCTTCCAGGCGGAGGACGAGATCGCCGGTGTCGGCGCGGCGCTGGGCGCGGCGTTCGGCGGCGCGCTGGGTGTGACCACGACGTCGGGGCCCGGTGTGGCGCTGAAGGCCGAGACCGTCGGCCTCGCGGTCACCACGGAGCTGCCGCTGCTCATCGTCGACGTGCAGCGGGCCGGTCCGAGCACCGGCATGCCGACCAAGACCGAGCAGACCGACCTGCTGATGGCCATGTTCGGCCGCAACGGCGAGTCTCCGCTGCCGATCGTGGCGCCGATGTCGCCGAGCGACTGCTTCGACGCCGCCATCGAGGCGGCGCGGATCGCGGTCAAGTACCGCACCCCGGTCATGCTGCTGTCGGACGGCTACCTGGCCAACGGCTCCGAGCCGTGGCGCCTGCCGGAGGTGTCCGAACTACCCGACATCTCCCAGGAGTTCACCACGGCGCCGAACGGTGCCGACGGCGAGTTCCTGCCGTTCAAGCGCGACACCGACACGCTCGCCCGCCCGTGGGCCATCCCCGGCACGCCGGGCCTGGAGCACCGGATCGGCGGCATCGAGAAGGCCGACGGCACGGGCAACATCAGCTACGACCCGAACAACCACGACCTGATGGTCAGGACCCGGGCCGCCAAGATCGCCGGGGTCGACGTACCCGACCTGGAGGTCGACGACGCCGACGGCGACGCCAAGGTGCTGGTGCTGGGCTGGGGTTCGACCTACGGCCCGATCGCGGCGGCCGTACGCCGCATCAGGAAGAGCGGCGGCAAGGTCGCGCAGGCGCACCTGCGCCACCTCAACCCCCTGCCCGCCAACACCGGCGAGGTGCTCAAGAGCTACGACAAGGTGCTGCTGCCCGAGATCAACCTGGGCCAGCTCGCGCTGCTGCTGCGGGCGCGCTACCTCGTCGACATCATCAGCTACAACCGTGTGCGCGGGCTTCCGTTCAAGGCCGAGGAGCTGGCCGGAGTCATCCAGGACGTGATCGACAGTGACTGAGCTGATCAATGGGAAGGGCCTCTCGCTCGTCCCCAAGACGGACACCAAGCAGGGCCTGAAGGACTTCAAGTCCGACCAGGAGGTGCGCTGGTGCCCCGGTTGCGGTGACTACGCGATCCTGGCCGCCGTGCAGAGCTTCCTGCCGGAGCTCGGGCTCAAGCGCGAGAACATCGTGTTCGTCTCCGGGATCGGCTGCTCCTCCCGCTTCCCGTACTACCTCAACACCTACGGCTTCCACTCGATCCACGGCCGCGCGCCGGCGATCGCGACCGGGCTCGCCGCGAGCCGGCCCGACCTGTCGGTGTGGGTGATCACGGGTGACGGTGACGCGCTGTCGATCGGCGGCAACCACCTGATCCACGCGCTGCGCCGCAACGTCAACCTCAACATCCTGCTGTTCAACAACAGGATCTACGGTCTGACCAAGGGCCAGTACTCCCCCACCTCGGAAGTCGGCAAGATCACCAAGTCGACGCCGATGGGCTCGCTGGACAAGCCGTTCAACCCGATCTCGCTGGCCATCGGCGCCGAGGCGTCGTTCGTGGCCAGGACGATCGACTCCGACCGCAAGCACCTGCAGTCGGTGCTGCGCGAGGCCACCGCCCACCGCGGCACCTCGCTGGTGGAGATCTACCAGAACTGCAACATCTTCAACGACAACGCCTTCGAGCAGCTCAAGGATCCGGAGATCCGCGACGACATCACGCTGCGGCTGGAGCACGGGCAGCCGATCGTGTCGGCGTCGAAGGCGGTCGTCAGGGCGGCCAACGGCGGCATCGAGGTGGCCGACCGCGCCTCGGTGAGCGCCGAGCAGATCCTGGTGCACGACGCGCACCACCCCGACCCGTCGCTGGCCTTCGCGCTGTCGCGGCTCGACGAGCCCGCGTTCGAGCACGTGCCGATCGGCATCTTCCGCTCGATCGACCGGCCCGCGTACGACGTGGCGATGGCCGAGCAGATGGAGGAGGCCGTGGCGCAGAAGGGCCCCGGCGACCTCAGCGACTTGCTCATGGGTGGAGACACCTGGCGCATCGGCTGAAACCGTGGGGTAACGCAGCTCCTTCGCGAACCGATACACCTCCGATGCATCGGACTCGCGGGGGAGCTGCGGAGTGGCCGAAGCGCAAAACGGGCCTGGTCAATCCCGGCTGAACGCCTTCAACCTGCTGCGCCTCCTGGGCGCGCTCGCGGTCATCGTCGAGCACAGCTGGGTGCTGACCGGACACGGGACACCCCTGACCCCGGACAGCGGGATAGGGGTCGGCGGCATAGGCGTCGGGGTCTTCTTCCTCATCAGCGGCTACCTGATCAGCACGAGCTGGCTGTCCGACCCGTCGGTACGCCGCTACACGCTCCGCCGGGCGCTGCGTATCTATCCCGCGTACGCGCTCGTCGTCGTCGCCACCGCCCTGCTGCTCGGGCCCCTGGTGAGCGCGCTGCCCGCCGCCTCCTACTTCTCCGGCTCCGGCGCCTGGAGCTACATCGCCAGAGGGCTGCTCATCCAGCCGGTGAGCTACGCGCTGCCCGGCGTCTTCCAGGGCCTCCCCTATCCGAACGCGGTCAACGGGTCGCTCTGGACGATCTGGGTGGAGGTGCTCTGCTACGTCGGCGTGGCGGTCATGGGCCTGCTGGGGCTGCTGCGCCGCCGGACGGTCCTGGTCGGGCTGGTGCTGCTCGCGCTCGCCGCCGCCTCGGTCATCCACCTCACCGGCTACTCCGGTCCGCTCATCCCCCTGGTCGTGTCGGCGTACGCCGCGCAGCCCGTGGCGTTCTTCGCGCTCGGCATGCTGATCCGGGAGCTGCGCTGGGTCCCGCCGCTGTGGCTGACGCTCCCCGTGGTGCTCGCGTGGTGGCTGCTATGGGGCACGCCGGTGGCCAATCTGGGGGCGATCGCGGCGGTCACCTGCCTCACGTTCCTCATCGCCTTCCGCGCGCCGGCGTGGCTGCATCGGCCCACCGGCTCCTACGACCTGTCGTACGGGACCTACCTGCTGGCCTTCCCCGCCCAGCAGGTGCTGGTCCAGTACGGGCTCCGGGCGCCCGCGCTCGTGTTGCTGGCCACGGTCGGCATCGTGCTGCCGCTGGCCGCGCTCAGCTGGCGGCTGGTCGAACGGCCCGCACTGCGCCTGCGGCAGCGCAAGCCCGTCCCGGTCCCGGTCCCGGTCCCGGAGCCCTCTTAGTGAGGCTCCGCCTGCGCCAGGAGCCGTTGCAGGTGCAGGCCCCGGTGCACGTCGATCTCGTGTGAGCGGCCGATCCGTACGGCGGTGGCGAACTCGGAGCGCAGGGTCGCCCTGGTCTCCGTCGAGTCCTCCGGCAGCTGTTGGGAGTCGAGCACCAGCGTGCCCTCCGGGCCGTACAGCTCATAGCGGGTCCGGCGGCGCTGCGGGACCCGGCCGCAGATCGTCAGCTGGCTGATCACGTCGTTCTCGTGCAGGCAGGTCAGCGCCAGGAAGCCGGACCGGTTACCGGCCGGCCTGACCTCCGTGATGCGGCCCAGCGCCGCGTCGAGCAGGTCCAGGCCGTGCGGTCCGGTGTTGTACAGCACGCCCGCGCGGGAGCGCCACGGGCTGTCGGCGAAGGTGTCGTCCAGGAATTCGCCGGTGAGCTGCATGGCGCGGGCGCCGATGGCCGGGAAGTCGCGGGCCCGCTTGAGGAACTCGCGTACGGCGGGACGGTAGCGGTTGGTCAGCACGAGTTGCGTGGCCACGCCGGTGGCGTCGACCTCATCGGCGAGCGCCCGCGCGTCGCGTACGGTCAGCGCGATCGGCTTCTCCAGCAGCAGCGCCCGGCCCTGACGCGCCGCCTGGACGGCCATAGTCGCCTGGACGTCGGGCGGGACGGCGAAGACCACGGCCTCGCACCGCTCCAGCAGCCGCTCGTAGGAGGTGAAGGCGGGCACGCCGAACCGCTCGGCCAGCGCCTGGGCGGCCGGGGCGCGCCTGCTCCAGACGCCCGCCAGCCGGGTCTCGGGCCCGGCGGCGAAGACGGGGGCGTGGAAGTCGCGCGCCCAGGGCCCGGCGCCGACCAGGCCCACGTTCACCGGCGCGCTCATGCCGTGACCTTGTAGACGTGGTAGGTGTTCTCCCGCTCGAAGGTGTCGGTGAAGCCGCCGTCCTTCACGGGGAGCGTCCTGTTCTCGAACAGGACCTCCACACTGGAGGCCGAGTCCAGCGCCTTGGGCAGCTTCAGCGTCTGCCGCCCCGGCTTGACGCCCGCCTTGGGCATGGCGAAGACGTAGGAGGAGCCGTCGAGGTCCTTGAGCATGGTGTCGAGTCCCGGCGCGAAGGTGTGGACGTAGGACTGGGTGTTCAGGACGGGCGCGAGCGTGCGGATCCGCCGGTTCAGCTCCGTCACGGCGGTCCGCGTCGCCTGGGCGCACGGCTCGCGCAGCACGTGCTGGCTCGGGCAGGGCCCGGCGAAGCTGTGGTTGAAGTAGATGACGCCGCGCGCCTCGTGGATGAGGGAGTTCATCACCGCGCCGGCCAGCTCGTCGCCGGTGATCGCGCGCAGGCCGTTCGAACCCGGCCAGCCGAGCTCCACGAACGCGTAGATCGGCTGCCTCTTGCCGTCCAGGGCGTCGAGCTTCCTGCCCCGGTCGACGACCATGCCGTAGTTGGCGGCCCGCGGGCACCGGTCGGTCGGCAGCTTGATGAAGTTCTCGGCCTCCGGGCAGATGCCGGTGTCGGTGTACCAGTACACGTCGGTGGACATGACGTCGGTGTAGCTGTTGACGAACTTCTTCGCCTCGTCGTCGGACTCCCACATGGCGATGCCCTTGCCGTAGTTGGCGTAGTGCAGGCGGCCATCGTTCTTGGGCAGTTTGTCCTTCAGGGTGCGCATCGCCGTGTAGCCGCAGGGCGGCTTGTCGGGCAGGCACACCTGGCCTTCCCCGCCGTACTTGCCGCTCCAGACGCCGTCACCCGGCCCGGCGAACATGTCGGGCTCGTCGGCGATCATCCAGCCGACCGTCTCGCTGCCCGAGCCCGCCAGGGGCTTGCTGGTGATCGCCGACATCCCGTTGGCGCGGATCAGTCCCATATTGCTGTTGGCCGTCAGCTCGACGTAGGTGTTGAGCCCGGCCTCCTTGTCCATCCGCACGTCGCGTTCCTCGACGACGGACTCGAACCAGACCCCGATGGGGAAGAACGATGGAGCGGTCCAGCCCGCGGCGGCCGGGGCGCTGAACTTGGCGTAATAGGCCGGGCCGCCGTCCCAGGGGACGCGCGGCAGGCCGAGGTCGTCACGGGTCGACTTGGCCCGCGCGAAGACCCAGCCCACGGCGATCACCAGCAGGGCGGTGGCCGCGATGAGCAAAATCCGCCTGGCCGTTCTGTTCGTCGTTCGAGAAGTCATTGCCCTCCCAGCTACGGGGCGATCCGGTAGACGTGATAGCTGTGCTCCGCGTCAAAGGTCTCGGTGAAGTGTCCCTCCCTGTCGACCGGGATGGACCGGTCTTCGAAGATCTCCTCGATGTGGCCCGCCGCCGAAAGATCGCTGGGTACGGTCAGCACGCGCGGCCCCGGAGCCTGGCCCCGGCCGAGCATCGCGAACAGGTAGTAGGCGCCGTCGTGGCGCTTCAGCATGGTGTCCAGCTCGGGCGCGAAGTCGTAGGCGTACGACTGGGTGTTGAGCACCGGTGCGAGCCGGGCGATCCGGCGGTCGAGCTCGGCGACCCCGCGCCTGACCGCCTTCCCGCAGGCACGGCGGAGCACGTTGTCCACCTTGCAGGCGGGGTCCGTGCCGTGCGCGTCGTAGACGATCCCCCTGGCTCCGTGGATCAGGGCGCTCATCGCCGCGCCGCCCACCTGCTCGGGGGTGAGGCCGGAGAGCGAGATGATCGCGTACACCGGCTGCCGGCGGCCGTCGGCGGCGTCCAAGGTGCGCAGCCGTTCGACGGTCGCGCCGTAGTTGGCCGCCAGGCGGCACTGGGCCGCCGGGAGCTGCAGCCACCGGGTGGCCTCGGCGCAGACGTTGGGGTCGCCGTACCAGGAGACGTCGGCCGCGACCACGTCCGAGTAGCCGTTGACGAACTTGGCGGCCAGCGCCTCCTCCTCCCAGTAGGCCACGCCCTTGCCGAAGGAGGCGTAACGCAGCCGCTCGCCCTTGGGCAGGCGCTCGGCGAGGGTGCGCATGACGGTGTAGCCGCAGGTGACGAGTACGGGGACGCAGACGGGTTTGCTGGTGAAACCGCGGGCGCCCGTCCAGCGCCCGTTGCCCGGCCCCGCCCACACGTCGGCCTTGTCGGCGATCAGCCAGCCCACGGTCTCGGCGCCCGCGCCGGGCAGCGGGCGGCTGGTCAGCGCGGTCATGCCGGACTTCCTGAGCAGCTCAGGGCGGCTGCCGTCGGCCAGTTCGACGTAGGTGTTGATCCCCGCCGCCCGGTCCAGCGCGACCTCCCGGCCGGTCCGCGCCGAGGCGAACCAGAGCCCCACAGGGAAGAAGCCGGGACGGGTCCAGCCCGCCCCGACGGCCGCCGCCGAGCCCTGGTAGGCGGCGGGACCGCCTTCCCAGGGCAGCGCCCGCAAGGTCATCGACAGCGCGGGCAGCGTGCTCGCGACCGGCTTCGGCGGGACGGACCGCAGCCACAGCCCGCCCCCGACGGCCACCGTCGCGGCGGTGAGCAATGCCGCCCACCGCGTGACTGTCAGTATCCTCACGCGATCCTTCTTCACGCCAACGCTCTTCACGCCAACGCTCTCAACGCCGTGCGTCGGGTGTCTGCTCAGCCAGCGCCATGAGGTCGGCCGCCCGCGCCGACCAAGAGGCGCCCGCCAGCGAGCCGCGCAGCCGCTCCGGCGACTGCGGGCCGCCCTCGGCCAGGCAGACGCGGATGGCCTCGATGAACTGCTCGGGGGTGGTCGCGGTCCTGACGCGGTCGGCGTAGTGGGCCAGCTCGTCGAACTCGGTGCTGACCACGGGCAGGCCGAGCGCCAGGAACTCCTTCAGCTTGATCGGGTTCGCGTGCTTGATCCACTCGTTGTCCAGCCACGGCATGATCGCCACGTCGAAGCCCGAGCCGTAGGCGGGGATCACCGAATAGGGGCGCAGACCCAGCCAGTGCACGTTGGGGTGCTTGGTGAGCCGTTCGATCTGCCCGTTCGCGTCGCCGACGAGCACGAGCGACGCCTCGGGCAGGCCGAGCGCGACCCGTTCCAGCAGGTCGAAGTCCACCACGAAGTCGTCCAGGGCGCCGAAGAAGCCGATCCTGGGCCCCGGTACGGCCCGCAGGTCGGCGGGCTGCCGATCGGCCGGTACGCGGCTGAAGTGCTCCAGGTCGACCCCGTGATCGAGGAAGCGCGCCCGTGTGCCCGCGAGCGGGCGTTCCTCGGCCATGAGCCCTCGGCTGGCGTACACCACGTGATCGGCACGTTCCAGAAGGTCACGTTCGAGGGTCTCGATCGTCCTCGTGTCGGACTCGGGGAAGGCGGAGTGGCGGTCCGAGCGGTTGAAGATCAGCGCGCGGCGGCGCATCGGGCGTACCACGTCCCAGGCGGTGGGGATGGTCACCACGATCACCGGCACCTTCAGGCCCAGCCACCCGCAGACCGCCCGTACCTGTGTCCTGACCAGCCAGGCGTTCAGCCCGCGGCCCAGGCGCGAGCCGTACAGGGGGAGCGGGAGCGGCGACATCACCCACAGGTTCGGCTCCACCCGCCGGACGAACTTGGCCACGCTGCGCAGCTTCCTGGCGATGCGCCGCAGCACGAAGGTGGAGCGGCCGGGCAGCGGCATCCGCATGCCGATGCTGTTGACGATCAGCACCTTGCGCGACCCCGCGAGGTGGCGCATGAGCTGGAAGTCGGAGTGGGCCCGGTTGTGGTACCACCAGTCCTGGGCGGAGAAGCAGACGTAGGCGGGCGGCGATAACGGGCGGCCGCCCGGCGGCGTCGGCCACTCGTCCATCGTCGCGAGTTCGCGCAACGCCGCCCGGTGCCGCTCCCCCGCCCGCCGGCCACGGGTGACGGCGCGCAGGGCCTCGTTCAGGGCGACCGCCAGGCGCATGAGCAGCGCGCGGGGCCTGCCGTACCGCTGCCGGTGCAGCCGCACCCGGTTGGCGGCGGCGAGGGTCCACAGCGGGGCGGAGTTGGCCTGCTCGCCGCCGAGGTGGACGGTCACCGCATTTGGCTCGTAGCGGATCGAGAAGCCGTGGTCGCGGATCTTGAGCATGTACTCGGTCTCCTCCGAGTACAGGAAGTAGCGCTCGTCGAGCGGTCCCACCGCGTCCAGGCACTCGCGCGAGACCAGCCAGGCGGCGCCCGTCGCCCAGTCGGGCGTGCCCGGCCGCTCGTAGACGCGCGGGTCGACGACGAGCTCGCCCAGCGGCGCGTGGCGGCCCGCTCTGAGCCCGCCGAGCAGCGCCTCTCCCACGGCCCGAAGGACCGTGGGGCGTCGGCGCAGGGACAGCTGCAGCACGCCGTCGGCGCCCAGCAGCCGGGGCACCGCGATGCCCGTGCCGGGCACGGCCAGCGCCTCGCGCAGCAGGCGCACCGAGTCGGGTTTGAGCCGGATGTCGGCGTTGAGGATGAGGACGTCACAGCCGGGGGCGGCGGCGATGCCCGCGTTGACGCCCGCCGAGAACCCGCCGTTGCGGCCGGTCTCGACCAACTCGACGGGCACTCCGGTCGCGAGCACCCGCTCCACCGTGTCGTCGGGGGAGTCGTTGTCCACGACGATGATCCGGGCCGGCTCCCCTTCGCTCAGCACGGCGTCCAGGGAGCGCAGGCACTCCTCGATGACCTGACCGCTCTGGTAGGTGACGATCACGATGGCAAGCGGCGACCGCTCGGGAACAGTCATCAGGCAGACCAATCTGTGGGGATCAGGAGCGCCGGCCCGCGGCCAGCCGGTGCCACGCGGCCCCGGCCAGCAGCCTGAGCGCGAAGGGCAGGTCGTCACGTAGGTACCGGCGGACGAGTCGACGGGGTTCGAGGGCGAGCCTGAACAGCCACTCGCCGCCCACCCGCTGGATCCCGCCCGGAGCGCGCCGGAACTGCCCGGCGGCCATCGGGATGGCGGCGCCGCAGCCGATGTACCAGGCGTGCGGGAGCTCGGGGCGGAGCGCGGCTATGACGCGTTCCTGCTTGGGAAAGCCCAGGCCCACGAAGACGAGGTCGGGCGCGGCCGCGCGGACCTTCTCCACGGTCTCCCCCATCCCGCCGGCCAGCCGCTCGAAGCCGAAGGGCGGCGCGTATACTCCGGCCACCCGCAACCCGGGATAACGCCGGACCAATGCCTCACCGGCGGCCTCCGCGACCCCCGGCTCGCCGCCGAGCAGGAACACCGACCGCCCCTCGCGGGCGGCGACCTCGCTGAGGGTGAAGATCAGGGAGGCCCCGGTGACGCGGTCGGATACGCGCAGTCCGCTGAGCCGGGCCGCCCACACCACCGGCATGCCGTCCGCGACCACGAGCTCGGCGCCCGCCACGAGCTCGGCGAGCTCAGGGTCACGGGTGGCGGCGCGGACGATGTCCACGTTGGCGGTCACGATCATGCCGCCCAGACCGTCCTGCCAGGCTCGCGCGAGGTGCTCGGCGACCTGCGGCTCGGTGATGGCGTCGATCCCGACGGCGCCCACCCGCGCGCGCTGCGCGAAGGGTAAGGCGCGGTTCTTTGGACCGTTCTCATCCGACGAGTGGTCCATCGGAATGCCGCACCCCCCGTCTGCCGACTCACCCTTTGGACATCGGTATCGGGCTATATCCGTTACACGGTGGCCGACCGGAGGAGACACCCGCCAGGATGGGGTCCATGAGAGTCGAGCAAGGCGCGCTCGCGGGGACGCTGCTGTTCGTCCCGAGCCCGCACAGTGACGAGCGCGGCCTGTTCACCAGGACGTTCGACGCCGAGATCGCGGCCGAGCACGGCCTGGACCCCGCGGCGTTCGTCCAGGACAGCCAGTCCCGCACGGTCAAGGGCGCCATCAGGGCCATGCACGGCCGCTCCGGCCGGGGTGAGGCCAAGCTCGTCCGGTGCGCTCGCGGCGCGGTGTACGACGTCCTCGTGGACGCCCGGCCCGGCTCGCCCACCTTCGGCGAGCGGATGTCGGTGGTCCTCGACGACGAGACGTTCATCCACCTGTACGTGCCGCCCGGCCTGCTCCACGGCTACCAGGCACTGAGCGACGCCGACGTCTGCTACCGGATCGACCGGCCGCACGACCCGGCCGAGGACATCTCCGTCCGCTACGACGACCCCGACCTGGCGATCGACTGGCCGCTCCCGGTCTCGGCGATCAGCGCGCGGGATCTGGCGGCCGGCTCGTGGAAAGAGGCACGGCGGCGGCTGGAGGGCTGACCTGGCGGCGCGGGGGCTCTTTCAGCGTCCCCGCGCCCGGAAGCCCGGCCTCGCGGCGCGCGACCCGCATCAACCCGCCGGCCAGGCCGATGAGCAGGAACGACAGCGCGGTGGCGGTGCTGAAGGAGTTCAGGTCGAACGTGGCCGAGCCCACCACCGGCACGATCAGGCAGGCGGCGAGCGTCAGCCCGAGGTCGCGGGTGCGGTCGTCCACGCTGATGCTCCTGACGCGAACGGCCGACCACATCCCGACGACGAACAGTCCGACGAACGCCAGCACGCCGATCGCGCCGCCCTGCACGGCCGTCAGCAGATACTGGTTGTCGAAGACCGGGTGGTGCGGCGGGAACCAGGTGCCGTTGCCCCGGCCCAGCAGGGGATGCTGCGAGAACTCCGAGATCGCCGTGGTGTAGTCGTTGGTCCGCCAGCGCAGGCTCTCGTCGTTGTCCAGGTTGGTGAACAGCCCGGCGATCGCGCCGATCAGGCCGGGCACGAGCAGCTTCATGACGACCAGGAAACCGGCGAGCGCGACGGCCGCCCTGACGCGCCGGGCGTTGGGCCAGCCGAGGAACAGCACCGCCCCGGAGGCGGCCAGGCCCAGGACCGTCGAGCGGGAGGCGGAGAAGGCCATCCCGCAGGCGATCAACGCCACCACGGTCCACCAGCGCCGCTGCGGCTCACCGTGTTCGCGCGCGCCGAAGGCATAGTGAAGGGCGACCGGCAGCACCATCGCGGACACGACGCCGAACTCGATGGGGTGCCCCGCGGTCGAGGCCACCCGGTTGAGCCCGTTGCGCTCCAGGATCGTCACTTCCACCGCCCGCAGGCGGCTGCCGGGGATCTGCATGTACTGGGTCACGTCGAACGACAGCAGGAACTGGATCGCGCCGATCACTCCCATGATGGCGCCGACCACCACCAGCGTCTTCAGCACCAGGTCGAGCCGCTCGCGGCTGGGCACGCCGTCCACGCCGATCAGCGCGATGCCCACCATCGCCACCGCGATGACCAGCACGTGGTCGGACAGGTCCTGCTCGTAGGAGGGCAGCCACCCGGCGGAGGCGTAGGCGTAGGTCGCGAGGAAGGCGAGCGCGTAGAAGTAGATCGCGTAGCGCACCGCCGACGGCCCCTTGGCCGCGCCGAGCGTGCTGGTGAGGTGCGCGCAGAACCACCAGACGGCGGCGAACAGCCCGATGGCCTCCGCGTAGGTGAGGTCGAACGGCAGGCCGCCGATCACCTGACGGGCGGGCACCAGCATGAGGACCACGGTGAAGATCGCGCACAGGGTCGCGGCGTCGGCCCGGTGGGGCACCGGCCGGACGATGGACCGCTCGATGGCCACGTTCAACGCTGCAACACCGCTTCCTCGGTCCGGACGTCCGCCTCGGGCGCCGGTCGCGGCCCGTCCCGCTCGTCCCTCCTGCGCCGCAGCCCGGTCATGACGCTCTCGGCGCAGAAGGAGGCGCCGAGCGCGGCGGCCACGCCCAGCGCGAACACGGCCGCGGCGCTGCGGATCTTGCCGCCGCGCTCCGGCTGCGGGTCGGTCGGGGAGACCATCTCGTTCAGGTTGATGTACGTCTCCGGCGGGGCCTTCAGCACCTCCTGGCGGCGTTTCAGCTCGACCTTGGCCCGCTCGGCCACCCTGACCACGATCGCCCGCGCGTCCTGGGGCGCCAGGCTCTTGCCCTCGATGACCACGAAGGGCGCGCTGATGAGCAGTTCGGGATTGGGGTGGCCGTTGTTGACCTTGTAGGTGGTCTTGCCGTCCGGCCGGATGCCCATCTGGCCGGCCACCTCCGTGGTGTTGAGGATCTGCACCAGGATCGAGGCCGACATGTTCAGCCCGCCGTCGAAGTTGAGCAGCGGGTTGATGATCGGGTTGGGGTTCTTGGGGTTCGGCGGCCGATACGACCCGCTCGGCGGCACCGTGAGCACCATGACCGTCGTCGAGGAGTACTGGACGGGGATCTGGGTGTAGACGCCGTATGCGGCGGCGAGCGTCAGCAGGAACGCGGGAGCCGCGATATACCAGCGACGCAGGAGGACGATGATCGCGCTCCAGAAGTCCAACACAGCCCCCCAGGCATGTTCCAGCCGTACGTCAAAGCATCGGCGAGGCTGCGACCAGCGTTACTTATCACGTGTAACGTGCCAAAGCTTCACGCCGATGAGGGTGAGTGACCAAGCCCATGGCCTCGCTGGCCGTCGTCACCCCCAGCTATGGACCCGACGCGGATCAGTTCGCCGATCTGCACCGCTCCGTACTGGAGTACACCCCCGAAGACACCGTCCACCACGTCTTCGTGCCGCGCGCCGACCGGCGTCTGTTCGCCGCCCACGAAGGGCCCCGCTGCCGGGTCAGGACCGTGGGAGAGCTGCTGCCGAAGCGCTACGTCAAGGTGCCCCGAGTGGGCATGTGGGTCAACGCCCTGCGTCCCTGGCCGCCCGTACGCGGCTGGGTGATGCAGCAGATCGTCAAGCTGGCGGCCACGGCGGCGATGGACGCGGACGTGGTCCTGGTGGCCGACTCCGATGTGGTGCTCGTCCGGCCGACGACGGCCCAGCGCTCCCTGGTCGGCGGCCGGCCGCTGCTGCACCGGCTGGAGGACGGGGTGCACCCGCTCATGACGCGGCACGTGCTGTGGCACCAGGTCGCCCGCGAGCTGCTCAAACTGCCGCCGGCGCCCGAGCCGCCGCTGCCCGACTACATGAGCCCGCTCACCTTCTGGGACCCCGCCATCGTGCGCGGGCTCCAGCGGCGGCTCACCGAGAACACCGGCCGGCACTGGGCCGACGCCTTCGGCTCCCGGCTGCACGTGTCGGAGTTCATGCTCTACGGCCTGTTCGTGGACGAGGTGCTCAGCGCGCCGGACGGGCGTCCGCCGTCGGACACCGGCCTGTGCCACAAGACTCCCGACGAGTCGCCGATGGATCTGCCGACCGCCCTGGCCTTCGCCGATCGCCTCGGGGACGGGGCGATCGGCATGATGATCTCCGCCAAGTCGGGCACCCCGCGAGAGGTGCGGCAGGCGGCCATCGAGCGCTGCGCCGAGGTCGCCAACCGCGTTGCCTAGCCCTGAGCGCCGCGCCGAGGCGGGTTCCCCGGCCCCGAGCGCCGCGCCAGGGGCCGGGTTCCCTAACCCGCGCGGCCGTCCTGGTCGGGCTTTCGCTGGTCGGGGGCGATTCCCAGGAACTCACCGTTGATCCGGGCGAACTCCTCCGTCGGGGGGCCGTCGCTGTCGCGGTCCGCAGACGGGTCGTCGTCGGATCCTCCGGAAGGCATGACCGTTGAGCGGCCATTAAGGGGCTTCGCCGCTTCCGGTTCGGCGGCGGGTTCGGGTACGTCCGCTTCGCCCTCGGCCGGCTCCGCCGGGGCGGTACGGCCACGGACGCGGCGGATCCACATCAGGTAGGCGGCGCCGAAGCCGAAGAGCAGGGCGACGACCAGCACCTCCACGGCCAGCTGGATCTTGCCCCCGCCGTCGTACGCGACCGGGATCAGCGCCACGTTGTTGACCGCGATGAACGTGCTCTTAGGCGCGCCCAGCGAGGTCTGGTAGCTGGTCAGCTCCTCATGCAGGCGCCGCTCGGCCCGCTCGAGGATGCCCTTCGCCGTCTCCGCCGTCCGGCTCACGACCTTGATGTGGATGAACGGGCCCTGCGTCACGACGCCCAGCAGGTCGGCGTTCGACCGGCCGTCGTCGATGACGATCTCGGTGCTGCCGTTCTCCTCGATCCCGAGCTTGCGCAGCTCGTCCTTGCTGTTGAGCGCGAGGATGAGGATGCCCGCGACCGTCCGCAGCCCGTCGTTGTACTGCAGCAGCGGATTGGTCAGGCCGACCGGCTTGGTGGGATCCATCGACAGGGTGCCACCGGACGGCGGCGCGGTCAGGATCAGCGACGACTCGGTCTCGTAACGCGGTGACCCCACGAAGAACGCCACCAACGCCAGGACGAGGGCGAGGGCGATGATGGGAGGTCCAACACGCTTGTTTCGGATAAGGCCTAACAGATCGTTCCAAAAAGCCATATTTACCCGCCCAAGCCCCCGCCAATATGGGCCAATGCCTGGCCATAAAAAATGGTACAGATTGCTTATCGTGACCGGCCGAGTCGATGTTACGAATCACCGGACCTGGTTGCCGTTCGCCCTACTTCGCGAGAACATCGGCGCGACCGTACCTCAGCCTCACCTCAGCTTCCGCTAGAAGGGCTGCCCGGATGACGTCCAGATCACCCAATGTACGCTCCTCCGCCTCACTCGTCGGCCGCGCCGAACCGCCCATCGGGGTCGGCATGCCCGTCTACAACGGCGAGCCGTACCTGGAGGGCGCCCTGCGCTCGGTCCTGTCCCAGAAGGGGGTCGACTTCGAGCTGGTGATCGCCGACAACTGCTCGACGGACGGCACCGAGGAGCTCTGCCGCGAGCTGGCCAGGACCGATCCTCGCGTCCGCTACCTGCGGCGCGAGCGCAACGTCGGCATCACGGCCAACCACAACAAGGTCGTCCACGAGACCCGCGGCGAGTTCTTCTCCTACGCCACCTCCGACGACGAGTACCACGAGGACCGCCTGGCCCTGCTCTCGGCGGCGCTGCGCCGCCACCCGGCGGCGGCGGCGGCCGTCTCGGGCGTCGAGGAGATCGACGAGACCGGACAGACCATCGGCACCTGGCGCGACACCGCCCCCACCGACCAGCCCGACCCGGTGACGCGCCTGCGCCACCGGCTGGACAACTACGACGAGACCATGCACTTCTACGGGCTCATGCGCAGGGACACGCTGCTGCGGGCCCGGCCGCTGGAGGCCATCCTGCCCGCCGACCGGGTGATGATCTCGGGCCTGGCGCTGCTCGGGCCGCTGGTCGTGGTGGACGAGCTGCTGCTGCGGCACCGCAACCACCCGGGCAGCAACAGCCAGGTCAACCACGCGCGGGCCTTCCGCGCCCGCGAGATGCCCGGAGACCAGCGCTTCTTCCTGCCCAACGTGGAGGAGGGCCGCGCGCTGCTGCGGGTCATCAGGAACGCTCCATTGACCCGCGGCCAGCGGCTGCGCGCCTACGCGGCGCTGCGGCCCTGGCTGCGGCGCAACGCCGTGCCCATGGCCCGCAACGTCGCCCACTCGGCCATCGACGTGGCCCGCGGCCTGCGGGGGCCGCTCAGCTCGTCACCACCTCGCGAATCTTCCTGATCCGCTCCCGCGAGAGCCCGGTCACCACGTACACGATCAGCCCGGCTCCTCCGGCGGCGCAGAGCCGGACGAAGTCGAAGGCGCCCTCGGTCAGCCTGGACACCAGCCAGGCGGTCAGGCCGGCCAGCAGGCCGCCGAGGAGCAGCCGGAGGATGCCGGGCAGGACCGGTCCGAGCACGACGCCCGAGCGGCGCAGTTGCAGCGCCGTCACGGGCAGGGCGATCAGCAGCGCGACGGCCGCGTGCGCGATCGCCACGCCCCGGATGCCGTCCAGCCGGGCGCCGGCGTACAGGGCGGGCAGGAGCGCCAGGGCCCAGCTCAGGTTCATCCACACGACGAGCCTGGTCGCGCCGAGCGAGGTCAGGATGTCGAAGGCCAGCGCGGTGAGCATCCGCACCACCATCAGCGCCATGAGGAAGGACAGCGCCTGGGCGGCGGGCAGCCACCGCTCGCCGTACAGGAAGGGCACGACCAGGGGCGCCAGCACGCCGAACAGGACCGCGACCGGCAGCACCAGCGTGATCAGCATCGGCACGAGCTGCTGGACGCGCGCGGAGAACGCCTCCGGGCGCTCCTCGGCGACCCGCGAGAAGCCGGGCAGCGTGACGTGGCGCAGGGCCTCGCCGACCAGTCCCGGCACCCAGCTCGACACGTTCAGCGCGATCATGTAGAAGCCGAGCGTGGTCGCGCCCAGCAGCCGGCCGATGATGATGGCGTCGGCGTTGAGCACCAGCGCCTCGATGGCCAGGCTGACCGCCAGGGGCACGCCGAAGCCCAGCAGCTTGCGGGCGATGGCCCGATCGAAGCCCAGCCGCAGCGGCATCTTGGCCCAGATGAAGACCAGGATGCCGCTCACCAGGGAGTTGGCGACCGCGCCGATGACGAAGCTGTAGACGCCCGCGCCCATGACCGCCAGCGTGATCGCCACCGGCACCTGGACGGCGATGCCCGCCATGTTCGCCTTGGCTATCTTGTCCTGCTGGAAGCCACGGAGCATGACCGCGCTGCGTACGTTGACGAACCCGTCGATCACGATGATCACGGTGAGCAGCCGCACCACCGGCGTGGCGGAGACGTTGCCCGCCAGGCCGGTGAAGTAGGGCGCCGCCACCCAGAACACGGCGTAGATGGCCACGCTGAGGGTGAGGACGACGGTGGTCGCGGTGACCACCATGTCCTCCAGCTTGCCCCGCCACTGCACGACGGCCGCGACGATGCCGGCGTCGTTGATGTAGAAGAGGAACTGGTTGGCGGCCAGCGCGACCGCGTACAACCCGAAGTCCTCCGGGGCGAGCAGGCGGGCCAGCACGAGGCTCAGGGTGAAGGTGGCCACCTTCGACCCGCCCCGCGCCAGCAGCCCCCAACGCAGTCCCCTGCCCGCCGATCCGGCCCGATGATCGCTGACGGGCTCGCTCACTACCGGTTCACTCACTGTCCGGCACCCGTTCGAGCCAGATCTCACGCCAGAAGGGGAAGAACTCGCGGGGGCAGTTCAGCGAGTGGACGCCCTCGCACACCACGTCCTGCAGCACGATGCAGGGCGTCTTCATCTCCAGCATCCGTCCCGTGGGCTCGTCGATGCAGCGGTCCACCCGGGCGCGGACCCGCGCGGTGCGGCCGCAGTGGCGGGCCAGCTCGGCGTCGAAGTTCATGCCGCGGTTGGACAGGTCCTCGTTGACGGTGGCCAGGATCTCCTGCTTGGACCGTACGCGGACCAGCTCGCCCGGCTGGAGGTCGAGTGTCTGGACCGGCGTGCGGCCTCTGACCTCGCCCTTCATCGTGCCCCACGGCCGGCCGCCCTTGATGCGCAGCGCGCGGGGCAGCTTTCTCCTGGTCAGGTGCTGGAACCGGTTGTACAGCCCGATCCCGGTGGCCTTCAGGGTCCTGAGCACGCCGACGTTCCGCGTCCGTACGTCGGCCACGAACTGCCCCAGATCGGCCATCGGCAGCGGTACGGGCGCCGCTCGCAGCAGCTCGGTCGCCTGGCAGGAGTAGCGTTCGGTGCCGTCCTCGCCCGGCGGCTTGCGGCTGTTGATCTCCAGCAGCGGCAGCAGCCGGGAGTCCGGCACGGCGTTCGGGGGCAGCTCGTCCGCCGCGACGCGCTTGATCCACGCCTGTTTCCAGTACATGGAGCAGGCCGTCTGGCAGCCGCCGTGCGCCGAGCCGTCGCACCGCGCGCCGAGCAGGTGCACGGCGCTGTCCATGCGCCGCAGACCCGTCTTGGTCAGCGTGTCGCACAGCTTGTGCGCCACCTTGTGCACGGTGAGGCGCTGGCCGCAGAACTTCAGCATCTCCGGCATGAACGGCAGTCCGTCCAGCTCACCGCGCTCGTCCAGCGTGGCCAGGATCTCGGCCTCGCTGCGGATCTCCACCAGGTCGCCGACCCGCAAGCTCATGGTTTCCATTCCCTCACCAGTTCCGCGTCTTCGAGGCTCCCCGCCGCTTCGGCCACCGCATGGAACGGCAGGCCGGCCCGTTCGGCGATGTCCAGCAGCGAGTGCGTGCCGTCCGAGAGGTTCAGCACCCAGAGCATGGCCATCTGGGCCTGCTTGGTGTCGCTCCTGCCGCCCAGCGCCCCGTACAGGCCGCGCCGGCCCAGCTGCGGCTCGCCGTAGGGGCTGAGGTTCTCCAGGCGCCGGTCTCCCTCCAGCACCCGGGTCACCTCCCAGCAGGTCTCCAGGGTGTCCTCCATCGACTCGGGCAGGACGAACGCCGGGTCGTCGCCCGAGGTGTGGTACTCCGGATAGCCCGCGTACGTCGATCTGGTCAGGCAGCCGACGGGCAGGTCGAACCCGGGCGAGCAGTACTGCCGCTCGTCGTAGCCGTACGGGGAGAAGTCGAGCGTGCGGTGCGGGCGCCCGGAGGAGCCCAGCACGTGCCCCACCGCCCGGTCGATCTCCGTGTCGCCGCGCCTGCTCCGCTTGTACGTGAGCGCGCCGCCGTCCCCCGCGCACGCGAGGACCAGCCCGTGCCTGACCCGCTCGACCGCGTCCCGGTTGCGGGCCAGCCAGGTGATCGACCCGATCGTGCCGGGCGCGAACAGGAAGCGGTAGGTGTAGCGCGGCGACGCCGCCGCCAGCCGCCGGGCCAGCTGGACGGCCACCGCGATGCCCGCCAGGTTGTCGTTGGCCAGCGACGGGTGGCAGGTGTGGCAGGAGATCAGCACTTCTTCGTCCGTCCGGCCGGGCACGACGTGCTCGGCGTACGTGAGGTGGCCGTCCGCCAGCGTGGCGTCCACCACGACCTCGTACTCGCCCTCCCGGAGGCCCTCCAGCGTCTCGTGGCGCAGGCAGAACCCCCAGTCCTCGGCGTAGTAACTGGTCCGGTACGGGATGAGCCCCGGCTGGTCCGGGAGCGTGTGCAGGTGGCCGCGGAGCTCGGCCAGCGGCATCCGGGCCGACACCGGCACGCTGTAGCCGACCACGTGCAGGTTGGACTCGGCGAAGTCGACGACCTTGGCGCCCGTGGGGTCCTTGATGTAGGCGTCGCGGATGTTCCACTCTTTGGGCACGTTCCAGTCGAGCACCTGCGTGCCGGTGGGCACCTCGTGCACGTTCAGCGCGACGTGCTCGCCGACGATCTCCAGGGTGCGGCGGACGCCGTCTCCCGTGATGCTCCGGCACAGCGGGTAGAGACGCTCCACCAGCTGGTGCATCTCCTTTCCGAGGCCGGTCACGAGGGCATCAGCCGCTCGTCGACCGTGCCCGCGGCCTGCCGGTCCGAGAGGCGGGCCAGGCGGGTGAAGCGGCGCTCGAAGCCCTCCCTGGTCAGCCCGTGCCGCCGGTAGGCGTCGATGAGTTCGAGCGCGCCCTCCTTCACCGAGCGGCGCGCCTCGTATCCGGGCAGCGCGGCGCGGATCCGCGAGAAGTCCACCCGGTAGGAGCGCGGATCGGCGCCCGTCTCCCCCGTGATGGCCAGCGTGGCGCCGGGCACCGCCTCCACCACGGTCGCCGCGATCCCGGCCACGGTGACGTTGTTCTGCTCGGTGCCCACGTTGAACGCCTCGGCGTGTACGGCCTCGCGCGGCGCGACCAGGGCGGCGGCGAACGCGTCCGCGATGTCCAGCGCGTGCACCAGGGGCCGCCACGGCGTGCCGTCGGACAGCACGCGTACCTCGCCGGACAGATGCGCGTGCCCCACCAGGTTGTTGAGCACGATGTCCGCGCGCAGCCGGGGCGAGAAGCCGAAGGCCGTGGCGTTGCGCAGGAAGACCGGCGTGAAGTCGGCGTCGGCCAGCTTCAGCACCTCGTCCTCCACCCGCACCTTGGATTCGGCGTAGGGGGTCACGGGACGCAGGGGCGCCTCCTCCGTGACCAGGTCGTCCCCGCCGGCGGCTCCGTAGACCGAGCAGGTGGAGGCGTACAGGAAGCGCCGCACCCCCGCCTCGCGGGCCAGCCGGGCCAGCCGTACGGAGGCGTGGTAGTTGATGTCGTAGGTCAGCTCGGGTGCCAGCGAGCCGAGCGGGTCGTTGGACAGGGCGGCCAGGTGCACGACCGCGTCGAATCCGGCCAGCGCCTCGGCCGGGACCTCGCGCAGGTCCACGGCGAGCCCTTGGGGGTCCTGGGGCCGCGGCCCGAGGACGCAGTCGGCGAACAGCCCCGAGTCGAGGCCGGTCACCTCGTGCCCCGCTGCGGCGAGTACGGGGGACATGACGGTGCCCAGGTAGCCCTGGTGTCCGGTCAGCAGTACACGCATATCCGGCTAGTCTCCTGCGAGGTCGAGGGTCAGTTTGCGGGTGTGGAAGGCTTCGGCGTACCTGTCGCCGCACTCGATGCCGCGGATGCGGGCGAGCCCGAGGAAGGCTTCGTCGTCGAACCAGGAACGCCGCAGTTGCGAGGGGTAGTGCCGCCGCAGCAGGGCGACCTTCTCCGCCGCCACCTCCGGCCGCAGCGGCTGGTAGGCGGCGGGGCGGCCGAGGTCGCCGTCCCACTTGACGATCTCGTAGCCGAGCGTCAGGTGGTCGCGGAAGGCCGTGGGTACGAGCTCGGCCAGGCCCCGGTGGTCCTGGTGGGCGTCTCCGGGATGCGGGCCGAGGATCAGGTCGGGATCGGTCCTGGCCCGCAGCAGCTCAAGCGCCTCCTTGGCCTGCTCCCAGTGCGCGGGCAGCCGGCCGTCGGGCAGCTTGAGCACGGTCAGCCGCAGGTCGGCCCCGGGGCAGAAAGCGGTGAGCGCCGCGTGCTCCTCGTCCTCCCGCTCGGTGCCACCGCCGGACAGGACCAGCGCGTCGACCTGGAGCCCTGGCCGGCCCGCGCAGAGGGTGAGCAGCGTGCCGCCCGCCCCGATCGCGATGTCGTCGCAGTGCGCGCCCAGCGCGACGATCCGGCCCAACCGGGCGGCCGTCAGGCGGATCATGCCTCCCACAGCGCCCAGGGCCTGTCGCCGCGCGAGTACGCCTCGTCCAGCTCGATCCGCTGGTTGACGGTGTCGGTCGGCCGCCAGTAGCCGCGGTGCCGGTAGGTCATGAGCCGCCCCCGTTTGGTCAGCTCCACACAGCCATCCCCCACCAGATCCCCATTTTCCGGAATGTGATCGAAAATTTCCTGACGGAGCACGAAATATCCGCCGTTGACCCAGATCGGCATCTGGGTGACCGGCGCGATGTCCCTCGCCAGCCCGTCGTCGTCGATGTCGATGCAGTGGAAGGTGCCGGGCGGCGGCACGACCATCATGGACGCCCCCACGTCGGCGTCCGTGAAGCGGTCGATGATCTCCGGCAGCGGCGCGTCGGTGAGCACGTCGGCGTAGTTGGCCAGGAACACCTCCTCGCCGTCCAGATGGTCGCGGACTCGGCGCAACCGCTCGCCGATCGGCGACTGGACGCCGGTCTGCACGAAGGAGATCGACCAGTCCGAGATGTCCTGCGACAGCAGCTCCACGTCGCCGCCGCGCAGCCGGAAGTCGTTGGAGGCGGTCTCCTTGTAATCCAGGAAGAACTCCGTGATGTGCTGGGCGCCGTAACCGAGACAGAGGATGAACTCGGTGTGCCCGAAGTGCGCGTAATAGCGCATCACATGCCAGATGAGCGGCCGGGGACCGACGAGTTGCATGGGCTTGGGTACCTCGCCAGGCGCCCCGGTGCGCATCCGCGTGCCGTACCCACCGCAGAAGAGCACGACCTTCATGGCACGATCTCCAGACTCGGGATGGGAAAGACCAGCTGCCCGCCCCACTCGCGGACATAGGAGAGCTGTTCGGTGAGTTCCTCTCGCAGGTTCCACGGCAGCACCAGGACGTAGTCCGGCCGGTCCTCGGCCAGGCGCTCGGGCGGCAGGATGGGGATCCGGGTGCCCGGCGTGAACCTGCCGTGCTTGTACGGATTGCGGTCCACCGTGTACGCCAGCAGGTCCTCGCGGATCCCACAGTGGTTGAGCAGCGTGTTGCCCTTCCCTGGAGCGCCGTAGCCGGCCACGGTCTTGCCCGCCTCGGCCGCGTCGATGAGGAAGCGGAGCAGGTCGCGCCTGACCTTGGCCACCCGGGCGGCGAACTCCGCGTACCCGGCCAGCTCGTCGAGCCCGGCCCCCTTCTCCCTGGCCAGCACGTCGGCCACCCGCTCGCTGGGCTCGCCGCCCGCCTCCTCGGGCCGGGCCCAGAGCCGGATCGAGCCGCCGTGCGTCGGCAGCAGCTCCACGTCGACCAGCGCCAGGCCACCGGTGGCCAGGGCCCGCCGCGCGGAGGCGACCGTGTAGTACTGGAAGTGCTCGTGGTAGATCGTGTCGTACTGGTTCAGCTCCACGAGCGTGAGCAGGTGCTGCACCTCGATGGAGACCCATCCGTCGTCGGCGACGAGCGCGCGCAGCCCTCGGGTGAAGCCGACGACGTCGGGGATGTGCGCGTACACGTTGTTGGCCACGACCAGGTCGGCGGGCCCGTGCTCGGCGCGGACCGCCGCCCCGGTCTCCGGGTCGAGGAAGGCCGTAAGCGTGGCGATGCCCTTGTCCCTGGCCGCCTGGCCGACGTTGGCCGAGGGCTCGATGCCCAGGCAGCGCACCCCTCGTTCCGCCACGTGCCGCAGCAGGTAGCCGTCGTTGCTGGCCACCTCGACCACGAAGCCCGGCGCGAACCGGTCCACGGCCGCCGCCACGAACTCCCGGGCGTGCTCCACCCAGGAGGTGGAGAAGGAGGAGAAGTACGCGTACTCCGTGAACGTCTCCTCCGGCTGGATCAGCGGCGGTATCTGGGCGAGCCAGCAGCTCGTGCAGACCCGCAGGTGCAGGGGGTAGGTGAGCTCGGGCTCGTCGAGCCGCTCCCTGGTGAGGAACAGCTCGCAGGGCGGCGTGGCACCGAGGTCGACCACGCTCGCCAGTTCGCCCGAGCCGCAGAGCCGGCAGACGGTCACCGGCCTCGGCCTCTTCCGCGCTGTAACCAACGAGCCATGGTCCCCTCCCGATGTGTGAAATTCAGTCCGAACTACCGTTGGCTCGCTCCAGGTGAGCCACGGCCTCCTTCTCGTACTCCGCCGATAGCTCCTCCGGGATGCGTGCCAGGTCCCCGGCGCGCATGAAGTCGCGCAGAGTGGTGCCCAGGCACGCCGCGTCCACGTTGGGCGCGCCCTTGCGTGATCTGACGTCGTCGATGTGGACGGTGCGGAAGTCGATGCTGAAGCGCGTCACGCCCGAGGTGTTGCGTACGGTCGAGTGCAACTGGGCGCCCGAGAACAGGAGCACCCCGCCCGGCTCCATGACGAACCTGAGCTCGCCGGACAGGTCGAGATCCTCCTCCGGCTTCGGCTGCTCGCGCGTGTCGCTGTAGATGTGCTGGGCGGCCGACGGGCGCTCCGTCCTGACCCACGAGGCGTAGTCGTAGCGGCCGCTGCCGTTGCGCACGGCCTGGGTGAAGTACTCCGGGTGCAGGGCGAAGACGTTCTCCGGCACCACGTCGTAGACGGGGATCCACCAGTTGACCTGGTTGAACGGCGCCGAGTACCAGCAGTCGCGGTGGGCGTGGTAGGCGTAGGAGATGCCCGAGTCGAGGTAGCCATCGGAGGTCGAGGTCCGTAACCGCGGCACGTCGAAGTAGGTCTCGTCCGGCGCGAAGCCCAGCTCGTCCAGCAGGACCGCGATGAGCTCCTTGCACCTCGGATGATGGATGAAGCGCGGCTTGACGTCGGCCAGCAGCGCGGCGAACCGCTCGACCGGCATGCTGTGCTGGGCGGTGGTGGGATCGGCGCCGCCGAAGGTCTCGGCGACCAGTTCGCGGGCGAAGGACACGAGCTCGCGGGACGCGGGCGAGGCCGTGTAGACGAAGACATCGCCCTGGAAGATCCTCTCGCGTCGCGCCTCGTCGTTCATCGTGCTGCCGGTGAATACCGTGGTCATCTGGGCTTGCCCCTTACACGTGCATGGTGCGAGTCGAACCGATCTCCCCTCGTAGGTCTTGCGAGGCCGTGCGTGGGGCGGGATGGGTTGCTGGCTCCCGGAAACGTACTGATCGGGATGGTGATCCTGACCCCGCTCAGGACCACATGCCTCAATCAACTGGCATTTCGCGACTGCCATCTCACGCGTTACACGCTCTGGTGGGAACGTTCCTGCTATGTCAGGATCCGGCTCATGGATCCCCTCGGTTTCGACGGCGCCTGGTTGTTCAGCCCGCGTATCCACAAGGACGGTCGCGGGCAGTTCCTGGAGTGGTTCAGGAGCGACGAGCTCGACCGCCCGCTGGACCTCGCCCAGGCCAACTGCTCGGTCTCGGCCAGGGGCGTGCTGCGCGGCCTCCACTACGCGGACGTGCCGCCCGGCCAGGCCAAGTACGTCACCTGCGTCTCCGGCAGCGTCCTCGACGTCGCGGTGGACCTCAGAACCGGCTCGCCCACCTTCGGCCAGTGGGCGTCGGTGCAACTGGACGACGTCTCGCGGCAGGCGGTCTACCTGGCCGAAGGGCTCGGCCACGCGTTCTTCACGCTCAGCGAGTCGGCCACCGTGATCTACCTGTGCTCCACCTCGTACGCCCCGCGGCGCGAGCACGGCATCCATCCGCTGGACCCGGCCCTCGGCATCGACTGGCCGGAGGGCATCGAGCCGATCCTCTCGGACAAGGACGCCGCGGCACCCACGCTGGCGGAAGCGACCGAGCAAGGTCTACTCCCCTCCTACGCCGACTGCCTGGCCCACTACGCGAGCGCCCCAGGCCCTCAGCAGGGCCGGCCAGGCCGCGTGTAGGGCGATGGACCACTCCCGCATCGGCGGCAGCCCGGCGGCCTGCCAGTTCCCGTGCGCCAGCACGCTGTTGGCGGGGCGTGGGGCGGGCCGGCGCAGGGCCGTGCTCGGGATGGGTTCGACCCGGCCGGGATCGGCCCCGAGCAGGGAGAAGAGCTCTCTCGCGTAGTCGTACCAGCTCGTCCGCCCAGCGCTCGTCCCGTGGTAGACGCCGGGCGGGGCGTCCGCCCGGCCGAGCTGGACGATCCGCTCGGCCAGGTCACCGGTCCAGGTGGGCTGGCCGAACTGGTCGTCGACCACGGAGACGGTCGGCCGGGAGGCTTCGAGGCCGACCATCGTGCGGGCGAAGCTGCGGCCGTGGGCGCCGTAGAGCCAGGCCGTACGCACCACGTGGTGGCCGTGCTCCAGAGCCGCGTGCTCGCCCGCGAGCTTGGTCCTGCCGTAGGCGTTGATGGGCCCCGTCGGGGCGTTCTCCCGATACGGCCCGTCCCCGGCGCCGTCGAAGACGTAGTCGGTGGAGAGCTGGATCAGCCGGGCGCCCAGATCGGCGGCGACCCGGGCGAGGACGGACACGGCCGTCCCGTTGATCGCCAGGGCCTCCTCCTCGCGCGTCTCGGCGTCGTCGACGGCCGTCCACGCGGCGCAGTTGACCACCACGTCGGGCCTGGCCGCGCGCAGCACCCAGGCGACGGCACCGGCGTCGCACAGGTCCAGCTCGGACCGGGTGAACGGGCGGACCCGCATCCCCGGCATGGTCCGCAGCAGCTCCGTCAGGTCGGTGCCGAGCATGCCGCCCGCACCCGTGATCACCCACCTCATGCGCCCCGCCTCAGCACCAGGTCGGTGACCGTGGCGCGATGGTCGGTCCGCGGGAGGGCGAGCGTCTCGAACGAGCGCACGACCACCCCCTCGGAGGCCAGCACGTGGTCGATGGCGACCTTGGGGACGAGGGCTGAGCGCCCGTAGTACGGCCAGGTCATGACAAGTCCCTTCCCGGTGACGGACGCGGCGTCCTGATAGCCGGTGGCGATCAGCTCCCTCAGCACCGCGTGGTCGAGCGTGGAGTTGAAGTCGCCGGCCAGGACGCGGGGCCGCTTGGCCACCGCCGGCGGCAGGACCCGGATGCTCTGCGCCCAGCATCCCGCCAGCCAGCCGCCGGCCGGCGCGCACGCGTGCACGCCGACGACGTCCACCTCCGAACCGTCGGGCAGCGTCAGCAGGCCGCCGACGTGCTGCCACTGGCCCGCCGCGAAGCCGAGTCCAGGACGCAGCGGGAAGCGCGAGTAGACGGCCGTGCCCAGCTGTTCCAGGTGGTACGGCAGCAGGGCGCGCAGGCCGCCCCGGTCGAGTCGCGCCGCGAGGTCCGGCGTGAGCTCCTGGAGGGTGAGCACGTCGGGACGGCTCCGCTCGACCGCGCCGATCAGGGCCTCGGCGGGCACCGAGCCCACGCGCAGGTTCGCGGTCATCACGCGCAGCGGCTGCCCCGCCGCCTCGGGGACGCCCTGCGGCACCGCGCGCGGCAGCACCACCGAGGCCAGCAGCCCGCCCACCACCAGCGCGGCGTACGTGGCGGGCCGGTTGCGCAGCGCCAGAGCCAGTGCCAGCGGCACCAGCGAACCCGCGGCGGCGTAGGGGGTGAACGACACGAGCTGGGACCACCTGAGCTTGGGCTCCCAACCCGCCACGCGGAGCACCGCCCAGCCGGCGAACGGCGACAGCAGTGCCCAGAGCGCGGAGGTGAGCAAGGTGTTCGGCTTCAAGCTCCCCACCACGCCGCGTTGCTCGCGTACCAGCTGACGGTGTCCTTGAGCCCCTGCTCGAACGGGATCTCCGGCCGGTAGCCGAGCGCGCGCAGCTTGGTGTCGTCGAGCGAGTAGCGGCGGTCGTGGCCCTTGCGGTCCTCGACGGGCTCGACCATGCTCCAGTCCCGGCCGCACGCCGCCAGCAGCCGCTCGGTCAGCTCCCTGTTGGTCAGCTCGGCGGTGCCCGCGATGTGGTAAACCTCGCCGGGCGCGCCCTTCTCGGCCACCAGGCGGATGCCCGCGCAGTGGTCGGCGACGTGGATCCAGTCGCGGACGTTCCCGCCGTCGCCATAGAGCGGGACCCGCTCGCCCCGCAGCAGGTTCGTGACGAACAGCGGGATGACCTTCTCCGGGTACTGCCTGGGGCCGTAGTTGTTGCCGCACCGGGTGATCGACACGTCGAGCCCGTACGTGATCGCGTACGCGCGGGCGACCAGGTCGCCGCCCGCCTTCGACGCGGCGTACGGGGAGCGCGGCAGGATCGGCGCGGACTCCTCCCATGAGCCGTGGTCGATGGAGCCGTAGACCTCGTCGGTCGACACGTGCACCACCTTCGGCACCCCGGCCTCCAGACACGCCTGCAGGAGCGTCTGGGTGCCGAGCACGTTGGTGCGTATGAACTCGGCCGGGCCGTCGATCGACCGGTCGACGTGCGACTCGGCGGCGAAGTTGACCACCAGGTCGTGGCCCGGCACCACCTCGCCGAGCAGCTCGGCGTCGCAGATGTCACCGTGGACGAAGGTGTGCGGCCTCCCTTCGAGGTTGGCCCGGTTGCCGGCATAGGTGAGCTTGTCGAGCACGGTCACGTCCGCGTCGGCCAGCCCGTGGACGAAGTGCGAGCCGATGAAGCCGGCCCCACCCGTCACCAGAATCCTTGTCATGAACTGATCTGCACCTTGCTGTGATCGCCCAGCACGAGGCGGTGGGCTTTGGGGGTGTCCGGAGCGGGGGTCACCTCGACGTCGTGGCCGATGAGCGACGACTCGATCCGGCCGACACCCTGGATGGAGGCTCGGGGCAGCACGATCGAGTATTCGATCTCGCTGCGGCCGATCGCGCAGTCGGCGCCGATCGAGGTGAACGGGCCGACATAGCTGTCCCGTACCCGCGCGCCGGGGCCGATGATCACCGGGCCCACGACGCGCGAGCGTTCGACCACGGCGCCCGGCTCCACCACGACCCGCCCGATCAGCTCGCTGGCCTGGTCGACCTGGCCGCTCACCCGCCGGTCGAGCGACTCCAGCACGAGCCGGTTCACCTCCAGCATGTCGGTGACGTTGCCGGTGTCCTTCCAGTAGCCGGAGATCACCGAGGACTCGACGCGCAGCCCCGACTCGATCAGCCACTGGATGGCGTCGGTGATCTCCAGCTCGCCGCGCCCCGACGGTTTGAGCTCGGCCACGGCGGCGTGGATGGCCGGGCTGAACAGGTAGACGCCGACCAGCGCGAGATCGCTCTTGGGCCGGTCGGGTTTCTCCTCCAGGCCGACCACCCGGCCGGCGGCGTCGAGCTCGGCGACCCCGAACTGGCGCGGATCGCCGACCCTGGTGAGCATGATCTGTGCGGCGGGCCGCTCCCTGGCGAACCGGTCCACCAGGCCGTTGATGCCGCCCACGATGAAGTTGTCGCCCAGGTACATGACGAAGTCGTCGTCACCGAGGAAGTCGCGGGCGATCAGCACGCCGTGGGCCAGGCCCAGCGGCGCCTCCTGGCGCAGATAGGTCACCTGCAGGCCGAACGCGGAGCCGTCGCCTACGGCCGCCTCGATCTCGGCATGCGTGTCGCCGACGACCAGTCCGAGCTCCCTGATCCCCGCCTCGGCGATCGCCTCCAAGCCGTAGAACAGCACCGGCTTGTTGGCGACGGGCACGAGTTGCTTGGCCGAGGTGTGGGTGATGGGCCGTAGCCGTGTGCCCGACCCTCCGGCCAGCACGAGTGCTTTCACCGCTAATAAGCCCCTTCTCCACGGGTGACGACGGACCAGGTCTTCCAGAGGATCTGGAGGTCGAGGATGAGGGACCAGTTCTCCACGTACCTCAGGTCGAGGCGTACGGACTCCTCCCAGCTCAGGTTCGAGCGGCCGCTGACCTGCCAGAGTCCCGTCATGCCCGGCTTGACGACCAGGCGGCGGCGGACGTCGCTGCCGTACTTGGCGACCTCCTCCGGGAGCGGCGGCCGGGGGCCGACGAGCGACATGTCGCCGCGCACCACATTCACCAGTTGGGGGAGCTCGTCGAGCGAGTATTTACGCAGGAAAGCGCCTACCGGCGTGATCCTTGGATCGTTCCTAATCTTGAAGAGCACCCCGTCCAATTCGTTGGCATCGAGGAGCGCGCCTCTGAGCTTCTCGGCGCCCTCCACCATGGTCCGAAATTTCAGGACACGGAACTCTTTGCCGCGTTTGCCGACCCGGGTCTGGGTGAACAGCGCGGGGCCCGGGCTGGTGAGGCGGATCAGCAGCACGATCGCCAGCAGCGGCACGGCCATGAGCAGCAACGCGGCTCCCGCTACGAGCCGGTCGAAGATGGTCTTGACGATCTGCCTGGCGCCGTCGAACTCGGGATGCTCCACGTGCAGGAGCGGCATCCCCGCCACCGGCCTGATGCTGATCCGCGGGCCGGCGACATCCATGAGCGCGGGCGCGACGAACAGGTCAGTACGCGCGGTCTCCAGGCTCCACGCCAGCCTTCGCAGCGCCGACCCGTCGAACTCCGGGCAGGCCGTGACGGCGACCGCGTCGGCCCCCATCCGGTACACCACCTCGGCGACGTCACCGAACGAGCCCAGCACCGGGATACCGTCGAGGTCGACGTCCATCCGGCCCGGTGGCAGGCAGGCGCCTATGACCCGCATGCCGTGGTACGGCTGACGGCGGAACTGCATGACCAGGTCGAGGATGGATTCGCGATGGCCGACGGCGATGACCTCGCGCATGTAGTCGCCGACCACTCTCCGGCTGTGCAGCCGTTTTCGCATCCTGTAGCGGAAGTACAACGTGGACAGAAGCGCCAGCGGCAGCATCGCCATGACGAAGCTGCGCGCGACGACGGTCTGCGTGGCGTAGGCGCCGATCGCGACCGCGGCCATCAACCCGACGCCGCCGTTGAAGACGGCCCTGAACTCCTCAGTGCCCTCGCCGTGCGCGCGCTGCCGGTACGCGCCACCCATCGCCAACGCGAAGGGCCAGGCGATGATCAGGCCGATTCCTAGTACGAACTCGGCCAACGGAACGTACGCGCCGGACAAGAGGCGGATGCCCAGCACGCAGACGCACGCGACCAGCGCGCACGCCGTGTCGCCACCCCACAGAAGCCGTAAGTACGCACGCGTCCAGATACTTGACGCGTGACGTGGTACGGCCTCGAGGAGTACGACATCGGACTCCTCAGTCCCCACCCTCATAGCACCACCCTGAAAACTTTTGTGCACCGCAAGAACATGACGTTCCTTGAACCTCATGGGTTGACAAGTCCCCCATGCACAATCAAGGGCGGCGGCCCCCACTAAAGAGTAAAGATCCACTCCGACAAGCGATATACCGTTAAATGTCCACAACCGGACGGAACTCGGGGCGGAGAAGGGGTTGACGGAACGATCCAAAAGTGCAGATCGACACGTCGGCAAATGTGCGGTTTATGGCAACATTTCAGCAGGTTGCCGGAATATGACGCGGCTAGTCATATTCCAGATCCGGCAGTGCGGATGGCGGATCGGGGCTCCGCCAGACGACCACGACTCCGTCATGTGCCGACTCGGCGGCGATGTGCAGCCGGTCGAGGTCGAAGTCGGGCAGATAGCGCAGACGCGCCAGAAACGTGGCGTCGGTGGCCGACCTGGGTACCACGCAGCCTTCGCCGTCGCGGTCGAGCAGGATATAGAGGACGTCCTCTCCTGACTCGGTCACCACACGGACCTCGACCACGTCCTCCCAGGCAAGGGCTTCGACGCTCCCGTCCGCATAGTGACGGGTCACGCCCTCTTCCGTGACGTACACGTAGGAGTCCGGCATCGGGTTGCCGTGCATGGCCGCGATTCTTGCGACTTCTGGGGTCCCGCCGCAAGAGTTCGCGATATTGGGTGCGGATCTCCATCGCTAGATCGACCCGGCAGAGGGCCAGGAGCGACTCAGGAGAGGCTCGGAAGCGGTCGGTCTCGTTACGGAAGGTCGGTCTCGTTACGGGGTCGGTCTCGTTACGGGGGGTCGATCTCGTTACGGGGGGTCGGTCTCGACTCGGGGTCGGTCTCGTTACGGGGGGTCGGTCTCGACTCGGGGGGATGCGTCGCCGCCCCACGTGTGGCTGAGGTGGGCGACCACCGCGGCCCGCGCCGCATCGGCCGGGCCGTCGGCGATGGCGTTGAGCAGCTCTCGATGCTCGTGTACGAGCACGTCCCTGTCCTCGTAGACCTCACGCAGCCGGACCAGGCCGAGCCGGGTCTCCGCGGCCAGCGCGCCGTAGAGCCGTTCGAGCCGCGGGCTGCCCACGGCCTCGATCAGCGCCTGGTGCAGCGCCATGTGCTCGGCCACCGACTCCGACCACGGCGCGTCGGCGGGCAGCGCGTCCATCCGAACCAGCGCCGCCTCCGCCTCCGGCACCCGCCGCCCCGCCACCGCCGTGGCCATCAGACCCTCCAGCGGCCGGCGTACGTACATGAGATCGTCGAGGTCCGCGATCGTCACCTCGGGGACATAGGCACTGCGATTGCGCTCACGCCTGAGCAGCCCTTCGTGCACCAGCACAGCCAGGGCCTCCCGGACCGTGGGCCTGGCCACCCCGTAGGTGGCGGCGAGCTCCTGCTCGGGCAGCGCCGTACCCGGCTCGATCTCGCCGGAGAGCACCCTGCGGCGCAGCGCGTCGGCGAGCGCGCCGACCGCGGAGACGGGTCTGAGCGGCAACGTCACGGCTGCGACTCTAACGCCTCATCGGGACACACCGTTCCCCCCGCGACCGCCCGCGCCTCCTCAGCCGCCGGCCTCTCCGCGAGCGGCCTTTCGGATGGCCGCTTTTCTGGTACGGCCACGACCACCAGACTGATCGCCAGAAGAACGAGCCCGGCGATGGACACCGGGGTCAGCCGTTCGCCGAGCACCACCAGCCCGAGCAGCGCGGCGACCGCCGGCTCGGCCAGGGCGAGTGTGGCGGCCGTGGCCACCGGTGTGGTGCGCAGTCCTCGGCCGTACAGGAAGTAAGACAGAGCGGTGGCGCCGACGCCGAGGTACAGGGCGGCGAGCAGCCCGCGCGGCTCGGCCAGCCACTCGGTGCCCCGCCAGAGCAGGACCGGCACCATGATGACGGCGGCGCCGCCGAACATCACCCCCATGACCGCGTTCGACGAGGCGCCGGTGCTGATCGCCCGAGCGGCGGTGACGGCGTAGAACGCGTACAGCAGCCCGCCGAGCAGCGCGAACAGCACCCCGGACACCATCTGCCCGCCCGCCTGCGCGCCACCGCCCACGATCAGGGCGGCGCACCCGCAGACCGCGGCGGCGGTGGCCATGGCCCACCGCCGGCTCGGCCGCTCACCGTGCAGCAACCAGGAGAGCACCCCGGTGAAGACGGGCCCGCTGCCGATCGCGACGACTGTGCCGATGGCCACGCCGGTGCGGGCGACCGCGGCGAAGAAGCACAACTGGTACACGGCGACGGCAACGGCGGCGGCCAGCAACCCGGGAGTCACCGGCAACCTGAGGGCCAGAGGCAGCCTGGGAGTGACCGGCTGCCTGGGCGTGACCAACGGGCCCCGCCCAACTCCCGCTCCAGCTCCGGCGAACAGGCCGACCAGGGCGAGCGCTGTGCCGCCGATGACCAGCCGGGCGGCGGCCAAGGCGATCGAGTCGGCCGAGACGAGCAGCCCCGCCGTACCGGCCGTCCCCCAGAGCACGGAAGCACCGATGACGGCGAAAGGTCCGTTCTTCATGTCTATAATTGTCAGACAGTCAGACAATATTGTCCAACTGCTGGTCGATGAGCTGCCCGGCCGGGGCGGCCAGCTCGCCCGCATAGTCGTCGAGCACGGCGAGCCCGTCGTGGATGCTGGACGTGGTCTTGCGCGGCAGCCCCAGCAGTACGTCACCCTCGACGGAGATCACCCCGTCGACGTGGAACTCGCCGTCGACGGCGGAGATGGAGACGGCGAAGCTGAGCTCACGGCCGTCGGGGAGGGTGAACGCGGTCCCGGTCCGTACGCCGGCGGGCGGAAAGAAATAGGAGAAGGGCTGGCTCCGGACGAACGGGTGGTGTAATTCGGCGAGAATCTCCGCCGCCCGGCTCAGTGCCGCCAGCAGGCCGGCCGCGGCCGAGCTCTCGCTGTCCACCCCCCGAGCCTAGATCAGCTCGCCCACCCATGACCAGGCGCGAGCTATTCGGCACTCTCCGTCCCACAGTCCCAGCCCTCCGCGGTGGTGGGCGATGGCGGGTCAGTCGGCGATGGAAGGCAGTCGGTGGCAGGTCAGTCGGTGGCGAGGCGGGCGTGGCGTTCGACATCGTAGCGGCGGCCGTCATAGCGGAGCTTCTGGCGTTCGATGCCCTCAGGACGGAAGCCCGCCTTGGTGGCCACTCGGCACGAGGCCGGGTTGTTGATGCGGTGGCCCAGCTCCAGCCGATAGAGGCCGCGCTCGCGGAAGGCCCAGCGGGTCAGCTCGACCACGGCCGCCGCCGCGACACCCCTGCCCCTGGCCTCGGGCACCGTCCAGTAGGAGACCCAGCCGTTGTCGTGGCCGTCGATGCCCGTCACCGCGACGTTGCCCACGACCTGGCCGGAGAGCGTGACAGCGAACGCGTGGCCCGCGCCGGGCCAGGACGCGATCCAGCCCACCGCGTCCTGGAGTGAGACGATCGGCCACGACGCCTGACCGGCCATGTCCGGCGCCTGGAACGCGCGCAGCACGGTAGGAGCGTCGTCCGCGCACCACTCGCGCAGCTCGATGTCCATATCTGTCACGGTGCCTGATCCTAACCGCGACTTCCAACTGGTTTTACGCCCTATTGCCCGATTTTATGAGCAGCCTCGAAGGGGGCGACCAGTTCCTTGGGCGCCGTCAAGCACCACGCCTCGGCGACCAGCTCGAACAGCTCGTCAGCGTCGATCCGCTTCAGGTGCACCACCACCCACCCGAACCGGCCGGCGGTGAACTGGATCTCGAACACCTCGGGCCGTTCGGCGACGAGCGCCATCTGCTCCTCGATCGTCGCCTTGAGCCCAACGGTCTCGGTCTCCTCCCACAGATAACCGAAGCCCTTGTCACGCACCTTGAGGCTGACCCAGGTGCCACCGTGATCGCCCAGGCGCGCCTCGGGCAACCGGTCCAGCAGCTTGAGGAACTCGTCGACGCTCACACCCATGCCGTCTTGTGTAGCAAATCGTGCCGACAGTTTGCGCCCGGCCGCGTCATTGAGCCTCAGTCGTAGTAGCGGGCTTCGATCACGTTCCCGTCGAGGTCGGAGAAGTAGATCACGCCCGGCGCGATGCCCTTGGCACCGAACGAGTTGGAGCCGGTGCCGGTGACCTCCACGCCGTTGCGGGTCAGCCTGGCTTCGAGCGCGTCGAAGTCGTCGCGGGCGAGCGCCAGGCAGAAGTGGTTGATTGGATGACCGGCGCTGCCGCTGACGCCGGTGCCCTCGTCGACGCGCTTCGCCGCGTTCTGGGGCATCAGGTCGATGATCGTGTCACCGGAGACCCGTACGCTGGGGAACGGCGCCTTGCCGTCCCTGAACTCCTCGGCACGTACCCCGGGCAGGCCGATGACCTGCTCGTAGAAGTCGAGCGCGCGAAGCTGGTCCGAGACCCAGCAGACGAGATGGTCCAGACGCACGTCCATACAGACCTCCGGTGTGGGGGATGTTGACCCCGTCCAATATGAGTTGCCCGCTATATCGCTGTCCACTTGTCGGTTTGTGAGGGAGCCGTTCGTCGTTGGGGTGAAACGACGAGCAGAAGGAGTCATCTGGTGAAATATCTGCTGCTGATCTGCGCGGATCCGTCCATCGAGGTGAGCGCGGAAGAGGGCGGGGCCGCAGAGTGGGTCGAGGAGATGGACCGGCGCCGGGTCCGGCTGGAAGGGCACGCGCTGCGGCCCGCTTCGGAAGGGCGGTCCGTACGCGTCCGCGATGGGCGCGTACTGGTCGGCGACGGGCCGTTCGTGGAGACGAAGGAGCAGGTCGGCGGCTTCGACATCCTCGAGTGCGCGAGCCTGGAGGAGGCGGTGGAAGTCGCGGCCAAGCATCCGGCGGCCAGGTTCGGAACCGTGGAGGTGCGGGCGTTCCAGGCCGATTACGCCGTGACGGGAGCCACCACGGAAGTCGTGGTCCGGGTCGACAACTCGCCCGAGGAGATGTGGGAACTGATCACGGACGTCTCGCGCATCGGCGAGTGGAGCCCGGAGTGTACGGGCGCGACCTGGCTCGACGATGGAGACGGCCCTGCGATCGGGAGAAGGTTCGAGGGACGCAACCGGTTCCCCAACGGCCAGACCACTTCCGTGACCTGCGAGGTCACGGAAGTGGAACCCGGCAGGCGGTTCGCCTGGGCGGCGCTCGACGGCGAGGGATGGCGGGCCTCGTTGTGGAGCTACGACCTGACCCCCGACTCCGGACAAACCATCATCAAGCACACGTTCGTCCACGCGTACGGGAACACCGGGCTGCGTCAGGCCATACTCAACAATCCCGGTGACGCGAGCGCCATCCTCGAGGAGCGGCTGGCCCGGCTACGGGCGAACATGACCAAGACCATCAGGGCGATGACCAAGACAGAAGCCGATTAACTCCCCAGAAACCCTTCAGTCTGTCCCTATACGCTCGACGGCATGGGACGACCGCCTCGCCATGACGTTGACCGATTGCTCGACGCGGCCGCCGAGTTGGTGGCCGCGAGCGGCCCGAGCACCGTGACCGTGGCGGCGGTCGCCCGTGCCGCCCGCGCGCCGAGCGGCTCGATCTACCACCGCTTCCCCAGCCGCTCCTCCATGCTCGCCACTCTGTGGCTGCGCACGGTCGACCGCTTCCAGATCGGCTTCCTGTCCGCGCTCAACACCGAGCCCGCCGCGCGGGCCGCCCCCGCCGCCGCGCGCCACGTGGTCGCCTGGAGCCGGGCGCATCCGCACGAAGCTCACATCCTGCTGTACGGCCCGGCGGACTTCGACGAACCCAACTGGCCGTCGGAGGCCCGCGAACGCCTGGAACGCAGCGACCGCCGGGTCCGCAACGCCGTCCGCGCCCTGGCCGAACGGCTGGACAGGCGCGAGCCGCAGGAGGTCGAGCAGCTGTTCCTGGCCACGGTCGACCTGCCGTACGCCACGATCCGCCGCCACCAGAGCTCGGGCCGCCCGATTCCCGCCTACGCGGAGGACCTCGTCACCAGCTGCGCCGCCACACTTGTGGGGTAGCCGGATCAGCCCTTGATCGCGGTGCCCTGGGCGGAGGTGAGGCGCCAGGAACCATGGGAGTCGGCGGTGTACACGTGGGTGTACCGGCTCCCGGCACTGAACGTGGCACCTTCGGGGCTGGTGAAGTTCATGCCGGTACGTCCCACGACGATGCCCACCTCCCCATGAAAACGGACGATCGCCTCGTCGGGAAACGAGTCGATCCGCGGAAACCGGAGGGACCCGGACGCCACCAGGTCGAGGATGACCTGCTTGGTGGCGACCGCCCCATCTTCGACCCCCACCAGGAGGAAGTCGTCCGCCAGCAACTCCGTCAGCCGGTCGAGGTCGTTGGCCACCAAGGCGTCGAAGAAGCTCTGGTCGTACTTGAGAAGAGTGTCGCGGTCCTTGCTCATGCCGGGGCGTCCGTTCGTCGGTGGTCGGGGATCGACGATAAACGTTGACGCTGGTGACAAGGTCAAATGATGGCGGCAAGCCCGCGGGTCTGGCGTTACGCGGGTCCGGGCATACGGAGACTGCCATGGCTGACATCGATGCCGCGATGAAGGGTTGGCGATCATGTCCGCTGCGATTCGTTCCAGAAGTGCGCCCCGTCTGGTGATCGGGCTCGTGGCCGCCGCGCTGACGCTGACAACGGTCGGCGCGGGTACGACTGCGGCTCGCGATACGTCTGTCACCGTGACCGAGCGGGAGTTCTCTCTCACGCTCTCGACGACCGACTTCAAGGCAGGGGCCTACACCTTCACGATCCACAATGCGGGGACAGCTTCGCATGGCCTGTCGATCAAGGGGCCCGGGGTCGACTCGACCTCCAGCATCGTCCCAGCTGGAAAGACGACGAAGCTCTCCGTCACGCTGAAGAAGGGGATGTACGACCTGTGGTGCCCGGTGGACAATCACCGCGCGATGGGGATGATGACGAAGATCAACGTGAAATAGCGAGCCGCTAGCGGCGGTAGCGCAGGCCGTCCATCAGCAGGTCGAGCAGGCGGCCCGTCCGGTCGCGCTGCTCGTCCTCGCCGACGACCAGCGCCACGCCGCCCAGGCTGGCGAGCACGTCGTCCGGCTCGACGTCCGAACGCACGGTCCCCGCGGCGGCCCCGGCGGCCAGCAGCGACCCGATCGCGCCGACCATCCGGTCGCGGCTCTCCGCGAACGGGTTGCCGCCGGAGGCGATGACCGCGCGCAGCGCGTCGGCCATGCCGCGCTTGGTCGTCATGTAGTCGACGAAGCGATCCATCCAGGCGCGGGTCGCCTGGTCGGGCGGCATCGTGCGCAGCAGGCTCGCCGCGGCCTCGCACAGCCGGGTGAGCTCGTTGCGGTACGCGGCCTCGACGAGCGCCTCGCGGGTGGGGAAATGCCGGTAAAGCGTACCGATGCCCACGCCCGCGTCCTTGGCGATCGCGTCGAGCGTCACCTCGGGGCCCTCGTGGGAGAAGGCGCGCACGGCGGCGTCGAGCAGCCGATCGCGGTTGCGGCGCGCGTCGGCGCGCAGCGGTCGGGATCCGGCCTGCACGGTGACTCCTGTGGATTTCGGGGGCGAGATTTGCCAAACGGAGGAGACTCCGAATACAGTCGGAGTTAATTGGAGGCTCCTCCGTTTCACATCTTACCGTTTGGGGCTCTCCTACCGCATCCCTGACAGGACTGGGAATCATGACTGCGAACACCCGCATCACCACCCCGTTCACCGCCCAATCCACCGCGGCCGAGGTGCTGGAAGGCGTCGATCTCAGCGGCCGGCGGGCCATCGTCACCGGCGGGGCGTCCGGCATCGGCGTCGAGACCGCCCGCGCGCTCGCCGCGGCGGGCGCGGAGGTGACCCTCGCCGTGCGCGACCTCGACGCGGGCGCCGCGACCGCCGCGGACATCGTCGCGACCACCGGCAACAAGCAGATCTTCGTCGCCCCGCTGGACCTCGCCGACCGCGGCACGGTCACGTCGTTCGTGACCGCGTGGGAAGGCCCGCTGCACATGCTGGTCAACAACGCCGGCGTGATGGCCTGCCCCGAGGCGCACACGCCGGACGGCTGGGAGCTCCAGTTCGCCACGAACCATCTCGGCCACTTCGCCCTGGCCACCGGCCTGCACGCCGCGCTCGCGGCGGCCGGCGGCGCCCGGGTGGTCTCGGTCAGCTCCACCGCGCACCTGCGCTCCCCGGTCGTCTTCGAGGACATCAACTTCCGTGAGCGCGCCTATGAGCCGTGGTCGGCGTACGGGCAGTCCAAGACGGCGAACGTGCTGTTCGCGGTGGAGGCGGCGCGGCGCTGGGCGGACGACGGGATCACCGTCAACGCGCTGATGCCGGGCGGCATCCGTACGAACCTCCAGCGGTACGTCTCCGACGAGGAGCTCGACCGGCTGCGCGCCGCCGCCGCTTCCTCCGGCGAGGACTTCAGGTGGAAGACGACCGAGCAGGGGGCGGCCACGTCGGTGCTCGCCGCCGCGTCGCCGCTGCTCGACGGCGTCACCGGCCGCTACTTCGAGGACTGCAACGAGGCGCTGCCGAACGACACGCACTCGGCCCGCCACGGAGTCGCCTCCTACGCCCTCGACCCGGCGGCCGCGGCGCGTCTGTGGGAGCTCTCCGTCAACGCCTGACCTGGAGCCCGCCTGCTAAAGTATCTACTGGATCGATCGATCCCCGGCGCCGGTGAGTCTCCCCGCGCACTTCACTCCCCCACTGTTCCTGGTAGTCCGGTGCAGAGTCTCTTTTATGGATACCAAGGGATTTCCACGTCAATTCGCCCGCACCCAGCGGTTCTCGCTCGGGGTGCCCCGGGCCTTCACTCTGTCGCCCGATGGCCGCCGGGTCGTGTTCCTCCGGACTCGCGGAGGTGAGGATCGGGGCAGCTGTCTGTGGGTCGTCGACGAGATGGGTGAGCGACTGGTCGTGGCGCCGGAGACGCTCGGGGCGGACGGAGCCGTTCCAGAGGCGGAGCGGATTCGGCGGGAGCGGGCCCGGGAGCGGGCGACCGGGGTCGTCGCCTATGCGGCCGATGCCGCCGTACGTACCATCGCCTTCGCCGTTGACGGACAGTTGTGGGCGGTGCACATCGAAGGCGGCGAGGCACGGCCCGTGCCCACCGCCGGGCCGGTGGTCGATCCCCGGCCCGACCCCACCGGGAGCCGGGTCGCCTACGTGACCGGTGGCGCGCTGCACGTCGTAGAGCTGGCCGACGGGCGTGACCGGCGGCTGGCCGTACCCGAGGACCCGGAGGTGGTCTGGGGGCTGGCCGAGCATGTGGCGGCCGAATCCATGGACCGGACGCGCGGCTACTGGTGGTCGCCCGACGGCACCCGGCTGCTGGCCGCCAGGGTCGACAACCGTCCCGTACAACGCTGGTGGATCGCCGATCCCGCCAACCCGTCCCGGCCGCCCCACGAGATCGCCTACCCGGCGGCCGGGACGGCCAACGCCGAGGTCACGCTACACGTGCTCGACCTCGACGGCGGCTGCGTGGAGGTGCGTTGGGATCGGGCCGCGTACGAGTACGTGGCCACCGCCGGCTGGGACACGCACGGCCCGCTGATCGGCGTGCAGAGCCGGGACCAGCGCACGCTGCGGGTGCTGGCCGCCGATCCGGACACGGGCCGGACGAAGCCGCTCCACGAGCAGCGCGACGCCGCCTGGGTCCAGCTCATCGCGGGCACGCCCGCACGTACGGCGTCCGGTGCGCTGGTGCACACCGCCGACCTGGACGGGACCCGGCGGCTGCTCGTGGACGGCCGTCCGGTCACCCCCGACGGGCTGCAGATCCGCTCGGTCGTGGACGTCTCCGGCGAATCTGTGCTCTTCACCGCGAATGACGAGCCGACCGAGCAGCACCTGTGGACATATGACGCGGAGCGCGGACCCGTACGGCTGAGCGACGGGCCAGGACTGCACACCGGCCAGCGGGCGAGCGGCGCGCCGGCCGGTGTGCGGGCGGGCGGCGCCCTGGCCGGTGTTCAGACGGGTGGCGCGCTGCTGCTCGCCTCGCACACCGAGGCCGGTCACTCCTTCCGTGTGGTGCGTGACGGGCGGCCCGACGTGGAGATCGCCTCGCTCCAGGCCGAGCCGCTGATCGTCCCGCGCGTCACGTGGTCGCGGGCGGGTGAGCGGGAGATCCGTACCGCGTTGCTGCTGCCCTCCTGGCACCGGCCGGGCTCCGGTCCGCTGCCGGTGCTGATGGCGCCGTACGCGGGACCGGCGATGCAGTTGGTGACCCGGGCCCGGCACTGGTGGCTGGCCGAGTCGCAGTGGTTCGCCGAGCACGGGTTCGCGGTGGTGACGGCGGACGGCCGTGGCACTCCGGGACGCGGCCCCGCCTGGGACAAGACCGTCCATGGCGACACGCTCACCGCGCCGCTCGAAGACCAGGTCGTGGCGCTGCGGGCGGCCGCCGAGCACTGCCCCGACCTCGACCTGGGCCGGGTGGGCATCCGCGGCTGGAGCTACGGCGGCACGCTCGCGGCGGCGGCGGTGCTGCGCATGCCGGAGGTGTTCCACGCCGCCGTCTCGGGGGCGGCGCCGAGCGACCAGCGGCTGTACGACACCCACTGGCGGGAGCGGTTCCTGGGCCACCCGGACGAGGAACCGGAGAACTACGAGCGCTCCTCGCCCATCGGCGACGCGGCCCGGCTGCGCCGCCCGTTGCTGCTGGTGCACGGCCTGGCGGACGACAACGTGGTGGCCGCGCACACCCTGCGGATGTCGGCGGCGCTGCTGGCGGCGGGCCGCCCGCACCAGGTGCTCCCGCTGTCGGGGGCCACGCACATGCCGACCGCCGAGGCGGCTGTGGAGGGGTTGCTGCGGCACCAGCTGGAGTTCCTGCGTACGGCGTTGAACGTCTCTTCCGCCTGACCGCACGACCCGCGGCCGGGTCCGAAGCCCGGCCGCGGGCCGCCACCAGCGGCCTGACAGCGGGACAACAGCGACCTACCAGCGGGCGCCGCCATGGTCAGAGGACAACCTCCTCCGAAGGGACAACTCATGACATCGACCGACAGCATCCGGATGGGCGTGGCCCGCGGCATCCAGTACGGCCTGGTCGCCAAGCCCGACACGTTCGCCCCGCAGGCCCGCGACCTCGGCGCCGGGCTGCTGCGTATGTTCTTCTACTGGTCGCAGCTCGAACCCGAGCCGGGCCAGTACGACTGGAGCGCGGTGGACGCGGTCCTGGACCAGTTCGACGACGACACCGAGCTGTGGTTCATGATCTGCGCGGCCTCACCCTGGGGCTCGACCAGGTCGACCGACCTGCTCCCCGGCTCACCGCCCACCGACCCCGCCGCGTACGAGGCGATGCTGCGCGCCCTGGTAACGCACTGCGCCGGCCGCGTGCGCTACTGGCAGTGCGAGAACGAGCCGTGCATCCCGCTGTTCTGGGGCGGCACCGCCACCGAGTACCTCGACCTGCTGGCCCTGTTCCACCGGGCGGTCAAGAGCGCCGACCCACGGGCCGACGTCGTGCTCGGCGGCTGCCCGCCCGGCGTCTTCCCCGCCCCCGAGACCCCCGACGAGGAGCGGGACTTCTTCCTGCGGCTCGTCGCCGAGGGCGCTTACGACGTCTTCGACATCCACCTGTACGGCGACCCGTACCTGATTCCCGACACCATCGACGACATCCGCACCGTGATGCGCTCGTCCGGCCCCGAGAAGCCCATCCTGGCCGGGGAGTACAACGGCCCGCTCCTCTTCCAGTATCCGGAGGTGATGGAGCACCTGGCCGACGTCATGAACTCCGGCGCCATGACCCCTTGGCACACCTTCACCACTGCGGACTTCAGGGCGGGCCGGGCATCCGCCGCACCCGCCCGGGAGGCGATGGAGCGGCTGTACGCGCGGATGAGCGAGCTGCCGCCAACTCTGCAGATGTTCATGACGGGCTGCCCACCGGAGCTGGAGGCCGAGCGGCATCGGATCAACGCGCGCGACCTGGTGGTCCGCAACCTCCTGGCGATGTCCTGCGGCGTGCGGCGCACGGTCTGCTGGCAACTCGGCCCCGACGCGGACGCGCCCATGGCCCATCTCGAGATGCTGCAGTTGGTGTTCTCGAAGTTGATGCTGCTGGAGTCCGACGGCGAGACACTCGGTGCCCGTCATCCGAGCGCGGACGCCTTCGCCGAGCTGGCCGCGCGCCTCGACGGCGCCGAGAGCGTCCGGCGGGTCGACGTGCCGGACGCCTATCTGTTCGAGGTGACCCGGCCCGGCCGCCCATCGCTTTACGCGACCTGGGTACGCGGCGCGGAACAGGACATCGAATGGCGAACCGCCCCTCACGGAAGCAGCAGCCCCCAGTAGAGGGCCCACGGGAGGAACACCGCCCCACCGGCGAGCAGGAGCCCGAGCCGTACCCTCTCTCCTCGCTGCACAGTGGCGCGGACCCGGCGCCAGGCCAGCGCCGTACGGACGGTGGCGACCACGCAGGCCACCGCGAGGAGCTGCAACACCAGCCAGATCACCGGATGACCCGCGACCATGGGCCCGGGAGCGGCCAGCTTGCCACCGGTCATGACCACGTAGAACAGGTAGGCGAACGCCCCGAGCACCACCCCGAACCCGCCCGCGCTCACCAGCCGGGCGGCCCTGGACACCGGCGCCTGGGAAGCGCGGCGAAGCCGCCGCGCCAGCGCGACCACCGGGTAGGCCCCGAACCCGACCAGGAACACCAGCAAGGCCACGACCTGCATAAAGGCCGACTCCCACCAGGCCGGAGGATCCATCGGAATGGTCAGCGACGCCTGCGTGGGGGCCGGTCCATTCGTCTGAGCCGTGGGCGGCTTGCCGCCGGTCACGTCCTTCACCCAGGAGCCGACCAGATCGGCGTAGCCGGGGGCGAGCTCCTTCAGCCGGGTGACGCCGCCGTCAGGGGTCTGGTGTGCGGCATGATCGGCGTCGGGGAAGAACTGGAAGGTGTAGTGCCGATTCCCGCCCGCTTCGAGCGCCCCGGCGAACACCGGCGGGGTCTCCTTGGGCGGGGTCAGCAGGTCGTTCGTGCCCCAGATGCCGAGGACGGGCTGGCGCACCTTGGCGATGGTCGGCGCGGGATCGTAGTAGGGCTCGGGGAACATGCCGCCGTCGGCGATCGCCGTGTACAGCTTGGGCTCGGCCCGCTCGACGAGCGACCCCGACACCCCCGCCTTCCGCAGCCCGGCCGCCACCGCCCAGGTCTGCTGCCGCAACGGTGCCAGCCCGTTGGCGCCCACGAGCACGATGAAGGCGACCTCCTTCGAGCGAGAGGCCGCGATCGGCACCACCCAGCCGCCCTCGCTGAGCCCCCACAACCCGACCTTCGCCGGATCCACGCCCGGCCGCGCACGCAGCGCGGCCACGGCGCCGAGCGCGTCGTCGGCCAGCTGCGAGTAGGACCGGGTGAAGAGCGAGTAGCCCACTGATCGCTTGTCGTAGATCAGCACGGACAGCCCCCGGCGGGCGAACTCGACCGCCTCACCCAGAAGCTGCTTGCGGGGCGTTCCGGTGCCGGCGCCGTGCACCAGCACGATCCCCGGCCGGTCGGCCTTCGCCCCAGCCGGGGTCAGCACCGTGCCGTGCAGGTCGAGCCCGCCGCTACCCCGGAAGCTCACCTCGGCCGCGCTCAGATCAGGGGGTACGACGAGCGGTGATGGTTCGGCCACCGCGACAGCCGACGGGACGAGCAGACACAGGGCCATGGCCGCTGCCGCCGCTCCAGCAAGAATCCGTCTCATATGCCGAAGCTACTCTGCAGAGACATCTCGGCAAAGGCTTCTCTGCAGATATCGTTCGGCAGGAGGATAGGCTGCTCCTCATGAAGGATGACGAGGCGTTCACGCTCGACGACCCGGCGAGGCTCAAGGCCCTCGCCCATCCGATGCGCCGGCTCATGCTGCGCCACCTCAACGTGCACGGCCCCGCGACCTCGACCACCCTCGGCGAACTCCTCGACGCCAAGACCGGCACGACCAGCTACCACCTGCGCCAGCTGGAGAAGTACGGCTTCATCGAGGAGATCCCCGAACGCTCGACCGGCAGGGAGCGCTGGTGGCGCCGCGCCCCCGAAGCCCCGAGAGACATGCGCGCGCCCACCCCGGACCAACTCGCCCCCGAGGACCGCCCGGTGCTGGCCGAATTCCACCGGATCGGCATGGACGAGGACCGCGTGCTCTTCGAGCGCTTCCCCGCCGCCTACCACCGCGACCCGGACTGGGCGAAGGCATCACGCGGCCTGGGCCGAATGACGAAGCAGGAGTTCGCCGAGTTCTACGAGGAGTACATTGCCCTGCTCCTGAGGTACAGCCACCGCGCCGAGGACGCACCCCCGGACGCCCGCCCCCTGTACATCCGCCTCTTCGCCCTCCCCGCAGACGAGGATTGACCAAGCCCTCGCCAAGACAACTCACCTGCGCGCACGACGCTCACCGGGCGGGAAACGCCCTGCCCCACCCGCTGTAGCCGAGGGCCGCGCCGGTCTTGGGGCGTCTCGCGACATGTGCTTGTCGTACCTGGGGCTGATCCGGAGTGGCACCGGCTCTCGTACCATGACCCTGTGCGCGGTCTCATTCGTTCGGTGTGGGACGAGCCCCGTCCTCCCAACCCCGCGCCGCGGGGGTGGCGGGACTGGGCGCTGGTGGGGGGGTTGGTGGCGGTCGCGGTGCTCGAAGGAGCGTTGCGGCCGGATCTTCCGTGGCGGGCCCTCTCGGTGATCGTCACTGTCGGGCTGGCGACGACGTTGTTGTGGCGTCGCAGCAGACCGCTGCTGATGATCGTGATCGCCTTCGGTGCCATGACCCCGGTCCCCTTGCTGACGGGCGGCTACTCGCCAGAGACGTACACCATGGCGTTTCTGCTGTTGCTGGCCTACTCCTTGTTCCGGTGGGGATCCGGACGCGAGGCGGTGATCGGGTCGACGATCATCCTGGTCAAGATCTGCTTCTCGATGGTCTCCGACTACCCCGGTCCCAGCGATGCCGTCGGCGGGGTCACCGTGGTGTTCCTGGTGGGCGCCCTGGGCGTGGCCTTCCGCTACCGGGCCAAGGCCAGGATGCGCGAGCTCGACCAGGTCAAGTTGCTCGAACGCGAACAGCTGGCCCGCGACCTGCACGACACCATCGCTCATCACGTCTCGGCGATGGCCATCCGCGCGCAGGCCGGTCTGGCCACCTCGGCGTCGCGACCGAGCGCCGCGACCGAGGCGCTGCAGGTGATCGAGGCGGAGGCGGCGCGCGCCTTGGCCGAGATGAGCGCCATGGTCCGCGTCTTACGCCGCGACCAGCCGGCCGGCCTGGCGCCCGGGCGGCGGGTCACCGATCTCCAACAGCTCGCCGGCCCAGGCGGCTCCGGTCCCTCCGTTGACGTGGAGATCTCGGGCGACGTCGACGACCTGCCCCCCTCGGTCGGTGCCGCGATCTACCGCCTGGCCCAGGAGTCGGTCACCAACGCCCGGCGCCACGCGCGTCACGCCACCCGCGTCCAGGTCCGCCTGACCGCCGACGACACCTCGGTGCACCTGCGCGTCAGCGACGACGGCGACGGCAGCCTCATCCGCCCGGCCGCGTCGCCGGGTTACGGACTCATCGGCATGATCGAACGCGCCGACCTGCTCGGCGGCACCTGCGTGGCCGGCCCGAACCCCGATCGAGGCTGGAGCGTGACCGCCGTACTCCCTCGAAACGGATCGGCCCCATGAGCATCCGCGTGATCGTCGCCGACGACCAGGAGATCGTCCGCACCGGCCTCATGATGATCCTCGACGCCCAGCCGGGCATCGAGGTCATCGGCCAGGCCGCCGACGGGCGGCGAGCCGTCGAGCTCGCCCGGCGCCTACGCCCCGACGTGTGCCTGTTCGACATCCGCATGCCCGTCCTTGACGGCATCGAAGCCACCCGGTCCCTGGCCGGGCCGACCGTCGAGGACCCTCTGGCCGTCGTCGTCATCACCACGTTCGACCTGGACGAGTACGTCTACGCCGCCCTGAGAGCCGGCGCCCGGGGTTTTCTGCTCAAGAACGCCGGCGCCGAGCTGCTCTCCCAGGCCGTCCACGCCGCCGCCAACGGCGACGCGCTCATCGCCCCGAGCATCACCGCACGACTGCTCGGCGCCTTCACCCGCGCCGGACCGACCGCACCACCGGTCCACCCCATCGAGGCGCTCACCGAGCGAGAAGAACAGATCCTGACCACCGTGGCACGTGGCCGAACCAACAGCGAGATCGCCGACCAGCTGCACATTTCCCTCAGCACCGTCAAATCCCACATCGCTAGCCTGATGGCCAAACTCGGCGCCCGCAATCGCGTCGAGATCGCCATGTGGGCGTATGAGACCAACCGCATCAAGAACTAACTCGGCGTGCATTGGCCGGTCGCCTACGGATGATCCATTCAGCCACGGCGACGTTGATCACCCACCCAGCGCCCATGAGCAGCCCTCTGGGCAGCTCGCCAGGTGTGCCGAAGAACAGGAACCACGGCAGGTGGGTCAGCGCCTGCGTCCCCGCACCCAGGGCGATCGCATACCCGCGCATCATCCAGGCGCGGTGCCGGGCGAAGTCCCGCCGCCGGATCGCGGCGAGGCCGAGGCCGAGGGACAGCAACATGGCCGTGCCGAACACCAGCCGGAAGCCGGTGACGAGATCACCATCCCCCGCAGGGCGGGGATAGAACAGGGTCATCCACAGACCCGTCAGCGCTACGACGAATCCACATGGCACCAGCACCCGCCCGGCGACGCGATGCCACCCCGGCCTCCGGCGGCGGAACCCGGAGGCGAACTGAAACGCCCCCAGAAGGCTGTACACAGTGACGCTGATGATGTGCAGCACCACGGGCAGGGGCATCGCGAAGAACCGAGCGTTCTCCGGCGTGATCGCCGCACCGCCGGTCAACTGGGTCAGGCGGAAGGCTCCGGCCGCCACGGGAATGGCGCTGAGCAAGATCAGCGCGGTGGGCACGAGCCATCCTGCCCGCGTGGACGGGGTTGTAGCGCGAGTCCCTGCTCTGCGCCGATCATCCGTCGGCCGGCCGCCTTGAGGGGGTTGCCGGAAAGGGGGGCGTACCGTCGTGATCTCGTCGCTCATAACCCCGATTGTGCGGACTGAGGCGGTGGCGGCTCATCGATAGAACGGCCCGTTCTGAGCTGGCCGATCGTCCGGAAATCAGGCGTACTTTCGGCTGATCGGCGGGCCCGGGGTGCGGCGCGTGTCCGCGCCGCACCCCCAAGCGCCTGCCCCCGCAGGCTAGGCGCGGCCTCCGTCCTTAATGGACACGATCGAAGCGGTCTGGAACCTCTTATGGCCCTTCCCATCGGACTTGACCACCGCTGTGTAGTTCTTGTACGTCCAGCCGAGGCTGTACTTGATCTTCAGCTTGCGCTTGTTGCCGCACCGGTTGTGCCAGTACACCGTCACGGAGCTGTTGCCGTCTCCCCAGGACCAGGCGAAGCAGCCACTGACACCGCGATGGACGTCCGCCGCCGCCGGAGCGGCGCCAAGGCCGACACCAAGTCCGGCGACGACGACGGACGAGGCGGCGACGACGGCGACTCGGGTACGCAGGCTCGCCATACGAGAACGGGTGGACATGAGAAATCTCCTTCTCTTCTGGAGTGATGCGGTCACTTCGCTGAGGCGAGGCAGCTGAGGACAACGCGCTTAGGAGAGATGCGCTTGGGGGGCGCCGGTGCCGCGCGGGTGTGTTCGCCGAGGAACCTCCGCCACGATGCCATCAGGGGTTCGGGGCCGGCCAGCGATCTTTGTCCAAGGCTGCGCCACGGGGCCGACGTTGGACATTGGACAAATCACGCCCGGGCGTCGACCTGCGGTGATCTGAACTGATCGTTGACTTGTCGCGTCAGATAATTTGGGAAGGCACTGCCAGATGCGGAGGCGTCGGCAGTGTCGCGATCGAACGGAGGGAAGCGTGAACGGGGGGAAGTGGGGCCGGGGTGCAGGCTCAGGATCGTAAGCGTCGGGGGCGGCAGCCGAAACGTCCTGACCCGGATTCGGGCGCGGTGGGGGCCTTCGCCGACCGGCTCCTGAAGCTGAAAGAGGAAGCCGGCGATCCCTCGTACGCCGAGATGTCCGCTCGGCTCGGCGCGGCGGCCTCGAAGTCGTCGCTGGCCAGCGCGGCCCAGGGGCGGAAGTTGCCGAGTTGGGAGACCGCGTGGGAGTTCGTCCGGGTCCTCGCGGTTGATCGGCTGGGGCGTGATCCCGAGGCGACCGAACGGGAGTGGCGGGAGCTCTGGGAGAGCGCGAAGGCGGTCCCGTCCACTGACGACGAGCCCGCGCCGGCGCCGCCGACCATCGCAACCGAAGTCGTCCAAGCTCCGGTGCCGTTCGCGCGGCGGAACCGCGTCCTCATCAGCGCCATGATCGCGACTGCGATCATCTTGGTCGGCCTGGGCGGCTTCTATCTGACGACGAACGCGACCCAGGATGATCCCCCGGCGCCGCCGACGGCGAGCACGCCCGCGAAGGATGATTCCGCATTCGTGGGTGACATCACGTACCCGGACGGCTCGGAAGTGCGGCCGGGCTCGTCGTTCAAGAAGGTGTGGCGGATTCGCAACATCGGGACGACGTCCTGGGCGGGCAGGCGTCTGGCTCGTATCAACACCGGCCCCTGCCGATCCCCCGAATCGGTGCCCATCCCGCCGACCGCACCTGGCCAGACCGCGGACATCGCGGTACAGGTCCGCGCTCCGGACAAACCCGGCAACTGCCGCATCTACTGGAAGATGACCGATGCGCAGGGCCGGGAGCTGTTCCCGGACAAGCGGCCGGTGTTCCTGGACGTTCGGGTGAGCGCGCCCTGACTGACCTGCTGGTAAGGCGCTCTCAGCCGTCGACCGGCTCTGAATCCCTCGCCCCGTTGCCTCCGGACACCAGGTTCGCCGCCGGCCTCGTCCGCGAGGCTCAGGAAGTGGACGACCAGCGGAAGATCCTCCGCACGGTGGAAAGCCTCCTGTCTCGTACGGTGGACGTCTCCCCCGCCTGCGGCCTGGGCAGACGTTCACCGCAGGATGCCCGGCGCGTCCTGGAAAGGGCGGTCGCACTGGCCGAATTATGAGGGATGCCCCGCCTTCCGCATCGCCGCCCCCGAACCGGCACTTTCCAACTTTTCCGGTGGTGGATGAACCTACGAGCCCCGCGCCGCCGTACCCCTTTCTGAGTGGGCCGGCTCATCCCACGGCCCGCACCTCCCCCCGCACCCGACAACTGCCCGATCGAGTGTCCCGACCGAGGTGTCGGCTCCGTCCACGGATGCCCCAACCGGCGGCTTCCCACGCGGCCCACATCCCATGCCGCACAGACGAGTCGACGCCGACCGAGGAACCCCGACATCGGGTGATCGGGGGCGGGGGTTCACGCGCTAGCCCTGCGGCTGAGCCAACGGTGCTGTGGGCCGAGAGCGGATCTTCGCCAGTGCGCGGGTGAGGTCCCGGGAGGACAGGTAGAGCTTGAACATGATCGCGGCCTCGAAGACCAGCAGGAGGGCCGCCGTGCCGATGGTCACCGGCACGATCCACCCGGTGAGCGGACCGACGATGAACACCGCCATCTGGAACTCGATGCCGCTGATCAGATGAGCTCGGACGCGGTGGTCGCGCAGCCAGTCGCGGATGCGGATGTACCAGGCGAAGTGCGCGCGGAAGTTCTGCTGCAGGTCCACCGAGTCGGCGGAGCGGATCTCGCCCGATTCGAGACCCGTCTCTGGCTGCTCCAAGGAGACGGCGGGGACGCCGGTGACCTGCTCGATCGCCTCGTCCAGTTTGCGGCGCATCTGGCGGCGTACCTTCGCGATCTGGAGCGCGTCAACGTACCGGAGCATGTCGAGGAAGACGACGAGCATGCCGAGGACGAGGTAGAACTCCTCACCGGTGCTCTCGAAGCGCCCCCACATGAGCGCCAGGGCGCAGGTGAGCACCCGGATGCGGTCGAAGACGTAGTCGAGCCAGCCCCCCAGCACGGTGCCGGTGCCCTTGAGCCGGGCGATCTTGCCGTCCACGCAGTCCAGCACGAAGCTCAGGTGATACAGGACGGCGCCGGCGGCCAGCCATGCCCAACCGTCGGCCATCAGGAAGCAGCCCGCCGAGCCGAGCCCGAGTAAGAAGGCGCCCCAGGTGATCTGGTTCGGCGTGATGGCGGTACGGTTCGCCAGGCCGACCACCAGACGACCGGCGAGCGGATCGACCAGGAACACCGTCCACCAGGCGTCCCGCGCCTTGTAGGTCAGCGTACGCACGTCGTCCAAAGTGAAGGTTGTCACTGTGCGGGCCCTTCGTCCGTCCATCCGATTTGCTGATATGCGATGAAAGAGCCAATTTCGACGTCTCGGCCGTCGGCCACCCGGCTGACGCTCCTCGTCTCCGTGGCCAGCGGCAGCCCGCTCTCCGCGTCGATGACGAGCCGCTCGTCGCTGAGCCGGCCGTCCCTCATCACCTGGTAGCTCAGGGCCTGGCCGGCCCGGCCGAGCGGGTCGGTGACCGCGCCCTCCGGCTTCATGCCGGGCATCGAGGCCAGGATCTGGTACGCCGAGGCACGCACCTCGGGCGGGACCGGCAGCCCAGTGATGATCTCCAGGCAGCTCTCGCGCAGCTCGGCCTCCATCTCGCGCCCGACATACGCGCCGTTCTCCCGGGCGATGTGGGTCACGAGGAAGGCGCGCAGCGCCGTGGGGTCGCTCGGGATCGTACTCAGGGCCGTCCAGCTGACCAGTTGCTTGGTCAGGATGCCGTCCGCGTTCCGCCATCCGACGCGGTGCGGTCCACCCTGCGGCGGACCGGGCGCCGCCTCCACCAACGCCTGCGGGGAGACGCGGCCCAGGCCGGTCACGTCCGCCGGGTACTGCCAGCGGCTCGGCGACCCGGCGCTTCGCCACGCGGCCTCGTCCTGGGGCGTCGCCGGTCGCGCGCCGAGGTACCGGCCGGTCCAGCGATCCTGCGCGCCGTTCTTCCTGGTGAGCCACGTCTGACGGGTGGACTGGCGCTTGACGACGTACCGGCGATCGGGAGCGAGGATCAGCTGCCCGGTCACGACGCTGGTGCGCCAGTAGGCGCCGTCGGACGGCGCCGTGGCCATCGCGATCGCCGCGGCGAGCAGGATCTGCCTGGCGGTCGGCGGAGCGGAGGCGGACACGGCCGGAACGGGCGAGAGGTCGATCAGCGAGTTCGAGGGCACGGCCACGGCGAGCGCCAGCGCGACCGCCGACGCCGCCCCGATCAACCCGTTACGGACCGGCGCCCACCACCGCGACCGTGCTCTTCGAACCGGTACGCGTTGAGGCGCTCGTTGAGGAGCTCGAGGTGGCGCGGCCAGCGCCGCCTGCAGCCTGGCTCGGCCGGAGTCGACGACCTCGGACGAAGGACCGGGCATCGAGAGGAGATCGCGTACGGCGGCCAGCTCGTCCGGGCGGTCGTTCAGCTCATCCATCGAACCCTCCGATCATCGGATTGATGCCGCCCAGGGCTCTGCGGAGCTTCTTACGCACCCGGTTGAGCCGGGAGCCGACGGTCCCGAACGGAATGTCGAGCGTATGCGCGACCTCCTCATAGGTGAGGTCGGCGAGCGCGACGAGGAGGAGCACGTCGCGATCACCCGCGGAGAGACGTCCAAGCGCTGTCGCGAGCCGCCCCTGTGCGTTCGCGGCGGCCACCCTCGCCGTCACCCTGTCCTCGTGCCCGTCGTCTGCCACTTCGCCGGCGGGTGCCCGCTGAAAAGCCGCCAGCCTGCGCGTTTCGCTCCTTCGATGCTGAGCGAGCAGGTTGGTGGCGATCCCGTACAGCCAAGGCCGTACGGCACCGCGAGCGGAGTCGAACGTCTGCCGTTTCCTGAACGCCACCAGGAACGTCTCGGCGGCCAGATCATCGGCGATCTGGGTGCCGAGCCGTCCGGAGACGTACCGGTGTATCTCTTCGAAGTAGCGGTCGTAGAGCACGGCGAACGCTTCCGGGTGGTGCCATGACCGCTCGATGAGCGCGGCGTCATCGTCTGTCACGGGCACGTCCGGGGGAGCGGCCATTCGCATGGTGTCCCTTCTGTGGGGTACACCTCTATTCCGCCGAAGCCTTGCCTCCTCTTCACACTTCTTTCAAAATCAACACGAAGTTTCCCGAAATATCCCCTGACGTCCCTTAAATGCCTGTACGGCGGGCGGCCCGCTCCGCCGCTCGGACTTTTACCCGCCCTTGCCGATCGAGCGGTAGGCCGGGCGACAGCGCGGTCCTATGGTCGCGTCCATGGCCTCTCCAGAAGAGAACGAGCGGGAGCTCATCCTGCGGGTCGCGACCAGACTGTTCGCCGCGCTCGGCCACGACGGCGTCTCCATAGGTCAGATCGGTGAGGCCGCCGGGCTGACCACGGCCGCCATCACCCCGCATTTCCCCACCAAACGCCACCTCTACCTGGCGGTCATGAAGCGCGCTCAGCAGGTTCTCTCGGCCGTCATCGACAAGAGAGCCGGCGAACTGAAGGCCGCCGCACCCGAGGAGCGGCCGGCCGCCCTCCACCGGTTCATCGACGGTTACATCGACCTGTGCGTCGAGCATCCCGAGGTTCCCGCGCTGTGGATGCACCGATGGCTCTCCGACGCCAGTGACATCGAAGAACTGGAGTCACTCTCCGCTCAGCCGCTGGCCCAGTACGCCGTCGACAGCATCGCCGCCCTGGCGGACCCCGTACACGCCGACGCGCAGCTCACCACGTACACGATGGTCTGGTGCATCCAAGGGTTCTCACTGAGCGGGATCCTCGACACGACAGGACAACGCCGCCGCCCCGACGACCCCGACGCACTGCGGCGCTTCCGCGCTCACATGCACCAACTGCTCGGACGCCTTCTGGGCCTCGCCAACTGATCGGGCCGAGCCTGTGAACACTGAAAAGCTCATTAGGCTGATCCTGTGGCACCGAAGGCCGGACAGGGGACAGCATTGCGCGCGGACGCCGCGCGCAATCGCGCACGGGTGTTGCGGGTCGCCCGTGAACAGCTGGCCGCAGGTGACGACTCGCTCCAGCTGAACACCATCGCCCGGCTCGCGGGGGTGGGTGTCGGGACCGTTTACCGGCATTTCCCCAACCGCCACGCGCTCCTGGAGGCGCTGTCCGCCGAACGCTTCCAGCAGCTCGTCACCGAGGCGCAGAACGCGGCGGCCGACGAGGATGCCTTCACAGGTCTGCACCGCTTGCTGCGTTTCGCGCTTGGACGCGCGCTGGACGACGCCGGGTTCGCTGCCGTGCTCGAATCCGCCGGCGACGCTGGGGCACAGACCTCGGCGATGAAGACCGAGCTAGACCGCGCCATCGAGAAACTGCTCGATCGCGCCCGTGACGCCGGCGCCGTCCGGCACGGCCTGGAGGCGGACGACATCCGCCGCCTGCTCTGCGGCGTCCAACACGCGGTCCGCTCCGGTGACGACGACCCCAGGTACGCCGAGCTCTACCTCGACGTCCTCCTTGAGGGCCTGCGCCCGCCGCGCTGAAGCTCCAATAACCGGATATTTATCCGCTTGTGCTACGGTGCGCCAAGGAAACCGGATAGTTATCCGATTAGGCGACGAAGGGCGGGACCGTGACTCGATGGGCGGTAGTGACGGCGGGGACCGGCGGAATCGGCTTGGAAACCGCAATCGGGCTGGCGACGGCCGGTTACGCAGTCACCGTGGTCGGCCGGAGCGCCGAGCGCGGCGCCCAAGCGATCGAGCGAATCGGCGCCGTGGTTCCCGGAGCGGAGGCGAAATTCGTGGCGGCCGACCTCGCATCGCTCGACGCCGTACGAGCGCTCGCAGCCCGGCTGGCAGCGGAGGGGCCGCTGAGCCTTCTGATCAACAACGTCGGGGCGATGTTCTCCGACCGGCAACAGACGACGGATCGGATCGAAGCGACGTTCGCCGTCAACCATCTCTCCCCCTACCTGCTGACCGAGCTGCTGCTGGCACCACTCCAGGCCGGCGGGCCGAGCCGGATCGTGAATGTCACCTCTGGCTCGATCAGGGTCGCCAAGCGCACCTTCGCGGCGGTCGATCCGCCGGGCGGCTACTACGGCTTTCACTGGTACGGCCGGGCGAAGCTCGCCAACCTCGCGTACACGCTGGACCTGGCCGAGCGACTGCGAGGCACGGGCATCTCGGTCTTCGCGGCCGACCCTGGCGGCGCCGCCACCGACATGACCGACGGCACCATGCGCTCACCCAAGATCGTCTCGCCGGGTCTACGCCTGCTCTGGCCGCTGGTCCGCCGTACTTTCGAACGCGCCACCTCCGGCCCGGCGTCCGTGGCCGCCCAGCCGTCGATCCTCGCCGCGACCGACGCCTCACTGGACGGGCAGACCGGCCTGGTCATCGGACCCGAGGCCCGACCCGTCGCCCCTTTCCGCGCCAGCCGCGACCCCCGAACGGTCCAAGCCGTCCTCAATCTCAGCCGGCAACTGGCTCCCCTTACCCTCACCTGAGTTTCGCGACCTCGCCCCCTGCCGAACCACGGTCCGACAACTGATCGCCCATCGTTTGAGCCCTCTTTGAGGGAGCTAACACAGTGAAGGGCATCCTCAAAGGAGCCTCAAACGAAGCACGTCTGGCGCAGGAAGGGCGCCTGCCAGGCCGCGGGCGCCGGCTATCCGTCGCCCGCGCGCAGCACCTCGCTCAGCCGCCGGCGGCGCCGCAGCGCCGACTCGATCGGCACCACGACGGCGACCGCCACCAGCAACGCGACGGTCACCAGGCCGAGCCGCCACCACGGCAGCACCAGGGCCGGGTCGGCGGCCTGCCCGGTGAGCAGCCGCAGCGCGAGCGAGCCGAGCATCAGGCGGGCGAGCAGCACCCCGAGCAGTGGACCGACCACGGCGGCGACCATCACCGGCGGCAGCAACTCCCCCGCGGCGATCCACCGGGCGTCCCGTGGCCGCAGGCCGAGGGTACGCAGCCGAGTCAGGGTCTGCCATCGCTCCGGCGCGCTCGCGGAAGCGCCGAGAGCCAGGCCCAGCAGCCCCAGGGCCAGCAGAGTCGCGGCCGAGACCCACGCCAACGTCAGCAGCCCCGATGTCAGCGGCGCCGCGCGGCGGGCGCGCAGCACGTCCTCGCGCAGCACGGTGTCCGCGTCGACGCCGCTCGCGGCGACCGCTCGCGCCGCTCCGGGGCCGGTCACCCACACCGTGTCGGGTACGGAGGGCATGCCCGCGGCTTGGAGGGTAGCAGCGTCCACGAGGACGACGTCACCGGCGTCGCCGATGGCGGGTGCCGTACCGACGGCGATGAGCCGGATGGCCGGAGCACCGTCCCGGAGCAGTTCCAGCCGCATGCCCGGCCGCAGGCCGCCGTCGCCGGAGCGCACCAGGGCCGGCACGTCCCCGTGACCGGTCGCCCCGAGCCGGGCGAGCGCCGGCGCGTCCGGCAGCGGGGTGGCGGCGAGCAGCCGCCGGAACGCGGAGGCGTCCACGATCACCAGACGCGGAGCGACGACCAGTGAGCCGGCGACGACCCGCGCCCGGTCGGTGACTTGCGCGGCGACGGCCTGCCGGACTCCTGGCGCGGCGGCGATGCGCCGGGACAGGGCAGGCGTGGAGGCCGCCGCGGCGGGGACGACGTCGAGGCGGGCATCGGCGCCGACGGTGCGCCACGCGCCCTCGGCCAGGCCGTCGGCGGCGGTGGCGTCCAGGGTGAGCGCGAACGACGCCAAAGCGGCGGAGGTCACCAGGACCAGAAGCGGCAGCGCACGCCCGGACGTCGCGACCGCCCGCGCGGTGCCGAAGACCGCCAGCGGACGGCGTGAGCGCAAGGCCCGCTTGAGCACCAGACCCAGCCCCGCGGGGAGCAGCCGCAGCAGGACGAGCGCGCCGACGAGAACGCCAAGAACGGGCGCGCTCGCGGGCAGCGGTCCGCCATCCCCCAGCCCGAGCCCCAGACCGGCCACGTCGGCGCCAGCGCCAGCGCCGGGGGCGGAGGCGGCCGGGAGGATTCCGCGCTGGTGCAGCGCGACAAAGGCGGCCACCGCGGCGATCAGTACCGCAGCCTCAAGGGCGGCGCGGCGCAGTTGGACGGTGTGACGGGCCCAGCGGCGCGCGGTCCGGTTGGCCGGGACCCGCCGGTCGCGGGTGGCGCGGGCGGCGGCGAGCGTACCGAATGCCGGACCGGCGACGACGGCGGTGAGCACCACGGGGACCACCCACTCCCAGGAGGCGCCCGGGACGACCGCGCGGGACAGCGCGAGCCCGGCCGCGGCGGCCGACAGCGCCACCACGGCCGACTCGACCAGCAACTCGGCACCGAGCGTCGGCAGGGCCGCGCCCCGTTGCCGTGCGGCCTCCAGTGCCGGGGCGCGGCGACGCACCAGCAGGTCGGCGGCGAGCAGCAGCACCAGGACCGCGACGGCCAGCACGCCGGTGAGCAGGACCGACGCCTGCGCGGACGCGGCGCCGACCTGGGTTCTGATGTTCCGCAGTACGCCGTCGAGCCCCGTCTCCCACTTCAGGGAGCCGTCGAGGGCGCCGGAGGAGCCGGAGGTCGCCTTGAGCGCGACCACCTTCGCGGAGACCGCCTGGGCGGAGTCCCAGGTGATCCGGTTCGGGTCGGGGGTGAACCGGACGACGCGCCGCAGCGCGTCCTGGTCGAAGGCGAGGCGGGCATCGGGCAGGGAGTCGGGTGACAGCAGGCCGGCGAATCGGGTGGAGCCCACACCATCCGCGCCGGAGACGGGACGCAGCAGCGCGGGGGCCGATCCCCAGGCGGGATCGGTGCTATCCGTCGCCCGGAAGATGCCGCTGACCAGGACCTTCTTGACGCCTCCCGCGTCGTCCTTGAGCGGGATGCGCGCGCCGGGACGCAGCTTGAGCGCGTCGGCGTCCGCTTCCGACAGACCGACCTGCACCGGCCAGGGCGCCCCCGTGACGGGAACCTCTGCGTGGTTGTCCGCCTCAGGGACGGCGGGCCGAGGCGGACCACCCGCGATCCAGGTCACGTGCGGGCCACCCTCGGCGCCCTCGCCCTTCGCCAGGTAGGCGAGCTGGAAGGTGCGCAGCACGCTGCCATCAGTGATCTTGAGCGTGGGGCTGATGACGGTGGCGACGGGCGGACGCAGCGCGGCCCGCAGGCCGGGTCCGAGTTCGTCCGTCGCCCTGTCGCGGAAGTCGTCGACGTCCTCGGCGAGCCGGGGAGCGCGGACGCGTCCGCCGTTGGGCCCGTCATCGCGTTCCATACGGGCCTCAACAAGGACGTCACCGTCGCCGCCGGCGCGGCGGACCCCGTCCTGAACGGCCTCGTCGGCGGTCGCGCGCAGCAGCGGCGGTACGACGCCGGCGAGCAGAGTGACGACCGCCACGACCGCGGCGGCCAGGAGCAGCGACCCGGCGTCGGCACGGGCGCGCCCACGGATGCTGGGCCAGTGCAGGGCGGGCGGCCACCAGCGACCGGCCGGCCACAGGCGGGCGCGCCACCTCACGACACCACCCGCGGATGCCTCACGAGGCCGTGCCCGCATGTGCCTCACGACGCCACCCGCAGATGCTTCCCGACCTGTGCCCGCATGTGCCTCACGACGCCACCCGCAGGTACGCGACGTCGACGCGGCGGGCCTGTACGACGACCACGGCGGTCACCGCGAGCATGCACCCGGCCAGCAGCAGGGCGAGCAAGCCGGCCTCGGCGACCCACGGCCAGACGGGCAGGGCCGCGGGCACGGGGACGGCGCCTGTCTCGGAGCGGACGAGCAGGGGCGCGACCACGCGGGTGGCGAGTGCGCCGACGGCCGCCCCTGCCGCGAGCAGGGGCAGCAGGACACCGACGTGCTGGCCGAGCAGTACGGCACGTACTTCCCGCCGGGTCATCCCCAGGCCCCGCAGCCGCGCCACCTCCAGCGCGCGGGTCCGGAGGTCGAAGGTCACATGCAGGACGACACCGGCGAGCAGCAGCAGGGCCGTGGCCGGGACGAGCAGCCGGAGCGCGGCCGGCAGTCCGGCGCGCAGGGGGCCACCGGTGAGGCGGGCGGTCTCGGACGCGCGCGTGGTGACGGCACCGAGGCGGAGGGCGGCGACGCGTAGGGCGGCGTCGGCCCGGGTGGGGTTGCCGACCCACCAGGCGTCCACAGGGAAGTCGAGGTTGCCGCTGACGACGAGGGCGCGGGAGAGGGCGTCCGAGTCGGCCAGGATCGCCGCGGCGCCCGGGGCGGCTGGAACCGTGGGCAGCACCTCGGTCACCCTGACCGGGACGGGGGTGAGGCCGACGGTGAGATTGAGCCGGGAGCCGCGATGGGCACCGACCTCGTCGGCGAAGCGGGTGGAGACGGCGACAGGCACCGGTCCCGTGGCCGGGAACGCGGTGGCGACCAGGGTTCGGGCCGCGTCCGGGGGGCCCTTGAGCCCGACGGTCGTCGTCATCTTCAGCTGCACACCGGCCGGGGTACGGGCGAGGGCGACGGCCGGATCGCCGAGTTGGCCGGGGGCGGGCTCGACGGAGGTGGCGCTCCACGGCGACCCGGACGCCACACCGGTGGAGGCTGGGGCCTCGGGCACGGTGAGGGTGACGGCGACGCGGCTGTCGCCGGCCCCGGCCGGCAGTTCGGCCAGGGCATCGGAGTAGCCGAAGCCGACGTTCCCCAGATCGGGCGCGAACGGGAGGGACACCGCGACCAACCGCAGCCCTTCGACGGTCGCGCAGGTCGGCAGCGGATGCGCCTTGCCGTCGAGCGGGATGGGCGCGCCGTCGCAGGGGGTCCGTAAGCCCGTGGCGTCCTGCAGCAGCAGCCGGGGGGTAACGGTAAGCGGGGTTGTGCCAGTGGCCTTCCCGGTGCCGGTCGTCTTCCCGGTACCGGTCGCCTTTCCGGTGAGGGTCAGTGCGGCGCCTTTCGGGATGGGGACGCCGGTGGCGCGGGTCGGCGGCGCCAGGCCGGCGCCGACGTCCGTCCACCTGCGGCCATCGTTCAGCCGGCCGCGCAGCAAGTACTCGGCGCGGGTGGTGTCGACGGCGACCAGCCGCGGTACGTCGCCGGCGTTGCCGAGCCACTGCCCGACCGCGACGCCACGGTTGGTGGCCGGGCTCACCGCGCCTCCTGTGGCCGCGCGGACAGCCGCGCCCTGTCCGGCCTCCGGCGGCGCGGAGAGGGTGAGAGCGAGATCGGTGCCGACGGCCAAGTCGGCCTGGTCATGCTGGGAGCGCTGCCACGTGGCGTCGAAGCCGACCCCGAACGTGGCGGCCGCGCAGGCCAGGCCGATCAGCAGCCCCGCGGCGACCGCCTGCGGCCGACGGGCGGCTTCGAACGCGGCCAGCGGGAGCGTCAGCCCACGGGCGCGGCGCGCCAGTCGCTCGACGCCGCGCAGCGCGGGCACCACCAGGCGCAGCGCCAGCGCGGAGCCGGCGGTGAGCAGCAGCGCGGGAGCGAGCACGCGGATGGCGTCGACGGAGGACCCCGAGCCGGTGGGCTGATCACGCAGCTGCCACCAGCCGGCGACGGCGAACGCCACGAGCAGCACATCGGCCCCGGAGCGGGCCAGCAGTTCGCGCCGGTGGCGACGGTCGCCGCCTACGGGCGTGGGCCGCACCGAGAGGGCGACGAGCACCGCCGCGAGCGCCAGCGCGCCACCCGCGACGGCGAGCACATGGACGCCGGTCACGACCGGATGGACGGTGAGCCCGGCCTCCGCCAGCGGCGGCAGGTGGGTCAGACCGGCGTGCAGGACGGAAGAGGCGGGGATCGCGAGCGCGGCGGCCAGAACGGCGAGTGCGCCTGCCTCGACGACGGCGGCGGCGGCGAACTGCCCTCGACTGACGCCCAGCGCCGACAGCAGAGCGGTCTCCTCAGCGCGCACGCCGGCGGTGAGCCGGCCGGCGAGGGCGAGGGCGGTCGCGGTCAGGACGATGCCGAGGACGGCGACGGTGAGTACGGCCGCAGCGGTGACCTGCTGCTGGTCGCGGGCGGACAGCAGGGTGGACGGCAACCGGGAGGCGACGCGTTCGATCCGTACCCGGTCGCCGAGGGTACGCGCCAATAGGCGGTCGGCGCCGAGCACGGACTCAGCGGCGGTGTCGAGGCCGCGGCGGGTGGGGGCGGACAGGTCGGGATGGGCGGTGATCTCCAGCCGGTCGATGGTGGAGCCGCCGGCCAGCAGGGCGGCGAGGTCGACGATGAACGGCCCGTACGCGTGGACCGGCCGCACGGAGCGGCCGTCGCGGTAGGCGAGGTCGTAGCCGGTGGCGGCGAGGGGGTCCCGGTCCCAGCCGGTGCCCGGCAGCGGGCGTACGACGCCGACGATGGTTACATCGACCGTCCGGGCAGGGTCGTCGCCCAGCTCCGCGCCGAGGCGGACGCGTCTGCCGAGCGTGAGGCCGAGCCGCCGCGCGGTGGGCTCAAGCACGACGGCCTCCAGCGGCACAGCAAGGCGGGCCGCGTCGGCCATCGGCGGCACGGCGGGGTGCGCGGCGTCGGCCTTCTGCGGCACGGCGGGGCGGGCCGCGTCGGCCTTCTGCGGCACGGTTGGGTGCGCCGCGTCGGCCGCCGCGCCACGCGGCCAGCGTCCCGTGACCAACGCGGCGCGGGCCGGCAGGTCCTCCACGCCCGACAGGTAGGTCTCAGCGGGTACGCCGTCGCCACCCGCCCGCGTCGTCGGCAGCGACCGCATCACCGACGACGCGCGAGCGGCCGTCGTCACGGCGAACGGGGCCAGCGCCGAGGTCAGCACGCGGCGGGTGTCGTCGGCGACGGATCGCGCGTCCGGTCCGCGGATGGTGACGGTGTAGGCGGTGACGTCGACCTGGTCGGGAGTGGCGCGGGACGCGGCGGCCTCCAGCGCCTGCTCGGCGGTGCGGGTGACGAGGAGGGCGCAGGCGCCCAGCAGGGTGGGGCCCACCATGGCGACCGCCAGGAGGGCGGCCAGCAGCGGCCACTGCGCGCGGGCTCGGTAGGCGAGCAACCTCAGCACGGGCGGCTCTGGACGATCACGAGGCTTCCTGCCCGTCCAGCGGCCCACATTTCTGGACGATCACGAGGTTTCCCGCCCGTCCAACGGCCCGTCGTACCTGGACGATCACGAGGCCTCCCGCCCGTCCAACGGCCCGTCGCAACTGGACGATCACGACGCGTCCCGCCCGTCCAGCCGCCCGTCGTTGATCTGGATCACCCGGTCCGCCAGCGCGAGCATCGTCGGGTCGTGCGTGGACACCAGCGCCGTCACGCCCTCGGACTCCACGACTCCGCGCAGCAGCGCCATCACCGACAGACCCGTCTCGGCGTCCAGTTGCCCGGTCGGCTCGTCGGCGATCAGCAGCCGGGGAGAGGCGGCCAGGGCCCGGGCGATCGCCACCCGCTGCTGCTGGCCGCCGGACAGCTCACCCGGACGCTGCTGGGCGTGGTCGGCCAGGCCCACCAGCTCCAGCAACAGCTCGACCCGACGCTCGCGTTCCGCCGCAGGGAGGCGCGCCAGCCGCAATGGGGCGCCGACGTTCTCCGCGGCCGACAGCACCGGGATCAGGCCGAACGTCTGGAACACGTAGGAGACCTTCTCCCGCCGTAACCGGGACAGGCCGTCCTCGTCGAGGGCTGTGACGTCGGTACCGTCGACGAGTACGGTCCCGGAGTCCGGACGGTCCAGACCGCCGATGACGTTCAGCAATGTGGTCTTCCCGGAGCCGGACCGGCCGATGAGGGCCACCATGGTGCCCGCGGCGAGGTCGAACGACACGTCCCGCAGAGCGTGGACCGCGGTCGGCCCGCTGCCGAAGCGCCGATGGACGCCGCGCACGGCGAGCAGCGGCCTGTCGGCCGGACCGGCGCTCATTCGGCCCCATCGAGGTCAGGGCGGATCGCGACGTGATCGGCCTCCAGCGCCAGTCGAACCCGCCTGGTCAGCGCCAGCGCCTCCCGGTAGTCGCGCGGCACCTGGACCCGTCCGGCACGGTCCATCACGGCGTACTCCTCGGCGATCATGTGCGTGTCGCCGTCGGCGCCGGTGGCGGTGCGGCGTAGTACCTCGCTGCTGGTGCGTCCATCGCGGATCGCCACGGTCCGCTCGACCTGGCCGCTGACCGCGGAGTCATGGGTCACGATGACGACGGTGACGCCGAGCCGGCGGTTGACCTCTCGTAACGTCCCGAAGACCTCGGCGGAGGTGGCAGTGTCCAGCTCGCCGGTCGGCTCGTCGGCCAGCAGGACGCGGGGCTCGTTGGCGAGGGCCACCGCGATGGCGACCCGCATCTGCTGCCCGCCGGACAGCTGCGCGGGACGCCGGTCGGCGCAGTCGGCGATGCCGAGGGCGCTCAGCAGTTCGGTGGCGCGGGCCCGGCGCCTGCGGGCCGGTGTGCGGGCCGCCGTCATCGGCAGGTCGATCATCTGCCGCGCGGTCAGGTAGGGCACGAGGTTGCCGGCCGTCTGCTGCCGGACGAATCCGACGGTACGCCGCCGGTAGTGCACACGATCGGCCCGGGACATCGCCAGCAGGTTCCACCGGTCGACGCGCGCCCGCCCGGCGGTGGGGGCGTCGACCCCGGCGAGGATGGACAGCAACGTCGACTTGCCCGACCCCGACGCCCCGACGACGGCGACCATCTCGCCACTGTCCACGAGCAGGTCCAGCCCTTGTAACGCCTGCACCTCGACCGACCCGGACTGGTAGATCCGCACCAGGCTCTCGCAGACGATCAGCGCGTCCCGCCCGAACTCCGGCGCCTTCTGAGGTGGCTGCGGCAGGGACAGCGGCTTGATGGACATCCCCCTCCTCCGGACCGGAGTCGCGCTCATCTCTGGCCAGACTCTATAGAGTCCCCCTCCGCCCGGCCAACAGACACTTGTGAGCGCTCACGCCCCGCGAATGAGCCGTAACCGACTGCCCGGAACCGCAGTCCCCAATCGTGCACCCGACATCCCTACTGCTACTTTTGTGCCCTTTAGTCCCATAGTGGTTAGAGGTACAGAAAGTGCGACGGTACGGCTGGACGATCAGCGCAGTCACGGCAGGGTGTCTGCTCGCAGGATGCTCCGCCCTGCCCACCCTGCCAGGCATGGGCGGCGCGAAGGCGGACCCCGCCGCGACGGGCAAACCCAGCGCGAGCAGCGCCCCGAAGCCGGCTCGGGCCGTCTCGGACCAGGAGGCCGCCTCGGTCCTCGCGGACTACGTCAAGCGCAACAACGCCGCCAACAAGGCCCGGAGTGACGAACTCCTGGCCGGCTACGAAGGCGGCTCCAGCTTCGCCATCGACAAGGCCAGCTACGCCTCCAGCCGCATCCTCCGCAAGACCATCAAGTACCAGCCGTTCGGCTACACGGGCGCCGCGTTCCGCGCGCCGGCCGCCGGGCAGCAGCCCTGGTTCCTGGCCACGGCACACTGGCAGCGCAAGCCGACGACCTCGAAGGAGCCGACGTACCTGCTCTTCGCCCGGCAGGGGGACGGCTGGCGGCAGATGTACTCCCCTGACGCCTTCGACGGCACCACCACCGATGAACTGCCCGCGATCGCCGCTGACGCCTCGGGCGCCGCCACGGCGGTCGGCCCCACGGACGGAACCGGTCTGCTGATGTCGCCCGCCGACTTCGCGAAGAAGTACGCCGCCCACATGGTCGGCAAGGGCAGCGCCACCGACAAGAGCCTCTTCGCCGCCGACGGCATCACCACCGGGGCGGCGAAGACGCGTCAGAGGATGACCCAGTATGCGCGCATCTCGTCCGCTGCCCGCCCGGTCACCCGCTACCCGTCGTACACGCTGCGCACCACCGATGGCGGAGCCCTGACCTTCACCACGATCGAGCGCACGATCCGCTACGACGTGCGGCAGGGCCCGGAGCGTAACTACGTCTTCCAGAAGGACAGCGGAATCCTGCGCGGCAAGTACTACACGTACATGAAGATCACCGATCTGTTCCAGGTCGCCGCCCACATCCCCCCGAAGAGCGGCAAACCAGATCAGGTCAAGGTGCTCGCCAACTACTCCGGCCTCGTAGCGGGCAGCGGCCGCTGACCCACGGTTCGCCGTTGGCCTCGTCCGGGCCAACGGCGACACCCTGAACTTGTCAGCCGAAGGCGCGTACCTCCAGCAGCCCGACAGATCCCTGACCGCTCTGCAGCACGACCCGCAGCCGGGTGGTGTTGACGGCGTTGAACGTGACCTTGTTATAGGTGTCGGCCGCGATCCCGTAGCCGCTCGCCCCGCCCACGTCCGCGTACGCGGAGCCGTTCCAGTACTGCAGCTTCCACGAGGCGGGGACGCGCGCCCCGCCGCCGTCGTCGAAGAAATAGACCTCGGCTGACTTGATGGCCTGGGTCGAGGACCAGGTCAGTTCGGCCCATTGGGAGCCGGTTTCCGGCCATGTTCCCCAGCGCGGGGAGGGGACGAGGCCGTCGTTGATCGCCGCGACGCTCTCCCAGGGCGAGGTGTAGGAGGCCGAAGGTGTCGCGCTCGTCGCCAGGTTGACCGGTGTGGGATCGGGATCGCCGCCATCGCCGCCGAAGGCGAGGTCGGCGTCGCTGAAGATGGGGTGGGACGGGTTCACGTCCGCCTCACCGCCGCCGCTGTCGCAGCGGCGGTCGGGGTTGCGGGCGCGGCGGGCTGTACGTGTCCCGGCTCGAAGCCCCACGGCGTGGCGCCCTGGAGACGGAACTGGTACGGATAGCGGTAGTTGCGCGGATACCCATCGAGGAAGGCGTACTTGTGCACTGACGCCGGCGCGCCGACGACCACGAGATAGACATCCTTCTCACCCGGCTGGGTCTGGAACGTCACCTCGCCATTCGAGGAGCTGGATATCGGGCCGTATCGGGGCGTGCCATTCTTCACCGCGACGAACCCGTACGACCATCCCGACTGCGCCGCGGAGTTGATGTGCCCCCTGAACCGCATCCGGATCAGGGCGCCGTCGCTGCTCGGGACGAGGCGGATCTTGTTGTAGCCGTAGTCGGAGGGCGCGAGCGCGTCGGAGACGCGGAAGTGGCCGGCCGCGGCGTTGACCGCCTCCACCGCCACCCCGTTGTAGGCGGTGACGAACGGATACAGGCTGTTGATGAAGGGCATGATGTCGGCGCGGTTGGTGTAGTCCCAGGTGACGTTCCGCTGGGCGTACTCACCCAGCCGCCGGTTGAGCTCGGCCTGGTCGATGCCGGAGATGCGGCGGTAGACCTCCAACGGGTGCTCGGTGTCGCGCGCCTCGTTCCAGATGCGGTTGAACATGGCCAGGCCGTCGCGGTCCTTGATGTACTGCAGGAGCATCCAGGCCCCGTAGTGGTGCCGGCTGCTGCTGTAGGCGAGGTTCTCCGTACGGATGAACCTCGTCAGGTCGCCCGCGACCGTCTTGGGATAGACCTGCATCGCCATGAACTCGGCGCTGGCCTCCCAGAACGTCCCCGCGCTCGGATGTACGAGCCCGTAGCCCGGCCTGCCGAGGAAGGTGTAGTTCTGGATCACGTGCCCGAGCTCGTGCGCCAGACCCCAGGATCCGGGCAGCGCGGCCCCGGGGGCGATATTGATCACGCCGACCTTGCCGTCGGTCGAGCCGCCCGTCGCCCACGCGTCGAGCGGCGCGTTCGACCAGGTCGTGGTGACGATGACAATGATCTTGTACTGGGCCAGCAGACCGATCTCGGGCGTGAACTTCATGGTGTTCACGTAGAAGGAGTAGAGGTTCTCCAGTTGGCCGAGCATGTTGTCGGGGTCGAACTGGTACGGGGATTGAGGCCCGGCCGGTGAGCCACGCGATGCCGGTGAAACGTTCATGGAAGCTCGCGGAGCGCCGGCACGTTGTCTGAGACATGCAGATCGGCGAAGCCGCCAGCGCCAGCGGCGTGAGTGTGCGGTCGTTGCGGTACTACGAGGATGAAGGCTTGATCGTCCCTGGTCGGTGCAGCAACGGGTACCGCGACTACTGCCAGTCGACCATCGACCGAGTCCACGCTATTCGCTCGCTGCTGGAGTACGGACTGCCCGTACGGCTGGTCAAGGCAGCCCTGCCTCACCTCACCGACGGACCGGAAGCTGACCCGGATCCGCTTTTCCTGCATGAGGTGGAGAGCTATCGCGATCGGCTCGCCGCTCGCATCGCCGCGCTCACCGCCCAGCAGTCGGCGCTCGACGTCTTCCTGCGCGAGGCCCGCCGGTGACCATGGCTTGACCCTCACGCCAGTGTGAGGCTCATACGTTTCGGCGCATGGAGACCAACCACCAGACGATGCGGGCACTGCTTCAGCGGTCGCACCGCGGACCGAAGGATCTGATCCTCACCAGCGACCGCCGTCGCCCCACCCCTGGCCCGGGCGAGTACCTGATCCGGGTCGGCGCCGCCGGAGTCAACTTCGCCGACGTCATGCAGACCCGTGGAACCTACGGAGGAGGGCCTCAGGCGCCCTACGTCGCGGGATTCGAGGCCGCCGGTGAGATCGTGGGCGTCGGACCGGGCGTCGAGACCCCACTTCAGGTCGGTACCCACGTCATCGGAGCCGGCCCTGGCGCCTTCGCGCAGTACATGGCGCTGCCGGCCGCAGGGGTGCTTCCCGTCCCGGCCGGCTGGACGGACGCCGAAGCCCTCGGCATGGTGCTGAACTGGGCGACCGCTTTGGCGGCGCTCAAGCCGCTGGGTGAGATCAAGCCAGGTGACACGGTGCTCATCCATGCGGCGGCAGGAGGAGTGGGGCAGGCCGCGGTCCGTCTCGCCCGCCACTACGGTGCGCGGGTGATCGCCACGGCCTCACCGGCCAAGCACGACACGGTTCGAGCGCTCGGCGCCGACGAGGTTCTGGACAGCGCGCGCCCCGACCTGGCCGAGGAGATCACCCGTCTGACCGGCGGAGTCGACCTGGTCCTTGAATCGGTGGGACAGGCCACGTTCAAGGCCAGCCTGTCGGTCGCCAAACCCTTCATCGGGCGCGTCGTCGTGTTCGGCGCCGCTTCCGGCGACGCCAGTCTGACCACGCACGACCTGGTCTTCACCCACCACGCGCAGGTGAAGGGCTTGCACATCGGCGCGCTGGCGAGCGCCGCCCCATCGATCTACCGATCGCTGTTCACCGAGATCGGGGCGCTCATCGCCACCGGGGTGTACCCGCCCGGCACTCCCCAGGTCCACCCCCTGGGCGACGGGCCGGCCGTGCTTCAGGAACTCGAAGCGGGCCGGACCCGTGGCAAGCACGCCCTCGATCCTTGGCGCTAGGGACCGAACTGCTTCTTGACCGCCGCCACCCGGTCCATCAGCACGCCCGGCGCGATCAACACACACTCGTACCCGAGCGAGGCGTAAGCGTCTTGGTGGACCTGCTCGAACCGCAGCGACTCCTCGAAGGTGATCAGCCGCGCGTCGGTCGGCGTGACGAAGCCGAGGTTCTGTACGAAGAACACCTTCTTCTCGTAGATCTGCTCGGCTTCGATGCGTTCCAGCTCGCGGGTCAGCGCCGGAGAGACGGAGTGGCCGAGATAGACAGCCAGCGCGTACGTGCAGACCGGCGATCGATCGTAGATCTGTACCTCGCCGGGAAGGGCCGCGGCCTGTTCCTGCCGCCGGCGCTGCAAGGTGACGATCGCCTCCACGAAGGACGGCTTCGTCCACGGCTCGGCTTCACCCTGGGCCTGCCGCAGGGCGATGACATCTGTCGCCGCCTCCTCGACGACGGTGTATCCGTCGCACTCCAGCCGGCGCAGGATGGCGGTCTTCCCGGCTCCAGGCGTGCCGGTCAGGATGTAGCGCTTCATGAATGACTTCCTGCCGGTCGTACCCAGCGCGTGTCTCAATCAGGTCTGGACGGATCTCCAGGACTCCACAGTCGCTTCGGCGATGGCTTCGATGCCGCGTCCGTACGCCAGATGCCCATCGGACACGAAGCTGACACCCTTGACCGGCAAGCCGCAGAACGAAGCGCGGAAATGCCCGGGAGATCCGCCCTGCGGGAGCGGCGCGTACTCCTCCAGTGGCGCCATGTCGTAGCCCGAGCGCACCCCGTGCTTGTTCCGCGCTATCTGATGAGCCGCCACGCGAAGCAGCGCGTCAAGGCCCTTGTCCACGTACAACTGCAGCTGGCGGAACTGGCCGTCCAGGTACTTCTCATCGGCTCTGAAAGGATGCTGCAGGAGGTACGCGCACACCACGGGCGCGTGCCACCTGTACATCTGCGGATCGGCCTGCTCTTCAGCCAGAATCGCGTGGTAGTAGTCCACACACAAGCCCAGGGGGCCGGCACTCGCACCGCAGTCGCACTGGCGCATGCTGGAGCTGTCTGTCACGGTCCGCACCATAAGCGGTCGGCAACAGCCTTGTCGACGACATTTCGCCCGACAACCCTCACTCCACCCAACGCCGAAACCCGCCCTCAGAATTGATCACCTGCCCGGTGATCCAGGCGGCATCGTCCGAGGCGAGCCAACGGACCACCTTGGCGACCTCATCTGGTCTCCCCCACCGGCCCGAAGGCAGGGCATGACCGATCTGCCGGGCGAGCTCGGGACCGGCCCAGCCGGTGTCCACCGGCCCAGGGTTGACGGTGTTGACGGTGATGCCCCGATCAGCGAGCGCGTCGGAGAGGCTGGCCGTCATCTGATGGATCGCACCCTTGCTGATCGCATAGGGCAATTCCGTCGGCATAGGGGCCAGATGCTGACCGGAAGTGAACAAGATCACCCGACCCCCGGAGCGCTGATCATCGTGCTGAGCGGCGAATGCCTGGGTCAGCAACACGCTGGCCCGCGCGTTCACCGCCCACGCCAGGTCGAGCTCGGCCGCGGTCACCTCCTCCAGCGTCTGCTTGGAACTACGCGCATGGTTGGCGACCAGCACATCCACGTGCCCGAACCGGTCGACCGCCCGCTCGATCACCGCCGCGGGCGCCGCCGGGTCGGTGAAGTCGGCCTCCACATGCGCCAGATGGTCACCCACGCCACCCAGCGCCGCCAGCACGCCGGCCATCCCGGCCGGATCGCTGCCCCACGGCTGATCGGCATCGTGTGGGGTCCACGACTGCGCCACCACCTTCGCCCCGGCGCTCAGCAGTTCGCGCGTCAGGGCGAAGCCGATCCCCGCCCGGCGACTCACTCCGGTCACCACCGCGACCCTGCCTGCCAGAGGCCCCGGTGCGCTCATGTCGATTCCCATCTGGGAATCTTCGCAAATCAGCTCCTTTGATGCCCTCGCTCACGAGAAGGGAGCCCAGGTCGCACTGCTGACCTGGGCTTCCAGAGACCGGGCTAGATCGGCTTGAGTGCCCAGAAGTGGTTGGCGTTGTTGCCGGCCAGGACCTGCTGGTCCAGGGCGGACGACGTACCGGTCGTCATGTTGAGCACGCGTTGGCTGTGGACGTTGACGAGGACGTACGTGCCGTCAGCCGCACGCCGTACAGTCCACATCTGCGAGTTGCTCGCCGTGCAGGTCGACTGGACGATCTGCGTTCCGGCCGCGTCGATGGGCGTCTTCAGGTCCAGGCACAGACCGCTGTTGACGTTGACGAGGCGGGCGGGGAAGGTGTCCGAGGCGGCCTTGCGCAACGTCCACTGCTGGCGCGTGGCGCCGGAGTGCGCCTTGTGCGTAACCACCGCTCCGGAGGTCAGCGCGCCGTTGAGCACCTCGGCGTTCTCCCGGTTGTTGATGCCTGTCAGGTAGTACTTCGCGCCGTCCTGCGGGCCGAGATCCGTGATCCGGTTGAACTTCCACCGCTGGTTGGTCGCTCCGGTGTAGGGCCGCTGCTCCAGCGGGGCGGGGTACGCGCCCGTGACCGTCAGGGCCAGACCGGACAGCCAGTTGATGATCGCGTAGCTGCCGTCCGCCTGTGGCAGGTACGCCCACCGCATGCCGTCCTGGCCGTTGCAGGCGTACTGCAGGACCTGGGTTCCCGAGGTGGTGCCGCTGTAGGCGCTGTCCACGCACATCCGGCTGTTCGCGTTGATGAACTGCAGGCCGGTCTTGTAGCCCATGATCCACTTCTGGCTCGCCCCGTTGGTCCGGGCGCGCTGGCTGAGCCTGACCAGTCCGGTCGTGGAGCCGTCGATCGGCTCGATGGCCCCTCCGGTGGACACACTGGTGATCGCGTACGTGAAGCCGACCGTGGGATGGCCTACGACGTCAGCGGCGGTGCCCTTGATGAGGAAGTCGCTGTCCGCGCTGTTCCAATGGGTGGCTAGATAGCTGTCCGCCTCCGGGCTGACGTTGAAGTAGTCGTCGCGGTTGCAGTCGGGAACCCGGTAGTCGTTCCACTCCACGCAGTCCCAAGACGGCGTACCGCCGTAGCACATGAGGTCGAACTGGTCCGTACAGTGCCCACTGTAGGAGTGCGGCGCGCTCGGCTGCACCGCGCCGAACGTGTGGCCCAGTTCGTGGGCGATGGCGTTGGCGCCGAAGCAGTTGGGTATCGCGTCGACCCGCGCGTAGGTGGTGCGATTGTTGTAGTTGGCGGCGTCGGGACGATCGTCGTTGTACCGCCCGCCCCGCCCGCATTCGACGGTCGCCTCGGTGAGCATGAGGTACTTGCGGTCCGCCTTGTCGTATCCCAGCGCCTTCACCGCGGTGATGCCACTGTCGAAGCTGGCCAGCGCGTCGGCGGGCACCGTGACCTGGCGTACCGCGACCTGGCAACCCCCTGAGACCGCCTCCGTCACGTAGCGGATGTGCCGGCTCTGGCCGCCCTCGGCGGCGGCGTCGTTGTACGCGTCGTCAGCGTTGGCGAGCCACGCCTGGAACATAGGCATGAGCTGGGTGTAACGGTCGGGCATGCTGGACTCGCGGACGTACAGGACCTCGACGCGCTTGCCGCTCTCCCCGTCGCCGTCGCAGAGGACCTTGGCCGTCGCCGCCCCCGCCGCCGCGTCGGCCTGGTCCGCCGTGAGCCGGGCCCCGTTCGCCTGCGGGCCCGTCCGTAATCCGAGCCGCGCGCCGGGGAAGAGGTCAGATGGGGCGCTGCAGCTCAGCGGCTCCGACGACACCGCCGTCCCGGAACATGGATCGGGCGATTCCGCCGCCGCGGGAGGGGCATCGAGCCCGTGGGCGACGAGCACCCCCGCCGCGACATAGAGGACAAGGCGTTTGAGTAGCATTCGGCGACCCCCAGATCGTGAACATCGCTCACCTTGGCGATGAGGAAGATCAACGTACTGGGCCTGACCGGAATGGCCAATCCAGGCGTTCGCGCTTCTCCCAGGCCACGCGAGGGGCGTGGGGTGCGACCTCGGGGCCGGGGAAACGTCCAGAACTCTCAGTCAGAGGCTGCGGGCGGTGATGTCGCCGCTGGAGGTGGTGGCGTGGATGTCGAGCTCGGCGGTGCCGTCGTTCTTGAGGGTGTTGGCGATGCGGCCGTGGGTGGTGCCGGCGTCCAGGGAGGCCGAGACGCCGGCGGCGGCGCTGATCGAGATGTCGCCGGACTGGGTGCTGAGCACGACCTTGCCGCCGGTGGCCTCGGCGATCCGGATGTCACCCCGTGCGGTGCTGATCTCCGCGGCGCCGCCCAGCCGGCCGACCTCGACGTCGCCGTCGGTCGCGGTGAGACGCAGGCTCGCGGTCTCCTCCAGCTTGATCTGGTGGTACGCGCCTTCGAAGACGACGTCGCCGAGACGGCCGACGGTCCGCAGTTCGGCGCTGCCCGTCTTCGCCTCGACGCGGGAACCGGCGGGCAGCTCGACCGTCACCTCAATGGCTCCGGTCGGGCCGAGGTACTGGTTCTTCACCGGAGTCTCGATCCGCAGGACGCCGTCGGCGTACTCGACCGTGGTCACCTCGGCGGCCTTGACGTCGCGGCCCTTGGAGGCGTTGGCGGGCAGGACCTTGACCGTGGTGTCGGCCCGGTCGGCGGCGATGAAGCGGACTCGTCCGGCGGGGATGTTCAGGACGGTGGTGATCGGGGCGAGGGTGTCGAACTTCTGCATTGTGTGCTCCTGTTGAATCTGAGTTCGGTGTGGCCCAGTTCGCAAGCGCTGGACCGTTCATGGGATTGAGCATCGCCGACCGTGCTGATACCGGGCCGTCGCCGTCCTGACGCGAGCACTGACACACCACCCGCACGCTCGACAGCTCGGCCCGAGGACATCCATGCGGGGTTTGGCGGCGGAGTTCGCGATAAGCCGCCACAGCGGGGACAGGGCGGACCCTATTCTGATCTTGGTAAGGCGTCCTTCCGACAGCCAGGAGAGATCACATGCTCGGCCGTTTCGTATCCAGCCTGGTGAGCGCACTGGTGCTCACCACCACCACAGCCACCGCCGCCTCAGCCGTCGCGCCCCCGCCTCAGCCGACCCGGGGCCCGTTACCTGGTGTAACGGAACGGACGGGAGATGGCCAGTTCGGCAAGGGTCAGGCCGCGGTCGTCGCCGACCTGAACGGCCGCCCTATCCAGCTCGCGTCCTACACCACCGTCGACATGCAAAACCACGGCGGCCCGTTCGCGCTGTGGGCATGGCAGCCGGACCGGCGGCGGTTCATCAAGAGCGACTACGCGGATTCCGCGGTCTCCCCCGACGGTCGCTGGACGGTCGGGCGACTGGAGTCGCGGGAAGAGCTGGGCAAGAGCCGCCTGCGAATCCTCGACCGGACCACCGGCAAGAGCCGGGACGTCGCGATCCAGCCCACCGACTACACCCCCGCCGAGAGCGATAACGGCGGCACCCAGTATCCCCAGATGCGCTGGCCCAGGTGGTCACCGGACGGCAAGAAGCTGCTGTTCACCGTCAGCCTGGCCCGCCAGGGCGACCGCTCGGCAGGAGTCCTGATCCTCGACCTGCCCGACTTCACGCCCCGCTTCATCAAGATCCACAAGGCGCTGGTCACCGTCGGCGGTTTCGAGTGGAACAACGACGGCACCCGCTTCCTGGTCAGGCACGGCAGGCTCGGCAGCACGACCGTCCGCCTGTACGACCTCCAGGGCAAGGCCACCAAGGAATACCAGGTACGAGGCCGGCCGGGCGGCGACGGACGCGGCGCCTTCTCCCCCTCCGGCAAGCGGTTCGTCACCGCCTGCCTGCCACTGGAGAAGGCCGCCTGCGTATGGGACGCGGCGACGGGCAAGGCCGTGACGAGACTCCCCATCGTCTCCAGCGGGCGGGCCACCACCCTCGGCTGGTACGACGAGAAGCACCTGCTCATCTCCACCATGGCCGGCGTCGGGATCGTCGACCTGAAGGGCCGGGTGACCGAGACGCTGCTCAAGCTCGGCAAGAAGTCCGAGATCTACCCGCACTTCAGCGCGTTGAAATGATCAGTCGGCATGCGGATGTGGTCCCGCGTTTCGCCACCGGCGCGGGCTGCCCTCTTATCAGGAGACGCGATCTATCAGGAGCCGGACCGCGCCGAGTCGCCTGATCGCTCTGCGGGCTGAGCGTTCAACTCGTTCCACTTGTGCAGCAACTGGGGGACCTCGCTCCGGAGAAACGCGAAAAACCGCCGAGTCTCGTCCATCCGGGCACCCGCGGGCGTGTCCGTACCGAGCACCTCGGCTCCGTCGCGGGCGCCCTCCTCGAAGCGACGGAACACCTCGTCACTCGACGCCGCCGCCCTGTACCAGGCCGCCTGGTCGACGCGGTAATGATCACGGCGCTCACCGGGGTCCCGCTCGCGGGTCACCATCCCGACCCGCATCAGATATTTCACCGCGCCCGAGACCGCCGACGGGCCGACCTGCAGCACGTCGGCGAGTTCGCCGGCGGTGCGCCGGCCGTCGTCGGCGATGAGCAGCGCCGCGAGCACGCGTGCCGCCATGCGCGGGTAACCCGCGTTGGACATGATCACGGCGAACCGTTCGAGGAACCGCAGCGCGTCGGCCGTGCGCACGTCTCCGGTTCTCTCGGTCATGCCGGTCTCGTCGTCGGCTCTCTCGGTCATGCACACCCTTTGCGCGTCGGCTCTGATGGCCACAGGCTACAGACTAACTGGAGTTTCACGAATTTCGTGAAATTCATGTAGTGTCCGAAGTATGGCAAACATGATCTCCGCGTCCGGTCTGGTGAAGACCTTCGGCCGGACTCGGGCGCTCGACGGTCTGGACCTGACGGTCCGGGCCGGTGAGGTGCACGGATTCCTCGGGCCGAACGGGGCCGGGAAGTCCACGACCATCCGGATCCTGCTCGGCCTGCTGCGTCAGGACTCCGGGACCGCTCGGCTGCTGGACGGCGATCCGTGGCGAGACGCGACCGCCTTGCACCGCAGGCTGGCGTACGTACCCGGTGACGTGACCCTGTGGCCGACCCTGTCCGGCGGCGAGGCGATCGACCTGCTCGGCCGGATGCGCGGCCGGATCGACCCCCGGCGCCGGGCCGAACTGCTCGACCGCTTCGAGCTGGATCCACGCAAGAAGGGGCGGGCCTACTCCAAGGGCAACCGGCAGAAGGTGGCCCTGGTCGCGGCCCTGTCCTCGGATGCCGACCTGCTCATCCTGGACGAGCCCACCTCCGGCCTCGACCCGCTGATGGAGGCGGTCTTCCAGGAGAGCATCCAGGAAGAGCGGCGCAAGGGCCGTACGGTGCTGCTGTCCAGCCACATCCTCGCCGAGGTCGAGGCCCTGTGCGACAGGGTGAGCATCATCCGGCACGGCCGCACGGTGGAAACGGGCACGCTCACCGAACTGCGCCACCTCACCCGCACCTCGATCACGGCCGAGCTCACCGGACCCGTCCCCCGGCTCGCCGGATCGGCGGGCGTACACAGCCTGTGGACGCAGGGCAACCGGCTGCGCTGCCAGGTCGATGGCGACGCGCTGGACGCGCTACTGCGTGAGCTCGTGAAAGTAGGCGTGCGGAGCCTGGTCAGCCAGCCACCGACGCTGGAGGAGATGTTCCTGCGCCACTACGAAGACGATCTGTCCGGCGCGGGCTCGAACGGAAAGCACGCGGTGGCACAGCGATGAACACTCTCACCGGCACCGGCGGACTGATCCGGCTCATCCTGCGGCGCGACCGGGTGCGGTTACCGGTCTGGTACGGGCTCGTGGCGCTGCTCGTGATCGGCGTGGCCGGTTCGGTGGCCGCCGCGTTTCCCACGGAGGAGGCGCGCCAGGCGTTCCTCCACACGACCAACGGCGACCCGACACAGCTCATGATGATCGGCCCGATCTATGACTCGTCCGCCGCGGGGCTCGCCGCGTGGCGCGTACGCGGGCAGGCCGCCCTGCTGATCGCACTGGCGAGCCTGTTCCTGGTGATCCGCAGCACCCGCGGAGAGGAGGAAGCGGGCCGTAGCGAACTGCTGGGCTCGACCGTGGTCGGCAGGCACGCGGCACTGACGGCCGCGCTGACCGTGGCGTTCGCGGCGGGCCTGGTCACCGCCCTTGTTGTGGCACTGGGTCTCATGGGCCAGGGACTGCCCGCACAGGGCTCCCTGGTGATGGGGCTGTCGGTCGCCGCGGCCGGCTGGGTCTTCGCCGCGCTCGCGGGCCTGGCGGCCCAGCTGACCGAAAGCGCTCGTACCGCCGCCGGCCTCGCCGCCACCGCGATGGCCATCCTGTACGCGGTGCGCGCGGTCGCGGACCTCGAGCAGAGTTCCTGGGTGTCCTGGCTGTCGCCGTTCGGCTGGACCCAGCGCATGCGTCCCTTCGCCGGTGACCACTACTGGCCGCTGCTGCCGGTCATCGGCCTGACCCTGCTGCTGGTGGCCGGCGCGTACCGGATGTCCGCACGCCGGGACCTGGGGGCCGGCATCCTCCCCGCCCGGCTCGGTCCCGCCGAGGCGGCGCCGGGCCTGCGTACCTCGCTCGCCCTGGCCTGGCGGCTGCAGCGGGGCACGCTGCTCTCCTGGGCCGTCGCGTCGCCCGCGTTCGGCGCCGGTCTGGGAGGCGCGGCGCGGAGCGCCGCCGAGCAACTGAACGCGAGCGAGGCTCTCAGGGGCCTGATCGAGCGGATGGGTGGCGGCGGCCGTCCCGCCGACGGCTTCTTCGCCTTCGTCATCTACCTGATGAGCCAGGTCATCACGGTCTACGCGATTCAGGCGATCCTGCGCTTGCGGGCGGAGGAGACCTCCGGCCACGCCGACGTCATCCTGACCGGCCCGATCGGCAGGCTGCGCTGGGCAGGCGGTCACCTGGCCGTCGTCGCGGCCGGGTCGGCGATCGTCCTGGCCGGGCTCGGTCTCGGGATGGGTCTGGTCTACGGGCTTTCCACGGGCGAGCCGGGTGGCGAGATCGCCCGGCTGTTGGGGGCGAGCCTGACACGGCTTCCTTCGGTCCTGGTGCTGGCCGCCATTCCGGTGCTGGTGTACGGCCTGCTGCCGCGGCTCGCCGCGGTCATCGCCTATGTCGCGCTCGGGCTGTGTTTCGTGCTCGAGTTCGCGGTGGAACTGCTGCACGCCGACCCGTCGATCTTGACGGTGTCACCGTTCGCACAGACCCCCGGGCTTCCGGTCGCCGAATTCACCGTGATGCCACTGATCCTGCTGACCGTCGTCGCCGCCTCGCTCACCGCCGTGGGGCTGGCCGCTTTCCAACGGCGTGACCTCGGATAGCGCGGATCTCAGAGCGTGCGAATGGCCCCCTCGGCAATGGCCCGAAGTTTGTCCGGGTTGGCGATGTTATGGATGGCGGTGATGCGCCCGTCGGCGTCGAAATCAAAGGTGACAGTGGCGATCACGCGTCCCAGACCGCTGAACACCATGCCCGGCCCGCCGTTGATCTCGACCAGTTCGGCGTTCATGTCGCCGGGCTCGACGCCCTGGTACGTGACCTTCCCGATGGCGCCGAACCAGGCGGCGACCGTCTGGGCGCCCACGACCGGAAGCAGGGCCTGCCGGACCTTGCCTCCCCCGTCGGTCCACAACGTGACGTCCGGAGACAGCAGTTCCATGAGGGTGTTGATGTCGCCTCCGGTCGCGGCGGCGAGAAACCGCTCCGTGACGTCGCGCTGCCGCGACCGGTCGGCGGTGAAGCGCGGCCGCCGGGCCCGTACGTGCTCGCGAGCGCGGTGCGCGGCCTGGCGTACCGCCGTCTCGGAACGCTCCACCGCCTGCGCGATCTCGGCATGACTGAAGTCGAAGACCTCCTTCAGTACGAACACCGCGCGCTCCAGCGGACTCAGGGTTTCCAGCACCACCAGCATCGCCGTCGACACCGAATCGGCGTTCGTGATGTCGTCGGCGGTGTCGCCGCTGGTGAGGATCGGCTCGGGCAGCCACGGCCCCACATAGGTCTCGCGCTGGTACCGGGTCGAGCGCAGCCGTTGCAGAGCCAGATTCGACACGATCCGCGCCAGATAGGCCTTGGGGTCGGCCACCTGCGAACGGTCGTCGGCCGACCACTTGATCCACGCGTCCTGTACCGCGTCCTCGGCGTCGGCCACGGTGCCGAGAACGCGATAGGCCACCGAGAACAGCAGATTGCGGTGCTCGTTGAACACCTGCTGGTCGCGGTCCCGGTACGGGCGGGTCATCGCACGCCTCGGACGCGGGTGAAACGGCCGCCACGGGGCCAGAACGCGCCTGAGGCCGGCATCTTCTTCATACGGCCGTACGTCGGCCAGGGCGAAGCGGTCACCGCCTCCTTATACCGTGCCGCCATGCGGCCGGTCAGATGCACCCGTCGGGGGCTGTCGTCGGGGTGGGTGAACTGGACGACCGCATCGTGCCGTCCCAGGCTCACCGGAGTGTGGTAGTAGCCGAAGCGGAACGGCTTGATCCGCTTGCCGTCCAACGCACGGACGATCGACACCGCGGCGTACACACCGGTCGGCATGCCGCCCTGGCAGGTGCCATGCATGACGCCGTAGCCCTGGCGGATCGCGGCCGCGTCGCCCACGGCGTACACATCCGGGTGCGACACCGACCGTAGCGTCGCGTCGGTGACGATACGCCCGCGCTCGTCGACGGTCAGACCGGCGGCGGCCGCCAGCGGCGACACCCGCGTACCACTCGTCCACAGGACGACATCGGCGGCGACACTCTCCCCGCCCGCCAGTTCAACGGAGTCGGGCAGTACCTTCGTCACCTCGATCCCGCTGCGCACCTGGACACCCAGGCGCGTGAGCGCGGACCGCAGATAGGCCTGCGGCTTGGGGCTCATGGCCGCGCCGGGCTCCTGCCGGCCCAGCAGCACGACGTTCAGCTCGGGGTGCCGCTCAGCGATCTCCGCGGCCGACTCGACACCGGTCAAGCCACTGCCGCCGACCACGACCGTACCGCGACCGAGCCGAGCCAGCCGCTCGGCCAGCACCTCAGCGTCGTGGGCGCTGTTGAGGGTGTACGCGTACTCCTCCACACCCGGCACCGTCACCGTGTCGGCCACACTCCCCAGCCCGTACACCAGCGTGTCGTAGCGCAGCACCCGGTCGTCGTCGATCCGCACGACCTTGGCATCTGCCTCGATCGCCGTCACCCAGCCGCGCACGAACCGCGCGCCCGTGCCCTCCAGCAGCTCCGGGATGTTCATCTCGGCGACCTGCTGCCCGGTCGCCGCGATGTGCAGCCGCAACCGCTCGGTGAACCGCTCCTGCGGATTCACCAGGGTCACCTGTACGTCTTCGCGGCCCTTGGTCCGAGCGGCCAGCTGGATCGCCGCGGCCATGCCCGCGTACCCCGCCCCCAGAATCAGAACGCGGCGCGGAGCTGCCATGCCGGTTTCGTGGCGCTTGGTCATTTTTGTACCTTTCGCTTGTACGGACAACCACGGGATGCAAGCAGCCCGCCGATCCGTGACATGCGATCGGTGTGACACGCGCCACAGACGCTCACTTCGAAAGGCAACCCATCCGGTGCGCCGCGTTCTAGAGCCGGGCCGTACAGCCGCGGCACTTGGGAGGCGCCACCGGCCGCACATCGCTCCAGCCCGCCTTCCTGATGATCTCGGCTGACCACGCAACGCCCTCGGGACTCAGCCCCTGTATCCCGAGCAACTGTCCAGTCCTGGGGTCGATCACCAGCTGACCTCCCTGGTACTGGAGAGCCAGCCCGTCGAGCCCGAACGTGCCGGGAACGTCGTCGACCACCTTGACGCCCGGCGCCTTCGCCAGGAGAAGGTAGGCGGCAGCCCTGGTGCCGGGCGTCGCCGGTGAGTTGATGAGCCGCCTGACGGCTTCCGCGAGCCATGGCTCGCGCTCAGCGACCACCTGAGGATCGTAACTCTCCAACAGCCGCGCCCTGAGCGCCGCCGGCTCCTTGGGGAGGTCCCGCAGCTCCGTCAGCGACGGCTTCAACCCATCGGCGAGCTCCAGGCTCTGCTTCAGGTCCGCCGAGCCGTATGCGGGCATGTTCTTGTCGCACCCGCGCGCGGGGCACAACTTGGGCGAGCCGTCCCGTCGCCACGCCTTCAGGCCCTCGGCCGTGTACGGCTTCGACGACATCGGCTCGCGCCAGCCGTAGACCTCGCGGCTGGGCCCGAAGGCGAGCACCTCCATGGCCCGCATCTCCACCTTCATGGCCCGTACTCCGACCTTCGTGTCGTACTCGTCCTTCGTCCGCATGACATCCTCGGTGTCACGTCGCCAGAAACGACCCTTCGCCTCCGGCGTCGCCGCCAGCCTGGCGGCCGCGGCTTCCAGCTTCCGCATAGGCGTGACCGCGACGGGCTCCACCGCAGGTCGAGGTACGAGAACCGTCACAGCTCCGACCACGAGCGCGACGGCCGCCGCCACGAGCGCCATGCTCGTCCACGATCTCCTGCCCACCCGCGCCCCGGACACAGGAGGAGTCGGTGCGGCTGCGAATACCCGCGCCCGCGCCGCCGCCAGTTGGCCGGCCGACGGGGTCGGCGTGTCGGGCATCAGCGAGTCGATGACCTGGAACTCGTTCATTCCAACCCCTCACGAAGCTTGGTCCTGGCCCTGCTCAACCGGGACGCGACCGTCCCCGGGGCGATTCCGAGCGCCGCCGCCACCTCGTCGTACCTCAGCCCGGCGTACGCGATGAGCAGCACCACGTCGCGCTCACCCTGTGACAGTCGCGCCAGCGCCCCCGCCAGCCGGTCGACTGTGACCTTCGCGGTGAGCCAGTCCACGATCCGCTGATCGTGCCCTTCGTCGTCAGGTGGCGGCCCCGTCCGGGCTATGGCACGGTACCTCCGCACCTCGGCACGCCGATGCCGGCCGATGAGGTTGGTGGCGATGCCGTACAGCCACGGCCTGACCTCGCCTACGGCCGAGTCGAAGCGGTCGCGCTGTCTGAAGGCGATGAGGAACGTCTCCGCCGCCAGGTCTTCGGCTACGTCGAGGGCGAGCCTGCGGCCGATGTAGCGCCAGATCTCCTCGTAATGGGCTTCGAAGATGGCCTCGAAGACGCCAGGAGCAGTGATCACACCCTTGCTTGCCCGCAAGCGTGCGATTCTTCCAGAAAATTTTGAGCAGCCGCCCCAGAGGGATGGCCTCCCGGAAACACAAGGCGGCGGATCTGGAGGGACGGCTCACCCGGCGAGACGGTTGTCGCCGTAACTGCTAGCGAACCCACCCCGGCGGTAGATCGTTCGGCGCTCGAGTCCACCACCATCGGGTCTCGTTCCCCTCTGCGAGGGGCCGCCAGTACCGTGCGAGCTGAGCGCCGCCGTCCTCGTGCGTCACGGCGCGATAGCGCTCGTCGAGGCGATCCAGCGTGCGGGTGAGCTTCGTATGAGCCGTTCCTTGCAGAGCCTCGCAATACTCTTCCAGACCATCCCGGACAGTCAGGTCATTGAGGTACGTGTAGCCAAAGTCCTGGCCTGGCCCCCTCTCCTCCATGTCGTTGATCAAGTCCTCCCATATCGAGAAAGAGGAGAGAACGCCATAGATTGGATCCTTTGCCTGCGCCACCTGTTCGGGCGTCCGGCCCTCTTTCTCCACGGCGAGGCGCTGAAGATCGAGGACCCTGATCATCTGACGTTCGTCGGGAGTGAGGCTTCCGGCCAGAGCCTCCGTCTCACTGCCACGCCGCGTAAGGCGAATCATTACTCCCCGTCGCTGATTGTCAGACCGAGGGGGCAGGTCACGCCCGTCCCGCCGATCCCGCAGTAACCGTTTGCCGCAACATCCAACGCGTCACTCATATTGGATTGACCCCAGTTAGGTGCGCCGCGGACCGATCACCATTCTCCTGGCAGGCGGGATCGCGACCGCATGATCAGGTCGATGGCGTGACGCAAGGAAGCCACAGCCTCCTCCTCTGACCGGCCCAGCCTGTGGCTGGCGAGCCCGGTCGCCTGGACGGCTCCCATCAGCGCGCCCACCGCGGCCGCGCGGCCAGCATGATCCCGCGCAGGAACCGCTCGATCCGCAGGTCGGACAGCTGCCGGTCGTCCGAGGCGATCAGCACGCCGAGGAGGTGTCACCCCCGTAGGTGAGCAAGAAGCTCGGCTCCAACGGGATATGAGCGTTCCTGGGGCAGCAGCCGGGCGGCGGAGTCCAGGTCACCGCCGCTGACGAGGGCGTGTATCTCGTGGGCGAGCGGGGTCATGTCGCGGATGGCGACCGTCCATTCGTCGGCGTAGCGTCGTACGGCCTCACCGGAGAGGCCGAGTTGCAGGGATCGGTAGGGCAGCGGCTGCGAACGCAGGCCCCGCTCGGGGTCCCACTGCACGCGGGCGGGGGCGCGCTTCAACTGAAGCTGCCAGGTTTCGCGGTCGGGGTGTACGTCGCGCGCGTAGGTCGACAGGCACGCGTGCCGCAGCGCCCATTCGAAGCCGTCACGGTTGATCTCGACGGCGAGAACGGTCTCCTGTCCTGCCTTGGCGCCCCAGCCGCACCGGTACATCATCCACAGGAACGACGGCTTGATCCACGTCATCCTGTTCCGTTTCCACGCGGCAGGGAAACGGCCGTCGCGGATGGCGGGCAGGCCGATTTCCGGGTCGTACGCCTGGTAGACGGTGATCGTTGAGTCCGAATGGGCGGCACGGATTTCGCGTTGCGGTTGTTCCATGGTGTACAGCGTGAGGGCGGTCGGCTCAGGCGGCCAGCGAATTTTCGAACGGCCGTTCACTCTGGCGGAGAGCGTCGGCCGCGGCACCGTGCGGATCGCCGGTGGCTTGCGGGCACGGAATCGCTTGGAACCCTCGCGTGTTGAGAAGAGCGGGCAGGCATGGGATGCCGGTGGTGCCCGAGCGACCGAGCTGAGAGATCTTGGAGGGGGTCGTCATGGCTACACAGACGCAGAGGGCCGTGCTGGCGGGCGGATGCTTCTGGGGGATGGAGGAGCTGATCCGCCGCCTTCCGGGTGTGACGGCGACCCGGGTCGGATACACCGGGGGTGACGTGCCGAACGCGACGTACCGTAACCACGGGACGCACGCGGAGGCCATCGAGATCCTTTTCGACCCCGAGACGACCGATTACCGGGCGATCCTGGAGTTCTTCTTCCAGATCCACGACCCGAGCACCAAGAATCGCCAGGGCAACGACATCGGTCTCAGCTACCGTTCGGCGATCTACTACGTGGACGACGAGCAGAAGCGGATCGCCGAGGACACGATCGCCGATGTGGACGCCTCCGGACTCTGGCCGGGCAAGGTCGTCACCGAGGTGGAGCCGGTCGGCCCCTTCTGGGAGGCCGAGCCCGAGCACCAGGACTACCTGCAGCATTACCCGAACGGCTACACCTGCCACTTCCCGCGTCCGGGATGGCGGCTGCCCGCCCGCACGGAGGGCTGACCCCGTTCAGCCGTCGGTCGTGGTCGTCCACAGCGGACCGCTGTGGACTCGCGTCAACTCCGCGTCCGCCGAGCAGCTCTCCCTGCCTGCCCGCACCGTGACAAGCCCCGCCACCTTTTAGAAGTCCTACATATTTCCATACAGCAATACGCATTTGTGTTTAAAGGTGGTAATGCCCGAAACTGGACTACATGCCTGACCTGAGGCGCGGTGTGCTGTTCGGGGCTGCCGCCTACACGATGTGGGGTTTGTTCCCCCTGTACTGGCCGCTGCTCAAGCCGTCAGGAGCCATTGAGATCCTCGCGCACCGCATGGCCTGGTCACTGGTCGCGGTCCTGGTGGTGCTGGCCGTGCGGCGCCACTGGTCCTGGATGCGGGCGCTGCTCAAAGAGCCCAGGAAGCTCGCCCTGCTGACGCTGGCCGCCATGATCGTCACCGTCAACTGGGGCGTGTACATCTATGCCGTCAACGCTAACCAGGTGGTCGAGAGTGCCCTGGGATACTTCATCAACCCGCTGATCAGCGTGCTGTTCGGGGTTGTGCTGCTCAAGGAGCGGCTCAGGCCGCTGCAGTGGGTGGCTGTCGGGTTCGGGACGCTCGCCGTGCTCGTGCTGACCATCGACTACGGCCGGCCGCCGTGGATCGCGCTCGCGCTGGCCGTCAGCTTCGGTCTGTACGGGCTGGTCAAGAAGCAGGCGAACGTGGGCGCGGCCGAGAGCCTCACCGTCGAGACCCTGGTACTGCTCACCCCCGCGCTGGGCTACATCCTCTATCTCAGCCTGACCGGGCAGTCCACGTTCGGAACCGAGGGGCTCGGCCACGCGGCGCTCCTGGTCGGGGCGGGGGTGATCACGGCGGTGCCGCTGCTGTGCTTCACCGCCGCCGCCATCCGGGTGCCGCTCAGCACGATCGGCCTGCTTCAGTACATCGCGCCGGTCCTGCAGTTCCTGTGCGGGGTGCTGGTCGCCAAGGAGACGATGCCGGCCAGCCGCTGGATCGGGTTCTCGATCGTGTGGCTGGCCCTGGCCGTCTTCACCTACGACAGCATCCGTACGGCCCGCGCTACCCGGGCCGCGATCAGGAGATCACCCAGAACGCTCGACAACGTAGTCACATAGCGCCAAAAATGCGTTCTTGGCGGGGATGTCTGGGAGGCTGGAAAGGTCGGTACGAGCCCGGTTCACCCAGGCATCCAGCTCGGCCCGCGCCTGTCCCATGGCCGGGTGCGCCCGCAGCAGCGTCAGCGCCTCGTCCAGGTCCGACTCGGCCACCGGCCCCGACAGCAGCTCCGCCAGCCGCGAGGACGGGTCCGAGGCCAGAGCGTAGAGGACCGGCAGCGTCCGGACACCCTCCCGCAGATCGGTCCCCGGTGTCTTGCCCGACTCCGTCGAGGTGGACGCCACGTCGAGCAGGTCGTCCCCCAGCTGCCAGGCCACCCCGACCGCCTCGCACGCCCGGCTGAGCCGCTCCTCGACGTCGGACGGCGCCCCGGACAGCAGCGCCCCGAACCGGCCGGAGGCCGCGATCAGGGACCCCGTCTTGTCCGCCAGCACGCTGATGTAGTGCGCCACCGGGTCCTCTTCGCCGCGCGGCCCGATGGTCTCGCGGATCTGACCCTGGACGAGGCGGGAGAAGGTCTGCGCCTGTACGCGGATGAGCTCCGGCCCGAGGTCGGCCAGGAGGTCGGACGCCTGGGCGAACAGGTAGTCGCCGGTGAGGATGGCCACGGTGTTGTCCCACCGGGCGTTGGCCGACGGCGAGCCCCGGCGTACCGGAGCCTCGTCCATGACGTCGTCGTGGTAGAGCGACCCGAGATGGGTCAGCTCGATGACCACGGCGCCGGGCACGACACCCGGCGCCGACGGATCCCCGAACTGGGCCGCCAGCAGCACCATCAGCGTACGGAAGCGCTTGCCCCCGGCCTCGATGAGGTGCTTGGACGCCTCCGTGACGAAGGCGTCCTCGCTCTCCACCGACGAACGCAGCAGCTTCTCGACAGCGGCCAGTCCGTTGGCCACGTCCTGCGCCAACCGTTCGTCCTCAATGGGAAGGTCAACCACGGGAGGCGCGGACATACAGATCCCCTATCTGATGAACAGGCCGGATGCAGCCTGGTTGGCGAGGTCGAGCATGGGCTGCGGGAAGAGCCCGACTCCTACCGTAATCAGCAGCGAGATGGCGATGACGGCCACGGTCCCCATACTGGGCACCGCGATCGACGGACCGTCGGCCGCCGGGTCGCTGAAGAACATCAGGACGATGACGCGCACGTAGAAGAACGCGGCGATCGCGGAGGCGATGACGCCCAGCACGACCAGCCCGGTCATCCAGCCCCCGAGCGAGTCACCGGCCTCGGACCCACTGGCCAGCGCGGCGGCGAACACGGCGTACTTGCCGAAGAAGCCGCTGGTCAGCGGAATGCCGGCGAAGGCCAGCAGGAAGAAGGCGAAGATGCCCGCCAGGATCGGCGAGCGCTTGCCCAGCCCGGCCCAGCGCGACAGGTGGCCCGCCTCACCGCCGGGGTCGCGGACCATGGTGACCACCGCGAAGGCGCCGACCGTGGTGATGCTGTAGACGAGCAGGTAGAACATGATCGCCGACAGCGACTTGGCGTTCTGCGCGCTCTTGTCGAACGTGGCCATGACACCGATCAGCAGGAAGCCCGCGTGCGCGATCGAGGAGTAGGCCAGCATGCGCTTGATGTCGGTCTGCGTGATCGCCAGGATCGCGCCGACCACCATCGTCAGGGCCGCGACGGCCCACATGACCGGCCGCCAGTCCCAGTCCAGGTTGCCCAGCGCCACCCAGAACACCCGCAGCACGGCGCCCACGGCCGCGACCAGCGTGCCGGAGGCCATGAGGGCGGTGATGGGCGTCGGAGCGCCCTGGTAGACGTCCGGCTTCCACGCCTGGAACGGCGCCGCGCCGATCTTGAACAGCAGGCCGACGCCGAGCAGCGAGACTCCGAGCAGCAGGATCGGGTCGAGCAGCGAGCCGGTGGCCAGGGCCTTGTTGATGCCGGTGAAGGACACCGTCCCGGCGTAGCCGTAGATCATGGCCGTGCCGTACAGGAAGAAGGCCGAGGAGAACGCGCCGAGCAGGAAGTACTTCATCGACGCCTCCTGCGACAGCAGGCGGCGCCGGCGGGCCAGGCCGCACAGCAGATACAGCGGCAGCGACATGACCTCAAGGCCGACGAACATGGTCAGCAGGTCGTGCGAGGCGGGGAAGAGCAGCATGCCGCCCACCGCGAACAGGACCAGCGGGTAGACCTCGGTGTGCGAGCCACCGGCGGCCTCGGCCTCCTCCTCGTCGGCGCTGCCGGGCACGGCCGCCGCCGAGGCGACGAAGTGGCCCTCGTCGTTGATCATCAGCACGCAGACGAACGACAGGACGAGGATGACGCCCCAGATGAACAGCGAGGGCCCGTCGACCGCGACCGCGCCCATGGCGACCGGCGCCGTCGGCACGGCGCCCTTGACCACCTGCACGATGACCAGCGCGAACGCCCCGGCCAGGGACAGCAGGGTGAGGGGTACGTGGATCGACTTGCGCATGTAGCGCGGCGCGAACGCCTCTACGAGCACACCGACGACGGCCGCGCCGAAGACCAGCAGCATCGGCGCCAGCGTGCCGTATTCGATGGTCGGCGCCACGACAGCGTCGTTCACTGGCCGGCCCCCTTCTCAGCGATAGCCGGGTTGTCCACTTTCACGTTGACCAGCGTCTGGGTGACCGTGGGGTTGATCACGTCCAGCAGCGGCTTGGGGAAGAAGCCGAAGCCGATGATCAGCGCGATGAGCGGCGCGAGGACGACGATCTCGCGCACGTTCAGGTCCTTGAAGGCCTTCACCGGCTCGGCGGTCGGCCCGTTGAGCGCCCGCTGCACCATCCACAGGATGTAGACGGCCGCCAGGATCACGGCCAGCGCGGAGACGATCGCCGCGACCGCCAGCGCGCCGGACCCGAAGGCGGAGCTGGTGTAGGTGCCGATCATCACCATGAACTCGCTGACGAACGACGACAGCCCCGGCAGCGACAACCCGGCCAGGCCGGCGATCAGGAAGAAGCCCGCGAGCAGCGGGGCGACCTTCTGGACGCCTCCGTAGTCGGCGATGTGCGGCGAGCCGCGCCGGGCGATGAGGAACCCGGCGGCCAGGAACAGCGCGCCGGTGGCGAAGCCGTGGTTGACCATGTAGAGCGCGGCGCCGGACTGCGACACCTGCGACATGGCGAACACGCCCATCACGATGAAGCCGAAGTGCGAGATCGACGTGTAGGCGATGAGCCGCTTCATGTCGGTCTGCCCGATGGCCACGATCGCGCCGTAGATGATGCTGATGACCGCGAGGACCACGATGGGCATCGTGAACGCCTTGGCCGCGTCGGGGAACAGCTCCAGGCAGAAGCGGAGCATGCCGAACGTACCGACCTTGTCGAGCACACCCACGAGCAGCACGGCGGCGCCGGCCGGAGCCTGCGCGGCCGCGTCGGGCAGCCAGGTGTGCACCGGCCAGAGCGGCGCCTTGATCGCGAAGGCGATGAAGAAGCCGGCGAACAGCCACTTCTGCGTCGCGGGGTCCTGGATGACGCCGACGAGCTCGGGGAACATGAACGTGCCCTTGCCCGCGACGACGTACAGCGCGATGACCGCGACCAGCATGAGCAGGCCGCCGAACAACGAGTACAGCAGGAACTTGACGGCCGCGTACGACCGCTGCGCGCCACCGTACGACCCGATCATGAAGTACATCGGGATCAGCATGGCTTCGAAGAAGACGTAGAACAGGAAGATGTCGGTCGACGCGAAGACGCCGATCATCATCGCTTCCAGCACCAGCAGCAGCGAGAAGTACGTCTTGACCGACCGCTTCGGGGTGATCAGCGTGCCGTCGGCGCTCTGCGTGCCGTCGGCGTCGTGCCAGGAGGCGAGCACTACGATCGGCACCAGCACCGCCGACAGCGCGATCAGCACGAGCGCGATGCCGTCGACGCCGACCCCGAACTTCACGCCGAAGCTCGGGATCCAGTCGGGGTCCGCCTGGAACTGGAACCTGGGGCCGCCCGTCTTGAACTGGGCCGCCATGACGAGCGTCAGCGCCAGCACGACCAGGGACACCAGCAGCGTGGCCTGTTTGGCCAGCTTGTCACTGCCCTTGGGAAGCAGGGCCACCACGATGGCGCCCAGGACGGGCACCGCCATGAGTATCGGGAGCCAGGGTGACATCAGATGTTCCCAACGAGGAGCAGGGCGCCTGCCAGGAGGGCAGCACCGAACAGGATGGACAGCGCGTAGGATCTGGCGAAGCCCGTCTGGATCCGCCTGAGACGCCCCGAGGTCCCGCCGATGCCCGCCGCCAGGCCGTTGACCAGCCCGTCGATGCCGCGGTTGTCGAAGTACACCGCGAAGCGGGTCAGCCACTGGCCGGGGCGCATGAACAGGGACTCGTTGAGCGCGTCGCCGTAGAGGTCACGACGGGCGAACGTGGTGAGGAAGGAGCCGCGCGGCGCCACGGCGGGCACCTCGGCCCTGCCGTACCTGACCCAGGCGAAGCCCGCACCGACGGCCACCAGCGCCAGCGTGACCAAGCCGGCCGTGCTGGTGAAGTCGAACTCCGGCCGCTCTTCCGCGGTGCCCACGGCGACCTTGAGGAAGTCGTACAGCCTGTTGCTCAGGATCAGGTAGCCGCCCAGGAAGAGCGCGCCGAGCGACAGGATCATCAGCGGCCACGTCATGACGGCGGGCGACTCGTGCGGGTGGGCGTCCTTCTCCCAGCGCTTTTCGCCGAAGAAGGTCATGAAGACCATCCGCGACATGTAGAAGCCGGTGATGCCCGCACCGAGCACGGCCAGCCAGCCGAGGATCGGCTGGTGGTGAACGGCGGTCTCGATGATGCCGTCCTTCGTGAAATATCCGGACAGCAGGGGGAAGCCGATGATCGCCAGGTAGCCGATGAAGAACGTCGCGAAGGTGATCGGCATGTGCTTGCGCAGCCCGCCGTACTTCCGCATGTTCACCTCGTCGTTCATGCCGTGCATGACCGAGCCGGCCCCGAGGAACAGGTCGGCCTTGAAGAAGCCGTGCGTGATCAGGTGCCCGATCGCGAAGGCGTAGCCCGCCGGGCCGAGGCCCGCGCCGAGCATCATGTAGCCGATCTGCGACATCGTCGAGCCGGCCAGGCCCTTCTTGATGTCGTCCTTCGCGCAACCGATGATGGCACCGGCCAGCAGCGTGGCCGCGCCGACGATCGAGACGGCGAGCGCCTGCGCCGAGTCCGGCGGGAAGAAGAACGCGCCGGAGCGGACCACCAGGTAGACACCGGCGGTGACCATGGTCGCCGCGTGGATCAGGGCCGAGACCGGAGTCGGGCCCTCCATCGCGTCGAGCAACCAGGACTGCAGCGGCAGCTGTGCCGACTTGCCGCACGCGCCGAGGAGCAGCAGCAGGCCGATCGCGGTGACCGCGCCGCCGGACGGCGGGCTCTTCGCGATCTGCGCGCCCAGCTCGCTGAAGGTCAGCGTGTGGAACGTGGCCAGAATGATGAACATGCCGACCAGCAGCCCGAAGTCACCCACGCGGTTGACGATGAACGCCTTCTTGGCCGCGACCGCCGCCGAGGGCTTGAACTGCCAGAACCCGATGAGCAGGTACGAGGCCAGGCCCACGCCCTCCCAGCCGATGAACAGCCCGACGTAGTTGTCGGCCAGCACCAGCAGGAGCATCGCGGCGACGAAGAGGTTCAGATAGGAGAAGAACCGGCGCCGCTCGGCGTCGTGCGACATGTACCCGATCGAGTAGATGTGGATCAGCGATCCGACACCGGTGATCAGCAGCGCGAAGCTGATCGACAGCGGGTCGATCAGCAACCCCATGTCGACCATGCCGGGAATGAACTCATACAGATGTACGGCCTGACGGCGCTGTTCTTCCGGTAGGCCGATGAGCTCGAAGAAGGTCAGCACCGCCACGACGAACGAGGCGAGGGACATGGCCACGCCCAGCAGATGGCCCCACCGGTTGGTCATGCGTCCGAGGATCAGCAGGATCGCCGCACCCAGCAACGGGAAGGCGATCATCAGCCAAGAGGCCCCGATCATGCCGCCGGCGGTGTGCTGGACGATCTCAGCAGGAGATTCCACCAGTCACCTCTAGTACTTCAGCAGGTTGGCGTCGTCTACCGACGCGGACCTGCGGGTTCGGAAGATCGTCACGATGATGGCCAGGCCGACCACGACCTCGGCCGCGGCCACCACCATCACGAAGAACGCGATGATCTGGCCTTCGAGGTTGCCGTTCTGCCTGGCGAAGGCGACGAAGGCGAGGTTGCAGGCGTTGAGCATGAGCTCGACGCACATGAACACCACGATCGCGTTGCGCCGGATCAGCACGCCCATCGCGCCGATGGCGAACAGCAGGCCCGACAGGACGAGGTAATGGGTGGTCACTTGGACTCCTCCTCAGCCGACTCGACGGCGGCCCTGTGCTTGATGGCCTCGGCGAGCTTCGGGTCCTCGGGCAGATGACCCTGCTCGACGTCGAACCGCGCGATGTAGCGGTTGACCGAGCTCTCCGCGACCGAGCCGTCGGGCAGCAGCGCCGGCATGTCGATGGCGTTGCTCCTGGCGTAGGTGCCGGGTCCGGGCAGCGGCGACGGGCGATCGCCGAGGAACCGGGCGCGGGCCAGGTCCTTCTGCGAAGGCCGTACGGTCAGCCGCTCGCGGTGCGCCAGCACCATCGCGCCGAGCGCGGCGGTGATCAGCAGCGCCGAGGTGATCTCGAAGGCGAAGACATACTTCGTGAAGAGCAGCAGCGCCAGCGAGCGGATGTAACCGGCCTGCCCGATCGCCGAGGCCAGCCCGGCCTCCTTGGCGAAGACGGCGTTGCCAATGGCCAGGATGACCAGCGCGGCGAAGCCGACGGCGGCGATCGCGGCCCAGAAGCGCTGACCCCGCAGCGTCTCCACCAGCGAGTCGGAGGAGTCGACGCCGACCAGCATGAGCACGAACAGGAAGAGCATCATGACGGCGCCGGTGTAGACGATGATCTGCACCGCGGCCAGGAAGGGCGCGTCCTGCACGGCGTAGAGGACCGCGAGGCAGAGCATCACGGTGCCGAGCATCAGCGCCGAATAGACGGCCTTCCGGTTGAACACCATGCCGAGTGCCGCGCCGACGGAGACGACGGCGAGCACCCAGAAGGTAATGGTCTCACCCATTGGTCCGTCCCAGCCGGTAGTAGTCCTCTTCGGTGTCCCCGAGCCGCATGGGGTGCGGAGGCTGCTCCATCCCCTGGGTCAGGGGCGCGAGGAGCATCTCCTTGGTGAAGATGAGGCTCTCGCGGTTGGTGTCGGCCAGTTCGTACTCGTTGGTCATCGTGAGGGCCCGTGTGGGGCACGCCTCGATGCACAGACCGCAGAGAATGCACCGCAGATAGTTGATCTGGTAGGTGCGGCCGTAACGTTCACCCGGCGAGAAGCGCTCCGCGTCGGTGTTGTCGGCACCTTCCACGTAGATGGCGTCGGCCGGGCACGCCCAGGCGCACAGCTCGCAGCCGACGCACTTCTCCAGCCCGTCAGGCCAGCGGTTGAGCTGGTGCCGCCCGTGGAAGCGAGGCGCCGTGGGCCTCTTCTCCTCCGGGTAGTTCACCGTGACGGGCTTCTTGAACATCGTGTGGAAGGTGACCCCGAAGCCCTTGACGGGGTTCAGCCAATCAGTTAGTCCCACTGGGAATCTCCTTGTGCTGCACCCCGTGGTAGTGCGGCAGGTCGAGCGGCGGCACAGGGAAGCCACCGGCCGTTGGCTCGTTGGACAGCTCCTCGAACTCCGCCTCGACCTCCGCCTTCTTCGCTTCCTTGCGGCGCTGGTTCACGGTGTCGAACCGGGCCCAGATGCCGAGCGCGCCGACGATGACGACCACCGCGACCACCATGACGGGTGCCAGGCTGCCCTGGAAGCCGGCTTCGCCGTTCTTGACGTACATGACGGTCCGGATCGTGGCGACCAGCATGATCCACGCCAGGTTGACCGGGATGAGAACCTTCCACCCCAGCGACATGAGCTGGTCGTAGCGGACGCGCGGCAGCGAGGCCCGCACCCACACCACGAAGCAGAAGACCAGCACGAACTTGACGAAGAACCACAGCAGCGGCCACCAGCCCTCGTTCGCGCCGGCCCAGAACCACGTGATCGGGAACGGAGCCCGCCAGCCACCGAGGAACAGCGTGATGGCCATCGCCGAGGCGACGAAGGTGTGCAGGTATTCGCCCATCATGATCAGCGCGAACTTCAGCGACGAGGAGTACTCGGTCTGGAAGCCACCGACCAGCTCGCCCTCACCCTCGGGCAGGTCGAACGGGATACGCGCGGCCTCACCGAAGGCGCAGAACACGTAGATCAGGAAGGACGGCAGCAGCAGGACGACGTACCAGGAGGGCATCGACATGCCCCACAGCTCGCCGCCGGTCGCCTGCGACTTGACGATCTCCGACGTCGACAGCGTCCCCGCGAACAGGAACACGCCGACGAAGGACAGACCCATCGCGATCTCGTACGAGACCACCTGCGCCGCCGACCGGAGCCCGCCCAGCAGCGCGTACGGCGAGCGCGACGACCAGCCGGCCAGCACCACGCCGTAGACCGAGATGGCACCCATGGCCAGCATGAACAGCACGGCCACCGGCAGGTCGACCAGTTGCAGCGGCGTCCGCACGCCGAACAGGTTGACCATCGGCCCGAACGGGGTGATCGAGAAGGCCAGGAAGGCCGGGATCACCATGATGACCGGGGCCATCAGGTAGAGCAGCTTGTCGACGGTCCGCGGGAAGAGGTCTTCCTTCAGTCCCATCTTGATGCCGTCGGCCACCGACTGGAGCAGGCCGAACTTGCCCGCCCGGTTGGGGCCGAAGCGGTTCTGCATCCTGGAGATCAGCTTCCGTTCGAACCAGACGCCGAACAGAATGCAGAGCATCAGGAAGGCGAACAGCATCACTGCCTTGATGATGGTGATCCAGAGCGGATCCTTGCCGAAGTCGGCAAGCGTCGGATCAGTCAGGAGAACAGGGATCATGAGGCGCTCCCGATCGTGACGATGTCGCCGGCCGCCGCGCCGAGATCGCGCGTGACCGAGCAGCCGCCGGAGTTCGCCGGCACCCAGACCACCCGGTCGGGCAGGTCGGCGACGCGCACCGGCAACGTGACCGCGTTGGGTCCTTGACCGCCGACGACCAGCTTGTCGCCGTCGACGACGCCGATCTCCGCCGCGGTGGCCTCCGAGACCAGCGCTTCGGCCGGCCGGGCGGTGCCCGCGAGGTACGGCTCGCCGTCCTGCAGGCGGCCGTCGTCGAGCAGCAGGTGCCAGCTGGCCAGCAGCGCCTCGCCGGACCGCGGCGCGAGCTGCGAGCGGGTGGCGGTGCTGGGGGCGGCGACGCGGGTGCCGCGCCAGGAGCCCATCGCGCTCAGCTCGCGGCGGGCGGCCGCGGCGTCGGGCAGGCCCAGGTGGACGTCCATCCGGTCGGCCAGGTTGCTGATCACGGCCAGGTCGCTCTGCAGGCCGGGCACCCTGAGCGGGGCCCCGAAGGAGCGGCCCCTGCCTTCCCAGTTGACGAACGTGCCGCCCTTCTCCTGCACGGCGGCGACCGGCAGGACCACGTCGGCCCGGTCGGTGACCGCGCTGGCGCGGATCTCCAGGCTGACGATGAACGGGGTGTTCTCCAGCGCGGCCAGCGCCGCGGCCGGGTCGGCCAGGTCGTAGGGGTCGACACCGGCCACGACCAGCGCGTCGAGCTTGCCCTCCAGTGCCGCGAGGAGCATGCCCGTGGTGTCGCGACCCGGCGCGTCGGGCAGCGAGCCGACGTTCCACGCCCTGGCGACCTCGGCCCTGGCGCTCTCGTCGCCGGCCGGGCGGCCGATGGGCAGCAGGTTCGGCAGCGCGCCCGCCTCGATGGCGCCCCGCTCGCCGGCCCTGCGCGGGACCCAGGCGAGCTTGGCGCCCGACGCGGTGCTGAGGCGTACGAGGGCGGACAGAGCACCCGGAACAGTGGCCAGCCGCTCACCGGCGAGCACGATCGTGCCCTCAGCGAGCGAGCCGACCAGCTCGCCGATCGCGTCGGCCTCCGCGCCCGGCGCGGTGCGGATGAGCGTGCCGCCCATCTTGGCCAGGCCGTTGGTGGCGAACGGGGCGATCGCCGTGACCTTCAGGCCCTTCTTCATCCACGCCTTGCGCAGGCGCAGGAAGACGATCGGCGACTCGTCCTCGGGCTCGAACCCGACGAGCAGCACGGCAGGGGCGCTCTCGAGGTCACTGTAGGAAACCTCGATGCCCCTGCCGGCCACGGCGTGGGCCAGGAACTGCGCCTCCTCGGCGGAGTGCGGCCTTGCGCGGAAATCGATGTCGTTGCTGCCGAGGGCCAGCCGGGTGAACTTGGCGTAGGCGTAGGCGTCCTCGACCGTGACCCGGCCGCCCACCAGCACCCCGGCCCTGCCGCGCGCGGCGGCCAGGCCACGGGCCGCGACGCTGAGCGCCTCCGGCCACGAGGCGGGTTCGAGCACGCCGTCCTCGTTGCGTACCAGCGGCGTCTTGAGCCGGTCGGGCTGCGTGGCGTAGGAGAACGCCCAGCGGCCCTTGTCGCAGTTCCACTCCTCGTTGACCTGCGGGTCGTTGCCCGCCAGGCGGCGGGTGACCCGGCCGCGCCGATGGTCGGTGCGCAGGCTGCAGCCGGAGGCGCAGTGCTCGCACGCGCTCGGCGTGGAGACCAGGTCGAACGGCCTGGCCCGGAACCGGTAGGCGGCGCCGGTCAGCGCGCCGACCGGGCAGATCTGCACCGTGTTGCCGGAGAAGTAGGAGTCGAACGGCTTGCCGTCGGCGACACCCACCTGCTCCTTGGCCCCGCGCTCGAAGAAGTCGATGAACGGGTCGCCGGCGATCTGGTCGGAGAAGCGGATGCAGCGGGCGCACTGGACGCAGCGCTCGCGGTCGAGCAGGACCTGCGAGGACAGCGGCAGCGGCTTGGGGAAGGTCCGCTTCTGCTCCTGGAACCTGGACTCGCCCTGGCCGTTGGACATCGCCTGGTTCTGCAGGGGGCACTCGCCGCCCTTGTCGCAGACCGGGCAGTCCAGCGGGTGGTTCATGAGCAGCAGCTCCATGGCCCCGCGCTGCGCCTTCTCGGCGACCGGCGAGGTGAGCTGGGTCTGCACCACCATGCCCTCGGCGACCTCGATCGCGCAGGACGGCTGCGGCTTGGGGAAGCCACGGCCGTTGCCGGCGTCGGGGATGTCGACCAGGCACTGGCGGCAGTTGGCCGCCGGGTCGAGCAGCGGGTGGTCGCAGAAGCGCGGGATCTGGATGCCCAGCAGCTCTGCCGCCCTGATGATCAGGGTGCCCTTCGGGACGCTGACCTGGAACCCGTCGATGCTGAGGGTCACCAGATTGGTCTCTACGGCGGTTGTTGTCACTGGTCACCCCAGAGAGTGGACTTCTTCGCGTCGAACGGGCAGCCGCCGACCTCGAAGTGCTTGAGGTACTCGTCGCGGAAGTACTTCACCGAGGAGTGGATCGGGCTCGTCGCGCCGTCACCGAGCGCGCAGAACGAGCGGCCCAGGATGTTGTCCGCGATGTCGGTGATCGTGGACAGGTCCTCCTCGGTGCCCTGGCCCTTCTCCAGGCGCTTGAGCACCTGCTTGAGCCAGTAGGTGCCCTCGCGGCACGGCGTGCACTTGCCGCACGACTCGTGGGCGTAGAACTCCGTCCAGCGCAGGACCGTACGGACCACGCAGGTCGTCTCGTCGAAGATCTGCAACGCGCGGGTGCCGAGCATGGAGCCCTTGGCGCCGACCGACTCGAAGTCGAGCGGCACGTCCAGGTGCTCGTCGGTGAAGATCGGGGTGGACGAGCCGCCCGGGGTCCAGAACTTGATCTCGTGGCCCTCGCGGATCCCGCCCGCCATGTCGAGCAGCTCGCGCAGCGTGATGCCGAGCGGCGCCTCGTACTGGCCGGGCCGGGTGACGTGGCCGCTCAGCGAGAAGATGCCGAAGCCCTTGGACTTCTCGGTGCCCATCCCGGCGAACCAGTCGGCCCCGTTGGTCACGATTGAGGGAACACTGGCCACAGACTCCACGTTGTTCACAACAGTAGGCGAGGCATACAGGCCCGCCACGGCCGGGAACGGGGGCTTGAGCCGCGGTTGACCTCTGAAGCCTTCGAGCGAGTCGAGCAGCGCCGTCTCCTCGCCACAGATGTACGCCCCGGCGCCGCTGTGCACGACGAGTTCGAGGTCGTAGCCGGAGCCGAGGATGTCGGTGCCGAGGTAGCCCTTCTCGTACGCCTCGCGCACGGCCGCGTGCAGCCGCCGGATGACGTGCAGCACCTCGCCGCGCACGTAGATGAAGGCGTGGTTGGCCCGGATCGCGTAGGCGGTGATGATGACGCCCTCGACCAGCGAGTGCGGGTTGGCCATCATCAGCGGGATGTCCTTGCAGGTGCCCGGCTCCGACTCGTCCGCGTTGACGACGAGATAGTGCGGCTTGCCGTCACCCTGGGGGATGAAGCCCCACTTCATGCCGGTCGGGAAGCCCGCGCCGCCGCGACCGCGCAGGCCGGAGTCCTTGACGGCCTGGATGACCGCGTCGGGGTCCATTCCCAGCGCCTTCTTGGCCGCCTCATACTCGCCGTAGCCGGCGAGGGTGAAGGAGTTGGCCTGGTCCCAGTTCGCGGTCAGGACCGGGGTGAGAGTCGTGCTCATGCCTCTGGGGCCTTCCATCCGTTGGCCTTGGCGACCTTGAGGCCCTCCAGCGAGGGACCCGCCGCCGACGGGCCGTCGCCCGCCAGGTCGTCGGGCAGGCCCGCGAGCACCCGCGAGGCCTCCTTGAAGGTGCAGAGCTTCTTCGGCCCCCTGGTCGGCCGGACGTCCTTGCCGTCACGCAGGTCGTCGACGAGCTGCTTGGCCGACTCGGGCGTCTGGTTGTCGAAGAACTCCCAGTTGACCATCATGACCGGGGCGAAGTCGCAGGCCGCGTTGCACTCGAGGCGCTCCAGCGAGACCTTGCCGTCGGCGGTGGTCTCCTCGTGGCCGACGCCGGTGTGCTCCGACAGCTCTTCCCAGATCTGGTCGCCGCCCATGACGGCGCACAGCGCGTTGATGCAGACGCCGACGTGGTAGTCACCGGCGGGCTTGCGCTTGTACATGGTGTAGAACGTCGCGACACCGACGACCTCGGCCTTGCTGAGGCCCAGCATCTCCGCGCAGAACTCCTGCCCGTCGTCGGAGACGTGACCGTCTTCGGACTGCACGAGGTGGAGCAGCGGCAGCAGCGCCGACCGCGTCTTCGGATAGCGTCCGATGATCTCCTTGGCGTCTCGTTCGAGACGCTCTCGGACTTCCGGTGAGTAAGTCACCGGTCCACACCTCCCATGACGGGGTCGATAGATGCCACCGCAGCGATCACGTCCGCGACCTGGCCGCCCTCCGCCATGGCGGGGAAGCCCTGCAGGTTGCAGAAGGACGGCTCGCGGAAGTGGACGCGGTAGGGGCGGGTGCCGCCGTCGCTCACCACGTGCGCGCCGAGCTCGCCCTTGGGCGACTCGATCGAGGCGTACGCCTGCCCGGCCGGCACCCGGAATCCCTCGGTCACCAGCTTGAAGTGGTGGATGAGGGCTTCCATGGAGCTGCCCATGATGTGCGCGATGTGGTCGGGCGAGTTGCCGAAGCCGTCGGGGCCCAGCGCGAGCTGCGCGGGCCAGCCGATCTTCTTGTCCTCGATCATCACGGGGTCGCCTTTGAGCGGCCCGGCGATGCGGTCGAGAGCCTGCTCGACGATCTTGAGCGACTCCTCCATCTCCCGCATCCGGACCAGGTAGCGGGAGAACACGTCGCAGCCGCGCTCGGTCGCCACCTCGAAGTCGTAGGTCTCGTAACCGCAGTAGGGCTGCGACTTGCGCAGGTCCCACGGCAGTCCGGCCGAGCGGAGGATGGGCCCGGTGATGCCCAGAGCCATGCAGCCGGTCAGGTCGAGGTAGCCCACGTCCTTGGTGCGGCGCAGGTAGACCGGGTTCTCGTCGAGCAGCTTGCGGATGTCCTTGATCCGCTGTGGCATGATCTTGAGGAACTCGCCGATCTTGTCGACCGCACCCGCGGGCAGGTCCACGCTGACGCCGCCGGGGCGGACGTAGGCGTGGTTCATGCGCAGCCCGGTGATGTACTCGAACAGGTCCATGATCAGCTCGCGGTCGCGGTAGCCGAACAGGAAGGGCGTGGTCGCGCCGAGCTCCATGCCGAACGTGCCCATCGCGACCAGGTGCGAGGAGATCCGGTTGAGCTCCATCATCATCACGCGGATGGCCTGCGCCCGGTCCGGGACGCGGTCCTCGATGCCGAGCAGCTTCTCGACGCCCAGGCAGTAGGCGGTCTCGTTGAAGATCGGCGAGAGGTAGTCCATGCGGGTGACGAACGTGGTGCCCTGCGTCCACGTCCGGTATTCGAGGTTCTTCTCGATGCCGGTGTGCAGGTAGCCGATGACGCCGCGCGCCTCGGTGACCGTCTCACCGTCGAGGGTCAGGACCAGCCTCAGCACGCCGTGCGTGGACGGGTGCTGCGGGCCCATGTTGATGACCAGCCGCTCGTCGTCGGACTCGCGGACGCCGCTGACGACCTCGTCCCAGTCCGCGCCGGTGACCGAGTAGACCTTGCCCTCGGTCGCCTCGTCATATCCGGTGCTCACGAGTGAACCTCACTTCGTACGTCTACGCTCAGCTCGATGTAGCTCACGCGTACGACCTCCTCTGGTCGGGCGCGGGGATCGTGGCGCCGCGGTATTCGACCGGGATGCCGCCGAGCGGGTAGTCCTTGCGCTGCGGGTGACCTTCCCAGTCGTCCGGCATCATGATGCGGGTCAGGCCGGGGTGGCCGTCGAAGACGATCCCGAAGAAGTCGTACGCCTCGCGCTCGTGCCAGTCGTGGCCCGGGAAGACGCCGACGGTCGAGGGGATGTGCGGGTCTTCGTCGGGGGCGCTCGCCTCGACGCGGACGCGCCGGTTGTGGGTGATCGAGCAGAGGTGGATGACCGCGTGCAGCTCCTCACCCTTCAGGTGCGGGTAGTGCACCCCGGAGACGCCGAGCGAGAGCTCGAAGCGCAGGGCCGGGTCGTCGCGGAGCTTCTGGCACACCTCGACGAGCCGCTCCCGCTTCACGTGCAGGGTGAGCTCGCCCCGGTCCACGACCACGCGCTCGATGGCGTCGTCGAGGGCCAGCGTGTCGACCAGCTCGTCGAAGTAGCCGCCGTAGGGGCGGGACGTGAACAGCTGGGGGGCCCGCCGTACGACGAGACCGCCGTAGCCGGAGGTGTCACCCGAGTCGGTCGTGCCGAACATGCCGCGTCGGGCGACGGGCGGCTCGGCGACCGCCGGAACCTCGGGGACCTCGGCGGAGGGGACCTCGGGGAGGTTGTCGGGCGAGGTCACTTCGCGGCCCCCTGGTCGATCAGCGGCAGCGTACGCAGCGCCTGCAGTTCGAGCTCGTCGATCTGCTTGGCGCGGTGGGCGCCGAACTTCATGTTCTGGATCTTGTCGTGCAGCTTCACGATCGCGTCGATCAGCATCTCCGGCCGCGGCGGGCAGCCGGGCAGGTAGATGTCGACCGGGACGATGTGGTCCACGCCCTGCACGATGGCGTAGTTGTTGAACATGCCGCCGCTCGAGGCGCACACGCCCATCGAGATGACCCACTTGGGCTCGGCCATCTGGTCGTAGATCTGCCGCAGGACGGGAGCCATCTTCTGCGACACGCGGCCGGCGACGATCATCAGGTCGGCCTGCCGGGGAGACGCCGAAGCGCGCTCCATGCCGAAGCGCGCCAGGTCGTAGTGGGGGCCACCGGTGGCCATCAGCTCGATGGCGCAACAGGCGAGGCCGAATGTGGCCGGCCATACGGAGTTCTTGCGCGCCCAGCCGGCGGCCTGTTCGACCGTGCTGAGGATGAACCCGCTGGGGAGTTTCTCTTCAAGTCCCATTTCTAGTCCCAGTCCAGACCCTTGCGGCGCCATACGTACGCGTAGGCGACGAGCACGGTGACGATGAACAGCAGCATCTCGACAAGCGCGAACACCCCGAGGCCCGAGGAGAGCACGCTGCCCGCGTCGTTCTTCAGCGGCGCGAAGGAGACTGCCCAGGGGTAAAGGAAAATGATCTCGATGTCGAACACGATGAAGAGCATCGCGGTGATCATGTATTTCAGCGGGAACCGTCCGCCACCGACCGGCTGGGGCGTCGGCTCGATGCCGCATTCGTAGGCGTCAAGCTTGGCGCGGTTCCAGCGCTTGGGACCGGTGAAGGGAGCGATGGCGACCGAGAAGATCGCGAAGCCCCCCGCGAGAACGGCGAGCACCAGGATGGGCACGTAAAGGTCCATCGCTACGCCTCCTCTGGAGTCGCCACGCGCGCGGGCGCGCAGCCTGATCTATGGGTGAGTCTGAGGTTCATGCTGGTGGCGCGACCTTCGAGAGTGCATTGATGATCTTGTCCGACGCATCCCCTCGCCGGTCGGTGAGATTACCAAGGAGTTTGAGCGCGAAGCGCATCAGCCTCGGGTGTGGCAACCCATGCCGCGTTCCGAAGCTCATGACTCCCGGCTTCCCAATCGCCTGGACGAACCACCTGCCAAGCGTGAAATATCCGCCGTAGGCGTCCTTCAACACTTGAGGATAGGTGCGCAGGATGCGTTCCTGTTGCGCGGGGGTGGTCTGACGCAGCGCCTTGACGATGGTCTCGGCGGCGATCTCGCCGGTCTCCATGGCGTAGGCGATGCCCTCGCCGTTGAACGGGTTGATCGCGCCGCCGGAGTCACCGACGAGGACGAGGCCGCGGGTGTAGTGAGGCTGGCGGTTGAAGGCCATCGGGAGCGCGGCGCCGCGGATCGGGCCCCGCATGTTCTCCTCGGTGAAGCCCCACTCGGCGGGCATCGCCTTGCACCAGCGCTTGAGCAGGTCGCGGTAGTCGATGTTCTTGAACTGGTCGCTGGTGTTGAGCAGGCCCAGTCCGACGTTCGCGGTGCCGTCGCCCACGCCGAACACCCAGCCGTAGCCGGGCAGCAGCGTGTTCTCGTCCCACAGCTCCAGCCACGTCTCCAGATAGTCGTCGTCGTGGCGCGGGCTCTCGAAGTAGGTGCGTACGGCCACACCCATCGGGCGGTCCTCACGCTTGTGGAGTCCCATCCCCAGTGCCAGCCGGGTGCTGTTGCCGTCGGCGGCCACCACCAGACGGCTGCGGTAGGTCGGCCCGTCCTTGGTCGTCACTCCGACCACGTGCCCGCTGCGGTCGTCGAGGACGGGACCGGTGACGTTCACGCCCTCCATCAGCCGCGCCCCGGCCTTGACGGCGTTGGCGGCGACGATCTGGTCGAAGTCCTTGCGGGTGCGCACGAGGCCGAAGTCGGGGAAGCGCTCCAGCTGCGGCCAGTCGAGCTCGAAGCGGTGCCCGCCGCCCACGACCCGCAGGCCCTTGTTCCTGATCCAGCCGGGCGCGTCGATGTCGACGCCCATGTTGAGCAGCTGCTTGACCGCTCGGGGGGTCAGCCCGTCACCGCAGACCTTCTCCCGGGGGAACCTGGTCTTCTCCAGGAGCAGCACGTCGAGGCCGGCCTGCGCGAGGTAAAAAGCGGTTGCGGAACCGGCGGGACCGGCGCCGACGACGATGACATCGGCGTCAGCCTGTATGGCTGGTGGCTCGGTCACTGGACTGTCCTGTCCTACACGCTCGAAGGCCTCGGGGTGTGGCGCCTTCGTTCCTTTGTGAACCCCTTCACAAACTTGTCGGCCCGCAGTCTAACCCTTTTCTTGGACAAAGTGGCAGTCGGGGGCCGGTCTTCGCACAAACGAAAGCCCTCCGTCCGAGACGAAGGGCCCTGCGTCGTCGCCACGAGGAGATCAGGCCTCGAACTCGCGGCGGCGCACACCCTCGATGAAGGCGCGCCACTCATCGGGCGTGAAGCAGAGCATCGGGCCCACCGGGCAGACTCCTTCGTAGCGTCACGGTTATATCCGAGCCTATCGTGAGAAATGTGACGCGGGTTACAGCAGTGCGGTCACGCTCCGTAAGCGAAACGCTACACCAGTACGGCCAGGAATTAGTCGAGAACCATCCTCGCCCAGCGCCGCGTTGCCGAACCCGCCGTAGGTCGGCCCGCCCCCACGGATAATTCCCGCGATAAACGATATCTCCGGACACGGAACCCCGACCGGAGCGTGGACTTGACGGCGTGAATGGCATCTCGCCTAATCGAGCAGCGCGGAACGGGGTTACGCGCGGCACAGAACGGGCTATCGAGCAGCACTGAACGGGCTTAGGCGGGCTTGAATCCCCGGTGGATCGCGACGATGCCCATGGTGAGATTGCGCCAGGCGACCCGCTGCCAGCCGGCCTCCTGGATGGTGCGCGCGAGTGTCGGCTGGTCGGGCCAGTCCCGGATCGACTCGGCCAGATAGGCGTAGGAGTCGTCATTGGACCCGAAGACCGTGGCCACTCGCGGCAGCAGTTTCATCAGATATTCGCGGTAGACCAGGTCGAAGGCGTTGACCTTCACGTGCGAGAACTCCAGGATCACCAGCCGCCCGCCCGGCCGCGTCACGCGCAGCATCTCCCGCAGCGCCTGCGAGGTGTCGTGCACGTTACGGAGCGCTACCGAGATCGTCACGGCGTCGAAGACGTCGTCGGCGAACGGCAGCCGCAGCGCGTCACCCGCGATGAACGGGACTCCGTTACCGCTCAGCGCGTTGCCGCCGTGTCGGCGCACCCCCGTGCGCAGCATGCCGAGCGAGAAGTCGGAGGCGATGGCGCGGGCGCCCAGCGTGGTGAACGCGTCGGTGGAGGTGCCGGTGCCCGCCCCCAGGTCGAGCACGATCTCGCCGGGCCCGGCGTCGACGGCGGCGGCCACCGCCTTGCGCCAGAAGCGCACCTGCCCCAGGGAGATCACATCGTTGACCAAGTCGTAGCGCCGGGCCGTGCGATCGAACATCGCGGCGACCTGATCCGGCTGCTTGTCCAGCTGAGCACGCGTCATGGCCCAAGCCTATGACCATCGCGACAATCAACAGAAAGTAGCCGCACGATTACCCAATGTCTGCTAGAAGTTTACGAATGCTGGTACGTGTCGCCCTTGCGGCGATCCTCGCGACGACCCCGGTCGCTCATTCGCGCGTCGTCTCGGCCGACCCGGTCGACACCACTCCGCACGTGCTCGACGGGATCGTCAACTCCATCACCCTGGTCGGCGGCACGGTCGTCGTCGGCGGCTCGTTCAGCGAGGTCGCCGACGCCTCACGGACCCACACCTACACCCGGGACAACGTCTTCGCCTACAGCCTCGCGACGGGGCACATCCTGCGCTACTTCGCGCCGCAGGTCGGCGGGCCGGTCTACAGCCTGGCCCCCGGCGACGGCCGCACGGTCTACGTCGGCGGCGACTTCCCCTCGGTCAACGGGACGCCGACCAGGGCGCTGGCCAGGCTCAACCTCTTCGACGGCTCGGCCGTGCGGGACTTCAGGCCCGGCGTCTCCGGCGGGATGGTGACCACGCTGGCCAGGCGCGGCGCGCAACTCTACGCGGGCGGCGACTTCACCAGGCCGCGCGCGGCGCTGGCCAGGCTCGACGCGACGACCGGCGCGACCGACCCGGCGTTCGCCATCACACCGGGGGCGCCGCTGACGCCGACGCTGCGGGTCTACGCGCTCGCCCTGACCGCCGATCGGCTCGCGGTCGACGGCAACTTCACCACGCTGGACGGGCTGTCGCGGCCGCAGCTGGGGCTGATCGACGTACGTGGCGGCGGCGCCAAGGTGGCCGACTGGCGTACCGAGGCGTACGTCCCCACCTGCATGGACACCTTCCCCTCCTATGTACGCGGCCTGGACTTCGCGCCCGACGGCAGCTACTTCGCCGTCGTCACCACCGGCGGGCCGGTGCGCGGGAAGCGGCTGTGCGACAGCACGGCCAGGTTCGAGACGTACAGCAGGGGCGAGCGGATCGCGCCCACCTGGGTCAACAAGACCGGCGGAGACTCACTCTACGCAGTCGCGGTGACCGGCGCGGCGATCTACGTCGGCGGCCACCAGCGATGGCTGAACAATCCGCTGGGCCACGACTCGGCCGGGCCTGGAGCGGTGCCCCGCGAGGGCATCGGCGCCATTCATCCGCTCACCGGAATGGCGCTGACTTGGAATCCTGGCAGGGAGCGCGGGATCGGGGTCAAGGCATTTCTGGCGCACAGCGGCGGACTACTCGTTGGTAGCGACACAACGAGACTCGGACGGGAGTACCATGCCCGGATTGGCATGTTCCCCCTGCCCTAGTCGCTCTGCGGCTTAGGCCGGTCGATCTTGTCGCTGATGCGAGTGCTAAGAGCGTCACGCTGCTTCGAGAGCAAGACGTAGCTGGCGATGCCGCTGATCAAGAAAGACACGATGATCAGTAGCACCGGGTTTTGCAGGCCAAGCAGCCGCAGGACGCCGAGCGTCACGACAAACAGGCCGATCCGCGACGCGGTGTATACGAGAACGGGATGCACAGATCGAGGTTACTCGCCCTGTGTGACACGGTCGCTCTTCGCATCGGGCGCCAGCACTGCTAGTGTCCCAGTTAGGGTGTTTCGTAAAGAAACACCCACGAGAGCCCCAAAGAGGCTCTATCATATAACAATCGGGCAGTCAGCTGATAACAACCCGTGATCTTTGTCGAAAACCACGGATAAATCAGGCTTCGCTCGACACACTGGTTACCTGTCCGCCCGCTGGCAGGAAGCGGGATGCGAGGGGGAGAGATTGGTGGAGAGTAGCAGCGAGCGTCTGCTGACCCCAGGAGAGGTTGCCGCCCTCTTCCGGGTAGACCCAAAGACGGTTACACGCTGGGCCGCGGCAGGTCGCATCAGCAGTATCCGCACCCCCGGGGGGCATCGTCGGTTCCGCGAGTCGGAAGTGCATGCCCTTCTTCGAGGCGAGGACGTTCTAACGGCCGACAGGTCGGGCGAGTCCCCGCGTGTTTGACGTTCCATCCAGACGGTGATCCTGCCCGCAGGGTCGCCGTCTCCCCCTGTCTGTAAACGTCATCAGCGGCCCCTCGACATCTGACCCGGGTCGGCCTAGGCGTCTTCCTGCTCCGCCTTGAAGGCCAGAAACTCCTGCTCCAGGTCGTCGTTCTCGATCAGCCAGCGCTCCCGGCGGTCCGCCGCCTCCTCCTCCGTCAGGGACTCCGGAAGCCACGTGTCGTAGTCGGGGTCGCCAGGTTCGAGTTCCACGTACGCGTTGCCGATGAGACGCCCGTCTTCGCTGGTCAGGCTCTGCGGCACGCGCAGGGTCCCGTCAGCGAGCCGGATGACGTACATGGCTCATCACCTAGATTCCGTAGCGCCGGTTGAAGAACAGCATGACGTTGAGCGCCGCGCGGGTGTCGCCGCCCAGCATGTCGACGAGGGCCGGTCGCTGGCGCGAGGCGATCGCGGCGAACGCGTCGGCGAAGAACTCCTTGCGCCCCAGCCCGTCCCCCTGGCGGTGGAACGCGGAGACCAGGAGCGGCGTGATGTCCTCGTACAGCATCGCGAATTCCCGAGAATCCGACACCCAATCGCCATAAGCCGAGTCGACGTCGTCGATGGCGTGCCCGACCTCGTGCATCATCACGTCGGGCGTGGGCGAGGGGCGGTCACCCACCACGATCTTCCCGTCGCCGTAGGCTCCGGCGCAGATGTCCCATGAGGCCCGGCCGGACGGCAGGGGGGCGCCGCGCAGGTAGCCCATGTCGTCCAGGTCCGGTACGCCGCCCGGGCCCACGTAGATGCCTTCGAGGCCGGCGGCGAGCTTCTCCTTCAGCAGGTCGGGCAGCATGGCCAGACTCTCCACGGCCCGCACCACCTCCGGCGACGGCGGGCCCTCCCGGGCGTCCCACTGGCGGTGCAGGATGGTCTCCAGCTTCCCGCAGTGCCGCAGGCCGTCGCCGAGCGAAGGAGCGTCGGGGCGGTTGGGTCGCGCCCGGAGCACCACGTCGTCGAGCTCGAAGTCGTGCCATGTGTACTGGGGGCGGTCCACCACGGCGGCCGACAGCCGCTCCCCCGCCTCCCACCGCCGCGGCTCCCCGGCTTCGGCGGCATCCCAGCGCCGCGACTGCCCAGCTTCAGCGGCATCCCAACGCTGCGCCTGCCCGGCTTCGGCGGCGTCCCACTGCCGGAACTCCTCCGGCTGCCGGAACCCCTCCTGTCGGCGGAACTCCTCCTGTTGGCGGAAGTCCTCCTGTTGGCGACGTCCCGCCCAGGACCATCCCTCGGAACCGTCTCCGCCGGCCTGGTGCCGCTCCCGACCCCTCCAACCGAACAGCGCGAAGCTCCCCTCACTCCCGATCGAGTCTCGTCCGGCGGGCTCCCGGCCCGGCCACATGCGTCCTGGCCAATCCCGATCGGCTCGCTTGCGCTCCACGTACTCGCGGTCCGACCGCTCGTGATCCGGCCGCTCGGACGCCGGGCGGTCGTGGCGCTTGGCCCCGCCCGCAGAACCGGGCCACCCGCGCCTGTCGCCGCCGCGCTTGTCGCCGCCGGGCCACCCGTGCCTGTCCCCGCCGGCGCCGGGCCGCCACGGCCAGGACAGCCGCCCAGGGCGGTCTTCGCGAGCCCGGTCCGGCCGTCCGGCCGGGCTGGGTCTGCCGGAGGGCGCAGTCCGATCGTTCGTCCAAAAGGAGCGATCCGCGTCGGGGGGCGCCTCACTGCGGCGGGAGAAGAGATACGACCCGCGCCGCCACCAACGACCCCGCCGATGGCGGCCCTTGTCGTTAGAAAAGGCCATCGCACCCCTCAACGCCGTGGGACGCCCGCGCGCATGGCACCCGGCCGCCCCGAACGGCGGTCCCAGCGGGCGGACGCCGCTGAATCGAGTCCACCGTACGACGTAGGTCTCGCTGGAGTCACCTGAAATGGGACAACGGGAAAACACGATCACGACGCGAATGGCTTACAGTTCGGACATGGTAGGTGTCGTTATCGGCTTGGCGCTGCTGGCCTTCTGGCTCTACTCGTTGTTCGACGTCATCACCACGCCGGAGGAAGAGGTAAGGAACGTACCAAAACCGCTCTGGGTGCTCGTCGTCGCGCTGGTGCCCCTGGTGGGCGGGGCCGTCTGGATGATCCGCGGCCGCCCCCAGCAGCCCCGAGAGACCTGGCCGGTCCCCCCACGTCCGGGCTCCCGCCGCCACTCGGCCCCCAAGGGCCCGGACGACGACCCCGAATTCCTCCGCGACCTCGACCGCCGCATGCGCGGCGACGACAGCTAGAGCGGCGTCACCGACCGTCCGCTCTCCGCCGCCCATGACGGGGTGCCCCTTCATGGACCCCTGTCACGACGCGGCACCCCTCCAAGGACCCCGGCCACCACGGACCGTCTTCTTTCGCTCCCCGGACGGGGGCAACCCTCCAAAGGAGGGCAACAGCCACGACGGACCGTCTTCTTCCTGGCCCTCGGAGGGGCATCCCTTCATCGGGACACCGGCCGCTGCCCGCTTCTCCGCTCCCGACGGGAATCCCTCGGTGGAGCTGTGATGCCGCTAGGGCTTGCCTGCGGCGCGGGGGACTGCCTGGCCGCCTGCGGGGGTGAGCAGCGCGGCGATCAGGCGGGCGGCTGTGGCGGCGAGTCGACTGGTCGGCTCCAACGAGACGGGTCTCCACACAAGCGTTCCCGTGGAGCCATGCCATCCTTTCGCTACTGATAGTAGTTGGATAGCTACATAAAGTTAATGATCGGTTGGGGACGGCAACCGCCACCCGTATTTGGAAGGAACCGATCATGCGACGCATCCTGACCGCACTGGCCATGCTCGCCGCCGCCGGCGCGGTGGCGGCAAGCCCGCTCACCACAGCCCACGCCGCCTCGCGCAACGCGCCGATGGCGCGAGATGGCGGGGTCATCACGTGCGAGGAAGTGACCCAGGAGCTGCCCAGCGTCATGGGGACCTCCTGCGACACCAGCCACTGGGGCCCTCTGCCCAACTTCGTCATCAGGGACCGCAGCGGAGCCGCCTATTACTGCCAGAACGGCTGGGCCGAAGGGAGTCTGTGGGTGAGAGGCCAAAATTGCCGGACGGCCTCTGACGGCTGACCTGCCGCAGGGCCCACCCCAGCAGATCACAGTGGATACCCCACGCCTTGCAGGAAGAGCGCATAGCGGAAGCATGTAGCGGCCGAGGCCGGCCGGGTGCTGGTGACGGTTCGCGGCTCGTAGCTCCGGCGCCATCCGCCCGGCCTCGGCGCCATGCCGCAGTGCGCTGTGACGGAGGTGGTGCAATGTCCATCGAGTTGGACCATCGGCCGCGCTTGCATGGGCGAGAGAGGTCCGCTCGCTTCCCCATCCCGAAGGGCATCCCCCAGGGACCTCAGCCACCACGGACCGTCGCACGAAAGGAGACGGCCGTGGCGCAGACGATCACCCCGACGACACATCCGCGTAGCTGTGCAGCCCCGAGATGAACATGTTGACCCCCACCAGGTTGAACAGCAGGCACCCGAACGCCAAGAGCTGCACGATCGTCGCCGCGCGCCCACGCCATCCGGCAGTGACCCGAGCGTGGAGGTAGGCGGCGTAAGCCACCCACGTGATGAAGGCCCAGACCTCCTTGGGATCCCAGCCCCAGTAGCGACCCCATGCCTTGTCGGCCCAGAGCGCACCGGCGATGACGGCGAAGGTCCACACCGGGAAGGCGAAGACGATCGCGCGGTGGGCCGCCCGTTCCAGGTCGGCCCGCGAGGGCAGCCGTGACATCCCATCGCCGCGGACCAGGTAAAGGATGCCCGCCACACCGGCCACGATGAACAGGCCGCTCGCCAGGATCGCCGCCGTCACGTGGATGGCCACCCAGTACGAGTTGAGCGCCGGCACCACCGGACCCGCCGCCGTGTAGAGGACCTTGACCGCGAAGCCGAGCCCCAGTGCGGCCGTCACCATGACGAAGGCGCCGAGGAAGCGGACGTTCTGTCGGAGCTGGGTGCCGAGGAAGGCGGTGACCGCGGCGAAGCAGATGGCCACCACGAACTCGTACATGTTGCCCCAGGGCCACCGATCCACGGCCAGACCCCGGGTGACGATGGCGGCCAGGTTCGCGGCCCAGCCGAGCCAGCCGAGCGCCATGGCCGCCCAGCCGGCCTTGCCCGCCCAGGCGGGCGGCTCGACGACCGGCTCCGAAGCGACCTCGGCAGGGGCCTCTGAGGAGCCACCCGCCGAGCCGACTCCGGCTCCCACGGGCTGCCTGGCGGGTACGGCGGCCGAGTCGGCCTTGGAGCGGCCGAAGGCCAGCTCCAGCGCGAACCCGATCATGGCGGCCAGATAGAGCAGGACGGCGGCGACGACGAAGAGGTCGCTCACCCCGGCCAGTTGCTGCTCAGCGGGCATCCTTGCCTCCAGCTGATAGGACCTTGACGATGTCGGCGAACTCCTCGGTGAAGCCCGCCGCGGACCCTTCGGTACGGGTAAGACCGCCGACTTCGGCCACGCCGTCCTTGACCCGCACCCACACCCGGCGGCGGCGGATCATCAGCGACAGCGCGATGGCGACCACGGCCGTACCCGCGGCGAGCAGGGCGGGCAGCCGCCCCGGGTCGTAGGCGATCTGGAGCGTCATCCACTCCTTGACCCCGGTGAACTCCAGCTTCCCCGCCCCCTTGGGCAGGTCGATCGACCCCCCGACGGCGAGCGGCGCCTGGCCGGTGCCCATGACCAGCGGGGTGAGCTTGCGCATCACCTCGGGCGGCGCGAGCTCGTAGACGGACTGCGGCCGCCCGGAGCGTACGCCCAAATCGCCGGAGAAGGCCCCAAGGAGCTGGATCTGGGGGTTGAGCGCGCCGGGGAAGAGAGAGGCTCCCGCGCCGTTACCCGTCGGCAGGAAGCGCAGCAGGAACCCGAGCTGCGACGGCTGGGCGTCGGGCACCTTGACCACACAGCCCGAGGTGAGCGTGAGCTTGATCTCGATCAGGCAGGGGACGGGCCCTTCGAAGGCGACCTGCCCCTTGCCGTCGGTGACCTTGAACACGGGCGCGTAGCCGTGGCCGAGGAGGTAGGTCTGGGTGCCGTTGACCTCCAGCGGCTCGTTGACCTTGAGCGTGTAGTCGCGCGTGGGCGCCCCGGGCGCGTCGTTGACCTTCATGTAGGCGGAGTAGTCGAGCTCCTGCCCCCTCTTGGGGCCCTCGACCTGGTAGGTGGTCTGGAAGTCCGTGAGCGTGAACGAGAACGGCTCCAGCGACTCCGCCGACACCTGGTTGCCCGGGATGAACCGGTCGTAGGCGGCGACCGTGTTGGCGAAGCCGTCGCCCTCGACCACCAGCACGTTGCCGCGGTAGCCGTACAGGGAACCGAACCCGATCGCGACGAGCAGGGCGAGCAGGGAGACGTGGAAGAGCAGGTTGCCCGTCTCGCGAAGATAGCCCTTCTCCGCGGCCACCCAGCCGTCGCCGACCTCGACGCGGAAGCGGAGCCGACGCAGCCGCCCGGCGGCCTCCTCGACCGTCAGCGGGTCGTCCAGCCGCGAGAAGTGCGGCAGGCGCGACAGGTTGCGCGGCGCGGCCGGTGGGCGGCGGCGCAGCTCGCGCACGTAGGTGGCGGTGCGGGGCAGGACGCAGCCGATCAGCGAGGTGAACAGCAGCAGGTAGATAGCGGCGAACCAGGCCGAGGTGAAGACGTCGAACAGCTGGAAGCGGTCGTACCACTCGGCGAGCGTCGGGTCGTTCTGGAAGAGCGCCGCCACCTTGTCGGGATCGACGCCGCGCTGCGGCACCAGCGAGCCGGGCACGGACGCCAGCGCGAACAGGAACAGCAGGATCAGCGCCGTCTTCATCGAGGTGAGCGTGCGCCAGCCCCAGCGCAGCCAGCCCATGGGCCCCATGCCGGCGGGCCGCGCCCGCTCCTTCTCCAGCTCGTCGACGGTCATCAGATCACCGGCCTGAAGGCGCCGATCAGACCCTGCATGGTCGCGATCATCTCTCCCCAGAGGCCGGTCACCAGCAGGATGCCGACGGCCACCATCATGCCGCCGCCGATCCGGGTGATCAGCTGTGAGTGCTTGCGGATCGCGCGGAACGTACGCAGGGCCTTGCTGTAGGCGAGGGCGGCGGCCACGAAGGGCAGTCCGAGGCCCAGCGCGTACGCCACGGCGAGCAGCGCGCCACGCGAGGCGCTGCCCTCGTTCAGTCCGAGCGCGAGCACGACGGCCAGCGTGGGCCCGATGCACGGCGTCCAGCCCAGCCCGAACACCACGCCCAGCAGCGGCGCCCCGGCCAGCCCAGCGGCGGGCAGCTTGTGGATGCGTACGTCGCGCATCAGGCCGGGCAGCACGCCCAGGAAGGCCAGGCCGAGCAGGATCGTCAGCACGCCGAGCACCCGCGTGATGATTTCCGCGTTGCCCAGCATGACCGCGCCGAGGCCGCCGAACAGCGCGCCGCTGAGCACGAACACCAGCGCGAAGCCGGCCACGAACAGCACCGTGCCGAGCACCAGCCGCCCCCGCTTGGGGTCCTGGCTCATGCCCGTCACGTACGACAGGTAGCCCGGTACGAGGGGCAGCACGCACGGCGACAGGAAGGACACCACCCCGGCCAGCACCGCGATGGGCACGGCCAGGAGCAGCGAGCCCGAGGCGACGACGTCATTCATCGCGCACCTTGATCACCGCGTCCATCAGGTCGGTGTACTTGACCGCGCCCAGCGCTCTGGCGGCGATCCGGCCCTGCGCGTCGATGATCAGCGTCGACGGGATGGCCGCGGGCGGCACCGTGCCCTGGAAGCGCAGCGCGACCTGGCCTGGCTGGTCGAAGATGCTCGGGTAGCCGGTCTGCTCGGTGCGTTCGAACGCCTGCGCGTCGGCCTTGCGGTCCTTGAAGTCGACGCCGAGGAACTCCACGCGGCCCTTGGTCTTGGCGGCGACCTCCTTCAGCACCGGCGCCTCCGCCCGGCACGGGCCGCACCACGACGCCCAGAAGTTGAGCACCACGACCTTGCCCTTGTGGGCGGCGAGCGAGGCGGTCGCGCCGTCGAGGGTCTGCCCGCCGATCTCGGGGGCGGCGAGGCGGCCGGCGACGTCGAACACCTGCATCTTCCCGTCGCCCGCGACGAAACGGGTGTCGCCCGCCTGCGGCTGGCCCGACTGGTTGGCACCCGCGCAGCCCGCGAGGCCACCCGTGACCAGGACGGCCGAAAGGACGAGGGAGATGGATTTGGCGCGCACGGAGGAAGATCTCCTTGTACTACGACCGGTAGAGCTTGCAACTCTACCGGCGAGGTCAGGCGCCCGGCACGCTGGGGCCCGTCGCCAGTGATCCGGCGGGCTCGCTGTAGCCGACGCTGACCAGTCGATCGCCGTCGAAGGTGAGCGTGGTGAGGCTGGCCAGATTGCACTGTCTGCGCCGGGGGTCATGCCAGAGCCGGCGGCCCTCGGCCGCCATCCTGATCGACCAGATCGGCAGCTGGTGGCTGACCAGCAGCGCCTCGTGCCCGCGCGCCTCCGCCCTGACCTCCTCGATGATCGAGCGCATCCGCTTGACGATCGCCGGATAGGGCTCGCCCCAAGACGGGCGCAGCGGGTTCCAGAAGTAGCGGTAGTTCTTCGGATCACGCAGGACCGCCAGGCCCTGGCCGACCTTGCGGCCCTGGAGCATGTTGGCGGCCTCGATCAGCCGCTCGTCGGTCTGCACCGGCAGCTCCAGCAGGGCGGCCAGGGGCGCGATGGTCTCCTGCGCGCGTTCGAGCGGCGAGCTGTAGAGGGTGACGATGTCACGGCCCGCCACCGACTTGGCCACCGTGTCGGCCATCAGCCGGCCGGTCTCGGACAGGTGGTAGCCGGGCAGCCTGCCGTACAGGACGCCTTCGGGATTGTGCACCTCACCGTGGCGCATCAGGTGAACTACGGTGGTTTCAGCCATGGTGTGCCACAGCCTATCCCGCTCTGCCCGTTCCGCGATCTCGCCCGTCCTGCGAACAACCCCGGCGCGCCCGCTAGGCGACCGCCCAGGCGTTCTCCTTGGTACGGCTGGCGTCCGCGAGCGCCTCGACCGCCGCCCGGATCGCCGGCCGCCGAGCCGCGTCCGTCCGCCAGATCACGTAGATGCGCCGCGACTGCCTGGGCCGCAACGGCACCACAGCCACCCCGTCGGGCACGCAGTCACGCCCCAGCCGGGGAATGATCGCGCAGCCGAGCCCGGCCGCCACCAGCGCCATCTGGGTCGGATATTCGTCGGCCATACAGGAGATCTCGGGCTCCAGCTGGGCGTTACGCAGCGTGTAGACCAGCCAGTCGTGGCAGACGGTGCCGGGCGAGGAGCTGATCCACCGCTCGTTCGCGGGCAGCGCGGCCAGCTCGACCTCCTTGTTGCCGGCCAGCGGATGGTCCGCGGGCAGCAGGATGTCGGCGATGTCGTCGAGCAGCGTGGACCGGGACAGCCCTTCGGGCAGGGCGATCGGCCGGTTCATCCAGTCCTGGATGACGCCCAGGTCGAGCTCGCCCCTGGCCACGTCGCGCACGATGCGCTCCGGCTCGCGCTCGTGCATCTGGACGTGCAGGTCCGGATGGCGCCGCTTGAGCGCGGTCAGGGCGGAGGGCATCAGCCCGCGCGCCGCCGTCGGGAACGCGGACATGTTCAGCCGTCCCACGACCTCGCCGCGCAGCGCCTCGAAGTCCGCCTCGGCGGTCTCCACCAGGGCCAGGATCCGCTCGGCGTGGTCGGCGAGCAGCCCGGCGGCGTCTGTCAGCCGCACCCCGCGCCCGTTGCGCTCCATGAGCCGGGCACCGGTCTCACGCTCCAGCTTGGCGATCTGCTGCGACACGGCCGACGGCGTGACCATGAGCGCGTCGGCCGCGGCGCCCACCGAGCCGTAGATGTGCACAGCGTGAAGGGCCTTGAGACGGTTCAAGTCCAACATGTAAGCCAGTCTAAAGGGTTTAGCGTAGAAAGTCTCGCTTGTCCTTCACTCTGTAGCAGGAGAAAATATATGCATGAGAAACAACAAGGCGCAGAAGCAGCAGTCGACCACCATCTCCTACCTCAAGACCCTCGCCGAGCAGGCTCGGGACCAGCGCGTCCGCTACCAGAAGCCGGCCGCCAAGTAACTGTTCAGAGGACCGCCGCGGCAGCCTTGGCGGCTGCCGGTAGGGCGTCGGCGATCTGACCGAGCGCCTCGTCGTCGTGAGCGGCCGAGAGGAACCAGGCCTCGTACGCGGACGGCGGCAGATAGACCCCGCGATCCAGCATCGCGTGGAAGAAGGCGGTGTACGCCGCGGTGTTCTGGGCCCGCGCACCGTCGAAGTCCGTCACCGGCGCATCCGTGAAGAACACCGAGAACAGGCTCCCCGCCCGCTGCAACCGATGCGGCACGCCCGCCGCGGCGAGGGCGTCGGAAGCGGCCTGGCCGACCGCCAGCGCCGCCGCGTCCACCTTGGCGTAGGAGCCGGCGTCGAGCGCGCGTAGCGTGGCCAATCCGGCGGCGCAGGCCAGCGGGTTTCCCGACAGCGTGCCCGCCTGGTAGACCGGTCCTTCCGGCGCCAGGCAGGACATGACGTCGGCCCGCCCGCCGAAGGCCGCCGCCGGCAACCCACCGCCCATGACCTTGCCGAAGGTCATCAGGTCGGCGTCGACCGGGTCCAGCCCGTACCAGCCCGAGGGCGAGACCCGGAAGCCCGTCAGCACCTCGTCCATGATCAGCAGCGCGCCGTTGGCCGTGCACAGCTCGCGCAGGCGCGCGTTGAAGCCGTCGAGCGGCGGCACCACGCCCATGTTGGCCGGGCACGCCTCGGTGATGACGCAGGCGATCTCGGCCGAGGCGAATGCCTGCTCCACCGCGCTGATGTCGTTGTACGGCAGCACGATGGTGTCGGCCGCCGACGCCCCCGTCACGCCAGGCGTGTCCGGCAGCCCGAACGTGACCACACCCGACCCCGCCGAGGCCAGCAGCGCGTCCACGTGACCGTGGTAGCACCCGGCGAACTTGACCACCTTCGACCGCCCGGTGAACCCGCGGGCCAGCCGCACCGCGCTCATCGTCGCCTCGGTGCCCGAGCTGACCAGCCGGAGTTTGTCCACGGGCGCCACCCTGGCGACGATCTCCTCGGCCAGCTCGACCTCGCCCGGCGTCGCGGTGCCGTACGAGAGGCTGTGGGACAGCGCCGACGAGACGGCCTCGACGACGGCGGGGTGGCGGTGGCCGAGGATCATCGGCCCCCACGAGCAGACCAGGTCGACGTAGCGGTTGCCGTCGACGTCGGTGAGATAGGGACCCTGCCCGGAGGCCATGAAGCGCGGCGTGCCGCCGACCGCGCCGAACGCGCGGACCGGGGAGTTGACGCCACCCGGCACGATGGCGCGGGCGCGGGCGAACAGGTCCTCGGAGTTCTGTGTACGGCTCACGCGCTCCAGGTTAGTCCCGGGCCACGGCGGTCTAGTCGGCGAGCCAGTCGAGGATGCGCAGCGGATCGGGCAGCGGACGGCCGTCCGGCGGACGCAGCCAGGAGACGGGCTGGCCGGTGGGCAGCGTGGAGGGTGGGGCCAGGACGTAGCTGTCGCGACAGTGCCAGCGCAGGCCCGGATTGTCGTCGATGGTGCCGGGCTCGCAGTCGAGCTGGCAGGACCACCACTCGTCCTCGTCGTCGGGATTGCCACGGGTGGCCACATAGAACAGGACCCGGTCACCGTTGGCGGCGACCGGGCCCGAGTGCGCCGAGGCGCCGTCGATGCGGGTGAGGGCCGACAGGCCCGTGTCGAGCGGTACGTCGAAGACGTCGAACACCCGGCCGGTGGGCAGAATCACATTGGCGTCGGGGTCCATCCGCCACCAGCGCGTGAGCTGAGTGGCGTCCGTCGTGGCCTGTAGGTGCCAGGCGGGAGACAGCGGATGCGCGCCCGGGTCGGGGCAGCCGAGGCGGTCACAGGAGCAGGAGCGGGCGCCCTGACGCAGCGGATGGGCACCTGGCACGCTCGGCCAGCCGAGAGCGGCATAGCCCAGGACGGTGTCGATCCGTGTCGGGCGCGGCCGTTTCTTGGTACGCCGAGCGAGTGGTACCCCCACCATGGTGTCTCCCGTCGATCCAAGCGCCTGAAGAGGCCCCGGCTCCTGGCTGCAAAGCACACGCGGGACACACCAGCACTTGTTATTGCACTCTAACGCACAGGCCTCAGCGATCAACGGGAAACCCCCTGGTTCACAGGCGGCGCGCCACCTCGGTGGCCCAGTACGTCAGGATCAGGTCGGCGCCCGCGCGCTTGATCGAGACCAGCGACTCCATGATCATCCGGTCGCGGTCGATCCAGCCGTTGGCCGCGGCGGCCTCGATCATCGCGTACTCGCCGCTCACCTGGTAGGCCGCCACCGGCACGTCGACCTCGTCGCGGAAGCGCCTGATGACGTCCAGATAGGCCATCGCGGGCTTGACCATGACGGCGTCGGCGCCCTCCGCGAGGTCGAGGCGTAGCTCGCGCATCGCGTCCCCCAGCGGCCCGGCCGGGTCCTGCTGGTGGGTGCTGCGGTCGCCGAACTGCGGCGCGCACTCGGCGGCCTCGCGGAAGGGGCCGAAGAAGGCGGAGGCGTATTTGGCGGTGTAGGCGAGGATCGGCAGGTCAGCGAAGCCGTCGGCGTCGAGCGCCGCCCTGATGGCCCCGACCTGGCCGTCCATCATGCCGCTCGGCGCGATCATCTGGGATCCGGCCCTGGCCTGGGCGACCGCGATCGAGGCGTAGCGCTCCAGCGTCGCGTCGTTGTCGACGTCGCCGGAGTCGGTCAGCACGCCGCAGTGGCCGTGGTCGGTGAACTCGTCGAGGCAGGTGTCGGCCATGACCACCACCGCGTCGCCCACCTCGGCGCTCACCTCGCGCAGCGCGACCTGCAGGATGCCCTCGGGGTCGTCGGCCGCCGAGCCCCGCGCGTCCTTGACGGCGGGGATGCCGAACAGGATCACCCCGGACACCCCGGCGTCGGCGGCCTCGTGGGCGGCCTTGCGCAGCGAGTCGCGGGTGTGCTGGAACACGCCGGGCATCGAGGCGACCGGCTGCGGCTGGTCGATGCCCTCCTTGACGAACAGCGGCAGGATCAGGTCCGCGGGGTGCAGTCTGGTGCCCGCCACCATGCGCCGGATCGCGGGGCTGCGGCGGAGCCTGCGCGGCCGGGCGACCGGGTAGTCAGCACTCACTTGGCTCTCCTTCTGGCGCCTCTGCGGTTCTGCGACGGCCGGCGCGGGCTGTCGCCGGCGGCGAGGGCCGCCTGGCGTTGCTTGGCACCGTACGCGGCCAGCGCGGCGGCCAAGGCGGACGCCGACGGCCGGTCGGCCATGACGTCGACGCGCAGCCCGAACTCCTCGGCGGTCTTCGCGGTCTGCGGCCCGATCACCGCGATCACGGTGACGTTGTGCGGCTTGCCGGCGATGCCCACGAGGTTGCGCACGGTCGAGGAGGAGGTGAAGAGCACCGCGTCGAACCCGCCGCCCTTGATCGCCTCGCGGATCGGGGCGGGGGGCGGTGCGGCTCGTACGGTGCGGTAGGCCGTGACGTCGTCGCACTCCCAGCCTAGCTCTGTCAGGCCGGCCACGAGGGTATCTGTGGAAATGTCGGCCCGCGGCAGAAGCACCCGGTTGATCGGGTCGAGCATCGAGTCGTACGGCGGCCACTCGGCCACCAGGCCCTCCGACGACTGCTCGCCCGAGGGCAGCAGGTCGGGCTTGACGCCGAACTCGACCAGCGCCCGCGCGGTGGCGTCGCCCACGGCGGCCACCTTCAGCCCGGCGAAGGCGCGTGCGTCGAGGCCGTACTCCTCGAACTTCTCGCGCACCGCCTTGACCGCGTTGGAGCTGGTGAACGCCACCCACTCGTAGCGCCCGGTGACCAGGCCCTTGATCGCGCGGTCCATCTGCTGCGGCGTGCGCGGCGGCTCGACGGAGATGGTCGGCACCTCTTCCGGCACGGCGCCGTAGGAAGTGAGCTGCTCGGACAGCTTCTCGGACTGCTCCTTGGTGCGCGGCACCAGCACCCGCCAGCCGAACAGCGGCTTGGTCTCGAACCACGACAGCTTGTCGCGCTGCCCGACCGCGTCGCCGACGACGATCAGCGCGGGCTCGGTGAAGCCCGCGTGCTTGATGTCGGCCTGCAGCCTGGCCAGCGTCGAGACGACGGTGTACTGCTCGGTCGTGGTGCCGCCACTGCTGACCGCCACGGGCGTGCTGTCGGGCTTGCCACCGGCCACCAGCGCCTTGCCGATCGCCACGGCCCCGGCGAGGCCGTTGTAGATGACCAGCGTGCCCTGGCAGGCGGCGTGGGCGGCCCAGTCCTGCTCGTGCGCGGCGTCGACGATCCGGAACTCCGGCACGTCGGCCGCCGGCGGGATGCCCGCGTAGGTGAGCACCGCGGTCGCGGGCGGCACGCCGGGCACGATCTCGAAGTCCACCTCCGCCGCGGCGCAGGCCGCGACCTCCTCCTCGATCGAGCGGGCGATCGAGGAGAAGAGCATCGGGTCGCCCTCGCACAGGCGTACGACGAACTGCCCGGCCTTGGCGCGTTTGACGAGGTCGCCGGAGGCGATCTCCACGCCTTCTCTGCAGTGGCGCAGGAACGAGCCGAACAGCTCCTCGTCGAGGGCGACCGCGTCGGCCTTGGCCAGCAGTTCGGCGCCGCGGAGCGTGAGAAGGTTCGGATCGCCGGGGCCCGCGCCCACGAACGCGAGGAAACCGGAGGTTGGACTATCGGAGCTCAACGGGATTGCTCCCCCATCAATCTGTCGGCCCCTTCGGAGATCATCTCGGCCGCGAGGAGCTGGCCGAGTTTCACAGACTCGGAAGGAGAGCCGGCGGCGGACTTGCGCACCGCCTGCTGGCCGTCGATAGAGACGACCATGGCGGTGAGGTTAAGGGTCTGCCCGTCATCGACGGCGAAGGCACCCACGGGGGATGAGCAGCCGGCCTCGAGGGCGGACAGGACGGAGCGCTCGGCCGACACCGCGGAGCGCGTCCGCGGGTCGTCGAGCACACCGAGGAAGGAGATCAGGTCGGCGTTGCCGGAGAGACACTCCACGGCCAGGGCGCCCTGCCCTGGCGCGGGCAGTAGCTCCTCGACCTCGAAGATCTGCGCGATCTCCACGTCCCGGCCGATCCTGGTCAGGCCCGCCGAGGCGAGCACGACCGCGTCGACCTCGCCGGCGGCGATCTTGCCGATCCGGGTGTCGGCGTTGCCGCGGATCGGGACGTACTCGAGATCGGGGCGCAGCGCCCTGAGCATGGCGATCCGGCGCAGCGAGCCGGTGCCGATCCTGGCTCCGGTGGGCAGGTCGGCGAACTTCGCCGGGCCGACCAGCGCGTCGCGGTGATCGTGCCGGGCCACGATGGCGGCCAGCGTCACCCGCGGGTCCGGCTTGGTCGGCAAGTCTTTCAGCGAGTGGACGGCGAAGTCGATCTCGCCTTCGATCAGCTTGTCACGCAGCGCGCTGACCCACACGCCCGTGCCACCGAGCTGCGCCACCTGAGCCTTGGTCACGTCACCGAACGTGGTGACGCCGACCAGCTCGATGGCGCGCCCGGTCCGTTCGGTGTAGGAGTCGGCGACCATCTGCGACTGCGTGGTCGCCATCAGGCTGCGCCGGGTGCCCAAGCGCAGTGTCACAACTCCACCTCCCTCACGGCTTCGGGCATCTTCGGATCCAGGTCGAACAACTCGCGCAGCGCTTCGGCATAATGATCGCCTCCCGGGCTGGTGGCGAGCTGTTTGACACGCACAGTGGGCTCGTGAAGCAGCTTGTCGACGACCCGCTGCACAGTCTGCGCCACCTCGTCCCTGGCCTTGCCGTCGAGCTGGGGCATGCGCATCAGGAGCCGGCCCAGCTCGGCCTCGACCACGGTCGCCGCCTTGCTGCGCAGCGCCACCACGGTCGGAGTGACCTTGGCGGCTCGCTCGGCGGTGAGGAAGGCGGCCAGCTCCTCGGCGACGAGCCTGCGCACCGAGTCGACGGTGTCGCCCTCCCTTGAGCCTATGCCCGATTCCTGGATGGTCTCCAGGTCGACCAGCGTGACGCCGGGCACCTCGCGGACAGCGGGGTCGATGTCGTGCGGCAGTGCCAGGTCCAGCAGGAACGCGCCTGAGGGGACGATGTCGGGGGTGATGACGTGCCGGCCGCCGCCCGTGCAGGAGATGACGATGTCGGCCGTCGCGAGCTCTCGGGGAACCGCGGCGAACTCCACCGCCCTGCCGCCTACGGACGCCGCCAGGCGTACGCCTCGTTCGAAGGTGCGGTTGGCGACCACGATGTCGGTCACGCCCGCGCGGGCCAGCGTGGTGGCGGCCAGCGAGCTCATCGAGCCCGCGCCGACCACCAGCGCCCGGCGCCCGGCGAGGTCGCCCGCCAGCGCCAGTCCGGCGGTGACGAGGGAGGCGCCCGCCTTGTCGATGTCGGTGTCGGCGTGGGCGCGCTTGCCGACCCGCAGCGCCTGCTGCACCAGCTCGTTGAGGGTGGCGCCGATGGTGCCCTGCTTCTGCGCCAGGGTGAGCGCCCGGCGAACCTGGCCGAGGATCTGCCCTTCGCCCACGACCATCGAGTCGAGGCCGCAGGCCATCGCGAACAGGTGCTCGACGGCCTGGTCTTCGTAGTGGACGTAGAGGTGCGGCTGCAACTCTTCCACGGGGACGCCCGAGTGGACGCCCAGCAAGCGACTGATCGCGGTGACGGCGCCGTGGAAACGGTCGACGGCCGCGTAAACCTCTACTCGGTTGCACGTCGAGACCACCATGGCCTCGGCGACGCACACGTCCTGCTGCACGTCGTGCAGGAGCTTGACGAGCGCCTCGCCGGACACCGATACGCGCTCGAGCATGGCCACCGGAGCTGTCCGGTGGCTGAGTCCGATGGTGAGAAGACTCATTGACTGTCCACGGCCATAAGTGGCCCCCCTGCTTTGCGCTGCTCATGGAACGCAAGGATCTGCAGTTCTATTGATAGGTCGACTTTACGGACATCCACGCCATCTGGTACAGAAAGCACTACGGGCGCGAAGTTCAGGATGCTGGTGACCCCGGCCGCCACCACACGATCGCAGACTTCCTGCGCCGCTATCGCGGGTGTCGCCAGAACCACGATCGAGACCCCACGCCGTTCGATGACGGCTTCCAGGACGTCTATGTGCTCAACATTCAACCCCGCTATATCGTCGCCCACGACTTCGGGGTCGGCGTCGAGAAGCCCGGCCACACGGAAGCCCCTGGAGACGAAACCACCGTAATTGGCCAGTGCCCGGCCAAGGTTACCCACTCCGACGATGGCCACGGCCCAGTCCTGGGTCAGGCCCAGCTCGCGGGAGATCTGGTAGACGAGGTATTCGACGTCGTAGCCGACGCCTCGGGTGCCGTACGAGCCCAGATGGGACAGGTCCTTGCGGAGCTTCGCGGAGTTGACGCCCGCGGCCATGGCCAGATCTTCGGAGCTGACGGTCGCGGTGCCGCGTTCGGCCATCCCGTTCAACGCCCGCAGGTACAACGGGAGCCGGGCGACCGTTGCCTCGGGGATCCCGCGGTCACGGGACTGGGACGGGCTCTTCACGTGCCGGAGCTCCAGGGGACGAGCGGCCTGCCGGCCGCGTGAATGAAATCGAACCGCCTTTCAGGTTAATCCCTTTGTGAAGCGATGCACAAAGTCGGCACGATACGGTTGGGTGCATGCACCGCATCACGCTGCTCGGCAGGCCGGGCTGCCACCTCTGCGACGACGCGCGCGAGGTCGTCTCCCGCGTGGCGGGAGACCTGGGTGTGCCGTGGGAGGAGGTCGACATCGACTCCTCCGAGGAGTTGCGGGAGAAATACTGGGAGATGATCCCGGTCACTCTGGTCGACGGAGTCCAGCACGACTTCTGGCGGGTCTCCGAAGACCGGCTGCGCGCCGCGCTGAGCGGCTAGGACCCTGAGCGGTTAGAACGTTTAGTGACTAGAACATCGCGGTCGGGAGCGGTACGACCTTGGCGGCGTTGACGTTCAGCTCGATGATGTTGGTGGCCAGCACCATGGCCTGACGCTCGTTGACGAACCGCTCGACATGCGGCTGGCGCTGGTGGTCGCGGTAGGCCACCTCGTCGCGGTAGAGCTCATAGACGATGCGCTGCAGCGGGGCCGACTTGACCGCGTGGCAGGCGTAGATGAGCGTGTCTGGCTCGCCCCGGCGTACGGCCTCGACCGTGGCCTCCGCCAGGCGGTCGAACGCCTCGCCCGAGCCGTCCATGAGGGTGAAGACCGTCAGCATGCCGTAGATGCTCGGTGAGGGCCGGCTGGAGGCCGCCTGCTGCTGAGGCTGGGCTTGCGGGGCCGGCGCCCGCGCGGGCTGAGCCTGAGGAGGCTGGCCCTGAGGGGGCTGCTGGGCCGCGCGGGAGCCGGTGGAGAACAACTCGGCCCCCGGGTAGACCGCGCCCGTGGCGGGCATCCCGAAGTCCTGGGGACCGGTCTGCGGCCCGGCGCCGTGCCCGCCGTTCATGATGTAGCCGGTCGAGGGGCCTTGGTCGGGCGGCGGCGCCATCCGGGCGGCGTAGTCGACCGGCTGGTCGCCCGCCCGGTATTCGGCCACCAGATCGCCCAGGCCCGACCGGCGGGGCTGACCGGGAGGCGGCTGCTGCTGTTGCTGGGGCGGCCCCTGCATCGGCAAGTCGGCGAGCGGCTGGGGGAAGGGCTCCGACCGGGGGAAGGAGTCCGACGGGAGGAACGGCTCCGAGTGGGGGAAGGAGTCCGGCTGGGGGAAGGGGTCCCGATCCCGCATGGCCCGGCGGCCATGGGAGGACCGCTCAGCCGGCCGCTCGCCGGACCGCTCGCCGCGGTGGCCCTCGAACTCGTCGTCCTCGTCGTCGTCCTCGTACGGCGCCAGGGGGCGCAGCACGGCGTACCAGATGCCCGCGGCGGCCACCACGAACAGCGCGGTGGCGAAGAAGCCCGGCACCGCGAACCTCATCGCCCCGATGATCGCGATGCCCGAAGGCGCGATGACCATGACCGCGTGCAGGTTGTCGGTGTCGAGTTCGTCACCGTTGCGCCAGCGCAGCGCCGCGATCACCACGGCCGCCAGCATGATCAGCCCGGCGATGGAGTGCGCGCCGATCAGCAGGTAGCGGGGGATGACGTCCCAGTGCCCCTCGGCCGCGGGGAGCACCTTGCCCATCTCGCTGCCCCCGCTCACCGGGTCGAAGGTGAGCACCACCACGGCGACGACGGTGAACGCGATCCCGAACAGCCAGCCGGCGAATTTCGGCGGCACCTTCTCCGACAGGAGTTGGACCAGTCCGATGGCCAGCCAGAAGGGCGCGAGGAGGGATCCGGTCAGTTGGTAGACCTTGAAGGTGACGTCCCCGAACCCCATCAGATAGCCGACGCCGATCGCGCCGAGCGCCAGGCAGAGCGCGACGGCTGAAACGGTCCAGGCGATCAACCACCCCTCCACCTCGTCTCGCAGGCGCCGGACCAGGGCGACTGCGCCGATCGCGGCGAGGAGGGCACCGACAAAGGCTAGGACAGCAACGAGGATCTCCATGGTGACTCCAATGCTGCCGGACTATGCCTCCCAGCCGGTAGCCGAAGAGGGAACGGGTCGGTCCACACGGTATCGGCCGATTACGGCTAGTCATGCCTTCGCGAAGCGGATTGTGGAATTTCCGGTTGATTTCTAGAGTGTTCGAGCACGCCGCACCCCTTACCCCTAGGGATACCGGATGCCTGACTCGTGGCCGTTCGCCGGGCTGCTCCCACCAGCGGTCGCTGGTCCCGCCCGGACGAGCGAGCTTGCCGTGCGCGAAGAGATTCCCGATGACCTCCGCATGCTGGTGCTGCACGCCAAGACCGGAGACTCGGATGCCTTTGGCACGCTCTATGACCGATACGTGGATCTTGTCTATCGCTATATCTACTTCCGCGTCGGCTCGCATCCGCTGGCCGAGGATCTCACCAGCGAGACCTTCCTCCGCGCCCTGCGCCGGATCACCGACTTCACTTGGCAGGGCCGTGACTTCGGTGCCTGGCTGGTCACCATCGCCAGGAACCTGGTCACCGATCACTTCAAGTCCGGCCGCTATCGCCTGGAGATCCCGACCGGGGAGGTGATCGACGTCCCGCTCGACGGCCCGCACATCCCGGAGAACGCCGTCGTCACGGCCATCATCAACGACCGGATGCTCCGCGCCGTCCAGGATCTGAACCCCGAGCAGCAGGAATGCGTGGTTCTGCGGTTCCTGCACGGCCTGTCGCTCGCCGAGACCGCGTTGATCATGGGGAAGAAGAGTGGAGCGATCAAAGCCCTGCAGTTCCGAGCGATCCGGGCCCTGGCCAGGGCTCTCAAGCACGACCTGGCGTAACCTCCACCAGCGGCACGTCGTTAGGCAGATGTCACGATCGGATTCCCCGGCGGCGTCAGGGAGCTGTCATGGGTAGGGCGCGCAGATCGCGCGAGCGCGTGCTCGAACACCTCACAGAGCTGCGACGGCTCCCGCTGGGCGGGGGTCCGGCCCCCGCCTTCCGCGAACGTCTCCGCGCCGAGCTCCTGTCCGCGCAGCGCCTCCCCGAGCCCGTACGAGCCCGCCGCTCCCATCGCCGTCCTGGGCGGCGGCTCTCCTGGCTCTCCCAGGCCGCCACGTTCGGCCTGGCGGCGGCCATGATGCTGTCGGCCTTCGTCACCTACCACGCGCTGCCCGGCGACACTCTCTACCCGCTCAAGCGCGCCGCGGAGAGCACGCTGGTCCGGCTCAGCACCGACGACGTGCAGCGGGCCGAGCGCGAGCTGGTCTCGGCCAAGACCCGGGCGGCCGAGGTCGCCCAGCTGCTCGGCTCGTCCGGCGACGGACCGCTGGTCACCAAGACGCTCAAGGAGATGGAGGACTCGACCCGGTCCGGCATCAGGAGGCTGGAGCGAGCCGAGCCGCGCTCACCGAAGATCAACCGGTTCGCGCGCGACCAGAAGACCATGGTCGAACCAATGCTCGAACGGATGGACGGGGATCAACAGGACAAGGCGACGGGCTACCTCGACTACATAGACGGGCTTGTGGCCCCGCGCTAGTTGACTTGCTCTCCGTTCTCAAGGGACGGAGGTTCCCGTGCCGCTTGCGCGGCAGCTCATGCCGCTTGCGCGGCTCGCGCTGTGGAACGGGGTGCTTGACGCTTCACGGACCCGGATGGGTCTCCACGCCCTGGAACGACCAGCCCGGCCGCCCGATATCTGACCAACGTGTTCTTCGCCCCGACGATGTCGGCGTGCTCGGTGTGCCCGCAGGCGGTGCAGGAGAAGACCGCTTGGCTCTCGCGGCTCTTCTCATCCACCTTTCCACAGGCAGGTGCCGGGCATGTTTGTGAGGTGTACGGGGCCGGGACCTTCGCCACGACGGTCCCGCTGTAGCGGGCCTTGCTCCGCAGGGCGCTCTCCAGGCCGTACCAGCCCTTGTCCAGGATCGCCTTGTTCAAGGCGGACTTCGCCGCCGCCCCGTTGCGCAGGTATCGGCCCACCTGGCCGGAGTCGGGCTTGGGCCGCACACTGGTGGTCATACCGTCGATGTTGAGGTTCTCCAGGACCACGATGGCGTAGCGGTGGGTGAGGCGGTGCGCGGTCTGGGCGTTGAAATCCGTACGACGCCACCGGACGCGGCGCATCATGTCGCCCATCGCCGCGACGACATGTTCACGCTGCCGGGAGCCCTTCTTCGACCGGGCAAGCCGCCGCTCGAGTCGCAGATAGCGTTCCGCCTCGCCCGGAGTGAGGAACCCCAGATCAGGCTGCCTGTCCTGTTGCGCTCAGGGGGTGGCACCAGGCTGGACAAGCTGCCGGTTCCGGCGTGGCGGCGATCGAAGAACTCCCCGTCGGAGGTGACCGCGGCCGTGAGCACACCCCGGTCTACCCCGACGTGCCGGTCGGGATGGAGGTGGCGTTCAACCTGAGCCAGGCCGTCCTCCACCAGGAACGAGATGAACCAGTGCCTGCCATCGCGAGAGACGGTCGCAGACTTCACCGCCCCGCCCAGCGGGCGCGACATCCGGAACCTCACCCACCCGAATTTCGGCAGGAACACCCGGCCCCACCCGCCCTTGATCCGCTCGACGGAGATGTGTTTCGCGGTGGGGAACCGAAACGACGGCTTCCACTTCGTCCGCGACTTCCAACGCACCTTCCAGGTGCCGTGCTGTCGGCACGCCTGGTCCAGGTCCTTCAGCGTCTGCTGGATGACCTGGGCGGGGGCGTCGGCGAGCCAGTCGCAGTACGGGTCCTTCTTCGCCTCGGCGAGTTGTGCGCACTGCTCCTCGTAACTGAGGTAGGCGCCTCGCCGCCGGTATTCGCGGCGCTGTTCGAGGCCGGTGTTCCACACGCTGCGGCAGATCCCGCCCAGCCGCTCGGCGAACATCTGTTGCCCGAAGTCGAACTCCAGCCGGCACCTGCGACCCGCCAACACGAGGGAACGCCCCATCAACTGTGCGACACTCACCTGCCATCGACTCGAACACACTATCATCTGGTCTATGAGCCAGGAAGTGGAATACCGACGAGGCAGACATGCGGTTTCTGCGATGCATGTCCATCTGGTCTTTGTGACCAAACAGCGGCGAGGCATGTTCAACAACGAGATGCTGCGACGCTGCGAGGACATCATGATCGAGGTGTGCGACAGTTTCGAGGCCGAACTACGCGAGTTCAACGGCGAAGACGACCACGTCCACCTCCTTGTCCACTACCCCCCGAAGATGGCGGGTCTCCAAACTCGTCAACTCGCTGAAGGGCGTCTCATCCCTTTATCTGCGCAAGGAGTTCCCCGGCCGCGTAGACCAGGCCATCATGCACGGCCCCTTCTGGTCACCCTCTTACCTCGCCGCCTCCTGTGGCGGAGCCCCACTCACCATCATCGAGGCCTACATCGAACAACAGCGCCGCCCCACCTGACCGCTTCCGGGTCCGCGCTACGTACCCCGGGCTGTCCCGCCTCCGGCGGGCCATCTGACAGGACCGCATTCATCCCCGGCCCGAACCGAAGGCCGAGGCTTTCAGCGGACCTTCGATAAGCTGAGGCGCATGTGGCGGCTAATGCGACGACAGCGCGAGGCGGAGGCGGAGCTCGCCGGCGAGGCCGCAGCGGCGGCCGCGGTGACGGTGACCCCTACGGAGCCCGACCAGCAGGCGGCCGCCTTCTTCGACGTCGACAACACGATGATGCGCGGCGCCTCCATCTACCACTTCGCCAGGGGCCTGGCGACGCGCGGCCTGTTCACCACCTCCGACCTGTTCAAGTTCGCCGTCGGCCAGGCGGTGTTCCGGCTGCGCGGCAACGAGAACCCCGAGCACATCGCGGTGGCCCGCGAGACCGCGCTGGCGTTCGTCGCGGGCGCGAAGGTCGACGACGTGATCCGGCTGGGCGAGGAGATCTACGACGAGGTCATGTCCGACCGCATCTGGGGCGGCACCCGGGCGCTCGCGCAGAGCCACCTCGACCGCGGCCAGCGCGTCTGGCTGGTCACGGCCACGCCGGTCGAGCTGGCCAGGGTCATCGCCCAGCGGCTCGGTCTGACCGGCGCGCTCGGCACCGTGGCCGAGACCACCAATGGCGTCTACACCGGACGGCTGGTCGGCGACCTGCTGCACGGCCCGGCCAAGGCCGAGGCGGTGCGGGCGCTGGCCCGCCGGGAGGGCCTCGACCTCACCCGGTGCACCGCCTACAGCGACTCGGCCAACGACCTGCCCATGCTGTCGCTGGTCGGCAAGCCGGTGGCCATCAACCCCGACAGCGAGCTGCGCGAGCACGCCAAGAAGCACGACTGGCCGATCAAGGACTTCCGCACCGGCAGAAAGGCGACGCTGACCGCCCTGCCGATCGCCGCGGGCGTCGGAGCGGTGGCCGGCGGCATCGCCGCCGGCATCGCCCTCCGCAAGCACTACCGCTCAACGCAGTAGCCGCCCCGGCCCTCCCTCCAGCCCTCGGCCACGACGGACCGACTGCTCCCTGGCCCCGGAGGGGGATCCCCAAAGGCCCCCAGCCACGACGGGCCGGCTCCTCCCCCTCCCCGAGGGGGATATCCCCATGGCTCCAGCCACAATGAACCGGCTTCTTCCGCTCCCCCGGAGGGGGATCCCCAAAGGCCCCCAGCCACCACGGACCGGCCGCGTCCCCTCCCCCGGAGGGGGTATCCGTCCAAGGGACCCCAGCCGCCACAGACCGGCCGCGTCCCCTCCCCCGGAGGGGGTATCCGTCCAAGGGACCCCAGCCGCCACAGACCGTCACACGGATCGAGACGGTCATGTGGACGAACCCCCCAGGGGCAACTACCGCAAGCTGGCGAAGAGCTGCTCCGCCTCCGGCTGCTTCCACACGATCCGGTTCCGGTCGTCGGGATCGGGCTCCCAGGGGACCATGACGAAGGGCATCTTGGTCTTCTCCAGCGTCTCGGCGATGCCGATCATGGTGTCGAGGTCGAACTCCGGGTCGGTCTTGAACGACTTGCCGGCCGTGGTGAGGAAGGACCGCAGGGCCGCCGGATCCTTCAGCCACTGCTTGGCCTTCTTCAGCATCGACATCATGAGCACCTGCTGGCGCTTGATGCGCTGGATGTCCGACCCGTCGCCGTAGTGACGCAACCGAATGTAGCCCAGCGCCTGCTTGCCGTTGAGCAAGTGCTTGCCCGCGGAGAGCCTCAGCTTCGCGTTCTTGTCATCCACCGCCTGCGGCAACGTGACCTCGACCCCGCCGAGGGCGTTCACGATGGCCTCCACGCCCGAGAACTCGACCTCCATCATGTGGTCGACACGCACCTTCGTCAGCGTCTCGACCGTCTTCACCGAACAGGCGAGACCGCCGATACGGAACGCCTGATTGATCATGTCTTTCCTGGCCGGCTGGGACCCGCAGGCGGGGATCCGCACCATCGAGTCCCTGGGGAAGGAGATGATCGTGGCCTTCGTCCGGTCGGCCGGCAGATGCAGCAGCAGGAGAGTGTCGGAGCGGGCTCCGTTGTCGAACCTGTCCGAACCTCCCTGGCTGTCGCTGCCGACCAGGAGCACGTTCAGCACGCCGCTCGCATTGGCCGGGCGGGCACCCGCCGGCGGCGTCACGGTCTGCCGGCCCGCCAGCATCAGTGTGGGCACGGCGACCGTGGCCACCGTGGCCATCGTGGCCACCCCGACGAGGCCCGTCAGCAGCCACGTCAGCCGCCTGCGCCGCGGTCTGGCCTGGAGCAGGCGCTGCCGCTGGCGGACCAGCGTCGCCGGAGGCTGGTGTTCGAGCTCCCTGCCGAGGTCGCGGAGCATCTTCAGGTCGTCCATCGTCACTCCTCCTCAAGCATCGGGTTGGTGTCGCCGAGCGCCGCGCGTACCTTCCGCCTGCCCCTGTTGAGGCGGGAGCGTACGGTGCCGATCGGGATACTGAGCGCCTGCGCGACCTCGTCGTACGTCAGGTCGCCCCACGCGATCAGCAGGAGTACGTCGCGGTCCTTGGCGGGCAGGGCGGCCAGCGCGCTGGCCAGTTCGGGGCGCGACGCCTGCGCGGTCACCCCGGCGGCCACGCGGTCGGCCGGGGACTCCACGTCGGCGTCGACAGGGGCGCGCTGCAGGGCGCGGTAGCGGGCCGCCTCGGTGCGATGGTGCCGGGAGACGAGCTTGGTCAGGATGCCGAAGAGCCACGGCCGGGCGTCTGGATAGCTCGGGTCGTAGCTCTTCCTGCGGGAGAAGGCGACCAGGAACGTCTCGCCGACGATGTCCTCGGCGGGCTCGGGGCCCAGCCGTTTGGAGACGTACCTGTAGAGCATGGCGGAGTAGCGGTCGAAGAGCTCGGCGAACACTTCAGGATCGGTTAACGAAGCGTGCACGAGGTCGGCGTCCGCACCCCTGGTGGCGGGTTGCGTGATCATCTCCGCCCTTCTGCGGGGGAAGTCGGTCAGGGATGTATCACCACAACCCGCCATTCAGGTTCACGGTGGTCCGCGTTCAGCGGGCCACCGCAAGCCGCGGAGTTCGCGCTCACACCTCCTTGACGCAACCTCCGTCGATCACGATGTCGGCGCCCGCCGTGCTGCCGGAGCGGGGCGAGACCAGGAGCGCGATCGCGTCGGCGACCTCCTGCGGGGTGACCAGGCGGCCGGTCGTCAGCTTCATCATCTCCGGGGCCACCTTGGTGATCAGGTTGTCCCGGTCGGCGCCGACCATGCCCGCGAAGACGTCAGCCGCGCCGCCCTCGTCGGTCCACCAGGGGGTGAGCACGGGCCCGGGAGAGACGGTGTTGACCCGGATGCCCTGCGGGCCGTACTCCTCGTCGACCGCCTTGCTGACGAAGGTGAGGGCCGACTTGGCCGCGCCGTAGTCCATGTTCACCGCCGAAGGCTGCCGGGCGGTGACGGAGGAGACGTTGACGATCGCGCCGCCGCCGCCCTCCAGCATCACCGGTACGGCGGAGCGGATCATCCGGAGTACCGAGAACAGGTTGAACTCGAACATCGCCCGCCAGGTGTCGTCGTCCGAGGTCATGAACCCGGCGTGCGGCAGCGTCACGCCGGGCGGCGGGCCACCGGCGTTGTTGACCAGGATGTCCAGCCGCCCGAACTCCTCGACGGCACGGGCGACCACCTCGGCGGGCGCCTGCGGGTCCATCAGGTCGACCGGTACGTGCACCGCCTTGTCGGGCAGCTCGGGGGTGCGGGTCCTGGAGGCCGCGACGACGTGGGCGCCCTCCTCGATCAGGGTCTGTGTCACGGCCAGGCCGATGCCCTTGGACGCCCCGGTGACGATGGCGACGCGGCCGGTAAGTTGCAGATCCATATTTTTTCCTTCCGGTGTTGTCTCAGTTGGAGAACACCGGCGGCCCGCTACTGGTTGCAGGTGCAGCGAGGACCATCGAGGAAGTGCAGCTCACCGTGGGCGAAGTCCAGGTGGGCGCGGCGGTTGAGCGTGGGGCATTCGGACGTGGCGATGTACTGGACGATGTCGTGCACGGCCCAGGCCGCGATGACCGTGTTGGTGGCGCCGAACGACCACGGCGTGGGGCCGTGACCGCCCTCCAGCCGCCGCTCGCGCGACAGCCCGGCCTCACGGGCGTGCTCGAAGCAGGTGTGGCAGTGCCCCTCGCGGGGCGACAGGAGCGGGCCCCAGTGGCCGTGCTCGTGGGCGACCGCCGCGCGGCTCATGGCCACGTCACGTTCGCGGCACCACCGCCAGACCGTGTCGGCCAGCTCGGCGGGCTCGTCGGCGCCGATGAGGACGAGGTCCACATGGGGCAGGCCGTCGAGGTCGGCCGCACTGGCGACGCGCCGCCGTACGGACACCACCTCGGTCTCGGGCGCGAAGTCGAGCAGCCGCGCGCTGAGCGCGTCGACCTTGGGCACGCCCACGTCTCTCGTCGTGTACGGCAGCTGCCTGTTGAGGTTGTGCAGCTCGACCACGTCGGGATCGACGGCCACGATGCGCCCGACCCCGGCGGCGCCCAGGTGCTGGGCCGCGACCGCGCCGATGCCGCCCACGCCGAGGAGCATGACCGAGCAGGCGGCGATCCGCGACTGGAGCTCGCGCGCGTCGGGGGCGAACAGCGTCAGGTAGCCGTGCTGGCGGGCGAGCCGGCCGGTGGACTCGGCCGCCGACTGCGGCGGCTCCGAGGTGAGCCACCCCATGTGCGTCAGCGCCGCCACCAGGTCGGCCAGCAGCCGGTCCGCGTGGATGTCACTGTCGTCGACGCCGTCCCGCAGCAGCGTGACCGCCTGCTCGACGCGGTCGAGGTCGCCCCGCAGCGATAAACCGTCACGTGAGCCGGTCGACAGGATCACCTGGTCGCCGGCGTTCGTGACGAGCACGGAGTCGACGAGCCGTCTCATGCACGCTCCCTAGGTGTCGAACCCATGGGTGTCCAGCCGCCGTCTTGCCTTGCTCGGTTTCCCCATCCTTGATGGCTTGACCGATCATGTCAAGATTCTGTTGAGTTCAGAAGAATGGCGGAAAGGCGGGGCCGCGGCGCAGCCTCAGCTCGTTGAGCATCTGCTGGATGATCTCGCGGATGTGATCGGTGAGATTGAACACCAGCACCGGATCGTCGGCGTCCGCCGCGTCGTACTCGTCGGTACGGATAGGCTCCCCGAACTGGATCATCCACTTCGACGGCAGCGGCACCAGGCCGAGCGGGCCGAGCAGCGGGAAGAGCGGGGTGATCGGCAGATAGGGCAGGCCGAGCAGCCTGGCCAGCGTCGGCAGATCGCCGATCTTGGGGTAGATCTCCTCGGCGCCCACGATGGCGGTGGGCAGGATCGGCACCCCGGCGCGGATCGCCGACGCGACGAACCCGCCGCGGCCGAAGCGCTGCAGCTTGTAGCGCTCGGAGAACGGCTTGCCGACGCCCTTGAACCCCTCGGGGAACACCCCGACCAGCTCGCCCTTGCGCAACAGCCGGTCGGCGTCCTCGCGGCAGGCCAGCGTGTGGCCGGTCTTGCGCGACAGGTGGGCGAGCATCGGGAGCTGGTAGACCAGGTCGGCGCCGAGCAGCCGCAGCGGCCGGTCCGCCTCGTCGTGCAGCGCCACCTGCATCATCAGCGCGTCGACCGGCAGCGTGCCGGAGTGGTTGGCCACGACCAGCGCGCCGCCCTCCTCGGGCACGTTCTTCAGATCGACCGTCTCGACCCTGAACCAGTGGTGGTAGAGGGGCCTGATCAGCTCCAGCAGCACCTTGTCCGTCAGCTCTGCGTCATAGCCGAACTCATCGACCTCGTAGTCGCCGGTGATGCGCCGCCGGATGAAGGCCAGCAGCCTGGCGAGCGGCTCCGGCTCCTCGAAGGAGGGTGCCGAGCTGATGGGGATCACGCGGGCCTCGTCGTTCGGAACGCTCAATGCCGCACACCTCCGAGCGGGTGCAGCCCCCGCGAGAGCAGAAAGTCGTCGAAAGCCGCTCCGGTGGTGAACTTGGGCTTCCAGCCCAGCTCGGCCTCCAGCCTGGAGCAGTCGACCGCCCGGCCATGGCTCATCAGCCGGACCTGCTCGGGCGAGTAGTCGACCAGGCCGGCACGGCGCGCGGCATCGCCCAGCAGGCGGAAGGCGGGCGCGAACAGCGGCAGCGACAGCCGCCCAGCCCGGCGCGCGCACTGCGACAGCAGCAACACGCCTGCCCCGGCCACGTTGTACGTGCCGGGGTGATCTTCGGTCGCCATCCGCCGCAGCACCTCGATCGCGTCGTCCTCATGGACGAACTGCAGCCGCGGGTCGAAGCCGAACACGGTCGGCAGCACCGGCTGGGTGAAGTAGCGGGTGAGCGGCGAGTCGACGCCGGGACCCATGAAGTTGGCGAAGCGCAGCAGCGAGACCGCCATGTCGGGCCGGCGGCGCGCGAAACCGCGCACGTAGCCCTCCACCTCGGCCGCGTCCTTGGCGTAGCCGTGGCTCGGGCCGTCGTGCGGCTCCAGGTCCTCCGTGAACACCGCCGGATCCCGTGGCGACGAACCGTAGACGGCGGTGGTCGAGCGGACCACCACGCGCCGCACGGTCGCCGACCGCTGGCAGGCACCGAGCAACTGCATGGTGCCGATGACGTTGTGCTCCTTCATCACGGCCCTGCCCGCGCCCCGCGACGGAGCGCTGACCAGGCTCATGTGCACAACGGTGTCGATGTCGGCAGCCGCGATCACCTGAGCGATGTCGGGGCTGCGCAGATCGACCCGGACGAACTCCGTCCGGCCGAGGGAGATGCCGCCATCTCGCGTCAGCGAGGGGGGCGGCACGGTGTCCACTCCGATGACGCGACTGATGTCCGGGTCGGCGGCGAGCACGCTCGCCATCCGAGCGCCCACGTGGCGCGAGACCCCGGTGACGAGCACGGTGTGGGTCATCAGCGCCTCGCAGCTGCGTCTGTTACTTCTTGTTGCGCCGCTGGATGCGCGTCTTCTTGAGCAGCTTGCGGTGCTTCTTCTTGGCCATCCGCTTGCGGCGCTTCTTGATCACAGAGCCCACGGGACCCCCAGGTACTGATAGCAGATCTGAACCGATGCGCGAGCGCACACCGGATCACAGCCTACCGGCGATCGGCTGTGGATCGCCCCCTGGGGGGTGAGCCCGGCCGCTCGGTGGCGGCCGGGCGTCTCCCACGACGGCATTCACGGCGTGTGGCATACGCCGCTACCTCAAGATCTACCCTGCCTCGATGTAGGCCTCCCGCAGATAGTCGTGGACCGCCTGCTCGGGCACCCTGAACGACCGGCCGACTCGGATGGCCGGCAGCTCGCCAGAGTGCACCAGGCGGTACACCGTCATCTTGGACACCCGCATGACCGTGGCCACTTCCGCCACCGTCAGGAACTTCACCTCACTGAGAGGTCTTTCGCCTGCACCCATCGGACGCCTCTTCCGCACGTGTTTACGGGTTATCCCCACTGGTGCCACTGCTCACGCACGTGTACTGCCGTCAGCGTAAGTCGGGACTCCGACAGCGCAAACCCCCTATTTTCTCAGCTGACGGAGCTACCTGTCAGCCAAACCAGCAAAATCGCTGGTTAACCACCGGCTTGAGCACCTCGCCTGGACGTTGGAACTGTCCAACTTGTCACACATAAGAGTCGCCCAGGCCCCCTCAAAAGTTGGCAAAGGGACTGCGAGCCTCTTGGAATGCAGGCGCGAAAAGACGGTATGGGGATGACCGAATTGAACTCAAAGGGCCTGTGAGGCTCGTGTGACCAGATGGGCGATCAGCGGCTCGTAGTAGCGCGGTAGCACATTGTCATCCAGTGGCACGACCACGTCGATCTTGCCCTCGGCCTCGCCTAGGAAGAGTCCGGGGTCGTTGCTGTCGGCGAACGCCACCGTCGGCACACCCGCCTCTCCAGCCGCTCCCGCCCAGCCGTGGTCGGCGATGACGAGGTCCGGCGTGACCTCGCCCAGGACGGTCAGCATCCGCTCCATCGGGGCGGAGTCGTGGGTGTGCACGAATCCGCCCTTGTCATCGAGCATGGCGATGTCCTGGAGGTAGCGGATCTTACGGGCACGTCCGAAACCCGACCCGGAGTAGGTCCAGCCCTCGGCCGGTGTCAGCAGCGTCGCCCCGCGCTCCACGGCGAGCCGGGCGAGCGCGAGGTGGACGACGAGCAGGCCCGTGGGGTGCCCGGTGGCGAACAGCAGCCGCGGCTTGTCCCGCGACAGCACGCCGGCGATCCGGTCGGCCATGGCGTCGAGCGCGTCGATCGTCAGGTCGGGGTCGATGGTGTCCTGGCCCCAGCGGTGTCCCGCGTCGGCCTGCACGCCCGCCGCCTTGACCATCTGCGCGAGGACGTCCCGGAACGACCACGGCTGCTCAAGGGTCAGTCCCAGCAGGTAATAGGGATCGCGGTTGGCCACCGAGCTGTAGTGGTCGAGATTGTTCTCGCGCGACGTGGCGACCTCGCCGGCGATCCGGGTGCGGACCAGGTGTTCGCGGAGTTGGTCGCGGCTGAGCACAGCTCTCCCTAAGGCATCGGGTCGAGGCCGTGCAGGGGGAAGACCGCCTGTCGGGTCGCCATGACCGCACGGTCGATGGGGTCTGCTGGGTCATAACCACCAGCCAGGTCACGAAATTCCGGATTTCTGCCGTCCGTCATGGTCAGCGGGGGCGTCTCGCCCGTCCGCTCCCGTACGAACGCCCGCCAGGCCGCGGGTGTCTGGGTGGCCGGGTCGAGCGGATGCCCGGACAGCTCGGCCATCAGGTGCGTCCAGGCCCGCGGCACCACCTGGACCAGCTCGTAGCCGCCCCCGCCCGTCGCGATCCACCGGCCGCCGGCCGTCTCGTGCGCCAGCCGGTGCAGGGCGGCGTAGGCGGTGCGCTGGCCGTCGAGGCTGAGCATCAGGTTGGCGAGCGGGTCGAGCGCGTGGCTGTCGCAGCCATGCTGGGTCACCAGGATCTCCGGCCGGAACTCGCGCAGCAGCGGCGGCACGACCGAGTCGAAGGCCCGCAGCCAGCCCTCGTCTCCGCAGCCCGCGGGCAGCGCCACGTTGACCGCCGTGCCCTCCGCGCCGGTCTCCCCCGGGTAGCCGGTGCCGGGGAACAGCGTGCGCGGGCTCTCGTGCAGGCTGATCGTCAGCACCCGGGGGTCGTCGTAGAACATCGCCTGCACGCCGTCGCCGTGGTGCACGTCGACGTCCACGTAGGCGATGCGGCCGACCCCCTGCGCGAGCAGCCAGGCGATGGCCAGCGCCGGATCGTTGTAGACGCAGAAGCCGCTGGCGTTACCGGCCATCGCGTGGTGCAGACCGCCGGCGACGTTGACCGCGTGCTCGGCCGTGCCCTCCCAGACCGCGCGGGCGGCCGCGAGCGTCGCGCCCGCGATGAGCGCCGAGGCCTCGTGTACGCCCTTGAAGGCCGGATTGTCAGTCGTGCCGAGCCCCACGGACAGGTCGGCCCCACCGGAGGCGGAGACGCGCTTGACGGCCTCGATGTAGTCGCGCCGGTGCACCAGGGCCAGGTCGTCGTCGGTGGCGGGCGCACAGCCGACCACCTCGATCTTGTCCAGCACACCGAGCTCGCGGGCGAGCGCCATCGTCAGCTCCACCCTGACGGGCGCCAGTGGATGGCTCGGCCCGAAATCGTAGGAAGTGAGAGCATCGTCCCAGATGGCCCTTGCCGTAGAACTCATTCCCGCTCCCGTCCCTCGCCCTTGGAGCGACGTTACCGCAGCGTCAACTGGCCGCGTCCAGACGGTGACGGGGACTGTTCCGGCGAAATATCGCCGCTTTTCAATAAGTGCCGCATAGGGTTGGATCATGCGCTTCATGCGACGCATCACGGCCGCATGGCGCTTCTTCAAGCGTCCGCGCGTCTTCGACATCACGCTGGTGACCGTGCTCGCCGGGGCCGCGAGCGTCGGCCTGGTCTCCGTGCTGCGCCAGGGCTACCCGGACGTCGGCGAGGGCGCCGCCCTCTTCATCCTCAGCACGTTCCCGCTGCTGTTACGGCGGAGCCGGCCCGTCACGGTCGCCGCGATCGAGACCGTCGGTGAGATCTTCGGCATGGCCGCCGGCATCGTGGCGTCGGCCAACATCTCCTCGACGATCGCCTTCTACAGCGTGGGCCGCTACACCCCGGGCAGGACCGCCGCGCTCACCGCCGTCGGCGAGAGCGTGGTCTACGGCCTGGCCCACCACCTGATCAGGCCAGTGCCCGGCTCGTGGATGGCCGGGTTGTACCCGCTGGCCCCCATAGTCGTCGGGCAGCTCGTCAGAGTGCGCACCGAGCTCAGGGAGCGCGGCCAACGGGAGGCCACCGAGAGCGCGGTCCGCGCCGAGCGGCGGCGCATCGCCAGGGAGCTGCACGATGTCGTGGCCCACCACATCAGCGTCATCAACGTGCTGGTCGGGGGCGCCAGGGCCACCCTGCCGCCGAGCGAGGACGCCGCCCATGACGCCCTGGCCGGGGCGGAGCGGACCGCGCGCCAGGCGCTGGCGGAGATGCGCCAGCTCCTCAACGTGCTCAGGGCCGACGACCCGGTCGGAACCGGCGGCGTGTTCACCACGGACGGGCTGCTCAGGATCGAGGGGGGCGCCGACGCCGCGACCGGGGTGGGCGCCGCCCGGCTGTCGGCGCTGGTCCAGGAGGCCGCGACCGCCGGGCTGCCCACGAGCCTGACCGTGATCGGGGAGCCCGTCACGCTGCCGGCGGCCGTCGACCACGCCGTCTACCGGATCGTGCAGGAGGCGCTGACCAACACCCGCAAGCACACCGTGGGGGCGCGGGCCAGCGTCCGGCTGGCCTACGACAGCGAGGCGGTCGAGGTGGAGGTCATCGACGACGGCCTGCCCGCCTCGGGCGGCCGGACCGCCCCGGCCCCGGGGTTCGGGCTGGACGGGATGGCCGAGCGCGTGACGCTGTGCGGCGGCCTGCTGCGTACGGGCCCCCGTTCGGAGGGCGGCTTCCTGGTGCGTGCCCGCATTCCCCTGGAGACGACATGATCACCGTACTGCTGGCCGACGACCACGCGCTGGTGCGCAAGGGCTTCCAGCTCATGCTCGACGCCCAGCCGGACATGCGCGTGGTGGGCCAGGCGGCCGACGGCGCGGAGGCGGTCGCGCTGTGCGAGCGGCTGCGCCCGGACGTGGTGCTGATGGACCTGCACATGCCGGGCCTCGACGGGGTACGCGCGACCGAACGGATCACCGTGGAGTCGCCCGGTGTGCGGGTGCTCGCGCTGAGCACGTTCGACCTGGACGAGAACGTGGTGGCGGCCCTGCGGGCGGGCGCCGCCGGGTTCCTGCCCAAGGACGTCTCCCCCGAGGAGCTGGTCGAGGGCGTCCGTGTGGTGCACCGCGGCGAGTCCGCCGTGGCGCCGCGCCTGCTGACCCGCCTGATCGGCACGTTCGTACGGGCTGCGCGACCGCGCCGCCGGGCGGCTCCCACGACGCTGGACGGGCTGACCGAGCGCGAACGCGAGACGCTCGTCCTGATCGCCCGCGGCAGGTCCAACGCGGAGATCGCCGAGGAGCTGGACGTCTCCCCCTCGACCGTCAAGAACCACGTGACGAACCTGTTCGCCAAGATCGGCGTCCGGGACCGGGCCCAGGCGGTGATCGTGGCCTACGAGGCGGCGCTGATCACCCCTGGAGAGTAGGAGCAGGGTCCCAGAGGCCGCGCCCGCGAACAGTCCTCCAGCAGGACGAAATCCCACTCCCGCCCGGCCACGCTTGGGTCATGACCGCGATCCGGGCAACGAACCTGAGCAAGCGCTACGGCGGCACCGTGGCCGTGGCCGACCTGTCCTTCGACGTCGAGCCCGGCCAGGTGACCGGGTTCCTGGGACCCAACGGCGCCGGGAAGTCGACGACCATGCGCATGATCCTCGGCCTGGACCACCCGTCGGGCGGGTCGGTCCTCGTGGACGGCAGGCCGTACGGGGAGCTGCGGCACCCGCTGCGCAAGGTCGGCGCGCTGCTCGACGCCAAGGCCGTGCACGGCGGGCGCAGCGCCCGCAACCACCTGCTGGCCATCGCGCAGACCAACGCCATCCCGGCGAGCAGGGTGGAGGAGGTGCTGGAGGTGGTCGGCCTGGCCAAGGTGGCCAAGCGACGGGTCGGCGGGTTCTCGCTCGGCATGTCGCAGCGGCTCGGCATCGCCGCCGCGCTGCTCGGCGATCCGGAGATCCTGCTCTTCGACGAGCCCGTCAACGGGCTGGACCCGGACGGCATCCTGTGGATCCGCACGTTCATGCGGAAGCTGGCGGCCGAGGGGCGCACGGTGTTCGTCTCCAGCCACCTGATGAGCGAGATGGCGCAGACGGCCGACCACCTGGTGGTGATCGGCAAGGGCGCGCTGATCGCCGACACGAGCATGTCGGAGTTCATCGGGCGCAGCTCGCAGTCGTACGTACGGGTGCGCTCGCCCCGCCTGGCCGAGGTGGCCGATCTGCTCAAGGTCGGTGACCTGCACGCCGACCACCTGCGGGTGACCGGGGTGACGCCGCTGGAGATCGGCACGATCACCGCGCGGGCCGGGTTGCCGCTGGAGGAGCTGACGCTCGTCCAGCCCTCGCTCGAAGCGGCCTACATGGAGCTCACCAAGGACAGCCTGGAGTACTCATCATGATCGACATTCTCCGCTCCGAATGGACCAAGATCCGCTCTGTCCGCTCGACGGTGTGGACCCTGGCCGTCACCGCCGTACTGATGCTGGGCTTCTCCGCCCTCCTCAGCATCACGACCAAGAACATGGCCAACGGGCCGATCCCGGGCTCGCAGGCGATCGTGTCGAGCCTGACCGGTGCGATGATGGCCTCGATCTCCATGGCCACCCTGGGCGTTCTGGTGATCTCCAGCGAATACCGCACCGGAGGCATCCGCACCTCGCTCATGGCCGTGCCCCAGCGCATGCGCCTGCTGACCGGCAAGATCGTGGTGTTCGTCGCGGTGTCGCTCGTCGTCTGCCTGGTCGCGTCGGCCGTCGCGATGGGTGTCGGCCTGGCGATCTCCCAGCCGGCGTCCATCGAGATGGGGGAGGTGGCGCGGGCTACGCTCGGGTCAGGTCTCTACCTGACCGCGTGCGGGCTGTTCGGGCTGGGACTGGGCACGCTGATCAGGCACACGCCGGGCGCGATCGTGTCGGCCATCTCGCTGATCATGGTGCTGCCCACGGTGGCGTCCCAGCTCCCGGGCGAGTGGGGCAGGACCGTGGCCGAATACTTCACCACGAACGCCGGCCTGCTGGTCGTGTCCGGCGAGAGCCGCGGCTCCCTGGGCCCGTGGAGCGGGTTCGCGGTCTACCTCGCCTGGGTGGCGGTCGCGATGATCGCGGGCGCCGTACTGATGCGGCGCCGCGACGCGTAACCGCGTCACCGGGCGCGTCACTCGGTCGGCACGCCGCTCAGCACGTCACCAAGCACGTCACTCGGCGCGGAGGGCGACGACCGGGTCCAACCGGCCGGCCCTCCGCGCGGGCGCGACGCCGAAGAACACGCCCACCGCCGCCGAGACGCCGAACGCCAGCGCGATCGACCACCAGGTGATCGACGCGGGCACCGGCGTGAGCGCCTGGATGGCGAGGGCGCCGCCGACGCCGAGCAGGATCCCGATGACGCCGCCGATCGTCGTCAGCAGCACCGCCTCGATCAGGAACTGGGTCAGTATGTCGCGCTGCCTGGCCCCGAGCGCCTTGCGCAGCCCGATCTCACGGGTCCGCTCCCTGACGCTGACCAGCATGATGTTGGACACGCCCACGCCGCCCACCAGCAGCGAGATGCCGGCGATCGCGGCCAGCACGCCGGTGAGCATGCCGAGCACGCTGCCGATCGTGCCGAGCAACTGGGTCTGCGTGACAGCCGAGAACTTCTCCCCCGGATACCTGTCGGTCAGCGCCGCCACGACCCGGCTCTGGAGCGGCTCGATCTCGTCGGGCCCGGACGCGCCGACCGCGATGCCGTTGACCCTGGCGATGCCGAGCAGCCGCTGGGCCGTCGTCACCGGGATGTGCACCTCCTGGTCGCGCGAGACCCCGAAGGTCTGGCCGATCTTGGCGTAGACGCCGACGACCCGGAACCGCGCCCCGGAGATCGTCAGCTGCCGCCCGATCGGGTCGAGGTCGCCGAACAGCTTGTCGGCCACCTCGGAGCCGAGCACGGCGACCCGGCGCCGGGTGTCGACGTCGGTCCCGCTCAGGTGGCGGCCCTTGTCGAGCGGGCGGTCGAAGATGTTGGTGAGGTTCTGGTCGGTGCCGACGATCGTGACGAACGCCTCGGTCCCGCCGACCCGTACGGTCTCGCCCGACTGCAGCGAGACCGTCACCTTGGACGGGTCGCCGACCACGCGCCGCACGTACGCGACGTCGGCCAGGTTGAGCTTGCTCTGGGTCGGCGCCGCGCCCACGGTGAGCCGGCCGGGGACGACCAGGATGATGTTGGTGCCCAGGCCGGAGATCTCCTTCTCCACCGCGTCCTTCGCGCCGGTGCCGACGGCCACCAGGATCACTACGGCGAGCACGCCGATGACGACCCCGAGCATGGTCAGCACGCTGCGCATCCGGTTGACCCGCAGCGCCTCCAGCGCCATGCCGAACGCCTCGCGCCCCCTCACCCCGCGCCGCCGCCGTCCCTCTGCTCGCTCTCCGCGCTTTCCCGGGCGCCGGTGTCCAGCTCGATCAGCCCATCGCGTACGTGGATCTGCCGCCGGGCGTGCCCCGCGACCTCCGGCTCGTGCGTGACCAGCACCACGGCCACCCCGCTGTCACTGTTGAGCCGGTCGAGTATGGCCATGACCTCGGCGCCGTTGCGGGTGTCGAGATTGCCCGTCGGCTCGTCGGCCAGCAGCACCTTCGGCTCGCCCACCAGCGCCCTGGCGATCGCCACGCGCTGCTGCTCGCCGCCGGACATCTGCGAGGGCCGGTGCTCCATCCGGTGCCCCAGACCCACCGCCTCCAGCGCGGCCCGTGCCCTGGACCGGCGCTCGGCCTTGCCGACCCCCCGGTAGACCAGCGGCAGCGCCACGTTCTCCAGCGCCGTGGTCCTGGCCAGCAGGTGGAACGACTGGAACACGAACCCGATCGTCTTGTTGCGCAGCTCGGCCAGCTGGGTGTCGGACAGCTGCGACATCTCCACCCCGTTCACCCGCAGCCGCCCGGAGGTGGGCCGGTCGAGGCAGCCGAGTAAGTGCATCAGCGTGGACTTGCCGGACCCGGACGGCCCGATGATGGCTACGAACTCGCCGCGGCCGATGCGCAGCGACACACCGCGCAACGCCTCCACGGCGACGCCGTCGAGCTGATAGCGCCTGGTGAGATCGACGGCTTCCAAAGCGGCGTCCGACGCGGCGGCGGTCATGGCAGCCGCTGCCCTTGCCGTACCGAGTCCGCGCCCTTGACCACGATCCGGTCACCGACCGACAGTCCGTTCAGCACCTCGACCACCGCCTCCCCCTGGGCGCCGAGCTTGACCACGCGGCGCTCCGCCGTACCGTTCCTGACCACCCAGACCACGCTCTCGCGCCCGCTGGAGACGATCGCCGAGGCCGGGGCCGCGATGGCGGCGGGCGACTCGCGGACCGTCAGCCGCGTCACCGCGCTCATACCCGGTTTGGGGGTGGGCGCCGCGGCGCCGTCGTCGAACCGGCCCGCGCCGAGCGTGAGCTGCACCGGGTAGCTGACGCCACCCGTCGTGCCGGGCATCGGTGTCACGCCGACGCCCGTGACCCGCGCGGTGTAGGCCGCGCCGGGGACCGCGTCGAGCTCGACCGTGGCCTTGGTGCCCTTCTTGACCAGCAGCACGTCGGTCTCGTCGATGTCGGCGGAGAGGGTGAGCTCCGAGATGTCCGTGACGGTGACGATCGGGTCGCCCGCCGAGACGGGAACACCGGCCGCCACCGGCGTGCCGCCGCTCGCCGAGCCGCCGGAGGTGTCGGCGGGCAGCTGCTGACCGCCGGTGGGCAGCTGGCTGAGCAGGCCGTTCAGGCTGCTCGCGGCGCCGCCGCCCGAGGGCCGGCCGAGCGTGATCACCCCGCCGAACGGCGCCTTGACGGTGAGCGACTTCACCGCGCTCTCCGCCGCCTTGACCGCGGCCTTCGCCTGGGACTTGGAGGCGGCCTGTAACGACGCCATGGACGACGTCAGCCCGCCGAACCCGCTGGTGACCCCGGCCAGCACGCTGTTGATCGACCGGTTGAGCTGCGCGGTGATCGACTTCAGGGCCCTGGTCTGCGCCTTGTGCTGGGCCTCGGCCAGGCCGATGGCGCTGAGCAACTGCCTGCGGGCCTGGGCGTCGTCGATCTTCTTCGCCTCCCTGCGTGCCTTGGCGAAGTGCGCGGCCACCTTGCGGTCGAACGCGCCGGTGTCGAAGGAGGCGAGCCGGACGTTCGGGCGGCCCAGGCTCGGGGTCGGGGGCGCGGCCGACTTCGACGCCCGCCGGGCCTGCTTGAGCTGGTCCTGGGCCTGCGGCGAACGGATCTTGGCCACGATCTGGCCCTTGCGCACGTGGTCGCCCTCGCGGACGTACAGGTGGGCGATCGTGCCCTGGGCGGGCGAGCGGAGGGTGGCCGTGGCGCGGGCGCCGATGGTGGCGGGCGCCTCGACGACCTCGGTGACGGGGGCGCGCTTGACGTCGGCCAGTTGTACGGCGGCCGGTGCCTCGGCCGAGCAGCCGGTCAGCGCGAGCAGGACGAGCAGCGGGGGGATGCCGCGACGGATCGTCACCCGACCCATCGTAGGAGCAGGGTGCCCGGGGTGGCTTGGGCCTCCCGAACTAGGCTCAGCCTGAGGCCAGCTCGCGGCTCCGGTCGCGGGCGGCCTCGATGGCGGCCAGGAAGGCGGCGCGGACGCTGTGGCGTTCGAGCTCGGCGATCGCCGCGATCGTGGTGCCGCCGGGCGAGGTGACCGCCTCGCGCAGGATCACCGGGTGCTCGCCCGAGTCGCGCAGCATCACGGCGGCGCCGACGATCGACTGGGTGACCATGTCGAGCGCGGCGGCCCTGGGCATGCCGAGCAGGATCCCCGCGTCGACCATGGCCTCGACCAGGTAGAAGAAGTAGGCGGGCCCGCTGCCCGACAGCGCGGTGGCCGCGTCCTGCTGCGACTCGGGGATGCGCAGCACCTTGCCGACCGGCTTGAGCAGGTCCTCGGTGTGCTGGAGGTGCTCCTCGCTCGCGTGGGCGCCCGCCGAGATCACGCTCATCGCCTCGTCGAAGCGGATCGGCGTGTTGGACATCACCCTGACGACCGGCACCTCGACGCCGAGACGCTGCTCGACGAAGGCGCTGGTGATGCCCGCGGCAGCGGTGATCACCAGTCGGTCGGCGGGGACATAGGGGGCGATCTCGGCCAGCAGCGCCGCCATGTCCTGCGGCTTGACCGCCAGGATGATCGTCTCCGCGGCCTTGGCGGCCTCGGTGTTGGTCACGGTGCGCACGCCATAGGCCTCGCGCAGCGCCTGCGCCCGCTCCGGCCTGCGGGACGTCGCCATGATGTCGCCCGGATCGAACCCCGCTCGCAGCAGCCCGGACAGGAGGGCCTCGCCCATCTTGCCCGTGCCCAGAATCGCAATCACCCCGGTAGCCTACCGAGCCGGTGCCGGGTGACCGGCGACCGGGCGAAGCTAGTGCCGGCTCACCACCGACCGGGCGAAGCTAGTGACGGCTCAGCAGCGACCGGGCGAAGAAGGCCAGGTTGCGCGGGCGCTCGGCGAGGCGGCGCATGAGGTAGGCGTACCAGTCGGCGCCGTAGGGCACGTAGACGCGCACCTGCGCGCCGAGTCCGGCCAGCCGGGCCTGCTCGGCGGGCCGCACGCCGTACAGCATCTGATACTCGAAGCCCGTCGCGTCCCGCCCGGTGAGTACGGCCAGCGCCGAAGCGATCTCCACCAGTCGCGGGTCGTGCGTGGCGACCATGGGGTAGCCGGTGCCCACCATCAGCACCTTGAGGCAGCGCGCGAACGACCGGTCGATGTCGGCCCGTGAGGTGAGGGCGCCGGGCGCGCTGTAGGCGCCCTTGCAGAGCCGTACGCGGGCACCGTCGAGCCGCTCGCAGCGCTCACGGGCGTCCGGCAGGTACGCCTGCACCACGATGCCCACGTCGGGATGCTCCTTGCGCAGCGTGGCGTGCACGGAGTCGAGCCTGGGGATCGTGTCGTGCTCCTCGGCGTCGAGGGTGACCGTCACTCCCCTGGCCGCGGCGGCCTCGCAGACGGTGGCCGCGTTATCGAGCGCGAGCTTCTCGGAGAGCCGCAGCCCCAGCGCGGTCAGCTTGACCGACACGTCGGCGTCCCGGGGCAGCCGGCCGAGCAGCGCGAGGTAGCCCTGGACCGCACGCTCGACCTGCGCCCGATCGGTGACGTCCTCACCCAGGCGGGCGATGGTGACGAGCAGCCCGTCGCGGGTCAGCCGGGCGACGACCGCTTCGACGTCGTCGGCGACATAGCGCCTGACCACGTCTCTGGTCAGCGGCGAGGTGGTGACGACCCGCTCGACGAGGTCGCTCCTGGATACGGCTAGCAGGGCCTGACGCAGCACATGTTCCACCCTAACTTCGCCGGCGCGAAACCCGCCGGATTCGGTAGCTGAACCTGCGAGCCGTCCCATTCGTCCAAGAGGTATGCGCACAATGACAGCGACTCTTCTGGCCGGATGTCTGGTGCTTGCGACGAGTTGCGGGGCCCCGGCGCCTGCCGAGCAGGCCACCGCCCCCGCCCCACAGACGCCGGTCACCACTGACCCCGTGGCGAGTGTTCCCGCTGAGACCACTCCCACGAAGGCTCCGAAACCGGTCAAGCCCACGGGCGACACCATCAACACGCACAAGGTCCGCTGGACCAAGGCGCAACCGACGTCGCACGGCCGCAAGCTCAAGCTCATCTGGTGGTCGGGCGTGGCCCCGTGCACCGTCCTGGACCGGGTGAAGGTCAAGGAGACGCGCAAGAGCGTCAAGGTCACCCTGTACGAGGGCACCGCCCCGAAGGCCAAGGACGTCGCCTGCATCATGATCGCGGTGGAGAAGACGACGACGGTCAAGCTCAAGACCCCGCTCGGCAAGCGCAAGGTGCTGGACGGCGCCAAGCCCTGAACCTCTCAACAGACCCAGACCCCGGCACACGACCCTTGTCGCGCCGGGGTCGGCCAGTTTCGGGCGGGGGACTTTCGGGAGAGGAACGACCAGACCCCGGCACACGACCCCTGTCGCGCCGGGGTCCGCCAGTTTCGGGCGGGGGACTTCCGGGAGGGGCCAGACCCCGGTACGCGACCCTTGTCGTGCCGGGGTCTCGTCAGGGTTTGAGGGGGGAGCTCTCAGGGGGAATACGGGTGCCCGGGGTCAGGTTGAGTCGAGTAGGCTCAAGCTGTTTGACAAACACCCCGGGCATTCGTACGTTGAGTCTGACCGACTCAACTTTAACTACAGGGACGTACTCATGGCACGTGCGGTAGGTATCGACCTTGGGACGACCAACTCCGTCGTCTCGATCCTCGAGGGCGGTGAGCCCACCGTCATCGCCAACGCGCAGGGCTCGCGGACCACGCCGTCCGTGGTCGCCTTCGCTAAGAACGGCGAAGTCCTGGTCGGCGAGGTCGCCAAGCGACAGGCCGTCACCAACGTGGACCGGACCATCCGCTCCGTCAAGCGGGAGATGGGCACCAACTGGTCCCAGGAGATCGACGGCAAGAAGTTCTCCCCCCAGCAGATCAGCGCCTTCGTGCTGCAGAAGCTGAAGCAGGACGCCGAGGCCTACCTGGGCGAGAAGATCACCGACGCGGTGGTCACCGTCCCGGCCTACTTCAACGACGCGCAGCGCCAGGCCACCAAGGAGGCCGGCACGGTCGCGGGCCTCAACGTGCTCCGCATCATCAACGAGCCCACCGCGGCGGCCCTCGCCTACGGACTCGACAAGGAGCAGGACCAGACGATCCTGGTCTTCGACCTCGGCGGCGGCACCTTCGACGTGTCCCTGCTCGACGTCGGCCAGGAGGACGGCCACGGCTTCGTCGAGGTCAAGGCGACCTCCGGCGACAACCACCTCGGTGGTGACGACTGGGACCAGCGGGTCGTCGACGAGCTGGCCAACCGGTTCAAGAACGCCCACGGCGTCGACCTGTCCAAGGACAAGATGGCGCTCCAGCGCCTGCGTGAGGCCGCCGAGAAGGCCAAGATCGAGCTGTCCAGCCAGGCCGAGACCAACATCAACCTGCCCTACATCACCGCCTCCTCCGAGGGCCCGCTGCACCTCGACGAGAAGCTGACCAGGGCCGAGTTCCAGCGGCTGACCGCCGACCTGCTCGAGCGGACCAAGGGCCCGTTCCACCAGGTCATCAAGGACGCCGGCATCAAGATCTCCGACATCGCCCATGTGGTGCTCGTCGGCGGCTCGACCCGCATGCCCGCCGTCTCCGAGCTCGTCAAGGAGCTGACCGGCGGCAAGGAGCCCAACAAGGGCGTCAACCCGGACGAGGTCGTCGCCATCGGCGCCGCCCTGCAGGCCGGTGTGCTCAAGGGTGAGGTCAAGGACGTCCTGCTGCTCGACGTGACCCCGCTGTCGCTGGGCATCGAGACCAAGGGCGGCATCTTCACCAAGATCATCGAGCGCAACACGACGATCCCGACCAAGCGCTCCGAGGTCTTCACCACGGCCGAGGACAACCAGCCGTCGGTGCAGATCCAGGTCTACCAGGGCGAGCGCGAGATCGCCTCTTACAACAAGAAGCTGGCCACCTTCGAGCTGACCGGCATCGCCCCGGCGCCGCGCGGCATCCCGCAGATCGAGGTCACCTTCGACATCGACGCCAACGGCATCGTCAACGTCTCCGCCAAGGACCTGGGCACGGGCAAGGAGCAGACGATGACGATCACCGGCGGCTCCGCGCTGCCGAAGGACGACATCGAGCGGATGATGCGCGAGGCCGAGTCCTACGCCGACGAGGACAAGAAGCGCCGCGAGGAGGCCGAGGTCCGCAACAACGCCGACGGGCTCGCCTACCAGACGGAGAAGTTCCTCCGCGAGAACGACGACAAGGTCCCCGGCGAGATCAAGACCGAGGTCGAGGAGTCGCTCGCCGAGCTGAAGAAGGCTCTGGAGGGCACCGACACCGACGTCATCCGTACCTCGGCCGAGAAGCTCGCGACCGTCAGCCAGAAGATGGGCTCGGCGATCTACGCGCAGAGCCAGGGCCAGCAGCCCGGCGGCGAGGGCGCCCCGCAGGACGCCGCGGCCGGCGAGCAGCAGAAGGCCGATGACGACGTGGTCGACGCCGAGATCGTCGACGAAGACCAGCCGAAGAAGGACAAGTGATGCCGACGCGTGACAACGGGCACGACGAGCCGGTGATCCGCGACAACCGCAAGATCGACCCGGAGACGGGCCAGGTGCGCGAACGACCGCAGGACCAGGACGCTCCCCCTCCGCCCGCCGCCAGTGAGGCGGCGGCGCAGGACGGAGACCTGCTGGCCCAGCTCTCCGAGCGGACGTCCGACCTGCAGCGCCTCCAGGCGGAATACACCAACTACCGCAGGCGGGTCGAACGTGACCGCAGCGCAGTGCGGGAGCAGGCCGTCGCGAGCGCCCTCCAGGAGCTCCTGCCCGTGCTCGACGACATCGGCCGGGCGCGTGATCACGGCGAGCTCACCGGTGGCTTCGCGAAGGTGGCAGAGTCACTGGAAGCGGCCGTCACCAAGCTCGGGCTCAACTCCTTCGGCCAGAAGGGCGACCCGTTCGACCCGACCGTCCACGAGGCGCTGATGCACAGCTACTCGCCGGACGTCACCGAGCCGACCGCGATCGAGGTGCTCCAGCCCGGTTACCGGATGGGTGACCGGGTGCTCCGCCCGGCGCGGGTGGCCGTGGCGGAGCCAGAAGACGCCCCCCCGGCGTCCGACGACGACAACTGACGAAGAACGAAGGGCGATAGATGAGCACCAAGGACTACCTGGAGAAGGACTACTACGCCGTCCTTGGTGTGCCCAAGTCAGCCACGGCCGATGACATCAAGAAGGCCTACCGCAAGCTGGCCAGGCAATACCACCCCGACACCAACCAGGGCGACGTGGCCAAAGAGGCCAAGTTCAAGGAGATCTCCGAGGCCAACGACGTCCTGTCCGACAGCAAGCGCCGCAAGGAATACGACGAGGCGCGCACGCTGTTCGGGTCCGGGGTGGGGGCCCAGCGTCCCGGCAGTGGTGGCTTCCCGTTCGACTTCGGCGACCTGTTCGGGGGCACCGCCAACCAGCAGCAGCAGGGCCACGGGGCGGGTGAGCGGCTCGGCGACCTGTTCGGCGGGCTGTTCAACCGCGGCGGCGGCTCGACCCGTACGACCAGCGCCACGAGGCCGCGGCGTGGCCAGGACGTCGAGTCCGAGGTCACGCTCACGTTCACCGAAGCGGTCGACGGCTCCACGGTGTCGCTCAGACTGACCAGCTCGGCCGCCTGCACGGCCTGCAGCGGCACCGGGGCCAAGGCCGGCACCACGCCGCGGGTCTGCCCGACCTGCGAGGGCACGGGGGCGGCCAGCCGCAACCTGGGCAACTTCGCCTTCTCCGAGCCCTGCCGCGACTGCAAGGGCCGCGGCCTGCTCGTGGACGACCCCTGCCCGGTGTGCGAGGGCAGCGGCCGGGCCAAGAGCACCCGCAACATCCAGGCGCGCATCCCCGCGGGGGTGGCCGACGGGCAGCGGGTCAAGCTCAAGGGCAAGGGTGCCCCGGGCGAGAACGGCGGCCCGGCCGGCGACCTCTACATCCTCACGCACGTCAAACCGCACGCCGTCTTCGGCAGGACGGGCGACAACCTGACCATCACGGTGCCGGTGACGTTCTCCGAGGCCGCGCTCGGCGCCGAGATCAAGGTGCCGATACTCAAAGGGCTGCCGGTCACGCTGCGCATCCCGACGGGCACGCCCAACGGCCGCACGTTCAGGGTCCGTGGCAGGGGCGTCGCCCGCAAGGACGGCACCAAGGGCGACCTGCTCGCCACCGTCGAGGTGCTCGTCCCTCAGACGCTGGACGACAAGTCCCGCGAGCTCCTCACGGAGTTCAACACCGCGACGGCGGGCGAGGACCCGCGGGCTGATCTCATACAGAGAGCCAGAAGCGAGTAGCCGATGGACGCCAACTATTTCGACCTGTCAGACGAGACTCCGGTCTATGTGATCTCGGTGGCCGCGCAACTGTCGGGCCTCCATCCACAGACCTTGCGACAGTACGACCGGCTCGGACTGGTTTGTCCAGGCCGCACGGCGGGGCGCGGCCGCCTCTACTCCACCCGCGACATCATCCAGCTCCGCGAGGTCCAGCGGCTCTCCCAGGAGGAGGGCATCAACCTCGCGGGCATCAAGCGGATTCTCGAGCTCGAGAACGAGGCTCTGCGGCTGCGTGAGGAGGTTCACCGCCTCCGCGCCGAGATGCAGATGGTCAGGGCGCTGATCCGCTACGAGCTGCCACCGGGGGCCTAGAACACATGGACTACAAGCTCACCCAGAAGAGCCAGGAAGCTCTCTCCGGGGCCATGCGGCGTGCCGCTGCGGAGGGCAATCCGGAGATCGCGCCCGCCCATCTGCTGACCACCCTGCTCGCCCAGACGGGCGGCACCGCCATTCCGCTGCTGGAAGCCGTCGGCGCCGACTGGAAGACGCTGCGCGCCAAGGCCGAGGAGCAGCTCGCCGGGCTGCCGAAGGCGCAGGGCTCCACCGTGAGCGCCCCGTCGAGCTCCCGCCAGCTGCTGAGCGTGATCAACACGGCCGCCCAGCGGGCCAAGCGGCTCGAAGACGACTACGTCTCCACCGAGCACCTGCTCGTGGGCCTGGCCACCGACGGCGGCCAGGTGGCCGAGCTGCTGAAGTCCCAGGGGGCGACGCCTCAGGCGCTGCTCGACGCCTTCGAGAAGGTACGCGGTCACGCCCGCGTCACCAGTGAGACGCCCGAGGACACCTACCAGGCGCTGGAGAAATACGGCGTCGACCTGACCGAGCGGGCCCGCAATGGCAAGCTCGACCCGGTCATCGGCCGCGACTCCGAGATCCGCCGGGTCGTGCAGGTGCTGTCGCGGCGCACCAAGAACAACCCGGTGCTGATCGGCGAGCCCGGCGTCGGCAAGACGGCCGTCGTCGAGGGCCTGGCCCAGCGCATCGTGGCCGGCGACGTGCCCGAGTCGCTGCGCAACAAGCGGCTCATCTCGCTCGACCTCGGCGCGATGGTCGCGGGCGCCAAATACCGCGGCGAGTTCGAGGAGCGGCTCAAGGCCGTGCTCTCCGAGATCAAGGAGAGCGACGGGCAGATCGTCACGTTCATCGACGAGCTGCACACGGTCGTCGGGGCGGGCGCCGCCGAGGGGGCCATGGACGCGGGCAACATGCTCAAGCCCATGCTGGCCCGCGGCGAGCTGCGCATGATCGGCGCCACGACGCTCGACGAATACCGCGAGCGCATCGAGAAGGACCCCGCGCTGGAGCGCCGCTTCCAGCAGGTCTACGTCGGCGAGCCCACGGTCGAGGACACGATCGCGATCCTGCGCGGGCTCAAAGGCCGCTACGAGGCCCACCACCAGGTCCAGATCGCCGACAGCGCGCTGGTCGCCGCCGCCGCGCTCTCCGACCGCTACATCACCAACCGCTTCCTGCCCGACAAGGCCATCGACCTGGTCGACGAGGCCGCCTCCCGGCTGCGCATGGAGATCGACTCGCGTCCCGTCGAGATCGACCAGCTCCAGCGCAACGTCGACCGGATGAAGATGGAGGAGCTGGCCCTTTCCAAGGAGACCGACGAGGCCTCCATCCAGCGGCTCGAACGCCTGCGCAAGGAGCTGGCCGACCGCCAGGAGGAGCTCAACGCCCTCGTCGGCCGCTGGGAGCTGGAGAAGGCCGGCCTCAACAAGGTCGGCGAGCTGAAGAAGCAGCTCGACGAGGCCAGGAGCGGCGCCGAGCGGGCGCAGCGCGACGGCGACTTCGAGGCCGCCTCCCGGCTCATGTACGCCGAGGTGCCGCGCCTGGAGCAGGCTCTGCAAGCCGCCTCCGACGCCGCGACGCCCGACAACGCCATGGTCAAGGAGGAGGTCGGCGCCGACGACATCGCCGAGGTCATCTCCTCCTGGACGGGCATCCCGGCGGGCCGCCTGCTGGAGGCTGAGACGGCCAAACTGCTGCGGATGGAGGAGGAGCTGGGGCGGCGCCTCATCGGGCAGCAGCAGGCCGTACAGGCTGTCTCGGACGCCGTACGCCGGAGCCGGGCCGGGATCTCCGACCCCGACAGGCCCACGGGCTCGTTCCTGTTCCTCGGCCCGACGGGTGTCGGCAAGACCGAGCTGGCCAAGGCGCTGGCGGAGTTCCTGTTCGACGACGAGCGGGCGATGACCCGCATCGACATGAGCGAATACTCCGAGAAGCACAGCGTCGCCCGGCTCGTCGGCGCGCCTCCCGGCTACGTCGGCTATGAGGAGGGCGGCCAGCTCACCGAGGCCGTCCGGCGGCGGCCCTACACGGTCGTGCTGCTCGACGAGGTGGAGAAGGCCCATCCCGAGGTCTTCGACATCCTGCTGCAGGTGCTCGACGACGGCCGGCTGACCGACGGCCAGGGCCGTACCGTCGACTTCCGCAACACGATCCTGATCCTCACCTCCAACATCGGCTCGCAGTTCCTGGTCGACCCCAAGCTGGCCAACGGCGCCAAGCGCGAGGCCGTGATGGGCGCGGTGCGCAGCTCGTTCAAGCCGGAGTTCCTCAACCGGCTCGACGACGTGATCCTGTTCGACGCGCTCGGCTCGGAAGAGCTGACGCGCATCGTCGACCTCCAGATCGAACGCCTGGCCCAGCGGCTGGCCGACCGCAGGCTCACGCTGGAGGTCACCGACGCGGCCAGCGAGTGGCTGGCGCTCACCGGCTACGACCCGATGTACGGGGCGCGCCCGCTGCGCCGCCTGGTCCAGTCGGCGATCGGCGACAAGCTGGCCAAGGCGGTGCTGTCGGGCGAGGTCGTGGACGGCGACCGGGTGCTGGTGGACCTGGCCGACGACGAGTTGTCCATCGTCCGCGGCTGAGGTCTGATACGTGACGCCCGGGAACCGGTTGGTTCCCGGGCGTCACGTATCACGGCAGGTGGGCAGGCTCACGCCACCACCGGGCCGGTCACCTCCGCCCTCTCGGGACGTCCCTGGTCAGGACACCAGGGCGTCGAGGTCGTCTTCCGGTAGGCCGAGGTCCACCCTGATGCGGTAGCGAGTACGCAGCAGGGCCACGTGCTCGGGGTCGTCCTCGTCGCAGGCCAGCACCGCCTGGGTCGCCCACTCGTGCCCAGCCCGCAGGTCACCGTAGGCGACCAGGGTCTCGGCGATCGTGTGGGCGGTCGCCGTGGTGGCTCTGCCCTCCGCGCGGATGGTCTCGATGACCTCCCTGGCCTCGTCCGGCCTGTCGAGCTCGAAGAGCGTGTCGGCGATGCCGGCTCGCGGGTCGATGCTCGACTCACCACCGTCTTCCATCGCACGCTGGAAACACTCCATCGCACGCGCGGGCTGTCCCGCCGCCCGCCATTCCTCGGCGGCCAGGACCAGGATGGATGCCCTGGAAACGTCGCCCGTCGAATAGCCGAGCGCGACGTCGTACAGCCGCTTGGCCAGCGAACCGTGGTCGTCGGCCAGCAGTGCCTGCTCTAGCAGGCGATCAAGGTGCTCACGGGTCACATGCGCCACACCGCGAGACTACCGAGCCGCTTGCGGTTTTGCCCGGTCAATGCACATCGCGGATCTCGCACAGGTTCGGCAACGTAGCGTTAAAGTGTGACTACAGTCAGCGTGTCTGTGCTGGTCGGAGGGGATATTACCGTCGCGCTCGTCCGCTAGTGGAGGGAGTCGCGATGGGCCTGTCCAGGCAGATGACCTTCATTTTGGTCTGCCTCGTCGTGCTGTCCGCCGTGATTCCGGGGGCGATCGGCTACCTTTCGGCCCGTCTGGAGGCCATCGAATCGGCGGAGCGGAACCTGCACGCGCTTGAGGCGAGACTGCACACCAGGATGATCAGGGAGGCCCGTGACGCACGGTCGGTGACGTTCCTGACACCGTGCGCGCCGGGCACCGACACCTCTCGCACCCAGCCGCACCCGCCGCCCGCCTCCGCGCTCGTCCCGGAATCGGGCGACCGGCTCCAGTCCAGGTATGACCCTCACGGCTCGACTCCCGCCTGGCTGCCAGAGCTCCTCAGAGAGCTGCACGCGGCCCACTGACGGCCCAGCAGCCCGGCGCGTGACGCTCCACGAGGGCCAGACGCTTCACGAAGGCCAAGCGTGACGCTTCACGCCAGGCAGACGTGACGCTTCACGAGGGCCGTGACCCTTCATCGAGGGCCCGGGCGCCTCCCGAGGGCCAGGACTTGAGCTGGCGGGACAGGAAGCCGCGGATCAGCTGCTTGGCCGCCTCGATGATCTCCGGCGCGCCGTCCGGATCGCGGCGGAAGGCCAGCTTCAGCACGGCGTCGCCCGCCTCGACCGCGACCAGCACGGCCATGTCGAGCTCCTGGCTGTCGGCCAGCCCGAACTCCTTCAGCAGCAGCCCGCGCAGCCGCCCGGCGATCACCATGTTGTTGTCGGAGTCGGAGTCGAGCAGGTTGAGGTCGACCACGTCGCCGAAGCGCAGATTCCTGAACCCGGGCACGCTCCGATGCATGTCGACGAACTCGTCGATGATCGCGTCGACCGCCTCCCACCAGCCGCGGTAGTCCTCTTCGAGGAACCGGCGGCCGACCCGGGAGACGAACTGCTCGACGTTGCGCCGGGTCAGCTCCTGCGTGATGGCCCGCTTGTCGGGAAAGAACTGGTAGACCGACCCGATCGCGACACCGGCTCTCTCGGCGATGCGGGTGGTGGAGAGCCCTTCGTAGCCGATCTCGTCGAGCAGCTCGGCGGTCGCGTCGAGCATCCGCTCGACGCGGCGGGCACTGCGGCGCTGCGTCGGCTGCCGCCGGAGCGGTTTGGGCGCCGCGCAGCCGTCTTCAATCATCGGGGAGGACACGTGCTCCATCTTCCCCCCAAGTGCACGATCGTTACCTGGCGAATGGCGGATTTCTCGTGACGCCGGTCACTCTCGCGAACCGGCGCAGCGCTCCCGGGGAGATCCTCGACAGCGCGTAGCCGATCTTCCCTTCCGCGTTGACCGGCACAACGGCCTGGTCACGGTGTACGGCCCGGAGGATATGAGCGGCGACGCGCTCGGGCGGGTAGCCGCGGCGGGCCAACCCTTGTTCGGCCGAGTCCCTCATGTCCGCTCCGACGTACGTGGCGTTGTGCGCGATGGGCGTGGACACGAAACCGGGGCAGATGACGCTGACTCCGATGCCCTGTCCGGCCAGCTCCGCTCTCAGGCAGTCGCTCAGCATCTTCACCGCCGCCTTCGAGGTCGAGTAGGCGGGCAGCAGTCGCGACGGTACGAACGCGGCCAGCGAGGCGATGTTGATGATGTGGCCGCCTTCTCCGCGTTCGACCATCTGGGCGGCGAACAGCCGGCAGCCGTGGATGACGCCCCACAGGTTGACGTCGAGAGTCCTGCGCCAGTCGTCGACCGAGTGGTCGAGGAACGGCCCACTGACCGCGATCCCGGCATTGTTCACCACAATGTCCGGCACTCCATACTCAGTGCGGATATTTCCGGCGAAGTCTTCCATCTGGGTGGTGTCGGCGACATCAACTCGTACGGCGTGTGCCGTACCGCCGAGGTCCTTGGCGATGCCGTCAGCCGTACGAGCCGCCGCCTCGCGATCGAGGTCCGCGCAGACGACCTCGGCGCCGTGCGCCGCGAAGGCCCGCGCGGTGGCGCGCCCGATGCCGCTGCCCGCGCCGGTGATCACCACCAATTGCCCGTCGAACGCCTTGCGCCCCTCCTCGACACGGTCCCCGCGCAGGCTCCTGGTCGGCGCGCCGCCGTCGACGTGGGTGGCGAACTCGGCGATCATCCTGGCGACGACGTCGGGATGGCTGCGCTGGACCCAGTGCCCGGCCGCGATCTTGCGATGCCAGAACCTGGGGACCCCCTCCCCCAGCGAGGCCAGCAACGCCGGGCCGACGAACGGATCCCGGGTGGCCTCGATGAGCTGAACGGGCACGGCAACGGCCGGATCACCCCCACGAGCACCCTCGCGGCCCCCGGTTCGATCGGCCACCTCGCCGCCGGAGCGGTCGGAGTGGCCGCCCATGTTGCTTCGGTAGAGGTGCAGCCCGTTGCGGGCGTCGCTTCTCAGGGTGCCGGCCGGGTGGCCCGGTCTGGGTTCGAGGCCCTCGTCGCGCCGCATCGACCGCTCCAGGACCCGCGGCATGAACGTGCTCCAGGCCAGCTCGGGCAGCACCGGGAGCCGGAAGGCGCCGATATACCAGGACCTGACGGCCTGCGCCAGGACGTCGCGCCGCCTGCCGTGCCGCATGAAGTGGCGCGCCTGCGCGAGCCCAGGACCGCCGAAGCTGGTGAAGGAGGCGATGCGGTCCCGGATGCCGGGACGGGACACGGCGTCCCAGCCCTGCAGCGAGCCCCAGTCGTGCCCGACCAGGTGAACCCTGGGCTTGCCGATCGCGTCGAGCACCGCCGCCAGATCGGCCGCGAGCCGGTGGAAGGCGTAGTCGCCGGTATGGCGTGGGGCCGTTGAGGCGCCCGCACCGCGTACGTCATAGCGGACCACGTGGAAGCGGCCACGCAGTCGCTCGGCGACCTCGTCCCAGACCCGGTGCGTGTCCGGATAACCGTGGACGAGCACGATCGTGGGGTCGCCGGGATCGCCCTCCTCGAAGACCGCCAGCCGTACGTCATCGGACTCGACCCAGCGCATGGCGACCTCCTATTGGACGTTGAGTCCAATGATAGATCTCGTCAAGGGCGGGCTGCCAGCCCCGTACAGGATCGCAGGGCCCTCCAGTCGGCCACCGCCTGTGTCTTGGCCGTGCCCGTCATCGGGATCGGTATACCCCCCTGGATGGTGGCGGGCGTCCACTGATCCTTGAGCACCTTGCGGCCCTTGATGGTGAGGGTCAGCACGCCGGTCCTGCCGGTGGTGGCGGCCGTGGAGTTGTAGAAGACGAAGTTGCCCAGGCCGTAGCTGACGTAGCCGTTGCCGATGTACCCGGCGCCGAGCAGGATGTGCGCGTGCCCGCCGACCACGACGTCGGCGCCCGCCTTGACCAGCTTCGGGCCGAGCGCGAGCTGCGCCGGGTTGGGGCACTTCTGCATCTCGGTGCCCCAGTGCAGGTGCACGATGACGGTGTCGGAGTTCTTGCGCGCCTGCCGTACGGCCTGGAGCAGGCGATCCTCGTCCTTTGCCGACGCGAGCCCGCCCTTGTCGGGCGTCGCCGTCCACGCCTGGATGAACTCGGCGTCGAGCACCTGCGTGGCCCCGATGATGGAGACGCGGTTGCCGTTGACGGTCTTCCTGTACGGCTTGTAGGCCTGCGTGGAGTTCGCCCCGATGCCCACGATCGGGAACTTGCTGCGCTTGATCGCCGCCAGCGAGTCGGCGAGCCCGGTCTCCATGTAGTCCATGCCGTGGTTGTTGGCCATCGACGCCACGTCGACCCCGGCGGCCTTCAGCGCGCCGAACGCCGTCTCGGGCGCCCGGAATGTGTACTGCTTGCCGGGCGCGGGCGTGCCACCCGTCGTGATCGCCGTCTCCAGGTTGACCATCGCCAGGTCGGACGAGCGCAGCACCTGGGCGATCGGTCCGAGCGCCGTGCGCGGCGCGGCGAGCCGGTTACGGAGCCCGCCCTCGAAGTGCACGTCCCCGCCGAACGAGATCGTGTACGGCTTCCGGGTGGGGGCGGTGGGGGTGGTTTTGACGGGCGCTTCCTTCGGTTTCTCCGCCGCCTGTTCGCTCTTCAGCGGCTGCTTCGACTCGGCCGCCGAGCACGCGGCGGCCGAGGCCAGCAGCACGGCGAGGGGCGCCGCGAGAAGGGGGCGGGGGACTCTCATATGTGCGGCTACTTCCGCTCGATCCTGACTTTCAGCCATCGAGCATGCCATGAGCGGATGAATCGCGCGCTACCTAGGGGCGCTGACCTTTGGTCATGAGGCCGGTCATGAGGCCGAGGCGCCGCAGGGTCACGACGGCGAGGCAACGCCGGCCGTGGAGCGGGATCATGACGCCGAGGCAGCGCCGGCCGTGGGGCGGGGTCACGACGCCGAGGCAGCGCCGGCCATGAGGCGGGTCATCGCGTCGAGGCACCGCTGGTCCTGCGGCGAGTAGACGATCATGCGGGTCTCCGGCGCCGATGAGAGGTGGAAGCTGGTCGTGCTGAAGCCGATCCGGCCCATCTCACGATGCTCGTACGTCTTCACCCGCGGCCCGGGCTCGGCCACGTCCTGCCTGGCCCACAGCCTGGCGAACTCGGCGCTCTCCGCGGCGAGCCGCCGGACGAAGTCCTGCCAGCACGGGTCGTCGGTGTGGCGGCTGTAGGCGCCCCTGAAGACGGCGACGGCGCGCGGCAGCTCCTGGTCGCGGTTGACGAGCATGGTCGTCCACGAAGGGCTGACGAACGTCTGCCAGAGCGAGTTGCGCTCGCACTCCGGGGCGTCGACGATCTCGGGGAAGATCGTCGCGTAGGCGGGGTTCCAGGCCAGCACGTCGCAGCGGCTGTTGGTGATGCACGCGGGCATCGCGCCGAGCTGGTCGAGTATGGCCTGCATCTCCGGGGTCACCGGGGTGGAACCGGCCAGGACGGGTGTGCCCGGCTGGCCCGCCAGCCGGTAGAGGTGCTCCCGCTCGGCGGTGTCGAGCCGGAGCGTACGCGAGATCGCGTCGAGCACCTGGCCGCTGGCGTTGATCGGCCGTCCCTGCTCCAGCCACGTGTACCAGGTGACGCCCACCCCGGCGAGCTGGGCGACCTCCTCGCGGCGCAGGCCGGGAGTGCGCCTGCGGGGCCCGGGCGCCAGATCCACCATCTCGGGGGTGATCCGCTCGCGCCGGGTGCGCAGGAACGCCGACAAATCGGAGCGCCTTGCCTCTGCCACGGTCACCCCTTCACTATGGTGGAGCGGGCGTAAGCCATCCAGGTGCTGTTAATACCAGTATAAAGGGGCTCTCGTTACTGGTACTGGTTTGCCGCCAGACTCTATCTATGACCCAATCTGCCCATCTTGCTCCCCCAATCCCGGCCGTACAGCCGGAGAAGGGCAAGGCCAGCGGGCTGCTCCTGGCGATCATCCTCGTAGGACAGTTCCTGGCCATCCTGAACGTCAACATCGTCAACGTGGCCACCCCGACCATCGAGGCCGATCTGCACTCATCAGGTGCCGGGCTGCAGATGATCGTGGCGGGCTACACCATCGTCTACGCCGTTCTGTTGATCACCGGTGCCCGGCTCGGCGACCTGCTCGGCTACCGCAAGGCCTTCCTCGCCGGGCTCGCCTTTTTCACGATCACCACGCTCGCCGCGGGCCTCGCGCCCACGACCGGCACACTGGTCGCCGCCCGGCTCGCCCAGGGCGCCGGGGCGGCGCTGATGATGCCCCAGGTCATGACGCTGATCCAGCGAAACTACCAGGGCGCGGCCAGAGGCCGGGCACTGGGCCTGTGGTCGGCGGTGGTGAGCGGTGGCATCGTGGTCGGCCAGGCGCTCGGCGGGATCCTGCTCGGGCTCGGCGCCGGGTGGCGGATCGTCTTCCTCGTGCTGGTGCCGATCGGCGCGCTGCTGTTGATCGCGGGGCTCCGGGTGCTCCCCGCCGACCACGGTGGCGGTCAGGGCGGGCTCGACCCGTGGGGCCTGGTGAGCCTGTCGGCCGCCGTACTGCTGTTCGTGGTGCCGCTCGTGCTGGGCAGGGACCTCGGCTGGCCGCTGTGGGGCTGGGCCTCGATGGCGCTGAGCGCGGTGGTCTTCGTGGTGTTCGTCCGCGTCGAGCGTTGGGTGACGAGCCGCGGCGGCCGGCCCCTGGTCAACGCGCGGGTGCTGCGCGCGCCCGGCATGCGGCCGGGGCTCGCCGTGCTGCTGCTCGGGCCGGCCACCTGGGGCGCGTTCCTGTTCACCTCGGCGCTGCACCTGCAGGGTGACCTGCGCCTGTCGCCGCTGGCCTCGGGCATGATGCTGGTGCCGTGCGCGCTGGCGTTCGCGCTCGTGGGGCTCTGCTGGCCGCTGCTGCCGCCCGGCCTGCAGCGCTCGCTCGTGCCCTTCGGCTACGTGGTGGCCGCGCCGGCCTACCTGGGGCTCGGGCTCGCATCCGGGGGCGGCGTCCTGTACGCGGTCATGAGCGCGCTCATCGGCGCCGGACTCGGCGTGCAGGTCGCGGTGACCAACATGGCGACCCAGCAGGTGGACGACGTCTACGCCGCCGACGCGAGCGGGGCGCTCCTCACCGTGATGCAGCTCGGCCAGGTGATCGGGGTGTCGACTGTCGGCACACTGTTCATCTCCCTGAGCCAGGGCGGGGGCACCGGCTCCGCCTCGATGGCGACCGCCGTGGCGCTCGCGGCGCTGGCCGTACTGGCCGGGTTGAGCTCGATCTTCCTCGTACGGCGCCGCTGAGACTCTTCTTGGTACGGCGTCGCTGAGACCCGTACCAGTCCTTTACTTGAATCATTCAGGTTTAGCACTAGCGTGTCCGGATATGGGGGACAACGACCTAATTCGCCAGGCAGGCCTGCGGGTGACCGCGGCCCGCGTGGGGATCATGCGGACCGTGCGCGAAGGCGACCACCTCGATGTGGAAGCCGTTCACCGCAGCGTGCTCGACCGCGTGGGTCAGGTGTCCCTTCAGGCCGTCTACGACTCGCTGCACGCGCTGCACCAGGCCGGACTGCTCCGCAAGATCGAACCCATGGGCAGTCCGGCGCGCTACGAGGCCAGGGTGGGTGACAACCACCACCACCTGGTCTGCCGGCGCTGCGGCGCCATGACCGACGTCGACTGCGCGACCGGGCTCGCCCCGTGTCTGGTGCCCGTCGACGCGGCCGGATTCGTCGTGGACGAAGCCGACGTCACCTATTGGGGCGTCTACCCGAGCTGTCAACGATGATTTTCGGAGGACCGCGCTGATGACGAACAGGCCCATCTCCACCGACGACGCCGGCATTCCCGCGCCGAGCGACGAGCATTCGCTCTCCGTCGGCCCCAACGGCCCACTTCTTATGCAGGATCACTATCTGATCCAGAAAATGGCGCACTTCAACCGGGAACGTGTTCCCGAGCGCGTCGTACACGCCAAGGGCGGCGGCGCCCACGGTGTCATGCAGATCACCGAGGACGTCAGCCAGTTCACCAAGGCCGGCCTCTTCCAGAAGGGCAAGGAGACCCCGCTCTTCCTGCGCTTCTCGACCGTCGCCGGCGAACTCGGCAGCCCCGACACCGCCCGCGACCCGCGCGGGTTCGCGATCAAGTTCTACACCGAAGAGGGCAACTACGACCTCGTCGGCAACAACACCCCGATCTTCTTCATCCGCGACCCGCAGAAGTTCTCCGACTTCATCCACAGCCAGAAGCGCCGGGCCGACAACCACCTGCGTGACAACAACATGCAGTGGGACTTCTGGACCCTGTCGCCGGAGTCGGCGCACCAGGTCACGTTCCTCATGACCGATCGCGGCATCCCGGCCTCGTGGCGACACATGCACGGCTTCGGCTCGCACACCTTCCTCTGGTACAACGCCGGGGGCCAGAAGTTCTGGGTGAAGTACCACTTCAGGACCGAGCAGGGCATCAAGAACTACACCGGCGAAGAGGCGGCCGCGCTGCTCGTCGACCCCGACCACCACATCCGCGACCTGCACACGGCCATCGAGGCCGGCGACCATCCGTCGTGGAAGGTGAACGTGCAGATCATGCCGTTCGAGGCCGCGGCCGACTACCGGTTCAACCCGTTCGACCTGACCAAGGTGTGGCCGCACGAGGACTACCCCGAGATCACGATCGGCCGGTTCACCCTGAACCGCAACCCGCGCAACTACTTCGCGGAGGTGGAGCAGGCCGGCTTCGAGCCGTCGAACCTGGTGCCCGGCATCGGCGCCTCGCCGGACAAGATGCTGCAGGGCCGCCTGTTCTCCTACCCCGACACGCACCGCTACCGGATCGGCCCCAACTACCTGCAACTGCCGATCAACCAGCCGCGGGCCGCGGTCAACTCCTACAACTTCGACGGTCCGATGACCTTCAGCAACTCGCAGGACCCGGTGTACGCCCCCAACAGCGTCAACGGCCCGGCTGCGGACCCGGCGTTGTACGCGGGCGAGAACTACCAGGTGGCCGGCGAGATCATCCGGTCCGCGTACACCAAGCACGCCGAGGACGACGACTACGTCCAGCCGCGCGCCCTCTGGGAGAACGTGCTGTCCGAAACGGACCGCGCGCACCTGGTGAGCAACATCGTCGGGCACGCCTCGGCCCCCGAGGTCACCTCGGAGATGAAGCAGCGCGTCGTGGAGTACTGGAACAACATCCACAAGGACCTGGGCCAGGGCGTCTCCAACGGCCTCGGCCTCTCCTGACCCCGCACGTGAAACAGCCCGCGCCCATGTGCGGCGCGGGCTGTTTCCGCAGTGGGCGGTCCAAATTGTGGGTGAACCAAATGGAGGGCAGAGGGCTCTTCGGCTGGAGTCGTCAGACCGTACTCCGCGATCGAGGGCTGATCCTCTGCTTCGAACCAGGTGTGGCTAGTTGATCTCCAACGCGGTTCAGGCCAAGATATGAAGATCTTCAGATCTCGCGTACAAGGTCGAACTGGAGTCGTGGCGGCCCTGATGGTGTTGTGCCAGCAACCTGCCAGGGCCGTTTTTCATGAAGCGGTAGCGGCGAGCGAGGTCAGGTCGAACTCGCCATCGCGGACCCCGGCCGTAAAGGCGGCCCATTCACTCGGCGTGAAGACCAGGACGGGACCGTCCTGCTCCTTGCTGTCCCTCAAAGCGACGTTTCCGTCGGCAAGGGGTGCGACTTCGACGCAGCTGCTCGCGCCGTTGCAGAAGCTGCTCTTCTGCCAGGTCGCTACCACGGGATCGATGTACATTTTCTCCCCAAACGGGCGAAAGGGGCACCATTGCCCCTTGTTTGATCTTTGTCGCTAGCCCCGCCACATCATGGCCTTGCGCTGGATGAGGACACGTGACTCGTCCTCGTCAAGCGCTTGGGACTTGATGTAGTCGAAGGCTGTCTCATATCCGGCCACACGTTCGAGGTCTTCGACGAAGTGAGCCGTGTAGAGCTGCTCCAGGTATACAACATCGTCGAATTCCGCGAACTTCAGATGGATGAACGCTCCCGTGTTGACGGGGTGTAGTGCTTCCGTCGCCAACACCTGCACGCTGACGTGCGGCAACAGCGACATCTCCAGGAGATGTTCCATCTGCGCACGCATGACCGAGGGCTCACCGAAACGACGCATCAGCGCCGGCTCGTCGAGCACGAAGCGTAGCTGGGACGGCTGTGGGCGATGCAACACCCGCTGCTGCCGATCCAGGCGCGCCTCGACCCGGCTCCGGACACCGCTGTGCGTGATCCGTGAGATACCACGGACGGAAAGGACGACCTCCCGTGCGTAGTCCTCAGTCTGGAGGAGACCAGGCACGATCTGGGGTTCCCAGTTGCGCTGGAATGTCGCCTCCGCTTCCAGCCCGAGGAATCTTGTGTATTCCTCCGGGAGGGCGTCTTCGTAATCTTCCCACCACCCACGCTGATCCGCATCCCTCAGCAGGGCGAAGAGTTCGTCACGTTTCTCACTGTCGATCTTGTAGAGCTCTGCCAATGCCTTGATGTCCTCGGCACTTGGCATGGTCTTGGCGGCTTCGATCCGGCTGATCTTGCTGGGACTCCAGCCCAGATCGCCGGCCGCCCTGGCCCCCGTCAGCTTCTTTCGCTCGCGGAGGAGGCGTAGCTCCTGACCGAGCCTGAGCCTGCGAACAGTCGGACTGCCCTGCTGCGATGGCACCGTCCACTCTCCTCGTCGGGAATGAAGGTGAAGGTGTAACGGTGAAAGGCCACTTAGCCGTTCGATCAATCTTACACTGCAACTTGCACGAGCACTGCCACTGAGGCTTGCCGTAAGGGTTTCACGGAGTGAGCGTAAGGGGCAAGAGGGGGCCTAATCCGGAGCGGGCAGCAGCCGACGACCTCCCTGAACCGCTCGTGCGCCAGAAGCGCCTGACAGTTGATGTGCAAGTTGCACCGCAAAGTATCAAGCAAGGTCCGAAGAAAACTAAATCTTCTCTTGCTGAATGTATTGCACCAGGCCCATCCGGGAGAGACGATCGAGCCCTGGAAGGTAACCGACGGATGGGGGGCCGAGATGACGACACGGCCTACCACACCGGGCCTACCGCTCTTCATCGCTGGCGGCCACGCGGGCCGCACCTCCGGCAACGTCGCCGTCCCGGATTTGAATCTCTGCCCCAGGGAGGCCGCTTGCCGGAAGGACCCCGCACACATCTGACTGACCACAGCGCATGTCGCTCATTCGAGCGCGCAGAAACACCAGGAAGCCGGACCCAGGCTGACCACCTATTAGCCGCTCAAAAGGGCTGCCACCCTGCGGCGCCACCGGTCATCAGCCTGCGATCCGGCGAAAGAACCCACCTCGAGTAATGCCGCGAAAGAGGTGTTCCATGTACTCACAAGGTACCAAGGGACTCAGCCGAATCAAGACCCGGATCCGGGAACTCATGGCATGGGCGGATCGAGAGATCTGCATGGAGCCGGATGAGTTCGCCTACCGGCGCGGCTGGACCGTCGCCAAGGTCGGATTCGGTGCTCGTCGCTACCGCGACCCCCGATTCGACCAGCTCACGATCCCCTCCCGAATCGCCGAGGAGGTGTCCTGAGATGTCGAGGAACCCGCGCAACCAGATCTACCCCGCCAACGAGGACCTGCCGCCCGGCCGTACCGGCCTGCTGGCCAGGCTCTGGCGGATTCGTACTGAGTTGCTGCTGATCGGGGCGCTCAGCCTGTTCGTGTTGACCCTCCTGGGCGCCACCCAGCAGGGCCGGTGGTGGCCGTTCATCATGCTGACCAGCGCGATCTCCGCGCCCGCGGTGACCAGGACCGGTCGCAACTGGGTGATGGCGCACTTCTGGTGCGTGGCGTCCAGGCACCGGCTGCAGAAGACCTGCCTGGAGACCACCATGCACACCCGCGCGGGCAAGATCCCGCTGGTGTTGTGGATCACGCCCACGCGTACGGGTGAGAAGGCCCTGGTGATGACCAGGGCGGGCATCTCCGCCGCGGAGTTCGAGGCGTACGCCGAGGAGATCGCGGCGGCGTGCTGGGCCAGGAGCGCCAACGTCTACCGGCACCGCAAATGGGCGCACCTGCTGATCGTGGAGATCGTCCGGCGTGAGGAGCTGCCCGGCGCCGTCTCCCCCGGACTCGACCGGCTCTACGGCCGCGCCTGGGCGTCTCTGAGGACCGACCTCGAGGAGCCCCCTGATCTGGCCAGGCCGTTCGCCCTGCCGCAGGTCGGCTGACGGCCTGCCCATGACCTGGGGAGTGGCGGCTCGGGCCTGGGCCGGACGCTCCCCAGTGCAAGCCCCGGAGACCGCGGGGGCTCCGGGGCTTCCCCATATGTGTCGTACGAGCAAAGATGAGTTCCACCGACGAACTCAGGAGCCGTGATGACGTCGACCGTTCACCGGACCTGTCCCCTGTGCGAGGCCGTGTGCGGCCTGACACTCACCCTCGACGAGGGCGGGCACGTGACGAGCGTGCGGGGCGACAAGGAGGACCCGTTCAGCAAGGGCTTCATCTGCCCCAAGGGCGCCAGCCTGGGCCGCCTGGACGAGGACCCCGACCGGCTGCGCAAGCCGCTGATCAGGGAGGGCGAGCTCTGGCGTGAGGTCGGCTGGGACGAGGCGTTCGCCGCCGTCAAGCAGGGCCTCGACCAGGTCACGGAGCGGCACGGCCGCCAGTCGGTCGGCGTCTATCTCGGCAACCCCAACGTGCACAACATGGCGGGCCAGCTCTACGGCACGCCGCTGCTCAAGTCCCTCGGCACCCGCAACATCTTCTCGGCCAGCACCGCCGACCAGATGCCCAAGCACGTCGCCAGCGGGCTGATGTTCGGCCATCCGCTCGCCGTCCCGGTGCCGGACCTCGACCGGACCGACTACCTGCTCATGCTGGGCGCCAACCCGCTGGAGTCGAACGGCTCGCTGTGCACCGCGCCCGACTTCCCCGGCCGGCTCAAGGCGCTGCGCGCACGCGGCGGCCGGCTCGTCGTGGTCGACCCCCGCCGCACCAGGACCGCCGGGCTGGCCGACGAGCACGTGTTCGTACGGCCGGGCACCGACGCCCACCTGCTCTTCGGGATCACGCACACGCTCTTCGCCGAGGACCTGACCACGGTGTCCCACGAGGTCAACGGCCTGAACGAGTTACGCGAGGCGGCCAAGCACTTCCCGCCCGAGGTGGTGTCCCGCCGCACCGGCGTGCCGACCGAGGTGATCGTCCGGCTGGCCAGGGAGCTGGCGGCGGCCAGGACGGCGGCCGTCTACGCCAGGATCGGCACGTGTACGGCCGAGTTCGGCACGCTGGCCCAGTGGCTGGTGGACGTGCTCAATGTCCTCACCGGCAACCTCGACCGGCCCGGCGGCGCCATGTTCGCCAAACCCGCCACCGAGTTCGGTCTGGCCCGCCGCCCCTACACCCTGGGCCGGTGGAAGAGCCGGGTCAGGGGCCTGCCCGAGGCCAACGGCGAGTTGCCGGTCGCCACGCTCGCCGACGAGATCGAGACGCCCGGCGACGGACAGATCCGGTTCCTCCTCACCGTGGCCGGCAATCCGGTGCTCTCCGCGCCGCACGGCCCCCGGCTCGACGCGGCCTTCGGGCGGCTCGACTTCATGGTCAGCGTCGACCCCTACCTGAACGAGACCACCAAGCACGCGAACGTCATCCTGCCGCCACCGCGGGCCCTCCAGTCGGGGCACTACGACTTCGCCCTGCTCAACTTCGCGGTGCGCAACTACGCCCGCTACTCGCCGCCGTCGCTGCCGCTGGACGGGCAGCCGTCGGAGGCGCAGATCCTGGCCCGGCTGACCATGATCGCCTCCGGGCTGGAGGGCGATCTGGACGAGTTCGTCCTCGACCAGATGCTGCGCAAGGCGGTCGATCTGCCGGGCTCGGGCGTGGAGGGACGCGACGTGGCCGAGCTGCGGGCCGCGCTCGAAGGCGATTGCGGGGCCGAGCGACGGCTCGACCTGATGCTCAAGCTGGGCCCGTACGGAGAGTGGGCGGGCAAGGGCGACCTGTCGCTGCGCAAGCTGCTCGACAACCCGCACGGGCTGGATCTCGGGCCGCTGGAGCCCCGGCTGGGCGAGGTGCTGAGGACCGCCTCCGGGGTGATCGAGCTCGCGCCGCCGCAGCTCATCGAGGACGTCGAGCGGCTGCGCGGCGGGCTGGAGCAGGAGCCGCCGGACATCGTCCTGATCGGGCGGCGCCACCTGCGCTCCAACAACAGCTGGCTGCACAACGTGGGCCAGCTGGTCGGCGGCAGCAACACCTGCACGCTCCAGATCAACCCGGCCGACGTGGCCAGGCTCGGACTCGACGGGGAGGCCCTGGTCCTCTCGGCCACGGGAGAGCTCAGAGTGCCGCTCGAACCCACCGACACGATCATGCCGGGCGTGGTCAGCCTGCCCCACGGCTGGGGACACGCGGGCAGCACCCAGCTGGTCGCCGCCGAACACGCGGGAGTTAGCGCGAACATCCTGACCGATGAGTCGGCAATCGACGTTCCGTCGGGAAATGCCGTGTTCAATGGGGTTCCGGTGACGATTTTGCCAACCGGGGTGATCACCGCACATTAAGGTGTCGCGCGTGACTATCGCACCAGAAGAGGACCGCCTGACCGCCCAGATCGCCTTCGCCGTCGAGATCGACAAGTTGAAGCGGATCATCCGCCGCAACCATCTCATGGACGGCTCACGGCGAGAGAACGACGCAGAGCACTCCTGGTACGTAGGCATGCTGGCCATGGTCCTAGGCGAGCACGCGCCACCCGACACCGACATTCAGCGGGTGGTGTCCATGCTGCTCGTGCACGACCTGGTCGAGATCGACGCCGGTGACACCTTCATCTATGACGCTGCCGCGGTGGCCGCCCAGCCCGAAGCGGAGCGGGCCGCCGCGGACCGCATCTTCGCGCTGCTCCCGGGCGAGCAGGGCGCGGCGATGCGGGCGCTCTGGGACGAGTTCGAGGCCAGGCAGACGCCGGAGGCGAAGTTCGCCCGAGCGCTCGACCGCTTCGCGCCGATCCTGGCCAATCATCACACCGAGGGCGGCACCTGGCCGCTGTTCAAGGTGACGGCCGCGCAGGTCAAGGAGAAGGTACGGCTCATCGAGGACGGCTCGCCGTCGCTCGGGGCGTACGCGCTCGAACTGGTCGAGCTCTCCATCGCCAGGGGTCACCTGTCCGAGTGATGCCCTTATGGCCGGGGTAGGGGACTTGTCGTGAAAGAGAAAGTACGAGCGAGAAGGCGGCAGTCGCGGCGTTTTGTGGGGCCGGTCGACCTGGCCGACCGGCTCGAAAGGTCCAAAGTCATGGACGAGCCGATCCGAGTGCTGGCCAAGGCCATACGCAAGGGGATCCGGCCGGGACGGTTGCGCGACTGGCTGCATGGCGTGCCCACGGGCAAACCGCTGCACCCGCCGCTCGCCTCCTTCAGCTTGGGCTGCTGGATGTCCACCGCGGTGCTCGACTGGACCAGCACCGATCCCCGGGCCGCGCGACTGCTGCTGGCCACGGGCATCGGCAGCGCGCTGCCCACCGCGGCCGCCGGCCTGACCGACTGGTCGTCTCTCCATCGCGAGCAGCAGCGTGTCGGGTTCGTCCACATGCTGTCGAACGTGACCGCGCTGGGGTTCTTCTCCGCCTCGCTCCTGGCCCGGCTGCGCGGGAACGAGCGCGCCGGCAAGATGCTGACCGTCGCCGGTCTGAGCGTCGGCGGTCTCGGCGCCTACCTGGGCGGGAATCTGGCCTATCGGCAGGCGGCGGGTGCCAACCACGCGCCCCAGGTCACCCATCTCGTACCGCTGGGCTGGCACGACCTTTGCCTGGTCAACGACCTGCCTCAGGGTCGCCCCGTGTCTCGGCGGCTCGGCTACATCCAGCTCTTCGTGCTGCGGCACAGCTCCGGCGTCACCGTGCTCGCCGACCGGTGCTCCCACCTCGCGGGCCCGCTCCACCAGGGCCGGCTCATCGTGGAGAACGGCGAGGCGTGCGTGGTCTGCCCCTGGCACGGCAGCACGTTCCGGCTGGTGGACGGGTCTGTCAAGCACGGTCCGGCGACCGCGCCCGCGCCGACGTTCGAGACCCGGATTCGCAGCGACGGCACGCTCCAGGTACGACCGAGCATGACCTGAGCTGTTCCAGGTACGGAGCTTGACCTAAACATTGGTTGAAGTTCTACGGTCCTGTCCATGAGCAGAATTCTGGTGACCGGCGCGACCGGCAACGTAGGCAAGCACGTGGTCTCCCAACTGGCCGGGGCGAGCCTCCAGGTCCGGGCCCTGGTCCGCGACCCGGACCGGGCGAAACTCCCGGAAGGGGTCGAGGCGGTCAAGGGCGACCTGTCCGTCCCCGAGACCCTGGAACCGGCGCTGAAGGACGTCGAGTCCGTCTTCCTGATCTGGCCCGGCTTCGCCGCCGAGACCGCCCGGGACGTGGTGGAGGCCATCGCCGCCCACGCGCGCCGGGTCGTCTACCTGTCGGCCGACGTCGAGGATCTGGCCGATGGTGAATCGCCGACACTGTTCCACCAGGAGGTGGAACGGCTGATCAGGCACACCGGCCTGAGCTGGACGTTCCTGCGGCCCGTCGGTTTCGCGGCCAACACGCTCGGCTGGGCCGACCAGGTCAGGCAGGGCGTGGTGCGCTGGCCGTACGGGGAGGCGCGCAGGTCGTTGATCCACGAGAAGGACATCGCGGCGGTGGCCGTACACGTGCTGACCTCTGCCGGGCACGGCGGGGGCAAGTACGTCCTCAGCGGGCCCGAGCAGCTGTCACAGGCCGAGCAGGCGCGGATCATCGGCGAGGCGGTAGGCCGGGAGGTGCGGTGGGCGGAGCTGCCGCTGGACGTCGCCCGCGAGCAACTGCTGGCCGCCTGGGGCGACGCCCGGTTCGTGGACGGCGCGCTCGCGGGCTGGGGCGCGTTCGTGGACACGCCGGAGCGGATCACGGACACGGTCCCGAAGCTCCTCGGCCGCCCCGCGCTGACGTTCCGTCAGTGGGCTACCGACCACGCGGCCGACTTCCGCTGACGTCGCGCCTGAGCCCGCCGACTCCCGCCCTTCCACTCCCCCGACGGGGGTTCCTTGTCACGACGGGCCGTCTTCATCCTCTCCCCGCAGGGGCATCCCTCCGTGGGCACCCCAACCACCACGGACCGGCTCTTCCCATCCCGAAGTGGGTCATCCCCAGGGACCCCCATGGACCGTCTTCGTCCTCCCCCCGAAGGGGGATTCTCCCAAAGGGACGTCAGCCACCACGGACCGTCACAGGAGCCGAGACGGTCGCGTGACGACCCCCGAGGCGGGTCAGCTCTCGTCGGCCGGATGTTCCACCAGGGCCAGGATGCGGCTGGACATGAACCGCGCCGTACGCACCGCGGTGCCGCTCCTGGTCACCTCACTGACCTCGACCAGCCCCCGCCGCGTGGCCACCTCGACACGGCGGCCCGCGCGGGTGGCGGCGATCTCGTAGGTGCGCGGGGATGAGTCGCCCGCGTCGATGACGATCTCCACCCGATCACCCTTCATGTACGGATTTATACCCAGAATGCCCGGTATTTATCCGTACACTAGTTTGATAATCGCCACAATCCCCACACACACGATGATGCCCCGCAGCACCGGAGCCGGGATGCGGCGCCCGACCTTGGCCCCCACAAACCCACCCACCGTGGCCCCCAGCGCCACCGCCAGCACCGCCCACCAGTCCACGTGGGCGATGAAGACGAACAGCACGGCCGCGGTGCCGTTGACGATCAGGGAGAGCACGTTCTTGGCCGCGTTCACCCGCTGCAGGGGTTCGGTCAGGAAGCTGCCGAGCAGCCCGATCAGCAGCACGCCCTGGGCCGCGCCGAAGTAGCCGCCGTAGATCCCCGCTCCCAGCACGCCCAGCCAGAGCAGCACCCCGCCGTGGGGATCGTCGTTCCGGCGCCGGGCCGACAGCCAGCCGTTGAGCTTGGGCTGCACGACGACCAGCACGCAGGCCAGCCCGATCAGCACCGGGACCACGACCTGGAAGACCCGCGGGTCGAGGAACAGCAGCAGGATCCCGCCGATCAACGAGCCGATCGCCGAGGCGGGCCCGAGGCGCAGCAGCCGTTCGCGCTGCCCGGCGAGCTCGGCGCGGTAGCCGTACGCGCCGGTGAAGGAGCCGGGCACCAGGCCGATGTTGTTGGAGACGTTCGCCACGACCGGGTCGATGCCGACGGCCACGAGCGTGGGAAAGGTGATCAGCGAGCCCGACCCGACCACCGCGTTGATGGCTCCGGCCGCGACCCCCGCCGCGAACACCGCGACCGCCTCCCACACTGTCATCCGACAGAGCTTAGAGGCGGATCCTTTCCCGGCTACAGGTCGGGGTCATCCTTGGGCGGCGAGAAGAGACCGCCCAGATTCTCCAGCGCCCGGCCCATCTCCGACGGGACGATCCAGATCTTGTTGGCGTCACCCTTGGCGATCTCCGGGAGCATCTGCAGGTATTGGTAGGCGAGCAGCCGCTGGTCCGGTTTGCCCTCGTGGATGGCCTTGAACACCATCCCGATCGCGTCGGCCTGCCCCTTGGCCCGCATGGCCTGCGCCTCCGCCTCCGCCTGGGCACGCAGCACGGCCGCCTCCGCCTCGCCACGGGCGCGCAGGACCGCCGCCTGCTGCTCGCCCTCGGCCGTCAGAATGGCCGCCTGCCGCTGCCCCTCCGCGGCCAGCACCGCGGCCCGCTTGTCGCGGTCGGCGCGCATCTGCTTCTCCATCGAGTCCTGGATGGAGGAGGGCGGGTCGATGGCCTTGAGCTCGACCCGGTTGACCCGAATGCCCCACTTGCCGGTCGCCTCGTCGAGCACGCCGCGCAGCTCGGTGTTGATCTCCTCGCGGGAGGTCAGCGTGCTCTCCAGGTCCATGCCGCCGACCACGTTACGCAGCGTGGTGACGGTCAGCTGCTCGACGCCGACCAGGAAGTTCGCGATCTCGTAGGTGGCCGCCTTCGGATTGGTCACCTGGAAGTAGATGACGGTGTCGATCGAGACCACCAGGTTGTCGGAGGTGATCACCGGCTGCGGCGGGAACGAGACGACCTGCTCGCGGAGGTCGATCAGATCCTTGATCCGGTCGACGAACGGCACCACCAGGTTGAGCCCCGGTTTCAGCGTGCGGTGATAGCGGCCGAGCCGCTCGATGATCGCCGCGGTCGCCTGGGGAATGATGCGAACCGTCCGCGTCACCCCGAACCCCACCGCTGCGACCACGACGATGGCGACGATGAGCTGCTCCGTGGACATGCCAACGCTCCGAGGCCGAGGGGATCGCCTTCGTAGATGCTAATGGGCGTTCAGCGGATTGACGCGATCTAGTGCGCGCGGGCCTACCAACGGCTAGTGCGCGCGGGCGTACCAGCGTCCTTCGGCGCTGCGGTCGAGCGTCAGCGGCACCCCGAACGTCTGCGACAGGTTGTCGGCCGTCATCACATGCTCCAGCGGCCCCTGGGCCACGACCGAGCCGTGCTTGAGCAGCAGCCCGTGGGTGAACCCGTTGGGCACCTCCTCCACGTGATGCGTGACCAGCACCAGCGTGGGTGAGCGGAGGTCGTTGGCGAGCACCGACAGCCGGCGTACGAGGTCCTCCCGGCCGCCCAGGTCGAGCCCGGCCGCCGGCTCGTCCAGCAGCAGCATCTCGGGGTCGGGCATGAGCGCGCGGGCGATCTGCACCCGTTTACGCTCACCCTCGGACAGAGTGCCGAACCTGCGCCTGATCAGATGCGCGGCGCCCATCATGTCGATCAGCTCGACGGCCCTGGTGACATCGTTGGAGTCGTATTCCTCGGTCCAGCGGCCCATGATCGCGTAGGACGCCGTCAGGACCAGGTCGATGACCTTCTCCTCCGGCGGAATGCGTTCGGCCAGCGCGGCGCTCGCCAGACCGATGCGGGGCCGCAGGTCGAAGACGTCGGCCTGACCCAGCCGCTCGCCGAGCACCTCCACGATCCCCTCGCTTGGATAGAGCAGCGTCGCCGCGACCTGCAACAAGGTCGTTTTGCCTGCTCCGTTCGGCCCGATGACGACCCAGCGCTCGTCCTCGTTGACCGTCCAGTCGATGCCGCGCAACAGGGCTGCTCCGTCGCGCCGGACGGCGACGTCCTGGAGCCGCAGCACCTGACCACCCATCCCCGTATCCCTCCTTTAGGAGTAACGCTCGGGACAAACCTATTGCAGGGCGAGCGCATATCGTGGATCGGTGCTCCCTGAATCACCTGTCTCTCCTCCGCTGGTCGCCTGGGGCAACGCCTGGCTCGCCGGTCACGTCGGTCTCGACGAGGCCGTGGACCGGGTCGAAGCCGCCACCGGTCCCGCCGTCGTGGGCCCCGCCCTCGTGGGTCCCGCCGAGATGCCCGGCTCCCCGGCCGAGAGCCCTGCCGTGGGTCCCGTCGCGGGCGATGTGCCGTTGCGTGCCTACCTCGCCGAGCTCCGATCCGACGGGCTGACCGAGCTCCGCCTCGCGCTGCCCGCACCCGGCGACCCGCTCGGCCTCTCCGGGCCGCCCGCCTTCAACGCGGCCGCGGTGGAGGCCGGTCAGGCGGTCATCGCGGTGCTCTCGGACCACTGCCTCGGGCTGGTGCCATCGCCCGACCTGCGCGGGTCGTCCTATGTGGGGGTACGCCTGGGCGTACACCCGTCGGGGCCCGTACGCGTGGACCTGCCTTCGGTGGCCGAGGCGGAACGGGAGCTGTCGATCGCGATGCGCTCGGCGACAGACGCGCTGGCCTCGGTCGACGGACCCGCACCGGAGCGGCCCGACCGGCTGGGACGGCTCGGCGGCGAACTGGCCCCCGGCTATCCGGGACGGGCGCACCGCGTCTCCACCCTGGCCACACGGCTTGACGCGGTGCTGCGGGTGGCCGACGAGAGGGGACTCACTTCGGGCCAGATCGCGGCGAGCGGCGAGGCCCTGCGGGAACTCGACCGGGCGGTACGCCGCGCCCTCGTAGCCGCACATCACTCCATCTTCGAGCCGGTCAGGCCGTAGCCGCACGCGGGTTTCGTGACGGTCAGACGGCGGCCGTGAGTTCCCTTGCGCGGGACCTCTTCAGGCAGACCGCGAGGGCGCCCGCGCACAGGACGGCCAGCAGGAGTGTGGTCGGCAGGCCGGTGAAGGGTCCCGCCAAAGCTCCCTCATCCGTCAGCGGGCTCGCCTTCGGCTGGCCCAACAGGAGCACGGTCATGCTCGGCGACCGCTGACCCTGCGTGGTCACCGCGACGACACTGATGGCCGGCCAGAGCGGGATGTGGCCGCGGGCTGGCTGACCCGGCACGAGCCGGGGCTGTTCGCGAGGGCGGAACGCTCCGTATGCGACCCGGCTGCATCGTTACGGTACCGCGCCCTCCCTAGCGCCCACCTCGGGGGCGATGGCGGGGGTGCGGTCAGGCCGGATCGGGGTCAGCAGCACCGCGGCCAGGGCGCCTGCCAGGGCGAACACGTAGAAGCCCCAGGGGTAGGCGATTCCGGCTGACAGCAGGGCGCCGCCGAGGAGGGGGCCGGTGATGGCGCCGAGCCGACCCACTCCGGCGGTCCATCCCAGGCCAGTAGCCTTGGCGTGGGTGGGGTAGACGCGCTGGGTGTAGGCGTAGATCAGTGCTTGGGCGCTGAAGACGAAGAACCCGGCCAGGAACACCACCACGTAGAGCCCAGCCGCGGGAAGCCGGACGCTCAGCATGGCCAGGAAAAACGCGGCGCCGGCGAACCAGCCGATGGCCGCGCCACGTACTCCCTTGCGGTCGGCCAGGGCACCGGCCACCAGCATGCCCGCCACCGCGCCGACGTTGAGCGTCAGCAGCAGCGCCAGCGCGGCACCCAGGGGGTAGCCGGCCTGTCGCATGATCTGCGGCAGCCAGGTGTTGAGCCCGAACACCAGCAGCAGGCCCAGGAACGTGGCCGCCCACAGCAGCAGTGTCGTCGGCAACAGGCCTCGCTGGAACAGTCCCACCACCGCGCGGCGTCCTGCCCTGGCCGATCCGCCGGGCTCGGCGGCCTGCAGGTGGAAGCTCGGCGACTCGGGAAGGTACTTCAGCAGCAGCGGCACCAGCATCAGTGCCGGCAGCGCCCCGGCCACGAACATCACCCGCCACCCGTAGGCGGGGATCAAGACGATGCCCAGCAGCGAGGTGAGGACGGCACCGGTGTGGTAGCCAGTCATGACGATCGTGGTCGCGCTGGCGCTTTTGCCCCGGCCGGCCTGGTGCTCAGCCACCCGCGTGATGGCGGTTGGCAGGCAACCACCGAGCCCGATCCCGGCCAGGAAGCGCAGTGCGCCGAACACCACCAGTGAGGGGGCAGCCGCGCATGCCAGGGTGAACAGCGAGAAAACGGCCACGGACACCACCAGTGCCATGCGCCTGCCGATCATGTCGGTGACGGTTCCGATGGCCAGCGCGCCGATCGTCATCCCGACCAGACCACTGGTCGACACCATCGAAGCGGTCGCCGGGGTCATTCCCCAGACGTGCCCGTTCAGGAACACCGGCAGCACCACGCCGAGGACCACCATGTCAAATCCGTCCAGCATGACCGCCGTCCAGCACAACGGCTGGATCCATCGGCCGTGTTTCGTCGTGGAGTCCATTGGACCTCCCTGATCCGCCGAGCCGGGCACTCCACTGTGGCCGCCCGCGCTCGATCCGGGCAGTCTAGGAACGCTGCGGCACACCGGCTACACTGCGCTTCCGTCCGGCGGAAAGCAGGTCAGGAGGTGCCGGATGGGCGGTAACACGCGTGATACCGGACGTAGCACGGCCAGCCGCTTGCTGGCGCTGCTCGGCGCATTTTCCTCCGTCGCGCCGGTGCTGACGTTGAGCGAACTGGCCGAGCGCAGCGGTCTGCCGATCGCCACGGCCCATCGTCTGGCAGGGGAGTTACTCGACTGGGGTGCGCTGGAGCGCACCGCCGACGGCCAGTTGCAGATCGGGCTGCGACTGTGGCACACCGGCGCCCTGGCGCCGCGGCACCGCAATCTGCGCTCGGTCGCCTTGCCCTTCATGGAAGACCTGTATGAGGCGACGCACGAGAACGTTCAGCTGGCTGTACGTGACGGTATCGAGGCCGTCTTCCTCGACAAGATCTCCGGACGGCGATCGGTGGGCACGCTCACCACGGTCGCCGGACGGCTTCCGTTGCACGCCACCGGTGTCGGGAAGATCATTTTGGCCTTCTCCGAGCCTGAGTTGCTGTCCACGGTGGTTGCCCAGGGCCTGCGGCGCTGCACTCCGCACACCATCGTGCTGCCGCGCCTGCTCTGCACGGCGCTCCGCCGCGTGCGGGAGCATCACGTGGCGTTCTCCCTGGAAGAGATGACGATCGGCGCCTCCTCGGTGGCCGCCCCGATCTTCGGCCCGGACGGAGGGCTGGTCGCGTCGCTGGCCTTGGTCGTACGGTCGACGACGGGCGTGCGGACGCTCAGCGCCGCCGTTCGCACCGCGGCGCTCGGCGTGACCAGGAATCTCGACGCGTTTTCCGCCGGGCGAAACTAGCGACTCGACGGCTGCTGCCGCGGAGGAGCAGCCTCTCAGCCAAACGGCGAGAGGGGTCGGCATGCAAGACAGCGATCGTGATAGGGCCGAGATCCGCCAGATCGTGGAGGACTGGGTCCTGTTCCGTGACGCCGGCGACTGGGAGGCGTTCGCGACGGTCTGGCACGAGGACGGCTGGATGAGCGCCACCTGGTTCCAAGGCACTGCCTCGTCGTTCATCGAGGCCAGCCGCGCCGGCTTCGAGGCTGGGATGAACATCCTGCACTTCCTCGGAGGACACACCGCCGAAGTTGGCGGACGGCGTGCCGTCGCGCAGACGAAGATGACGATCCAGCAGCGCGGAAGCGTCGACGAGGTGCTGGTCGACGTCACCTGTACAGGGCGCTTCTACGACTTCCTGGAGAAACGTAAGGGGCGCTGGGGAATCGTCCGCCGACAGCCGATCTACGAGAAGGACCGGATGGACCCGGTGGACCCGTCCGCGGCGCCGCTTCTCGACGCCGGCTTGCTGGAACGGTTCCCGATGGGATACCGCCACCTGGCCTACCTGCAGGAGAAGTCGGGGCGCCGGGTGAGGAACGGGCTGCCCGGGTTGGTCGGCCCCGAGGTTCGGCTGCTCTACCGGGAGGGCCGGAAGTGGCTCGCCGGATCCTCCGAGCCCGGCCGCGGCCACCGGGAGCCGGCGGGCGCCACGGGAGGAGTCATCTGATGCGGACCTTCACCCCTCCATCCGGTCCGGACCGGGTCGTCTTCGGGCGGGGCACGCTCACCCGGACGCGCGCCGAAGTGGAGCGGCTCGGCCGCCGCAGGATCCTGGTCCTGGCGAGCCGCTCCACCGCCGAGGCGGCCATGGCTCTGGAGGAGAGCCTCGGGCCGTTGGCAGTGGCCCGCTTCGACGGCGCGGTGATGCACACACCCACCGAGGTCACCGAGAAGGCGCTGGACCTCGCCCTGGAGCATGCCGCCGACTGTGTCGTGGCGGTCGGCGGCGGCTCGACGACGGGGCTGGCCAAGGCCCTGGCCGCGCGCGTCGGCGTCGACCAGGTGATCCTGCCGACGACCTACGCCGGGTCGGAGATGACGGCCGTCCTGGGAGAGACCACCGCCGGGGTAAAGCGCACCAGGTCGGGCCCCGAGGTGCTGCCCGAGGTCGTCATCTACGACGTGGACCTCACCTTGGGGCTTCCGCTGCCGCTGACGGTCACCAGCGCGGCCAACGCGCTGGCCCATGCGGTCGAGGCGCTGTACTCACCACAGGCCACTCCGGCAACCGACGCGATGGCTCTCCAGGCCGTCGGCGATCTGGCCGCCGCGATCGCCGCGATCGTCGCCGACCCGCACGACCCCGGTGTACGCGAGAAGCTGCTGGAGGCGGCATGGCTGGCCGGCACCTGTCTGGGCGCGGTCGGCATGGGACTGCACCACCAGCTCTGCCACATCCTGGGCGGTGCCTTCGCGCTGAACCACGCCGCGACGCACGCGGTGATCCTCCCGCACGCCATGGCGTACAACGCCTCGGCCGTACCGGAGGTCATGGCCCGCATCGCGCGGGCGATCGGGGTGACGGACGCCCCGTCGGGAGTCCACGACCTCCTGCGTGCGGCGGGCGCCCCGGCGTCGTTGCGCGAACTCGGCCTGGCCCAGTCCGACCTGGCGGGTGTGGCTGGCACCGCTGCCAGGGCGTCCTACCCCAACCCCCGCCGGCTCGACGTGCCAGGCGTCGCCGCGCTGCTCGACAACGCCTGGCACGGCCGCCGCCCGGCCGGCACCGCCGCGGAGCTGTCCCTCCTGACCACGCAGGTGCTGGCAAGCTTCGACGCCACACCGAACCCAAGGGCCAGGCGCCTCCTGCGCGACCTGGTCTGGCATCTTCACCGGTTCGCGATCGGGAACGACCTCACTGAAGCCGAGTGGCGGTACGGCATCGACTTCCTCACCCGTGCCGGGCAAATCACCGACGACAACCGGCAGGAGTTCATCCTGCTGTCGGACACCCTCGGCCTGTCCAGCGTCGTCGACGTGCTCGGCGGCGCGCGCACGCCTGAAAGCACACCGTCCGCCGTCCTTGGGCCGTTCTACTGCGACGACCCTCCCGACGCCTCCCACGGCACCGACCTGGCGAAAGGTATGGCGGGGACCCCGGTATGGGCTGACCTCCGGGTCGTCGGCCCAGGAGACCGCCCGATCCCCGGGGCGCGTGTTGATGTGTGGCAGTCCGACGACCAGGGCCTGTACGACGTCCAAAACCCGGACCTGCCGGAGCCGCAGCTGCGGGCACGCTTCTTCACCGGCTCGGACGGCCGGCTCGTTTTCTGGACCATCCTGCCCAGCGAATACCCCATTCCGGATGACGGCCCGGTCGGCCAGATGCTTGCCGCCGTAGGCCGGCATCCGTTCCGGGCCCCGCACATCCATTTCCTGATTGACGCTCCCGGGCATCGCCGACTCGTCACCCAGCTGTTCGTCGCCGGCGGGGAGCATCTGGACTCCGACACGGTCTTCGGCGTGAAGGAGCCCCTTGTCGCCCCGTTCGAGCGGGGCGACGGGCCCGCTCCCGGCGGCCGCCGGGTCACCAGCGAATGGCGGCGCCTCACCTACACCTTCCGCCTGGCGAGAGGACCCCACTCGGAGGCTCCCGGGAACCCCGCTTCCCTCGCCTAGCCGACCGTCCCATCGACCTTACGCAAAGGCTTCAGCATGACAACACAAGAGGACATCACGGCAAAGCATCGCATCCTTCGATCACTGCATCTCACCGCACTGTTCAACATCGGTTCCGGCAGCGCCGGCCCGCCGGTCGAGGCCGCAGGCCATGTCGATCCCTCCCCAGGGATCGACATCGGCCTGCTCGTTCTGCGGGCCACCCTCGCCTGCATTGTCGGAGCGCACGGTCTGCAGAAGCTCTTCGGCCTGTTCGGCGGCAGCGGCATCGGCGGGTTCGCCAAGGTCCTCGGCGGCTACGGGTTCACCAGCAACACCACCCTGCTCGCCTGGGTGACCGCTCTCAGCGAGACAGGTGGTAGCGCACTGCTGCTCCTCGGCCTCGGCACTCCGCTGGGGGCTGCGGCGCTCCTTGGTGTCGCGGTGAACATCGTCTACATCAAGGCACCAACCGGGTTCTTCATGGGCACCCAGAAGGACGGCTTCGAATTCCAGCTGCTCCTCGGTGCGGTCGCGCTCGCCTATCTGTTCACCGGCGCGGGCCGATACTCATTCGACGCGCGCACCCTCTGGGGGCGTCGGCCGGTCCCCTATGGTCTCGCCGGCCTCGCCCTCGCCCTGGCGACCTCCATGGGCGTCATCCTCCTGTTCCGTTGAGCAGCGTGCGAGGGCACGGTGAAGAACCACATCGCCAGCGTCCTGCGCAAACTGCGGCCACGCGACCGCACTCAGCCGACCATCCACATCGCGAAGTCCGGCTAGGCGAAGCCGTGGCGGACGGCGTACAGGGCGGCCTGAGTGCGGTCCTGGACGCCGAGCTTCATCAGCACGTTGGACACGTGCGTCTTAACCGTCTTCTCGGCGACCGACAGGCTCCTGGCGATCTCCCGGTTGGAGTGGCCGGCCGCGATCAGCGCCAGCACCTCGCGCTCCCGTTCGGTCAGCGGCACCGGCCCCAGCGCCGGCGGTGAGCCGTTGACGCCGGCCAGCATCGCCTCCGCCGCCTCGGGGGCGAGCAGCACCTGCCCCCCATGTACGGCCCGCACCGCCTGCACGAGCGCGTTCGGATCCACGTCCTTATAGAGGAACCCGGAGGCGCCCGCCCGCATCGCCGGCCCCACGTCGGACCGGTCGCTCACCGAGGTCAGCACGATCACCCTGGGGAGCGCCCCCGAGAGCCGGCCCAGCGCGCCGAGCCCGTCGAGCACCGGCATCTTCAGATCGAGCAGCAGCACGTCGGGAGCGAGCTCGCCGGCCAGCTCGACGGCCTGGGCCCCGTCGGCCGCCTCGCCGACGACCGTGATGTCCTCCTGGAGGTCGAGGAAGGTCCGCAGGCCCTGCCGTACCACTGGGTGATCGTCGGCGATCAGCACCCGGATCACACGCCCACCTCCACGCGGACCGTCGTCCCCTCGTCGCGGGCCGAGGCGACAGTCATGACGCCGCCCACGGACTCCGCCCTGTCCCTCATCGACACCAGGCCCAGGCCGCGCGACTCGGCCTGCTCGAAGCCCTTGCCGTCGTCGCGTACGGTCAGCACCAGCTTGCCGCCCTCGTCGGCCAGCCGCACCTCGACGTGGCCGGCGTCCGAGTGCCTGAGCGCGTTGTGCAGCGCCTCCTGCGCGACCCGCAGCACGGCCACCTCCACCGCCGAGTCGAGCGGCGGCAGCTCGCCGCCCTCGAACGTGACGTGCGCGGGATGGAGCCGGTCGAGCAGGCGTACGTGCTTGGCCAGCGTCTCCGCCAGCCCGTGCCGGTCGAGCTCGGCCGGGCGCAACTCGACGATCACCGCCCGGAGCTCGGCCAGCGCCTCGCCCGCCAGGCGCTGCACGCGTTCGAGCTCGGCGGCGGCCTGGTCGGGGGCATTGGGCAGCAGGACGGCGGCGGACTGCGCGGTCAGCCTGAGCGAGAACAGCTTCTGGGTGACGGCGTCGTGCAACTCGCGGGCCATCCGGTTGCGCTCTTCGAGCATGGCCAGCTCGCGGCCCCGCTCGTACAGCCTGGCGTTGGTCAGCGCGATGGCGGCGTGCGCGGCGAACAATGTGAGCAGGTCCTGGTCCGCCTCCGTGAATCCGTCGGGCGAGCGCTTGTTGGCCAGGAAGATGATGCCGAGCACCTCCTCGCCGTCGCGGATCGGGGCGCCGAGGAAGTCCTTCATCACCGGGTGCGCCTTGGGCCACCACTCGAACCTGGGGTCCTCGCGCAGGTCGGGCAGGCGTACCGGAGCCCCGTCGCGCAGCATCGCGCCGAGCATGCCGTGCTGCCTGGGCAGCGGGCCGATCGCCTCCCACTGCTTGTCGGTGAGGCCCTCGGCGACGAACTCGGCGAACGAGCCGTCCTCGTCCGGCACGCCGAGCGCGGCGTAGCGGGCGTCGAGCAGCCGCTGGGCCGAGCGCACGATGACCTGCAGCACCTCGCGCACCGAGAGGTGCCGGGTCACCGCGAGCACGGCGGTGCTCACCGCCTGCATGATCTCGTCTCTGTCGGAGGCCACGGCACCCACTCTATGGTCCCGGGCCGTCATGCCCAGGACCGTCGGTCCTAGGTCCATATGCCCAGGCGGAGGCGGCCCCTCAGCCCGATGTACGGCCGGTTCCGCGCTCCTACCGTCAAGGCATGACGAACACCGCACTGATCACCGGTGCCTCCCGCGGCCTCGGCCTGGCCCTGGCGACGACGCTCGCCGGCGCCGGATGGGAGCTCCTGCTCACCGCCCGCGGCGCGGCGGACCTGGAGCGGGTCGCGGCCGAACTGGGCGCCACCGCCATCGCCGGTGACGTGAGCGACCCGGCGCATGTCGAGCGGCTCGCGCGGGCCGTACCCCAGCTGGACCTGCTGGTCAACAACGCGAGCGGGCTGGGCGTGACCCCGCTGCCCCCGCTGTCGGTGTACCCGAGGGATGAGTTCAGGGCCCTGCTGGAGACCAACGTGATCGCTCCCCTGGCCCTCATCCAGGCGACGCTGCCCGCGCTGCGCGCCACGCGCGGCGCGATCGTGAACATCACCTCCGACGCCGCCACCGGCGCCTACGAGGGCTGGGGCGGCTACGGTGCCACCAAGGCCGCCCTGGAGCAGCTGTCCAACGTCCTGTCGGCCGAGGAACCCGACCTGGCCGTCTGGTGGGCCGACCCCGGCGAGATGAACACCCGCATGCTGGCCGACGCCGTCGGCGCGGAGGAGGCGGCCGGCGCGGCGGACCCCGCCAAGGTGGCCGCGGCACTGTACGACCTGGTCAGGGCGCGTCCGGCCAGCGGCCGGGTGAGCCTGCAATGACCGCCGCGCTCGACTTCGCGCTGCCGGACACCCTGTCGGCGCACGAACCGCCCGAGGCCCGAGGGCTGACCCGCGACTCGGTACGGCTGCTGGTCTCGCGCGGCCATCTCCCGCCGGAGCACCGCCGCTTCACCGACCTGCCGGGGCTGCTCGACCCCGGCGACCTGATCGTGGTCAACAACTCCGCGACGCTGCCCGCCGCCATCAGGCTCGACCGGCTCGCCGTGCACTTCTCCACCGCGCGCGAGGACGGCACCTGGCTGGTCGAGCTGCGCCGCCGTACCTCGAAGTCCTCCGAGCCGTACGGCGGCGGCGAGCCGGGCGAATGGCTGCCGCTGCCGGGACGGGCGACGCTGCGGCTCATCGAACGCGAGACGCCGCGCCTGTGGCGAGCCAGGCTCGACCGCGACGTGGAGGCGTACCTGCGCGATCACGGCGTGCCCATCCGCTACTCCTACGTCTCGCGCGACTGGCCGCTCGACGCCTACCAGACCGTCTTCGCCACCGTGCCGGGCAGCGCGGAGATGCCGAGCGCGGCCCGGCCGTTCACCGCCGAGCTGGTCACGGCTCTGGTGGCGCGCGGCGTCGGCATCGCGCCGATCACCCTGCACACCGGGGTCGCCTCGCCGGAGAAGGACGAGCCGCCCTACACGGAGCGGTATGAGGTGCCCGCGGCCACGGCCCGCCTGGTCAACCTGACCACGGCGAACGGCGGCCGGGTGGTGGCCGCCGGCACCACCGTGGTGCGCGCGCTGGAGACGGCCGTCGGCGGCGACGGGCTGGTGGCCGCCTCGGCGGGCTGGACCAGGCACATCGTCACGCCCGACATCGGGGTCAAGGCCGTGAGCGGGCTGATCACCGGGCTGCACGAGCCCAGGTCCAGCCACCTGATGATGCTCACCGCGATCGCCGAGCGGGAGCCGCTCGCCCGCGCCTACGAGGCGGCGTTGCGGGAGGGCTACCTCTGGCACGAGTTCGGTGACACCCACGTGCTGCTGCGCCGATAGTGGCCCCTCGTGCTCGTGTGCCTGGGACGCCAAGTAGCCTGGCTCAATGTGGACCAGCGCACCCTCCTGATCACCCTGACCGGCCCGGACCGACCGGGCGTCACCTCGAGGCTCTTCTCGGTTCTGTCGGGCTTCCCGGTGACGGTGGCCGACATCGAGCAGGTCGTCATCCGCGGGCGGCTCACGCTCGGCGTGCTCGTCGCCTACGCGGGCGGTCCGTCGACCGGCACGGGCAGCACGCTCGGCGCCATGTGGACCGCCGTCGAGCGGGTGGCTGAGGACCTCGGCCTGGAGCTGGAGCTCTCCACCGGCTCCCAGACCAAGGAGCAGCGCCGGCGCGGCCGCCTGTCGGTCAGCGTGCTCGGCGCGACGCTCCAGCCCGCCGCGATCGCGGGCATCGCCGGGCGCATCGCCGCCGCCGGCGCCAACATCGACCGCATCGAACGCCTCGCCCAGTGGCCGGTCACCTGCATCGAGCTGTCGGTCTCCGGCGCCGACCCGAGCGCGCTCCGCGTCGAGCTGGCCGCCGAGGCCGCCGCCCTGCACGTCGACGTGGCCGTGCAGCGCACCGGTCTGTCGCGGCGGGCCAAGCGGCTGGTCGTCATGGACGTCGACTCGACGCTCATCCAGGGCGAGGTCATCGAGCTGCTGGCCGGCCACGCGGGCTGCCTCGAAGAGGTCGCCCGGGTCACCGAGGAGGCCATGCGCGGCGAGCTCGACTTCGCCGAGTCCCTGCGCCGCCGGGTCGCGCTGCTCGAAGGGCTGCCGGCCGAGGTCTTCGAGCAGGTACGGCAGCAGGTCGTACTCACCCCTGGCGCCCGTACGCTGGTCCGCACGCTCAAGCGGCTCGACTACCGCTTCGCCATCGTCAGCGGCGGCTTCACCCAGATCACCGACAGCCTGGTCGAGGACCTCGGCATCGACTACTCGGCGGCCAACGTGCTGGAGGTCGTCGACGGCAAGCTCACCGGCCACGTCGTCGGCGAGATCGTCGACCGGCCGGGCAAGGCCCGCGCGCTGGAGCGGTTCGCCCGCGAGGCGGGGCTGCCGATCAGCCAGACCGTGGCCATCGGCGACGGGGCCAACGACCTCGACATGATCGCGGCGGCCGGGCTCGGGATCGCGTTCAACGCCAAGCCGGTCGTCCGGCAGGCGGCGGACACCGCGGTCAACACCCCCTACCTCGACTCGATCCTCTACCTGCTCGGGATCTCCCGGGACGAGGTGGAGGCGGCGGACGCCGAGGATGGCGTGCTCACCCGCTGACTTCTCCCTCCTTGGGGTCCCAGCGGGTGATCAGCTGGGCCTCGCCCGGCCACAGGTCCACCCAGTTCGCTTCCGTACGGATGACCGCGAACGAGCCCGGCCGGAACCCGTAGTCGCCCCCGGCCAGCGAGATCGCCAGCTCGTGCACACCCGGGTTGTGGCCGCACAGCACGACCGTCTCCAGCTCTGGATCGGTCAGCTTGACCAGCGCCAGCAGCTCCTCGGGGTATGCCTGGTAGACGTCACGCTCGTAGCTGACCGCCACCTCGGGGAAGGCCAGCTCGGCGGTCTGCTTCGTGCGCAGGGACGGGGAGCACAGCACCAGGTCGGGAGCCAGCCCGAGGGCCCGCACCTCGTCGCCGGCCCGCTTCGCGTCACGCTCGCCCCGGTGCGTCAGCGGACGCTCGCTGTCCTCCAGGCCGGGGACCTGCGCGGCCTTGGCGTGGCGGAGCACGATCAACGTACGCACGTGCTCATGTTCCTCTCGTCGCCCACACACCCAGCGCGACGATCAGCGCGAGGATGGCCAGCATCGCCAGCAGAATGTAGGCCAGCGACTTGCCGCCGCTGGGCCGCTTGTCTTCCATCCGCCCAGTTTCCCACCGGGGGCGGCGGGTGCCGCACCTGACCCGCGGTGTTTCTTGAGGCCTCGCTCTCTTGAAACGTGGAACGCCCGCTCCCCCAGACCTCGGAGGAGCGGGCGTCCGGATGGGATCGCTAGGAAGCCACCGGCTGGTGCTCCCGGTTGTTGTCGTTGCTGGCCGACTCGTTGGTGACCGAGCGGCGCTTGGAGACGAGGATGGCGCCGACCACCACGCCCACGGCCACGACCGTGATCCCGATGCGCAGGGCCGGGTTGCCCGCGTACAGGACCACCGCCGGCGCCACCAGGAGCGCCACCAGGTTCATCACCTTGATCAGCGGGTTGATGGCCGGTCCGGCCGTGTCCTTGAAGGGGTCGCCGACCGTGTCACCGATGATCGTGGCCTCGTGGGCCTCGGAGCCCTTGCCGCCGTGGTGACCGTCCTCGACCAGCTTCTTGGCGTTGTCCCAGGCACCGCCCGAGTTGGACAGGAAGACCGCCATGAGCGTGCCGCAGGCGATGGCCCCGGCCAGGAACGCGCCCAGCGGCGCGTACCCAAGGGCGAACCCGACCGCGATCGGTGTCATGACCGCCAGCAGGCCGGGCGTGGCCAGCTCGCGCAGCGAGTCACGGGTGCAGATGTCGACGACGCGGCCGTACTCGGGCTTCTCGGTGCCGTCCATGATGCCCGGGTGGTTGCGGAACTGGTCGCGTACCTCGAAGACCACGCGCATCGCGGCTCGCCCGACCGCGCTGATCGCCAGCCCGGAGAACAGGAACACGACCGCCGCGCCGATGACCAGGCCGACGAGCACGTTGGGCTGGTCGATGCTCAGGCTGAAAGTGGAGAACGCGCCGAGCGCCTCCTTGGCCGCCTGGCTCGCCTTGCCGAGCTCCAGCTCCACGGCCGTGCGGAACGCGCCGAACAGCGCGGTCGCCGCGAGCACCGCCGTGGCGATCGCGATGCCCTTGGTGATGGCCTTCGTCGTGTTGCCGACGGCGTCGAGGCTGGTGAGCACGCGTGCGCCCTCACCCTCGACGTCGCCGGACATCTCGGCGATGCCCTGCGCGTTGTCGGAGACCGGGCCGAAGGTGTCCATCGAGACGATGACGCCGACCGTGGTCAGCAGGCCGGTGCCGGCCAGCGCCACCGCGAACAGCGCGATCGTCACGTTCCCGAAGCCCAGCAGGAACGCGCCGTAGACCGCGCCGGCGATGATCAGCGCCGAGTAGACGGCCGACTCGAGGCCGACGCTGATGCCCGCCAGGATGACGGTCGCCGGCCCGGTGGCCGAGCTCTCGCCGATCTCGCGGACCGGACGCCTGGTCGTCTCGGTGAAGTAGCCGGTCAGCAGCTGAATGGCGCCGGCCAGGACCAGACCGATGATCACCGCGCCGATGGCGATGAGCCGCGGGTTGGCGGTGGACTGCACGGCCGAGCCGGTCAGGTCGCCGAAGGTGCTGGGCAGGTACCAGAACGCCGCCGCGGCGACCAGCACCGCGGAGATCCCGGCGGAGATGAAGAAGCTGCGGTTGATGGCGGCCATACCGCTGCGGTCGCCGTCGCGCATCCGGGTGACGAAGATGCCGATGATCGCGGTGAGCACGCCGATCATGGGCACGATCAGCGGGAAGATCAGTCCCTGCTCGCCGAAGGCCACCTTGCCCAGGATGAGGCTGGCGACCAGCATGACCGCGTACGACTCGAACAGGTCGGCGGCCATGCCCGCGCAGTCGCCGACGTTGTCGCCCACGTTGTCGGCGATCGTCGCCGCGTTACGCGGATCGTCCTCCGGGATGCCCTGTTCGACCTTGCCGACCAGGTCGGCGCCCACGTCGGCGGCCTTGGTGAAGATGCCGCCGCCGACTCGCATGAACATCGCCAGCAGCGCCGCCCCGAAGCCGAAGCCCTCCAGGACACCGGGCGCGTCACCTTGGTAGACGAAGACGACGACGGCCGCACCGAACAGGCCGAGGCCCACGGTGAACATGCCGGCCACGCCGCCCGTACGGAAGGCGATGCGCATGGCGCGCTTCTCGCCCGCCTCACGGGCGGCGGCCGCGACACGTACGTTTCCGCGTACGGCCAGCCACATGCCCATGAAGCCGGTCAGCGCGGAGAATACCGCCCCGACCACGAAGAAGATCGAGCGGCCGATGCGCACATCGGTCTCACCCGGTAGCAGGAGCAGGAGGAAAGGGATCACGACGACGAAGACCGCCAACGTGCGGAACTGCCGCGCGAGATAGGCGGCGGCTCCCTCTTGTACGGCACGGGCGATGTCCTGCATGCGCTCCGTGCCGGGGTCGGCGGACAGCACCTCGCGCACCAGGCCGCCGGCGACGGCTAGGGCGATCAGTGCGACCGCGGCGACCACGATCACGATGGTGAGATTGTTACCGCTCAGGGCCAGATTGGACGCTGGCTCCACCGCCAGCATGTGCCTAAACATCGTTCTCCTCGGCAAGACCGGTCGTCCTGCCCGGGCGGTGCGCAAAGATCGGCGGGGCTGGTGCGGCACCATCCGGGTTGTGGGTGCCGCTTCCGGTTGAGTCCGCAGTTTCGCCGGATCACCTTGGCCGGTGCCGGGAGTCTACGCACGGGCTGCGCGGATATGAAGGCTCTGCCGGTCGCTATTTGGCCACGCGTCCAGTAATCCCCCAGTAATCCCCAGCCAGCAAGGCGATTTGCCATCTGACAACCGATATTTCCCCGGGTTTACGGCCATGACAGGGTGCCCGAAACGACACGCCCGAAACATGAGTTTGGGACATCCCAGAGGGACGATGGGGCGAAGCCGGACGGTGGGGGCACGGCAGTCGGCCGCAACCGCCCGGGAGATGTCCTTCAGCGGCCAGCGGCCGGGATGACATGCCGGAGCCGGGCCGTGGATGCCCACGACCCGGCCGGTCACTCGGAAGAGACGGCGACGGCCCTACAGCTGTTGGCTGGCGCCCTATGGCCGTCGGGTGGCTCAGTGCTCTATGGCTGTTGGCTTGTGGAAGCCATGGGTGCCGTGCCTCGTATCGGCGCCCAGCCCCGTATCACCAGAGGAGCGTACCCCTGGACAGGGCTCAGCCACGGTCGGCGGGCGGGGCCCACCGTGCCGTGCCGTAAAAGAAAGAAAGATTGTCTTATATCGGCGCGCCATTGGTGGCGGCGGGCCAGCTCATGCGGATGCGCATCCCCTTCGGACTGGGGAACACCTCCACATCGTCGGCCAGCCCCGCGATCACCGCGATGCCGAACCCCGACATGAACGAGTCAGAGAGCATGCCCAAATCGAGGGGTTGCTCCTGCTTGATCTCGTCGCTGGGGGCCTGATCGCTGACCGTGACCTCGAACCGTCCCGAGTCGTCTTTCAGCTCGATGCGGATGGGCTCTCCCGGGCAGTGCGCGCGATGCGCCTCAACCGCCCGGGAGCAGGCCTCACCGACGGCGAGCCTGACCTCGTCCAGCAGTGACTCCTCCACGCCGGTGCGCCGGGCGATCGCCGTCGCGACCAACCGGGCGGTCCGCACATGCGCGGGGAGGGCGCTGAACGTCAGCTCGACGGTAGCCATGACTACTTGTCTTTGCCGTGAGCTTCCTTGGCCTCGTCGACCGAAGCGTAGATCCCGAAGACCTTGGTCAGTCCGGTGATCCGGAAGATCTTGAGGATGCGCTCCTGCGTGCACACCAGCTCGAGCGAACCGTCGTGCGCCCGAACCCGCTTGAGCCCCCCGACCAGGACACCGAGGCCCGTCGAGTCGAGGAAGTCGACCTTCTCCATGTTCACGAGAAGGTGGAAGTTGCCCTTGTTCACCAGGTCGATGAGGAGCTCACGCAATCTCGGCGCCGTGTAGACATCGATCTCACCCTCAACCTCGACGATGGTGAGTCGGTCCTCGTTGTGGTGATCCAACTTCAGATCCACAGATCCTCCAGCGCCTCGCCTGCGAAAGTACCCTTGCGGGCCTGGCAGTCTGGAACGGGGCTCCAGACCGTCTGACCCTGACGCGCGGCATTCAACCACGCGTCTGGCTTGTGTCTATACGAAATCACGATTCCCGGCGACTTTGCCCACGGATGCAGACTGGAAACAGTGACTTCCTCCGCTTCCTCCCCACACCGGCCAGGTCCACTCCTCGGTCACCTGCTCGGTGTTCCCGCACGTCATGAGCGCGTCACTCATGTGGAGCATGTTCCAGCACGTCAGGCGGGTCAAGTGGGTTGGCCGAAATGGGCGCCGGAACTCCTGGTTACGCGCTTGGCGAACCGCGGAATCCCGGGATTGTGGCCCCACCAGTACGAAGCCGCTGACCTGGCCCATCGTGGCCGAAATGTGATCATTTCCACTGGAACAGCGTCCGGGAAGTCGCTCGCGTACCTCACTCCGGCCGTCGCCTCCTGCCTCGACGGCGGCACGGTCCTTTACCTCACGCCTACCAAGGCCCTGGCCGCCGACCAGCTCCGCGGCCTCCGCGAGCTCCGCGTCACCCAGCTCCGCGCGGCCTGCTTCGACGGCGACACGCCGTTCGAGGAACGTACCTGGATCAGGCAGCACGCCAACTACGTACTAACAAATCCCGACATGCTGCACCGCAGCATCCTGCCCCGGCACGCCCAGTGGTCGTCGTTCTTCCGGCGGCTGCGGATGGTCGTGGTGGACGAGTGCCATGGCTACCGCGGAGTGTTCGGCTCGCACGTGGCCCAGATCCTGCGCCGCCTGCGCCGCGTCTGCGCCCGCTACGGCTCGCAGCCCGTCTTCCTGCTGGCCTCAGCGACGGCCAGCGAGCCGGGGGCGTTCGCGATGCGGCTGACGGGGCTTGAGATGGCCGAGGTGACGTCGGACGGGTCTCCCAAGGGTGCGACGACCATCGCGCTCTGGGAGCCGCCCCTGACCGAACTACGGGGCGAGAGAGGCGCTCCGGTGCGCCGCACAGCCACCGCCGAGGCCGCGGACCTCCTGACGGACCTCGTCCTGGCGAAGGTCCGCACCCTCGCCTTCGTCCGCTCCCGGCGCGGCGCCGAGACAGTCGCCCTGACCGCCCGCGCCAAACTCGCCGACGTCGCCTTCTCCCTGGCCGGGACCCCGGTTGACGGCTCATCGAGCACGGCCTCCGCCCCCGCAGGGGGTAACCCCGGCGCGCTCCCCACCCCCAGCACCACCCCACCGCCCTCAGACCAGGGCACCGCTCCACCAGGCTCAGAGCAGGGCGCGCTGTCCTGGGGAGCGTCCGTGCCCGTGCCCGTGCCCGAGTCCGAGTCCGAGTCCGCCGACTGGGCTGCCCTTCCAGACCGGATCGCCGCCTACCGGGCCGGATACCTCGCCGAAGACCGCAGGCTCCTGGAGAAGGCCCTCCGCTCGGGCTCCATCATGGGCCTGGCCACCACCAACGCCCTTGAGCTCGGCGTGGACGTCTCCGGCCTGGACGCCGTCCTGATCGCCGGCTGGCCGGGCACCCGCGCCTCCCTCTGGCAGCAGGCGGGCCGAGCCGGCCGCGACGGCCAGGAGGCACTCGCCGTACTCATCGCGAGGGACGACCCCCTCGACACCTACCTCGTACACCACCCCCAGGCCCTTTTCGGTCAGCCTGTAGAGGCGATCGTGCTCGACCCGGACAACCCGTACGTCCTCGGCCCCCACCTCTGCGCCGCCGCCGCGGAGATCCCGCTGACCGACGCCGACCTGCCCGTCTTCGGCCCCACCACCCCGAACGTCCTCGACGACCTGGTCACCGAGGGCCTGCTCAGGAAGCGCCCCGCAGGCTGGTTCTGGACCAAGCGCGAACGTGCCACCGACCTGGCCGATATCAGGGGCGGCGGAGGGGCGCCCATCCAGGTCGTGGAGTCCGCGACCGGCCGCCTCCTCGGCAGCGTGGACGAGCCGTCCGCCCACACCACCGTCCACACCGGCGCCGTCTACCTGCATCAGGGTGAGACGTACCTGGTGGAGCTCCTCGACCTCGAAGCCGGCGTCGCCCTGGTGGGCGGTGCGGAGCCCGACTACACGACGTTCGCGCGCGACGTGACGGAGATCTCGGTGCTCGCCTCCCTGCGTTCGCACGACCTCGGCCCCGGCAGCCTCCACTTCGGTGAGGTGGAGGTGACCAGGCAGGTGGTCTCGTACCTCAAACGCCGCCTCCAGTCCGGCGAGATGCTCGGCGACGAGCCCCTGGACCTCCCGCCGCGTACCCTCCGCACCCGCGCGGTCTGGTGGACGCTCCCCGCCTCAGAAGTCGCCGCCCTGGCCGAGGAGGGCTTCGACCTGGGCGGCGCCGCCCACGCCGCCGAACACGCCGCCATCGGCCTGCTCCCCCTCTTCGCCACCTGCGACCGCTGGGACATCGGCGGCGTGTCCACGGAACTCCACGCGGACACGGGCCTGCTGACGGTGTTCGTGTACGACGGCCACGAGGGAGGCGCGGGATTCGCCGAACGCGGCTACGCCCGTGCCACCGACTGGCTCACGGCCACCCGCGAGGCCATCGCCTCCTGCGAATGCGAACGCGGCTGCCCATCCTGCATCCAGTCCCCCAAATGCGGCAACGGCAACGAGCCCCTGGACAAGCGCGGCGCCATCCACCTTTTGGACACCTTGCTACGCTCCGCTCCCGCCGCAAGCTAGTCCGGCGTCGACGAACGTTTCGCCGGGTGTCCGCCCCCTCTCCCCCGAAGGGGGTATCCCGCCGGGTGGCCCGTAGGTGCGAGAGCACCCGCTGGCCGATTCCTCCGAGGTCGTTGGCGGGTTGGGCAAGGCGAGACCACCCACTGACCGCATTCCTTCGGGTCCCTGGCGCGCTAGCACTAGCCAGGCTCACTCGTAGAACGCAACGATAGGCGCGCTCACTTGAGGCGCAGCCCCTGCAGGATCCTGGACAAGGCGGCCCACACGTCGTCCAGGTCGCCGGGATCTCCGGAGCCGGCCAGCCACAGAGCGGCCTCGTTCATCGCCCCCGACAGCAGGTGAGTCAGCGGGGCCACCGGCTGTCGTGCGATGATCCCTGCCTCGATGAGGCCGGAGAGCGCCTCGGCCAGATGGCGGGCGGAGGCGGCCTCGTCCAGCGCGCGCCACTCGCTCCAGCCCAGGACCGCGGGGCCGTCGATGAGCATGATCCGCTGGATGTCCGGATCGGTGCAGGCTGCGAGGAACGCCCGGCACCCGGCCACCAGTTGCTCCCATGGGTCGTCCTGGACCTCGGCGGTCGCGGCCACCGTCTCGGCCACCTCCCCCTGCACCTGCTCCAGGACCGTACGGAACAGGTCGGCCTTGCTCCCGAAGTGGTGGTACAGCGCACCCTTGGTCACCCCGGCAGCGGCGACGATCTGCGACAGGCCCACCGCCCCGTAGCCCCGGCTCGCGAACAACAGCCTGCCCTCGCGTACCAGAATCCGCCTGGTCTGCTCGCGCTGCTCGATCCTGCTGCCCTGGCGCATCGCGTCACCCCTGTTGACGTACCGATGGTATGCCAATAGCGTAGCTTGACATACCATCGGTATGCGAAGGAGCTTTCCGTGATGCTGACCAGCTTCTATCCGGTCCTCTGCACCTCCCTGCTGCGGGAGTCCCGGGACTTCTATGTCGGGTGGTTCGGGTTCGAGGCGACGTTCGAGGCGGACTGGTACGTGAGTCTGCGCCGGCCCGGGACCCCGCCGTACGAGCTGGCCCTTCTCGACCACCGCCATCCCACGCTGCCCGAGGGCCACCGCGCGCACGTTCAGGGGCTGCTGCTCAACTTCGAGGTCGAGGACGTGGACGGGGAGTGGGAACGGCTCGTGGTACGGGGAGGTCTGCCGGCCGTGCTCGAACCGCGCAGCGAGGATTTCGGACAGCGGCACTTCATCGTGGCCGACCCCAACGGAGTGCTCATCGACGTCATCACACCCACGGTTCCCACCGCCGAGTACGCCGGCCAGTACCGGACTTAGGATTCACAAGGATCCGCAGCCCTTTGACGCACGACAGAGCCCGTTCGACCTCGGCTCAACAACGGCTGGCTCACTGTGCCAGATGACCTCACCCACCACATCAGTGCCCAGGTCAGGGACTCAAAGTCCGACGGCATACCGATGATCTCGGCAAGGCCGATCGCCTCAGGCACGCCCTCAACGCGGAGGAACCCGGCGAATGGCTAGCGCCAGCCGAGGCAGGTGCTCCCACCGGCCGACTCCTTCGGAGGACTTGGTGGGTTGGTCGTGAGTTAGCTATCGCCGCCGCGATGGCGGTGGCCCGCGAAGGCGTTCTCGTCGTCGTCAGCCGCCCAGAAGTCACCCGCTCCGGGCTGCGGACGCTCCCAGAAGCCACTGTCCTCCATCGCCCTGGGCGCAGGGGGCAGGTAGTCGTCCCAACGCTCCTCGATCCGTACCGCGGGCGGCGTGACGGCGGCGGCCGACTCGGGCACCTCGATCACGGCCGAGCTGGGCAGCGCGATCCGTACGGGCTCCTGACGCACCGTTCGACCGTCCAGCTCAGGACGCATCCGACCGAGCTGGTCGAAGGGCTCTCGGTCGCCCTGAACCGCTCCCCTCCAACCGTCCTGATCGACAGACACCCGGTCATTTCGACCGGCATCCGCTCGGCCGTCCCAATCCCCGGACGCCCACGAAACCTGCCCAGCGCCCGCCCCGCCATCCTGACCGCCGGACGCCCTGGAAGCCTGCCCAGCATCCACTTGGCCATCCTGGCCGCTGGACGCCCACGAGACCTGCCCAGCATCCGTCCGACCATCCTGACCGCCGGACGCCCGATCATCCGGATCAACAGCCCGCATGTCGGCGTCGCTGAGGTGCAGCGGGAGGGCGGCGCGTACCTGCGCACGAGCCTGCCCCGGCACCGGCCCGTAACCCCGACCGGCACTCGGCCCCTCCGCGTAACGCCGTGCCGCGGACGGCGTGGCCGGCAGGTCAGACGCTGTCGGGTTGAAGCGATCGGACGATGCCACACCGCGCTGTTCGGGCACCCCCGAGCTGGGTCGGTCGAACACCGCCGAGCCAGGGTGTTCCAGTGCCTGCATCTGGGATTCCAGTGCCCGCATTCGGGACCGTGCGGGCGTCTGCGCGCCGGAGCGTCCTGGTGGCGTACGCGAGGCCCCGGGAGCCTGGGCACCAAGCCGCTCTGACCCGCGCGAACGCTCAGGCGTCTGAGCGCCGGACCGCTCCGGCGAGCGAGACTGTTCAGGGGACTGCGTACGCTCACTGGCCGGTCGGACCTTGGCGACTGCCAGCACCACGGCAGGGCGCCGGGGTACCGAAGTGGTGGGCGGGACGCTATCCGTACTGTGCTGAGCGGAAATGCCGGGACTTGGCGAAGCAGCAGCCGAGTGCGGCACCGAACCCCCGGCACCAGCGGCGGCGAGAGACCGGCGACGCGCCCACGCGCCTCCGTGTGCGGCCAGCAGCAGCAAGACGAGCCCGCCTGCGACGTACAGGCCGTACTGGCCGATGCCGCCGGCGGCCGACTCCGACGACTGGGCCTTCACCTTGGAATCGATGGCAGCGGAGTCGGCGTCGCCTGTGGTGCCGTTCGGAGCGAGGCCGTCGGTCTTGCCCGAATCCCCGGTGGTGTCGGCGGTCGGAATCGGGAGATTGCCCTTGGGGTCGGTGTCCGGCATGGCGGGGAGCTTGTCGGTCTTCTTCGTCGTGGTCGCCTTGTGCGTGGGCGCGACCGTGGACTGCGCGTGCTTCTTGGCGGGCAGCGTGGGCAGCGTCTCAACGCCCTTCTTGGTGCCCGGGGTCGCCTGTTTCGTGGCGGTCTTCTTCGGTTGGGCAGTCGGCGGTGCGGGGATGGTCACGTACGCGGCGCCAGAATTGCCGGACTCGATCGACCCGCCATCGCCGTCCCCCCTGAACGCCTTCACGGTGAAGCCCACCCGCTGCCCCGCCGCCTTGGTCGGTATGGCGAGCACGGCCTTGCACGATGATCCGGAGCAGGCGCTGTCGGCGGGCAGCCTGCCCACGATGCCGGACTGGCTGGTTGCCACCTCGTACGACTGGAGGTCCGGCTCCGAGCCCTTGCTCCAGGTCACCACGATCTTCTCGGTCCCCTGCAGGGCCGCGGCGACGTTGTCCGGCGCGGCGGCGGGCCGCCTCAGCTTGAAGGTGCTCGTCGCGTAGGTGCTGCCGGTGATCTCACCCTTGAGGACCACATTGAAGGTCCCGTTGGGTGCGCTGCCCGCATCGAACGTCCCGGAAATCGTCTGGTTGGCACCCCCACCGGCGACCTTCTGCCTGGTGGTCGAGGGGCCCTCCACGTACACGCCCATGTTGAGCTGCATTAACCCGGTATGCGCTGAGATTGGCACGGATCCACTCGTGACCACCTGACCGTCGGACGGAGACGTGATCTCCCCGGAGCCCGCGCCTTGCCGCGCCACCACGGCCGCCTGAGCGGACCCACCGAGCACGATGGTTCCCGCCACGACCGCCGTCGCGACTATCGCCCTGCCAACCGTCACGGCGCTTCCCTCCATAGAGAGCGTCTTCGGTTCCCTGTGTTTACCTGAGTAAAACGGACATCGGCGTAGCCTCGTCGCACCCGACCGGGGCCGGGTAGTGATCCGGTGGAAGCCGAAGCCGCGTCCGTCCGGCAAGCCGGGCGGACCGTGGTTGAGAACCGCGTTGTCAGGGCCTGACTGCGCACCTCTGGAGGAAGTGCGCCCCTTGGGCCACCGCCCCGCCGGACGCTGTCCCGTTGATGTGGACACCAACGGGGGCGGGGACCGAGCGCCAGTCAGGCACCCGGCTGTGACAGAAAATTACCTCACGATTACCAACCGTCGCAACCGATCAAGCCAGAGAAATCCAACAACAGTTCTAAAGGCAACCACCGGCTCGCGTGGCGAGTGCCGACGACAGTTCATACCTCGCGCCGCCTGACCACCATGGGGCGCTCACGCGACGACCGGAATGCAGTCCGCTTGGCCGATGTCGATCATCGACCGCCCTGAACCCGCACCCTAGCGGCTCAGATCCGGGCCATCCCAGACTCCGACCCCAGACGGCATGGACTCTCGAGTAAGCGGAAGCTTATGTGAGCCATCCAACTCTTGGACACTCTGTCCAAGAAACCGTAATTCGATTGCGACCTAGCCCCGACAGCCCCACAAGTCACATTGTTCGTGTAAGTGAAAAACGCTCCTGCTTTTACGAACTTTGCGCTAAAAACCGGTCTCTTCCCGGCTCTACGCCGCCAGCAGGGGACGCGCTCAGCATGGAGCGGAGATCCACTCCATGCCCAGAATCATGGGCCACCTTAAACCGAGGCCCACAGCCCGCAGACTCACGGCGCAGGTCTAGGAACCAGAACCGGGGCCTGGATCAAGACCCAGGACCGGGATCGGGGCCAGGGTCCAGGGTCCAGGGCGGAAACGCATCCACGCCTCCGCCCACCACAGCGCCGCTCTCCGTACTGTCCCAAGCGCCGCTCTCGGTGCCGCCTTACCAGCGTGTCGTCAGGCCGACCGATTGATCTAGACTCCGCATCGTGACTGCTGCATCCCAGCGTGGTGGTTCCTTCTACGACTCGCCCAAGATCTTCCAGAGGTATCGGGACCATCGTCACAGTGGGGCAATGAGCCCAAACCACGTCATGGAGGAACCAGCACTACTGGATGTCCTTGGCACGGTCACCGGTCTGCGGGTTTTGGATCTCGGCTGCGGGGATGCGGCCATCGGACAGACTCTGCTGGACGCCGGCTGTCGTAGCTACCTGGGTCTGGATGGCTCGGCAGCCATGGTGGAGGCGGCCAATGCGACTCTGCGGGGCACCTGTGGGCGGGCTGAGCGAGCGGACATGGAGGACTTTTCCGCTCCGCCCTCTTCGTTTGATCTGATCATTTCTCGTCTGGCCCTGCACTACGTCGAGGATCTGGAAGCGGTACTGACGGCTTGCCAGGCATGCCTTTCGCCTGGTGGGCGGATCATTCTTTCGGTAGTTCATCCCGTTCTCAGCTCATACGACGCCGGGACGGGGAAGCCGCGCACGAACTGGATCGTCGATGACTACTTCCTCAAGGGCCCCCGGCTGCGAAACTGGTTGGGCGACAGTGTCATCTGGTTTCACCGGACTGTTGAGGACTATGTAGCTGCGCTGATGAACGCCGGGTTTGCACTGTCGGCTCTGCGTGAGTGCGCCCCTCAGGAAGAGCGGTTCGACGGCGACTTGGCCGAGTTGGCGCGCCGTCGCCGTGTGCCGCTCTTCCTATTACTCAGTGGTACGAGGATCTAACCTTACTCAGTGGTGCGAGGTCTGTCCGGCCAGGAGGGACGGCCGGACAAGGTCTTCCCACGTACGCACCGGAGGCGCACTCCGCCACGACCGGGTACCCGCTTGGGCCGGCGCGGGCCCTGCCGGTGAGGGTTCGGGTTCCTAAGGCGGGCAGGGTGATGGTCAATGAGGTTCGGACCTCCGCGATTTCTCCTGTGAGCGTGCATTGGAGGAGGTGGGCGCCGTTTTTCGCGGCTACGGTCTTCGCTCTGTCGCAGGCTGCCTGGGGATCGAAGATTGCCAGCCTCGCCGCCGCAAGTGCGCTCAGGTCGGCTGCGTCGTGTACGTGATGGCGGGCGACGCGTACGGAGCCCACAGTGGCGAGGGCCGTTGCGACTGCCATGAGCAGGCCCATGAGCGCAACGCCCCATAATGTCGCGGAGCCCCGGTCTGCTCGCTTGACGAATGTTGCCGCTCGATACTTCTTCGCCGAGCTGCGCCCGCGCGTCATGACTCCGTGTCGGCTGTCGCGGAGGCGGCCACTTGTACTGCGGGCAGGGACGCTCCCCATGCTGGTCCTACCTCCACCGAGATCTCTACTCTTGTGCTCTCCGGGCTGCGGCTGATGTCCACCTGTGCGTTGGGGCGGGTGGCGGATCGTACGAGTTCGCGTACTTCGTCCAGTGGCTCGCCTCTGGCTGCGGCCCGGGCTGCCGCGCGGGCCGCGTCGACGCATTCCAGTTGGACCCCAACTGCTTGGATCGCCCACAATGCGGCGGCCAAGACGACCATGAGCGCGGGCAGGACCATAGCGGTCTCGGCGGTCACGGAGCCGCGCGACGTCGACCGCCACTTCATCAGCGATGTTGGCCGCTTACGACGCCATACACATCGCTTCACGAGCGACACCGACCGCCTCGGACGTGATGTCCGCCGTTTACGACGCACTACAGATCGCTTCACGTGCGAGGCCGACCGTCTCATACGTGATGTCGGCCGCTTCACGCGCTTGGAGGTCGCAGTTCGGGGCGGGGTCATCCGGCTGTGTTGAGCGCCTTGTCGATGAGTTTCGAGAGCATCTCATGCACCTCGGGGCTGCTGACCACCTTGAACAGCAGCGCCGCGAAGGCGCACGCGGCGATCGTGCCTACGGCATATTCGGCTGTGGACATGCCGCGCTCGCGGTGTGGTCCCGAACAACGGGCCCACCTGTCGGCGAGCCAGCCGTGGTGGCGAACGGCTGGGCTGGCCGCCTTGGCGGTCGGGGGGTCTTGTGGCGGTATGGCGATCGGCGGGTCTTGTAGCGGTATGGCGGCGGCGTTCGGGGTGGTTGCCGCATGGTGCATGGTGCCTCCAGGTGATCGGAGCCGGGTGTCGTCCGGCGTGGGTCCAACAGTGGCTCAAGGCTGCGTGCGGCGGATGAGCCGAACGACGTTCTGTGGAAAACGTCGGACTGCCCCCATAGGCAGTGGGCTGACCTGGATGTTTATGGGCGCACTGCCCGTCTTGCGACAGTTGGTCTCTCCGCGTGCTTCCTGATGTCGATCCGGTACGCGTAGGTGCTCGGCAGCCCTACCCGCGCATGTCCATGCCCGTCTGAATGAGCGCGCAGGCGGTCGCGTACCCAAACCGGCCATTGGGACCCCCAGCGACCTCAGAGGCGTACAGAGCGCCTTACGAGCCGGGTGCGGGCCTTCTGGGTGCGGGCCTTCTGGAGGAGCACGGCAAGGCAGGTCAGGCCGTGAGAGGCGTATCCGACGCGTTAGCGGTAGGCACAGGGGTGCTCCAACGCGATGCGGTGGCGTCAGTAAGCGTCGAGGTCCCCGCTGGCAATCGGGCACCGCGCAGGCGTCGAGGTCCCCGCTGGCAATCGGGCACCGCGCAGGCGCCGGGGCCACCGCTGGCAATCGGGCACCGCGCAGGCGCCGGGGCCACCGCTGGCGATCGGGGCCGCGCAGGCGAGGCTCGGAGGAGCCAACCGGGCCGGTCAGCAAAGACCGTCCTGTTCTTACGCCAGCTCGGCTGGCCATCGAGGAATTCGGGGTTGAACGGCCGACGAGGCACTCGCCCCGTTTTTCGCGCATGCGTGATCTTCAGCTCAACCGTGCATCCGTTTGCCCAAGGCGGTCTCGTAGGCACGCATCGTCCGCACGATCGTGGCGCGTTCGGACGGCGTGAGGTCGGACAAGACCTCGGTCCACGCCAGTCCGCTGCCCGACAGCCACTCGCCGATCGGCTCGACGTACTGCGGTGCGATTGCGACGACCCGCCGTCGCCGGTCGGCATCGTCCTCTTCTCGTGTCAGGACACCGCGGCGAGACAGGTCACCCACCATGAGGCTGACGGTCGTCGGAGCGATCTCCAGTCGCTCCGCCAGTTGGCTAACCGTGAGAGAACCGTCGTACTGCAGATAAGCCAGCAGTGACAGGTGGCGGGGCGCGAGATCGAGCGTCCGCAACGCCTCTGGGACGGGCAGCCGCTTGGCTCGCCCGACCATCCTGGGCATCAGCAGCAGCATGGACCGCACCGCCTGGTCAGTCGTCATGCCGTCCGCGTTGTTGACCATCTGGTGCTTCACCAATTACCTTTGATACTAAAGCTAATTTAAAAACAAACAGGAGGTCCATCGTGCCACATCTGACGGTCCGGGTCCTGGAGTCACAGCTGCAGGGCACCGAAACGGCCCTCATTGCCGCGCTGACCGACGCGGTGGTCGACGTATACGGCGAGTGGGCGCGCGACGTCGCGGTCATCCACCTCGACGGCGTACCCGCCGGACGATTGGGCCTGCGGGGCAAGCCGGTCGACGAGGCGCCACCCGCGATCATGTTCGGTATCCGCGAGGCGGCGTTCAACCGTCCCGACAGCGACGAGCTCATTGCCAAGCTTGTACGAACCGTCACCGATGCCGTCGCCGACGTCCTCGGGGCGCACTTGCGCGACACCATCACGGTCGAGCTCGTCGCCACCCCGGCCGGCCGCACTGCGCTCGGAGGTGTGATCGTCGACGGCTAGCCCCGTTTTCGCATGGGAGTGATCTTCAGCGGAGGTCTCGTGGGTCGATGTCGAGAAGGTCCAGGAGGTGGAGCTGGAGTTGGAGGCCAGTGGACGCGGGATGGTCGGTGGCGACTGGCCGCTCCCCCGGGAACTGACGGGTGCCGGCTGACTCGTCCAGAATGAGCCGACCAGTGGGGATAGCAGTTTGACCGGCATACAAGCCGTCGGGCCTTGGTGACGCCTCGTACGGTCAGCACTTGGCGAACCTGGCGTTCGACCGGGCAGAGGGTGGGCGGAGCCAGGCAGATGACCGTGATCAGCGCGGCGCGGGTCCCGAACGCCGCGGCGTCGGGGTAGTGGCGGCTGTTCAGCCCACGCTCCAGACGGGCAAGATCCACGCGAGCACCTACCTCCATCGAAGAAGCGGCCAGCCTGATGAGTCCCGCGCCTGAGATCAATTAGCCCTTCCAGATTCGGTGGCCGCTAGGTCGTCGGGCCGGTCAGGACGTTGATGAGGGTGGCCGCGAACTCGTCGGGCTGGGACCAGTAGCCGGTGTGGTCGCCCGGGAAATCGGTCACGGGTTTCCCCCAGCGGTCGGCCAGGGCGAGACTGGGACGGTAGGGGAAGTGCTGGCGGGAGTCCCGGCCGCCGCCCAGCACGATGCGCTCCTGCTGGGCGTCCAGGGTCGCCAGGTCGGGACGGTAGCCAGGTGCCTGCCGTACTTCGTGATCAAGGAAGAAGCCGATATTGACCGACAAGCGGCGGATCAGTTCGGGGTCGATGGCCGCTGGTCGCTGGAGCGCGTTCAGGCCGATGCCGATCATGAACATCTGCATCGCCGGTCCCGCCCCGTCACGCCGGTACGCGTCGTACACCTCCTGGAAGAACGCCCGCCACCTGGCGGCATCGGACAGCACCTCCGCCAGAGGCGGTTCGTGGGCGATCAACCTGGTGACCAGGCCGGGGCTCTCGCTGATCAGTGCGAGTCCGATGACCGCGCCCGCACTGCTGCCGAAGACATACGCCGGTCCCTCGGCTACTGCCCGTAGGAGGCAACGCGCGTCGTTGGCGTGGGTCTCGTCCCATGCGCTGTTGTCGAATGATCCGTTTAAGGTGCTCCTGGAGAACCCGCGCCGGTCGTAACTGATGACGGTGTAACGAGGGGCGAGCAGGCCCGCGACGGCGTCGAACAGGTCGGCGTCGCCGTTGCTTCCAGGGATCAGCAAGAGCGCGGGCCCCTGCCCGCGCACCTGGTAGTGGAGGCGGGCACCGGGCACAGCCAAGGTGTGGGTCTGCTTTTCGGGCATGGCGATGATCCTTCCCTAATCACTTACCTGTCGTACGGTAAGCTAGCTTGCTAACCGGCCGTCAAGTAAGTGGCCGCGGCGTCGCTGATCGCCCAGGGTGCCGACTGGGTCCGCCCGCAGGACCCGGCAGAACTTCTCCCATTGACACCTGACGCAAGTGCCTTGCTCGTATCCAAGATCGATTACCCGTCCCACATTCGGCGATGGGTCACTGGGTGTTAGGGAACAGTGATGGCGGTGGCGAGGCCTGCGACGACAGGGATGATGCCGAGGAGGACGAAGGCCGGAAGGAAGCAGAGACCGAGGGGTGCTACCGCCTTCACGCCGACACTTCTGGCTGCGGCCACGGACGTGGCGCGAGTGGATTGGCGGGCGTCCTCAGCCAGGCGCGTCAGGACGTCGGCCACCGGGGCGCCGGTCTGAGCCGCTCTGCTCATCGCTCGTGACAGTTGCGCGGTGGCGGGTTCTTGGGCGAGGAAGGCCCAGGTGGGGTCGGGGTCGGCGCCCAGTCGGAGTTGCCGGCTCACCCACGACAGGCGTTGGCCGAGCGGGCCGCCCAGCGCGCCCGCCGCTATCTCGGTGGCTGCGCTGACCGGCTGCCCGGCGAGGAGGCAAGCTGCCATGAGGTCGGCGGCGAACGGCAGGTCGGTGGTGATCTGTTTGCTGTCTCGGCGGGTTTCCGGGTCGACTTGTCTGTGCAGGGTCACGCCGACGATGGGGGTGAGGAGTAGGGCGGCTATCAGTCCGGCTCCTCCGCCGATGAGTAGGGCGGTGATGAGGGCGGCCCCGAGTGCTCCGATCAGCGTGCGGCGGTTGATGCGGCGGGGTGAGGTCGCGGGGTGATCGAGCCAGGTCGGTGGGGCGAATGTGTCGGCATCCGGCTCTGTGGAGCCTGAGTTCGCGAGTCGGTGTGTTCCGGGCGGGTGCAGGGGTATGCCTGTCCTCGGCCGGGGTTGGGTGGCGGCTTCTGGTGGTAGCAGGCGGGTCAGGCGTTCGGCCGGAGTTGTCGGGGGGATCCACAGCCAGGTCGCCACGCAGGCACAGACTGCGGAGAGCAGCTCGAACATCGTCTGGGGTCCGTTCCGGTTGATGGCGCCGCGCGATCATCTGAGGGAGCCGCGTGATCACCCGAGGTAGCGTCGTCATTGTCCGAGGTAGCGTCGTGATCGTCCGACGGAGCGGCGTGATCGTCCGACGGAGATCCGGGCGGGCGGCGGTGGAGCGGGCGGCGCTATGAGTTTTCGGCGCGGGTTGCCATCTGGTGGGTCCACCACAGGCCGCAGGCGTCGAGGGCGATTCCGGCCGTGAGGCAGGCGAGGCCGGGGAGGCTTCCGAAGAGGAAAGCGAGCGGGCGCATGCCCAGCGCGCTTCCCATAAGGAGGCCCAGGGCAGGGAGTGCGGCCAGCATTCTCGCGGTGGTGCGTGGGCCTGCCAGTTGTGCCGTAACGTCCCGGCGGTGGGCTTGGGCTGAACGTAGCGTGCTGCCGACGCGCTCGACGAGGGCCGCCAGTCCCGCGCCTACGGTCACGCTGACGTTCCAGCAGGCGGCCAGGCGGCGTAGTCCCTCGCCGCCTTGCTGTGGGGCCACGGACAGAAGGGCTGTGGACACGTCGCCGCCGTCCCTTGCCGCCGCCACCACCGGGCGTAGGGCTTCCGGGTCGGGGAAGTCGACTGCGGTGATCGCCCTGGATAGGGCCTCGCCCGGAGTACGGCCTGCGGTCAGTTCGGCTGAAAGGGCTTGGCAGAGTTCGATCGATGCCTGACGCCAGGCGTCGGCGCGACGGGCTGGGCGGGGGCGGGTGATCAGGTGCTTTATGGATCGCTGCTGGAATGGCTCGCGGACTGAGGTCAGCCTGTCGAGGCGGGCTGTGGCGGTGTTCGGGCCGGTCCACAGCCATACGGCGGTTGCTGTGGACAATGCGGCCACCAAGGCTGCGATCACGGGTTTGGGCCTCCGTTCGCTCGTCGCGGGTCTGCTCGGGTGAAGCTCACCGGAGGAGGCACAGCCGGGTGGGTGAGCGGGTGGGGTGGGTCGACGTGGGGTGGGTCGACGTGGGGTGGGTCGACGTGGGGTGGGTCGACGTGGGGTGGGTCGACGTGGGGTGGGTCGACGTGGGGTGGATGGGTGAGTGGTGAGCGGATGAGCGGGGTTCGGGCTGGCGGGGGCTAGGCGGGATTGATGGGGCTATCAAGGTTGATCGCGGTATCTGCTCGCAGGCCGTGATGCGGGCAGACGGAATGGGCGCATGTACGGCCGACAGGTGTTCGTTGGCGAAATCGGTCGCCTGGGGCGCCGGGTGGGGCTATGGAGGCGTTCTCCGCGCCAGGGTGGCGTATCCCGGGCCGGTTTGTGGCTGGCCGTGCGCGTCGAAGGTCAGGGCGGGCACGGATTCGACGAAGCCGGTCGAAGTTCTCGACAGGAGGCAGATCTCCGCTACGCGGCGGCGGCCGTCGGAGTGGTTGCGGGTCAGGTGGATGACCACGTCGAGGGCTGCGGCGAGTTGGCTGTGCACGGCCTCCCTGGTCAAGCCTGCCGCGCAGCCCAGCGCCTCCAGCCGGGGTGGTACGTCGGCGGCCGCGTTGGCGTGGAGGGTGCCGCAGCCGCCCTCGTGGCCGGTGTTCAGGGCGGCCAGCAGGTCCACCACCTCTGCGCCCCTGACCTCCCCGACCACGACTCGGTCGGGACGCATGCGCAGAGCCTGGCGTACCAGGTCTCTCAGGCCGACACCGCCAGCGCCTTCGAGGTTTGGCGGACGGGACTCCAGGCGTACGACGTGCGGGTGGAGCGGGCGGAGCTCGGCCGAGTCTTCCACGAGCAGCAGGCGTTCGCCTGGGTCGGCCAGGGACAGCAGGGCGGACAGCAGCGTTGTCTTGCCTGTGCCGGTGCCACCTGTGACCAGGAACGCCAGCCTGGCCGTCACGATGGCCGTCAGCAGCGGCACCGCCGACTGCGGGATCGTGCCCGCCGCCACGAGGTCGGGCAGCGTGAATGTACGTCTCGGAGGCAGGCGCAGCGACACGCAGGTGCCGCCTGAGGCGATCGGTGGGAGCACGGCGTGCAGGCGTACGCCTCCGGCCAGCCTGGCGTCCACGTACGGCGAGGCGTCGTCCAGGCGTCTGCCCGCGGCGGCGGCCAGGCGTTGGGCCAGTCTGCGGACGGCGCCGTCGTCGGCGAACGTCACCGGGGTTCTGCGCAAACCGTGGCCGTCGTCGACCCATACCTCGCGAGAGCCGTTGACCAGGACGTCGGTGACGTCGGGCTCCGCAAGGAGGGGCTCCAGAGGGCCGGCTCCTATGAGGTCCGCGCAGAGGGATCGGGCAACGGCGAGGATCTCCGCGTCCCCGTATACGGATTTCTCGGCTCGTAGGGCTACCGCCACCTGGGCGGCGCTGGGCTCGACGCCGGTCCGTGCCAGCCGTACGCGGACGGCCTCGATCAGCTCGGGTGACACGCCTCCTGCATTCATGTGCTCACCTCTGTTGTCCGCTCCAGCAGTTGCGGCAGCCCCAGCGCGAGTACAGAGATTGTTGATGCGGGCACAGGCACGAACGCGGATAGGGGCCCGAGTACGGAACCGGACGCCCCCGTCGGCAACGGCGCCAGCGCGGGGGTGGGGATGGGCGTCGGCGTCGGCGTCGGCGTCGGCGCGGGGGTCGGCGTGGGCACGGATGCGGACGCCACCGCGCTCCTCATTGCGGACAACTGAGGACCGTGCGCAGCGGACGTGTCAGGGCGCAGGGAGTGCTGGAGGTTCGTCTGGCTGGTCACGATGGGAGTAGGTCGCGTAGGAGGGAGGTGCAGAGGGCGCCGAGGACGGTGCGGGGGCCCAGTTTGGGGAGTTCGCCGCGATTGAGGGTGGTGGGGAGGCGGGGCTGGTCGGGTAGGTGGCCGGCAGAGGGGATGCCGAGGGAACTGGCCACCACGGCGCCGTCGAGGATTCCGGGACGGATGACCGCGCGAATGTCCGAGGTGTGCTGGTTTACCGCTGTGAGGACCTGAGCGGCGGCCAGCACGCCGCGTACGTCGGCCATGGCCACGAGCAGCGTGCCGCTCGCCCTGGTCAGTGCCTCGACTGCGGCGGGGTCGAGGTGACGTGGGAGGTCGACGACCACCACGTCGAAGCCGCGACGTCCGGCTTCCAGCACAGAGCGCATGGCCTGGGCGGGGATCGCCCGGACCTCGCCGCGGTGGAAGGACAGGACCGTCAGGTCCCCGAACGCGGGCAGCGCGGCCCGGAGGGCTGCCGAGCCAACCCGGCCTTCGCGGGCCACCAGGTCTCCCCAGCGCGCGCCGGTGGCCTCCTCCTGCCCCAGCAGCGCGTCGATGCCACCGCCCAGCGGGTCGGCGTCGATCAGCAGCGTGCGCAGGCGGTCGCCGGAGGCGCGCAGGGCCAGGCAGGCCGCCAGGACGCTCGCCCCCACTCCGCCCCGGCCGCCGATGACGCAGAGCACGACGCCGGAGCGGGGATCGGGCTCCATGGCGTCGGCGAACTCCTCCACCAGCCGCCGCTCACCTCCCGGCAGGTCGACGACGGCCTGGGCGCCCACGGCCACGCATCGGCGCCAGCTTTCAGGATCTTCAGGTTCGCGGGTGACCAGCAGCACGCCGTCTCGGGCGGGTGGTGAGGTGGCGGCCACCGCGTCGGCCAGGTCGCCGCCTATCACCACCAGGGGCGCGAGGTTCCAGAAAGGGCGCGCGTGGGCGGGAGCGTGGGCCACGTCGAGTTGGGCTCCGGCAGCGGCGGCCACGCGGACGAGGTCGTCGAGCAGGTCGCGGTCTTCGGTGATGACCAGTGGGCGGTGCATGAGGGGCCTCCTGATCTGCGGATCGGGAGGCACACCATGCGTCGCGGGGGTGGGGCGGCGGGCCGCCGAACGTGGTTCTGTGGATGACGGGGTTGGAGGTGGGATCCCTGTGGATAACGCAAGCCTCTGTGGGACGACGGGCTTGGGGTCGGGATCCCTGTGGATAACGCAAGCCCGCGTGAGACCACGGGCTTGGGGTCGGGATCCCTGTGGATTACGCAAGCCCCCGTGGGACCACGGACTTGGGGCAGAGATCCCCATGGATTACGCGAGCCCTGCGAGAGGACGGGAGTCCTCGCGAGACGGCGCGCGACCCCAATGGCGCGCGGATCCAGGTGCGGAAGGACCCACCCGGAACCGGACCCGGGCAGAAATGGGGCGACCCCCGCCGGGGGGGAGAGCGGGGGTCGCCTGATCGGTCCGGCTCCGGGGGGGTAGAGCCGGTCCCGTTTCAGAAGAAAGCTTTCATCACTTGACCGGAGCATGGCAAGAGACTGGCAAACCAAACCCGTGCACAGTCGCCCCAGTTTCCGGAGATACCCCCGTATGCTGCCCGATCGACTCGAGTTTCGTCGAGGAGCAATCTCGCATTTTCGCCAAGTTTTTTTCGCGCCCCCATAACGATCACATAAAGCAGATCACTCTGCGTGATCGTCACAGGTTGATAACCGTAACAAAACCCACGACCCCCCGAAATCTTCACCCCCGGAGGGCCCCGCACGGGTAAAGGTCTTGGTGCAAGGGGTTCCCATCAGGGCGGATCCGTCGTACAAAGGGGACACGGACCACTTGTCCGGGTGCGTCAACCAGGCACCCACGCGCGACCAGCCGCGGGAGGCGCGTCGTGACGGGCTTGTCCCGCTCCGACGAATAGAGGTGCACGCTTGGTAACCCGGTGTGACGTATCGGCAGACGGCGTCTCATGACTGAGACGCCGTCAGCTATGTCAGGACCCTTGCGGCGCCCCAAGATCGGCCCCTTCGCGGCACCGCGCAGGTCAGCGCCTCGCCGACCTGCCCCTCTTCCAGCTCAACCCCTCTGCAGCGCCTCGCAGATCGCGGTCGTCTCGCGTACGCCGAGGGTGACCGCGGCGGCACAATGTCGTACCCACTCCGCAACCCCCTCGGGTGACCCCGTCAGGTACGACCGCAGGCCATCGGCATAAGGCAGCTCCAGATGCCCTACCTCGACGGCCACCAGCGACTTCGGGTCGAGCCCGTACTCCACCAGCGTGAGCCGTTCGGCCGAGCGCGCGACCACGCCGTCGGCCGTACCGAAAGGACGCAGCACGGCCAGCTCCGCGTGAACGACGGCGGCCAGCACGAGCGCGGGCGCCTTCGTGGGCGCTTCGAGCAGCCCGAACAGGCTCTCCAGACGCGCCGCCAGCTCCTGGTCCTGGGTGCGCGGGCGGCCGAGTGAGTCCGTGAGGCCGGCCGCTGCGAGCGTGTGCAGGCGGGCGAGCACCTGGCGGGGGGCCTTGCGCCAAGTGGCGCCCAACCGGCCCAGCTCCGCCGACGCGCGCAGGGCGCCCTGGACGACGGGGTCCTCGATCGAGCCCCGGCGCAGCTCGTCCAGAGGTACGTCGACGCCCTCGATGGCCGCCGACGCCCGCGCCCCGCGCAGGGACGACTCGGCCGAGACCGCCGGGCTCGCGCGGCGCAGGACACGATGGCGATAGAGCCCGTCGACGGCCTGCCTGGCCTCCTCCACGGCCTCGGGAACGCCGGGAAGTGCCGCGATGACAGCCAGTGGATCACTCACGGCATTCCACCCTAGCGGGGGACCCAATAAACCCACCCATTGGCCCGTTCCATATTGGTGTGGTGCCAAAATGACAACAGTTCAATAGCAGTTGTTAGTCCCGTTGATAACCGGATCACCCGTGCGGCGCCACATGTACAGACCTGTCTAGACCTCTTGTGTGCGGAGCACGTGAGCTGGTGGAGTGGGACTCGACCTGTCCGATCTGGCCCTTGAAGGAGCACGAGGTGGCCCCGGAAACCCCTGGCAACGAGCCCCAGGCGTTGTCGAACCTGCTGCAGGAGAACCGCCGGTTCGCACCGCCGACCGACCTGGCGGCTGCGGCGAACGTGACCTCCGCCGCGTACGCCGAGGCGTCGGCCGACCGGCTCGCGTTCTGGGAGAGTGCGGCCGACCGGCTGACCTGGGCCAAGCGGTGGGAGACCACGCTTGAGTGGAACGCGCCGTTCGCCAAATGGTTCGTCGGCGGTGAGCTGAACGTCGCCTACAACTGCGTGGACCGCCACGTCGAAGAGGGTCGCGGCGACAAGGTCGCCTACCACTGGGAGGGTGAGCCCGAGGGCGACACCCGGACCCTGACCTACAACGACCTGAAGTCCGAGGTCAGCAAGGCCGCCAACGCCCTGCTGGAGCTCGGCGTACGCAAGGGCGACCGGGTCGCCGTCTACATGCCGATGATCCCCGAGCTGCCGATCGCGATGCTGGCCTGCGCCAGGATCGGCGCGGTGCACTCGGTGGTGTTCGGCGGGTTCTCGGCGACCGCGCTGAAGAGCCGCATCGACGACGCCGACGCCAAGGTGGTCATCACGGCCGACGGCGGCTACCGCCGCGGCGCCCCCTCGGCGCTCAAGCCGACCGTGGACGAGGCCGTCGCCGAGTGCCCGCAGGTCGAGCACGTCCTGGTCGTACGGCGTACCGGTCAGGACGTGGCGACCAACGACAAGGACGTGTGGTGGCACGACCTGGTCGAGCGGCAGAGCGACCAGCACACCGCCGAACCGCACGACGCCGAGGACCCCCTGTACATCCTGTACACCAGCGGCACCACCGGCCGGCCCAAGGGCATCCTGCACACCTCGGGCGGATACCTGACCCAGACGGCCTGGACGCACCACGCGGTCTTCGACCTCAAGCCGGAGACCGACATCTACTGGTGCACCGCCGACATCGGCTGGGTGACCGGACACTCCTACATCGTGTACGGCCCGCTCGCCAACGGCGCGACCAGCGTCATCTACGAGGGCACTCCGGACACCCCGCACCGGGGCCGGTTCTGGGAGATCGTGCAGAAGTACAAGATCACGATCCTCTACACCGCCCCCACGGCGATCCGGACGTTCATGAAGTGGGGCGACGACATCCCCGCCAAGTACGACATGTCCAGCCTGCGCATCCTCGGCTCGGTCGGCGAGCCCATCAACCCCGAGGCGTACGTCTGGTACCGCGAGCACATCGGCGACAACCGCTGCCCGGTCGTCGACACCTGGTGGCAGACCGAGACCGGCGCCATCATGATCAGCCCGCTGCCGGGCGTCACCAGCGGCAAGCCGGGCGCCGCGATGCGCCCGCTGCCGGGCATCAACGCCGACGTGGTCGACGACCAGGGCAACAGCGTGCCCGACGGGGGTGGCGGCTTCCTCGTGGTACGCGAGCCGTGGCCGGCCATGCTGCGGACGATCTGGGGCGACGACCAGCGCTACATCGACACGTACTGGAGCCGGTTCGAGGGGATGTACTTCCCCGGCGACGGCGCCAAGAAGGACTCCGACGGTGACCTGTGGCTGCTCGGCCGCGTCGACGACGTCATGCTCGTCTCAGGCCACAACATCTCCACGACAGAGGTGGAGAGCGCGCTGGTGAGCCACCCGAAGGTCGCCGAGGCGGCCGTCGTGGGCGCGACCGACCCGGTGACCGGGCAGGCCATCGTGTCGTTCGTGATCCTGCGCGGGGCCGCGGAGGAGGGCGCGGACATCGCCTCTGAGCTGCGCAACCACGTGGCCAAGGCGCTCGGGCCCATCGCCAAGCCGCGCCAGATCCTGGTGGTGCCGGAGCTGCCCAAGACCCGCTCGGGGAAGATCATGCGACGGCTGCTCCGGGACGTCGCGGAGAACCGCAGTGTGGGCGATGTCACGACGCTGGCCGACAGCACGGTGATGGACCTCATCTCGGAGAAGCTCCCGTCGGCGAAGAGCGAAGACTGACGGGGGAACGAAGGGCGAAAGCGAAACCCGCTCCTCTGCGGGACGGCGACCTGAGGCCACCCGCCGTAGGTGGCGGGCGGCCTCAGGGGGAATGGTGGCCGACCTGAGGCCACCCGCCGTAGGTGGCGGGCGGCCTCAGGGGGAATGGTGGCCGACCTGGCGCCACCCGCCGTACGTGGCGGGTGGTCTCCAGGGGAACGGCCGCTGAGCCCGCACGGGGTCGGCCGCCGTGACGTGCGCGTTCTTGGCCGGTTACCGGGCTGGCTTGGCCGGTTACCGGGTTAGGGTGGATATCGGTGTGCCGGGAAGTCGGGTCGGCGTCACGGGGAAGCGATCCTCGCGACAGCCTCCAGAGGAGACCCCGTGCGTCCAACCGCCGAAATGTGGCCTTTCCAACCGACCGTTCGCTACGCCCGTACCGTGGCCGAGGCGTTGCGTGCCGAGACGATCGGCGGCATCGTCATGCTGGCGGCCACGGTCGCCGCCCTGATCTGGGCGAACGTCGCTCATGAGGGCTACACCGCGCTCCAGCACACCGCGCTCGGCCCGATGGAGCTCTACGAGTGGGCGCAGCACGGCCTCCTGGCGATCTTCTTCTTCGTGGCGGGGCTGGAGGTCAAGGAGGAGTTCGTCCACGGGGAACTGGCCAATCTGCGCAAGGCCGCGCTGCCCATCTTCGCCGCCCTCTGTGGCATGGTCGTGCCCGCGCTCGTGTACCTCGCGGTGAGCTGGGGAGCGCCGGGCGCGGCGCGTGGCTGGGCGATTCCGACCGCCACCGACATCGCCTTCGCGCTCGCCGTGCTGGCCGTCACCGCGAGCTCGATGCCTCCGGCGCTGCGGGCGTTCCTGCTGACCAGCGCGGTCGTCGACGACCTCGGCGCCATCACCATCATCGCCGCCTTCTACACCGCCCATCTGAACCTCCTCATGCTGCTGGCCGGCGCCGCCCTGATCGCCCTCTACTGGGTCCTGCAGCGCTCGGGCGCCGGGCGGCTGTGGATGTACCTGCCGCTGGCCGTAGGCGCCTGGTACGCGGTGGAGGCCAGCGGCGTACACGCGACCGTCGCGGGAGTGGCGCTCGGCCTGCTCACCCGTGTCACGACGCGAGAGCACGAGACCCGCTCCCCGGCGGAGGCCGCCGACCACTATCTCCGCCCCATCTCCGCGGGCCTCGCGGTGCCGGTCTTCGCGTTCCTGTCAGCGGGGGTGAGGCTCGACGGCTCCAGCATCGGCGGTATCTTCTCCGATCGGGTAGTTCTGGGAGTGATAGCCGGGCTCGTGATCGGGAAGTTTGTGGGTGTGTTCGGCGGTGCCTGGCTGTCTGTACGGCTTGGCCTGGCGAAACTGTCCAAAGAGCTCCACTGGCGGGACATGGCGGCGGTGTCGCTGCTGGCCGGGATCGGGTTCACGGTGTCGCTGCTGATCGGCGATCTGGCGTTCGGCGCCGACCGGGAGCGGGTCGACGCTGTGACGACCGGGATCCTGTTCGCCAGCCTCACCGCGTCCGTCCTGGCGGCGCTACTGCTTCACGTACGGATGCGCAAGCGGCGCATCGCGCTGGATGATGTTTGACACGGCCACCAGGCCTCGATAGGAGACGTTCATGCCCCAGACTCCCGAGGAAGAATCCCTGGGCTCGCTGGTCGCCCAGGCGAGCGATCACATCTCGACCCTGATCCGCTCGGAGATCGAGCTGGCCAAGGCCGAGTTCAGGTTCGACGCCAAGCGGATCGGCACGGCCGGCGGCCTGTTCGCCGCCGCCGCCTTCATGGCGCACCTGTGCCTGATCTTGGCCTCGTTCACGATCGCCTTCGTGCTCGCCCAATGGTTGCCGAACTGGGTGGCCTTCCTCATCGTCACCGTCTTCTATCTGCTGGTGGCCGGGCTGCTGGTGTTCATCGGGATCCGTAGGCTTAAGGGGCTGGCCGGGATGAAGCGTACGGCCCGGTCGATCAAGGGACTCAAGGAGATCGCCAGTCCGGAGAAGGAGATAGAGCCGGTGACCAGTGATGGCACCTGACGAGTCGGTCGTCCAGATCGAGGGACCGTGGAAGCACCGGCAGGTGCACGCCGGCGGCACCCGCTTCCACGTCGTGGAGGCAGGTGAGGGGCCGCTGGTCCTGTTGCTGCACGGGTTCCCGCAGTTCTGGTGGACATGGCGCAACCAGCTGCGGGCGCTGTCGGCGGCGGGATACCGCGCGGCCGCGGTTGACCTGCGTGGCTACGGCGGCAGCGACAAGCCGCCGCGCGGCTATGACCTGCCCACGCTGGCCGGGGATGCCAGCGGCCTGATCCGGGCGCTCGGCGAGACCGGGGCCATCGTGGTCGGCCACGACTGGGGCGGGCTGCTCGCCTGGACGATGGCGGTGCTCGACCCCAAGTGCGTACACCGTCTGGTCACCGTGTCCGCGCCGCACCCCCTGCGGATGCGCAGGTCGCTGCTGACCGACCCGTTCGGCCAGCTGAGGGCGACCAGCCCGGCGATCGGCTACCAGGTGCCGTTCCTGCCCGAGCGCCGGCTCACCCGTAACGGCGGCTCGCTGGTCGGCAAGATGCTCGACGCCTGGTCGGGGCCCGGCTGGCCGGACGAGCAGACCGCTGACGTCTATCGCGAGGCGATCCGCATCCCGACCGTCGCCCACTGCGCGCTGGAGTATCACCGCTGGTTCGGCCGCTCCCAGTTCCGCCCCGACGGCCTGCGTTTCGCCAGGACGATGCGCGCCCAGATCGAGGCCCCCACCCTGCACCTGCACGGCGCCCTCGACCGCCGGGTGCTGCCGCGTACGGCCCTCGGTTCGGGTCGCTACGTGGCCGCCCCATACCGGTGGCGGCTGATCGAGGGCGCAGGCCACTTCCCCCACGAGGAGACCCCCGACGTGTTCGACGCCGAGCTGATCGGCTGGCTGTCCGATTCGGAGCCTGGCCGATGAGAGACCGCGATCCCGAAGGCAAGCCGCGCAACGCCCGGCCACGCGACGCCTATGGCCGGCCACTGCCCTATGGCTCGACCGGCGTGGACCGGGTGCCCGATGACTACGCGCCCACCACGCCGCAGGCCCTGTCCGACGGGCGCCGCTTCCTGAGCGAGGGCCTGCCGTTCAACGCCCACGAGGTGTTCGAGGGCCGCTGGAAGTGCGCCCCTGAAGACGAGCGTGAGTTGTGGCAGGGGCTGGCGCAGATCTGCGTCGGGCTGACGCACCTGCAGCGCGGCAACGGGCGCGGAGCGCTGACCCTCTTCAGCCGGGGTGCCGCGCGCGTGCAGTCGTACGGGATGCCGTACGACTCGGTGGGGCGGGCGGCGTCGGGCCTGAGCGACGACAGCGACCCGGCGCAGGCCATCGAGCTGATCCTCAGTCAGCTGCCTGGCTAGTCGCACTCCTGCGTGCCCGCCGGGGTGGTGTCGTTTCGGCCCTGGTCGGCGTCGGGCCTGACCTCGTTGGCCGTCAGTACGTAGCCCGTGTCCTCCTGGCTGACCGCGGCGGCGAAGACGACGCCGAACACCTGGCCGTTGACGGTCAGGAGGGGGCCGCCGGAGTTGCCGGGCAGCACCTTGCCGCGGATCGCGTAGACCTTCCTAGTGACGTTGCGGCTGCGGTAGATGTCGGGGCCCTCCGCGTTGAGCTGGCTGCGGATGCGGGCGGGCTCGGCCGTGAAGCCCTGGCCCTTGGGGAACCCGGCGACGATGGCGTTCTCGCCCTTCTCCGCCTCGCCGTCGAAGGAGAGCTGCGGCAGGCCCAGCCCCGGCACGTACAGGATGGCGATGTCGCGCTGCGGGTTGTAGCGGACGACGGTGGCCGGGTGGCGCTTGTTGTCGTAGGCGAGGACCTGCAGGTCACGCGTCACACCGGCGACCACGTGCGCGTTGGTCATGATCCGGTCCCTGGCGTAGACGAAGCCGGTGCCCTCGATGAGCTTGTTGCAGCTCTCGGCGTTGCCCTGGACCTTGACGATGGCCCGTTGCGCCCGTTCGAGCTTGGCGCCCTGGAGGATGCTGCGCGCCGGCGGTGGCACGTCGACGAGCTGCCCCGCGCCGATGGCGTCGAACACCGGCGGGAACTCCGACCGGTCGATGAACTTCTTGAACGGCTGCTGCCAGTTGCGCGCGGTCTGCGGGATCGAGTCGTCGACCGTGGTGAGCAGCATGGAGTTCTTCACCTGGTCGACGAGCGGGGTGAACGCCGTCGACACGATCAGCGAGCCGATCAGCCAGGCGATCACCAGCACCGACAGCGCGCTGGCGAACGTACCGCCGACCGCGTCCGCGACCTTGGCCGGCTCCCAGGTGACATGGCTGCGCACCACGGCGCCGATCGTCGAGGAGGCGAACTGCCCGATCGTCGCGGCCAGGAAGACGATCACGATGGCCAGCAGCGCCTGCGGCGTGTCACCGTCGACGACGGCCTTGGAGATGGGGGGCGCGATGAAGACCCCGAGCACCGCTCCGCCGACGAAGCCGACGAAGCTCATGGCACCGATGATGAAGCCCTGCCGGTAACCCGAGACGCCGAAGGCGATCACGAGGCCGATCAATATGAGGTCAAGCAGATCACCGCGCACGTTTCAAAGGTAACCAGCGATTCGGTCAAGTGTGCACGTCTTCCTCAGGACGGCGACACGCGCTGATTACCGTGGGCGGCATGCCGCCCAACGACGAAACAGTGCGCGGCCTCATCGAAGCGGCTCTCGGCGACGACGATCCCGACGGGGCGGTGCGCTGGCACGTGATCTCCGTACTACGGCAGCGCGGCGATCTTGAGTCCTTCATCGAGGCGCGGCGGCTCTGCGCGGCGGACGACGTCACCCAGCGCCTGCTCGGGGTGGACATCCTAGGCATGCTCGAGGCGTACGTGGATCGGATCCTGCCCGTCCTGCGCTACCTGGCGGCCAGCGAGGACGACGTCATGGTGCTCTACTCGGTGCTCATCGCCTTCGGCCACCTGGCCGACCCCCGGTCGCTGCCGTCGGTGATGGATCTGGCCGGGCACGAGGACCCACGGGTCAGGTACGGCGCCGCGTACGCGCTCCAGCACGTGCTGGGCGACCCGCCGGACCGGGCCGGGCTGAACGCGCTGCGGGCGCTGGCGGCCGACAGCGACGCCGACGTGGCCGACTGGGCCTCGCTCGGCGTCGCCCTCACCACAGGCGATCAGGACCGCCTGGACCCGCTCTTCTGAAGCGGGGCGCCACGGAAAGCGGGCCGCCCACAGCTCCGTCTGAAGCGGTGCTTCAGCCCCGTGAGGCCATGTCCAGGACGTCCGGCGGCATCTCCTCCACCCGCTCGGGATCCCACGGCCGTTCCAGCCCGCCTTCGCGCAGCACCCCGTCGAGCACCATCGCGGTGAACCCCCACACCAGCATCCCGCGCACCCGGAACGCGGGCCCGGCGTAGCCGCCCGGATGCCGCAGCGTGAACCGGTTGCCCGGATCGACCAGCTCGGCGATCGGCACCCGCTCCACGGACTCGACCTCGGCGGGCGAGGCCGCGTGCACCGCTGACGGGGTACGCCACCAGCCGACGACCGGCGTGACCCGGTTGTCGCTGCGCCAGATGTAGAGCTCGGGCATCGTGCAGAGCACGGTCACGCCCCGCGGATCGAGGCCGGTCTCCTCCTCGGCCTCGCGCAGCGCCGCCCCGACGGGCCCGCCGTCCTCCGGGTCCACGCCGCCGCCGGGGAAGGCCGGCTGGCCCGCGTGCCTGCGCCCGCGCGAGCTGCGCTGGATGAGCAGCACGTCGGGCCCGAGCGGGCCCTCGCCGAACAGCAGCAGGACCGCCGCGGGCCGCCCACCCTCAGCGGGCGGGCGCAGCCCGGAGGGCACCGAAGTCCGTACGGCCTGCGCCGCGAGCATGTCGAGCCAGTCGGGCACCTGAGTCACGCAATCTCCAACACACCAGGGGTTCGGGGACTTCCCTACTCAGGAAAAGGGGCCCGGTCTGACGAGCTTCTGGGCCTTGGCGGCGTCCGTGGGGCCGGTGCCGTACGAGGGGCAGAGGGCGGCCAGCGGGCAGACGCCGCAGGCCGGCGTACGCGCGTGGCAGATGCGGCGCCCGTGCCAGATGACCCGGTGCGAGAAGATCGTCCACTCGCGCTTGGGGATCAACTCCCCCACCACGTGCTCGATCTTGACCGGGTCGGTCTCGTCGGTCCAGCCGAAGCGGCGGACCAGCCGCTGGAAGTGGGTGTCGACGGTGAGCCCGGGCACGCCGAAGGCGTTGCCGAGCACCACGTTGGCGGTCTTGCGGCCCACGCCGGGCAGCTTGACCAGGTCCTTCAGCTTGCCGGGCACCACCCCGCCGTGCTGCTCGCACACCGCCTGGGCCATGCCGATGATGCTGTTGGTCTTGGCCCGGAAGAACCCCGTCGAGCGGATGATCTCTTCCATCTCGGCTCGGTCGGCGCCCGCATAGTCATCCACTGTCGGGTACTTGGCGAAGAGTATCGGAGTAACCATGTTGACCCTCTTGTCCGTACACTGCGCCGAGAGGATCGTCGCGACCAGCAGTTCGAGCGGGGTACCGAAGTCGAGCTCGCAATGAGCCTCGGGGTAGGTTTCCGCCAGGATGCGATTCATCCGGCGTGCGCGACGCACGAGGGCGAGCCTGGACTCAGTGGGCATTCCCATAGCCTACGTGCGCCGCCTGGAGTGGGGTGCGTCACAATGGCAGCAGAGGAGGCAGAGTGAACACCGAAGATGTGCTGGGCAAGGCCCCCCTGTTCGCCGCGCTTGACCGCGAGAGCGCCGCGGCGCTACGGACGAGCATCACCGAAGTCCAGCTGTCCAAGGGGCAGACGCTCTTCCACGAGAACGAGACGGGCGACCGGCTCTACGTCGTGCTCGAAGGCAAGATCAAATTGTCGCGCACCTCGCCCGACGGCCGCGAGAACCTGCTCAGCGTGCTCGGCCCGAGCGAGATGTTCGGCGAGCTGTCGCTGTTCGACCCGCGCCCCCGTACGGCCTCGGCGACCGCGCTGACCGACGTGCGCCTGGCCGGGCTGGGCCACGACGACCTGCGCCCCTGGCTCACCGGCCGCCCTGAGGTGGCGCTCCACCTGCTGCGGGCGCTGGCCCAGCGGCTGCGGCGCACCAACGACGTGCTGGCCGACCTGGTCTTCACCGACGTGCCCGGCCGGGTGGCCAAGCAGCTGCTCGACCTGGCCGAGCGGTTCGGCACCAAGACCGACGACGGGTTGCGCGTCCACCACGATCTCACCCAGGAGGAGCTGGCCCAGCTCGTCGGCGCCTCCCGCGAGACGGTCAACAAGGCACTCGCCGACTTCGCGCAGCGCGGCTGGCTGCGCATCGAGGCCAAGGCCGTGGTCATCCTCGACATGGATCGCCTCTACAACCGCTCCAGATAGCCGCTACAGCGAGCCGAGATAGTCCAGCTGGGCCCGTACCGACATCTCGGCCGCGGGCCAGAGCGAGGTGTCGACGTCGCTGTAGACGATCTCCACGATCTGGCGGGGCGTCTTGGCGCCCTGCCGCAGCGCCGCCCTGATCTGGTCGAGGCGCTGGCGCCGGTGCGCGATGTAGCCGTCCAGTACGCCGATCGGGTCGGCAAGCACCGGACCGTGGCCCGGCAGCAGCGCCGCCACGCCCAGCTCGTCGGCCATGGCCCTGAGCCGGTCGAGGCTGCGCAGATAGTCGGCCAGGTCGCCGTCAGGGGCGATCACGGTGGTGCCGCGGCCGAGCACGGTGTCGCCGGTCAGCATGGCCTGGTCCTGGGGCAGCCAGAAGCAGAGCGAGTCGAACGAGTGCCCCGGCGTGCCGTACACGCGCACCTCGACGTCACCGGCGCTCACCACGTCGCCGTCGCCCAGCCCCTCGTCGCCGAGCCGGTGCTTGGGGTCGAGGGCCCGCACGGGCGCGCCGACCAGCTCGGCGAAGCGCCGGGCGCCGCCGCTGTGGTCGTGGTGGCCGTGGGTGAGCAGGATCCAGCTCACCCGGCGCTCGGCCAGGTGGTCGGCGACCCGGCGCAGGTGCCCCTCGTCGTCGGGGCCCGGATCTATGACGATGGTGTCCCGGTCGCCGACGATCCAGGTGTTGGTGCCGTCGAGGGTCATGGGCGACGGGTTGGGCGCGAGCAGGTTCTCGGCGTGGGTCGTACGGGATCCGTCGGGCGAACCGGCTGGAATGTGCAGACCGCTCACGAAGTCACCAACTGGAACTCGCCGCCGACCTCCACGACCCTGGGCAGGATCGTGACGATCTCCCGCCGCGCGGCCAGGACGTCCGCCACGGAGTCGCATGCGGCCAGCTCGGTCAGCGTGCGATAGGTGGGAGGCATCAGGAAGATCTTGCCCTCGTGCGCCAGCTCGACGGCGTCGGCCGGGCGCTTCCAGTCGACCTGGTCGGCCTCGCCGCCGACGTCGCGGGTGCGCTGCCCCTCAGGGAGTACGGCGGCGAAGAAGCGGGTGTCGAAGCGCCGGGTCTCGATCTCCGGCGTGATCCAGTGCGCCCACGGCTTGAGCAGGTCCGAGCGGAGCACCAGGCCGCGCTTAGCGAGGAAGTCGGCGAAGGACAGGCTCCGGTCGATCAGCGCGAGCCGGTCGGCCTCCCAGGCGTCTCCCGTGGTGTCGTCGACCACCGAATCGGGCCCGGGCCCCGCGAGCAGGACCCCCGACTCCTCGAAGGTCTCCCGTACGGCCGCGCAGACCAGCCCGCGCGCGACCCCCTCGTCCGCGCCGAAGACCGTGCCCCAGTCCGCCGGAGACGGCCCGGCCCAGGCGACCGCGTGGTCGGTGTCACGGGGATCGACCGAGCCGCCGGGGAAGACGTACGCGCCCGCGGCGAAGGCCATCGTGGACTTGCGCCGGAGCAGGTAGACCTCCGGCCCCTCACGCAGGATGACCACCGTGGCGGCGTCCCGCGCGGGGACCGGCTGGACGCGTCCGGCGAGGATGTCCCTCGCCCGCTCGGCGAGCTCGTCTGGAAGCTGCAGACCGGTCACATGACCTCCTTCTAGAACAACTCGGGCTTCTAGAACATCACTCGGGTCATGGTGACATATCCGAACTCTCAGGAGACCTCGGCGATCAGCTCCACTTCGACCGGGGCGTCGAGCGGCAGGGACGCGACGCCCACGGCGCTGCGGGCGTGCTTGCCCGCATCACCCAGCACCTCGGCGAGCAGCTCACTCGCGCCGTTGGCGACCTGGGGCTGCTGCGTGAAGGCCGGGTCGCTGGCCACGAACGCCACGACCTTGACGATCCGCACGACGTCGCCCAGCTCGCCGACCTCGGACTTCAGCGCGGCCAGGGCGTTGAGCGCGCAGATCCGGGCCAGCTCGCGGGCGTCGTCGAGGCCGACCTCGGCGCCGACCTTGCCGGTCTGCGCGAGCTTGCCGTCGACCATGGGCAGCTGGCCCGAGGTGTAGACGAGGTTGCCGGTCCGTACGGCCGGCACATAGGCGGCCAGCGGCGCGACGACCTCGGGCAGCGTCAGCCCGAGTTCGGTGATCTTCTCTTCGGGCGTCACTGCTTCTCCCTCTTGAAGTAGGCGACAAGCTGCTCGGGCGTGGCACCCTGCAGGATCTGGACCAGCTCCCAGCCGTCGGCCCCGAAGTTGTCCAGGATCATCTTGGTGTTGTGGATCAGCACCGGAGCCGTCAGGTACTCCCATTTCTTCATGAGGGCCAGCGTAGGAGAAGCGCAACCCGTGGCGCACCGCACGCCACGATGTGAGCTATCTCAAAGGGTGGTCGTCGGCTTTCGACAAGTGACCGTTCGGTAGCCTCGAAACGTGGACTCTCGGGACACCGATTGGGACGGCGTGCGACTGCACGTGGTCACCGGCAAGGGCGGCACAGGCAAGACCACGGTCGCCGCGGCCCTCGCCCTGGCACTGGCCTCGGGCGGGCGCAAGGTGCTGCTCGTCGAGGTGGAGGGCAGGCAGGGCATCGCGCAGATCTTCGACCTGCCACCGCTGCCGTACGAGGAGCGCCGCATCGCCGTGGCCCCATCGGGCGGCGACGTCTACGCGCTGGCCATAGACCCTGAGGAGGCCATGCTCGAATACATGGAGATGTTCTACGGCATGCGCAGGGCAGGGCGGGCGCTGACCAAGATGGGCATCGTCGACTTCGCGACCACCGTCGCCCCCGGATTCCGCGACGTCCTCGTCACCGGCAAGACCTCCGAGGCCGTACGCAGGCGCGGCAAGAACGGCAAGCGGATCTATGACGCCGTCGTGCTCGACGCTCCGCCCACCGGCCGCATCTCGCGCTTCCTGAACGTCACTCAGGAGGTCGCCGGGCTGGCCAGAGTCGGCCCGATCAAGAACCACTCCGATCTGGTGAGCAAGGTCGTGAAATCTCCGGAAACGGCGGTGCACTTCATCACCCTGCTGGAGGAGATGCCGGTTCAGGAGACGCTCGACGGCATCGCCGAATTGCGGTCGGCGGGGCTGCCGCCCGGCGGAATCTTCATCAACATGGTTCGTGAATCACTGCTTCCACAGGCCGCACTTGACAGTGCTGTCAAGGGCCGATTCGACGTCGCCGAGCTCACCCTCGGGCTCAAGGCGGCCGGTCTGTCCGACGGCGCCTCCACGGTGGCGGAGGCTCTGGCGGAAGAGGTCGCCGAACACGCCCGCCGTACCGAGCTGGAGCGGGCCGAGCGCGCCTCTCTGGCCGAGGCGACGCTGCCGTCCTACGAGTTGCCGCTGCTGGCCGACGGCGTCGATCTGAGCGGCCTGTACGAGCTGGCCGAGGCCATCCGCACCCAGGGAGCAGCGTGAAGAAGCCCCCCGTACTCGACGTCGACGCCATTCTCGACGACCAGGGCACCCGGATCATCGTCTGCTGCGGCGCCGGCGGCGTGGGCAAGACCACGACGGCCGCCGCGCTGGGGCTGCGGGCCGCCGAGCGCGGCAGGTGCGCGGTCGTGCTGACCGTCGACCCCGCGCGGCGGCTGGCGCAGTCGATGGGACTCACCGAGCTCGACAACACCCCGCGCCTGATCAGCTCACCCGAGGGCGGCGGCCAGCTGTTCGCGATGATGCTGGACATGAAGCGGACGTTCGACGAGATCATCGAGGCGCACGCCGACCCCGACCGGGCCCGCCAGATCCTGTCGAACCCCTTCTACCAGTCGCTGTCCTCCAGCTTCGCCGGCACCCAGGAGTACATGGCGATGGAGAAGCTGGGCCAGCTGCGCCGCTCGGACGAGTGGGATCTGATCATCGTCGACACGCCGCCCTCGCGGTCGGCGCTCGACTTCCTCGACGCCCCTGAGCGGCTCGGCCGTTTCCTCGACGGGAGGTTCATCCGGCTGCTGACCGCGCCGGCCAAGGCGGGAGGGCGCAGCGCGTTCCGGCTGCTCAACGCCGGGTTCGGGATCATGGCGGGCGCCATGACCAAGCTGCTGGGCGCGCAGGTCATCAAGGACCTGCAGACGTTCGTGTCGGCGTTGGACGCGGTCTTCGGCGGGTTCAGGCAGCGCGCGGAGATGACCTATCGGCTGCTCCAGGCGCCGGGTACGGCTTTCGTGGTGGTGGCCGCGCCGGAGCGCGACGCGATGCGTGAGGCCTCCTACTTCGTCGAGCGGCTCGCTGAGGAGCGCATGCCCCTGGCCGGCCTGGTGGTCAACCGGGTGCACGAACCCACCGCGGCGGCGCTCTCGGCCGCGCGCAGCGCCGCCGCGGCGGAAGACCTGGAGTCGCGGGGCGAACACGAGTTGACCGCCGCCGTACTGCGGCTGCACACCGGCAGAATGCAACTCGCCGCCCGCGAACACCGGGAGCAGGACCATTTCCTGTCGGCCCACCCCACAGTGCCGGTCGTCCAGGTACGTGCGATGTCGGAGGATGTCCACGATCTAGCGGGTCTGCGCCGGATCGGGGAACTCCTCGCGAGCACATGAGAGTACGGCCGGTGCGAGCACCGGCCGTACGCCCGAGGCCAGGGTCAGCCTGCGATCAGCTCGTTAGTCCGTTCGTACTCTTCCTTGGCGGACTCGAGCAGCTCTCGCCATGAGTCCACGTCAGGACGCCGCCGTAGCAGAGCCCGTCGTTCCCGTTCCGTCATGCCGCCCCACACGCCAAACTCGATGCGGTTGTCCAGCGCATCGGCGAGGCATTCGGTACGGACCGGGCATCCTCGGCAGATCAGCTTCGCCCTGTTCTGTGCGGCTCCCTGGACGAACAGTGCGTCCGGGTCCGCTCCTCGACAGGCGGCACGGGAGGTCCAATCCGTGATCCACATTTCGACCCCACTCCCCTTAGGTGGTCAGTCGTCATTTGGGGCCGACGGGCGCGGGCGCCGAGCCTCCGTATTCAGTTGCCGCAGAGGAGAACGTACGCAACTAGACGTTCGGGCCGACAGACCCCAGAGGACCAATTTCTCGCTGGAGTCTTGACCGGGAATGACTAGTCACCCCCGTCAGTCAAGGCGAAATGGTGCCGAGTTACCGATAAGGTCACTCATTCGACGTACTCTTGGACTTGTGCAAGCTCAGGGCAAAGATCGTTCCTCGCCGATCTTGAACATCGCGCGGCTGATCGCCGCGGGCGCGGTCGCGGGAGTGCTCACGGCCGCCATAGCCCTTCCCGCGGTCGGTGGGGCGGGGATATCCGCCAAGTCCGCGATGACGGGGATCAACCTGAAGCCCGAGGACCTGGCCGAACCCCCGTTGCCCGAGCGCACGGAGCTGATGGACGCCAACGGCAAGAAGATAGCCCAGTTCTTCTACGAGAACCGCGAATCGGTGAGTCTCGACAAGGTCGCCCCCATCATGCGGACGGCGCTGATCTCGATCGAGGACTTCCGGTTCTACCAGCACGGCCCGATCGACGTGGAGGGCACGGCCCGAGCCCTCGTCAAGAACCTCACCCAGGGCGGCGTTACCCAGGGTGGCTCATCGATCACGCAGCAGTACGTCAAGCAGGTGCTCCTCAACTCGGCCGAGACCAAAGAGGAGCAGGCCGCGGCCATCGAGACCAGCGTCGGCCGCAAGCTCAACGAGCTGCGCTACGCCATGGCCGTCGAGAAGAAGTACTCCAAGGACCAGATCCTTGAGAAATATCTGAACATCGCCTACTTCGGCGCCGGCGCGCACGGCATCCAGGCCGCCGCCAAGCGCTTCTTCGGCAAGCCGGCCTCCGAGCTCAACCTCGTCGAGGCGGCCACGCTCGCGGGCGCCGTCCAGAACCCCAACAGGACCGACCCGAACGTCAGCAAGGCCTCCAGGGAGCTGCTGAAGGCCCGCCGCAACGTCGTCCTCGACCGGATGGCCGAACTCGGCAAGATCACGCCGCAGGAGGCCGCCGAGGCCAAGGCCAAGAAGCTCGTCTTCAAGGACACCAAGGTCACCGGCGGTTGCGAGGAGAGCAAGTACCCCTACTTCTGCCTCTACGTCCAGAACGAGATCCTCAACAACGAGGATTTCGGCAAGACCCCCAAGGAGCGCCTCAAGCTGCTCCAGCGCGGCGGTCTCACCATCAAGACCACGATCGACCCGAAGATGCAGAAAGCCGCTGAGAAGGCCATCAAGGAGTACGTCAGCACCAAGGACAAGCCGGTGGCCTCGCAGGCGATGGTGGTGCCGGGCACCGGCGAGATCAAGGCGATGGCGGCCTCGCGCAAGTTCGGCGGCAGCAAGAAGAAGAACGAGATGAGCTACAACGTCGTCGCCGACGCCAAGCACGGCGGTGGCGGCGGCTTCCAGCAGGGCTCGACGGCGAAGGCCTACACGCTCGCCACAGCCCTCGAGGAGGGCCTGAAGTACGGGGACGGCTACCCGGCGCCCGCCGGCTTCACCGCGTCCGGCTACGGCGCGTTCAAGAACTGCGACGGCAAGCGGGTCGGCGACCCCACGCACGAGGTACGCAACTCCAGCGAGGGCGGCGGCGGCTTCAAGACGCTGCAGACCGGCACCTGGGGCTCGGTCAACACGTTCTTCATGCGGCTGGAGGAGCGCGTCACGCTCTGCAAGGTCGTCAAGCTGGCCAAGCGGATCGGGCTCAAGCGGGCCGACGGCACGAAGCTGCGGGAGTTCGAGACGTTCACGCTCGGCATCAACGAGGTGGACCCGGTCACCGTGGCCAGCACCTACGCGGTCTTCGCCTCACGCGGCCAGTACTGCAAGCCGCTGGCGATCACCGAGATCAAGGACCGCAACGGCAAGGCCACCCAGTACAAGCCCAAGTGCTCCAAGGTCATGGAGGAGGAGGTCGCCGACGCCGTCAGCGGCATCCTCTCGGGTGTGTTCACCAAGGGCACGATGCGTGAGGTCGGCGGCATCGGCCGGGACGCGGCCGGCAAGACGGGCACCACCGACGGCTACACGGCCGCCTGGTTCGCCGGTTACACCCCGAACCTGGCCTCCGCCGTCAGCCTCGGCGACCCGCGCGGCGCCTTCACCCACAACCTGATCGGCGTCACCATCGGGGGCCGCTACTACAGCTACGTGTACGGGGCGTCGATCTCGGGCCGCATCTGGAAGCAGGCGATGATGGGGGCGCTCAAGGGCGTCGAACCCACCGAGTTCACGCCGGTCAACCACGAGCGGTTCGGCGGCTGCGCCGACAACTGCGCCCCCAAGCCCAAGAAGGAGAAGAAGGACGACAAGCAGGGCGGCCCGCCGGACGACTTCTTCGACCAGTTCGACCAGTTCAACCGCGACAACAACGACCGGGGACGCGGTCGCGGGCGCGGCTGACCTGAGTGCCCTGGGTGCCCGCGTTCGTGGCGGGCACCCGAGACTTGGTTAGGCGGACAGTCGCGCGCGAACGGCGGCGGCGACCCGTCCCCCCTCCGCGCGACCGGCGACCTTCGGGTTGACGACCTTCATGACCTGGCCCATCGCCTGCGGGCCGGCGGCACCGGTCTCGGCGACGGCCTCGTCGACGAGGCGGCCGAGCTCCTCGTCGGAGAGCTGCGCCGGCAGGTATTCCTCCAGCACCGCCTGCTCGTCCAGCTCCGCCTGCGCCTGCTCCGCCCGCCCGGCGTTTCCGAACGCCTCGGCCGCCTCGCGGCGCTTCTTGGCCTCCTTGGTCAGCACCTTGACGATCTCGTCGTCGGAGAGCTCCCTGGCCGCCTTGCCGGCGACCTCCTCGACGTTGACCGCCGCGAGTGCCATACGAATCGTCCGGAGACGTACCTCGTCCCGGCTCTTCAGCGAGGCCGTGAGATCGGCCTTCAGCTTGTCCTTCAATGCGCTCATGCGGTCCATCTTGCCGCCTGTACAGACGGCTACGCGCTCACGGAGCCCCATCTCACGTACTCGGGACGCCCGGGGCCGGATGTCGGGCATCATGAATGGGTGAGGAAAGCTGCCGCCATACCACTGTCCATCCTCGGCCTCGGCCTGGCCGGTCTGGGTTACGCCTCCGTCGTCGAGCGCAACTGGTTCCGGCTGCGCCGCTTCGACGTGCCCGTGCTGGAGCGCGGGCAGCGACCCGTACGCATCCTCCACCTGTCCGACCTGCACCTGACGCCGGGCCGCAGCATGCTGATCAACTGGGTCCGCTCACTCGGCTCTCTGGAGCCCGACCTGGTCGTCAACACGGGCGACTCGATCGCCCACCCTGAGGCCGTACCCGCGCTCCTGCACGCCCTGGAGCCCCTGCTGGCCCGTCCCGGCATGTTCGTGTACGGCTCCAACGACCTCTACGCCCCCAAGCCCAAGAACCCGGCCCGCTACCTCTGGCGCACCTCCAAGAACGAGCGCCGCCAGCACGTCCCGACCCTCCCCTGGGAGGAGCTGGGCGCCGGCATGGCGGCCGAGGGCTGGCTCGACATGAACAACACCACCGCTCGCCTCAAGATCGGCGACCTCGACGTGGCGGTGGCGGGCATCCACGACTCCCACATCGACCGCGACCGCTACGACCTGGTCGCCGGCCCCGCCCCGGCCGACGCCGACCTCCGCCTCGGCGTCATGCACTCCCCCGAGCCCCGCAACATGACCCGCTTCGCCGCCGACGGCTACCAACTCCTCCTGGCCGGCCACACGCACGGCGGCCAGCTGTGCATCCCGTTCTACGGCGCCCTGGTCACCAACTGCGGCATCGACCGGCCCCGCGTCAAGGGCCTCAACCGCCACGACAGCGCCTGGCTGCACGTCTCGGCCGGCCTCGGCACCTCGCCGTACGCCCCGGTCCGCTTCGCCTGCTTCCCGGAGGCCTCGTTGCTCACCCTGGTCCCGCGCCGATAAACGCGGTCACAAGCACCCGCGAAGTCAGCTAGACTTCTCAAGCACGCGCAAGAGGGCGTGCACCGGGGTGTAGCGCAGCTTGGCAGCGCGCTTCGTTCGGGACGAAGAGGCCGTGGGTTCAAATCCCGCCACCCCGACCCAGTTAGCAGAAGGCCGCTTCCGAAGATCGGAAGCGGCCTTTCTTGTCTCCTAAGTGACTACGCCCTCCAACGCTTCCTTCCCCTACCGCTGAGAGTGTGCGCCGCTCCCACACTCCCAAGATCTTCCCGTGGACCTCGGGAGGCAGATGCAGGTAACGCTGCGTAGTCTCGTAGGCCTCGTGACCAAACAACACATGCACGTCGTAGAGCGGGACGCCGGCCTGGACGAGCCACGAAGCAACTGTGTGCCGCATGACGCACGGCGAGTACCGGCGAATCTTGCGAGCCGGGGGCATCGCGCACCTTCTACTGCGCGCCTCTCAAGCTCCCTGCCGGTCGGGTTCCAACCCCTCACAGGAGGCGCACGTGAACGGCAACGCCAAGCAGTCCCCTGCGCACTGTCCTACAAGCGGCTGTGGGCTTCGCCGTGGCTCTCCGGCCATCGTCGGGTATCCCCGAGGCGCTGCCGTGGGTCGCTGGCGGGTTCGTCCGCGTCATGGCGCTCTCGAGCGTGCAGGCGCTGCTGCCGTCGTGGCTGCGCACCACGCCGCCGCTTCGGTAGCCACGGACGGAGCGCCGCACTCGGCCCCCATCACTTCCTGCGGGAGGTGGCGGGGGCCATTGTCATGTCACCGCGACCGTTGTGGCCGCCAGGATGATGCTCACGCTGAGTGCCAAAACGATCAGCCAGTTCGGGGCACGCTTCTCGTCGAGGATGTACCCGCACAGAAAGATGATGATCGCGACCTGTACCAGCAGGGCGGCGATGAGCAGCGGAACGACCGGCCCGTCAGCCATTCCGCCGCCGTCAACGGCGGGCACCGCTCCGACGATCGCCCCGGTAAAGGTAAGGGTGGCCACGATACCCACAATGACGGTGAACGCCCCACGGCGGCTGGTGATGTCTTGTGGCTCCACGGATCTCCCTTTGCGGTCAGGTTGAAGGCCAGTGTTGGATCGGGGTGGGCCGCAGGTCTTCGAGCACGACCAGCAGCTGTTTGGCGAGCGTGTACTCCAAGCGGCCGAAGGAGTCGAGAGAGATGACGACATTGCGCTCCAGCTCGACCGGCCGATCCCGTGACAGCTGCAGAACATCGCCGATGACGCCGTACGGCTCGGCGCTGCCCACGCTGTAGACGGCCGCACCACGGCGCAGGCGCGGGCAGCCGGCGATCGCCTCCGGGATGCAGCGGGCGCACGTGGGCGGTGCGTTGGTGTAGCCCGCCCCGGCGGACGTGTCGCCGGGATCGTCGGCCAGCACCCACGAGATCCGGCTGTCCACGGAATCGGCCGCCGCCTCGCCGCACACCTGGCAGAGCAGACGGAGCATGCACCGGCGCTGCCGGATCGTGTTGACGACCTTCCACGCAGGACGGCCTCGTCGGTGTAGTCCCTGCCGCGCCCAGAGCACGCCGTACATCCAGTCCTGCGGGACGGCGTCGGCGTAGCTGAGCCGCACCCCGTCCGTCGCCTCAGGGTCCGCGGTGAACGCGAGAGGATGCGGTGCAAGCTCTTCGCTGTAAGCGGTGATGTACGGCACCCGGACGGCGGTCGTGGTCATGCCGCCTCCAACGCGTCCATGTGCCACATGGCCTCGTTCACCAATCCGGCGGCCAGCCACGGCAGGGTCAGCCCGCACTTGCTGCATGTCGAGATGGTGACGCCGTCGGCGACCCTGACATTGAACGGGCCGCACGACGGACAGCCGGACTCCTGTGGCTCTGGCGGCGGATTCGGCGGATCTTTTGGCACCGCTCTCCCTATGGTCGAGGGCCGGGGCCCCGTGCGGTGGATACGGGCCCCGGCCAGCCCCTGCCGGTCCGGAACGGGCAAGGACGCATCCGGCAACGACCCACAGGGACCAGGCGGCGTGCCGGAAGCCTTGATGGTGGCCCCGCGCCGTCCCTCCGGCCACAGCCATCTGGGCTGCGGGCCAACGAGTCGCGGGGCCACCCACCCGGCGCACCGTGACGGGGGCGACACGGTGCGCCGGGGAGATCATTTGCCGAAGTCGTTATGGGCTCGACCGTTGTGGACGAGAGACGACTGCCAAGCCAGCGTCGCGGCGAGCGCAATCGCATCCGGCTGTCGTATGTACCGCACAACCCCGGCCTTCACCATGTCGAGGGTGATGATCCGGCGCAGTTCAGCTGTCCACCGCACTTTGCCGGTCGAGTCGCGGTCATAGCCGATGTCCCAGCCGGGATAGGTGTTGCACAGCACCGACAGCTGGCGAGCCGTCCAGTCCAGTACGGGCGCCTCCTGCGTCACCACCAGGCTTATGTCCGGGTCAACGACTTCAAGGGTTGTGTACGGCTCGGCGTTCCTCATCGGCTAGAAGTCACTTCCTCGAATGGCCTTTTCCTGTTGCTTGCCGCATGCGTGAGTTTCTGCTTCTTCGCGGCGTCAGCATTCGGTGATGCCATAGTGGTGACAGGCAACTGGGCGTCGCCAGAGTGTCGGCGTGGCGCAGGTCAACGCGCCACGGAATCCGAGGACACAGTGGGCGTACCATCGCAGTCAGACGCATCCGTGTGGCCCCTCTTTGGGGCCCTCCTGCGCCTAGAACGCGAACGCACCGGTATGGGTTTGCGCGCGGTCGCGGCGGCCATCCCAGTGGACTACTCCCAGCTGGGAAAATGGGAACGAGGTGTCCATCGGCCACCCATTGACGCCATCCAGAAGATCGACACCACACTCAACACAAACGGGCGATTGGCGAATCTCTATGCCGTAATGTCGGAACTAGTCGAATTGCGGGCATGCAACGTCAAACCAAACCTCTCGATCAGTAGCGGGGAAATGGACGAGATACGCAGACAGCTCCTCAGCGGGCTCGCGGCGCTCGGCGCAGCCGGGCCCGCGGCCAACATCCTCGGCGCCCTCGACAACCTCCGTACTTTCGTCGACGATCGCCTCGGCTCCTCGCAGCTCAGCGAGTGGGAAGAGCTCGCCTGGGAATACGCCCTCATCGTGCGAGAACGCGTCGACATCATCACTGACCTGTCCCAAGACCTCCTTGCCCTGCAGCGCCTGACGCTTGGCGCCCCCTCGCACGAGGTGCGGGCTTGGGAGGTCGTCAACGCCCGCATGGCCATGCTCCTGGCGTTCGCGCTCGGCAACGTCGGTAACGAGCGCGAGTCGCGCCAATGGTGGGCGAGCGCCCGTCGAGCGGCGGCCCGCGTTGATGAGCCCGAACTGCTGGGCGCGATCAACGCCATCGAGGCGGTCCAGGCGCTGTACGAACAACGCCCCCTGCCGCTGGTGAGCACCAGGATTGATGCCGCTCTGCACGCGGTACAGGATCGGCCATGCCGAGCCGCCGCCAGCGCGTACGGCGCCCGCGCCCACGTGCTCGCGCTGCTCGGCGACCGCGTCGGCGCGGAGACCGCACTCGCGCAGCAGGCGCGCGTCTTCGAGCAGTTGCCCGCCGACGTGACGCAGGATCGGACCTCGGTGTACGGCTGGCCAGTGGAGCGGATGCAGCACACCAGATCCCTCGTGTACACGCTCCTCGGCCACCAGGCTGCCCCGGCGGCGCAGGAGGAAGCCCTGGCCGCATATCCGGGCGTATCTGGATCTGCCGCGCATGCTCGGCAGATGGCACAGATACGACTCCATCAGGCGATCACCGTGATCCGCCGCGGCGCCATCTCGGACGGCATCGAGCAGGCTCAGGACGTGCTCACCGCGCTCCCTCCCGGTCGCACACGCTACTTGCGGCACCTCGCCGGGACGGTTCTGGAGGCGGTGCCTGCCGTCGAGCGGACGAGGCCGCCAGCGATGGAATACCGCGCCTACCTGCAGTTGCCGCCGAGTGAGAGGGCGTGAGTGGTGGGATTCGCGTTCCGGCACATGGTCGGGGAGAAGGCCGAGGCCGTCCTGGGCGAGCCATACGTGAGTATCTACCTGGCGATCCGGGCAGAACCGCCATACAACTCGGGACCGAACTACTCGCCCGAGCGCTTCCGTGAACGCACGGGCAAGCAGGTAAAGCTGCCCGGCTTCGAACTGGTGGCCGCCGAGCTTGACGGCGAACCGGTCGGGTTCGCGTTCGGGTTCACCATGGCGGCTGGCCGCTGGTGGGGCGGCGAGGCCACGCCACCTCCCCAGGGCGCTCTAGATGCGCCGAAGCTCGCCGTGGTCGAGCTGGATCTCCTGCCAGAGCACCGTGGGCTCGGTGTCGGCAAGCAGCTGCTGGTGGAGCTCCTCGACACCCGCGATGAGTCATGCGCGACACTGCTGTCCCGGCCGGACACGCCAGCGCACGCGATGTACCAGCGGTGGGGGTGGCAGATCGTCGGCACCGTCCGGTCCGCACCGGATGCGGTCGTCACCGACGCGATGGTGATCGACCTCTCGCGGCGATCAGCAGGGCTGTGAATGAGTCCATCGGGGAGCCCTACCGGGTTAAGTTCCGAAGTTACGGGGTTACGTTCTTAACCGGGCTAGCCAGCAGCTCGCTCAGCCCTCAATGTTGCAGCCTGAATGAACCCCATGCCCGCTACGAGAGTGCTTCCTCAATGATGTCTAGGACTTCCCTTTCACTACCCGCGATCTTCACTCGCCGAACGTCTGACATCGCCACCGGACAGGAAGCCTTGACCATCTCTAAGGCGCGGGCGAACCCCCGATCCTCGGTTAGGAATACATCGCAATCTAGTAGGTATGCGGCGAGTTGATCATCGCGGAGATCGCTCTGCTTGACCTTACCCATCATTTGAGCAGTAGCGGTTGCCCAACGAATCCAGGTGCGGGGCACATTCGACGCATCGACCTCGAAAAGCCAGAACCGGGTGAAGTCAGCCCAGTCTCCCGTAACGCGTTGAGGCCAGAGGTACGGAAAGATCCAGTCAGCGTAAGTTGTGTCCTCACCCCTAGCTTGGCGAATCTCTGCGGCAGCCAATCCTGCACGAAACAGGTCGCGACCTTCGAGGCGCCAGGGCTCGACAGGACGGTGGTCATCCCATCCGCGCAGATACTCGGCAGGGGCTTCCCTGCTCGGAGTAGCCAGCATGCCGCCAAGTGGTCCAGCAATAAAGCCCTGTGCGACGCGTTCATCTCTGTTGCGCTTGTGGACCTCAAACGCTAGGCGCTCCTGCCTCTCCTCTGACGGGACGTTCGATTCCCGCAGTTGCACGTATCTGACTGGGTCGTTTGCAACGGCGCGCCATATATTCCTGGTCCAAAAAGCTCGTAGGCTTGCTGGTTCGCCTGGCAGCGGCATCTGCCGAACCCATGCGGGACGGAGTCGCTTGGCCTCCGCGACGAATTCGCCGCATATCATATCGATCTCCGTTCGCATCCGCACCCAGCACCTTGAGGTTAAAGCTGAGACGTTGGCGACAAGTCTGTCTAGGTCGGGATCTCGAAGGACTTCGAGCAAGGTAGCAGGGGGTGTGAACACATTCCATCCGCGAGCCACAGACAGACGCTCAAAAGCTTCCTTGCTGCCTGACAACGCGACAGCCTTCCAAACGTTGGTGTCCATGATCAATCGCATGGTGTCACACCTCATCGAGCTAAGTATCGGACCCTCAACGCCGTCCGTCTTTGGACACGAGGAATTTCAGTGTAAGAGGCGTACGTAGCGCCTCTCGGAGGTCCGCGGTGAGTGGCCAACTGCGTGACAACGGCGATGGTTGATCACAGACGCCGGCGGACGCTAGCGGACGATCGAACGCAGGCTACGAGGCACCCCAACGGTAATTGAGTTTACGTTCGATTTGGGTTCGGGACGAAGAGGTTGTGGGTTCAAATCCCGCCACCCCGACCCAGTTACGTAGCTGCCCCGACGGGATCCGGCCAGACCGACCGCTTTGGCGAAGTCGGGCCAGGCGGCCAGCGTACGTTTGCGCTGATCGGCAGTGGCAGGACGGTCACTGATCGCGGCCGCGGTCGACGACCATGCTGGTGCTGTCGGTTATGGTGGCGGCATGGGTTGCTTCGCCGCTATGAACATCCGCGCCGCCGCTTAGCGGCGGTATCGCGGTTGCCGTAAACCGCGGCCTCATTGCCTGCCCCGCTGGGGTCAGTGCCAGGGCGTACCGCCGGATCAGTGTCCCGCCGGCAGCCCGATCGCGTGTCTCGCTGTGCTGCCGGATCGTCCCGCGTGATCCGGAGAGAAAATCCATGTCGCAGCAGTTCCGTCCAACGCACCAAGATCCTTTCCCTCGTACGTCCGAGGCATCCCTCGCCGTCGCCGACAAGCCGGCCGCAGCCACCGCGAAAGCGGAGCCGAACCATGACGGGCGGCCCGAACCCGCCAAGCTGCTCCTGATGGTCGGGCTCCCCGGCGCCGGAAAGACCACCCGCGCCGAAGAACTCGCCGCGGCGCACCGCGCGCTGCGACTGACCCCGGACGAGTGGATGATCTCCCTGTTCGACGGGTCGCAGCCCGACGGCAAGCGCGACATGCTGGAGGGACGGCTCATCGCACTAGCCCTGCGAGCGCTGCGACTGGGCACCAACGTCGTGCTCGACTTCGGGCTCTGGAGCCGCGACGAACGGTCGGCACTGCGCTGGCTGGCAACATCGGCCGGGGCATCCTGCCAAGTCATCTACCTGCCCATCGACAAGGACGTCCAACGCGCCCGGATCGCACACCGCCAGGCAACCGCACCGCACACGACATTTCCGATGAGCGAGGCGGACATCGACAAATGGCGGAAGCAGTTCCAGGCACCAGATGCCGGCGAACTCGGCGGCGGCGACATCCCCGGCCCGCCACCGGGGTGGCTGGGCTGGCCGGAGTGGGCCGCGGACCGATGGCCCTCGCTCGCACACGGCAACGCCTCCTAGCCGCGGAAACGACATTGGCCGGCGGCCGAGTGACCGAGTGACGGATCCGGGATCGCCGTCACCTAGCAGGGGTGGACGCGCGACCTCTGGGCCACCAGTTGAGCGGTCCGGCCAGGCGCATGAGGCTCGGCACCAGCACCGCCCTGATCACGGTCGCGTCCACCAGCACGGCCACCGCCATGCCGACGCCCAGCATCTGCACGAACATCACCTGCGCGGTGGCGTAGGCGGCGAAGGTGAGCGCCAGGATGCCGCCGGCCGCGGTGATCAGCGGAGCGCCCCGCTGCAGGCCGGCGGCCACCGCCTGCTCGGTGTCGCCGGTCCTGTCGTACTCCTCGTTGATCCGCGACAGCAGGAACACCTCGTAGTCCATCGACAGGCCGTAGGCCACACAGAGCATGAGGATGGGGATGCTGGGGTCGAGCGTGCCCGTCGGGGTGAAGCCGAGGAGACCCGACAGGTTGCCGTCCTGGAAGATCCAGACGATGGCGCCGAACATGACGCCGAGGCTGAGGACGTTCAGCAGGGTCGCCTTGATCGGGATGATCAGGCTGCGCGTCATGAGGAACAGGACCACGAATGTCACGCCCAGCATGAGCGCGAGCACCAGCGGCAGCCGGTCCACCACCGAGGCCCGGTAGTCGGACAGCTCGGCGGGATAGCCGCCGACCAGCACCTCGAAGGGCGGCGGCACCGCGCGTACGGCCTGGACGAGCCGCACGGGGTCGTCGGCCAGGGCCGCGGCCGACGGGACCACCGACAGCCACGTGCCCTCGCCCTGGAACCTGGACGGGTCCCCGTCGCCCACCTGCCGCCCGCCGGCGAAAGACCCGGCGGCGGAGTCCACCTGGGCCACGCCGGGCAGCCGGGACAGGCTCGTCGCGTACGCCGTGACGTCCGCCGTCACCGCCTCGCGCGAGACCAGCTGGATGGCGTCGGTCTCCTCGGCGGGGAACGACTGACGCACGACCTCCTGCGTCTGCCGGGAGGACGCCTCCAGGGGCAGGATGCGGTCGTCGGCCACGCCGAAGCGCAGGCCCAGGAAGGGCGAGGCCAGCACCAGCAGCAGTACGGTCGCCAGGCCGCCGAACACCAGCGGCCGGCGCATCACGCGGGTGGCCAGCCCGTGCCAGAACCCCGTCGCCCGCTCCGGCCGCTCCCGTCTGGGCAGCATCGTGCCGCCGATGGAGGCGAGTACGGCGGGCAGCACCAGCACGGCCGCGACCAGGCCGCCGATGACGACGGCGATGCCCGAGTACGCGAAGGAGCGCAGGAAGTCGAACGGCAACGCGAACAGCACGGCCAGCGACGTGGCCACAGTCAGGCCGCTGAACAGCACGGTCCGGCCGGCGTGCTCGACCGCCCCCGCGACTGCCGCCGCCCGGTCCTTGCCGCCCCGCGTCTCCTCGCGGAAGCGGTGGATCACGAAGAGACAGTAGTCGATGCCGAGGCCGAGCCCCATGGCCAGCGTGAGATTCAGGGCGAACGTCGAAATTTCGGTAAACGTCAGGACGCCACGGAGCAGCGCGAGCCCGATCATCATCGCGAACAGGCCGGCCAGGATCGGCACCAGGGCCGCCATCGCGCGCCGCTGGTAGAGCCAGAGCAGCACGAACGCCAGCGGGAAGATGACCAGCTCGGCCCGGACGAAGTCCTGCCTGGCCAGCGGCACGGTCTCACGGAAGACCTCCTCCCCTCCCCCGGCCCGCACCCCCAGCAGGTCCGTGCCTCGGGTGATCTCGGGGACGAGCCTGGGCAGCACCTGTGTCCGCACATGGTCGGCGTCCCCCGGGATGCGGACCACGATGAGCGCGTGCCTGCCATCCTCGCTGCGCATCGTGGCGGGTCTGCCGCGGGTCCAGTACGAGTCCGCCTCGGCGACGTCGGCCTCGTCCCCGATCCGGGCGGTCAGCTCCCTGCCCGCGGCCTCGACCGCCGGATCGTCCACCGTCCCGCTCTTGGCGGTCACCAGGAAGATCATGTCGGGGTTGCCGGTGTCGAACCGCTCGACCAGCTCGGCCTGCGCCCGGTCGGACTCCGAGCCCGGGGCCTCGAACCTGGCCAGCGACAGCCGGGGCACCGCGCCCGCGGCGAGCACTCCGGCCGCGATCAGGCCGAGCAGGGCCAGCGTCAGGACGAGCCGGCGGCGGCGTACCAGAAAGTAGCCGAGCCTGCGCAGCGGCGGCTCCGCGGTGGCCGCGTGGACGGGGCGGAGCCGCGTGCCGACCGTCATCGCGTGAGTCCCAGGGCGGTTCGCATGGGGTCTCCGATCAAAACTCGGTAAACTACTCGTGTTTGCTGTCTCGAACCAGAAATACAAGTAAATGCTCGCATTTGTCAACGAGGTGCCGCATGGTTGAACGCACGGTCCGCCGACAGGCGAGGGGTCTGAAGCGCATGGCGGAGATCCTCGACGCCGCCGAACTGGTGATCGCCGAGGTCGGATACCCGGACATGACGACGAACCAGGTCGCCGCGCGGGCGGGGATGTCACCGGGCTCGCTCTATCAGTTCTTCCGCAACAAGGAGGAGATCCTGGACGGGCTGGTGTCCCGCTACACCGACGACCGCCAGGAGTTCTGGGCCGTCAAGCTGGCCGAGGTCACCCCGGACGTCCCGCTGGAGGTGCTGGTAGGGCAGCTCGTGGACGAGAGCGTGCGGTTCAAGAGCCACTCACCGGCGTACTGGTCGCTGCTCTACGGCTCGGCCACGGGCGACAGGTTCGCCGCGGCCTCGCAACGGCTGCACGAGGACATCGCCGGGCAGATCGCGGGCATGCTGCGCCGCCTGCGGCCGGGACTGTCCGAGCACCGGGCCCTGCTCATGGGCACGATGGTGTTGTCGATGGTGAAGGCGGTGATGCCTATGATCACCACCGAGTCGCCCGAGCGCAGCGCCGAGCTCGTGGACGAGCTCAAGCACATGCTCGTGAGCTACCTGAGCTAAGGGCCGTTTCCTGAGTTCTGTGACTACTCGACGGATCCTCAACAAATCCTCAACACCTGTAAACCTACATTTCCGGACATGAGATCCGTAGGAAAGATCGCCACACTGGCCGTGGCGACCGCGCTCACCTCCGGCGTGCTGGTCTCCTCAGCGCACGCCACCAGCGCCACCGAAGGCGCCACCAAGGCCTCGACCGCTCTGTGGCCCTGCGTCGTCCAGGCGAAGTGGGCGGTCAAGGTGCACAAGCGCAAGAGCCTCAGCTCCAGCTACCGGGTGGCCAAGAAGGGCACCAAGTTCCACGGCTACTGCTGGGACAACAAGCCCACCTGGAAGTGGACCGAAGTCTGGAACCTGGGCGGCGGGGGACACGGGTACGTCTGGCACACCGGGCTCAAGATGGTCCGCTAGGCCGAATCGCGCAGAGCAGCCCGCGACTGCCCGCCGGACGGGCCTGATCAGGCGTACTCGACTTATTGCCCAGAAGTGGAAGAAGCAGATGATCAATAGCTCTGAATCAGGCAGTCGCATGGCCACCTCACACGCCTTGGAAGATCACCTGGCGGAATGGTCGCTGCGGACCGGGATCACCGTGGAGATATGGGCTCTGCCGGAACAACCCCTTCCCGCCCTCATCACCGAGATCGTCCATGGCACGATCCGTGACATTCTGCAGGAAGTGGAACGGCAGGCACGGGCCCGTACCGTCTCCATCGCCCTCACCGTGGCTCCCGGGGGGCTGCGCTTGACCGTCAGCGATCACGGCCTCGGCACGTCGGCCAAGGCGTATGAGGCCAGCCTGAGCGGCAGACGGGTCAAGCTCGCGGGAATAGGCGGCCGCCTCACCGTCAATGGCGTACCAGGAAATGGCACCACGGTGAGCGCCACAGTACCCCGAAGGGCCTTCGGCTAGTTTTGCGCCGGCGCGTCCGTCGCAATCCAAGGTCGTGGAAACAGCAAGGCTCTACTAGCTAGGGGCACATCGTGAATGGTTCGATGCCAGGCAGGTGGCGGGACCATTCACTGGCGGTGAGCGTACGACCGGCGCGCACGCACAGGGTCGCGGCCACGTGCCGCTCGTCCACGTCGAACACACGGATCGTGCCGTCGGGGGCGGCGGTGTGGAGTTTCGTGCCGTCCGCGGAGAATGCCACCCACCCGCCATCGGCGCCGTCCGCCGCCTGCTTGCCGTCGAAGACGACGCCCAGCGGTCGCCGGCTCGGCACGTCCCAGAGACGTACACGCAAGCCCTTCTCGTACGTCGCGATCGTGCGCCCATCAGGCGACCAGGCCAGCATGGTGACCTCGCTGCCCGGCACCGCGGGGAACTCGGCGATTCTGGTCCTGACGTCGCCGTCCCACAGAGTGAGCCGGCCGGGCCCGGAGAAGGCCACCTGCCGGCCGTCCGGGCTGAAGGCGAAGGCGCCGGCGAGCTGCCCGGTGCCCTGTTCGGGAGGCCGGGTGGCGCCCTTCTCCGGATCGATGAGCTGGAGCGGGTTTCCGGTAACCAGCAGCCGTCCGTCGGGGCGGAAGGCGAGGTCTTTCGCGCCCGTCCCGGTCTCCGCTCGTCGAGATCCGCGTTCGAGGTCCCACAGTTCGACGCGACCGTGCTCCCCGTAACGCGACACGGCCAGCGTGCGTCCGTCCGGACTGAACGCCAGCGCTTGGGCGCCCTGCTCGACGCCGCCCCCCAGCTTGAGCCGGGCCGACACCTTAGACCCGGTCAGATCGACGATGTGGACCGTGTCGTCGGCGGCCAGGGCGAGCCGGCGGCCGTCGGGACTGAAGGCGGTCGCGCCGCCACCGCCCGACCGGCTGATCAGTTTCAGCAAAGCGCGGCCCGTCGCCGTGTCCCTGGCCTCTATCCGGTCCCCCCAGATCGCGGCCAGCACGCGCGTGGAAGGGGCCAGCCGTACGTTCCCGCTCTCGCTGCCGCCGCCGATCGGCCGGTCGAACAGCATCGAGACGTCCTCGGTGTGAACGGCGCCATGTTCGTCCAGATAGCGGACGGCCCGGTCGGCGAGGTCGAAGCGGAGCCCGCCGACGAAGGCGGGCAGGGCCTGGCTGTACACCGTGTCAAAGAAGCCGGGCATGGCCTGGCTGTATCCCGGGCCATAGGTGGAGCGCCGCTGAAAAGTCAGCTGCTCCCGGCCGCCCCAGTTCGCGATGAAAGCATCGCCGAAGACGAAACCGGCCTCCGGCCCCACCCCGCCCCCCGGGCCCGCCCCGCCCTCCTGGCCCATCACCCCCTCACCGGACGGCACCTCGAACATACGGATCCTGCTCGTCTCTCTCGAATTCACCAGCTCCGTGGTCATCATCATCTTGCCGTCGTCGCTGAAGGTGGTCTGGTTAATGACGCCCTTGTCCCGCTCGGGCGCGATCGGCGTCCTCTTGCCCCGGCGCAGGTCCCACAACTCCGCGTTATAGCCCTTCACCACGTAGCCGAAGCGGCCGTCGCGGCTGATCGCGTTGAGCGCGGCTCCCGAGGGAGCGGTGAGCCGCTTACGCTTGGCGACGTCCCACCATTCGGGCAGCGCCTTCGCTCCCCAGGGGATGGCGAGGTAGCGCCCGGAGCCGTCGAAGCTCAATGTGCCGCCGCCCGATCGCCTGCCTTGACGGGCGATGGGGGCGCCAAGCGGTCTTCCGGTGCGCGTGTCCCACAGTCGTACCCCCTCCTGGTCGAGGAGGGCCAGGGTGCGCCCATCGGGGGCGAGCGCGGCTTGTAACACCTCCGCGCTCACCCCGGACAGCACGCCGATCCGCCGTTGGCCGGTGACATCCCAGATCCTGGCCGTCCCGCCGTCCACGGACACGAGCACGCGCCCGTCCTGGCTGAGGTTCTGCACGGTCGCGGCCGTGTAGTCGGGGTCGAGGAAGACGGAGGTCGCGGTCTGAGAGAGCGAGTCGTAGAGCGCGCCGCGGGTCTCGGGCAGCTCCGGACTCAACCGCCAGCCGGCCACGCTCAGCAGCTTCGCGACCTGAGGATCGCTCTGCCGCAGGTCGGCGGCTCGCAGCGCGAGCTCCCGCGCCAGCGCGTCGTCGCGCTGACGGCTCGACTCCCTGCGCAGGTACTCTGCGGTGCCGAGCCCGCCGAGCGCGACCACGAGCAGTACGGCCAGGGCCGCCGCGACCAGACGGCGTCTCCTCGCCCTCGTACGGGCCAGGCTCACCGCCTCGTCGAGGAACTCGCGTTCGCGCCGTCCCAGCGTGAGGTCCTTGTGCGCGGTGGCGGCCCACTGCAGCGTCCGGTCGAGTGCCGAGCCGTGCAGCAGGTCGACCGGTCTTCTGCCGTGCTCGTTCCACAGCGCGGCCGCCTCGGCGAGTCGCCGGTGGACGGGCAGCCCTTCGCGGTTGCCCGCCACCCAATCGCGCAGCCGGGGCCAGGCGTGCAGGAGCCCGGGGGCGGCCAGTTCGTACGCGGCACCGGACCGGGTGACCAGGCCCGCGGCGCCGAACACGGTGAGCATCGCGTCCACGGCCTGCGAGTCCGGCAGCTCGTCCCTGCCGACGGGCCGGAGTTCGTCACCGTCGATCATCCGCAGGAACACCTCGGGCGCGGTCACACGCTCGGCCTCGGTCAGCTCACCGTAGAGCTCCTCCGCGATCGCGCCCAGATCGGGCTCGGACCGTCCGGTCAGGGCACCAGCCTGCGTAAGGCCGCGTTCGAGCAGGTCATCGCCGCGGCCGAGCGGCGCCTCACCGCCATGGCCCAGCAGCCGCAGCAGCACCTTCCCAGCGGCCGGCCGCTCCGTGGGATCGCGGGCAAGCGCTGCGGCCACCAGCGCATCCAGGGGTTCAGGCAGGCCGTACACGTCCGGCTCGAACTCCATCACCCGCCCAATGACGGCGGCCGGATCCCCCTCCTCGATCACGTCCTTGCCCCGGGCCGCGAACAGCACCACCATCGCCCACGCCCACAGGTCGGCCGCCTCGCTCGCGCCCCGCCCCGAGAACACCTCCGGCGGCATGTATCCAGGCGTGCCCATGATCGGCCCGCTCGTCGTCGGCCCCACCTCACGGGCCACGCCGAAATCGATCAGGCGCGGTCCGTCCGGCCCCATGATGATGTTGTCCGGCTTGAGATCGCGATGCACGATCCCGCCCTGGTGGATGGCGGTCAGCGCGGTCGCCACCCCGATCGCCAGCCGGCGCAGCGCGTCCTTCTCGTACGGCCCCGACTCCGCCACCACCCGCCGCAGGCTCGGCCCTGGCACGAACTCGCTGACGATGTAAAGCGGCGCCGAATCGACCTGTGCCTCGATCACCTTGGCGGTGCAGAACGAGGCCACCTGCTGGGCCGCCGCCGCCTCCTTCGCGAGTCTGGTGCGCGATTCGGCGCTGTCGTACCTGGGGACCTTGATCGCGACCCGCTCTCCCGCCTCCCCGTAGCCCTCGTAGACGACGCCTTGGCCGCCCGCGCCCAGCCGGCCGGCCAGCCAGTAACGCCCCAAACGCCGCGGGTCGGATGGGGTGAGAGGAGCTATTGAGCGTGCCATTTCGGGAAACTCCGGATGGGCTGAAGGTCAAGGACATCAACCGGGTGCTGAACACCGGCGTGGAGCCCAAGCACGCTGGTGAGCGTACGCGGGGTCGGCCAGGGCGCGACAAGTCATGCGGCGAGCATGTCGAGCGGTCCGCCGACCAGCACCAAGGCGAACGCCACCCAGCGGAACAGATGCAACGGCCGGGTGCGATGCAGGAGCGCGCCGAGAAGCATCTCGAAAGCGCCCCTCACAGCCCACCACGCTGCCTTGGCGAGCAGCCAGCTCCAGCCGCCCTTCAAGAACCGTTGCCGATCGTCAGGCACGTGTTCCGCCAGGAACGCGGCGATCCGCAGAGAAATGTGATCATGCTGTCCGGCGCACAGATCTTCATGTGCGCCGTCGCACGGATTGTCGTCGCCTCCCGCGTGGACGCGGGGCAGCTCTGCGATGACGCTCCGATGGAACGCCTGGTACTCCTCAAGCGAGCAGCCCAGCGCGCGGGGGACGTAGCCCGGACTATCGCGCACAGGCAACACATGGGCGGTAACGCCCCACTGATCAGTGGCTATTCCGTACGTGAAATGGTTGCGGACATTCGTGTTGAGGCGGGCCACGCCGGCCTGAGACAGCCTGAGCCGGGCACGGTCGAGAGCGTCGGTAGCGCGAACCTTCAATTCGCCGCCCCGCCTCCGCAGCTTTTCGGGGTCGAGAAGGTCCAACACGATAGACAGCGCGGCGAAGTACAACATGACTTTCCCGACACGGCCCCACACCAGCATGGGCCACCCCCACACCACCATGCCCGTGGTCGAACGGCCGTCGAGCCACGTGGCGATGACGTCAACCAGTTCGTTCACGGGCTGCTCCTACGCGTGAGGTCACTTGGCGTGTGGATAGGCGACCATGGTGTTCGTGGAGTCTTCCCAGAACAGACCGTATCCGGAGTAGTCGCCGAAGGGAGCCACGACGTAGTTGCCGAGCTGGACCTGGCCTGTGGCGAGGTCGATGGTGACCCGCGGGTCGGCCTGGTCGGCAGTCGAGGCGCCGATGCCGAAGGCGACGCCGTCATCGGTCACAGCGGTCAGGTGGACCGGCTTGTCGCGGTCGGTCTCCTCGAAGCAGTGGCCGGTGCCTTTGTCCAAGTCGAAGACCGTGTGGCCGCGGATGAGATAGCGGCCGTCGGCAGACAGGGAGGCCCCCTTGGAGTCGTCGGCCGTCACGCCCTGATCCGGCGCGCAGTCGACCTTGGCGCGAGCCTTTCCCGTGGCGGGGTCCAGGACGGCCCACGTGTCGTTGGGCACGCCTTCATCGCGCCACTGCGCGACGAGGGAGTCCTTGACCGGGGCGATGAAGAGCTTGTGGTCGCTGTCGGTGGTGAGAGTTCCGCCTGACCAGGCTCCCGGCACCCAGTAGTGGCGGCGGGGCTGGGTGTTGGTAGCCAGCAACGGCCCGCGAGGGGTGACGGCTACGGCCTTGGTCGAGGCGAAACACAGCCTGCACTCGCTGGCTGGGGGTTTCATCTTCCTCAGGTCGTACGTCTTCGTCGCGCCGGTGGCCGGATCCACGGTCACCACCACGTCGTTGTCCAGTTGCACCAGCAGTCCGCCACCGCCGTTGACGACCGCACCCTCGCCGTCCAGTTCGAGATGGTGAGCCGGTTTGACGCCGTCTCCAGCGGCACGGGCCGGGAAGATGTCGATCGTCGTGACCTGCCGACCCTTGCTGACCACGTCCGCGCCCTGAAAGCCGGACGCGGAGGCGACCAGGTAGTCCATTCCCTGCACGGTGACCGAGAGCGCTGACATCAGGCCAGGGCCCTTCACCTCGCTCTTCCACAGACTTTGGCCGCTGGTCACATCGAGCACGGTGAAGGTGCCGTCGTTCTTGCCGCCCTGCCGGAAGACGGCGACCGCCCCGGAGTGCGGCAGGGTGAGCTGGTCCCCAGGCAGGTCCGACTCCCAGCCGCGGGAGGTGTCATAGAGGCTGGGCACCGACAGCTGTGTCTTCGGCGCGACACGCTCAGGGGAGGCGGACGATGACGGCGTCGGCGTGCCGGTCCGGGGACCGTGCGACTTTCCCGAGGCATCGCTTCCCGCACCTCCTCCGCAGGAGGTGAGAAGACCTGCGGCCACCACTGCCACGATTACGCGCCTGGGCCGATTCACGCGAATCCTCCTTGAAAACAGAACGTATCGGGCGCCAATAGATGGGCAGCCTTGAGGAAAAGGGTCGCCGCTGCTCTCGGCTTATCAGCCATTCGTCGGCCCCCTGTCCAATTTCGACCCGCTTCGCACAAAGGGCTTTGACGCCGTCATCTCATCAAGTCGCCGTATCCAGCATGCCAACCGTCTTGGTGCCGAATCGCATGTTGCCTCCCTTTGTCCTGTTGACCAGCTGGCGATCCACATCGTGCACCGAACGGTGTTGAGAACTTGTTGAGGATTCGTTGAGGGGACCGGCATGGGACGGGGCGCAGGCCGGCCCCGGGTCCAGCCGAGATACGGGTGGGTGGTCCGCCCTTGGCGTTGAGGAACAGGGCCCGGTTGTCGCTGGCGTGGGGCCAGTTGGGGCGTTCGGCCGGTGGAAGGTCACGTCCCGGAAGTCGCGGATACGGCCGGAAGCCGAAACCCTCAGTCTCCGCTGTCCCTGCCCCTCATCCACGCCTGACCTGCGGACGTGTGCGCCGCAGGAGGGGGACATCTCAGGGACGTGATGTCTATCGCTGTCCCTGATCCGCAGGACGCCGGCACCGGCCCGCAGTCCATTTTCAGAGTTCGATCTTAGGGGCAGGCGCGATCTGGCTACAGTGGCGACGGCCAGCAGCCAAATGCAGTTAAGGCTGGCCGAAAATCCAGAGGAGAACGGGAATGCGAAGAACCTGGCCACTGGCGCTGATGGCCCTCGCCACGGTTGTCATGGGCGGCGCGACGCCGGCGAGTGGCGACGCGGTCGATGCGACAACCGATTCGACGACGGCAACGGCAACGGCAGCGGTCTGCGGCAGCTCGTCGCTGAACGGCCCGACCACACCGCCCGCCGGCGCGGTCGTGGTCCCCAAGGGCGACAACAGCGGCGTGGACTTACGCAAGGCGAACACCACGTACTACTTCGAGACCGGCACGCACACGCTGGGCACCGACAAGTACTCCCAGATCATGCCCGGCAACGGCGCGACGTTCATCGGCGCGCCCGGCGCGGTACTGGACGGGCAGCGGCTGAATCTGTTCGCGTTCACTCAGCAGGCGACCGGCGTCACGATCCGGTACCTGACCATCACCGGGTTCGTCGCACCGAAGGATCAGGGTGTGGTCAACCACGACTCCGGCGACGGCTGGGTCGTCGAGCACAACACGATCCGCGACAACGCGGGCGCGGGGCTGATGGCCGGGGCCACGAACCAGATCCGTGGCAACTGCCTCAAAGACAACGGGCAGTACGGCCTGAACGCCTACAAGTCCGGCAACACCATCACCGGCCTGGTTGTGGCGGACAACGAGTTCACCGGCAACAACACCGAGGACTGGGAGCACCAGGAACCCGGGTGCGGATGTACCGGTGGCATGAAGTTCTGGGCGGTGAACGGCGCCGACGTGACCGGAAACTGGGTCCACGGCAACCACGGGCCGGGGGTCTGGGCGGACACCAACAACAACGACTTCCTCATCGAGGACAATCTCATCGAGCGCAACGAGTCGCTCGCGATCTTCTACGAGATCAGCTACAACGCCGTGATCCGGAACAACACCATTCGCGGCAACGCCTGGGCCTCCGGTGCCGAGCGGGCAGCGAAGGGCGACCCGTTCCCCGAAGCGGCGATCTACCTGTCCGAGGCGGATGGTGAGCCCCGCTTGAAGGCGCGGACCAGCAAGATCGAGATCACCGGCAACCGGCTCGAGAACAACTGGGGCGGGATCACCGCGTGGGCGAACGCCGACCGGTTCTGCAACAGCCCAGCCTCGACGACCGGCGACTGCACGCTGATCGTCGGGCCGACCAACACCTCACAGTGCTCGGCTCCCGCCATCGCCAGCGAGCCGCTCTACACCAACTGCCGTTGGTGGACGAAGAACGTCGACGTCCACCACAACACGTTCGCCTTCGACCCCAGCGCCGTCAACGGCGGCTGCCCGACGCAGTACTGCGGGCACATGGCCCTGCTGTCCAACTGGGGCACCTACCCAGACTGGTCCCCGTACAAGGGCGCCGTGATCCAGCAGTCGATCGTCCACGACTCGCACAACTCCTGGCACGACAACACCTACACAGGACCGTGGCAGTTCAGGGTCACCGACATGGGCAATCGCATCGTGCCCGGGCTGTGGGTCGGCCCCCAGTACGGCCAGGACGCCGGCAGCACGTTCGACGGCGGCACGCCCGCCCCGCCGGCGATCACCGAGCAGGACTTCGAGTCCGGCTCGACGACCTCGCCCTACGCCCCGTGGTACGGGGCCGGCGTGGCGCACCAGACCGGCGGCGCGCACGGTGGCACGGGCTCGCTGCAGATGACCAGCACTCAGTCGGGCGGCAGCGCGGTAGCGCTTGACAACTACCCCGGCTACAGCGGTGTGGTCGCCGGTACGAGCTACCACGTGTCGCTGTGGTATCGGGAGGCGGTGGCGACCATGCCCGCCGTCACGTGGAATGTACGCTGGCGCGACGAGTCCGGCACGGTGCTGCGTACCGACGCCATCTCCCTGGCCCAGAAGACCGCCTGGACCGAAGCGGCCGGCACGTTCACCCCGCCCGCGGGCACGACCCGCGTCGACTGGACCTTTGTCTGGAACGCGAGCACCGCCGGGCCCGCGTTCCAGATTGATGATGTGGCGATCCGTCCCGGGAATGCTTGAGCGAAAGACCCGGTGACGGCGCTTCGCCGACCTTCCTGACACGCTACGCGCGAAAGAGCGGCTGCGACGCGGAACCCCGTGTCGCAGCCGCTCTCATGAGATCATCACCTCCGCCGTTAGCGCTGCAGTGTCAGCACACCCGGCCGGTAGGGCAGGAGGCCGTAGTCGCCGCCCGAGCTGGGGGAACGTCCCTGGTAGAGCAGCTGCAGATTGCAGGGATCGACGGTCATGGTCTGATCGGGGTTGGTGCGGACCAGATCGCCGTGGCTGATGTCGTTGGTCCAGGTGGCGCCGCTGTTGGCCTTGCCGGCGAAGGGGTTGCCCTCGGTCGCGGCCTGCGGTGTCCACGTGCCGCCCAGGCTGGTGGCCGTGAACGAGCGGAAGTAGCGGCCCTGCGAGCCGATCGCCTCGACGAGCATGAGGTATCGGTTCTGGCCCTGGAGCTGGTAGACCTGAACGCCTTCGAACAGGTTGTTCGTCGAGTCGCTCATGATCGTCGTCGAGGTCGCGCCGAAACTGCCCGGGAAATTTCCGATGGGCATACTGGCCCGGTAGATCTTGCCGTTGTCCCCGGCGAAGAACAGGTACATGTTCGTGCTGTCACCGATGAGTGTCTGGTCGATGGGTCCTGTTCCGGAGCCGGAGATGCTGCCGGAGAAGAGCACCTGCTGCGCTGACCAGCCATTCGGATTGGTGGGGTCGCTGGAGGTCCGGTAGGAGAAGGCGGTCCCACCCCACTGGTAGGCGAGCACCCAGATGTTCTTCGGGGCGAAGTAGAAGAGCGTCGGCGCGACAGCGGAGACAGACATCGTGTTCTGGCCGGCCGAGGCCATGTCGGACCAGTTGGTGAAGAGGCCGAAGTTCATCGAACCCCACCTCGTCCCCGTGTCGTGCGTCGTCGCATAGACGAGATGCTTGCCGTTGTAGACGACGTTGGTGAAGTCCTTGAGCGAGACCCACCCCGACTTCGGGTTCGCCAGTTGGCCCGTCGATGTCCAGCGGTACGTCGATGGAAGAGCGCACGTGCCGGTCGGCGTCGGTGTGGGCGTCGGAGTCGGTGTGGGGGTGGGCGTGGGGGTGCCGGGGTCGCCGCAGGTCACGCCGTTCAGGGCGAACGACGTGGGCACGGGGTTGCTGCCGTTCCACGAGCCGTTGAACCCGAAGTTGGTGCTGCCGCCGGAGGGGATGGAGGCGTTGTAGGAGACGTTGGTGGCGGTCACCGACGAGCCGGACTGGGTCTGGGTGGCGTTCCAGATCTGGGTGATCTGCTGGCCGGCGCCGAAGGACCAGCTCAGCCGCCAACCGTCGACCGCGTCGCCGAGGTTGTTGATGGTGACGCTGGCCCCGAAGCCACCCTGCCAGCTCGAACTGATCGTGTAGTCGACCCGGCAGGCCACGGCGGCCTGGGCGGGCTGTGTGGTCAGCAGGCCGGCTCCGGCCAGCAGGACCGCGATGGCGCCGATCACCAGGCCGCGGCGCGAGACCCGCCGGGGCGGCGCCGCGGCCGTGACGGCGGAGGGGCGCGCCGGCCAGGGCAGACGCATCTGGATTCTCCTCATCATCATGTCCGGACTCCGTCAGGGGCTGGTGCAGGTGGCGGTCGGGGTAGCCGCGGTGCCGTTCGCGGTGAACCCGAAGGTCGTGGAGCCGCCGGCGGCGATGGAGCCGTTATAGGCGGCGTTGCGTACGGTGACGCTGGAGCCGGACACGCTCTGCTGGCCGTTCCACAGGCTGCTGATGCTCTGCCCGCCGGGCCAGGTCCACCGCACGGTCCATGCGCTGATCGCCGCGTCGCCCGCCTGGACGGTCACCGTCGACTGGAAGCCGCCCTGCCAGCTGTTGGTCGTCGTGATCGTCGCCGCGCACCCGTCCGGGACCGGTGTCGGTGTCGGAGTCGGCGTGGGCGTCGGGGTTGGTGTCGGAGTGGGGTCGGGGCCCGGCGAGGCGGCGTTCAGGGCGTTGAGGACCGCGTCGTAGGCGGGCTTCTTGTTGCCGCCGTTGAACAGCAGCGGGGTGTCACCGGACCGCCAGGAGTCCTGGTCGCGTACTCCCCACACCGTGATGCCGGCGCAACGGGCCACCGCCAGGCAGTCG
>NZ_JBITKE010000016.1:0-294957 GCF_044460705.1 Nonomuraea sp. NPDC050022
TCCCGCGGTCCCCGCGCCCGCCGCCACCAGCCCGGCCGCGCCCGGGATGAGGATCTGCCCGGTACGGTTGCGCGGGGGGGGGGGGGGGCGGCGCCCCCCCCCCCCCCCCCGGGGGGGGGGGGGGGGGGGGGGGGGGGGCCCCCCCCCCCCCCGCCCGGCTCACCAGTCGCTACTGGTGAGGCTCACCTCCTCCGGGGCGCGGCCGGGGGTGCCGGTGCAGACGTGGTTCTTCTCGGTTCCCGAGTGGTCCCGAAGTTTGGTCAGGCAGGTGCCGAGGGCCCGCTGGCCGTAGTAATTGGGGTGAATGGATTCCTGACTCTGGCCCTGGGATTCCAGGACGACGAGGAAACGAGTCCATTCGCTGATGTCGCCGGGCAGCGGGTTCTCAAGAGAGTTGGCGGCGGTGGCTTGCTGCGCACGGTTGGCGCAGACCTCGTGGCCGTCGAACAGGTTGCGCAGGTCGAGGAATTCCACGTTCTGGGTGCGGGCGACGTCCTTGAGCATGTCGGAGATCGCGGGAATGACGGTGTTATGGGCCCAGTCGGAGTCGTCGTTGAACATCGGGCAGCCGCCCACGGTGAAGCGCGAGTCGCTGAACTCGTGGTAGCGGTTCTGGTCGCCCAGCGGAACGGGAGACGGGTAGGACTGCAGGACGAGCCGGTAGGAGCCATCGGCGTAGTGGGCATCGGTCATGGCCCGCTTGATTTCCTGGACGGCCTGCTCGACCTTGGGCTTCGTCTTTGCCAGGCCGTCACGGAAGACGGGCTCCTGGTCCACGTGGCAGTGCTCGATCCCATGCTGCTTCTGCCATCTCTTGACGCATTTCTCAAGGACGGAGGCGAAGCCGAGGTCGTTGCCGCCGATGGACAGGACCACCAACTCGACCTTGTACCGCTTGGCGGCCCGGCGGAGCTGGTCGGCCTGGGGAGGCTCGCCCTTGAAGGATTTCCCGCCCGCGTCGGCCCCGATCACGTTGACGGTTCTGGCGCCGGAGCAGGCGAGGTTGATCCGGCGCAGCACGTTGATGGCCGCGCTCTGGATCTCGGCCGAGTCCGAGCGGTTGCAGCCGTTGTCGAAGGACTCACCGTAGACGCGCCGGCCGTCGTGACCGCACCGCAAACCGATCGCGGTGCAGTTGTAGGCGGCGCGGTCGGTCCCCCAGCGGTCACCCCGGTTGCTCGCCGGTACGGCATTGCCCTTCCAACGGCCGGCCTCACCGGAGATGTAGCTGTCACCGAGGGAGACGACGGCGGTCCGGTCCACAGGTCTGTCGAGAACGGCCACACCGATCGGAGACCGGCCGACGTTGATGGTGGTGACCTGCTCTTTGGTGGCGGTGTTGATCACTGACACGCTGTCCGACCGGTTGTTGGTGACGAAGGCGCGCGTGCCCGCGGTGTTGATCGCCACACCACTCGGTGACTGACCGACCTGGATGGTGCTGGTCTCCTTGTTGGTGGCGGTGTCGATTACCGAAATGGTGCCCGAGAAGTGGTTGGCGACGTAGGCGAAGGTGCCCGCAGGGTCGATCGCCACCGCGATCGGATGGTCGCCGGCGCGGATGGTGTCAGTGACCTTGCTGGTGGTGGTGTCGATCACCGACACGAGATTGGGGTTGGCCGCCCCATAGTGCGTCACGTAGGCGCGGGTGCCGCCGGGCGTAACGGCCACACTCTTGGGCCAGGACTTGACGCCTATGGTGGTGACATTGCTGGTGGCGGTGTCGATGACCGACAGGCTGCTCGACCCGTAGTTGGTGACGTAAACGCGGGTGCCGTCCGGGTTGATCGCCACACCGGTCGGAAAACGACCGACGGCGATCGTGGTGACAGAGGGCGGGGTGGCGGTGGTGTCGATCACTGACACGTTGTCCGAGCCGCTGTTGGCGACGTAGACGCGGGTGCCGTCCGGGTTGACCGCCACACCACTCGGCGAACGACCGACGTCGATCGTGGTGACGGCCTTGGTCTCGGTGTCGACCACCGACACGTTGGCCGAGGTGCTGTTGGTGACGTAGAGGCGGGTACCGGCCAGGTTGATCGCCACCTGGCTGGGAGCTCTGCCGACACCGACGGGCGTGACGGTCTTGTAGAACGTGTCGACCAGCGACACGTTGTCGGAACCGCTGTTGGCCACGTAGAGGAAGTCCTGAAGCTGTGGATCGGCGGACTTGGTCAGTTGTGGCTCTGTGGCCGCCGCCGCGGACTGGGTCAGTCGTGGGCCGGCGGTCGCCGGCGCGGATTCGGCCATGGGCACCGCCAACCCCGCTGCGACGACAACCCCCGCCGCCAACACCCAGACCCGGGACGGCCGCACCGGCCGATCTCGTCTGCCAGATGGTGGCCTGCGGCGGTCCCCTGCCGCCTGTCTCGTCTGACGTCTCAGCATCGAACCCCCGTATTCCGTAATGAGGGTCCTGTTCTAGCCAGGACGGCATCTCGCTCAGGGGGGCGACGCGCCTGGAAGAGGTTTCCTGGCTGATCATTGGCAGGTTACATAGTCGCCACCGCCGGTCACAGCGTCAGCGCGGCTCCGCGCCGTCGCCGCGTACGATCTTGTAGAGCCCGTACAGAGCCTCCAGACCGCCGAGGACCATCAGAACCAGCCCGACCTTCGTCGGTGTGAACACGAAGATCTCGGTGTCGAGCCCGAACAACCACAGCGCCAACCCGGCGGCGAAGACGGTCAGACCGGTGAGGAATGTCTTACGGGCGGGGGCCATGCGGATCTCTTTCGATCATGAGGGACGCGGTGCTGAAAACGCTAATCAACTACCACCGTTTGAAGCTGGTGGTTTGCTCTCGCGGTCCCGTCTGGCTGAAGGGAGGCCGGTAGCGTGTGGCTGGTTGATGGCAGCCCAGCCCGCTATGCCGCGTGTGGCGATGTTGCGGGCTGCGATGTGGTCGGCGTGCCCAGCGAGGCCGCACCTTTGGCAGACGAACCGGCCCCGCGCCGGCCGGTTCGCCCTGCTGACGTGCCCGCATTCCGGGCAGGCCTGGGAGGTGTAGGCGGGGTCGACCAGCAGGAAGGCGACTCCGGCGCGGGCGGCCTTGTAGCGGGTGAAGGTGATCTGCTGGGCGAAGGCCCAGCTGTGCAGGGTGCGCCGCTGGAGCCGGTGAGCCCTTACCCGCTCGCGGATGCCCTGCAGATCCTCCAGGGCGATGCCGCGGCCGGTGCGTTCGGCTTCACGCACCACAAACGTCGAGATTTGGTGGTTGAGGTCGGTCATCATCCGGTTCTCACGCCCGGACAGACGGCGCAGCACCCGCCGCGCCGCAGACGTGCCCTTCTTCTGCAGCCGTCGGCGCTGACGGTGCCGCCGCTCGCGCAGGGTGCGGACGTGGCCGTTACCGCCGACCGGCCCAGGCAGGGCCGGGCCGGGCAGCACCGCACCATCGGAGGTGACCGCCAGGTTCACCACCCCTTGATCAACCCCGACAAAGCCGCCGACCGGCTCACGCACCACCGGCTTGGGCAGGGTGACGGCGACCTGCAGCAGCCACACGCCGCGCCGGTAGATCAGGTCGGCCTCGCCGAGAGGCAGCGTGTCGATGGCTTTGAGGTCTTCTGGCCGGCCGGTGTAGGGGAGGGTGACGCGGCCGGTGGGGGTCCACAGGGACACGGTGCGGGCGTCACGGTTGAAGCTCATCAGCCGGGCGTCGTAGGGGACCGCGCCGTGCGGGCGGAAGATGTGGGCGCGTTTCTTGCTGGCGCGCCGGTTGGCGTAGGCGCCGGCGACCCGGGCGATCGCCCGCACGGCCGCTTGCGCACCCAGCCCAGCCACCTGCCCGCGCACCTCGTAATAGGCCAGCCGATGCAACTCCACCACGGCGAAGACGCGGTGCTGCCAGGCCAGCCGGGACACGACGGTGGCCGCCTGATTGCACAGCAGCACCGCCGCCGCCAGCGCATCGCCCTGAACCGGTGCGGGTGTGAGCCGCAATTGCACGACGGTGGGCAGGCCGTGGCGTTTGGTGGCGGAGCGGCGGATCGCCATCGCACACCTCCTGTCACAGCGTCCTCACTCACCGCACACATTACCGAACGTGACCGATAGTTTCCATACTGTTTTCGAAAGGAAGGGTGGCGCTTCCTCCCGCCCCTGAAGGACCGGGTCTCCGCGTCACCATTCAGATGAAGAGCCAGATCGGAGGCTTCCTGCGCGTTGAGGAGATCGGCCTAGATTCTTCGGGTGACGCCACTCCTTGCCTCTGGGCGGTTTGGGCTGGCATCATGCCGAACATGATCGAGAGAATCGAGTCCTTCGTCCGCCGGTGAGCGCGATGACCGAGCCTGGACCGCTCGGACCCCGGATCAGCCTGTTCGAGTACGCGCTGAGCCTGCACCAGCTAGATCCGAACTCTCCTCTGCCGCGTGACGGCGACCCGTACCCCGACGAGGAGCAGTACCGCCGACGATCGCGACGAGATATGCCAGAAGATCAACGGCTGGTCGGCGTGGATGTCGCCGTGATCCCGGACGGGCACTTCGCCAGAGCCGATGCACCGCCCAGCGAACTCGCCGATGCCTTCCACGACGTTGACGTCCCGATCCATCGCAACGAGCACATCGCCGCCGCAGCGCTGCGGGCGGACGCACAGCGTGTTCAGCAGACCGGGTGATGGCTCGTACGCCACAGCGGCGATCGGCGCTCCGCCGTCGTGGGGCTGGCGTTGCTCGCCGCCGATTGGGCGGAAGAGGACATCCCGCTGATCCGGACGATTGGGCTGCTGTCGAACTGGTTCGGTCCGTTGGCCGCCGATGCCCTGCGACGACGCCATCGTGGTGGCCAGGAGGCACTGATGTGGCTCGCTCAAAGGGTCGTCGGATGGGGACGGGTCTACGTCATTGAGGAACTCTGCCGGGGGAGCGCGTCGTCCAAGGCGCGCCCATGGCTGCTGCGTCACTTCTGCGACGGCGACTTCCTCAACGGCTACTTCGCCGGCCAGGTCGCCACCTCCGCTCACCTCCACGAAGCGACCACCGGGCCCGATGTCGACGACGACCTGATCGATCACACCGGCCGACTACTGAAGACCATGGCCGACTGCGGCGGCATGGGTCTGACCCTGGAGCGCTATCCGCTGGCACGCATCGTCCTGGACGCGTACGTCGGTCATCTCAGCCGCCAGACAGCGACCCTGAACAGGTATGTCGACGCCGCCATGATTGCCGACCACCTGGCCCAGAAACCGGCGGAAAGACTCGGTTACACCCCCGAACAGCGAGACCGCCTCGTACGCCGGTACCTGGCAGTGCTCGACCGGGAGGACTGGTGCGAGACGGTTCGCGCGGCCCATGACCCGGACAGCGACTTCTTCGCTTGGTTCGCCGGCAACGTAGCAGCGCGGCTGCGTCTACGAGCGTTCACCGATCCCAACACTGAGAAATCATGAGTAAGGCCCTCCGCTTCGCCCGGGACCAGCTGATTGGAGCGGGATTTCCACATCATTAGCGGGGATAGTGCCGCCCAATCTCCTCGAGCGCCAATGCCCAGGGATAAGTGTCCAGATTCTCTCCTCCGGTCTCAGCGGGAGGTGGCTCGAATTGGCCGGGGCCGAGGAGGACGGGGACGCCTTCGGCGCGCAGGCTTTCGACGCTTCGGAGAAAGGGGTAGCGGGAGGCTAAAGCGCTGCTGACGAAGGGCAGGACGACGACGGGAATGCCCAGGCCGGGCGCCTCGGCGAGGAGGCCGAGAGCGTAGGTGTCGGCGATGCCCTGGGCGAACTTGTTGATGGTGTTGTAGGTCGCGGGAGCAACGATGATCGCGTCGGCTCTGGGGGGTTTCGGCTCGTGCGGCTTGCGGTACTGGCTGCGGACGGGGCGGCCGGTCTGCCGCTCCAGTTCGGGGACGTTGATGAAGTCCAGGGCGGACGGGGTGGCGACTATCTGGACCGTCCAGCCCTCGTCCTGCGCGTAGGTGACCAATCGGCCGACGTCGGCGGCGGCTCCTGCGGCGCACACGATGATGTAGAGGATCTTGCTGGATTGGATCACGTGAGGGCTCCCGGCTGCGCGGCATACTCGCGGGCTTCACGCTAGACGCTGAGTCGGCGGCCTGAGACCAAGCCCGATACGTTCCTCAGGTACTCCCGCCTCTTGGAGAGGAACCACGCCCCTCGTGAACGTCGGCATCTTCGGGCAAGCCGCCGGCCTGTTCGCCGTCACCAACATCGACGACATCGTGATCCTGGCGCTGTTCTTCGCCCAGGGGGCCGGGCACCGCGGCGCCACCTCGCGGATCATTCTGGGGCAATACCTCGGGTTCGCCGCCATCCTCGTCGTCGCCATCGCCGCCGCTTTCGGCGCTACCTTCCTGCCCGAGCCCGTCATCCCGTACCTCGGCCTGCTACCGCTGGCCTTGGGTCTCAAGGCCGGCTGGCAGGCGTGGCGCGTCCACGTCAACGGCGAGGACGCCGACAACGAGCAGGCCGCTACGGGTGGACCCAAGGCGTTGGAGGTCGCCGCGGTCACCTTCGCCAACGGCGGCGACAACATCGGCGTCTACGTCCCTGTCTTCGCCACCGCTGGTCTCGGCGGCATGAGCGTCTATGCCGTCGTCTTCCTCGTCCTGGTCGCCGTCTGGTGCCTGGCGGGCAGGTTCTTCGCCACCCGACCCGTCATCGCCAAGGCTCTCAGCCGGTGGGGGCACATTCTCCTGCCCATCGTCCTGATCGGGATCGGCCTGCTCATCCTCGTCCAAGGCGGAGCCTTCGGCCTCTGACCGGGAGTGCGATGGCCACAACGTGGCTCGCTAGCGCGCGACCAAGGAGTCGTGCTCCGGTGATGGCTGTGGGGCGGAGCGGGCTTGGCGGTACCAGTCGAGAATCTGCTCACCGGTCCAGAACTCGACGTCCTGGTGGGCGCGGATGTGCTGCAGGGCCTGCTCGAAGTACCTCAGGCGGTGCGGTGCGCCCATGATGTAGGGGTGTACGACCAGAGCCATGACCCGGGCAGACTCGGCAGAGTCCTTGTACAGCTGGTCGAACTGGTCGACCGCCCGCTGGAAGTACTCACGAGCCGGATGGTGCTGGATCAGCATCATCGCGACGTCGTTGCACTCCTGGGTGTAGGGAATGTTGACGATGGGCGAGGTCCGGGTGGCCAGCTCCACGGGTTGGTCGTCCAGCACCCAGTCGCATACGTACTCATATCCCTCCTCGACCAGGATGTCCGGCGTCTCCCAGGTCTCGGTCAGTCCGGGGCCCAGCCAGCCCCGTGGCCGGGCACCGGTCACGGACTCGATCGCCCACGTGGTGGCCTGGATGTCGGCTCGCTCGTCCTCGACCTTCTGCATGTTCTTCTGGGTGAACCCGTGGCCGAGAAACTCCCATCCACGATCTCGCGCCGCCTGCGCGATCTGCGGGTAGTCCTCGACGGACTGGCCGTTGATCGCCAACGACGCTCGTACGCCCTGGCGGTCCAGGGACCGGAGCATGCGCCAGAAGCCGACCCGGTTGCCGTACTCGTGCCAGGCCCAGTTGGGCACGTCGGGTGCCGGGATGCCACCGGCCGGAGGGGTCAGGACGGTCCGGGGCATGGGATCGGTGTCGGACCAGGTCTCGACGTTGACGATGACCCAGACCACCATTCGCTTGCCATCGGGCAAGGCGAGTGCGGAGCGGCCTTCGATGGGGTCGTACTCGAGCCGTTCACTGGGACGCATGGGCGTCTCCTTCGCTGATGGTCACGGTCAGGGCGGGCAGGCCGGTGATCTCGACGCGAATCTGGTCACCGGGGCGTACGGCGGCGACGCCGGCGGGAGTTCCGGTGTAGATCAGGTCGCCGGGCATCAGGCGGTAGGAGTGGGACAGCTGGCTGATGATCTCCGGAACATTCCAGATCATCAGGTCCAGGCTGGTGTGCTGCCGTTGGCGGTTGTTGACGCTCAGCCGCAGTTCCCCGGACAAGGTCGAGACGGCCTTCTCGATGGGGAGGATCGAGCCGCAGGGCGCCGAGTGGTCGAAGGACTTGCCGGCCTCCCAAGGACGGGCCATGTCGCGGCAGTCACGCTGCCGGTCGCGCCGGGTGAGGTCGATGCCGGCGGCGAGGCCGAAGATGTGCCCCGGCGCGTCCTGCGGGCTGATGCCGGACCCGGCCGCGCCGATGGCGACGACCAGTTCCCCTTCGAACTGAAGATCCTCCGTTTGAGGCGGGTAGGGGATGGCGGAGCCGTCGGGGACGACAGCGTCCGTCGGCTTCTGGAAGAAGAATGGTTTGTCGCGTTCGCTGCCCTCCCGCATCTCCTGGATGTGGTCGAGATAGTTCCGCCCGACACAGTAGACGCGACGGACCGGGAAGGACTTCGGCCTTCCGACAACGGGCAGGGTGGTCTGGGCGAGTTGCCAGAGCACAGGTGCGGTCATGGGTCAGTGATCCTGAGTCGTAGTGGTTTTGCTGAACAGGTGCGGGTGCAGGGTGAGAGCGAGGACGGCGCCGAGCACCGAGAAGCCGACGATCTGCACCATGCCCGCCGTGATCCAGTCGGTGGCCGAGACCAGGCGGCTGAACAGCAGACCGGCGACGCCGGCGGCGACATAGATACAGGTGACGAACAGTCCGGCCGCGCGGCTGACGTTCTCGCTGTTGACGGACTTGATGAGGTAGCCGGCCGCGGCCACGTACACACCGCTGCTCGCGAAGAGCCCGAACAAGAACGAGAAGGTCGCCTGCCAGGACGTCGAGCCGGGCCCGAGGAACAGGGCACAGCCGGACGCCGCGACACCGAGGTTGAGCGCCGGCAGCACGATCCGCGGACTCCACCGGTCGACCAGATGGCCGCCGAGTGGTGAGGCGAACGCCGCCAGTCCTGACAGCCCGATGACGAACCCGGCCCCGCCGGGGGTGAAGTCCAGTTGCTCACGGAGATAGCTGGCGTAAAGGCCGATGAACGCGAAATCGGCAAGACCGAAGAGCGCGACGATGGCGGCGAGTACGAGCGGGTTACGCGAGAGGAGCGTGTCCGCGCCACCGATGTGCGGGGACTGGCTCGCCGACGAGTCGACCTCTGTGAATCGTGGCGACACCAGCACCACGATGGCCAGCGCGAGGGCAATGCCGATGGCGGCGAACACGAGCATCGGCGCCCGCCAGGTGCCGTGACTCTCGAGCAGGCCGCTGCCGAGTGACGGGCCGATGACCGACCCGGCGGCGAAGGCCACGTTGACGCTGCCGATGGCCACGCCGCGACGGGCCGGGAACGCGGTCGAAGCCACGGCGATGATCATCGCGAGCTGCAGCGCCTCACCGACTCCGGACAGCACGCGCCACAGCACCATGTCCGTGAACCCGAACGAGGCCGTGGTCAGGGCGGTCGCGAGCGAGAACACGACGGTGCCGGCCACGATCGTCCGTTTGCGTCCGAGCATTCGCTGGAGCCGTCCGGCGGGTAGGCCCGCCAGCCCCATCCCGATGGCGAACACGGTGGCCTGCAACCCGGCCGCCTCGAGACTGAAGCCGTACTCGCCACGCACCTCGACGAGCAGGATCGGAAAGACCATGCGGTCCATGGCGTTGACGGCGTAGGCCAGCAGCAGCAGGCCGAACATCGCGACCGCGGCTCTGGGAGCCAGGCCTTCCCTTGGCGAGGGCAGGATGGAGTGGGGGGTGGCGTTCATCGTGGTCTTCCTTCATCCGCGATCGTTGGGGGATCCGAGATGGGCTGGGACGGGGTGCCGGCGCCGTGGGCCGGCCAGTCGCCGGCCGCCGCGGCCCTGCGCAGCAGCGCGTCGCGGCGGGCGGCGGCCACGAGGACGGGGTTGTCCGCGTCGTCGGTGGGCTCAAGCCGTCCGTGTCGCTTGAGAATCCGGCCATCGGCGATGACGGTGTCGATGTTGTCGACCTGGCCCGTGTAGACCAGCGCCTCGACCGGGTCGCCGGAGGGGACCAGGTTGATGTCGGACGAGCGCAGGATCACGAGGTCCGCGCGCTTGCCGGGGGTGACCGAACCGACGATCTCCTGCAGTCCGAGATCCTTGGCACCGTCGATCGTCGCGAACTGGAGCAGCCTGCGCGGTGTGACCGTACCGGAGCCGGTACGGGCGGCCTCAACCGAAATGATCGTGCGCAGGTGCCCGAGTATGTCGGCGCTGGTCGGCATGGCGAGCGTGTCCAGGGAGAGCGATACCCGCACGCCGGCTTCGAGGAGTTCCGTGAGCAACGGGAACCCCATGGTCCGCATCTCCGTGATCGGGCTCAGCGACACCCGGGTCCGAGTACGGGCAAGCGCGTGGATGTCCTGCTCGCTGGCATGGACGGCGTGGACGATCTGTACGTCCTCACCCAGCAGTCCGAGCTCTTCGAGGCGGACCAGGCCACAGCTGCGGCAGCCTTCCTCACGCAGGCATCGATCGCAGTGCATGGTGATCGGCAGGCCGAGTGACCGCGCCGCCGCCCACTCGCGCTCGTACACCTCTGGAGGGGTGCGGTAAGGGCCACGCAGGGCGACGCCGAAGTCCAGTCGGCCGTCGAGACGGTCACTGGACCAGCGCGCCCGCAGCGCGGCCAGGTCGTCCAGGTCGTTCGTGCTGCTTGGGGCGGCCGAGTCGGGGGGACCGTAGGAGAAGCGTCCGCGCAGGCCGGAGTCCAGATGCGCCTGGATGTTGGCGTCGGCGTCGCGAGGCCCGCGAACGTTGTGGTCGAAATTGTGCACCGTGGTGATGCCGCCGCTGATCGCCTCGGCCAGCCCGAGACGGGCCGCCCAGTAGAAGTCGTCCAGCTCGAAATGCGGCGCGAGCGCACGCTTGACCGTGAAGTAGTCCGTTCCGGGCCGGTCGCCGACCGTGCCGCGCAGGAGCGAGTTCCACAGGTGCCAGTGGGTGTCGACGAAGCCGGGAAGGGTGACTGTTCCGGCCGCGTCGATGATCTGCGCGTCGCCGGCCTCTCGGTCCGGGTCGTGCGGGCCGACGTCGATGATCTGACCGGCGCGGATGAGGATGTCGGCGGATGGAACGTCCCCGATGGCGGGATCCATCGAGATCACGTGCGTGCCCGCGATGAGCAGGTTGTGTCGTTGACGCATGGTTACCTTATGAAGAGTGCGACGGACAGGACGAGACCGGCGCCGACGATGAGCCAGCGAAGGTATCGGGGTGGCACGCGCCGGGCGAGGACCACTCCGCTTCGGCCACCGGCGAGGCCGGTGAGCGACATGACGGCTACCGGGATCCATTCCACCGGCCCGAACATGGTGAAGCACAGCGCGGAGACCGAGCCGACGAGCAGTGACAGGGCGCCCTTGAGGGCGTTGAGCCGGTGCAGGTCCGCGGCCACGAAGGCGCCGAGGACGGCGAGCATCATCACGCCGAGCCCCGCGGCGAAGTAGCCGCCGTACATCGAGACCGCGAACTGGCCGATCAGCAGCCCGCGCCCGCCGCCGGCGGCTCTCGCTTTGTCGAGACGTCCCGCCACCATGCCTTGCAAGGCCAGGGCGATGACCGACACGAGGACCAGAACCGGGACGATGGATCGGAACTGCTCCGCCGGCGCGCCGAGCAGGATCGCCGATCCGCACGCCGCGCCGGCGACACTCACCGCGGCGAGTTGCCGGATCTTCGGGCCGACTGTGCCCAGTTCGTCACGGTATCCGACCAGCCCGCCCACATAGCCGGGCAGGGTGGCCAGCGCGCTGGTGACGTTGGCCGCCACGGGTGAGTAGCCCATGGCCAGCAGTGTGGGAAACGAGATCAACGAGCCGCCGCCGGCGACCCCGTTCACGGCACCGGCCAGGAAGCCCGCAACGGCGAGAACGGTCAATCGCAGGGGGTCCAGCACGGCGCTCCTTGTCTCGAATGTCTGGGTACTAAGTATCCACTGCATGCAATGCATGTCAAGGATTCATTCGGCGTTCACAAGGTCGACTGATTTGCATGCAGCGTATACTGAGCGAATGGCGATCTCCTCGGACTCCCAGCCCGGTAGCGCCCACGCGGTGTACGTCGCACTGCGCCACAGATTCTCGGATGGCGAATTCGCGCCTGGTCAGCGGCTCACCGAGACCGCTTTGGCCGCGGACCTGGGGGTCAGCCGGACGCCGGTGCGCGAAGCGATCGGCAGGTTGCTGGCCGAAGGGCTGGTCATCCCGGCGGCGCGAGGGGTCGCCGTCGCGGCGCTGACCTCAAGAGAGGCGCAACAGCTGTTCGTACTGCGCGCCGATCTCGAGGCGCTGGCCGCGGAGCTGGCGGCCAAGCGGCAGGCGCATGGCGAGCTCGCCCCCATCGAGGTCGATGCCCTCGATCGAGCCGTGGACCAGGTCGAGATCGCGGTGAAGGCGCAGGACGCGCGCGCTTCCGCGCAGGCCAACCTGGCCTTGCACCGCGCCATCGGAGCCGCGGCGGGCAACGCTTTCCTCGAAGACGCCCTGCACCGTGTGTGGGATCGAATCGCGGTCACCACCGTGGCGAACCTGGATGACCCCCACTGGGCCGGTGCGATCACCGAACAGCACCGCGCCATCGTCGCCGGAATCCGCGCCGGAGACCCGGAGACCGCCCGGCGCGCGGCCAAGGCGCACATAGAGGCGGCTGGTCGCGCGTATCGGCCGGTCACGTGAGGTCAGAGTAGGAACCGGCCTCGGCCCGTCATGACCCAATAGATCGCCTCAGGCCTGATCATCGAGCTTCGCGGGCCGCGGCGCCTCGAAGCAGGCGAGCCAGGTGGTGAGCAGCGACTCCAGCTGGGCGGCCTGCTCGGGTGTCAGGCCGTCGAGCAGGCGGCGCTCGTTCGCCACGTGCTCGGTGAACGCCTGGTCGAACAGTTGCCGGCCGGCTCGGGTGAGCGCGACGACCCGGCCGCGCCCGTCGCTCGCGCTGCGCTGGCGGGTGACCAGACCGGCGCGTTCGAGCCGGTCGATGCGCTTGGTCATGGCGCCCGTGGTGACCATGGTGTGCGCGGCCAGCTCGCCGGGCGCGCGTTCGTAGGGCGCTCCAGCGCGCCGGAGGGCGGCGAGCACGTCGAAGTCTCCCTCGCCCAGCCCGTACTGGCGGTAGACCACGCACAGCCGCTCGGTCAGGTGACCGGCGAGGCGGTGCAGCCGTCCGATCACGCCCAGTGGGCTCACGTCCAGGTCGGGCCGTTCGCGGGCCCACGCCTGCTGGATGCGGGCGACGTGGTCGAAGTCGTTCGTCACGATTCCAATATAGCTTCCACGGAAGCTATATTGCTTCCATGGAAGGTACTTTTCGGTGGGCGGCTGTGACCGCGCTCGCGCCGATCGCCTGGGGCTCCACCTATCTGGTCACCCACCGATTTCTGCCACCCGATCATCCGCTGTACGGGGCGGTGATCCGGGCCCTGCCGGCCGGGTTACTCCTCCTGCTGCTCGCCCGGAGGCTCCCCCGGGGAGCGTGGTGGTGGCGTTCGCTGGTGCTCGGCACGCTCAACATGGGGGCGTTCTTCGCGCTGGTCTACCTGGCCGCCCAGAAGCTGCCGACGAGCATGGCATCGACGATCATGGCGACCTCCCCGGTGATGATGATGCTGTTCGCCTGGGCGGCGCTGGCCGAGCGCCCAAGGGTGGCGCACCTGACCGGGGCCGGGATCGGGATCGCGGGCGTCTGCCTGCTGCTGCTCGACGGTACGGCGTCGGTCGACGCCTCCGGCGTACTGGCCTCCGTCCTGGCCATGGTCATGTCCTCGGCCGGCTATGTGCTGGCCAAACGGTGGAGCGCGGGGGTCGACGTCTTCTCGCTGACCTCCTGGCAGCTCATCGCCGGCGGGATCGCGGTGCTACCCGTCGCCGTCGCCGTGGAGGGCGCGCCGCCGTCGCTGGACGGCCCGGCGCTGTTCGGCTTCGGCTATGTCACGGTCGTCGCGACCGCGCTGGCGTTCGCCGCCTGGTTCGCGGGGCTGCGGCACCTGAGCGCCGCGACCGTCGGTCTGATCGGGCTGCTCAACCCGGTGACCGGCGTACTGCTCGGCACCGTGCTCGCCGGCGAGACGCTCACCGCGCAACAGGTCTGCGGGCTGATCCTGGTGCTCTCCGGCATCCTGCTGGGCCAGCCGGCCGCCAAGCGCCTCGTCGCGCTGATCACGACAAGGCTCAGTCACACCATGGCCAGATAAGCGGCGAGCTCCTCCGCTGACGAGGTCGAGATCCCGACATATCCATCCGGCCGGATCAGCGTGTGGCGCTCGGCGCCGTACGGCTCGGCCAGCTCGTACGCCCGCACCTCCGGCCCGCCGACCACGCGCGGCGCCGGATCGGGCGACAGCAGCGTGAAGTGCGTCCCCCGCAACAGGTCGAACATCCGGACCTGAGACCCGTCGGCCAGCCGCACCCGACCATCCGGCACGCGGTCCCCGCCCCGCCGGGCCAGCGAGCCGCCCCGATAGCTCACCATCAGCTGGTGGGTCTCCTCGTCGCGTTTGTGGGTCTTCTTGTCGAGCAGGTCGGTGCTGAGGCCGAGTACGCGGGCGGCGACGGGCCGCCGCTCCTCCTCGTACGTGTCGAGCAGCGCCTCCGGCGCCCCGGCCAGCACCCTGGCGAGCTTCCAGCCCAGGTTGTAGGCGTCCTGTACGCCGGTGTTGAGCCCCTGCCCGCCGGCGGGCGAGTGCACGTGGGCGGCGTCCCCGGCGAGGAAGATCCGGCCGGTCCGGTAGCTGTCGGCCAGGCGGATGTTCACCCGGTACAGGGACGACCACAGCAGCTCGGTGATCCGAACCCCGCCCAGCATCGACCGTTCCCCGAAGAGCCGCTGGAAGCCGGCGAGCGTCTGGTCCGGCACCACGCCCGGCTTCAGCGGGGCGAGCATCTGGAAGGTGTCGGTGCCGGCCATCGGGAAGAGCACCACCATTCCCTTGCCCGGCCGATACCAGACATGGATGTGGTCCCGGCCGAGCCCCTCGACCCGTACGTCGCCGAGGGCCATCCGCTCCTCCTCGCGGGTCTCCCCGGCGAAACCGATGCCGAGCGCCTTGCGTACGAAGCTCTTGCCGCCGTCCGCCGCGACCAGGTAGTCCGCCCGCAGGGTCACCCCAGCGCTCAGCCTGGCCGTCACGCCGCGCGCGTCCTGCTCGAAACCGGTCAACCCGGTGCCCTGCTCCACCTTTCCGCCCAGCTCGGTGAGCCGCTCGCGCAGCACCGCCTCGGTGCGCCACTGCGGGTGCATCATCACCATGGGGTACGGCACCGCGTCGGTGGGAGTGACGAGCTTGTGCATGCGGCCCTGGTACACCGGCACCCTGCCGATCCTCCCCCGAAGCGGCGGATAGAGCGTCGTAGCCGCCAGGACCCGGTCGATCACCCCCAGATCATCGAAGACCTCCTGTGTCCGGGGCTGTAGCCCCTTGCCCTTGGAGCCGCCCAAGGGCTCCGGCGCCTGCTCCACGATGCGGCAGCCGACGCCGCGCCTGGCCAGATCCACGGCGAGAGTGAGCCCGGTCGGGCCGCCGCCGACGATGAGTACGTTCGTCTTCTCGGTCATGGTGCGACCATGCCTGTCCGTACTGCCAGATCTCTGTCAGCGTCCCGCCCGCCACTGTCATCGTCGGACTCGCTTGAGATACTTCCCATATGTCCTCCGTGATCTCCAGTGCGCTCTCTGTGATCGCGATCTCCTTCCTCGTCCTCTATGCGGCGTGGATGATCATCGCGAACCTGCCCCGCCGGGATCGGGCGACGTCGCACGCGCTGGCGGATAGAACGGGCGTGGTCGTCTACTGGCGGCCCGGCTGCAGGTACTGCATGAGGCTCCGCACGCGTCTGCGCTTCACCCGGTTGCGGCACGCCGAGGTGAACATCTGGCGAGACCCTGAGGCGGCGGCGTTCGTCCGCTCGGTGGCGAACGGGAACGAGACCGTGCCGACCGTGACGGTGGCCGGAAAGACGATGGTGAACCCGTCGAAGGATCAGCTGCTGGAGGCGGTCAAGACGGAGGCCCCGCACGTGCTGCCCGACCCCGGTGGCCGCGGCGGACGGCAGTCCTGACTGGCATACTGCCCGGATGTCCGACTTCGCTGCCTTCTTTGCCGCCGGACGCGACGCCCTCCTGTCGGGGCGCGCCGTCCACGACCGGCCGATGGTGGAGGGTGGCGCGCGCTGGGGAGCCGCCGCGGTCCTGCGGCCCGCCGGTACGGTGCTCGACCGGCTGGTGGAGCTGGCCCGTGAGGCGAGTACGGTCGCCGGGCCCGGGCACTGGGCGCACGGCGCGGACTGCCTGCACGTCACACTGCGGTCCCTGGAGCATTACCGGTCGGTCATCCGCATGGACGATCCGCTACGGCGTGCCTGGGCCGACGCTCTGCGTGAGGCGGTCGCGGGGTTGCCGCCGGTCCGGGTGGTGCTGCGGGGCGTGAGTCCGCACGCGGGTGGGGTGCTCGCCTGTGGTTACCCGGTCGACGACGCGCTGGTCACCCTCCAGAAGCGGTTCGCGCACGGGCTGGCCGCTCGTGGGGTGCGCGACTTCGAGCGTGGCCGGGTGCGTGATCGCTGGTACGTCAGCCTCGTCCACTTCGCCGAGCCCGTGTCCGTGACGACGGCCGAGGAGATCGTCGGGTGGTGCGACGAGCGGGCCGACCTGCCGATCGGCCTCGCGGAGCTCACCGCGGCCGAGATCGTCCAGGCTGTCTTCACAGGGACCGGGGTGCGGCTCGACACGCTGGAGTCGGCCGAGCTCTGAGGGGGCGTCAGTACGGCCCCGCGCCGCGTCGACGCCCCCCGCCCCCACCAACGCACAACCCCCACCGTCGCCCAAGGACCGCGCGGCCCAAGACCGTGCGGCCCAGGACCCCCGGCGGCTACCTCACCAGCAGCGCGGTGACGAACTGCAGCAGGTGCCACGCCACATAAGCGCTGAGCGAGCAGAACGCCCACTCCTTGGCCCGTGCGATATGCGACACCCACCGCAACGCCTCGGCCGGCTCCCGCCGCGGCCGAGCCGTGATGGCGAGGAAGCCCGCCGCCACCAGCCAGGCCGCCCCCGACGCGGTCACCAGCCCCAGCGAGATGGCCAGCAGGGGGCCCGACCCGGGCATCGGGTCGGTGGGGGAGAGTTGGCGGATCCAGGCGGCGAGCACTCCGGCTAGCACGGAGAGCGTGATCCGCCGGTCTTTGCGTCCTTGTCGCTTGAGCCAGTGCAGGTCCCGACTGAGCCAGCGCAGGTCTCGACGCGGCTGGTTTCTGAGCATCCGGTTCACCTCCGTTGGAGTAGCTGGTAGCACCAGCTAACGGCAGGGAGCCGGTCAAGATCTGCGACCTCAGGTCGCGAAATTTACGACATTTGGCGGAGTTCTGCGGTGGCCTTCTTGAGCTCGAAGACGTCGCCCACCTCTTCCAGGATGCGTACCGCCTCCCTCAGGTGGGCCACGGCTTCCGCGCGGTCCCCGACCCGGTGGGCGATCAGGCCGATGGCCCGCAGCGCACAGCCCAGGTCGCGCCGGGTGCCGGAGTCGAGATGCACGTCCCTGGCCTGCGACGCGAACGTCAGCGCCTCCACCGGCCGGTCCAGGTCCAGCAGGATCATGGCCAGCGTGGTGAGCGCCGCCGCCCAGCGGTCCCGGGTGCCGCTCTCGTTCTGCAGCTCGACCGTCTCCCTGGCGTACCCGAGCGCGGCGGCCGGCTTGCCCGCGACGTGCATGGCCTGCGCGATCGACAGCAGCGAGCTGGCCTTGTTGTCGCGCAGCTCCTCCCTGATCGCCAGCGACGCCTTGGCGGCGCGCAGCGCGTCCTGGTGCCGGTCCAGCGACAGGTACGTGTAGGCCAGCGTCTCCTGGACGTCCGCCTCGGCCCGGCGGTTGCCCATGCCCTGGACCAGGTCCAGTGCCTCCAGCGCGTGGACGAACGCCACCTGCGGCAACCCCTGGCGGCGCCGTACCCGCGCCAGCCGGTTGAGCATCCGCGCCTCGACCGGCAGGTCGTGGATCTCCCGGCTGATCGCGAGCGCCTGGTTGAGGTAGTCGTCGGCGCGCAGGTAGTCGGCCAGCCGCCAGTGCACCAGCCCGATGTCGCCGAGCGTCTCCGCCCGCCCCTGCTCGTGATGGAGCTCCCGCTGTACGGCCAGCGCCTGCTCGTAGTGTTCGAGGGCCTCGTCGTAACGGGAGCCGTTGCGCGCGATGCGCCCCAGCGTGCACAGGGCCCGGCCGCAGCCGTGCTGGTCGCCGGTGGCCGTGTACCCGGCCAGGGCCCGCTCGGCGTCGCGCTGCGCGTCGTGCGGCAGCCGGAGCGAGTCGTAGATCTCGGCCAGGCAGAGCAGCGTCTCGGCCTCGCTGTGCTCATCGCCCAGGTCGTGGCAGATCGCCAGCGCCTCCAGCCCCTCCGACAGGGCCGCGTTCGGCTCGCCCAGGTGGTGCTGTACGCGGGCCAGGATGATCAGGCTCTGCGCGGTGCCGTGCGGGTCGCCGAGCTGCTCGCGTACCTCCAGCGCCCGCCCGGCGTGGTGCAGCGCGAGTTCGTGCCGTTCCTGGGACAGGTGCAGCCGCGACAGCGAGTGCAGGCAGTCGGCGACCCCGGCCAGGTCGCCGATCTCCTGGTAGAGCTCCAGGGCCTCGCCCGCGCACTTGAGCGCGTCGCCGCTGTTGCCGGCGATGCCGTGTACCTCGGCCAGGTCGTTCAGGGCGCGGGCCCGGCCCTCGCGGTCGCCGAGCGAGGTGAAGTCGGACAGCGCCTCGCCGATGTAGCGGGCGGCCTGAGTGGAAGGGCCGATGTCGCGGTAGATCGAGCCGAGATGGCTGCGCATCAGCGCGATCGCCCGCCGGTCGCCGATCCGCGCCGCCGAGTCGAGCCCGATCTGCTGGATCTCCAGGTCGTTCTGGTAGTACCGCAGCCGCCTGAACGGCTCGAACACCGCCTCGGCCAGCCGCCAGGCGGCGTGGTGCGCGCCGGTCTCCTCCGCCAGCCGTACGACCGAGACCAGCGAACGGCGCTCGGCCTCGAACCACGCGCGCGGCGTGGCCGGATCGGTCGCCATGCCCAGGTAGTGGTCGAGCAGGCGGACCCTGGCCTCGCGCACGCCCGCCTCCGCGTGCCGGCCCAGCTCCCTGGCCAGCCGCTTGACCAGGTCGTGCACGCGATAGCGTGTCTCGGCCATCGGCTCCACCAGGTACGCCCGGTGCAGCCCCTCGACCGCGATCACCGCCTCGCTGACGGAGCCGCCCAGCGCGGCGGCCAGCACCTCGGGCGTGAAGTCCCGGCCGGGCAGCAGCCCGACGTGCCGGAACGCGCGCCGCTGCGGCGGAGACAGCGACTCGTAGGCCAGGTCGAGCGCGGAACGGAAGGCGTCCTCCGGATCGCCGGACAGCGGCTGCCGCTGGTCGGGACCGCGCAGCTCATGTACGCGCGACTCGACGCTCAGCCCGGGGTCCTCGGCGAGCTTGGCCGCCGAGATGCGCAGCGCGAACGGGTGATACGAGCAGACCCTGGCCAGCTCGGCCAGCGCGTCGCGGTCGGCGGCCCGTGGCGACTCCTCGCCGAGCACCGCGACCAGCAGCGCGACGGCGTTGCCCGGATCGAGGACGGACAGGTCCATCAGGTCGGCGTGCCCGGTCGCGCGCAGCGGCGCCATCCTGGTCCTGCTGGTCACCAGCACCACGCAGTCCTTGCTGCCGGGCAGCAGCGCCCGCACCTGGGCCGGGTCGGCGGCGTTGTCCATGATGAGCAGCAGCTTCCGCCCGGCCAGCCGGCTGCGATAGAGCAGCATCAACTCGGCCTCGTCGGCGGCGGGCATGTGCTCGCCGACGCCGAGCGAGCGCAGGATCTGCCCGAGCGCCTCGGCCGGGGTCATGGGTGGCTGGCTGGGGGACTGCCCGCGCAGGTCGATCACGATCTGCCCGTCGGGGAACCGGGCCGCCTGCTGGTGCGCCCAGCGCGTCACGAGCGCCGTCTTCCCCACGCCGGGAAGCCCCTGTACGACCATCGTGTTCGGGCGGCGTGGCCGGTCCAGCCATGAGGTGAGCAGATCGAGGCTCTGCTGCCGCCCGGTGAAGTCGGACACGTCGGCGGGCAGCTGAGCGGGCCGGGGCACCTCTCCGGCGGGCAACGGCTCAGCCGACGCGCCCGGCCGGGTCAGGAACTGGGTGACCCGCCCCTCCCAGGGAGCGGACAAGTGCTCCCAGGCCCCGGCGACGCCCCGCAACGCCGCCGCGTCGGCGATCCGCAGCCGCCGATAGCCGGGCCGGACCAGCCACCCCTGCCGTACCCACCGGGTGAGCTGCCGCTGCACCACATCGGGCGCGCTGCCCACCAGATCGGCCAGCGTCTCCATGGACAGGGGCGGCGCCGACTCGCCGGCGAGCCCGTAGCGCTCGTCCAGGTGCAGCAACCACACGGCCAGCCGCGCGGCGACGGGCGCCCGGGCCAGCGCCTCATGGCGGCGAGCGGCGACGTCTCTGGCGAACAGTTCCTGCACCAGCGCCATGGCCACCGCCGTATTGGCCGCGGCGTGCTCGCGCAATGTCCGTACGTCGATGGACCAGGCGCGTACCTCGGTCAGCGCGTCGATCCGCACCCGTTCGCCAGGACTCCAGAACGCCAATTCCCCGACGAGATCGCCGCCGGCCCGCAGATCGTGAATGCCGTCGCGCTCGCCGCCCGCTAAATACTCTCGCGCATAGCCATAATCGATCACAAATACTCGGTTGCTCGGCCGAAATGCCGAACAAATGCTCTCGTTACGCCGAAAGATTCGGGGCCGCGCGCCTTCTTCGACCAGCGACCGGAAGATCCCCACCCCGACACCACCCCTCTCGGGACGGCGGTGTCCACGACCGAACGACATGACAGCGATACGACGGCTGAGGGCCGCCCTGTCACATCAGTGGAACCCTGGGTGCGTCACATGTCAACCGTGGAGGATCAGACGTGGGCCGGGTCGGTGCGGTCGGGGACGAAGCGGTAGCCCACGTTGCGGACCGTGCCGATCAGCGACTCGTACTCCGTGCCCAGCTTCGCGCGCAGCCTCCGGACGTGCACGTCGACGGTCCGGGTGCCCCCGAAGTAGTCGTAACCCCACACCTCCTGCAGCAGCTGGGCGCGGGTGAACACGCGGCCCGGATGCTGGGCGAGGTATTTCAGCAGCTCGAACTCCTTGAACGTCAGATCGAGCACCCGCCCCCGCAGCCGCGCCGTATATGTCGCCTCATCAATGGACAGATCACCGCTACGGATCTCGTCCGGAACATCCTCGGCCTGAGTCGTACGGCCGACGGCCATTCGCAGCCGCGCCTCCACCTCAGCCGGCCCCGCGCTCTCGAGCAGCACGTCGTCGACCCCCCACTCGGCGGTCATGGCCGCCAGCCCGCCCTCGGTGACGACCACCAGCAGCGGGCAGTCGATGCCCGTCGTGCGGATCAGCCGGCACAGGCTTTTGGCCTGCACCAGCTCCTTTCGGGCATCGACCAGAACGGCGTCGGCGGGCGGCGTGTCGATCAGCGCGGACGCCTCGGCGGGCGAGACGCGGACCGAGTGGAGCAGCAACCCCAGCGCCGGAAGCACCTCGGCCGACGGCTCAAGGGCGTTGGTCAGCAGGAGCAGGTTGCTCATATCGGCCTCCTCAAACACACAAGGACCCGGGGGCTTCGTCGCCCAGGTCCTGTAGGCGAGGATATCTCACGCGGCGTTCGCGTCCATTGCGCGTCCACCAGATGAACAGCGCAAACCCTGGAACGCCGATGTTAACGCGGTCGCACAATGGAGCCGAGAAGAATGTGAGGTGGCCATGGCCACGGGAAAGGTACGTTATTGGGCCGCCGCGAAAGAGGCGGCCGGAGTCGCCGAGGAGCCGTTCGACGCGGCCACACTTGGCGAACTCATGACAAAAATCACACAAAATCGTGCCGAACTGGCCCGCGTGGTCAGCCGTTCGTCGTTCCTGGTCGACGGCTCGCCGGTGGGCAAACGGGCACACGAGGAGGTGATCCTCGGCGACGGAGCGACGGTCGAGGTGCTGCCGCCCTTCGCCGGGGGGTGATCGAGCGCTCGGCCAGGGAATGAGGCATTCCAGTCGATAAGCTCATGATCCCCCGTGAGACAGGATGTCCGATGCGCAAACTGATCGTTTTCTTGATCGTGCTGGTCGTTCTCCTCGCTGTCGTCGACCGGGTGGCGGTCACCGGAGTGCAGCGCGACCTGGCCAACAGGATCTCCGCCGCGGCCGACCTCAACAACCAGCCGACGGTGACCATCGAGGGCATCCCATTTCTCACACAGGCGGTCTCCGGCCGCTATCCAGAGGTACGGTTCAATCTCGGCACTCTCACCTACGGGGGAGTTCCGGTGAAGGACCTGCAGGGCGTCGCCTACGACGTGACCGCCCCGCTGGCCGACGTGCTCCAGAACAGAGCCAACGTCCGGGCCGGGCGCCTGACCGTCCACGGCACTCTGACCAGGGCGACGATCGACAAGTACGCACCGCAGGGCGTCAAGATCTCCGGGAACGGCCAGCGGCTCGTCGCGTCGGGTGAGGTGACGGTAGGGGTGAACAAGGTGAAGTTCAACGCGGAGATGCGCGTCCAGGTGGCCGACGGCGGCATCAAGCTCCAGGCGGAGAAGATCCAAGGTGTGCCCGACGCGCTCGCGAAGTTCGTGACCTACACGATCCCGTTCAAGGGGAAGCTCCCGTTCGATGTGAAGGTGACCGGAGTGAAGAGCGTGGCCGACGGGTTGGAGTTCGCGGCCGAAGCGTCTGACGTGCCACTCCGTGGATGACATCGAACCGGTCGGTCCCGCCGTACGTGATGAGGGTGTGACTGCAGCCGACACCGCCGACGAGGAACTGGTCAGGACCCTCTTCGACGAGCACGCTGGGCCACTCTACGGATACGTGTTGCGACTCACGGGCGATTCGGGACGAGCGGAGGATGTCGTGCAGGAAACGCTGCTGCGGGCTTGGCGGCATCCTGACGCCCTCACCGGCCGCCCGATACGTGCCTGGCTGTTCACCGTCGCCCGTAATCTCGTCGTGGACCAGCACCGCGCCCGCAAGGCGCGCCCGCAGGAGACCGGCGACGAGGCGCTCGCCGTGCTGCCTGCTGACGACGAGCTGGAGCGGGCGGTCGAGTCATGGGCCGTGGCCGAGGCGCTGGCCGCGCTGCGGCCCGAGCACCGTGAGGTGCTGATGGAGGTCTACTACCGGGGGAGATCGGTGAAGGAGGCGTCGGCCACGCTGGGCATCCCGCCGGGCACGGTCAAGTCACGCACCTACTACGCGCTGCGCGCGCTGCGGCTCGCGCTCGAGGAGCGAGGGCTGGCGCCGTGATGACGTGTGAGGAGGTGCGGCTGGCACTGGGCGCGCACGCGCTCGGCGCGCTGGACCCCGACGAGGCGATGGAGATCGACACCCACCTGGCGACCTGCGAGGCGTGCGGTGCCGAGCTGCTCGACCTGGAGGGCGTCGCGTCGTTCCTCGGCAAGGTGTCGGAGCGCGACGTCGAGCTGGTCTCCAGCCCCCCGCGTCAGGTGCTCGACCGGCTGCTGAACGCCCGTGCCCGGCGCCACCGGAGAGGACGCGCGCTGCTGACCGTGGCCGCCTCCGTCGCGGTGATGGCGGTCGGCGTCACGGTGTGGATGGGCTCGCAACAGGCGAACCACACCCAGTCGGCCGCCCAGCCCGCCGCCACCTCCGGGGAGGTCGAGTCCAAGGCGGTCGCGCCGTACGCGGCGCAGGACACCGCGCCGAATGACGCGCGGCTCAAGAAGTCCGAGGCGCGGCCGACTCCGCGGCCGTCGGCGAGCCAGACGGCGCCCGGCCGTGAATTCCCCGGCGAGAACGCGGCCAAGGGCTATCACGCGAGCGTGACGGCCTTCCCCGGCGGCGACGTGACGAAACTGTCGGTGCGGGTCAGCGGCCTGCCGCTCGGTACGACGTGCCGGCTGGTGGTGTTCGCCAAGAACGGCGCGTACGACTCCACCACGAGCTGGAAGGTCAGCCGGGAGACCTACGAGAACAAGGCCGTCTTCCCGCGCCAGACGCGGATCCTGATGAACGACATCGCCAGGTTCGAGGTCGTCGACTCGGCCGGAAAGGTGCTCGTCAAGATCCCGGCCCCGAAGGGGAAGTAAAGCGTCCCCTCCGGGGTTGCACCACGAGATGACAGGACTGTGGGTGGCGCTGGCGACGCTGGCGCTCGGCTCGGTGATCGGGGTGGTACGACTGCGCCGCGACGGCAGGGTGCGCGACACGGCTCGGGCGGACGACCGCCTGGCCACCGCCGACCTGGGCGCTGACCTGGGGGAGCGGGCGACGCTCGTACAGTTCTCGACCGCCTTCTGCCAGCCGTGCCGGGCGACCCGGCGGGTGCTGGCCGACGTCAGCGGGCTCGTGCCCGGGGTGGCGCATGTCGAGATCGACGCCGAGTCGCGGCTTGATCTCGTCCGGCGGCTCGACATCATGCGTACGCCGACGGTCCTGATCCTCGACAGCGCCGGAAATATCGTGAAAAAGGCGTCTGGCCAGCCGCGCAAAGCGGACGTACTCGCCGCCTTGGCCGGGGCAGTGTCCCACGTTTCGTCTCAGAACGCGGACGAGATGTGACAGATGCCGAGACGGCGAGTAGTGTCCTTGCCATGAACCCATCGACAGAGCTGCTGACGAAGCGGCGCGCGGTTGATTTCTGCCGCGTAGCCACCGCGCTCTGTCGCGCTGCCTGAGGACGGTCTCGCGCGGACTTCCGATCCGCCCCAACCCGACCCCCTTCAGGAGCATCCTTCGATGCGTGCCGACCCTAGAGCGTTGCGTTTCAGCGCGGCCATCACGACTGCGATCCTCGCCATCGTCCTGGTGACGGGGAGCGCTTGGCCGTTGGCTGCCCAAGTGCTGCTGGCCGCCCAGGCGGTGGTCTTCGCACTCGGCGTGGCAGGGCGCTCGCCTTACGTGGTGCTCTTCAAGGCGCTCGTCAAGAGCGCTCCCAGGGAGACGGAGGACGCCCGCCCACCCCGCTTCGCGCAGGGTGTCGGGCTCGGCTTCGCGGTCGTGGGTCTGGTCGGATACCTCGCCGGGATCACGCCGCTCGCCCTCGTGGCCACGGCCGCGGCACTCCTCGCCGCCTTCCTCAACGCAGCCTTCGGATTCTGCCTCGGCTGCGAGACGTACCTGCTGATTCGCCGACTACTGCCCGCCGCCAAATTGGAGGTTCCCCAATGAGCCGCTCCGCCGTCCTGGTGGATGCCGAATGGGTCGAGGCCAACCTCGACACCCCCGGCGTCGTTCTCGTCGAGGTTGACGAAGACGCCAGCGCCTATGACAAGGGCCACATCCGTGGCGCCGTGAAGGTCGATTGGCAGAAGGACCTTCAGGACCCGGTCCGCCGTGACTTCGTGGACAAGACCGGCTTCGAGACACTGCTGTCCGAGCGCGGCATCTCCAACGACGACACCATCGTGCTCTATGGCGGAAACAACAACTGGTTCGCCGCCTACGCCTACTGGTACTTCAAGCTCTACGGCCACGACAACGTCAAGCTGCTCGACGGCGGGCGTAAGAAGTGGGAGCTCGACTCGCGCGAGCTGGTCAAGGACGTGCCGCAGCGCGCCAAGACCTCCTACGTGGCCCAGGAGCAGGACACGTCCATCCGCGCCTTCCGTGACGACGTGGTCGCCGCGATCGGCAAGCTCAACCTGGTCGACGTCCGCTCTCCCGACGAGTTCACCGGCAAGCTGCTCGCCCCGGCCCACCTGCCGCAGGAGCAGGCGCAGCGCGCGGGCCACGTGCCCACCGCTCGCAGCATCCCGTGGTCCAAGGCGGCCAACGACGACGGCACGTTCAAGACCGACGAAGACCTGCGCACGCTCTACGGCGAGGCGGGGGTCAATTTCGACAAGGACACGATCGCCTACTGCCGCATCGGCGAGCGTTCCGCGCACACCTGGTTCGTCCTGCACGAGCTGCTCGACCAGGCGAACGTGAAGAACTACGACGGTTCGTGGACCGAATACGGCTCGCTCGTGGGCGTGCCGATCGAGTTGGGGGAGGCCCGCTGATGACCACCACTCAGACTGCCCAGAACGTACAGACCGCACCGGGTTGCGGAGCTCCGGAGCAGACCATCGCGCTGCCCGCGGGGATCGACCTGTCCACCCAGTCCGTGATCCAGGGCGTCGTGACGGGCGCCGGCACCGCCTACGCGCGGCTGCTCGACCACTCCGGCGAGTTCACCGGCGAGGTCGTCGTGTCCGACGAGGGCGTGTTCCGCTTCTTCGCCGCGCCTGGCGACTGGACGGTGCGCATCATCGCCGGCGGCGGCGTCACGCGTGACGTCAAGGTCCAGGCGAAGCTGGGCGAAGTGGCTCAGCTGGCCGTCGCCGTCTGACCCACCGCAATATCTAGCAGAAGGCTCGCGTCCGATCTCGGACGCGGGTCTTCTGCTTTCCGGGTCTGTGGTGGCTGGTGTCCTTTGGAGGGATCCCCCCTTCGGGGGAGCGGGAGAAGCCGGTCCGTGGTGGTTGGGAGCCTTTGGGGGATACCCCCTCCGGGGGGAGAGGAAGCAGCCGGTCCGTGGTGGCTGGGGCCCTTTGGGAGGGATCCCCCTCCGGGGGCGGGAGAAGACGGAGCGCCTTCTCTACGTAACAGAAAGGCTACTTTCTGTTACGGCACCGCCTGGCTGGCCGCCACCCGCCGCACGGGGTCTGTGGCGTCCAGGAATACGGCCTCTGACCCGCACGGGGCCGGGCGCCGTGACGAGACGGTGAGACCATGGCCGGTCAAGGGTGCAACGGATTACGGCCCGGCGGTGTTGTACCTGGTGTGAGTGACATCGACTGCCTCGACCCGGTGCGAAAGGCGCTGCTCGACGACCTCGACGGAGGGTTCGCCGAGCTGTTCGGCGCGTATCGCGGCGTGGTCTTCTCGACCGCCCTGCGGCTGAGCGGGCGGTGGGCCGATGCCGAGGACCTCACCGCTGAGACGTTCTTGCGTGCCTACCGTGCCGTCGCCGGCTATGACCGAGAACGGATCGCCGCCCTGCAACCGCGGGCCTGGCTCCTGACGATCCTGCTGAACATCTGGCGCAACTGCGCCCGTACCAAGTCCCGGAAGCCGCCACCCGATCTGCGCGAGGAGCCGGTCGATACCGTTGATCCACGCGAGAGCGTCGAGGACGCGGCGGTGCGGCACGAGACCGGTGACGAACTCGCCGAAATGCTCGGCATGCTGCCGGAGGATCAGCGGGTGGCCGTTGTGCTCAGGCATGTCGTCGATCTACCGGTCAGTGAGATCGCCACAGTCCTCAGGATTCCGCAGGGCACGGTCAAATCGCATGTGTCACGGGGTCTGCGGCGACTGCGCACACTTGGAGGTGTCCGATGACCCAGGACCTGACCCGGGATCCGCTGCTCGCCGGACTCGCGGCACTCGCCACGGACGCGCCCGACGGGCTGCTCGAGCGGATCGCCGCGCGCTGGGTGACGGCGCCGAGCCCGCTCGGGGAGCTGTCCGTCGCGTTCACCGGCCAGGGCATCGCCTACGTCCATCAGGGCGACGGGTTCGCCGCCGCCTTCAGAGCGCGGGCCGGACGCCCGCTGCTGCCCGCCGACCGGCCGCCTGCCGGACTGCTGCCCGCGCTGCGCACCGGCCGCTCCTCGGGGGTCGCGCTCGACCTGCGGGGGCTGAGCGACTTCCAGCGCGACGTCCTGCTGGCCGCCCGGACGATCCCCAGGGGCGAGGTACGGCCCTACGCCTGGATCGCGGCTCAGATCGGCAGGCCCAAGGCGGTACGCGCGGTGGGCGCGGCGCTGGGCGCGAACCCGGTGCCGCTGCTCGTCCCGTGCCACCGGGTGACCAGATCCGATGGGGTGGCGGGCGACTACGTGTTCGGGGCGGCGGCCAAGGAGCGGCTGCTGGTGGCCGAGGGCGTGGATCTGGACGCGGTGCGGCGGCTGGCGCGGGCACGGGTGTTCTACCTGGCCAGCGACACCACCGGCGTGGTGTGCTTCCCGACCTGCCACAACGCGCGGCGCATCACCGCCGCGCACCGGCACGGCTTCCGCAGCATCGCCCAGGCCCAGGAGGCCGGTTACCGGCCCTGCCGCACCTGCCGGCCCGCTTTGGCCGCCTGAGGCGCCCGTCCTGAGGCCGCCGCCGTGAGCGCCCGTCCTGGGGGCGCGTCCTGAGCGCCCGTCAGGTACGGGTGTCCGGTCGGATGCGGGTGTCCGTCAGGTCTGGGTGTCCGTCGGGTAGCGCATCAGCAGTGAGGCTCTGACCTCGTCCGGCGGGACCGCGCGGTAGCCGTGCGGGACGTCCGAGCGCCACGAGATGTGGTGGCCGGGGCCCGCCGTCAGCGGCGCGTCCAACGGTCCCGCGATCAGTGTGCCGGCGTAGACCGTGAGGTGCTCGGTCACCCCTTCGAGATGCGCGGCGGAGGTCTGGATGATGCCGGGCGGGATGCGCAGCCGATAGAACTCATAGGTCACCCGCTCGTCCTCGAACACCTCCAGCAACGCGGCCTCGATCGCCGTGCCGCGCACGACCTGCGGCGATGGCGGTGTGTCGAGTATCGCGCCGATCGGCACGCCGAGCTGCGCGGTGATGGCCCAGAGCATCTCCGCCGTCGGCTTGAGCAGGCCGTCCTCGACCTCGGACAGCGTCTCCCGGTCGATGTCGGCGCGCCTGGCCAGCTCGGACAGCGAGACGCCTGCCGCCTGACGCAGCAGCCGCACCCGTCGCCCGACGATGACCGGATCTGTGTCCAGCGCAGGCCGTCCCTCCATGTCGCCATGTTCCCCCACATCTCGCCGGATTGCGCCGGGCGTCCTGGTCTGTTGTCGCTATCTCCCGGCGGTTCGCCATGAATGCTTGGCGATCATCACGCCTGGTAGTCGCATGTCTCGACATGTCGGTAGGATCCCGTGGGTGTCCGCGATGTCAGGAGTGATGGCCCCGTCCCGGCCCGTGTCCGTTCCGGGACCGATGCCGTCGCCGTTCTCTCTGCCCCTGCACGCGCTACGCATCGCCGGGAAGTGCGCGCTACCGCTGATCGCCTGGTTCTCGGCCGGTCAGGCAGTGCGCTTCGGGTTGCTGTACCTCGGTACGGAGATCTCTCATGGGGACGCCCGGCAGCTCCGCCTGGTCGCGACCATCGCGGTGCTGACGCTCATCGTCATGGCGTCGATGACGATCACCGCGGGCATGCTGTGGTCGCTACGCGGCGCGCTCTGGGAGATCAACGCCCGGCGGGCGGGCGGTGAGGAGGACGAGCGCTACTGGGTCTCCATGAACCGCGTCGCCCCCGCCTTCGCGGTCATCTACCTGACCTGGGGGTTCCATGTCGAGGACGCCCGGGACTTCGTACAGACGGACTACCTGCACAACATCGACGACTTCTTCAGCGACAGCTTCCTCGGCAGGAGCAGCACGGTCGGGCGGGGGCTCATCGACCTCGACTGGCGGATCTCGCTCGGCCTGATGGCCGTGGCGTTCCTGCTGCGCGCGCTGTTCAGCAAAATGGTGGAGCGGGGCGACGGGAAGATCTCGGGGCTGGGCACCGCCCTGTCCGAGTTCGCCTTCGTGTTCTTCGGCCTGAACGCCACCTTCGTGCTGGCCAACGCGCGCTCCGACTGGGTCTCGCACCGCCTCGCCATCTCCGCCTCGGGCGAGCTCGTGACCCAGGCCGAGCAGAGCATCCCCGGCTGGGAGGCGTTCTGGGGAGCGGTCGGTGAAGTCTGGCCGTACATCGTGGACGGTGTCTTCATCCCGCTCACCTGGCTGACGGTGGCGGTGCTCGTCTTCGGTACGTACGCGGACGACGCCCGCACGATGCTCCGCGACACCCGCTTCGAGAAGGGCATCGACAAGCTCTACTCGACCCACTCGATCACGCAGAAGTCGGTCGAGCGGATCACCGGCGGCTTCCAGGAGCGCTGGGTCCCCCTGGCCAACTCCTTCAGGCAGACGCTGACGGGCGGCGTGGCGCTGTTCGGGATGATGTGCCTGTGCTACGTGTCGCTGCACGTCGGCGCGGAGTACGCGATGCGCGGCGTGCGGACGCTGATCGGGTCGAAGGTGGAGTGGCTCTGGATGCTCGTCGGCGCCCCCGTCGACTTCGTCAAGAACCTGCTCGTCACGGTCCTGACCATGGCTCTGCTGGCCGCCGCGTTCGACATCGCGGCCACGCGGGGCCGGCGGATGGCGCCGGCGCCCGAAGCGCCGGAACCGCCCGCCGTACGAGATGGCCGGACGGGCGTCAGCGCTTGAAGCGCAGCACGTCCAGCTCCGGTTCCGTCTTCGCGGTCATGAGCTGGGCCGTGGGGATGTCCGAGCGGTAGTTGCTCGGCGTGAGCAGCAGCTCGACCTCGGCCGCCTGCGCGGGCGGCACGCGGGCGTAGGCCGTCATCTGGTACGACTCGCCGATCTCCATCTTCTCGGCCGGTGTCGTGTCGTTACCGACCAGGGCCACCCACGTACGGCCCTGTCGATCCGTCACGAACAGGTCCTTGGGCTTGGCCGTCTTGACCGCTCCGTCCGCGTCGACGGCCGACCGGGTGATGTCGATCTTGATGTAGGCCGATCCCGGCTGGGGCTTGCTGCCGGGGACCTGCGGCACGGTCTCCATCGTGGACTTCCAGCTGACGTGCTTGACCGTGACGGACTGCCCCGCCGGTACGACCTGCTCCTGCTTCGCCGGAAGCTGCCCAGACCTGACCAGATAGACGTGATAGCGGTCGTACGTCGTCGCCCCGACCGCCACGACCAGCGCGGCCACGGCTCCGAGCGCCGTCAGCATGGGCCGGCGGCGGCGCGGCGGCGGAGTCACGGCGACCGGCACCTCGGCGACGACCGGAACCGCCGGTTCCTCGGGAGGGGGCGGGACGGCGGGGAGGGGTGGGACGACGGGGAGGGGCGGGACGGACGGCCGGGGAAGTGGCCCGGCGCTGGGGATGGCCGGGATCGGCTGGGTGGAGGTGTCCACCGAGGGTTCCGTCCGCTTGGGCGGCCACACCTGCTGATCGGGAGGGACCACCCGCGTCGCGGCCGAACGGCGCCGCCGCGGCCGCGGCCTCTGAGATCGCGGTTGCGGCTGGGACGGAGGCGACGCCTGGGGCTGGGGCTGGTCCGTGTTCTGGCCGGCCGGAGGGGAGAACCAGCCGCGGTCGTCTGTGCTCATCAGCTCTTCTTCAGGATGTAGACGTCGCTGGGCGCGGACTTGAGCTGGGCCGCCGCCGGGCCGTCGATGCCCAGATCGACCTCGGCCTCCGGCTCGAACGGCTCGACCAGTGCCGATCCGGGCAGCTTGAACACGACCCGCGCGCCTTCGAGCGCCGAATCGGGGATCTCGAAGACGAAGTTGCCGCTGACCCAGAAGCCCGGCTGTACCCAGGGGTTGGCCAGCGTCTCGGATGCCTCGATCTTGTCCGTGGCGTCGTAGCTGACGCCGTCCGGGGTCAGCAGCGCGGGGGTGCCCAGGTGTATGGGCTTGGTGGCGGAGGTCGCGGACGCCTGGACGATCAGGAAGAGCTGCTCGGTCTCCACCTTCCCGCTCGCGCCCTGCACGGCCCGCGCCACGGCGACCGAGTTGACGCGGACCGCGAACCTGCCCGTGTTCACCTCCTGGCCCTTCGCGCCGACGGTGGTGATGGGGGCGTCCAACTCGTTCGGGGTCAGGTTGCGCGTCTGAAGGCCGACGGCGCCGCCCAGCAGCACCAGGCCGACGAGGGCGCCGAGCACGCGCGAGCCACCTTGCCGGCGGGCGCGGGAGCGGCGGCCGGGCGGGCGGCGGGACGCGGTGGCGGTCATGTCGCCTCCGCGCCGTGCACCGGGAGCGTCACCTGGGCCTGGATGACGGGGCGCCGTCCGTTGCCGGGCACTCCCGAGCCGGACTCTTCCGAGTCGGTCTCTTCGGAGATCAGGCCCCAGTGGAAGGACGGGTCGTTGAAGCCCGGCTCGTATTCGAAGCCCGCCACGTCCAGCGTCACCTTCTGCGGCGGCTTGGCCGCGCCGTCCAGGTCGTAGCGGAGGACGACCGTGGTCGGGACGCCCGGCTGAAGCTGGCCGCTCTGCGCGTTCTTCGACAGGCTGTAGACCGTCGGCACACCCTTCGCCTGGACCTGCGGGGTCACCTTGACCAGCGACCCGGCGAAGCTCGTCGCTGAGATCGAGCCCTCCGGCTTGCTGGGCGGAAGGCCGACCATGGCCGTGGCCTTGCCCTGGTTCGTCACCTTGAAGGTCAGCTCCACGAAGCGTTTGTCGGTGTCCCAGTCGGCCTTGGCCTTCTGCGTGGCCAGTTTGGCCGTCACGAACTGCGTACTGAACTGCCCCTGGTCGAGCACCGCCCCCTCCCCGTATTGGGGTGGAGCCGGATCGGGAACCTCGGCGAAACCGCCGAGCAGGGCGGTGATGCCGAGGGCGGTGACTGCCACCAGGGCCACTGCCGGCACCGCTACCGGGCGTTTGGGCTTGTTGCTGCCGCCGGAGGGTTCCGTCATGGGTAAGGATGGTAATAGGTCACGCTTGCCCCATCTGCCGCTAGCCTCCCATCTGGCTGGTCTAATTGCCGAGAACCCTGCCGCAGCAGGGGGTCTAGCTCATACGCTGTCACGGAGCGGAGGGTCAGCCCCCACTAACGACATATCGCGGCCGGAGGGTCACGTGGCGGACGTGCATCCCGAGCATGCGCAGCTCCAGGCGGACCGCATCTACCTGGGCTGGCAGTACATCTTGCTGCACCCCGACCCGGGACCGCCGCCCAAGCGCCCCTCGCCCGGCGAAGGGGAGGCCGCCTCCGCGGAGGCCGACCAGGAGTTGCTGCGCCGCGAACGCTTCCAGCAAGACCTGCTCAACCGGCCCGTGCGGGTGTTCAGGGTGTTCATGGTCATCCTCACCGTGCTGATACTCGGGCTGGCCGTCGCCGGTTACCTGCAGTGGTCGTTCGCGCTGCTCGGTCTGGTCGCGGCCGGCGGCGTGGCGATCATCTGCAGCTACGCGCTCGTACAGGGTGACCGGGCGGTCCGCTACCGGGTGAGCGAGCAGCAGGCCCGTGACGACCGGCAGCGACGGGAACGTGACAAAGAGCTGTTCCGCGCGCAGGAGGAGCACGCCCAGCGCTACCGCGAGTGGCAGGAGGTCAAGGAACGCCACGACCGCCAGCTCACCTGGTACGCCGTCGCCGTCCCCGACGAGATCGACCGCATCGACGTGGCCGGCGGCACGCTGCCCGGCTGGTCGGCGCTGATCACCCTGCTCGGCGCCACCCGCCTCTACAGCGGCGGCCACCTCACCGTGCTCGACCTGTCCGAGGGGGCGATCGCCAAGGACCTGATCGAGCTGGCCCGCCGGGGCGGCGACGACCCGCTGGTCTGGGTGCTGCCGACGGACCTGCCCCGGCTGGACCTGGGCGCGACGCTGAAGCCCGAGGCGTTCGCCGACGTGCTCGCCCACGTGGTCAGCGTGAGCGAGGAACACCGCACCACGCGCGACCTCAGCTTCGACAACGCGATCCTGGAGCGGGTGCTGGAGGTGCTCGGCGAGAACGCCACGATCAATCAGGTCACCGCCGCCCTGCGGGCCCTCGCCCAGGTCGGCGACCCGCGCGACGACCTGAGGTTCGGGCTGATCACGGCGTCGCAGCTCGAACGGATCGGCACGCTGTTCGGGCGGGGCGTCAGCGACCGCGTGGTGATCGAGCGGGCCTGGGCGCTGGAGTCCCAGCTGCGCAAGCTGGAGACACTCGGCACGGAGGCCGTACGGCTGCCGCCGGCCAGGTTGCGGGTGGTGAGCATGGACCGGCAGGCCGGGGTGTTCGGCAACCGGGTGCTCGGCACCTACGTGGCCACCGCGCTCACCCACATCCTGCGCCAGTCGCCTGCCGCCGACCGGCCCTGGTATCACACGATCATCGTGGCGGGGGCCGACAAGCTCCGTGGCGACGTGCTGGACCGGCTCATGGACGCCTGTGAGACGTCCAGGACCGGCCTGGTGCTAACGTACCGGAGTCTGACCCCGACCGTGCGGGAGCGGCTCGGCAGGGGCCACGCGGCGGTGGCGTTCATGCGGCTCGGCAACGCCGAGGACGCCCGGGTGGCCAGTGAGCACGTCGGCACCGAGCACCGGCTGGAGCTGGCCCAGCTCACCGAGACGATCAGCGACTCGATCCCCGGCCTCGACGGCGGCTACACCTCCACGATCTCCCAGGTCGAGGATGCCACGGAGGAGCGTGGCGACAACCGTACGGACCTCGCGGAGGACCTCGTGGAGTCGACGGAGTGGGGCAGGACGGCCGACAAGATCTCCGAGAAGGAGCGGGTGCTGCAGCGCTCGCGCGAGTTCCTCGTCGAGCCGCACCAGCTCCAGCAGCTGCCCACGACGTCCGTGATCGTCACCGACGCGACCGCGCAGGGCCGCCGGGTCCGCCTGGCCGACGCGAACCCGGCCATCCTCACATTTCCCAAGACCACGCTCGGCGAGCTGGACGACGTCCGCGAGGCCGTACTCGCGATCGACGGCAAGGGCGCAGACGGCGACGGAGAGCCGCCTCCGAACCTCGGCCCGCCGCCGCCACGCCTGGACTGGCGCAAGGACAGGCAATGACATGGTCAATGTCAACGTGGCGCGCTGACGGTAGGCGGATTTTACTAGCAACCGTCTGTGGGGGAATGAAATGCAGTCGAGTGTCTCGCTGAGCGGGCCCTGGTACCGAATCCAGTCGATCGCGGCACCCTCGCGAAGCTCGTCGGCGGAGTGGGACTTCGTCACCGTGCTGCCCGCCGTGCTGTCCGCCGCCCAACGTGACCGGCCGTTCGTCATCGGGTGGCTCTCCCGTGGCTCCGGGGCGCCGCTCGAACTCATCACCAACGCCGGGCCGCTGTCGCCGCCGCGCCAGCCGCGCCGCGCCACCGACGCGCCGGGGGCGCCGGCCGGGCCGCAGCCGCTGCTGTTCCCCGGCGGGGCGCGCGGGGTGCAGCTCGACGAGGAGTACCTGGCCGACCTCGCCGACCTGGTGTGGACGCCGTGCCCGGGACGGCAGGCGCCGCCGCTGGGCGGCCGCCGCGAGTTCGGCGGGCTCGAACCTGACGAGCTGAAGCGGCCGACGCTGTTCGAGGCGACGCTGGTCACGCTCATGTCGAGGCCGTTCGCGTGGCTGGTGGTGGCCGAACCGACCGACCTGCTCGACGCCGAGGTCGCGCACCTGCGTACGCAGCTCAACGTGCTCAGGCAGTACGGCGACGCCTCCGAGCGCAGCAGGTTCGACGCCGAGCGGGCCGAACGCCGCATGCAGGAGCTCGACGCCTTCCGCGAGGCGGGGCTCTGGAACGTACGCGTGCTGGCCGGCGGCGCCACGGCCGAGGAGCTCCGGCAGATCGCGCCGGTCCTGGTCGGCTCCGTCGAGATGAGCCACCACCCCTACCGGCTGCGCAGCGCCCAGGGCGCCGTCTACGGCCTGTCGGAGGCGCTCGCCCTGACGATGCAGGACCCGGCCGACGGCGCCGCCGCGCCCTTCGCCGCGACCGCCGGGGCCCTCGCGGCGCTGGCCGGGCTGCCCAGGCGCGAGGTGCCTGGCGTACGGGTGCTCGACTCCGGGTTCTTCGACGTGACCTCCGAGGCCGAGGAGGGCGAGCTGGACCTGGGGGAGATCCTCGACGGGCAGGACCGGTGCGTCGGCTCCTTCCGGGTGCCGCTGAGCACGCTCAACCGGCACGCCTTCGTCACCGGGGCCACCGGCTCGGGCAAGTCGCAGACGGTCAGGCACCTGCTGGAGCAGCTCAGCAGGGCCGGCATCCCGTGGCTGGCGATCGAACCCGCCAAGTCCGAGTACGCCGCGATGGCCGGCCGCATCGAGCCCGGCACGGTCACTGTGATCAACCCGTCGGCCCCCGCGGGCGTGCCGTTCAGCATCAACCCGCTGGAACCCGAGCCCGGCTACCCGGTCCAGGCCCACATCGACATGGTCAGGGCGCTGTTCATGGCGGCCTTCGACGCCGAGGAGCCGTTCCCGCAGATCATGTCGCTGGCCCTGCAGCGTGTCTATGAGGCCACCGGCTGGGACGTGGTCACCGGCGGCGCCGTACCGGGCTCCAAGGTGCCGCCCAGCGTGCCGACCCTCGAACTGCTCCAGCAGCACGCCATGGACGTCATCCGGGAGATCGGCTACGGCCGCGAGGTCCAGGCCGATGTGGAGGGCTTCATCTCGCTGCGGCTGCGCTCGCTCCGCGTCGGCTCGGCCGGCCGCTTCTTCGAGGGCGGCCACCCGGCCGACATCGGCGGCCTGCTGGAACGCAACGTGGTGCTGGCGATCGAGGACGTGGCCAACGACGAGGACAAGGCGTTCCTGATGGGCACGCTGATCATCCGCATCGTCGAGCACCTGCGGATGCGGGCCCGGCAGGAGAAGTCCACCGGCCTGCGCCACGTCATCGTCATCGAGGAGGCCCACCGGCTGCTGCGCGACCGCGGCGCCGGCCGCGCCTCCACCCACGCGGTCGAACTGCTGGCCGGCATGCTCGCCGAGATCCGGGCGTACGGCGAGGGCATCGTGGTGGCCGAGCAGATCCCCACCAAGCTCGTCACCGACGTGGTCAAGAACACCGCGCTGAAGGTCGTCCACCGGCTGCCCGCCGAGGACGACCGGCAACTCGTCGGCGCGGCCATGAACCTCAGCGAGGAACAGTCCCGCCACGTCGTCTCCCTGCAACCGGGCTCAGCCGCGGTGTTCGCCGACGGGATGGACCGCCCGCTGCGCGTCCGGGTGCCGCTCGGCGAGTCCCGCGAGAAGCTGCTGGCCAGCCCCGCCCCGCCGATCCGGGGCCGAAGATCGGCGGCCTGCGGCAGCCAGTGCCGCACCGGCCAGGCGTGCACCCTGGTCGAACTCCGCGAGGCCGACGTCCTCGCCGACGCGCCCGACTGGGCCTGGCTGCGCATCTGGTGCGACACGGTCGTCCTGGCCTTCGTGAGCAACCGGCCGCTGCCCGGCGTACCTCGCGCGCTGACGGCCGCCTGGTCCGAACTGCCCGCCAGGCGCCGGGAGTGCCTGCTGGCCACCCTGATCGAACGCTCGGTGCAGCGCCGGGCCTGGTCGCTGCGCAGCTGGTTCGACCCGGCCCTGCTCACCGAGAAGGCCGCCGCGACGGCCACCCGCCTCCTCGCCGCCGTGGACAGCGGCGGCGAACGCCCCGGCGCCTCATGGGTCATCCCGCAGGTGCGCTGGCTGCACGAGGTCGACAGACTCTTCCCGTACGGCCAGCCGGCCCCGAACCTGCGCAGCCCGGCACCGCCGATGGAGTACGCCCTGTTCCGCAACGCGCCCAACGGCAGCTCGGCCGAACTCCTGCAATCGGAGCTCCTCGGCCACCGCGCCAAGGCACTGCGCCACCACCCGCTGTCGATGGAGGTCGACCACAACAGGGCGCTGGCCTGGCGGGTCATTCTGGGCGACGACGAGAGCGAGGGCGTGCAGCGCGACATCAGCACGGTCGCGATCGGCGTCGACCCGTCGTCCCGGTTGCGGCACGTGGGGCAGACGATGGGGGCTGGGTGGTTGGAGGGGGTGCTGTCTTGGCCGCGTAGGTTCGTGCTGCCGTTCGACCGGGACGGCGCCCCGGAACTCTCTTTCGCCGAGCCGGGCTGAGCTTTACAAAGCGTTCTTCCTTTGGCGCTCGTCACAAAGGGCTCGCAGTCGGCGCTTCGCGCATTTGGAAGCTCGACGTTCTTCCTTTGGCGCTTGTCGCGCACTGCAAGGGCTCGCCGATCGGCGCTTCGCGCCCATGGGCTCGGCGTGCTGCCCGGGGCCTTCGGCCCCTCCTATGCGAGGGCAGGCCCTCGCGCTCCCACGCTCCGCCACGGCCAGACCATGGGGCGCAAACGTGCGACGTGTGCTGCCTGGGCACGCTCGACGATTGGGGGTGCTGTAATTATCCAGTTACTATATGTGACCGATCATGGAGTCCCCCCATGCGACAGATCCGCACAGCCCTCGCCGCCCTCACTGGCACACTCCTCACCCTGGCTATCGCCGGGGTCTCACAAGCGACCGCCGCCCACGCGGCGGAGATCGTCATCATCGACGGCTACACCAAGACGGTGAGGGAATCGGCCCGAATCCCCGTCGCCTGCCCGACCGATCAGGTCCTGCTCGGCCGCGCCCACTTCGGGGACGAGAACGGCGAGACCACCTACTACTGCGGCCTGATCCTCATTGACGGGCAGCGCGTCAAGGTCGGCGCACCGTCCTGGAGCGACGCCCAGCGAGAGAGCAACTCGTTCTTCGCGGCTCCGCAGGATGAGGTCCTGGTCGGCCGGCAACATTCCGGCGATGAGAATGGGCCCACCCGCTACGCCACCGCCAGCATGAGCGCGTGGGGGCGGACCGTCGAACTGACCTCCTACCGCTGGGCTCCCGGACAGAGGGAAAGCAGCAGCCATTCCAAGGCGGGCGACTACGAAGTCATGGTCGGCCGCCAGCACTCCGGAGACGAAATCGGCCAGACCCGCTACCAATACGCCAGGATCGCCGACTAGACCTCAGCGACTGTCGGGCCGCCTCCGATCGCCCTTGGCGGCCCGACAGCTCCACCACCTCTGGAGCTCTGCCCGGCAAGGCCCACGATCTGAGCGCCGCCCGCATCTGGGGTATCTTGCGCGCGTTGGAGCAGGCCGGGATCATCACTCTGGCCGACAAGGCCTATCAGGTAGCCGAGGGGCCGGTCCGCGCCCCGTACAAGGGCAAGAACAAGCCCGACTCCCAGAAGCGGGCTAACCGCGCCCACGTCAAGCTGCGCGGGCCCGGCGAACGTGCGAACGCCCAGTTGAAGAGTTGGAAGATCCTGCGCAAGCTACGCTGTAGCCCCTCCAAAGCCGGCCACCTCTGCAAGGCCATTGCCGTCCTTCAGAACCACCGCGTTGCTCAGGCCGCCTGAGGATGAAGGAGGTTCAATGTTCCAATTGCGCGGCCGTGCCGCACTACGATCACCCCGAAGATCTATGCACATATATGTCGGCCGCCGAAGGCCAGGTCACGGTGTACGGGAGGCGACCGTGGGGGTCTGCGTCTACATCGACGTCGTCAGAGACGGAAAGAAACTTGGCAGCTACGACCTCGACACGAGCGCGCACTATCTCCGCGTGGGGCTGGATGCCCTGGGGCTCGACGGCGACGAGATCGTTCACGGAGAGGGAGGTCCGGACGGCGCTGACGCCGAGGAGTCGGAGGAAGGATTCGTGGGCCGACTCACCTCCGAGCAGGTCAAGGCCTTCTGGGAACGCCTCTCGCCCGTCACTGTCGAGCAGTTCATGACGGGCCTACGGACGACCGAGAACGTCAAGGTCGACGACGAGGAGTACTTCGCGCTGTACTTCGCCGACCTCAAGAAGGCGTACAGCGCGGCCGTTCGCGCGGACGCGGGTATGACGATGTCCTGGTACTAACGGCCCGCGTTAATTCGAGATCCACGCTTTCAGACGAATGCGCGACTCGCGATCATGCTGTGATCACCGGCCTCTGCCGAGGATGAAAACAGCTCACGCATGATCGTAATAACAGCCGTCGCGCTGGCGGCCGTCGGCTGTTCCGGCTCATCGGCTTGTAAGGGCGCTGTCCGGCGCTTCCCACTACTCGCCTGGCCTGGTCATTCCGGAGCGGAGCCGCCGCCGGAGCCATGATCAAATTCGCTGCGTCTCCGCCAGCACAGGAGAGCGCCCGATCGCCACGCAGGCGACCGGGCACTTCCTCTGAAGGCTGGACTATGTGCGTGCTTAATCATCCAGGTCGAATTGACCAAGTTGGGCACCGCCGATGAAAGCCCGCCACTCAGCAGGCGTGAAGATGAGTACCGGTCCCTGGCGGTCCTTGCTATCACGAACGGCCACGACCTGGCTCAGGTTGGTGGCAACCTCCACGCAGGCTCCACCATCGCCATTACTGAGGCTGCTCTTACGCCATTCGGCACGAGACAGGTCTATAGGCGCTTGCGTCTCAGGGTTCATCCCATGGACCTTCTCTCTAGAGCGCCCAACTATTTGATCTCTTTCGCCACTTGCGCGATGAAGGCGCGGGAAGCTTCGGCTGGTAGAGCTGATGCACGTAGGTGGTCGAACGCCACCATATAGGAGTCTATTTCAGGACTTTTCTCCAGATACAGACTACCTGTCTGATACTCGATGTATACGACTGCGCCAGCTGGCGGCGGGAAGCTGAGGGCGTGAAATCCGCCGCCCATCGCTGCGTGCGCTCCAGCGGTGAAGGGAAGCACTTGGAGGGTTATGTTGGGAAGCTTGGTAGCCTCCACGAGCCGCGTGAGCTGCTCATTCATGATCTCCGGTCCCCCCACTACGCGGCGAATGACCGCTTCGTTGATCACCGTCCAGAGCTGCGGCGCCTCGGCTTGGGTGAGCAACGCCTGCCGAGCTGTACGTACGGCAACCATCTGCTCAATCTCGTCATCGGTTCTGCGCTTCTTGGCTCGATGTAGGGCTCGGGCGTAGTCCTCCGTCTGGAGGAGGCCGGGGACGAACTCGCTCTCATAGATCAACAGCGAAGACGCCTCGGACTCCAGACCCAGGTAAACCTGGAAGGACTCGGGAACTGCGTCGCCGTACGCCTGCCACCAGCTTCGTTGCCGCGCTTCCCGGGCAAGCGCCAACAAGGGTTCGGCGTCGGACCGTGCGAGCTCGTACACCGCGAGCAGGGCTCGAACATCGCTTGTTCTGACTGCACGCTTGGCAGTCTCGATCCGGCTGAGCTTGGTTGGGTGCCAATCGACCTCATCGGAGACCTGTTCGAGCGTGAGACCACGCTCTTCGCGCAAACGACGCAATTCGGCAGCAAGACGTCGGCGGCGAACCGTGGGGCTCTGCATCGGTATCAGGACCTCTTTCATTGCTCTGCCAGTCTGCCAGTGCAGCCGGTCAAATGCCCATCCTCTGGACAGTTGCCTTTTGGCACTTGCCACATGGCGTTCGCTGCATGACACTAGCCATGTTGACAGCAGGCGAGGGTGCAGTTGTGGAAATCTACTTAACGCTGCGTAACGATTCAGTCGCAGCCCGCTTGCCGCAGCAGACCTGAGACCGCACGCGGTCGAACTCAGGAACGACTCTCGACAGAGAGGAAGCCTCGCCGTGGGAGCGAAGGGGGCGCACCTCCCGGTCGCTGGCGCCGGCGCCGAGGTTGCACATCGTCCTAGCCAGCTCGCAAGATGCCCGACCCCGCAACGGAGCCAGCCCTCGTCATGAATAACCCCTAACCCCAAGGAAGATCCGTTATGCGGTCCTTCGATCACGATGAGGAACGGTTCATTCACTTAGTGCGATTGTTGTGGGATCTCTCTCGGCTCGGGCTCGGGCTGGCCCTGGAGTGGCCTCGAAGGAACGAGCCGTTCATTTCCATTCTTCGGGCGCGTGGGGCTTTGCGGGTGCGGGCTGCGTTGAGGGGTGATTCCTGGGTCTTCACCTGGGGCCATGGTCGGGGTCGGTGGGTGGATGCGTATGACGAAGACGCGGTTGCACGGGTCTGGGGGGAGACGCAGTGAACGAGCGGTTTCTTGGTGAAATCGTGTTGCCGGGGGTGGCGCAATCGGTGGCGGTGGCCCGTCGCTGCGTCGGGGAGATGCTGGCGGCCGCAGGGCTTCGAGTCGTAGAGGACATGCGGTTGATCGTCAGTGAGTTGATCACCAATGCGCTGATCCATACCGCTTCGGGGCTGCACGGCGGGGTGGTGACGGTGGAGGTCGTCGCCGTTGATGCCGAGATCGTTCGCGTTGAGGTGACCGACGACGGGTCGGACACGGTTCCACGATCGCGTGTGTCCGGCGATGACGATTGTCACGGGCGAGGTCTGTGGCTGGTCGAGCAGGTCTCGGTCAAGTGGGGCGTGCGCCTGTTGGGTGCGGGGCAGCGCGCGGTCTGGGCGGAGATGTTCACGGGTCAGGTCGCGCCTGTCTGTGGTCGGGAAGACGTGACGGTCGGGGTCGCGCACAGCGGGCGGCAGGTGAGGGGGTGAGTTGGGTGATGAGTCAGTGGCGGTTTCCTCCTCATTGCACGGCGCCGCATGTATCAGCCGTGCAGTCGCACTACGAGGAGCTGACATGGAACGATCCACGCCGGGGAGAGTCGGACGGCCGGGTTATGCAGTGGACCTGCGACTGCGATGAGGTCGTTTACGAACTGATCACGCTCGGTGGGTTGCGGTCCATTCGGCGTACAGCTTTCCGGGCCGGGAAGAGCGTCATTCATGAGAGTGATCGCTGGCCCTTCCGTGTGGCAGATGCCATGTGGAGTGCCCTGCTGATGGGGCTCGCGAGATGAGCGGAAGATCATCGGGTCGGCGTTGGCCGACCAGACAGGCAGCAGCCTCTATCGCACTTCGTAAGTGTTCTCTGGTGGCTCTCAAACGAACGGTTAACAGCTAAGTGTTCGTATGAGCGGGGTAGTACAGCTGTGGCCGAGTACATCAACCTGCCGTGGCAGGGCGCCCCTAACGGCGCAGCGCGAGCGGAACGTCAGAGCTGCGGCTACAGAGCTTACGTTCCCGACCCTCTGCTGGGCCGCCCATTGACCCTGAAGGGACAGCGCGCAGCGGACGTGAACGACGTCGAACGCCGGCTCATGGAGTTGAACACCTCCGAACGTCCTCCGGTCAGCCTTGAAGCACGGGCCAGGCTTCTCCTACGGATCGAGGCCGTAGCGAGTTCCTTCATCGAAGGCATGCAGATCAACGTGCGACGTCTGGCCAAGGCCGACGTGGCGGAACGTACGGGCATAGAAATGCGCGACGACACGGCACACGCCGTCCTCGGAAATGTCCGGGCGATGGAATCAGCCCTCGGACTTGCGGACGCGCCAGCCGTACACCTCGACGACGTGCTGGAGCTGCACCGGCGACTTCTCAATGGGACTCGGGACGCACGCTTCGGTGGGCTGATCAGAACCGAGCAGAACTGGGTCGGTGGAACCGGGATGTCACCCTGCAGTGCCGACTTCGTACCTCCACCGCCGGATCGAGTGCACGCGCTCCTCGAAGACCTGTGCGCATACATGTCGGGGGACGAACACCCTGCTCTTGTCCAAGCGGCTATCGCACACGCGCAGTTCGAGACGATTCATCCGTTCGTTGATGGAAACGGGCGTACTGGGCGGGCGCTCATCCACTTGATCCTTCGGCGTAGAGGGCTGGCGCCCCGTTTCGTTCCGCCGATCAGCCTCATCCTGGCCTCACACGCTGACGCGTATATCTCCGCGATCACGTCATATCGGTATGAAGGAGCCGCTGACTCCCCAGAGGCCCAGGAGTCCATGGGCGTGTGCATGGATCGATTCACCGTGGACACCGCCCGCGCCATCGTCGATACGGATCGCTTCGGTGCGGACCTCGACGCTCTGGAAACGGACCGGCGACAAAAACTGGGGAGCGTCCGCTCGGGATCTTCTGTCGATCTCTTGCTGCGGGTGCTTCCCTCCGCTCCTGTGCTCACGGTGGCCACTGCCGCCGACCTGATCGGAAGATCCAGTCAGCGAGCCAATGACGCTGTCAATCAGATGGCAGCAGTGGGCATACTCCGACAGACCACCATCGGAAGACGCAACCGCGCATTCGAGGCACCCGACCTCATCAACGCCCTCACCGGATTCGAGCGAGCACTCGCCAGCCCTCTGGGTGATACGCGACAGGCGCCGCCCGCGTCCGGCGCGGGCAGCCGACAGTCACAAGAGTCGCTGCATCCACAGCGAGCTGATGTACTGGCCGTTCTTGGTGGCGTACTCGCGGAAGGTACCGACTTCTGTGAAGCCGAACTTGCGATGGAGGGCGACCGACGCGTCGTTTGGCATGGCGATTCCCACGACGACGGCGTGGATCGGCTCGTCGGCGATGCTTTCGAATAGGGCTCGATACAGCGACGTTCCCACGCCCCCGCTTCGGCATCCAGCGTCGAGAGAAACGCTGAGCTCAACAGTGTCCCGGAACGCCTCGTGGTTCCGATAGGGCTGACTACAGGCGTAGCCGATTGTCCGACCGTGACGCCGAGCGACCAGCAGCCGGTAGGGGCCTGTCGGAGAGAACTGCTTGAACCAGGCGTGCCGCTCGGCCACGCTGGTCGGCCGGGTATCGAAGGTTGCGATCGAGGTTGCCGCCACGTTGTTCAAGATGTCGACGATCCCGGGGAGATCGGTCTCATCCGCAATGACGATCTCGACGGGTTCTTGATCCGCAATCATGCGCATAGTGGTCATTCGTCACATCATGTCCGACTAGCCACCCCCCCGCTACCTCCGATGCAGAAGCGCCAACCGCTCACCGCGCTCCCCACGTTGTCCGGCTATGCCCGGGCGTCCGCGACCTGGCGGGAGTACGGTTCCGCTCACCCCGCACCAGGACGACCACGGCCCGCAGACCCACAGCCACCAAGAGTGCGGTCAGTTCCCACGAACGAAACCAAACGCTTGTGCCTGAGAGCATCACCCTGTCGTGGCAGGGCATTCCGGTCGACCGACCGCAGGCGGAGGCTCCTGCTCGCGATCACGAGTGCTCCCCGTGTTGAGGAGGCCCGCCGGTTGCTGCGAGATCGAGGCATGGACCGCGCCTCCACGCACACGGTCGAACGACTAACCGGCATGCTGGCGCGGGTGTGTCAAATAACGGCTGATCTTGGCTGGTGATTGGTCAGTTGTTGCTCGGGGTCAGGCGGCCCTCGAAGGCGATCTGGAAGGCGTTCAGGGGCGCCTTCCAGCGCATGGTCCACCGCTTACGGCCCTTCCCCGTGGGGTCTAGGCTCACCAGCGCCATGTAGACGCATTTCAACGCGGCGGCCTCGTTCGGGAAGTGGCCACGGGCGCGGACGGCCTTGCGGATGCGCGCGTTGACGCTCTCGATGGCGTTCGTGCTGCAAATGACCTTACGTATCTCGACGTCGAAAGAGAGGAAGGGGACGAACTCGGCCCAGGCGTCCGACCACAACTTCACGATCGCCGGATACTTCCGGGCCCCAGGACTCCTGGAACTCCAGGAACCGCTCTGTCGCCGCGTCCTCGCTGGGAGCGGTGTAGACGGGCTTGTGCCCTGGCGACCTTATCCCAGTCCTGGCGGGCGGCGTATCGGAACGAGTTGCGCAGCAGGTGAACCACACACGTTTGGACAATTGTGCGAGGCCAGACGGTCTCCACGGCCTCGGGAAGGCCCTTGAGCCCGTCGCAAACCAGCATCAGCACATCGTCCAGACCGCGGTTCTTCAGCTCCGTGAACACATGCAGCCAATACTTCGCGCCCTCACCCCCGTCGCTGGCCCAGATGCCGAGGATGTCGCGGGTGCCCTCCACGGTCACCGCCATCACCACGTAGATCGGACGGTTCGCGACCTGCCCGTCCCTGATCTTGACGTTGATGGCATCCACGAACAAGACCGGGTAGACGCGGTCCAGCGGCCGGTTCTGCCATTCGGCCATGCCATCCATGACCTTGTCGGTGATGGTGGAGATGGTCTGCTTGGACACCTCGGCGCCGTACACCTCGGCCAGATGCGCCGAGATCTCCCCGTGCGTGAGGCCCTTCGCCGACAGCGACAACACCATCTCATCGACGCCGGTCAGGCGGCGCTGCCGCTTTTTGACGATCTGCGGCTCGAAGGTGCCGGCGGTGTCACACGGCACCCCTGACCTCGACCGGTCCGACATCGGTTAGCACGGTCTTGGCCCGGGTGCCGTTGCGGCTGTTGCCGCTGTTCTTCCCCGCCACATCGTGCTTGTCGTAGCCGACATGGTCGGTGATCTCGCCCTCCAGCGCGGACTCCAGCACTCGCTTGGTCAGCTGCTGCAACAGCCCGCCCTCACCGGTCAGCTGCAGCCCTTGGTTCCGAGCCCGATCAACCAGCATCGCGATCAGCTGGTCATCCGAGGTTGCAACAGTCGACTTCTCTATCGGCTGGCCGGCATGCTCGATCTCCACGGCGGTCTCCGTCATCAGAAGCAAGCTCCTTGATCATCAGATCCGCCGTTAATTAGACACTCCTGCTGGCGTACATCGGCTGATCCCAGGCGCGGCCCTCTCTGGGAGTCCTCTCGGAATCCGCGCGGAGGTTACGCCTGATGCGGAACGCGCCCGTCTCCCGGCTGACGGCAGTCATCGACCTGGGTCCGGCAATCGTGGGCAGCCCGCAGGAGATCGCCGCGATCGCTGAGCAGGTGCGGCCCGGCAACGGGGCCAGTGTCCTGGAGTACGTCCAGGACTTGGAGCAGGCGTACGCGATTCCGATCCTGCAGGTGCGCGAGTTCGAGGGCCTGTCGGCGGAGGAGTTGCGCGAACTTCTCGGCTCGTGGCATCCGCCGCAGGGCTATCTGCGGCTGCGCAACCCGGGAAATCTGGACATGTTGCGCATCTGCGAGAAGATCGCAGGTGGGGAGCCGATCCGGCAGATGACCGTGCACCATCCGTAAGCTGCCGCGCCGCGGGGGCGAGCGCTACGCCGCCAGCTAGTACAGCTGGATGCGGGTAATGACGCAGTGCGGCTCAGCTGCGTCTGCAACGACGATGTACTCGGCCACGCCCAAGATCCCGTTCTTGCCGAGTGGAACTCTGCGCTGTTGTGGCCACTGGGCGGAGGTGGTCTGTCCGGAGACGTCGCCTCTCGTCTCGTTGATTTCAACGGACAACGCGACGATTGCCGAGAACAACGTCGGGCTGATCTGAGGGTCCGCCAGGAGTTCCGCTACCCCGTCGGAGAAATGGCAGGGCCATCCCTCCTTTTCGGAATCACTCAAGGGGCAGGCCCTGCTGCTCTCGGTGGGCAAGGATGTCTGCGAGGGTGACGACAGGCAGGGTGCCTTCCAGCGCGGCCTTGCGAATCTGATCGGCCTCAGGATCAGTGTCGAGCATCGCCTCGCACCACCAACGGCGCAGGACCGCCTCGGCCTGGTCCAGCGGTGCCGTGCCGAGCTCGCGGTAGAACTCCATCCGTCGGCCGCCTTGGAGAGCTGCGGCGATCCCATCGACGGTACGCGGCACCCTGGGCTCGCCAGGAACGTGCGGGCGGAGGGGCTGAGCACTCATACCGTGAGGATAGCTGTTGGAGGGAGATCGCATTGGGAAGAGACGGGACGACTTCAGAACCCAAAGGAGTCTTCTCGTTGACTGAGTTCGCGCTGCCGGTTGATCGAGCTTGACTGCCCGGCCGTACTGCTCCTGCGGACGGTCACCGAAGCCCAGTTTGTGGGGATTGCCGTTGGCAGCCGCAGCCGCAGTGGCGCGGGCCGCGCCCGCTTTCCTCGGCGGCGGACAGGACGCAGAGCTGCGCTTGCAACCTTTTGCGCTGGCGTGGACGCTCTTGGACGGTGGCTGAGGACGGGTGTTGAACAAGGCCGGCGTAACCCGCCTCAGCTTCAGCCGGCGTCACTTTGGGTGGCTTAGGTCGCGGCCGGCGGCGATCTCCTCCGCGCTGAACACGCCGGTGGCGGGATCGAGCGCGGCTTGGCCGTAGCGACGAATTGCAGTGATTTCACGGACCATCTGGAGATATGTCTCCCGGTAAGTCCGTCCCTCGGCCTGGCCGCGAGCGGATGGGGATGCCATGGTGCGGTTTGAGGTCGCTGCTCGGCGGAAACGGGCGGCCATTAATTGCAGCCAGGCGTCCTCGGTCAGGTTGGGTGGAGGGGCGTCTTCCAGCATCTTGGCGGCGCCGCGGTAGATCATGGCACGCCCGGCGAGTTCATCGTCGATCAGTGAGCCTGGGTTGGGAGATGCGGGCTGCTGCGGCGATGTGTCCCAGAGTTGCGCGGCACGAGCGCGCAGGATGAAGGCGTATTCGTTGGCCGGCGGGAAGGGGTCCGCGACCAGAACGGCGTCACGGTCGCCTTGCCGATAGGCGCGGCGCGCCATGGGCTCCAGGATGCGGTCGATGGTGGAGCGGGACATTCCGGTGATCTCATGTACTTCGGAGGGGTCAACCCCGGAGGCCAAAGCGCCCCGCACCAAGGGGTCGCGGCGGTCGTCGAGGTCGCGCTGAGTTTCGACATAGGCGCGAAGAAGGATCTTGGCTTGGTGTGGATCATCGAAGGCGAGAGCCGGTTCAACATCATCCATGTATCGCACGATACGCCATAGATGTATCGTGCGATACATGATTCGCTGAACGAAATGAGCGTGACGTCGGCCTGGTCTGGTAGGTGCACCTTTTGGAACCCATTGAGCAGCTCGTTGAGGTCGTCGGAGGGGTCTGAGTTCTCGAGGCTCACGATTAGCCAGCCTGGGGGTACTGATCGCCAGGACGCGACGGTCCGGCGCCCCCCGAACCGTCGATCTGCATGGTGGTGATCCAGTCAACAGGTGCCGTCCCGTAGAGCGATGTGCGCTGCTGGTGACCGACTATGACCCGGGCGGCCCGTCCTGTTCTTGCCGCCCCTCTCGGTGCGCCGGTGCCGGAGACTCGGCCGTTGGCGGCAGGGCTGCGGCGATGCAGTTGAGGACCTAGGCCAGCTTCGGCCAGCGAGCCAGGCGCTCGGGCCGCATTCAGGTCACCGCTGAACCCTCCAGTTGCGTACGCGGTACCCAGTAATTTACTCTGGCCACCGCAACTGCGTACGAAGTACCCAATGGAGGGGATCATGGATCCGATCGTGGTCGCCGAAGGGCTGCACAAGTCCTTCGGCGACACCCACGCACTGCGCGGCCTCGACCTGAGCGTCCCGAAAGGCACTGTCTGCGGCGTACTGGGGCCCAACGGCGCCGGGAAGACGACGGCGGTGCGCATCCTGGCGACCTTGTCCGATCCCGATGCCGGGCACGCCCGCATCGCCGGATACGACGTCGTCCGCGAGGCCGGCAAGGTGCGGGAGAAGATCGGGCTCGCGGGCCAGTACGCCGCCGTGGACGAGAAGCTCACCGGGCGCGGCAACCTGCGCATGTTCGGACGCCTTTCCCACCTGTCCCGGCGTGCGGCGCACCGGCGGGCCGACGAGCTGCTCGAACGCTTCGGCCTGATGGACGCCGCCGATCGCCAGGTCGCCGGCTACTCCGGCGGCATGCGGCGCCGCCTCGACCTGATCACCAGCCTCATCCTGCGCCCAGAGGTGCTCTTCCTGGACGAGCCGACCACCGGCCTGGACCCGCGCAGCCGCGGCGAGATCTGGGACAGCGTCCGCGAGCTGGTGGCGGACGGCACCACGGTGCTGCTCACCACGCAGTACCTGGACGAGGCCGACCGGCTGGCCGACGACATCGCCGTCATCGACCACGGCCAGGTGATCGCCACGGGCACTCCCGACGAGCTGAAGGCCACCATCGGGGACCGCCTCGACGTCGTCGTCGAAAACCCCGCCGCACTGCGCCCGGCGGCGACCGCGCTGAATGCCATGGCCGGAGCCGAACCCACGGTGACGGGCGCCGACCGGCTCAGCGTCGCCCTGCCCGGCGGCGGGTTCCGGCTCGCCGACATCGTGCGCGAGCTCGACCGCGCCGGGGTCGCCGCGCTCGACGTGAGCCTGCGCCGCCCCACCCTCGACGAGGTGTTCCTGCGCCTCACCGACCGCAAGGAGATCGTCCGATGACCGCCCAGACCAGCCATCTGATGACCGCTCGCACCAACCAGAAGAAGACCGTCCGATGACCGCCCTCGCCCCGCCGATGGGCCGCCGCCTGCGCTGGACGTTCATCGACGGGCTCACTCTGGTCGGCCGCGAGCTGGGCCGGGTGCGCCAGGAGCCCGGCGAGATCGTCGGTGCGCTGCTCTTCCCGGCCATCGTGGTGGTGCTGTTCGGGTACGTGCTCGGCAGCGCGATCCAGGTGCCGGGCGGCGGTGACTACCGCGAATACCTTATGCCCGGCCTGTTCTCGATGGTGACCTTCACCGCCCTGCAAGGAGTCATGGCGCGCACGGCCGCCGACGCCTCCCGCGGCGTGATGGACCGCTTCCGCTCCATGCCGATGGCCCGGCTGGCGGTGCCGTTCGGGCAGACCGGCGCCGACTCCCTGGTCGGCCTGCCACTCCTGGCCATCATGGTGGGCACCGGCCTGCTGGTGGGCTGGCAACCGCACCATGGCCTGATCCCCACGGCCGAGGCGTTCGGGCTGATGCTCCTGCTGCGGTACGCGCTGAGCTGGGTGGGCGTCTTTGTGGGCCTGGTGGTGAAGAGCGAACAGATCGTCGCCCAGGTGGTGGTGCCGCTGTTCCTGCCGTTCACCATGCTCTCCAACTCGTTCGTCCCGACCGACGGCATGCCCGGGTGGCTGCGTTTCCTGGCCGACTGGAACCCGGTCAGCGCGCTCACCGCCGCCTCCCGTGAGCTGTTCGGCAACCCGGGCGCCCCCTCCGGCGACGTGGCCTGGCCGCTCGTGCATCCGGTGACCACCGTCCTGCTCTGGTCGGCCGTCCTTCTGGCGGTGTTCGTCCCGCTGTCGCTGCGCGCCTACATGCGTAGAGGACGCTGAACGCCGCCTTGTTCTCTGCTTAATCGCTCTCCGCCGGAAAGGCAGCAAAATGACCGACAACACCTACGAAAAGGTGCAGCAGATCCTGGACTCGGCTGTGGCCGAGGACGGCATCCCCGGCATCGTCGCCGAAGTCCATGACGCCGGCGGAACGTGGTTCGGCGCCGCGGGCGTGGCCGACCTCGCCACCGGACGCCGCCGTCAGCCGGGGGAATACCTGCACATCGGCAGCTCCGGCAAGGCCTTCACCGCCGCCGCGGTGCTGGCCTTGGTGGCCGAAGGCAGGTTGAGCCTCGAGGATCCGGTGAACAAATGGCTGGCCGGTGTCATGGACGCGGGCGGCTACGACGGCAACAAGATCACCATCCGACAGCTGCTCAACCACACCAGCGGCCTGTTTCTCACCGGCCTCGCACCAGAACTACAGCACAGCATCGTCACCCAGCCGGCCCGCGTCTGGACCATTTCCGATCTGCTGAACCTCGCGGTTTCCCAGCCGCCGGTCGGCGAGCCGGGCGAAGACTTCGTCTACGCCAACGGCGGCTACTACCTGGCCGGCGCGATCATCGAGAAGGTCACCGGCAACAGCTACGCCGCCGAGGTCGAACGTACAGTCATCCGGCCGCTCGGCCTGACCAGCACCTACGTACGGCCCATCACCGACACCAGCTACCCGGACCCGCACCCCCAGGCGTACGTCGCCAATATGCTCAAGGAGGGTGTCGACCCGGCATCGCTCACCCCGGAGGACTATGCCTCCCTGGAGGACTCCGGCCTGTCGCCCATCGACTGCACCGCGCTCAACACCTCATGGGGATGGGCGGCCGGCGGCATCGTCTCCACCACCGGCGACCTGAGCCGCTTCCTCAAGGCGATCGCGACCGGCAGCCTGCTGCCACCGGCCCAGCACCATGAGATGTGGACCATGGTCTCCTCCGGCAGCGCCGTCTGGCTGCCGCACGCCGGCTATGGCCTCGGCGTGATCGAGTTCGACAGCGCGGGGACCAACGGCCTGACGCTGAGAGGCGTGAGCGGCACCCTGCCCGGATCCTTCACCCTCGCGCTGAGCGCCGACGACGGCCGGCAGGGCGTCGCCGTCCACACCAACATCGAGCCGAAGAACTTGGACATCCCCATCAAGATCATCAAAGCGGTGTACGGCGTCACCCTCGGCTGACCGGATGGCCGGATTTGGGAGGCAGTCGTACCGCCCATACGAACACTTGGCAGCTAAGTGTTCGTATGGGCGAGAGCTGGTAACCCCGGGTAAGTGATCCCGAACGAGATCCGCCGGCAAGGATCGGGGTTCGGTGAAACCCACGTCCGCCCTCGTTCTAGTGTGCGAAGCAGGGCCCGCTGATCAGCTGACCCCCGACACGCTGTACGCCGCCCAGGCACGATGGCACGACGCCCGATGCGGCTCATTTCTGGCCGGGGCCGTCCACCACCTTGGCCTCCAATAGGGCCGTCAGGGTAAGCGGTGTGCCGGCCTTGACGACGTAATTAGGGCCGTCGGTATAGTCCGTGGTCCGGTCCTGCACGGTCACTCCGTATGTGCCGAGAAAGCGGAAATCGACGGGATCCAGAATGAGGTCGTAGCGGGTCCATCCGCCGGTGTAGCTGAACGCGACGCCCTGCCGGCCGTCGGCGTCCACGGCGTTCTGGTTGACGGTCACCCCGGGGATGGTGGCGAGGCCGCGGAACAGTGCCGCCCGCACCTGCGGCGGTAGCGCCTGGGTGCCCATGATCTGGTAGACGGCCTGGAACAGCCGCTCATCCATCGAGGGCGGCGCATCGGTTCCCGCCGACGTGATGTGCATGTCCGCAAGCTTCTGGCGGATCTTCGCGAGTAGCCCCTCGGGAGTGACTGGTTGGCGGGCCAGCTCGTCCGCGCTCAGCCCCGGGTGGTTGCCCTGTACCAGCAGCTTGCCGTTGGGGAACAGAGACGCCATCTGCAGGCCGTCCACGCTGTTCCACTCCTCCCGTACCTCGCGTCTGGACAGGTCGACGCCATAGCCGCCGTCCGCGGACTGCGGGGCCTGGAGCTGCTTGATGTACAGCCACTGGCCGGGGTTCGGCGCCTGTCCGCGGTCGTCGTAGACGGCCTGAGCGGCCCGCTCGCTCAGTTCCCGCACGCTCACCACCGGAACCGCGCGCGGATGGTCATTCGCCACCACCACGCTCACGCCGACCGCCACGGCCAGCGCGCCCGCGAGCACCAGCCGTCGGCCGAGCCGCGGCCCGCGCCGAGGTTCACGGTGAGGCTCGTGCTCACGCGCCGCGGCAAGAAGCCGGGCTCGGGCGGCGCTCGCCGCCTGTGCCGTCATTGGTGGGGTGTCCCGCCGGAAGTCCTTGATCGTGCTCATCACAGCTCCTCATCTCCCAATACGGCCCGTGCCTTCTTCCTGGCCCGGTGCAGCCGCGACCGGACGGTCCCAGGCGGGATGCCGAGCGCCTGGGCCACCTCCTCGTAGCTGAGGCCCTCCCACGCCACCAGCAGCAGCACGTCGCGGTCACCGCGCGACAGCGACGCCAGCGCCCCCGCCAGCTCGCGCTCCTTGCCCCGCGCGGCGACCCGCCGCACCACGGCGTCGGCAATCGGTTCGGGTAAGGGATCCAGGCCGGTACGCGCCAGCGCTCGCAGCATTCGCTCCTCCTGCCGCCTGTGTCTGGCGACGAGCGTCGTGGCGATGCCGTACAGCCAGGGGCGTGCCAGCGGAAAAGATGTGTCGTACGAGCCGCGCCGCCGGAACGCGGCCAGGAATGTCTCGGCCACGATGTCGTCGGCGGCCTGCGTGCCGATGCGCCGCGCGGCGTACAGGTGGATCTGCCGTGCGTACCGGTCGAACAGCGTGGCGAACTGCTCCGGGTCACCGACGGATCGCCTGATCAGCTCGGCGTCGTCGCTCTCGGCCGTCTCAACGGTCAACGGCCCTCCTTAAGGTCGGTCGGTCACCCTGCTGTCTCCCGCACCCCATGGCAAGGTTCTCGACCCCGGCGGAAGAGTGACGGACGTCACAGGCACGGCCCCAGTCGAGCAACTTCACAGATCTGGCTGCGTCGCGTGGACCTTGCCGCCGTCACCCGTCACCCGTCACCCGTCACCCGTCATCTCGAACAACGCGCGAGCCATCCCCACGCCGTGTGCGTCCAGGGCCGGTGGGCGCCGGACGGCGTGTTGCGGCTGAAGGTGTCGTCGCCCGGTACGAATCGGGATGGCGGCATCGTTGATCAAGAGCAAGCCTGGAAACGCGGCCCCTTGTCGTTGCCCGCTGCTAGCCTGCAACCCCAGTTGATCTTCCCCTGTGAAAGGCGAGCGATGTCGGGCGATGCCGGCTCCCCGGTCGAATACCTGTCTTCAGGAGTTCTTGCCCAGCTCAAGCGGCTACATGGCCACATCCCCGAGGACTTCGAGCCACGCGAGTGGATCGTGACCACGCCCGTGGGCGAATATCCGGTTCCGCCGTCTGTCCAGGCGCTACTGGCCGTGGTCTGGCCCGCAGAGCAACGCCTGCGGACGAATGACGAATTCGAGTGGGAGACCCTCCTCTACTACGGTGGCGAAGGTTCGGAAACCGAGCCTGGTCTCGTGGTTGAGGACCGCGCCTGGTACACGGTCGGTGAGGACTCGGGGCAATGGTTCTTGCTCGTCGACCTGGCCGAGGCCGCGACGGCGATCGACCCGCTGACCTACCGCGTCGACCATGAGGGATGCCAATCGGCGCCGGTCGGCGTCTGGCTCTCCAACAGGCTCTCCGAGCTCAAACGATCAACGGCCGCCATCGAGTTCGGCCGGGCGTGCGCATGGGGCGATGTGGAGGCCGTACGGGCGGCTCTGGAGGGCGGTATCGGTACGGGGCCATTGGAGCAGTCCGGCCTTACGCCGCTCCATCTGGCTACGTTCTCAGGCTCGGTGGAAACCGTACGAATCCTCCTCGACGCCGACGCCGATCCCAACACGGCACTTGCCGATGAAACGGCTCCGCTCGACATTTTTTCCACCTATTTTGAAAAGTACCGTGGCCGGCGATCGGATATCGATCCGCTGTTGTCCTTCTCTCGCGATAAGGGTGATACTCCCCTGCATTTTGCGCTGCGTAACCTTTACAGCATCGATCACATCGATGGCATACGCGCATCGCTGCTGGGCATGGTCAGACTGCTGCTGGCCGACGGAGCGCAGTGCACGTTCCCCAACGAGGAATACAGCCCTGCGGACATCGTCTTCGACATGACTGTCAGTATGTCGAAGACCGATGCGCCCGAGGTATACGAATGTCTTGAGCTGCTGTATGACGCCGGAGCGGAACTTGTCGCTTACGCCGGCTGGACCCCTGATGAGGAATGAGGAGATCAGCCGCTCCTGATGCGTCTTCGGACTCACTCAAGGGGCAGGCCCTGCCGCGCTTCGGCGGCCTCCATGATCAGGTCGGCCACCGCGTCCGGCTGTGAGATCGACGGTGAGTGGGACGCCTGTACGCGCACCACGTGTGACCCGGCGCGTTCGGCCATGAATTCCTGCGCCTGGGCCGGGATGGCGTTGTCCTGTGTCGCGATCAACGTCCACGATGGCAGGGTGCGCCACGCGGGCTGGCCGGACAGCTCGGCGGTCAGTGCCTTCTGGAGCACCGGGCGCTGGGTGACTGCCAGGACATTCGTGGTCGCTTCGGGCAAGCCCCCGGCGATGACGTCCCGGAAGTGCTCGGGCATGGGGAGATGACGATCGCCCAGGACCTCCACCCCAAGGACCGGCTCCTGCGCACCGCGTCCCGCCTGTTCTACGCCGAGGGCATCCGCGCCGTGGGCGTCGAGCGCCTCATCACCGAGGCCTCGGTCACACGCGCCACCTTCTACCGCCACTTCCCCGGCAAGGATGACCTGGTCGTCGCCTACCTCAAGGCCACCGCCGAGGGGATCAAGGACGCGGTCGAGCGGGCACGGGGTGACAAGTCACCGCGCGAAGCGGTCCGCGCGGTCATCGACGATCAGCGCACGTGGCTGTTCAGGACGCTGCGCGACCTGTTGGGCAGGGCCTGCGGCACGACGTCAGGGCGTCGGCCCGGAAGCCGCGGTAACAAAGGCCGTTCGGCGGATGCGGCGTGCCCGAAAGGCCGATGGCAGCGTCGGGTGATCCGAGGACGATCTCGATCATGAAATGGACACCCCTCATCACGAGCCTGGTGCTGATCGCGGCAGTAGCTCCAGCGGTTCCTGCCGCTGCGGCCAGCACGATCGGAGCAGCCGGCCTGAGCGGTACGGGCACGATCGGAGCAGCCGGCGTGAGCGGTACGGGCACGATCGCCTGGCGGGCCTGCGGAACCGAGCCCGGGGCCGAGTGCGGCACGGTTGCCGTGCCGATGGACTGGGCGAAGCCGGACGGGCCGGCGATCTCGCTGAACGTGACGCGGCGGAAGGCCACCGGCGAACGGATCGGGGTGCTGTTCTACAACCCAGGCGGTCCCGGGACGGGCGCGGCCGATCTGGTGCGGGACTGGGCGCCGCAGTTCTTCTCGCCGGAGTTGCGCGAACGCTTCGACGTGGTCGGGATCGACCCGCGCGGGGTCGGGGGCAGCGGGCAACTCCAGTGCGGGAAGGCGGTGCATGATCCGTCGGTCACGCAGTTCCCGGCGACGCGGGCGGAGTACGACCGGCTCGTCGCGCACAACCAGGCCGTGGGCGAGAGCTGCGGGCCGATGATCCAGTACGTGGACACCGGGAGTGTGGCGCGCGACTTCGACGCGGTACGGGCCGCGCTGGGCGAGGAGCGGGTCAGTTACCTGGGCCGGTCGTACGGGAGCATGCTGGGGACGGAGTACGCGCGGCGGTTCCCCGGCCGGGTGCGGGCGATGGCTCTGGACGGGGTCGTCGATCATGGGATGAGCTCGCGCGAGATGGTGCGGGATGCCGCGTCGGCGGTGGAGGACGCGTTCGAGAGGTTCGCCGGGTGGTGCGAGCGGACGACGGAATGCGCGCTGCACGGCCGACCCGTGGCGCAGGTGTGGGACGCGCTGGTGCGCGGGGCGGAGAAGACGCCGATTCCGGTGGCCGGTGGGCGTCCTCTGACGGCGGAGGAGCTGCGTTACAGCGCGTACGCGATGCTCACGATCGCCCCCGACTTCTACGGCGGTCTGGCCAGGGGCATCGTCGAGGCGGAGCGGGGCGACGCGGTCACCTTCGGGCAGATCCGGGCCGAGGCTCTGGACAACCCCGCGACGACCTCGGCCTATCGGGCGATCCTCTGCCAGGACATCAAGCCGGAGATCAGTGGCTTCCTGGAGCTCAGGGCGCGGGCCCGAGACATCGCGCGGCGGGCCCCGCACATGCGCGGTACGTCGGAGTTCTGGGACATGACGACCGGATGCGTGGGATGGCCCGCCTCGCCGGCTAATCCGCAGCGGCCGGTGCGCATCACCAAGGCGCCGCCCGTGCTACTGGTCGGGAACACGCATGATCCCGCGACGCCGCTCGCCTGGGCCGAGAGCCTGGCCAAGGGCATCAAGGGGTCGCGGGTGCTGACCTCCGACGGCGACGGGCACACCGCGTATCTGCGCAACGCGTGCGCGACCGCGAGCATCGACCGCTACCTGGTCTCCGGGACGCTCCCCGCGCCCGGCACGGTCTGCCGCTGAACCGGCACGCGGAGCTGATCAACCGGGGCATGGATCGATGCCCGTCGAGCGGAGACCGGCCGCGAAATCCCGGTCTCCGCCGATCGCCGGGCAGTCGATCAGGTGATCTTGCAGACGGGCGTGGCGGAACTGATAACTGCCGCCCACCTGCCGGAGCACGCCGTGACGGTGGGCATGGTCCAGGAAATCCATCACCCGCCAGGGCAGTTTCCTCCTGAACACCAGCCAGGCGCGGATCAGCATCCACCGCCCCCACGCGGTGCTGCTCACCGCGATCAGAGTGACCCCGATGCCCACCCCGGCGCCGGCCACCAGCGCGGCGCCCAGCCTGGCCGCGGGATGGGCGAGCAGGGCCGCCGCGACGCCGACCATCAGCCCCGCGCCGAGCCCGCCGCCGAACGCCTGGGTCAGCGCGGTGGCGCGGTCCAGGTCGAGGAGCGAGCGGGGGCTGATGTTCTCCTCGGGCCCGACCGGCGCGGTCAGGCCCGCGCCCAGCCCGACACCGATCCCTCCGGTGACTCCGGCCACCACGCCGGCCATGAGCCCGATGCCCGAGCCGCCCGTCATGAACCAGAAGACCACCCCGAACACCAGGCCGGAGAACACCCCGACGGCCACCCCCACGAGGACTCCCCGGAGGACCTGGCGGCGGCGGCCCTTGATCGGGAGCCGGACCCGGGAAGGCGACGGCCTTCTCCCGAACCCGGACACCAGCGCCGCCCCGACGCCGACACCGAGCCCGGTCCCGCACCCGGCGACGGTCAGGAACGATCGCCCGAACACGAGCCCCGCCACCAGCCCCATCACCGGTCCCGCCGTCAGTCCGGCCGCCAGGCCGGCCATGAGCTCGAAACCGCCCCGGGGGAGGGTCCGGTGCAGCTCCCACCAGCCGAGATCACGGGTGCCGAGGGCTCTCAGATGCCGGGCGAGGTGCGCGAGCCAGGCCCGAGCCTGGTCGTGCTCGTACGCGCGGATGGGCGTCGCGGGGGATCCGGGACGGTCCGGCGGCGGCAGCGAACGCGCCGGATAGACCGTGGGAAGGAACGCGTCGAGCAGGTGGTGTTCGATCGCGGAGCGGTCCGGGAACCTGCCGAGGTCGAGCAGGTCGGACGGGTCGGTGCCGGGAGGCGCGTACGCCGAGCGCGTGAGGGAGACCATCAGCGGAGACGACAGCGATCGGGCCAGCGGACCGTCGGGGCAGGCCAGGAGATGATCGAACATCGGCCCCCAGCGATCGTCGCCGGTGGGAAGGGCGGCGCGCAGGTGGTCGACGGCGTCCTCGGGTTTGACCGGTTCGATCTCCACGACCGCCGCGTGGGCGAGTGGCTGGCCCTCCGCCGCGACCGCGGCGGCGTACTCCGCGCCGCGACAGGTGATCACCAGTGGGCGCTCGTCGAGGACGGCTCGATTGATCGCTTTGATCGCCGTCGGGTGCAGCCCGCCCGGCATCTCGTCCAAACCGTCGAGGACGAGCATCACCCGCGCGTTGTGGACCAGCCGCCATGCCACGTCGGTGCCATGGACGTCCCGGTCCGCCAGAAACGGGTACTCCTCACGCAGCCGCCTGGCGAACCAGACGTCGAGCCGTTCCCGGGCCGGGTCCCATGAGGACGCGGTCAGCAGGACGGGCACCGGCTCGGCCGGCTCGCGGGTTCGGAGCATGCCGAGGGTGAACAGCAGCGCCAGTACGGTCTTGCCGGCCGCGTGCTCTCCCAGGACCATCAGCTGCTTGCGCGGGAGCTTCCGGAACGCCGCCACCACGTCGCTCAGGCTGCCGTGCAGCCGCAGACGCGTGGGCCGCCCCGGTATCGTCCCCTTGCCCAGCACCGCGATCGGGGAGGCACCGGGACGGCCCGAGGACGACCAGCGCAACTGCAGCGGATCGGGCCGGCCCAGCGTCCGCATCGCCGCCTCCTCGGTCCACTGGCCGCGAATCCGGTCCGCCAGCCGGGCCACCCACGGATCCAGCGCCCGAGCCTCGTCCGCCGGGGAGACGGCGCCGTCTCCCCGGGGTGCGGCGGCACCCCATCCCAGAGCGGCCACGGACACCAGCAGCGAGACCGCGCCGAACAGCAGGCTGCCGACGCTGGCGAGCTTGTCGGCCTTCTCCAGCCGATCGGGCGAACCAAGGAGAAAGAACACGAGCACTGCGGCCACGGCGATCAGAAACGCCGCACCGCTCACCCAGAGCAGCACTGAGCGTCGTGATTTGATTACTCTCCGCACCTGGACATCATCGCCCACCGAGGTCCGGGCGGGGGCGGGAACGCCCTGGTCCAGCCCCCTCAGCGTCCGGCCGGGGTGATGGCGGAGATCTGCGTGGCGAGCGCCGCCAGGTGCGCGAGTGAGGAGTCGGCGGCGGCGTCGGGGACGGCCACGATGACGTGGTCGATGCCCAGAGCGGCCAGGTCGCCGCAGCGCTGGACGCTCTCTTCGACGCTCTCGCCGTCGGCGACGCGCATGTGGAGGGTCTTCTCGATCTCCTCGTACGGCCGTCCCAGGCGTTCGCAATGGCCGCGCAGTACGCCGAGCTTGTGCCGTACATCGGCGCCGTGCAGGAAGTTGCAGGCGTCGGCGTATTCGGCGACGAGACGGAGGGTCTTCTTCTCCCCGCTGCCACCGATCAGGATCCGGGGGCGGGCCTGCGGGGAGTTGAGCGTGCGCTCCAGCTGGTAGTGGGTGCCCTCGTACGGCTTGTCCTCATCGCTCCACATCTGTTTGGCGATCTGGAGCGTCTCCTCCAGCCGCTCGAACCGCTCGGCAAGGGCAGGGAAGCGGAGGCCGAGACCTCGGGCCTCCTGCTCGTACCAGCCCGCGCCGATGCCGAGGACGGCGCGGCCGCCGGAGAGCGCGTCGAGCGTACTGACCTGCTTCACCAGAAACCCGGGCGCACGGTAGACGGCGCCGGTGACGAGGGTGCCGAGCGTGACCCGGCGGGTGAGGGCGGCGGCATAGGACAGCGCGCCGTACGCCTCCAGCATCGGGTCCTCCACGGCGCCGAAGTTGGGGATCTGGAAGAAATGGTCCATCACCCACAGGCTGTGCAGCCCCGCCTCGTCGGCGCCGCGGGCGACGGCCGCGAACCTCTCGGCGATGGCGGTGTCACCGCCGGGCCAGATGAAGCGAGGGCAGGTCAGACCGAGTTTCATGGTGTCTCCTTGATCGGGGAATGCCTGCCGCAGGATGACGTCGCTGCGATTTCGGGCATGAAAAAACCCTCCCGCCTGGGTCGCTGGACCCGAGGCCGAGAGGGCTCCGTACGAGTAATTATCTCATGGGGACGAAGGTCCTAGCGGTCGCGCCGGCGTTCGATGCGCTTGCGGCGGGAGACCTCGCGCTTGTGCCGGGCCAGGGCCTCGCGGCGATCCTTGCGGTCACCGGCGGCCTCCCGCTTGCGGCTCTCCAGCTCCAGCCGCATGGCCTCCTGCGCGGCCGTACTCCTCGAAGAGACCCGAGCCGCCGCCCGCGCGGCCAGTTTGGCGGCCCGCTTGGGATTGACCCGCCCGCCGCCCCCGGAACCGGCGGGAACGGGTGGCGCGGCCGACGCCTGGGCCAGCAGCGCCAGGCCGTGCCGCATCAGATGCTCGTACAGTTCGGGGTCGGTCGGCTCGGCGCCGAATGTGAAGCGGGTGGCCCGCAGTTCGCCGTCCTCGACGATCTCCAGCACGCCGATCCAGAACGAGCCGTCGAGATAGACCGACAGCGTCACCATGGTTGCCCTCCAGCGGGTATGCCGAACGACGGCCTGACGAGGCCGCTTCCGGCACACCGGACATCCCTGGAAGGGCGGATACGAGAAGCGTCGCCCGGGCTACCGAACCGGGCCGCGTTTTCGTGTGCCCCACCAGAGTAGAGCCCAACGCCGACTAGGATCCTGTGCCATGACCCAGCTTCCACTGCGGGCTCAGCTCGCGAGCGCCCTGGGCCGCAGTGCCGCCACGCTGTCGAGGATGACCGGGCGCGGCGACGGCTCGGTCATCGGCGGTCGGGTCGGCCTGATGCTCGAGCCCGACCTGCTCCGGCAGCTCGCCCGTGACCGCAGGCTGGCCCTGGTCAGCGCGACCAACGGTAAGACCACCACGACCCGGCTGATCACCTCGGCGCTGCTGGAGCTGGGGGAGGTGGCCACCAACGCGTTCGGCGCCAACATGCCCGCGGGGCACGTCTCGGCGCTCTCCACGCACAAGGACGCCCCCTACGGCGTGCTGGAGGTCGACGAGAAATACCTGCCCGAGGTGCTCGACACCACCGGCGCCGGCGTCGTCTGCCTGATGAACCTCAGCCGCGACCAGATGGACCGCGCGGCCGAGATCTGGCTGCTCGCGCAGAAGTGGCGCAGGGCGCTGTCCGGCAAGCCGACGCACGTCATCGCCAACTGCGACGACCCGCTCGTCACCTGGGGCGCCTCGACCGCGGCCAAGGTGACCTGGGTCGCGGGCGGTCAGCGCTGGAAGGAAGACTCCTGGTGCTGCCCGGAGTGCGGCGGGCCGCTCGATCGTAAGGACGCCGACTGGGCGTGCCGCGAGTGCACGTTCCACCGGCCGGAGCCGCAGTGGGTTCTCGACGACGACGCGGTGGTCGATCCGCGCGGGCAGCGGTGGCTGCTCGACATCCAGCTGCCCGGCCTGGCCAACCGGTCCAACGCCGCGATGGCGCTGGCGGTGGCCGAGGCGTTCGGGCTGCCGGTCGAGCGGGCGCTGCCCCGGCTGCGCGAGGTCACCTCGGTCGCGGGCCGCTACACCACGGTCGAGCGCGACGGCCGCCACGCGCGGTTGCTGCTGGCCAAGAACCCGGCGGGCTGGCTGGAGGCGTTCGACGTCTCCGACCCCCAGCAGCCGATCATCCTCTCGGTCAACGCGCAGGGGCCCGACGGGCGTGACACCTCCTGGCTGTGGGACGTCGACTACCGGATCCTGCGCGGTCGCCCGGTGTTCGTCACCGGTGAGCGGCGGCTGGACCTGGCGCTCCGGCTCGACGTGGCCGACGTGCCGTTCTCGATCTGCGGCACGTTCAGCGAAGCCCTATCCATGCAGCCGCCGGGCCGGGTCGACGTGATCGCCAACTACACCGCCTTCCAGCAGATCCGATCGGAGTTCGGTCGTGCCGTCTGACAGCGCCCTTCGCATCGTCTGGATCTATCCTGACCTGCTGAGCACGTACGGTGACCAGGGCAACGTGCTCGTCCTGGAGCAGCGCGCCCAGCGCCGGGGGATCGAGACCGAGACCATCTACGTGCGCTCGGCCGACCCGGTGCCGGAGAGCGGCGACATCTACCTCATCGGCGGCGGCGAGGACCGCCCGCAGATCCTCGCGGCGGAGCGGCTGCGCAAGGACGGTGGCCTGCACCGCGCGATCGCGCGGGGCGCGGCGATGCTCGCGGTCTGCGCCGGTTACCAGATCATGGGCAGTACGTTCGGCGGCGAGGAGGGGCAGCCGGTCGACGGCATCGGCGTGCTCGACATCGCCAGCTCCCGCGGCCCCGCACGGGCGGTCGGCGAACTGGTCGCCGAGGTGGACGCCGAGCTGGGCCTGCCGACGCTCACCGGCTTCGAGAACCACATGGGAGTCACCCGCCTGGGGCCCGGCGTCAAGGCGCTGTCCCGGACGACCGTGGGAGTGGGCAACGGCGACGGCTTCGAGGGGTGTTACGCGGGGCACATCGTCGGGACCTACCTGCACGGGCCCGCGCTGGCGCGCAACCCGGCGCTCGCCGACCTGCTGCTCTCCTGGCGCGCGGGCGACCTGGCCCCGCTCGACGACACCCGCTACGAGCAGCTTCGGCGAGAGCGTCTGGCCGCCGTGCTGGGCAGCTGACCTTCTAGCGCGCCGGCCTTGGCGTGCAGGTAGCGCTGCTGCTGGAGGCTGTTCGTTCGCTGTGCGGCCGCCTCGTACGACTCACGGGCCGCCCGGTGGTCGCCGGACATCTCCAGCAGGTGGGCCCGGACCGCGTGCAGCCGGTGGTCTTCGGCTATCCGGGGGTCGTGTGCCAGCTTTTCGAGCAGGGCCAGTCCCGCTTCCGGGCCGTCGACCATGGCGGCCGCGACGGTGTGGTTGAGCGTTACCACCGGGTTGTCGGACAGGCGCATCAGCACCTCGTACAGGGCCTTGATCTGGGGCCAGTCGGTCGCCGCCGCGGTCGGCGCCTCGTCGTGCAGGGCGGCGATCGCCGCCTGGAGCTGGTAGGGGCCGGTCGGGCCGCGGGCGAGGGCTCCGGTGATGAGGGCTATGCCTTCGGTGATATAGGCCGGGTTCCAGAGGGTTCGGTCTTGTTCGGCCATGGGGATGAGGGAGCCGTCCGGGCCCGTACGCGCCGGTCTGCGGGCGTCGGTGAGGAGCATGAGGGCCAGCAGGCCCGCCACCTCGGAGTCGTCCGGCAGCAGCCGGTTGACCAGGCGGGTCAGGTGGATCGCCTCGGTGGTCAGCTCGGTGCGGTGGAGGGCCGGGCCCGAGGTGCTGGCGTAGCCCTCGTTGAAGATCAGGTAGAGGACGTGCAGGACCGCGGCGAGCCGTTCCGCGCGGTCCTGGCCGGAGGGCATGCCGAAGGGGAGGCCGCTCTCCTTGATGCGGTGTTTGGCCCTGGTTATGCGCCGGGTCATAGTCGCTTCCGGGACCAGGAAGGCCCTGGCGATCTCCGCTGTCGTCAGGCCGCCGACGGCCCGCAGGGTGAGCGCGATCTGCGACGCGGGCGAGAGCGAGGGGTGGCAGCACATGAACAGCAGGATGAGCGTGTCGTCGGACTCCGACGCCGGCCTGTCCGCGGCGGGGGCCAGCCACTGGTCGGGCAGCGTCCAGCGCGAGACGGTGTCCTCGCGGTGCCGGCGGGCCTGCTCGCCGCGCAGCAGGTCGGTCAGCCGGCGTGCGGCGACGGTGATCAGCCAGCCGCGCGGATTGTCCGGCAGGCCCTCTCCGGGCCACTGGAGGGCGGCCGCGAGCAGTGCCTCCTGCGTCGCGTCCTCGGCTGTGGCGAAGTGCCCGTAACGACGTACCAGCGCGCCGAGAACCTGCGGCGCCAGCCCGCGCAGCAGGTCCTCGATCTCGCCCCCGGTCACATCGGCTCCCCAGCCTCGCCTCCGGTCACACCGGTTCCTTCAGCCTCGCCCCCGGTCACAACAGGACCTTGCCGCCGTCACAGCTCCTCGTAGCCTCCGACGATCGGCCGTATGTCCACGTGCCAGTCGTGGATCGGGGTCGCGTTCGCGGGGTGGGGAGTGTCGGCCAGTTGCGCGGCGATCTCGGTGGCCCGGTCGAAGCTCTCGCACTCGACGATCGTGTAACCGGCCAGGACCTCCTGCGTCTCGGAGTAGGGCCCGTCGGTCACGACCGGAACCCCGTCCTTCAGCTCGACCCTCCTGGCGAGCACGGGCGCGCTCAGTCCCTGGGCATCGACGAACTCTCCGGACTCGACCAGGGCGTGGTTCCACGCCTCCATGAAGGCGTGCAGCGCCGCGACGTCCTCCCCGGACCAGACCGGGTTGCCGGGCTTTCCGGACAGATTGTCGTAGTCGCGCTGCGTGCCGCTCATCATGATCATGTACTTCACGATCTCTCCTCTCGGCCGGCACCGCTCCCGGTGCCGTACACCAGAGACGTCGGAACCACCGCGCCACCCCGGACACGCGAGCCGGAGGTTTTTCGCGGTCAGTACACGAGAGCCTGCGCGCCCTCCGCCACGGCCTCCTCGACGAAGGTGGAGGCGCCGGCGATGCGGACGCCGTCGATGAGATCGTCGACCGTGAGGTCTCGCCGGGCCGCGCACTGGGTGCACACCGTAACCCGGCCGCCCGCCAGAACGGCGTCCAGCAGGTCCGTGAGCGGAGCGGCGTGAGCCAGGTTGAACTCCTTGGCCCTGCCCGGCACCGCGAACCAGGAGGACTCGCCGGTCAGCCAGAGAGAGACCGGAACGCCGCTCGCCAGCGCGGCGGCCGCGACCGTGAACGCCTGGTTGCAGCGCTCCGGGGCCTCGGCGCCGGCGGTCACCTTGATCACCAGAGATCGTGCCATGTCCGTCACCCTAAACCCCTTCCCACCGGACGTCTTCACCGCGGGCGGCCAGTACAGTTTGGTGCCATGGAAGATGCTGAGGTCCAGGTGCCGGTGCATCCCGATCTGGAGCACATCGCGTTCCTGATCGGCCGCTGGGAGGGCGCCGGTGTCGGGGGATATCCGACGATCGAGAGCTTCAACTTCGGTCAGGAGATCGAGTTCAGCCACAACGGCAAACCGTTCCTGTCGTACGTGAGCCGCACCTGGCTGCTCGACGAGGACGGAAACCGGGTCAGGCCGCTCGCCACCGAGTCCGGCTACTGGCGGCCGCAGCCCGACCGGCAACTTGAGGTGCTGCTGGCGCATCCGACCGGCATCGTGGAGATCTACATCGGCGAGGTCGTCTTCCACAAGATCGAGCTGCGCACCGACGTGGTCGCGCGCACCGCCTCGGCCAAGGAATACACCGCGGCCACCCGCCTGTACGGGCTGGTCAAGGGCAACCTCATGTGGGCCTATGACATGGCCGCGGTCGGGCACCCGCTCACATCGCACATGTCGGCGGAGCTCAAGAAGGTAGCTTGATCCATATGAGCACCCCGTTCACCGCCGAGGCGGTCGAGGCGATCAAGCGGCACATGAACGACGACCACCCCGACGACGCGCTGATCATCGTGCGCGGGCTGGGCGACCGGCCCGCCGCGACGACGGCGGCCACCAGCGGGGTCGACGCCGAGGCGATCGAGTTCACGATCGACGGTGGCGAGCTGGTCAGGGTGCCGTGGGGAGAGACGCTGACCGAACGCCCCCAGGTGCGCATGGCGGTCGTACGCCTCTATCGCGACGCCTGCGACAAGCTGGGCATCCCGGCTCGCGGCGAGCACTGACCGCGCGCTGCGGGGAAGAGGGTATGAAAAAGGGCCCCGGGCGGCGTTCCGCTCGTGATCGAGCGGGCCGGATGGACCATGGACAGGACAACTATCCCGCCCTCCGGCTGCCAGGGGCCCCGGTGGTTGTCTCGAATTCGCTAGGCAGACGCGAGACAACAGTCCGCGTCGTTAGCGGACAACCACCTCGCTAGTCCAACTATGAATCACCATTGTTTGGACCACCTCCTTTCCGCGTACCCCAGAAGTTATGCGCTCGGTCGCGGAGGGGGCAAGCGATTAATACTCGGTCGTAGACTCGGGGCATGACGGAGACGCAGTGGCACGAGGAACTCCGCGCCAAGGGCTACCGGGTGACCCCTCAGCGACAGCTCGTGCTGGAGGCGGTCAAGTCGCTTGAGCACGCCACGCCCGAAGAGATCTCCGTCAAGGTGCGCGAGACGGCCCGCGGCGTCAACATCTCCACCGTCTACCGCACGCTGGAGCTGCTCGAAGAGCTCGGCATGGTCACCCACACCCATCTGAGCCACGGCGCCCCCACCTACCACCTGGCGGCGGACGCCGACCATCTGCACCTAGTCTGCCGGGGCTGCGGCGAGGTCGGCGAAGTGCGTCCCGAGCTCGCGGACGGGCTGGTCAAGGGGCTGGACAGCGAGATGGGCTTCGTGGCCGACGTACGCCACCTGACCGTCTTCGGGCGTTGCAGCAAGTGCCGATAGCACCGTCTTCGGGCGTTTCCGCAACCGTCTTCGGGCGCCGTCGCGACTGCCGATAACCTGGAAGGCATGCGCAGCCCTCTGCTCGATCTCCCCGGTGCCGTTCCCGCCGACGGCCCCGACTCCGACGTGGCCGCCCACTACGGTGACCTGTTCGCCGAACAACGGGCGCTCATCAAGGGCGAGGCGGTGGTCGACCGCAGCAACCGCGAGGTGGTCCGCGTCTCCGGAGCCGACCGGCTGAAATGGCTCAACGACCTGACCTCGCAGAAGCTCGACACGCTGGCGCCCGGCGAGTGGACGCAGACGCTCGACCTCGATCTTCAGGGCCGGGTCCTGCACCACCTGACGCTGGTCGACGATGGCGAGGCCGTGCTGGCGCACGTCGAGCCGGGCACCGCCGACAGTCTGGTCGCCTACCTCGACCGGATGCGGTTCATGCTCCGCGTCGAGGTCTCGCGCGCCGACGACCTGGCGGTGCTCTCGTCCGCGACCGAGGACTTCCTGGTGCCACGCGCCGAGCTGCCCGACCATCTGGGCAAGCCGCTGGCCGGGCTCTGGGCGTACGAGGCGCTCCGCATCGAGGAGCACCGGCCCCGGCTCGGCTTCGACACCGACCACAAGACGATCCCGCACGAAGTGGGCTGGATCGGCACCGCCGTACACCTCACCAAGGGCTGCTACCGGGGCCAGGAGACGGTCGCCCGCGTCCACAATCTGGGGCATCCGCCGCGGCGGCTGGTGTTCCTGCACCTCGACGGCAGCGTCGACACGCTGCCGGCGCATGGCGCACCGGTGATCTTCGAGAGCCAGGAGGTGGGCGTCGTCGGCTCCGCCGCCCGCCACCACGAGCTGGGCCCGATCGCGCTGGCCACGGTCAAGCGGACGGTGCCGGTCGACGCGCCCCTGCTCGCGGGCGGCGTCGCCGCCGCCCAAGAGGTCATCGTCCCCCCGGACGCGGGCCGCAACGTCACCATCGACCCGGCGATGCGCCGCCGCCTCCGCTGAACCGGCTCGGCCTTCTTGCCGATCGCGTAGAAGGACTCGAGGTCGTCGGCGGAGACTATGTTCACACGTCCACCACGAGCGTGATCGGCCCGTCGTTGACCAGGGACACCTTCATGTCCGCGCCGAACCGGCCGGTCTCCACGTGGGCTCCCAGCGCCCGGAGTTCGTCCACCACGGCGTCCACCAGCGGCTCGGCGACCGGTCCTGGAGCGGCGGCCTGCCAGGTGGGCCGCCTGCCCTTGCGGGCGTCGCCGTAGAGAGTGAACTGGCTGATCACCAGGAGCGGCGCCGACACGTCGGAGCAGGACTTCTCGCCATGCAGGATGCGCAGCCCCCAGAGCTTGGCGGCGAGCTTGCGCGCCTCGGCGCGGGTGTCCGAGTGCGTGACGCCGACCAGCACGAGCAGGCCCGGCTCGTCGATCGCTCCGACGGTCACCCCGTCGACCACCACAGACGCGGTGCTGACTCGTTGCACGACTGCTCGCATGAGACCTCATTCTGGCGCAGGTCAAAAGCTTCGTAGACTCACGCCGAAAGGGGAGGCGAATGTCGCTGGTCGTCGAGGTTGTCCGGTCCGGGTTCGTGGAGTCGACCCATCACGTGCGCATGCTCACCGTGGACGCCGCGGGCGATCCGGTCGCGGCGCACGGCGCGGTGCACGTGCCGGCCTCGCCGCGCTCGGCCATGAAGCCGTTCCAGGCGGTCGGCATGCTCCGCGCCGGGCTCGCGCTCGACGGCGAACTCCTCGCGCTGGCCTGCGCCTCCCACTCCGGTGAGCCGTACCACGTGGACGGCGTGCGGAAGATCCTGGCGGAGGCCGGGCTGACGGAGTCGGCGCTGCTCTGCCCCGAGGACTACCCTTTCGACCGGGCGGCGACCGACCTGGGCCGCGTCTACATGAACTGCTCGGGCAAGCACGCCGCCATGCTCGCCACCTGTGTGCTGAACGACTGGCCGCTGGCCACCTACTTGGAACCGGCGCACCCGCTGCAGCGGGCGATCCGCCGCACGGTGGAGGAGTTGACGGGCGAGCGGGTCGCGGCGTCGGGGGTGGACGGGTGCGGCGCGCCGCTGTTCTTCGTCTCGATGGTGGGCGTGACGCGGGCCTTCCGCGCGCTGGCTCTGGGGGAGGCGGGCTCGTACGAGCGGCGGATCTTCGACGCCATGCGCGCGCATCCGGAGTGGACGTCCGGCACGATCAGGCCGGAGGCCGAGCTGATGCGGGCCCTGCCGGGGTTGATGGTCAAGGTGGGCGCGGAGGGGTTCAACGCGTTCGTGTTCGAGGACGGGCGGGCGGGCACCGTCAAGGTCGAGGACGGCGCGCAGCGGGCCCGCACGCCCGCCACGGTGACGGCGCTGCGCTCGCTCGGCCTGGACGCCCCGGAACTGGACACGATGGCCCGCCCGCCGCTGATGGGCGGCGGACGCGCCGTGGGCGAACTACGCCTCCGCTGAGCTACGCCTACCCGAGCGGCGCTGCCGTGCTCAAGGGGTACGGCGAGCGCGCTTGGACCGACCCGCCCGTCGGCGGGCCCCCTGCTGCTGGGCGCCGTACTGCTCTCACCGTTGCCGCCCCTTGCAGGCCGCCACCTTGATGTAGGGGCACCGTGCGTCGGTCTCTCGGTGAAGCCGCCGGGGTGGGTGCCTGCTCAGGCCGCGATGGTGGCGTGCATCTCCCACACCAGGATCTCGGCCGGCTCCGTGGCGATCACCCGCTGTCCGCCGGTGGCGGTGAACCGGACCGCGTCGCCAGCCGCTAGCTCTCCCGCTCCCTCCAGGTCGATCGCGCCGCGCGCCGCGAACAGGTGCAGGTACGGGGCCTCGGGAAGGTGGACGGCCTGGCCGGGCTGGAGCCGGGCGGCGTACAGGGCCGTATTCTTGTTCCTGATGCGGATCGCCGTCTCGCCGTCGTGCTTGCTCATGCCCGAGGCGACCGGGACCAGCCCGCCGGAGAGCAGTTCGTGCTCGATCTCGAGCTGCTCGTAGCCGGGCGTGATGTTGTTCTCATCCGGCACGACCCACATCTGGATGAAGTGCACCGGGTCGCGGTGGACGTCCCCGCCGAGCCGCCAGGAGTCGTTCTTCTCCGAGTGCAGGATGCCGCGGCCGGCGCTCATCCGCTGCGCCAGACCGGGATAGATCACGCCGTTGTGGCCGGTGGAGTCCTGGTGAACCAGCGAGCCCTCCAGCACCCAGGTGACGATCTCCATGTCCCGGTGCGGGTGGGTGTCGAAACCTGTACCGGCGTCGACGATGTCGTCGTTGTTGACCAGCAGCACACCGTGGTGAGTGTTGCGGTGGTCGTAGTGGTGGCCGAAGGAGAACGAGTGCTTGGAGTCCAGCCAGCCGAAGCTGCTCGTGAAGCGCTCGCCGGCGCGGCGGATGTCCACGCCGGCTGGAAGAACGATGTCGTTCATGATGCCTTACCCCTCTGTACGGGCCTTCAGGCGGCCTTGATCGCCGATACCTCGAACTCCAGAACGATCTTGTCGCCAACCAGGACGCCGCCGGTCTCCAGCGCGGCATTCCAGGTGATGCCGTAGTCCTTGCGGCTGATCGGGACCGAGCCCTCGAAGCCCACCCGGAAGTTCCCGAATGGGTCCGTCGAGGCGCCCTGGTACTCGAACGGGATGGTGATCGAGTTGGTCACGCCCTTGATGGTCAGGTCACCGGTCAGCTCCAGGCTCGTCTCGTCGGCCTGGCGGACGCCGCTGGTGACGAAGGTGATCCGCGGGTGCTCGTCCATCGCGAGAAAGTCGTTGCTGCGCAAGTGCGCGTCACGCTGCTCGTTGCGGGTGTCGATGCTGGCGGCCTGGATGGTCACGCTCGCGCTGGACCGGCTCGGATTGGCGCCGTCGGCGGTGAAACGTCCCTCGAACTCGTTGAACGCCCCGCGGACCTTGGTCACCATCGCGTGCCGGGCGACGAACCCGATCCGGGTGTGCGCCGGGTCGATGACATATTCGCCGGACAGGTCGGCCAGCGTGGCGGGGGCGGTCTGGGCGATGGTCATGGCTCTGCTCCTCATCGTCTGGCGCCACTCATTAGGTGACGCGTCACGTACATGATGTCCCAACTTAGGTGACGTGTCTCTTATTCCGGTAGGCTCGCCGTCCATGGACGCACCGAGCCCGTGGCTGACCGAGAATCAGCAGAACGTCTGGCGCACGTGGCTGACGCTGAACACCCGACTGCAGGCGGCTCTCCACCGTGAGCTGCAGACGGACGCCGGCCTGTCCCTGCAGGACTACGACGTGCTGGTCCAGCTCACCGACACGGCCGACGGCCGGATGCGGGTATCCGACCTCGCCCGCGCCCTGCACTGGGAACGCAGCAGGCTGTCGCACCATGTCACCCGCATGGCACGCCGCGGCCTCGTCGAGCGCGAGGAGTGCGCCGACGACGGCCGCGGCGCCTTCATTGTGCTGACGCCGGCCGGGCGCACGGCCATCGAGCAGGCGGCACCGGCCCACGTGGACACCGTGCGGAAACTCGTCTTCGACTCGCTCTCCGACGAGGAACTCGACACCCTCGCCGCCATCACCGACAAGATTCTCGCCCAGCTGCAGCGGGACTCGACGTCATGAACGCGGATACGCGGCCCGGCTGCGCCAGGAGGGCGACGACTCCTCCGGCTGCCGCCTCTCGGTTGACCGGGGCAGTGGTGTCTCAGCGGATGTCGCGGGCCGCGCGCTTGATGAGGTCGGTGACCGCCTCCGGCTGGGAGACCGCGACCGCGTGCGAGGCGCTCTTGACGGTGACGGTAGGCCACGTGGGTGAGGTCGCCGAGCGCCGATGCGACTTCGGCGTGAGTATGGATCGGGCACGGCCAGGACGGTGAAAAGGAACGGCGTGTCGCGGGGAGGGCACTGGAGGCAGCGCGCTCCACGTCGTGGTCCCACCGCAGGCGGGGCCGGTTGGATGCACCGGCAGACGGCGTGTGTCGACCGGACGCCGGCTGTCGCCGACAATGCGGCCAGGAGGGCTCGACAGCGGGGCCGTGGGGTTGCCTGTGCCGCCTGGTCAGCTCGTGGCGCGTACCGCGTCGCGGATCAGGTCGGCGACCTCCTTCGGCCGGGACACTGCGACGGCGTGCGAGGCGCCCTCGATCTCGACGATGGTCGCTCCGGCCCGCCTCGCGCCGAAGCGCTCGACCTCGGGGTTGATCGCCTGGTCCGCGGTGGCCACGAGCGCCCAGGAGGGCTTGGTCTTCCACGCGGCCGCGGAAGCTGTCTCCGCGAAGGCCATGGCGGCGAGCGGACGCTGCGTCACCGCCAGGACCTTCGTGACTTCCCCCGGCACGTCGGCGGCGAAGATGGTGGGGAACGCTTCATGGGTGATGGCGACCTCTACTGCGGGATCGGCGCCCTGGACAGGGTAGGTCGCCTCCTTCAGGTTGGCGACCAACGGAGAAGCGGGGAAACGGCCCTGAAGCTCGCCGAGGCTCTCGCTGTCTTCGAGGACGTAGGCAGCCACGTATACCAGCCCGACGACGTTCTCCGTAATGCCGGCCACGGTGATGACCGCACCGCCGTACGAGTGGCCGACCAGCACGACGGGACCGTCGATCTGGGCGGCTACGGAGGCGATATACGCGGCGTCGGAGCCCAGTCCGCGCAGCGGGTTGGGCGGGGCCACGACGGGAATACCGTGGCTCTGCAACTCGGTGATGACCCCGGCCCAACTGGCCGCGTCCGCGAACGCGCCATGGACGAGAACCACGGTGGGGGTAGAGGAAGTCATAGTGGGTTCTCTCCTTGTTCAGACGGTGTGAAGGGCGTTCAGACGGTGTGAAGGGCGGCGCGCAGGGTGCTGATGGCCATGGTGATGGCGGCCTCGGCGGCGTGGGTCTCGCGCAGGGCGTTGAGCATGACGAAGTCGTGGATGATGGCCTGGAAGCGCACGGCGGTGACGGACACGCCGGCTTTACGGAGCTTGTTGGCGTATGCCTCGCCCTCGTCGCGCAGCACGTCGGCCTCGCCGGTGATGACCAGGGCCGGGGGCAGGCCGGTGAGTTGCTCGGGGGTGGCCCGCAGCGGGGAGGCGGTGATCTCGGCGCGCTGGGCCTCGTCGGTGGTGTACTGGTCCCAGAACCACTGCATGCCGTCACGGCGCAGAAAGTAGCCGGTGGCGAACTGGTGGTAGGAGCCGGTGTCGAAGTTCGCGTCGGTGACCGGGTAGAACAGGACCTGCTGGAGCAGCGGGACGTCGCCGCGTTCCTTGGCCATCAGGGTCAGCGCGGCGGTCATGTTGCCGCCGACGGAGTCTCCGGCCACGGCCAGGCGGGAGCCGTCCAGGCCCTTGGACGCGCCCTGCTGGACGATCCACTGGGCGACGGCGTAGTTCTGCTCGATGGCGACCGGGTAGCGGGCCTCGGGGGACAGGTCGTACTCGGGGAAGACTACGGCGGCGTCCGCGCCGACGGCGAGCTCACGTACCAGGCGGTCGTGGGTGTGGGCGTTGCCGAACACCCAGCCCGCGCCGTGGATGTAGAGGATCACCGGCAGGGTCCCCTCGGCGCCGGCGGGTTTGACGATACGGGCGCGGACGCTGCCCGTCGGGCCGCCCGAGAGGGTGATCCACTCCTCGTGGATCGCGGGCTTGTCGATCTCGCCGGACTGCACTTCGTCAACGGCCTTGCGCCCTTCCGCCGGGGGTAGGTCGAACAGGTACGGCGGATTGGCAGTGGCGTCCGCGAAGGCGGCTGCCGCCGGTTCCAGGACCGGCTGAGCAGGCTTGACGGCATCGGACATGTGATTCTCCTCAAATGTGTCCTGTGGGGCGCAGGTCCCCGGATCATGGGAACATGCCTCTGACGCCGTTGCCCGGCACGGCTATACCATCCCCGCTAAAACGGATAGACCTGGATAACAGGGCATAAACCTTGCGCCAAGAGCGCGTTGAGAAGATCATTCATGTTCGACCCGAATGGCGGCCCACCCGTTTTCTTCCTCGGCCAAGGCTTTCCGACCAGGAGACCCAGGGTTTCGGGCGCTTCGACCGCACCGCCCCGGCCGCCCTGCTGAACTGACCCATCTCCAATCAAGATGACAGTCATCGCTGATTATCGCTATGACAGAGGAAGCGCCGGCGCAGGCCCGCCGTTGGAACGCCTCGAAGACATTCGGACGGCTCCACTCTGAGAGGCAGCTGTGACTCCTTCCGTTCAACTCCAGGCCGCCCAGCGGACCGCGACGCCGGCGGCCACGCCCTCGGGTCGGCTCGTCGTGCTCCTGGCCGTCGCCTCCGGGATGACCGTCGCCAACCTGTACTATGCGCAACCTCTGCTGTCCTCGCTGAGCGCGTTCTTCGGGATCGGCACGGCCGCCGCCGGCGGGCTCATCACCGCGACCCAGATCGGATATGTGGCGGGCATGCTGCTCCTCGTTCCGCTCGGTGATCGCATCGAGAAGCGCCGGCTGGTCGTGATCTCGCTGGCGGTCACCGCATCGGCGCTGGTGTTGGCGGGCACCGCCACCGCCTTCCCCGTCCTGCTGGCCGCCTCACTGATCGCCGGAGGAACCTCGGTCGTCGCCCAGATCCTCGTCCCGTTCGCAGCCGGTCTCGCCCCCGACCACGCCCGCGGCCGCGTCGTCGGCCGGGTGATGAGCGGCCTGCTCACCGGCATCCTGCTGTCCCGCACCCTGAGCAGCTTGGTCCGGATGGCGTGTCGTCTTCCTGGGCTCGGCCGTCCTGATGGCCGTGCTGGCGTTGGCGCTGCGCTCGGCCCTGCCCCGTCACGCCCCCAGTACGAACGTGTCGTACGGGCGGCTGCTGCGTTCCACCGCACGGCTGGTGCGCACCCACCCGACGCTGGTGCGGCGCGGCTTGTACCAGGCGGTGATGTTCGGCGCGTTCAGCGCGTTCTGGACCACGGTGTCGTTCGAGCTAACCGGCCCCGCTTTCCACTACTCCGGCTTCGGCGTGGGCATGTTCGCCCTGGTCGGAGCGGCCGGAGCGGCTGGAGCGGCGGTGGCGCCGTTCGCGGGACACTGGGCCGACCGCGGGCTGGTGCGCCCGATGACCGGTGCGGCGTTCGCCGCCGCCGCACTGGCGGCCGCGCTCGCCGGATTCGGCTGGCACAGCATCATCCTGCTGGCCGTCGCCGCCGTCCTGCTCGACATGGCGGTGCAGACCACCCTCATTCTCGGCCAGCACACCATCTACCGGCTGGACGCGGGTGCGCGGGCACGGCTCAACAGCGTCTACATCGCCACGTTCTTCGCCGGAGGGGCCATCGGCTCCCAAACCGGCTCGATCATCTATCACGCCTACGGCTGGACCGGCGTGACCGTCCTGGCCGCCGCGCTTCCCGTCCTCGCCCTGCTCTACTGGGCAACCGAACGCCGGCACTGAAACACAGCTCGGCGGTGGGGGATCAGGCGATGTGCCGGAGCAGCGCCGCGACCGCCGGCGGCGCCTCCCCCTTGGGTCGGACGACCATGACCTTCCACCTCGGCGCGTGCTGGGCAAAGCGGTGGGAGGTCAGGTCCGGGAATCTCGCCGCGATCGACTCCGGCATGATGCACACGCCCAGGTCGTGGCGGACGAGCTCGGACGCCGCCACGATGTCGTTCACCTCGAACGTGGTGGGCCGCTCGACCTGGGCCGCGCGGAACGCCTGATCGACCGAGTGCCGGATCGCCCAGCCGGGCGAGAAGTCCACCAGCGGCAGTCGGGCCGCGTTGGCAAGCGTCACCGGCCCAGGGAACTCGCGCCCGGCCGAGGTCACCAGCACCATCTCTTCCCGGGACAACAACCGGGTCTCCAGACCTCGCTGCTGCTGGCGGTCGAGCGCGACGACCGCGACGTCCACGCCGCCGTCCCGGAGTGCCTGCCGGATGTCGACCACCGCCGCCTGCCGCAGGCGGACCACCACGCCGGGATGCTCCTTCCGCAACCCGGCCAGCGCACGGTGCAGGCCGGCCCAGACGCCCTGCATCGTGCCGACCGTGACCCGCCCGCGCAACTTGCCCCCGTATGCCGTCGATTGCCGCCCGCGCGTGCTCGGCGGCCCGTAGCAACCCGTCTGGCGACCAGATAAGCCAGCAGCCTTTGCGCTCCAAGGTGGCGAACTGGGCGATGTCCGCGCCGAGAGCGTCCTCGCCGTCGTCGTGGATGGCCTGCTCGGGCGGGTCATCGCCCGTCACGCTGCCCATCACGTGGTCACTGTCTCGCGCTGAGTGCGGCGATCGTCCTCGGCGTCCATATCAGCGCCAGTTCGTCGACGATCACGACTGGCTGATGATCTTCGATCGAGTGAGCGGGTTCACGTGGTGACCGCCACGAAGCCGGTGCCGGGGCGATAGTCGGGTGACTGGTGGCGGAAGTAGGTGTTGTACACCTCGCAATAGCGGCCGCCCTGGGCGAGCAGGGTGGTGTGGTCGCCCTGCTCGACGATCCGGCCGTGGTCCAGCACGACGATCCGGTCCACGTGCTCGATCGTGGACAACCGGTGCGCGATCACGATGGAGGTACGGCCGGCCAGCACCGCGTCCAGCCCCTCCTGGATCTGGGCCTCGGTCAGCGGGTCGACGCTGGCGGTGGCCTCGTCCAGGACGACGACCGCCGGATCCTGGACGAGCAGCCGGGCCAGGGCGACGAGTTGCCGTTGTCCCATGGACAGGGAACGGCCGTGCTCGCCCACGTCGGTGGCCAGGCCGTCCGGCAGCGCCTCGATCCAGTCGCCGCCGCCGACACCGATGGCCGCTTCCAGCACCTCATCGTCGCTCGCCTCGGGGCGCGGGTAGCGGATGTTGTCCGCGACCGTGCCGCTGAACAGGAACGGCGCTTGCGGCACCGCCCCGATCTGGCGGCGGTACGCGGCCAGATCCAGAGACCGGATGTCTCGGTCGTCGATCAGGAGGATGCCGCCGGAGAATTCGTAGAACCGGGTGATGAGCTTGCTGAGTGTCGACTTCCCCGCCCCGGTGTGGCCGACCAGCGCCACGGTCTCCCCGGCCTCGATCGAGAGATTGAAGTTCTCGAGGACCGGGGTCTCAGTAGAGTAGCCGAAGTTGACGTCCCGGAACTCGATCCGCCCAGCCAGCCGCTCGACCGGCAAGGCATCGGTCTGCACCACCCTGGGGGTGGCGTCGATCAGTGCGAAGACCCGCTCGGCCGCCGACAGCCCCTGCTGGAACTGCGACCAGAACGCGGCGATCGACGTCAACGGGAACCAGAAGAACGCGACCGCCTGCAAGAACAGGTACCAGTCACCGGCCGACAGGCCACCGCCGCGGACCGCGTTGCCGCCCGCCAGGACCAGCATGACCTCGGCCAGCCCGGCGACGAGGAACAGCAGCGGGAAGATCGACGCGAAGGTGAACCCCTGCCGCAGTTGTACGGCGTAGCTCTGCTCGTTGATTGGGCGGAACTCGTCGTAGACCCGCTGCTCCTGGCGGAAGTTCTTGGCGACCGCGATCCCGCCCATGGTTTCGGTGAGATTGGCGTTGACCCGGCTCATCGAGCGCTGCGCCCGCCGGGTGGTGGAGCGGGCGATCTTCCGGAACCGCAGCGCGCAGCCGACCACGATGGGCACGATGAGCAGGGTCAGCAGGGCCAGCGGGACGTTCCGGGTGAACAGCAGCGCGGTGACGAACCCGACGACCAGCACCTGGCTGAGCAGATCCATGCTGAGGCCGACGACGCTCGCGAAGTCATCGGTGTCGGAGGTGACCCGGCTGACGATCCGCCCGGACGGGTTCTCGTCGTAGAAGGACAGGTCCCGTTCGAGAACGGCGTCGAAGGCGTCCTCGCGCAGGGTGAGGACCACGTCGCCGGTGGCTTTCGCGTTGAGCCACTGCCGGACGAAGTTGAACACCCAGCCGAGCCCACCGGCGAGCAGTATGCCCCCGGCCAGTGTCCAGATGCCGCCGCCGTGCACGATCCGGTCGATGCCCCAGCTGATCATCACCGGGACCGCCGCCTGGGTCAGCGAGCCGAGCACGATCATCGACGCGACGCCGAGCATCGTCCAGCGTTTCGGCCAGAAGTAGCCGACGACGCGGCGGAGCAGCTCACGATCGGTGTAGGTGCGGTCGTAGTCCTCGGCCTCCAGGCCGTCCATCAAGAACCCCATCAGACCGGCACCTCCACTTCGTCGTAGTGCGAGAAGATCCGCCGATACAGAGGGCTGCGGCCGAGCAACTCGTCGTGGGTGCCGAAGTCGACCAGCTCGCCCCGCCGGATCAGGAGCACCTTGTCGGCCCAGCGGATCTGGGACAGCCGGTGGGTGATCAGCATTGTGGTCCGGCCGGACTGGACGCGTTCGATCGCCTGCTGGATGCGGTCCTCGGTGGCGGAGTCGATGGCGCTGGTCGAGTCGTCGAGGATCAGGATGGCCGGGTCGGTGAGCAGCGCCCGGGCGATGGCCAGGCGCTGCCGCTGGCCGCCGGAGAGGGTGACGCCACGTTCGCCGATCACGGTGTCGTAGCCGTTGTCGAGCTCGTCGATGAACTCGGCCGCCTGCGCGTCTTCGGCGGCGCGGACGACGGCTTCCCGGTCGGCCCGCTGACCCAGCCCGAAGGCGATGTTCTCGGCGATCGACCGGGAGAACAGCACGATGTCCTGCTCGATGGTGGAGATCTGCGAACGGAGCGAGTTGAGGTTCCAGTCGCGTACGTCCACGCCGTCGACCAGGACCCGGCCGGAGTCGACGTCGAAGATCCGCGGGACCAGCTTGGTCAGGGTGCTCTTGCCGGAACCGGTCTCGCCGACGATGGCCACCGTCTCGCCCTGCCGCACGGTGAAGGAGACACCGCTGAGCACCGGCGAGCCCGCGTAGGAGAACGACGCGCCGTCGAAGACGAGCTCACCGCGCATGGCCGCGGTATGGCCGTCGGCCCGCTGGTCGAGCTCGGTGTCCGCGTTCATGATCTCGAGAATCCGGCGGGCGGAGACCAGTCCGAGCTGGACCAGGGAGAAGGTGAAGGTCGATACGTTCGTGGGGAAGTGCAGCAGGGTCATCAGACCCATGAAGGCGATCAGCTGGCCGAGTGTGAGATCCCCGGCGGTGTGCAGGGCGATCCCGTGCCAAAGGGCGGCGGCCATCGCCAAGGCGAGCAGCAAAGTCGGCAGATAGCGGGCCCGGACCAGGCCCTCGCGTACGGACAGGTCGCGGTAGAGCCGCGCGTTGCGGCGGAACCGGAGTCGCTCCTGGCGTTCCTGCGCGGTCACCTTGATGACCTCTATGCCCCGGACGGCCTCGCTCAGGTGGGCGTTGAGCGAACCGAACTGCTCGCGCATCCCGGTCGCGACCGGGTTGAGCTGCCGCATGTACTGCCACAGCGCCAGCCCGAACACCACCAGGAAGCTCGCCGGCACCAGCAGCAGCCGCAGGTCGATCAGCGCGATGAAGACCAGGGGGATGAAGGCCTGCGAACCGGAGTCGACGATCATGTCGAGACCGGGTGAGACCAGCATGCGCAGCTGTTTGATGTCGTTGGCCGCTCGGGCCATCAGGTCGCCGACCCGCTGCCGGTTGTGGAAGGTCTGGCTCTTGCCGAGCAGACTCACGTAGAGCTCATCGCGGGTATCCCGGTTGAGCCGGCTGGCCAGCAGTTCGCTGCTGAGGCGCGCGCCGATGTCGAGCAACCCGCGGGCCAGCACGATCCCCAGCAGAGCGCCCACGATGGGGAGCAGCTCACCGTGGCCGGCCACCGCGTCGAACGCGGCACCCACCAGACCGGGTATCGCCGCGTTCAGAACCACCATCGCGATGGCTCCGACTAAGAACACGCCCAGATAGAGCGGCTGGCGGCGCAGATGGGACCAGATCCAGCGAGCCGGTCCACGCCGGTCGTGGGTCACCCCAACGACCGAGAACTCAGCCTGTTGAACCGCTCCTGTGACTGTCACCCGCGCCTCCCCGAGCCATGCCGCTCCCCGCCCAGGACGCCGCAAGGTCGGTTGTATCAAATGACACCGACATTTCCCCAGCCGTTTATTCGGGGCTGTCCCCGACGGGCTGGCCGAGCATGAGCGCCCGAGCGGCGTCAGAGAGCCGGGTGATCGGGCTGACCTTCGCCCATACCTGTAGCCATTCGGGCGGCTTGGCCGTCGGCACGAACACGTCGCTCCCGAACGTCAGCGGGATGATCATCACGAAGCCCAGCCGACGACGCTCTCCGGGCTGCGCGCCAGCAGACCCACCAGAGCCGCCAGCCACTCCATCGACATCGAGAACAGCAGGATCAGCCCGCACGCCCCGAAGAAAGCCGGCCAGCTTCCCGCCACGGTGGGTTCGGGGAGCCGCCGGGGCCCTACAAAGTGCGGAACTGGCGGCTGGCCGAGATGGCGCCCGAGGTCGTCGTGGTGAACGTCCGCATCGACCCGGCGAACTTGGACAGATCCCACTCGGCCGGACCGTGATACCAGTACAGGTTGTCGGACTGGGGCCCGTTGCCGGTCACCGAGGCGACGACCCGGGACCAGTGCTCCACGCCATCGAAGATCACCGCGTACGGGAGATAGCGGGAGAACAGCTCCACCCGGTGCTGTTCGGGCACCTCGCCGAGGTCACCGGAGAACAGGTACTCGCGGAAACCCATCGTGTGCGCCAGCGCGGCCGAGCCCTTGGCGGTCTTGGCGGGCATGTACTGGCCGCCGACCGCCAGGGCGCCGCCGGCGATGATCAGCGCCAGGCCCAGCAGGCCGTACGTGGTGAACCAGGCGAGCGCCACCGTGGCCAGCAGGCCCACGCCGATGAGCAGCACGCCGATGACCGTCCAGCGGGTCCGCTCGGTGTCGGGACGGCGGGCGAACCAGCCCTGCGTCACCACGTCGGCGTAGAGGGCGTCGCGGACCTTGCCCAGGTGACTGGCGAACGAACCGGACATCTGAGACAGAAGCACCATGTCGCGCCCGTCGAAGATGGCGTCGTACAGCGCCCGCTCGTACGGCAGCAGCGTGTTGACCGGCGCGTTCGGCAGCCTGACCAGCGTCCAGTCGGGCGCGTCGTAGGTCTGCCGCGGCTGCTCGTCGATGCGCAGGTAGCCGCGGACCGCGAGGTCCACGATCGTCGCGGTGACGTCGACCACGTCGGCCTGTTCGTCCACCAGTGTGCCGATCTGGCCGGGCCGGACGCCATCTGGCGGGGAGAAGTGCCCGTTCTGCACGGGGGCGACCGAGTTGCGCTCGTGGCCGGCGGCCCTGGAGTCGCGCCCCCGCGTCCAGTAGAGCAGGCCGACGCCGCCGAGCAGGAGGACCAGCAGGGCGGCGAGCGCGCCGCCGGTGACGCCGTTCAGCGTGAACGCGCCGGCCAGCGAGAAGCGCCGCTCCAGGATCGGCGCGCCGCTCGTGGAGCCCTTGGCGTAGCCGACGACCACGGTCAGCGCCTGGCCGGGGCCCACGTTCTGCTGCTCGAAGGCGGCCTCGGTGGCGCCGTGGTCCATGGAGGCGGACGTACAGCCGATGGCCGAGGTCAGCCCACCGGCGAAGCACGACAGGTTCTGCACTTGGCCGGGGCCGCTCACCTTGACCGTCGCCTTGGTGACCGGCTCGCTCCAGCCGTTCACCGCGAACCAGCGCAGCTCCTCGATGGCGCCCGCGGGCGTCACGGCCCCCTTGACGTCGTACTCGACGGTCCCGGGCCCCTTCATGGTCAGCACGTCGCCGGCGAGCGTGCCGCCCTTGACGTTCGAGATCTGGTACAGCCGGTCATTGTCGTCGTCGAAGCGGGTCCTGGTGAGGAACGTCCGCTTGAGCTCCCCCGAGCCGCCGCTGATCTTCTCGACCACGTGCAGTGTGCCGTTCTTGGCGAGGCTCATGGTCACCTCGTCGGTGATCCCGGCCGCCGCCGTGGCGGGGACGGCGGTCAGCGACAGAGCGACGGCCCCCAGTATGGCCAGCGTGCGCCTGATACCCGTCATGGCGGCACATCGTAGCGGTTGGTACACCTTGTGCGGGCAGGCGGGATCAGTCGAGCGTGATGCCGTTGGCGGCCCGCTGGACGTTCTCCGGAGCCGCGCCCTGGCCGGGGTTCTCCAGGGCGAGGGCCTGGTTGACCTCGGCGAACGGCCGCATCCGCGCCTCATAGCGATCGAACGCGCCCTGCGGGTCCCTGGACAGCTCCTGGGCCAGTACGTACGCGCCCACCATCGCCAGGCTGGTGCCCTGGCCCGACAGCGGCGAGGCGCAGTAGCCGGCGTCGCCGAGCAGCGTCACCCGGCCCTCGGACCAGCGCTCCATCCGGATCTGCGCCATCGCGTCGAAGTAGAAGTCGTCGGCCGCCCACATCGCCTTCAGCAGCCGGGGCGTCTCCCAGCCCAGCCCGGAGCAGCGCTCCTCGATGAGCCGCTTCTGCTGCTCGACGTCGCGGTAGTCGTAGGCGACGTCCTCGCCGCCGAAGCCGATGTTGACCCGGATCGAGGCGTTGCCGGGGGCGGTGTAGAGGCCGAACCCGGCGTCGCCCTCGCGGTGCCACACCTGCCAGCGGTCCAGGTCGAGGAAGTTGTCGGCGCTGTAGATCGCCACGTACATGCCCAGGTGGTGAATGAATTGCGACTCCTCGCCGAACACCAGCCCGCGCACGTTCGAGTGCAGACCGTCGGCGCCGACCACGTAGTCGAAGCGCCGCCGCCCGCCGCTCTCGAACGTCACCTGGACCCCCTGGCCGTCCTGGTGGAGCGCCGCGATCGAGTCGCCATAGAGGTATTCGACGCCGCTGCCCGAGGCGGCGATGACGAGCGCGGTCAGGTCGTCGCGCATGATCTCGATGTCGGGGCTGTCCAGCCGGCCGCCGCTGATCGTCTCCTCGGTGGTGCGCATCAGCTCGTTGCCGTCGCCGTCGACCATCGACATGCCGAGCATGTCGGTCTTCATGGCTCGTGCCTGCTCCAGGATGCCCATGCGCTCGGCCACCTTCAGCGCGGCTCCCCGGATGTCGATCGCCTGGCCGCCTCGGCGAGGGGCGGGGGCGCGTTCGACGACGGTCACGGCGAAGCCGTGCTCGCGCAGCCAGTAGGCCAGGACGGGTCCGCCGATGCTGGCGCCGGAGATGAGGACGTTCATTTGATCTCCCCTGTGTGTTGTTGACGCTGTACGAGGTGAATGTACGGCGTACAGACAGGGTTTGCAACAGGGGTTCTGCTAATCTCTGTACTAGTACAGTGTCAAAGGAGGCCGGATGGTCGCGGAAGCGGCGCCGCCGTACGTGCGGATCGTCGACGACATCAAGCGCCGCATAGCGGACGGCGAGTTGCGGGTCGGGGAGCGGGTGCCCTCCACCAGGCAGCTGGCCAGGGACTGGGATGTGGCCCTGGCCACGGCCGCCAAGGCGCTGGCCCGGCTCGCGCAGGAAGGCGTGGTCGTGGCCGAGTCGCGCGTCGGCACGGTCGTCGCCGGACCGTCGGCCCGGTCACCACGTCGTCCGCACGGCGCCTCCGACGACCCCGGCCGCGATCAGGTACGTGACCTGGGCCGTGACCTGGGCCGTGACTCCGCGCGTGATCTGGCGCGGGAGCGTGTCGTGCGGACCGCCATCGAGATCGCCGACGCCGAGGGCCTGCCCGCGCTGTCCATGCGCGGCGTCGCGGGTCGGCTCGGTGTGGCCACGATGTCGCTCTACCGCCACGTGGGCAGCAAGGATGACCTGGTCGAGCTGATGATCGACCAGGTGTTCGGCGAATTCCCGCTCCCCGCCGAGCCGCCGCCCGGCTGGCGGGCCCGGCTGGAGGTGGCGGCCCGCGTGCAGTGGGCGGCCTACCGGCGGCACCCGTGGCTCACCCGGATCACCTCGCTGAGCCGGCCGCTGCCATCACCCAGTCTGCTCAAGCACGCCGAATGGGCGCTGGCGGCGGTCGATGGCCACGGCCTCGATCCGGAGAGCATGATGCACGTGCACATCCTGATGTACAGCTACGTCGAGGGGATCGCCGCCAACTTCGAGCTGGAGTCTCAGGCGCAGGCCGAGACCGGCCTCACCGACGACGAATGGATGCGGGCCCAGGACGCGCGGCTGACGGCCGTCGTCACCTCGGGCGCCTATCCCACGTTCGTCGACGTCATCCGGCGGATGGGGGGCGACTTCGACTTCGACCTCGACCGGCTCTTCGAGTTCGGTCTGCGATCGCTGCTCGACGGCCTGGCCGGGATCATCGAGGCCGCGGGCCAAGCCAGGCGGTGATCAGCCGGGGGCCGCGACGCGGAGACGCTGGTCCGGGACCGCGACGCGGAGACGTCAGTCGGAGATGGCGACGCGGAGGCGTCAGTCGGAGATGGCGACGCGGAGGCGTCAGTCGGAGATGGCGACGCGGAGGCGTCAGTCCGAGATCGCGATGCGGAGGCGCCGGAAGCCGCGGCCCTTGCTCTCGATCTTGGCGACCTTGATGCGCCCGATCTGCTTCGTCGAGGCGACATGCGTGCCGCCGTCGGCCTGGGTGTCCAGCCCGACAATGTCGACGATCCTGACGTCCTCCACATGCGCCGGCACCAGGTTGGTCGCCGTCCGGATGATGTCCGGGATGTCGAACGCCTCCTTGCGCGGCAGCACCCGTACGTCGATGCGCCGGTCCGCGACGATCTCGGCGTTGCACGCGTCCTCGACCGCCTCCTTGAAGCCCGGCGGCAGCTCCGGCAGGTTGAAGTCCATCCGCGCGCTCAGCTCGTCCATGTTGCCACCCGTCACCAGCGAGCCGTAGTCGCGGAAGACGACGCCGCACAGGACGTGCAGCCCCGAGTGGGTACGCATCAGGGCGGAACGCCGCGCGTCGGCCACCGCCCCCTGAACGACCGTGCCGACAGGCGGGACCGGGTCGCCCTCTGCCGGAATAAGGTGCAGATCATCGCCTTTGCGCACCCCGACGATCCGAGTTTCCACCCCCAGCCAAAGCAGAACTCCGTGATCCGCCGGCTGGCCGCCTCCGCCCGGATAGAATGCCGACTTGCTCAGCACGATTCCGTCGGGTGTGGAGTCAAGGACGACGGCCTCGAAGTCGCGCAGATCCTGATCCGACAATTCGAGCCGTTCTGTCCGCCCGTGGAGGTCATGAGTCATGTCGGCAGCTTAATCCCCGAGGTGGTTATGCGCGGCCTGCTGGATCGAGCCCTGATCGCACCGGCTGTCGCGATATTGGGGATTTGTTGTGCAATATCGGGATGCGGCGGTGGGGCTGGTGAACCTTGGCCGAGCCCGGCGCAGCTTCATTCTGAGTCGCCTCTGCCGCGGAGCGGGCCGGCCGCACCCGTCGTGATGTTCGTCGGCGACAGCTTCACGGTCGGTTCCGGCCCGGTGCCGCTCTGGCGGACCTACGCCACCGAGTCGGCCCGCCTGCTCGGCTGGCAGCCGGTCATCGCGGGCGCGGGCGGCACCGGCTATCTCAACCAGGGCCGCGTCGGGCGTACGTTCCAGGAGTCGTTCGAGGCCGAGCTGGCCTGGCGCCCCGCGCCCGACATGCTGATCATCTCAGGCGGCCACAACGACAGCCCTTGGTCGCCGACGAACGTACGGCGAGCGGCGGCCAGCCTCATCTCGGAGGCGCGGACCCACTGGCCGAGAACCCGGATCCTCATGATCGGCCCCATCTGGCTGCACGACACCCCACGCAAGGCATATCGGCTGCGTGACGCGCTGTCGGGCCTGGCCCAGCAGGAGGCTGTCCCCTTCCTGGACCCGCTCGCCGAGCAGCGGATCACCGGCACCCCGCCCGGCCAGCTGCTCCCCGACGGCATCCATCCGACCGCCGAGGGCCACCTCCACCTGGCCCAATGGCTGGTCGACGCCATCGGCCGCCTACCCGGGAAGGATCACCAAGGTCCGTAGGGGCCGTTGTTGCCACCGCGCCCGCCCATGCCCTTGACGGCGGGCTTGACGTCGACGACGTAGATCGTCGCCGCGATGACGGCGATGATCGAGAAGAACCCCAGCCCGATCCCGAGGAACTCGCTGCCCCCAAGGAACATGAAGGCCTGGAAGTAGGACCACGCGCCCGCGGCGGAGAACAGCGTGGCCAGGATCAGGATGATCAGCCAGAGGTTTTTCTGCAGCTTGCCGGCCGACACGAACGCGTTGGCCGGCACCCGCGCCGCGTGCACCAGCGCATAGATCGACATGCCGAAGATGCCGACCGCGAGCAGCAGGAAGAGAAGATTCAAGCCGCCGTTGACAATTTCCATGTGTGTCCCGCCCAACGCTCGCGATGAAACGGCCCCAGCCTAGTAGGCGCTCCCGACAAACGGGCACCCCCGAAGCGGAAAGCCCACCTCCGTGCGGAGGCGGGCTTTCGGCGTGGTGTCAGGCCTTGGGCGTGCTGGCCTTGGTGGTGCGGGGCTTCTTGACGGGAGTGGCGACGGCGGGCTCGGCGGCCTCCGACACCTCCTCCAGCTCCAGCGCGGCCTCGCCGGTCGTCTTGCTGACGACCTTGCGCCCGCGGGTGGCGAAGTCCTCGTAGACCTCGGTGGCCAGCACGGTCAGCTGGTCGGCGTAGGTGCGCGCCTTCTCGGGGAACTCCCTGGCGAAGCCCTCGGCCTTGTCGGCGTAGGTGCGGGCCTTCACGGGCAGGTCCTTGGCGAGCTCGGCGCGCCGGGACTGCAGCTTCAGCAGCTGCTCGGGCAGCTCCCGCAGCTTCTCCACGGCATAGTCGCCCGCACCCGCCACGGCGTAGAAAGGCTTGGAGTCGGTGAGCTTCTTGACCTCAGTGGCCAGCGTCATGGGTTAACCTTCCTTGGTTTCCTGGTTGGCGGTGCCATTGCCGGTGGACGCCGCGAAAGGCTCAAGCGCGGCGAGATATTCCTCAGGCAGCGGCTCGTCGTCCGATTCGGAGTCGTGCCGGAGATGAGCGTTCTGGGAGGTCTGCTCGTCTTCGGCGCGCTTCTCCTTGCGAAACGACTCGTAGATATCGATGAGCACCTGGCGTTGCCGCCCGCTCAGGTTCGCGTCGGCGCGAATCGCGGTGATGACATCACTCGGCGGCTCGCGATCCTCGATCAGGCCCGCCTGCACATAGAGCGCTTGCGATGAAATGTGCAGACCCTTGGCGATCTGGTTGAGAATCTCCGCGCTCGGCTTACGCAGACCGCGCTCGATCTGGCTGAGGTAGGGGTTGGACACCCCTGCTGCCGCCGCGAGCTGGCGCAGCGAGATCTTCGCCTGCTGCCGCTGCTCGCGGATGTATTCGCCGATCGAGCCGACCTTCGGTAGTGCCATGCCTCTAGTGTGCCCCAGAGTGCTTGCAATTGCAAACGCAAAGCTAGCGCCAGCAAGCGTTAAAACTGGATGGTCCAGAGGAAGGGGGTGGCGGTGACCAACGTGACGGACAGGGCGAGGATGCTGAAGCGCATCGTGGTGGGCAGCGCGGGACCCGGCTTGATCAGGCGATCCACCCGGGCCATGACGTTCTGGGCGCGTACGCCGAGCATCCCCTGCGGGGTCGGCATGGCGCCGGCCGTACCGAACCTGAGCAGGGCGGTGGCCAGCCTGCGCGGCGAGCAGTAGCGGCGCGCGCGGTCGTCGGCGGCCATCTCGATGAGCAGCTCGACCTGCGCCTGCGCCTCGCAGACCACCTTGGACCAGGGCAGGGCCCGGCGCAGGGCGGCGAACGGCAGCAGCACCAGGTCGTGCCGCTCCCGTACGTGCGCGGCCTCGTGCGCGAGCACGGCCGTGAGCTCGTCGTGCGACAGCAGCTTGAGCGCCCCCTCGCTGACCACCACCTGCGAGCGCAGCCCCGGCACGCAGTAGGCCGCCGCGCTCGGATGGTCGAGCACCCGCACGCCGGGCACGCCCGGGTCGTCGCGAGCGATCAGGGCGAGCAGCACGCGGTGCCGCCTGCGCGCCTGCAGCGCCTGCACGCCGGCGGTGATCAGCACCACGATGAGAACGGTCAGTGAGGTCAGCCCGGCGATCATCGCCGTCATGTGCAGCGGATCCCAGGTCCCGCGCGGGCGCTCGCCGCTCAGGAAGGCCGCCATGCCCGGCAGGATGCCCAGCCCCGAGGGCTGCACGGCGTACGCCAGCATGGCGCCGGTCGTGGCCAGGCCCCAGGCCACGCCCAGGGACTGCCAGAGGATGATGGCGATCCGAGGGGCACGAGACGTCCAGCGGGCAGTCGTGAGACGCCAGGAGCCGAGCCCGCACGCGAGGGCGAGCGCTGCCAGCGTCGCTGCCGTGGTCACTCTTCCTCCAGCTCCAGCTCCGTGAGAGCCCTGCGCAGGATCTCCGCCTCCGAGCCGGACACGGCCTGGGCGAAGCGGGTGAGGGCGGCCGAGCGGTCGCCCGTCAGGTCCAGAGCTTCCAGCATAAGCTCAGCGATGTACGCGTCGCGGCTCGCCGCCTGCTCGTAGCGCCAGGCGCGGCCGTCGCGGGTCCGCTGGAGGAACCCCTTGCGGGTCAGACGGTCGAGGACGGTCATGACGGTGGTCGGGGCCAGATCGCGGTCGGCTATGAGCCTGCCGACCTCACGGGCCGTCAGCGGACTGCTTCCCGCCCAGATGATGTCCATGATGCTGCGTTCGAGCTCGCCAAGACCCTTCACACTCTTCAGCGTAGTACTACAAAGCGTCGAGCAGATATCCGGGATGCTGGTGAGATGGACGTCACGCTCGTACAGGGGGACATCACCGCACAGATGGTTGACGCGATCGTCAACGCCGCCAACTCGTCGCTGATGGGCGGGGGCGGGGTCGACGGCGCGATCCACCGGCGGGGTGGGCCGGAGATTCTCGCCGAATGCCGGGCGCTGCGGGCGTCCCACTACGGCAGGGGACTGTCGGCGGGGCAGGCCGTGGCCACGACCGCCGGGCGGCTCGACGCCCGCTGGGTGATCCACACCGTCGGGCCGGTCTATTCGCGGAGCGATGACCGTTCCAAAGTCCTGGCCTCGTGTTATCGCGAGTCGCTCCGGGTGGCCGACTCGCTGGGGGCCCGGTCGGTGGCCTTTCCCGCGATCTCGACCGGCATCTATGGGTGGCCGCTGGACGACGGCGCCAGCATCGCGCTGCGCACTGTGCGGGAGGTTTCCACAGCTGTGGACGAAGTGCGGTTCGTCCTGTTCGACGCGGTCGCTTACGCGGTGTTCTCCGCGGCTCTTTAGAGCGCGCGCCTCTTTGGGAGGGCTTTTCAGAGCGGGGGGAGCTTTCAGAGCGGGGGGCTTTCAGGGCGGGAGGGCTTTCAGAGCGGCGCCACGGAGTCCCAGGGGAGGGTCAGTTCGCCGAGGCGCCATCTGGCCGTGCCGCCGAGCGGCGGATGCCGGTGGATGGGCCAGGAGTTCGCCAGCAGGTCCACGGCGGCCAGCCAGCGTTGTCGGCGGCCATGGGCGCCGTACGGGGCGGTTCTCGCCCAGGCACGGTCGAAGTCGCTCAGGAACGCATGGATGCGCTCACCGGGGACGTTGCGGTGGATGAGGGTCTTGGGCAGACGGTCGGCCAGGTCCGAAGGGCGGTCGAAGGCGTCGAACCTGGCCGAGAGGGTGAGCGTGCGCGGGCCGTCCCGATCCAGACCGGCCCAGATCGCCCGATGGCCGCTCTCCGAGCAGGTGCCCTCCACCAGGACGCCGCCGGGGGCCAACCGGCCGCGCAGCGCCTCCCAGTAGCGCCAGGCGTCCGCCTCGCCGTACTGCCTGAGGACGTTGAAGGCCCGGATCAGCAGCGGGGGACGCGAGACCGGCAGCTCGAAGCCGCCCAGGGCGAAGCTCAGCCCGGCGCGCTCGTACGGCTTGGCCAGGGCGACCCGCGCGGGGTCGATCTCGATGCCCACCACCTCGATGTCCGGGCTGATCCGCCGCAGGCGGGTGAACAGCTCCAGCGTGGTGGTGTGGGAGGCGCCGTAACCGAGGTCCACGGCCAGCGGCCGGACGGCGCCGCGCAGCAGACGGCCGTGCGCGGCGGCGATCCACCGGTCGGCGCGCCGCAGCCGGTTGTGCCCGGTCGTGCCCCGGGTGATCGAACCGACCGGCCTAGCCACCGACGCGGTGCACCCGGTGCTGGGCGGCCTGGGCGCGCGGGCGCATGACCAGGCGGTCGATGTTGACGTGCGCGGGCCTGGTGACGCACCACACGATCGCGTCGGCCACGTCGTCGGAGCTCAGCGGATCCGGCACGCCCTGGTAGACGCGGGCGGCCGCCGCCTCGTCGCCGCGGAAGCGGGTCACCGCGAAGCCCTCGCTCTGGACCATGCCCGGCGCGATCTCCACGACGCGTACGGGCTGCCCGACCAGCTCCAGTCTGAGTGTCTCGGCCATCGACCGCTGGGCCTGCTTGGCGGCCACGTAGCCGCCCCCGCCCTCGTACGCCACCAGCGCCGCGGTCGAGGTGAGCATCACCAGCACCCCGTCGCCCGACTCGACGAGCATGGGCATCAGGGCCTGCGTCATCCGCAGTGACCCGAGGACGTTGGTGTCGTACATCCGCTGCCAGTCGTCGAGCCGCCCCTCGGCCACCGGCTCCATGCCGAGCGCGCCACCGGCGTTGTTGACCAGCACGTCGCACCGGTCGAGCGAGGCCGCCAGCGCGTCCACCGACTCCTGAGAGGTCACGTCCAGGGACACGGGGCGGATCCCGGGCACCTCGGCGGCCAACTTGTCCAGCCGGTCCTGACGTCGCGCGCCCGCCACCACGTCGTAGCCCTCGGCGGCCAGCCGCCGCGCCGTCGCCTCACCGATCCCGCTGCTCGCGCCCGTCACCACAGCCGTCTTCTTCATGCCACACATCTTGCCAGCACTGCCCATGACACCCCGCTTGTCGGGAATGTCGGGATGTTCTGCATAGTTGTACTGCGTTTGGAGGTGGTGTCGGGTGAGGCGACGACGGGTCAACCGGGTCGCGACCATCAGCATGCACACGTCTCCCCTGGAACAGCCCGGCACGGGCGACGCCGGTGGGATGAACGTGTACATCGTCGAATCGGCGAAGCGACTGGCCGAGTCCGGCGTCGAGGTGGAGATCTTCACCCGGGCCACTGGACGTGACCTGCCACCGGTAGCCGACCTCGCCCCCGGTGTCATGGTCCGCCACCTGACCGCCGGACCGTACGAGGAGCTGACCAGGGCCGACCTGCCCGGCCAGCTCTGCGCGTTCCTGTCCGGCGTGCTGCGGACCGAGGCGATGTACGACCCCGGCCGCTATGACGTCATCCACTCGCACTACTGGCTGTCCGGCCAGGTCGGTTGGCTGGCCAAGGAGCGCTGGGGCGTGCCCCTGGTGCACACCATGCACACCATGGCCAAAGTGAAGAACCTGCTGCTGGCCCAGAACGACCAGCCCGAGCCGCAGGCCCGGGTGGTGGGCGAACAGCAGGTCGTGGAGATCGCCGACCGGCTGGTGGCCAACACCGCCGACGAGGCCGGCGAGCTCATGGAGCTGTACGGGGCGCAGGAGGAACGCGTCGCGGTCGTGAACCCGGGTGTCAACCTCACGGTCTTCCAGCCAGCTTCACAAGGAGCCTCCCGGCGCCGCCTCGGCCTGCCGCAGAACGCGCACGTCCTGCTCTTCGTGGGCCGGATCCAGCCGCTGAAGGCGCCCGACGTGCTGCTGCGCGCCGCCTCGCGGATGCTCATCGACGACCCCTCGCTGCGCGAGCGCCTGGTCGTCGCGTGCGTAGGCGGACCGTCGGGCAACGGCCTGGCCAGGCCGTCCCTCCTCGCCGAGCTCGCCGCCGAGCTGGGCATCTCCGACGTCGTCCGGCTCGTGCCGCCCGCGCCGCAGCACGAGCTGGCCGACTGGTACCGCGCGGCCGACGTGACCGTCGTGCCGTCCTACAGCGAGTCGTTCGGCCTGGTCGCCCTGGAGTCACAGGCATGCGGAACCCCCGTCGCCGCGGCCGCCGTGGGCGGGCTGCGCACGGCCGTACAGGATGGCGTGTCGGGCGTGCTCGTGGACGGCCACGACTCGCACGAGTGGGCACGCGCGCTACGCCGCTTCGTCACCGCGCCGGCCTGGCGTGACGGCCTGTCGATCGGCGCCCGTGAGCACGCGGCGGCGTTCGGCTGGCAGGCCACGTCGTCGCGGCTGATGGAGGTCTACGCGGACGCTGTCGCCGACCTGCACCGGCTGCCGGTCGCCGTCATCTCATAGGCCGCCTGTTCCGTAGGCTGTACGACATGCGCGAAGTCGTAGAAACCGCGCTCAAGGCCGCGGACGTCTCCTTTGACGAGCCGCGGCCGGGGGCGTTCCTGGTGAAGCTGCCCGGGCAGCACAAACTCGCCACGATGACGTGGTTGATCATCGGCGATCAGGCGCTGCACGTCGAGGCGTTCTTCTGCCGCCAGCCCGACGAGAACCACACCGAGTTCTACAAATGGCTGCTCGCCAAGAACGGCGGCATGTATGGGGTCCACTTCTCCGTCGACAGCGTCGGCGACGTCTACCTCGTCGGCCGGGTGCCGCTCACGGCGATCACGGAAGAGGAGATCGACCGGTTGCTCGGCTGCGTGCTGACCTATTCCGACGACTGGTTCGACCGAGCCCTGGAGCTCGGCTTCGCCTCGTCGATCAGGCGCGAGTGGGCATGGCGCGCCAAACGCGGTGAGTCGCTGGCCAACCTCCAGGCGTTCGCCCGCTTCGCGGATCCGGCGCGGACCGGCGACTGACGCTCGCCATAGGATTGCCCGCATGGCGACTTTGGTGCTGCTACGGCACGGCGAGAGTGACTGGAACGCGAAAGGCCTGTTCACCGGGTGGGTGGACGTGAGCCTCTCGGCCAAGGGCGAGGACGAGGCCCGCCGGGGCGGCAAGCTCCTGGTGGAGGCCGGGGTCCGGCCCGATGTGGTGCACACCAGCCTGATGACCAGGGCCATCCAGACGGCTCAGCTCGCCCTCGGCGAGGCCGACCTGCTCTGGCTGCCCGTCAAGCGCTCGTGGCGGCTCAACGAGCGCCACTACGGCGCCCTCCAGGGCAAGAACAAGGCGCAGACCCGCGAGGAGTTCGGCGACGAGCAGTTCATGCTCTGGCGGCGCTCCTTCGACGTCCCGCCGCCCCCGATCGCCGACGGCGACGAATACTCCCAGGCGGGCGACCCGCGCTACGCCCTGCTGCCGCCCGAGCTCATGCCGCGCACCGAGTGCCTCAAGGACGTCGTCGACCGCATGCTGCCCTACTGGTACGACGAGATCGTCCCGGATCTCGCGGCCGGGCGCACCGTGCTGGTGGCGGCGCACGGCAACTCGCTGCGGGCGCTGGTCAAGCACCTCGACGGCATCCCCGACGAGGAGATCGCCGGGCTCAACATCCCCACGGGCATCCCGCTGCGCTACGAGCTGGACGCCGAGTTCAAGCCGCTCCAGCGCGGCGGCGAATACCTCGACCCGGAGGCCGCCAAGGCGGCGATCGAGGCGGTCGCCAACCAGGGCCGCTGAACACCGACGGCGGGGCGCATCGCGCGCCCCGCCGCCATCGGCTCATCAGCTCGGGTCAGGTGGCCGTCGGGCGGGAGCCCGTCACCAGGTAGACGACGTCACCGGCCACATTGACCGCGTGGTCGGCGTAACGCTCGTAGTAACGGCCGATCAGCGTGATGTCGATCGCCGGCTCCACACCGTGGGGCCAGTCCTTGGCCAGGATGTTCCTGAACAGCCGCCGGTGCAGCTTGTCCATGGCGTCGTCGTCGGCCTCCAGCTCCAGCGCCGACTCCACGTCGTGCGAGGCGATGCAGCCGCCGGCCTTCGTGACCAGGGTCTCGGCGATCTGACCCATCTGCACGATCGTGGGCCGTACCTCCGCCGGGATGGCCGTCTCGGGGTGGCGCAGCCGCGCGATCTTGGCCACGTGCACCGCCAGGTCGCCCATGCGCTCCAGGTCCGTGCCCATCCGCAGGGCCGTGATGACCATCCGCAGGTCCACGGCCACCGGCTGCTGCCTGGCCATCAGCTCGAAGATGGACGCCTCGAGCTGCTCGAACGTCGCGTTCACCTCCGCGTCTCTGGAGATCACGCTCTCCGCGAGCTGGAGGTCGGAGTCGAGCAGGGCCGTGGTGGCTCTGGAAATGGCCGAGCGGACCAGTCTGGTCATCTCGACCAGCTTGTCGGTCAGGGAATCGAGTTCTTCATGGTACGCGTCGCGCATGTCGTCACCGTACGTCGCTCTTGATGAACGAACTCCTACCGCGAGATGAACTTTCCTGGAAAGAGCCGTTCATCCGCAGGTGGAAGGGCTGTCGCTTGAAGAAGGCCACCTACCATCGAAAGCATGAGTGAGATGGCCATGAGCTTGACGGCCCTGGCGGGGTTCGTCGTGGGAGCGCTGGCGGTCCTGTTCTACCGCAACCAGATCGAGTCCTCGAACAGGGCCGCGACGGCCGGCGACCAGGAGGCCGGCGCCTTGCCGCAGGGTGTCGCCTCGGTGCTCGCCGTGCTGCCCTCGTCCGCCGTCGTGCTCGACGCGCACGATCGCGTGCTGCGGGCCAGCTCGGCCGCCCGCGCGTTCGGGCTGGTCAAGGGCGACCGGCTGATGGCCGCCGAGCTTCTCGCCCTGGCCAGGCAGGTACGCCGGGACGGCGAGATCCGCGAGAGCGAGATCGACGTCGCCGGGCACAAGTTCGGCCAGGAGATCACGAACTTCGCGGTCCGGGTGGCCCCGCTCGGCTCGCACGGCCAGGTGCTGGTGCTCGCCGAGGACCAGACCGAGCGGCGCAGGGTCGAGGCCGTCCGCCGCGACTTCGTGGCGAACGTCAGCCACGAGCTCAAGACCCCCGTCGGCGCGCTGAGCCTGCTCGCCGAGACCATCCAGGACGCCGCGGACGATCCCGAGGCCGTCACCAGGTTCGCCGGGCGCATGCAGCACGAGGCCGCCCGGCTCAACTATCTCGTGCAGGACCTGATCACGTTGAGCCGGATCCAGGGCGCCGAGCCCATCCCCACCCCCGGCCAGGTCTCGATCGACGAATCCGTCCACGACGCCATAGACCACTGCAACACCAGAGCCATCGCCAAGGACATCACGCTCGTCACCGGCGGCACGGAGGGTCTGCGCATCTGGGGAGACGACGAACTGCTCGTCACCGCCCTGCGCAACCTCATCGACAACGCCGTCGCCTACAGCCCCGAACACACCCGGGTCGTCGTCAGCGTCAGACCGGCCGGCGACTCCGTCGAGATCAGCGTCAGCGACCAGGGCATCGGCATTCCGGAAGAGTCGCTGGAGCGCATCTTCGAACGCTTCTTCCGCGTCGACGCGGCCAGGTCCCGGGCGACCGGCGGCACCGGCCTCGGCCTCGCGATCGTCAAGCACGTCGCCGCGGCGCACGCCGGCGAGGTCTCCGTCTGGAGCAAGGAAGGCTCCGGCTCCACATTCACGCTGCGGCTGCCCGCATTCGGCGGCACCGCGGTGGTCGTACCACCCCCGAACACCCTGGAGGCCGCAAAATGACCCGAGTTCTCGTGGTCGAGGACGAAGAGTCGTTCTCCGATGCCTTGTCGTACATGCTCCGCAAAGAAGGCTTCGAGGTCTCCGTCGCGGCGACCGGGCCGGAGGCGCTCGACACGTTCGACCGGAGCGGCGCCGACCTGGTGCTGCTCGACCTGATGCTGCCCGGACTGCCGGGCACCGAGGTATGCCGCTCGCTGCGGCAGCGCTCCAAGGTGCCGGTCATCATGCTGACCGCCAAGGACAGCGAGATCGACAAGGTCGTGGGCCTGGAGCTGGGCGCCGACGACTACGTCACCAAGCCGTTCTCCTCGCGCGAGCTCGTCGCCCGCATCCGCGCCGTACTGCGCCGCCAGGGCGACGCGGTGGAGGAGCTGGAGTCCGCGGTGCTGGCGGTGGGTCCCGTGCGCATGGACGTCGACAGGCATGTGGTGGCCGTACGCGGTGACCAGGTGCAGCTGCCGCTGAAGGAGTTCGAGCTCCTGGAGGTGCTGCTGCGCAACGCCGGGCGGGTGCTCACCCGGGGGCAGCTCATCGACCGGGTGTGGGGCGCCGACTATGTGGGAGACACCAAGACGCTCGACGTTCACGTCAAGCGGCTGCGCGCCAAGATCGAATCAGACCCGTCCAACCCGCGCTGCATTCTGACCGTGCGCGGGCTGGGCTACAAGTTCGACGCGCTGGAGAGCTGACTTCGACGCGCTGGAGAGCTGACAGAGTCAAGCCCCGGTTCGGCACGTATCTCTCGTGCCGGACCGGGGCTTTCTCATGGGGTCAGTGCTCCCCCTCGGCCGCGGCGGTGGCCGAGGGCGTAGGCGTCGGCGCGGCGGTCGCGTTGGGCGCCGGCGGGTAGTCCTTGAACTCGCGGCTGCGCGTGACCACGGGGACGTTCATGGACACGACCCCGGCGTTGGCGAACTGGAGGTCCAGGCGGATGCTCTCGCCACCCCTGAGGCCCTTGGAGATGCCCTCCAGCATGATCTGCGGGCTCGGCTTGCCGGTGTTGACGAGCTGGTTGCTCGGCAGCTGGATCGGCGTGGTCACCTTCGCGGTGGCCATGGTGCCGGCGTTGACCGCCGTGAGCGTGTCAGGGGCGCCGTTGGTGTTGAGGATGTTCAGGTAGACCGGGGCGGAGCCGCCGTAGACGAGCTGTGCGCCGGAGTCGGGGCCGAGGATGAACGCCTGGGGGATCTGGATGCCATGCGTGCCGTAGTTCTTGGCCTGATCGAAGAGGACTCCGGCCTCATTGGGGGCGTACGGCTTGTTGGTGTCTGCGTCGAATCCAGCTGAACAGCCGGCGAGCACGGGGGCGGCCAGGAACGCGGCAGCGGCGACAATCCAGCGACGGCGGGTCACGAGCGGGTTCTCCTAGGGTCTTGCACATGCATGTTGGGCAGCGCCCACCATATCCACCCGAATCCATGGTCATATCCGCACCCCTGCAGGTCATTAGCTATGCGCGCATATGCGATTCATAGACTTGACGCCTTGTCAACCCCCAATATGCCGCTTTGACCTGCAGTTATGATGATTTCACTGTTCCGGGAGCCTGTGGATGCGTGGTACTCTGGAGTACAGCGGAAGGGGTACTTGTCACATGACTTTCCAGGTCGGCGACACTGTCGTCTACCCCCACCATGGGGCTGCTCGGATCGAAGCAATCACGAAGCGATCCATCAAGGGTGAGGAAAAGACCTACCTGGTGCTCAAGGTCGACAAGGGCGACCTTACCGTCCAGGTGCCAGCAGAAAACGCAGAACTCGTCGGCGTGCGCGATGTTGTCGGCCAGGAAGGCCTAGAGCGGGTTTTCGATGTTCTTCGGATGCCGCACACCGAGGAACCGACCAACTGGTCCCGGCGCTATAAGGCCAATCTGGAGAAGCTCGCGTCCGGCGATGTCAACAAGGTCGCCGAGGTGGTCCGGGACCTGTGGCGGAGGGACCGCGAGCGCGGCCTGTCCGCCGGTGAGAAGCGTATGCTCGCCAAGGCCCGTCAGATCTTGGTGAGTGAGCTGGCCCTCGCCGAGAAGACCAATGAGGACAAGGCGGAGGCCTTGCTCGACGAGGTTCTCAACTCCTGAACACGAAGCTTCCACGGGTGGGCGTCGGAGTCGACGTCCACCCGTTCGTTTCAGGGCGAGACCTGCATCTCGCCGGCCTGCACTGGCCGGGCGAGATCGGGCTCGCGGGCCACTCCGACGGCGACGCCGCCGCGCACGCGGCCTGCGACGCGCTGCTGTCCGCCGCCGGGCTCGGCGATCTCGGTGGCCTGTTCGGCACCGCCGACCCGCGCTGGGCGGGCGCCTCGGGTGTCACGCTGCTGGAGGAGACCGCGCGCCAGGTACGTTCTGCGGGCTTCGAGATCGGTAATGTCGCGGTCCAGATCATCGGTAACCGGCCCAAGCTCGCGCCTCGGCGTACAGAGGCCGAGAAGGCGCTCAGCGCCGCTCTGGGGGCGCCTGTGAGCCTCAGCGCGACCACTACGGACGGGCTGGGGCTGACCGGGCGGGGCGAAGGGGTCGCGGCCATCGCGACGGCGCTCGTTGTCGCTTAGTTCTGGTCGCTTTAGCTCTGGTCGCTTTAGCTCTGGTCGTCGTCTAAGGCGGTTCGTCAACCTTTACCGGCACTGCGGCGTCTTCTTACGGGATCCGTTGAGGGTATCCCGGCGGGCGCTGCCTCCGGCCCGCCGAGCGAACGGGGGCGGCGGTCCGTTACTGGCGCGGTACGGATCGCCGCCTTCCCGAGGGTACTTTCCCGATATGTCGGGTAAGTCCTTCTGAAGACATGTGGAACGTCTTCGGGGGGAGCTACACATGATCGGCGCGATTGTTTCCGCAGTCGTCATCGGCGCCATTGTCGGAGCACTGGCCCGGTTGATAGTGCCCGGTAAGCAGAACATGTCCATCGGTCTGACGTTGATCGTCGGCATCGTGGCGGCTCTGCTCGGCACGCTCATCGCTCAGGCGTTCGGCTGGGCCGACACCCGGGGCATCGACTGGCTGGAGCACATCATCCAGCTCGCTCTGGCCGTCATCGGGGTCCTCATCGTCGCCAGGGTGAGCGCCGGAAAAACCGGTCGTACCGGAGGAACGCCGATCTGACCTGGCGTTTCCCAGCACCTACGCATATTCGCGCGTGGCCGGGTACTGATCTCCCTCGAGAGTGAACGGCTCACTCTCACTGGGAGGTTTGGTCATGACAATCCAGTCCATCCTTGGCGCCATCGTGATCGGCGCCGTGATCGGCGCCCTCGGTCGTCTGCTGCTTCCCGGCAGGCAGGCCATCGGGTGGATCCTCACCATCGTCGTCGGTATCGTCGCCGCCCTTGTGGGCACGCTCATCGCGCAGGTGCTCGGCGTCGCCACCACCAATGGCATCGACTGGATCGAACTCGTCATGCAGGTCGTTCTGGCCATTGTGGGTGTCGGGCTCGTGGCAGGGCTGCGGCGGGGCAGTGGCAAGAGCGTCTAGACGATGGCTTAGGCAGTTCCGCGACTGTGCCGAACCCCCTTCGGCGCGGAACGGTACGCGAAGACCCGCCCGGTACTTACACCGGGCGGGTCTTTTGCTGCGCTTCTGCCGCGCTGGGCAGGTCTTCTGGTGGGTCTGCTCAGTCCTCGGGCGGAAGGGGGGTGCTGCGGAGCCGGCCCGAGGGGGCGTCGTCTTCTACGACCGGGTGAGGGGCGGTGTCCTCAAGGGCGCGGTCCTGCAGTGTGCGGGTACGGGCGGTGGCGGACTCGGCGGGGTCGGCGACTTCCGGGCCGTGGTCGGGGTCGGGGTTGTGCCCCGCTTCGGCCTGTTCGGCGACTCCGGCTCTGGCCTCGGTCTGTTCGGCGACATCGGCGACATCGGCGGGGTCGGCGACATCGGCGGCTTTGGCAGCTCTGGCGCGGGGCGGTGCGGCTGGGATGTCGCTGAAGACTCGGACCGGTTGGGTGTCGGTGTCCCGGTCGGTGACAGTGGGGGTGCGGGGGTGGACGAGGACGTCGGTCGGCTTGACCCGATCACCCCAACGCACCGGACGCTTCTGCTCGTTGCTCGCCTCCGGGGCCGGCTGTGGCTCGGCGCTCGACTCAGAGGCTGGCTCGGGCTCGGAGGTCGGCACGGGCTCGGAGGTCGGCACGGGCTTCGGAGCCGGGGTTGGCTCAGGCGGTGAGGTTGGCTCGGGCTCTGGGGACGGCTCGGGTGCCAGGACAGGCGGGGCCGGTGCCGTGTTTTGGGGCCCTTCGTCGGGCTCAGTGTGGAAGCCCGGCTCAGCGCGTACATCTAGCTCGGTGCGTCCGCCGGGCTCATCGCGTACATCTAGCTCGGCGTGTCCGCCTGGTTCACCACGTCCGTCTGGCTCCGTCCGTCCGTCCGAGTGGATGCGGCGGCCCGCCTCCGACTCTGACTCCGGGGCGCGCTCTGACCGGTGGGCCCACTCGAGTCTGGGGGCCGGCTCTTGAGCCCTCTCCGGCTGGCGGGGCCACTCGGTGGTCGGTTCCGGGCTGCGTAGCGGCAGATCTGTCGGTCCGGCGTCCGGAGCCTGTGCGGGGGCGGTGGGCCAGTGGGTCACGCGGGCGGAGATGGGCGGGGTTTCCGGGGCGGGCGTGGGACCGATGACCGGGGTGGTCTCCAGCACGGGGTGGTGCAGCGGCTTGGTCAGCGGCGGTGGGTCCTCGGCGGTGCGGTTCCGGTGGAAGGGCACGATGTCCTGCTCCGCCGTAGCGTCGTCATCGTCGTCTGTGGACGTCCTGCGGGCCTGGACGTGCTTGATGAGCAGCAACCACAGCCAGAGGGCGATCGCCAGCATGATCCATGGGGCGACCGCCACCCCCACCGCGAGAGGCCGTACGTCGAGCTGGACCTGGAGCGCCGTCGTGGCGTTCGACGCGGCGGCGGCCACGATGAGCAGGACCAGCACGAGCGCCGCCTGGGCGCGTACCAGCAGGCGGGCCGAGCGCAGCAGGAGGACGCCGATCAGCGCGACGACCAGAAGCGCGTCGAAGCCGGCCGGATAGAGGAAGGCGAGGTCGGGTCGGGATTCGCCGCGGATGGCCAGCGCCCGCAGGTCGTCGAAGGAGAGCACGCAGGCGACTGCCGTCAGGCCGGCCACCGCGAGACCGGCGAGGGCGATGCCCAGGCGTCGGAGCGTAGAAGGGGGAGTCACGTCCATGGCGGTTCGAGCCTACAGAAGAATGGGGGGCAGGACCGATCAAGGGAGATACATGACCGAGCTCTCAGGGGACGTGCGCGAGCTGTTCGACGGGCCCAATTACGCGACGGTGACCAGCATCAATCCCGACGGCGGACCTCAGTCGACGGTCGTGTGGGTGCGTACGGACGGCGACGACGTCCTCTTCTCCACCGCCAAGGGGCGGCGCAAGCCGCGCAACTTCGAGCGCGACCCCCGGGCCAGCCTGCTCGTCATCGACCCGGCGAACCCCTACCGCTACGCCGAGGTCCGTGGTCGCGTGAGCATGGAGGAGGACCCCGCGGGCGACCTCATCCAGGAGCTCTCGCTGAAGTACACCGGTAAGCCCTGGGAGGACAAGCCAGGAGTCGAGCGGCTAATTGTCCGCATAAGTCCAGAGAAGGTCATCATGCGTGCGTGATTAAAGGACCTGCGACGTTGGCTTAGGCGTTAGCCTTTCATTCGTGAGCCTGCACATCTACGACACCAGCGCACGTGCCATCCGCGAATTCGTTCCGGTCGAAGCCGGCCGGGCGTCGATCTACCTGTGTGGGGCGACCGTGCAGGCTCCCCCGCACGTCGGGCACATCCGCTCGGGCGTCAACTTCGACGTGCTGCGCCGCTGGCTCATGCGTTCCGGCTATGACGTGACGTTCTGCCGCAACGTCACGGACATCGACGACAAGATCATCCGGGTGGCCGCCGAAGAGAGCGTCCCCTGGTTCACGGTCGCCGAGCGCAACCAGCGCGCCTTCACTTGGGCGTACGACACTCTCGGCTGCCTGCCCCCGACCGTCGAGCCCCGCGCGACCGGTCACGTGCCCGAGATGATCGTCCTGATGCAGCGGCTCATCGACCGCGGCCACGCCTACGCGTCGGGCGGCGACGTCTACTTCGACGTCGTCTCCTACGAGGACCGCTACGGCAAGCTGTCCAACCAGAAGCTGGCCAACATGCGTGCGGCGGCCGACACCGACGACGAGTCGTGCAAGCGCGACCCGCGCGACTTCGCCCTCTGGAAGGGCGCCAAGCCCGGCGAGCCGACCTGGCCGACCCCCTGGGGCCTCGGCCGCCCCGGCTGGCACCTGGAGTGCTCGGCGATGGCGACCAAATATCTCGGGCCGGCGTTCGACATCCACGGCGGCGGCCTCGACCTGATCTTCCCGCACCACGAAAACGAGCTCGCCCAGTCCCAGGCGGCCGGAGACGACTTCTCCCACTACTGGATGCACAACGGCCTGGTCAAGATCGGCGCCGAGAAGATGAGCAAGTCGCTCGGCAACTCGCTGCTGATCCCGGAGATGGTGCAGAAAGTACGCCCGGTGGAGCTGCGCTACTACCTCGCGGCACCGCACTACCGCTCGTCGATCGACTACTCGGAGGAGGCGCTGCGGGAGGCCGCGGCCGCCTACCAGCGCATCGAGGGCTTCGTGACCCGGGCCGCCGAAGTGATCCACGACGTCGACGCCGACGCTCCGCTGCCGCAGGCGTTCAGCGACGCGCTCGACGACGACCTGGGCACCCCACAGGCCCTCGCCGTCGTGCACGAGGTGGTCCGCGAGGGCAACGTGGCGCTGGCCAGGGGCGACAAGGAAGCGGTGGCACGCCTGCTGGCCGAGACCCAGAACATGCTCGACGTGCTGGGCCTCGATCCGCGCTCGGCGCAGTGGCGCTCGGCGAAGTCCGACCTCAAGCCGGTGGTCGACGCGCTGGTGGCCGTGGCGCTGGAGCAGCGTAAGGCTGCTCGGGCGCGCAGGGACTATGAGGCGGCTGACGCGATCAGGGACCAGTTGACGGCGGCGGGCATCACGGTGGAGGACACGCCGCACGGGGCTCGCTGGGAGCTGTCCCACTAGGCCCTGCCGCGCGAGCCGCTGTGGACGTCCCAGAACGCCGGGATACGTCCACACGATCACACGGCGTTCGGCGCGTCCGCTGTGCGGCCGACCCGCAGACGGTGGTGACCGGACGGCAGTGACTGCACGCTGGTCGCCCGCCGGCTGCGGTGACCGCCGCCTTTGGTGATCCGTGATCTTGTGCCATCGAAGGTTGAGCGGCTCAGGACCCACTCTGGGCGTGGGTCTCGCCCTGATCGGCGGCTGGCATCGTGATCTGCGTGCGCGCTTCCTCGACCTGGCGCATGATGCGTTCGGCGCCGCAGTCCGCCGCGGTGGCGTACGCCTCGTCCGCCAGCGCCAGCGCGTCGCTATTGCGGTTTTCCGCGGCAGCGATGTAGATCAGTCCGACCTGATTGGCCGCGACTCCAGCCAACAGCCCTATCTCACGGCGCAGCCGTATCGATTCCTCCAGCCGCTCCCGCGCGGCCTCCAACCGACCGGCAGAATGCTCCGCGATCCCAAGATGCCGAAGCACCTCGGACTGGGTGAACCGATCTCCGGCCTGCGTCGCCAATTCGTACGACTGCTCGAACAGCGGAATGGCCGTAGGGGTGTCACCCCGTACAACCTGGTGAAAACAGCCCACCCAGAACAGCGACTCGGCCAGGCCGGGAAGATCGCCGAGCATTCGATACAGCTGCGTCGCACGCTCGAACAAGGCCAACTCATGCGTGACCTCCTGCCGGTCTTCGAGAAACCGCGCGTGCAGGATCCGGCCCCGAGCCAAGGCAAGATCAGCCTCGACCTTGTCCAGCTCCCGCTCCGCTCCGGCCAGCCCAGCGGTCTCACCGGCGTAGACAGCGCGTTCGTATGACACCCTGGCCCGCTCGATACGTTCTTCCGCATGCATCCCGCTCACCCCGTCCCAGCGTCGACGACACGGTACATCGACAGCCGCCGAAAGATCGAGCCGTGCGTCAGGCGAGACCCTGTCAGGCCCGGGTGGTCCGAACCTCGCGGCGGATCGCGAGCACGCTGAGCCACGTGCGGTGGGTGGCGTTCTCGGCGTGCTCGCGTACCTCGAAGCCGATCTCGGCGAGGACCGCGAGCAGCGTTCGCGGCTTGCGGTGTACGAACCAGCGCTGGAGCCCTTTGTCGTGCGGGACCGGCTCCCAGACCTCGCCGTCGCCGGTCGAGGTGCTCAGCCCGAGCACGCCCCCGGGGCGCAGGGCCGCATGCCAGGCGCGCAGCGTGGAGACGGTCTCGGCGGCCGGTACGTGCAGGAGAGCCGCGACCGACCACAATCCGGCCAGCGAGCCGGGAGTCAGCGGTGGGTGGCGCAGGTCGCCCAGAGCCACGGGAACGCCGCGGTCGGCGGCCAGTGCGGCCATGGCGGCCGAGCGGTCCACTCCTACCGGGGAGAGCCCCTGCTCTCGGAACCAGGCCGCGTCCCTTCCCGGGCCGCATCCCAGGTCGGCGACGCGTCCTCCGGCGGGCAGCGCGGCGGCGAAGCGCGCTCGAAAGGCGCGGAACGCGGCGTCGGGGTTCTCGGAGCGGGATGCGAAGACGGAGGCGATGCGGTCGTACGTGGCGGTGGTCCGAGCGATGGGATCTTCCATCCTGCGGATATTGCCAGGTTCTGGACGTGCGAGGTGGGGTGTGCGGCCCGGTCGGCTGTCTGTGCTCGACCCTGTCAGGTGCGCGTCACGTTCACCTGGCACGCGACCTGGCGTGGCTGGGAGGTGCGGGCGGTCACCTGGCGCCGCTGTTCACGCCTGCTCTCGATCACTCGGAGTTGCATTGCGTCTGGTCGCATTGATCCGGAGCGACGGGGCCAGGACGGGGCGGGCGTCCAGAAGCCCACGCTCCCCGTGGTGCTGCTATTTCGCACCGACATCCCGGCCCCGTCCAGCCCGCAAACCTGTCCGAAACTGCCAGCAAACGCTGCTGCTACTCGCCGGCAAAATCACCAGAGCCTACAACCAACCCAGGGCAGCCCAGAGTTCGTTGCTCGGCGACCCTGGCGTTGAGCTGGCACGTTGGACTCGTGGCGGGTGTTCACTTCACAGTGTGGAGCCGTTCACTGACAGCGCGACGTCGATGTTGCCGCGTGTGGCGTTGGAGTACGGGCACACCTGGTGTGCGGTGCGCACCAGATCGGCGGCCTGCGCCGGGTCCTCGATCGAGGGCAGCGTCACGTCCAACTCGACCCCGAGCTTGAACGTGCCGTTGGCGTTCGGGATCAGCATGACCTTGGAGTCCACCGCCGCGTCTCCAGCCTCCAATCCCTGCCGTTGCCCGAGCATCGTCAGGACGGCGGAGAAGCAGGCGGCATAGCCGACCGCGAACAGCTGCTCCGGGTTTGTCCCATCACCATCGCCACCCAGTTCTTTCGGCTGGCGCAGGTTCACATCCAGCATCCCGTCGCTGGAACGCCCGTGCCCGTGTGCCCGGCCACCGGTCACCTGTGCCTGCGCGGTATAGAGCGGTTTCGTCATGTCGGAGTCCTTATCATCGTCTTCTCGAAAGTGAATCTTAGACTTCAAAAACAGGAAGTCAATGCTTTAAGATCCCACCGTGATCACTTCGCTGGAGGAACTATGACGAGGCCTCAGGTCGGCTATCTGCTGCCGACACGTGACTGGGTCGTGCTGGGGGATCGGGAGCCGTCCGCGCTGGTCGAGCAGGCGCGACTGGCCGAGGAACTAGGCTTCGACTCCGTCTGGGCGGGCGACAGTCCGGTGACCCGTCACCGCGCGGATCCGCTGATGCTCCTGTCCGCGGTGGCCGCTATGACGGAACGGGTGACGCTCGGCACGGCCGTGCTCCTGCCCGCCTTGCGTCATCCGATCCTGCTGGCTCACCAACTCGCCACGCTGGACCGGATCGCCGACGGGCGCCTCATTGCCGGGATGGGCGCCGGATTCCCGCATCCGAACACCGAGGCACAGTTCGACGCGCTCGGTATCGCGTTCAAGCGCCGGGTCAGCCGTACCGAAGAGTCGATCGACGTGATGCGGCGACTGTGGGCCGGCGGCGGGGCGGTGTCGTACCAGGGCGCGCATTTCGACTTCCAAGATGTGGTGCTGGAACCCAAGCCCGCGCAGGTCGGGGGGCCGCCGATCTGGCTGGCGGGCAGTGGCGCGTCAGGGCTGCGACGCGTGGGGCGACTGGCCGATGGGTGGTTGCCGTATCCGCCGACAAGTGAGACGTACGCCCATGAATGGGGCGTGGTCCAGGAGGTGGCTCGTCTGGGCGGTCGTGGGTCTGGTGAGGTGGCACATCTGGGCGGTCATGGGGTCGGGGAGGCGGCACATCTGCCCGGTCCTGCGTCCGGCGAGGCTGCACGGTTGCGCGGTTCTGCGCGTATGCATGGCGATGCGGCAACTCTCGGTGCTCGCGTGGCGGGGGACGCGTCGCTCCTGGGTGGCTCTGTGCCGGGTGAGGGAGCGCGCGTGATTACGCCTGCGTTGTACGCGACGGTCTGTCTCGATGATGACCCTGAGCGGGCGCGAGGCCGTCTGCGGACCAGCATTGAGCGCTACTACAACGCGCCGCTCGAGTTCATCGAGTCCATTCAGGCGACGTTCGCCGGATCTGCGGCCGATGCGGTCGATTGGCTGAACGCGTACACCTCAGCTGGGGTGCGGCACGTGGTGATCCGGTTCGCCGTTGATGACCATCGCGCGGCGTTGGAGGAGTTCGCCGGCCGGGTGTTGCAGCGGCTTCGCGTGGAGATCCGTCCATGACCACCTTTGTTCTGGTTTCCGGTGCTTGGCATGGTCCCTGGGCGTGGGATCGCGTCGCTCCCTTGCTCGAACGCGTAGGAGCGCGCACTGTCGTTCCTGACCTCGTGTATGGCCGTGACGTGGGTCTTCATGATCATGTGGCACAGGTTGTCGCCGCGATCGACGGTCTCGAAGCCGAGACCGGCGTCGAGACCAAGGGTGTCGAGACCAAGGGGGCCGGAGCCAGGGCAGAGACGGAGGCCGGGGCTGAGGGCGGTGCTGGGGCCGGGGCCGAGGGCCGTCACGTGGTCGATGTCTGCTCTGGCGGCGGTGTTGTGCTGGTCGGGCACAGTTACGGGGGCTTGGTGGTACGGCAGGCAGCCGACCTCCGTCCCGAACGCGTTGACCATGTGATCATGGTGGAGGGCTGGGCCGGGACGGACGGGGACAGCCTGCTCAGCCTTGCTCCCGAAGGGTTCGTGAAGTTCGTTCAGGCTTCGGCCGATGGCTGGCAGGTGCCCGCTCCCGCGCCGACGCTCTTCGGCGTCACCGATCCGGCTGACGCCGCGTGGCTTCAGGAGCGGTTGCGTCCGCAGCCGCTGCGTACCTTCACCGAAGGCACTCGCCTGACCGGGGCCGTCGAGCGGATCCCTGGGACAGGGGTCTACTGCCGGCCGCAGACCTTCGCCTTCGACAGGTTCGCCGAGGCGGTCGGCTATCGAACCGTCGCGCTGGACGGGCCACATGATGTGCTGCTCACCGATCCGGGTGCTGTCACTGCCGTACTTCTGAGGGCTCGTGCCGGTGTGAGCGTCGCCCTGACCCACGACGTACTCGACCACGCCGCCCGCCCTTGAGCACCCTCATCACCCGGAGGGGCAAAGCCGCGGGGCATTTGAGCCACCCCACCCGCACGGTGGCGTGCGGCCGAGGCCATGACAGGGGGCCTTCGACCCGGCCAAGACGTGCTTCGAGAGCTGATCAGCCGACGACCACGTCCAGGAAGATCGGCTTCTTGGCGGACAGCAGCTGAGTCCCGGTCTCGTCGGTCATCTTCCAGTAGATCTTGCATCTGCCGGGGGAGTCCGATGCGCGGACGCGTACCGCGATGTCGACGGGCTCGCCCGGCTGGACCACGCGGATCTCGACCCGTTTGGGGGCGCGGCAGGGGGTGTCGTTCAGCCGGGTGAGATAGCGTCCCCGCCACGGGATGGTGCCGGTGTTCCTGATTCGCCAGATCTTCGTGAACTCCGCCCTCGTCTTCACCACCGTGCCATCCGGATGGGTGACGTCCTGCTCGAAGGCGGAATCGTCGTAGGAGGAGGCAGCTTGAGCCGGGGTGGCCGACGTGGTGGGCTTGTTCTTTCCGGAGAATGGGGCGAGCCAGGTGAAGAGGGCGGCACCGGCGGTCGCGACCGCTGCGATCATGGCCAGCCTTCTGGCAAGGAGAGGCCAGGCTCGGCGTTCGAGGTGCTCCGCCTGCCCAGCGTAGGTCTGGTCGTGACCCGTACGGTCCTCGGTGATCTCGCTGAGTGCGGCGCTCGCGGCCCGCTCCCAGTGAGCTCGCCACTCGCGCCTGGCCTCCGCGGCGTCCTGCTTCAGCCGGTCGACCGCGAGGACCCGGACGAACTCCCACGTCGTCTCCCAGGTCGGGAGCACCTGCCCCCGGGCGGCGGCCGCCAGCGAGGACTTCGAGGCCGCCGCGCCCATGCGGGTCGACATCTCCGCGTAGGACGGGTCCCCCGCCTCCGCCTTGAGCTCCCACAGCCGATACGCGAGAGCCGCCACCGGGCCCGCGGCCGGGTCCAGCCGGACCGGCTTTCGCCCAGGTCGCGATCCCATGCCTGTCCGCAGCGGGCCAGGCTCGTCCCCCTGCGAGCCTGATGTCCCTGGTAATTCCGGCATCTTCACCTGCCCTGTCCGGCGCCGTCATCCGGCCGTGCCGACGACTCTGGCATGGCCTGTGACACCTGAGAGCAAATGAGATTACCTGAATTGTCCGAATAAGTCCGGAATTCTGCGGTCTACTCGGGGGCGCCGCGGTCATTCACCCGCGCATGCCCGGAAGCCGTACTCCGCCGCGAAGGATCGCAGCGCCTTCTCGTTCTCGTCCGGTTCCAGGGACTGTTCCACCGCCTTCTTCGCCTCGCCCTTCCTGCCCGCGCGCATCGCCGTCTGCGCGCTTCCGCTGAGTTCGCGCAGGCTCGCGGCCAGCGCCCTGGCGGGCACGAAGAACCTCGCCCGCACCCGCGGGACGTCACCGCCGGGCGGCGTGATCGCTTCTATCGCGGCGATGGTGCTGGTCATCGACTCCGAAGCGCGGCGCAGTTCGTCCACCTCCTCGCGCAGGTTCGCAGGTGGCTCCTCGCGGAGATCCGACTGTCGGGACGCTTCCTCACACACCGCGTCTACGGCGGCGATGTACTGCCTTTTGACGTCCTCGTACGGTTTCTCCTCCGCCACCGAGACCGTCGCCCACAGCACGAATGCCAGGACGGCCGGCACGACCCCGCCGACGATCACGCGCCACGCCGGGACATGCCGTCTCTCACGCGATCCCATCCGCTGCTCACTCCTTCGGAAGAAGACGCCCTTGGCGCTCTCGCGAGCGCCAAGGGCGGAAGTCCGGCCGAGCTACGTCCCCGTCCCAGCCCGGGATCAACACCGGATCCGACGCTCCTGCGACCGCTTGTACAGGGTGGCCACTTCGCTGCCACGCAGGAGGGAGTAGAGATGCACCTTCGTCTGGTTCCGGTAGAGCTGGCTACCGCCGGAGCACTTCCACGAAGGTGTCGTCGTCACGGTGAACGCGTCCCTTCCCTTCTTCACCTCCGAGGTGGCCTTCGTCCGCCAGAAACCGAGTCCGCGATACTGCTGGAGGCTCGTCTTGACCACGGCCCGGCGGCCCCACTCGCCCTTCTCGCAGTGGACCTGCCTGCTGGTCGTGATGTAAGCGCCGCTCCTGTACGGGGTCTTTATCCGCTGCCAGCCCTTGCAACGGTCGTGGTAGCTGATCCCCAGGTACGACTTGGCCGACCAGCCTGGTGCTGCCAGGACGGCAGAGCTGTCCGCGACACCGGTGACCCCCTGCCCCGCCTGCGCCGACGCTGACGACCCCGCCATAAGCCCGGCCGTCAGCCCGACGACGAGAGCCGCTCCTGTAATCCCTTTTCGTCCGATCATCGGATCTCCTTTCAAAGAAATCCTCTGTACTTTCCGACTCGGGAGTCTCCGATCAACCGCGTACAGCGATTCAGCGGAATATCCGCACGCCTGTCAATGGCGCCGATAACGAACCCCGGAACTGGGAACGGCGCCACTCTGACCGCCACTGCCCGGCTCCGGCAAGCGATCTGGCATGTAAAGTCGTCCGGACATTGTCCAGAGCTATTAGGACAATCAAATTCGCAGGTCAGGGGCTCATGTCAGGGATTCAACGCACCAGTGTAATTCTTCCCAGCTTTACACGATCGGCGCTCGCACCGGGCCCACTCTGAGCCTCGCAGCAATTTCGGTATTCGGCAATTCAGGGTCGACGTAGTGCTCGGGAAAAGTCGGCCGGATATGGCCATGGCCACGTGTTTCGCTAGTTCGTATGGAGCAGGTCGGCAGGGGGCGGGGGTCGTCTTCGTCGTCTCCCGACCGCCGCTGCTCAGCCCGAAGCGCCAGTCCGGCACCGGCCGCTCAGGCCGAAGAAGCAGTCTGGCTCTGCATGCCAGAGCCCAGAGTCAGACTGGGCGGAAGCCCTCTGACTACGAAGTTCAGAAACAGGAAGCCCGAAGCTTAGAATGTTGAAGTGGATCAGCGATCGTACAACCAGTTCTGTGCCACTGCCCGGACCTTGGACATCGTCGGCGAGCGCTGGACGCTGCTGCTCGTGCGCGAGTTGCTGACCGGGCCGAAGCGGTTCGGAGATCTGCAGCACAGCCTTCGCGGGCTGGGCACCGGGCTGCTGGCGGCTCGGATGAAGCATCTCGAGCGTGAGGGGCTGGTACGCAAGATCGTGCTACCTGCGCCGGCGCGTACCCCTGCTTATGCCCTGACCGAAGCCGGTGAGGAGTTGGGGCCCGCGGTGCTGGCTCTGGCGCGATGGGGCATGAAGTGGGCGATGGGGGAGCGCAAGGAAGGGGAGGCGTTCCAGGCTGGGTGGGCGGTGCTGGCGTTGCGGGTCGGCTTCGAGCCGGAGGCGGCGGTGGGGTTGCGGGCGGTGTACGAGTTCCGGGTTTCCGATGAGGTCTTTCATGCTCGGGTCGACGACGGGACGATCGAAACGATGCATGGGCCCGCTCAGCGGCCGGATGTCGTTATTGAGATGGATGACGATGTTCTGGTGGACATGGGGGCTGGGCAGGGGACGCTTGGCGATGCGATCAAGAGTGGAGCCGCGAGGGCTTTTGGGGATCTCGAGGCTTTGGGGAGGTTGCACGGGTTGTTCCGATTCCCTCGGCCGGAGGCTCGGGTAGGTGAGCAAGGGGCGTCGTAGCTCTTTAGAGCTTGTCCGCTTCGACGACGGCTTCGGCGAACGGCTGCGGGGCCTCCTGCGGCACGTTGTGCCCGATTCCCCGCAGGGTTCGGTGTACGTACTTGCCAGTGAAGTGCTTGCGGTAGGCAGAGCCGTCGCCTGGGGGAGTGAAGGGGTCGCGTTCGCCGTCGAGGGTGACCGTAGGCAGGGAGATGGCGGGAGCCGCGGCCAGCCGCTTCTCGATGCCGTCGTACCTCGGGTCGCCCGCGGCCAGGCTCAGTCGCCAGCGGTAGTTGTGGAGCACGATGGGCACCCAGTCCGGGTTCGTGAAGGACGCCGCCGTGCGCTCGAACGTGGCATCGTCGAACTTCCAGGTCGGGGAGACGTTCTCCCAGATGAGCCTGGCGAAATCGTGCCGGTACCGCTCGAGACCGAGTCGGCCCCTCTCGGTGGCGAAGTAGTACTGGTACCACCAGGCCAGCTCGGCCCGCGGCGGCAGGGGCTCCTTTTGCGCCTCGCGGTTGGTGATCAGGTAGCCGCTCACGGAGACCAGGGCCTTGCAGCGCTCGGGCCAGAGGGCGGCGATGATGTCGGCCGTGCGCGATCCCCAGTCGAACCCGGCCAGGATCGCCTTCTCGATCTTGAGGGCGTCCATCAGGGCGATGATGTCGAGGGCGATCACCGACTGCTGTGCGTTCCGGAATGTCCGGTCCGAGAGGAAGCGGGTCGTGCCGTGGCCCCGGAGGTAAGGGACGATCACTCGATAGCCCTCCTTTGCCAGCAGGGGTGCCACCTCGACAAAGCTCTGGATGTCGTACGGGAACCCGTGCAGCAGGATGACCGCGGGGCCGGCGGCGGGACCGGCCTCCGCGTACCCGATGTTCAGGACACCGGCCTTGATCTGTTTCAGCGGCGTCTTCCGGTTGTCGGGTACGACCGCCGAGGCCGAGGCGGCCGGGAGGTTGGGCAGTGAAGCCGCGGCCGTTCCCGCGAGGAACAGCTTGGAGAACGTTCGCCTATCCATATATTTCGCCTTTCGGGAAACAATATGAACATGTGTATGTACTTAGAGTAACTGAATGGGTTGAGAGTTGATGCGCCGGGATTGTCACCCTCTATCGGCGTAAGAGAACCAACTGGCTCCTATCGAGCTGAGGGGCGTGCAGGTCGCACGGCTCTGGCCGTACTCATAGCAGAGTGTGATCTTGAGTGGGGCGTGAGGTGGGTGATGGCCCGAGTACGCTTAATGCCATGGCAGCAGGCGGTAGGGCATCGGGCAGGCCCGCGAAGAAGAAGGGCCCGTCCAAGGGCACCGGTGGGCAGGGACGCCGCGGGCTCGAGGGCAGGGGCTCCACCCCGCCTGCCGAGATGCGTCACTGGTACAAGGACAAGGCCCGTTCCGAACGGATCGCCCGTGAGGAGCAAGGCGGACGCCGGCCCGGCCCGGCTCGGCAGCGGCGTTCCGAGGACGCGCCCGAATACATCGGCGGCCGAAACCCGGTGCTCGAAGCCCTGGTCGCCGGAGTGCCGGCCACCGCGCTGTATGTCGCACAGCGCATCGAGAGCGACGACCGCGTACGCGACTCGATCAAGGTCGCGACGGAGCGGGGCATCGCGCTGCTCGAATCGACCCGCGAGAAGCTTGACCGGCTCACCGAAGGCGCCGTTCACCAGGGGATCGTGCTGCAGATCCCGGCCTATGACTATGCGCACCCTTCTGAGCTGGTCGAATTGGCGCAGGATGCGGCAGAAGTCCCCTTGGTCGTGGCCCTCGACAGCGTCACCGACCCCCGCAACCTGGGCGCCATCGCGCGTTCGGCGACCGCTTTCGGGGCGCATGGGCTGCTGATCCCGTCGCGGCGTTCGGCCGGAGTGACGGGCGGGGCCTGGAAGACCTCCGCTGGCACGCTGGCCAACCTCCGCGTGGCACGGGCATCCAACCTCACGGCGGCGCTGCGGGAATACCGGGACGCCGGCCTGTTCGTGATCGGACTCGATGGCGAGGGCAGCGCGGACATCGGCGACGTCGACCTGCTGAGCGAGCCGCTGGTGGTCGTGGTGGGCTCCGAGGGCAAGGGGCTGTCGCGGTTGGTGCGGGAGCAGTGCGACGTTGTGGCACGGATTCCTATGCGGGCGGCTGCGGAGTCGTTGAACGCTGGGGTGGCGGCTGGGGTGGCGTTGTACGAGGTGGCTCGTCATCGGGGTCGCTGACCGTCTACACTGATAGGCCGCGCCGACGTAGCTCAATCGGCAGAGCATCTGTCTTGTAAACAGAAGGTCAGGGGTTCGATTCCCCTCGTCGGCTCGCAGCTCAAAGGCCCCTTCCAGGGTATGGAAGGGGCCTTTTTGATCTCTATACAGCAGTGCTGTACAGCAACGGCGTTAGCGTTCCTGCTCAAAGTCTTGATCGTTGTTAGCAAGGCGGGCGTTGAGCCGGTCGAGCGCCTTGCGGGTTTCGGGGCTGGGGATCTGTGTGTAGACGTTCATGGTCACGGAAATCTGTGAGTGTCGCAGGATGCGCATCGCTACGCGCGGGTGGACGTCGAGGGCGGCCAGCAGCGAGGCGCAGGTGTGCCGAGTGTCGTGGACGCGGATGCGCGGGACACCCGCGTTCTTGCAGTGCGAGTCGAAGGCGCGGTTAAGATTGCGCGGCTCGATGGGCGTGCCGTACCGCGTGGTGAACACAAGGTCTGAGTCTTTCCACACGGCGCCGGCTACGTCACAGGCCTGGTCCTGGAGTTCGCGACGTCCCTTCAGAGCCGAGACGCACAGGCCCAGGAGCGGGAGCGAGGCGGTCGAGTCGTCGGTTTTGGTCTTGTCGCGGTGCAGGAGCTGGCCGCCGACTCTGGTGAGCTGGCGAGCGATGTGGAGCTCTTCGCCGTCGAGGTCGACGCAGTCCCAGGCGAGGCCGAGAACCTCCCCACGCCGTAGGCCGAGGACGAGGATGAGCACGTACGCGGCATAGAGCGGGTCGTCCTGGACGTATTCGAGGAAGCGGCGGGCCTCGTCGACGCTCCAGACGATCTGCTGGCGCTTCTTCTTGGTCTTGCTGACACTGGGCAGCGTGGTCAGCGCGGCGACGTTCTTGGAGATCAGCTCCTCACGGATGGCGTGGCCTAGGGCGGCCCGAAGAGTACGGCGGATGCCGATGATCGTGTAGCGGGCCGGGTAGCCTTCGCAGCACTTCCCGATGGCGCAGCACCGGCGCTTGGCTTCGGGGCGCTTGTGGTCCTTCTTCTGATCGCAGCAGGTGCAGAGGGCGGGCAGGGTGTTCAGCCAGGCTTGCACGTCCCGGACGGTGAGCTTGTCGAGGCGCTTCTTTCCCAAACCGGGGATGATGTAGAGCCGAACGAGCGGTTCGTACGCGACATAGGTCGTCGGCTCGCGGTTGGGCTCGACGACTTCAGCGAGCCAGCGCATAAGGAAGGCGGCCACCGTCTCATGCTTGGTGGCCACCGGTCCCTTGCGGGCCTGCTCGTGGAGCTTGAGCCACTTCTCGTGGGTTTCCTCGCGGGTTTTGCCGTAAGCCCACTTCCGGGTGCGCTTGCCCTCAGGTGTGGTGACCCAGACGTAGCCCGCCCAGCCGTCCTTGTACGGGAAGATCGAGCCTTCCCCGTTCGATCGCTTGTTCATCAGGCGGCCTCCTCGCAGAGTCGGGTTACGTACGTGTCGAGGGCAGAGGTAGGGATGCGTCGGCAGCGTTCACCGACGAGGATCGAGATGAGTTCGCCAGAACGGATGAGGTTGTAGAGGGTCCACCGGCTGACCTTGAGGAGCGCCATCGCTTCGGGGACGGTGAGGAGCTCAGCGCTCATGTACGCCTCCCCGGGTGTGAGCCGGTGAGGGCGGCGAGAAGGAGTTGGTCTCCGGCGGAGTGGCCTTTGCCCGCGTAGGTCCATTCGCTGATCACGAGGACGGTGTCCTCGGCGAAGAGGGGCAGGCGGCCGGTGGTGATCTCCTGGTCGCGGGTGTGATCTTCGCGGGCGGCGCGGAGGGCACCGAGGGTGGTGGAGTAGCGGCGGGAGCGGGTGGAGAAGTGGCCGCGGAAGCCGAGCATGTGCGCCCATTGGGTGAGGCGGAGGTCGGCCAGGTCCTCGATGGTTCCGAGGCGCATGCATTCGGCGATGAGGCGGCGGGGGTGGTCGCGGAGGTTGTAGGCGTCGAGGTTGTCGAGGGGGTTGATGCGGCGGTCCAGGGTGCCGACGCACTCGGCCGCCTTTGTTGCGTATTTGGCGATGTAGCCGGCGACGGATTGTTCGGTGAGGTCGCCGTCGAGGGTGATGGGGCGGATGTCGAGTTGGGCGCCCCACTTGAAGAGGCGGGCGGGTTGGTCGTCGATGGCGGGGACCAGGGCGCTGACGACGCGGGCGGCGTGTTGGACGGCGTCGGTCAGGGTGTCGGCGGTGGCCCAGGCCGGTGGTGGTGCGGTGGGGCCGCCGGGGCCGTCGAGGCGGATGACGGCGTGGAAGTGGACGACCCCGCGTCGCTGGTATTCGGCGACTTTGGCGAAGGAGACGGTGAGGTGGTGGCGGAGGTCTTTGAGGGCCAGGCCGCCGAGTTTGGCCAGGTGGCGGCGTAGGGAGTCGGCGAAGCGCTTCCACAGCAGCGGGGCCAGGGCGTTGAACAGGACGGAGCCGGTGTAGTCGTAGCAGTCGGGGCAGAGCGGTTCGCCGAGGCGGGGGTCGTCTGCGTGGTGTCGTTCTGTGCAGGTCATGACGCGGCCGTGTGGGCAGGTTTCCGCGTTGCGGCGGGCGTGGCAGGGCAGGGCCTTGCCGTTCTTGTCCTTGCGGGCGTGGACGGTGCCGAAGGACGGGGCGGTCAGGGTGACGAAGAGCGTCGGGTGGGTGGTGACGGTCTCGGGGACGCCTTTGCCGCCGATCAGGCCCGCGCGGATGAGGTGGTAGGTGTCGGAGCGGTAGGTCTCGGCGCAGGCGGGACAGCGGGAGGCGCGGCGGGTCTTGCATGGGACGCGGAGGATGCCGTCAGGTTCGGTGCGGGTGGTGTAGCGGTGCAGAAGCTGTCCGGTGACCTGGTCGTAGTGCTCGACCTTGCCGCGCAAGTGGATGGGCTGTCGGCAGCCACCGGTGCCGCGGATCTGGCTTGCCCAGCGGTCGTAGTCGGGGTGGTTGAGTCGGGCGATCATGCCCGCTTTTGCGTGCGCGGTGGCGTGGGTTGTGGGCAAGATGGAGACCTCCTTTCGCTCGTTCGGGTGAAGGGATGGCCCCCGACCTGGCGTGTGTCTTGGCGGATGTACGGCCAGGCCGGGGGCGCTGCGCTTTTAGGCGCCGTGGTTGTCGATGCCGGTGCCGTCGCAGTCGCGGCAGCGGTCGCGGTCGTTGTCGAGGCCGCTCCCGTTGCAGGTGCAGCATTGGTAACGGATCACTTCGATCAAGGCTGGTCACCTCCTTTCGCGCGGTGTGGTGGTGAGGTGGATGCGCCAGTAGCAGGGATTGGCGCGGTTGGGGTAGAGCCGTGAGGCGGCGATGACGGTGAAGTGAAGGCGCAGGTGGAGCAGAGCGTCGATGACTTCGGTGCGGGTTCCTTCGAGGCGAATGCGCATGATCGTGTCTCCTGTTCAGGGGGCGGGTGCCGGGTCGGGCTGGATGCAGCCGTGGTAGCTGGTTTCGGCGGCGTGGCGGGCGCGGGCGGCGGCGGAGATGGCCACGGCTCGGTACTCGACGGGCCCGAAGAGGACGGAGGTGGCGTAGTGGCCGTAGGGGGAGTCTTCGTAGTCGATGGGGGAGCCGACGCGGGCGGCGATCTGGTCGATCTCGGCGCACTGGTCGGCATCGCTGTCTCGGCGTGAGAAGTGGTGCAGGGTAAGGCTCGGGGACACGGGCAGGTCGGGGTGCTCCTCCAGGAAAGCGGCCAGGTCGAGCAGGCCGTTGATGAGGGCCCTGTGGTGGTCGTTGGTCATGGGATGAGGTCTCCCTTCTGGTCAGGCGGTTCGCAGGGTGTGGAGCAGGTCGGAGGCGAGTTGGTTGGACACGCCCAGGTGGGCGCGTAGGGCGTCGCGGGTGATGGGTCTGCCGTGTTTGGTGTGGTGTTCGTCGGCGATGCGGCGGGCGTAGTCGACCAGGGCGGGAGCGGGGCCGTCCTGCCCCTCGTCCTGGGCGTCCTGGGTGTAGTGGCCCGTCAGGACGGGAGCCGGGGCGCAGGATGGGGCGGGGACGAGCGCTGAGGACAGCGCCGGGTCCGGGGACGGCTCGGGACGGGTGGCGCGGCGTTCGAGCATGGATACAGCGATGAGGAACGCGGCGGCGGGGGTGGCGGCGGTGATCCAGCCCCAGGCGGTCGGGTCGGCTTGTTGCAGGTTGGCGGCCAGGGACAGGATGATGCCGCCCGTCAGGACGAGGACGGGCCAGGAGATCGGGCCGCGCCGTGTCCGGCCGGTCTGCTTGTCGTGTTGGCGTTCGCGGGCGGCCATGACGCAGGTCAGGTCGATGCAGACCGCGATGGCCCAGGACATCCAGCCGGTTTGGCCGTGCTGGGTGGCGGTGTCGCGGATGTGGGTGAACGATCCGGCGCCCGCGATGGCGGCCAGGACGATGACCGGTCCGGTATCGAGTAGCTGGCGGGTGATGCGTCGCATCGTGCACCCCCTTTCGTTCAGGCGTTGGCGTGTTCGGGCAGGTGGGTGGTGATCTCGTCCCAGGACGGGGCGAGGTGGGCGTGGGTGTGGGCGGCGTGTTCGGCGGCTTGTTCGCTGACGTAGAAGGAGCGGGCGCGGTACCACTGGCCGTCCTGACCGGCGACGATGGCCACGCCGGGTGTCTCGGCGGCGATGGCCCGCGCGGAGACGAGCGCGGCGGGGTCGAGGTCGCCGAGGGTCATGGTGGCGGTCTCGGGGTCGTTGACCCGGTGGCAGATCCGTCCGGAGCATTGGGCGCGTAGAGCGGTCACGCCGGGCCCGAGGTCGGAGCCGATGCGCTGACCGCAGCAGAACAGGTAGATGCCGAACGCCCGCCCAAGCTGGGCGACCCGCAGCAGGGCGGTCGAGGTCTTGGCGATCTCGTCTTTCTCGGACTTGTCGGCCATCAGGTAGAGCTCGGCCAGCTCGTCGACCAGAACCACGACCGGGACGGGCCGGAGGGCGGGTGGGAGTTGCCAGATGTTGCGGGCGGCGGTCTGACGGCACAGCCCCATTCGGTCGATCATCAGGCCGACGAGGTCACACAGCAGCGTGACGGATTCGGCGCGGTTGGTGGCCAGTGCTGAGAGGCGGGGTGTGTAGGGGGTGAACTCGACTCCGCCTTTGAGGTCGAAGCCGACCAGCGCGACGGGTTGTGGGGCCAGGCCGACGATGAGCGCGTTGGCGAGGTTGGACTTGCCGGACTGGGTCGCTCCGGCGTTGAGCCAGTGCGGAACGGTCCGGAAGTCGATCGTCCACGGTTTGCCGGTCTCCAGCCTGCCGACGGTGACCTTGAGCAGGTCGGGGGAGGGTGGGAGCTGGTCGACGGTGACCAGCGGGTCCCGCAAGGTGGCCATGAGCACCACCCGCCCAGGCCGGGGCGAGGAGACGCGGATCGCGTGTACGCCCCAGGAGTGGGCGAGGCGTTCGGCGGCGTCGGCGTAGTCGCCGGGGGTCTGGCCTTCCAGGGTGTGCAGGGTGACGCGCCAGCCGTGCCGGGTCGGCAGGGGCAGCCGCATGAACGGTTTGGTGTCGACGGCGACCCGCTGGAAGCGCCGCCGTACCTTGACGATGCCGGTGGAGGCGATCAGGCCGGGGACGGTGGTGAACCACCAGCGTTGCCGCTTCTTGGTCAGCCCGCAGCCGAGGGCGACCCCCCGCCAGGAGGCGCGGACCGCGACGGCGACGATCGGGAAGCCGAGCGCGAGCCAGAACGACGGGTAGTGCCAGCGGCGCCAGGCCCACAGCCCGGCCGCCGTGGCGGCCAGGGCTGCGAGCAGGACCAGCACGTCAGACATCGGCGCTCTCCCGCGCTGGGAGCAGGGCGGATGCGCGGTAGGCGATGCCCCACTTGCCGGCGATCTCCCAGACGTAGCCGAGCAGGCCGACCGCGTTGACGGGGTCTCCGGCTTTGATGGGCGGCTCTCCGGTGATGCCGATCTTGACGAGTTCGATCCGGCCGAACTCGTCTTCCACGGAGACGGTGACCTCGTAGACGGTGTTGCCGTTCTTGTCGGTCTTGATCTCGCCGGTGTCGCGGTTGAGCACGCGCGGGCGCGGGGCCTTGACGCAGGTGATGGCGAGCTTGCCGGTGTCGACCGGGATCGGGACGGTACGCATGGGCGGTGACCTCCTTATTCGTCCTAGCCAACATGGTTAACCTAGTTGGCTCAGTTGTCAATGTTGGCGTGGCCGACTTGGTGTGGTGAGATGGACGGTGATGGTCAAACACACCGGACGGGCCGGCTACCTCCAGATCGCCGACGATCTCCGCGCACAGATCCGCGGCGGATCCCTCGCGCCCGGAACCCCGCTGCCCTCCACCGCCCAGCTCGCCGAGCAGTACGACGCCTCCCTGTCGGTGGTGAAGATGGCGGTCGGCATCCTGCGTAACGAGGGCCTGGTGATCGGCCAGCAGGGCAAGGGCGTGTACGTCCGCGACGAGGCCGACGCCCCGGCCTCCGACGACTTGGCTGACGAGGTTGCCGAGCTGCGCACCGCCGTACAGGACCTGTCGGGGCGGCTCGCGCGGGTCGAGGAGCAGTTGGCTACGTCCACGACACGCCGTTCCGCACGTGGCAGCCGGTGACCTTGCGGGCCAGTGACGCCGACACGCCGTTGGTCTGACGGCGTAGGTTCATGGCCTTGTCCTGGCGTCGGATGCCGACCAGGACCGTGATGTAGCCGACGAGCAGTGTCACGCCGAGTAGTCCGGCGAGGATTAGCGGGAGCCAGCTCACGTCCAGCTCACCCCCGCCGCCGCGACGCTGCGAGGGTCGCGCGGGGGACGGCGGGTCTCGGTCCGCCGCTGGTTGCGCCGGTTCCGGGCCCGCCGCTTGCGCGTCCAGCGGTCACGTGCCAGGCACTTGGAGCACTGCGTCTGGCCCTCGGTCAGGGCGTTGCCGCACTCGCATGAGGGGGTCTCGTTCAGGATGGTGATCAGGTTGGTCATCGCGCATCTCCTCCTTCGGTTGGGGCCGTGGTGGCTTGTGCAACCGAGAATGCGGCGGAGAGTCAGGACGAGATCACTACACGACGGGACATGTTCAAGACGTCCGGCCTACGATGAGGCAGTCCCCGGACGTCCCTTCGAGCAGGTGAGATGGCGAACGAACGGCTACGCGCGGCCCTTCTCCACAAAGGCGTGTCCATCGCCGACCTGGCGGAGGCGATCGAAGTCGACCCCAAGACCGTCGAGCGGTGGGTCACCAAGGGGCGTGAGCCGTACCGAAAGCACCGGTTTGCTGCGGCTTCGTACCTGGGTGTGGATGAGGCGTACCTGTGGCCGGACGCGCTCACCCGTGAGCAGGTGGTGGCGGCGTCGGAGAGCGAGGTCTTGGCGCTCTATCCACACCGGTGGGCCGTGCCCCGGGACATCTGGGGACGGCTGTTCTCGGCGGCGTCGCAGGAGATCGGCGTGCTGGTCTACAGCGGCCTGTTTCTCGCCGACGACGGGGGCATGGTGCGACTGCTGGCCGACAAGGCGCGAGCCGGGGTGAGGGTCCGGATCCTGCTCGGCGATCCCGACAGCGCCGAGGTCGCGCAGCGCGGCGTGGATGAGGGTGTCGGCGAGAGCATGGCCGCGCAAATCCGCAGCGCCCTGGTCTTCTACCAGCCGATCACCGGTATGGAGAACGTCGAGATCAGGTTGCACCACACGATCTTGTACAACTCGATGTACCGCGCTGACGACGAGTATCTGATCAACATGCACGTGTACGGCACCCGCGCCGGCAACGCGCCCGTGCTGCATCTGCGCCGGGTGGCCGGAGGCGACATGGTCGCCACCTACGCCGAAAGCTTCGACAAGGTGTGGGCGCAGGCCAGGCCGGTAGAGTCCTGAACCATGCCCCGGCGGATCGACTTCCACCACGACCCCAACGCGCCCCAGCCGAACAGTCTGGTTCCGTCGGTGAACGTGATCGTCACCAACGACCGCGGGGAGGTGTTGATGATCCTGCGCTCCGACAACGACAACTGGGCGCTTCCCGGCGGAGCCATAGACCTGGGCGAATCCCTCCCGCAGGCGGGTGTGCGGGAGACGCTGGAGGAGACCGGCATCACCTGTGAGATCACCGGCCTGGCCGGCACCTACACCGATCCCGGCCACGTGATCCTCTACACCTCCAACGGTGAGGCCCGCCAAGAGTTCTCCATCGTCCTGATCGGCCGCGCCATCTCCGGAACACCGACCCCGAGCGCGGAGTCCCGCCAGGTGCGGTGGGTGCCCCGCAAAGAGGTCCTGTCGCTGCCGATGGCCGCCTCGATGCGGATGCGGATCGAGCACTACCTATCCGGCACCGGCCTGCCGCACATCGGATAGTGCGGCCTCCACCGCACGCACCGACGACACGATGCACGGCGTCGCCGCGACGATCGACCGGCTCACCACATGGTCACGCCCATAGCGAGAGTGGATCTCCGCCAGCCGGTCCCGCACATCCAGGTGCCGGCCATCCGGATCGGTTGTCATATCGCAGTACGTAAGAGCCCTGGCCAGATCGGGCTTTTCCTGGTCGAACTCGGCCGCCAGCACGTCGAACAGGTCACGCTGTCGGGCCTCATTGTCGGCGCACGAGTGGTAGGCCACCAGACGGCACAACCGATCCTCGGCGCCGGCCACATCACGCAGATACCGGGCGCCGTCGAGCTGGTGCATGCCGGTGTCCACCAGGTCGGGGGCGTACCCGATGTCATGCAGCAACGACGCCGCAATCAACACCTCGCTATCCTCACCGAGGATCGGAGCCAGGCGCTCGGCCTGCTCGGCGACTCCCCGCGTGTGCCCCCAGCGCCGGGGCAACGCGGTCTCCAGCAGATCTTTGGCCAGGCCGTATGCCCACTCGACATCTCCCACGAGCCCCACGATAGGCACTCAGGACCGGGGTGGATCTAGAGGTCGGGGTGAGACGTCCCAGGACGTCTCATCCCAGACTTACTCATGTTCGGACGAACCGGCCCCGGCCATGCTCGGCCACCACCAGGCCCTCACGCTCCAGCACCGACAACGCCTGCCGCATCGTGTTCCGCGAAACCGCGAAACGCCGCCTCAGCTCGGTCTCACTCGGCACAGCAGCACCCGGAGCAAACTGCCCGTGCTCGATCTGCTCGCGCAGCTCAGCGGCGATCACCTGATAGCGGTACCGCGCCGCAGGCTCCGCCCCGCACACCACCCGCCCCATGGATGGGACGGTGACCAGTAACCCCTCATCCTCCAGCAGTGCCATCCCCCGCCGCACCGTGTTGCGCGCCACCCCGAACGTCCGGCACAACGCCGCCTCCGAGGGCAGCACGCTGCCCGGCGGGAACTCACCCGACCCGATCCGCTCACGAAGGCGGTCGGCGACCTGGGGGTAGACCCGGCCGCCGGTCAGCCATCGGCCCGCGACCACCTGATCAGCCCCGGTAGGCATCGAGCATCTTGTTCAGATCGACGCTGAGCTCGCCCTGCTCGCCCGCGTGCCAGCCCGCCCGAGCGGCCTGCTCGACCCGGTCCACCGCGGCCGGCATCTGCAGGAACGACACCCGTTCGTCGTCCTGATCGCCCCAGTAGAACCAGCAGAACGGCAGTTGCACGAACACCCGCCGCATCCTGCACCGGCTATCGGTCACATCCAAGGCCGGCCGCCCGTCCTCGGCCACGATCAGCACCACCGTGACCTCACGCACGGCCAGCTGGCTGCCCAGCGCGGTCAGCAACCGCTCGGCGTAGGCCCGCTGCTGCTCCTTGACGGTTTTGCTCGTCGGCATGCTCGTCCTCTCTGACGCTCCCGGTTGGGTGTACGTGTTGAGAGTCGCTCTGGGGTCAGGGGCGGGAACACCGCAACTTGGGGACGTCTAGGGACGTCTGATGTTAACGTCGCAGCACACGACCGTTTCGCGAGACAAGCAGGCGGATCCCATGAACAACAACCTCCGCTACGCGCTGGCTACCGCCCGGCTCAACACCACCGACGTCGCCGCCGCACTCGCCGTCGACCCCAAAACCGTCGCCCGCTGGATCAACGGACGCACCCCCTACCCCCGCCACCGCTGGGCCATCGCCGACCTCCTCCACGTCGACGAGGCCGACCTATGGCCGGAAGCTGCCCCACGACGCGAAGTGCTCGCCGACGGCGTACAAGCGATCTACCCCCACCGCTGGACCGTCCCGCACACCGTATGGCGTAACCTCTTCCAACAGGCCAGCCAGGAGATCGGCATCCTCGCCTACAGCGCACTCTTCCTCGCCGAAGACCGCGGACTCCTCAACATCCTCACCGCCCGAGCCAGCGTAGGCGCCACAGTCCGCATCCTCCTCGGCGACCCCGACAGCCCCGAAGTCGCAGCTCGCGGAGCCGACGAAGGCATAGGCCCTACGGTGATGGCCGCACGAATCACAAACGCCCTCACGCTCTACCGGCCCCTGCTCGACGTCAAAGGCGTCGAGGTCCGCCTACACCGCACGGTCCTCTACGGCTCCATCTACCGAGCCGACAACGAACTCCTCGTCAACACCCACGCCTACGCCACACCAGCCGCCAACGCCCCCGTCATACACCTACACCACAATGACGATCGAGGCTTGGCAGACATCTACCTCACCAGCTTCGAACGCACCTGGACCACAGCCCAGCCCTACCGCAACCAGCACTGAGCCACCCACGGACAGCACTGAAAGCAACTTATCTACACGTCATCAAGGGCAGCCCGCCTCCGGCGGCCTGCCGCGCGTCAGGCGGTTGCTGGCCGCGCTGCGGCTCTCCGGCCGGTCGCGGCCAGCACCACCCGCGCGCCAACCACACGACGGAACGGTGGGCCAGAAGGCGCACGCCGCCATCAGCGCAATGACAGCTGAAGAGCCGAACAGGGTAACGAATGTGCTTTACGTCTTGTTATGCCTGGAATCAGTATCGATGCAAAAACATGCGATACGTCGATTCGAGGGAGTGGTGTTTTGGACTAACTTCTCCCAGCGCATCGGCATAGAGCGTTGCAACACCTTGTGTGGTAGGTCCGGCTTGCCACCGGGAGAACTCACCTTCCAGCCTATAGCTGATGACTGAACTAGCCCATCTGATTACATCCGCACCACTATCAATAGCTTCATTGCCGGCTGTCGAAAGGCTAGCGCTCAACACCCAGGAATCCTCGTGCCGAGTCAACCTCCACTCTTTTCCATTGAGATCCATGTTGCGCCAATGATCCGGAAAGTTCACCATATCCCAGTTGCCGATATATCGGCCTTCAGGGATCGTTGTATTTGAGCAAAGGGCAGTGACTACGGATGCGTCTAGTTCGGCCTCGAACTTGGCCACTATTATCCCAACGCTGGTGTTCGATGTATCGCGTCGGATAATAGCAGTAATGGACTCCCCATCCCAAGTTGCTTGCCTGGATACTCCATGTCGCGCCTCAAGGTCGGCTAAGAGGTAGTAGCCATTCTCCATAAAAGCAAGCTTCTGTGAGCATGTCATTAGTGACTTCATGAGAGGTTCATTGGATTCGAGTGCGCGGATATCTGACACCACGATCATGAGTCCGACCCCCACTCGCGAGGCCGAAGCAAGGATCTTCACCACCAACTCGGCGCCACGTGTATCTGCGAGGAGCTGGTCGGAGTCGTCAATTCCAACGAGAAGACCCGGGTTATTCGCTGACGGGATTCCTGTACGGCCTTGCTCTTTTCGGATTCCAATAATTTTATAGGTAACCTCGAGCGCTCTGATCGAGTCAATGAGGTTAGTGGCAACCGGAAGTTTGGAATAGAGCTTTCTGGCAAAGCCTTCGAGGTCGTTTTTATTCGAAGGATCTACAGGTACAATATCAAATGCAGCCGAGCCGAAGCCCTCAAGCATCAAACTGATAAGAGCACTTGACTTTCCCGTTTCCGGATCCCCAATAATAAGAACGGAATCTACCTCCCCAGTCTTGGGATCATGCAGTCGAAGGCGAGATGGGGTACCGTCAACGTACTCGCCGACTTGGATTGTGCCACTGGCTCTATCGTACGTTGGCACTCCCGGGTGCCGAAGTGGCTCGCTCTTCTTTCGCTCCAATTCTCGCGTAGCGCGTATTTCTGCCCTTACCTGGTGGCGGGCATCGACTTTGCTCGCAGATACAGGCGGCGGAAGGCTAATGCCCGGTGGCTTTCGAATCGCAGGAGCCTCATCCCCGAAAATAAGCATTGCTGAGCCTGTGTTCTCCGCCAGATCGGCAAGGGTTTCATGTCCTTCACGCAGCATGAAGCTTCCGAAACGCCATGCGCTTAGACGCTCAGCTGAAATTCCTCTAAGTGAATTTTGTGTGGCTAGATCCACGGGCGGTAGATCATGTGACATCAGATGACTCTTGGACGGTGGCACCGAAGGAGAGAAGAAGCGTGCGAGGCCTTGCCAGCCACTCAAGTGAATATGAATAAGTCGAAATCTAGCCGCCCGCATTTTGCTCATCGCATCGGTTGGTCTGGCCGCGCGCCACTCGACCAACTTTTCGTTGTAGTGAGGGGCAAAGTAGGAGATTATGCTATGCTCGATCAGGTCTACGGACGCTCGCAGAATGCTTCCATCTGCTGCAACAAGATCTCTCCAGTAGAGGTTCAGGTCCGGGCCGTCCTCCGCGTCATCAATATGATCATCGTTTATGAGTATCGACTTATCGCACACCAGCGGAGCTACAAAGACTTCGTACCCGCTGTCGATATGATCCTCGTAGATACGTTGAAGCTTCTTGTGGGCCAAAGTTCGTTCGTAAGCATTACGAGAGTGGTTCACGCCATAGGCTTGGCCGACGTAGAGAACCTCATGTTGCGATATGTCTCCCCGTGCCTCGGCGAGTAGTGAGGCTAGGGCCCAGGAATCACCATGGATAAGTTTGTTTGCCGCCCGAAATGAAAAGTAGGAGCCATCCGCGTAGATTCGAAAGTTGCTCAAGGGGTCAAGACGGCTGGTGTCAGACCCGAGGGCATGTACAGTCGAGATTCCAGTCCTGCTATCACGAGTGACAAATTCGGCGGTAAGAATTTCGTCCTGATATCGAAATGAGTCAGGGACCATCTTAACGGCGGGTCGTCTGGTAATAAGATACCAGTGGGCAGACGCCAGAGCTTCCGCGAGACTGTCCGAGTCGAACCTCCGCTGATAGATGTGCGCAACCCGTAGGCGGTAGTGCAGGGTTCCTGCCATGTCACTCTCCAGCCATAGGAGAACGTACGCCCGAGATCAGCGATCGGAGGACGTCAGTCAGTGTACGACGCGGGTGCGACATTCCGCGCTCCATCAGAGGCTCCCGCCGGCGGCGAGGAGGAAAAAAATCAGTTTGCTCTCGCACGTCCGTCGATTAGAGAGATCTTGTTGCCGTGCCACTTCCGGTGCTCGGCTTTGCGGACCTGCGCTCCGGATTGGCTTGCCACCGGATTTCGGGAGTACCGGTCCCGCCAGCATGTCAGCCGCCGGTCGGACGACGCTGGACCAGGGCAGACGTGGTCGCTCTCTACCAGGCTTCCACAGGACAGGAGATGAAGGCGCGTTTAGATGTCTCTCGACTGCATCGATGCAGACGGATCAGATGGCCGCACGGTGGCTGAGGCCGTGACGATCGCGGACTTCGGTACCCGCCGTACGGGCTGGGGCGATCGCCGGCAAGGCCCTCCTTCGTCGGACCTTGCCACCGGGTGACCATGGCTGAGGTGACAGTAGCGCTGACAGCAACGTCCCCACATGCCGACGCATCCGCGCCACCGTCCACGCGCGCCTGACCACGGTCTCGATCAGCCGTGCAGGGCGATTGCTCCGCCTGAAAAGCGGAAGATCGGGTGGTCGCGCCGCTCCGTGCTAACCCTGGTGTCCGCACTCAGGGCTTCGATCACGCTCAACCGACGCGCTCCCCGGCTTCGTGTGGTCTCACAGTTCGATGAAGGTTGCCGGTGATTGGCTTCGGAACTTGACCGCCCTGCTTGACACTCTTGTGATGGCAGTCTGGAATCTTCTCGTGCTGGTGGTATTGCTGGCCGTCCGAAACCGTAAAAACGAACCGACAGAAAAGCCTATCGGTCCATACGAGTCGACCTGGGAACCCTGGGTCGAGGTGAGCACGTCGTACCCATATGACCATACGGTCCGAGTAGAGTTCGAAACCACGGCCGAGGATGCCGAGTTGGTTCCTGCGATGTGCAGGTCCCGCGGATGGCGAGTACGTCAATCCACGAATGGTTCACAGTTCCAGGCCGATGTGCCAATCGCCGGATCGCGTATCGGATCGCTCAACGCAGGAAGGAGCCATCTGCTGCGCTCTTGCATCCAGGATGGAATCTTCGTCCGCATCAGGTGGACTCACCTTCGCCGACCGTCGGGAACCTTCGACGCCCGGTATCGCGTTTTTGACTCCTTGACGAGGCGTCCGGTCGACGGCGAAATCCACGCGCAGTCCGTGGCAGATGCGGAGGCCCTCGCGAGCAGTCGTACCACTGAATTCAATGGTCGCCGGCTGATGGTGCGCAAGGCGTGGGGCGAGAGCTCCGAGGACGATCTTCGGCGCATGAAGGCAAAATATCGCTCGGCGAAGCCACCGCGTGTGGCGACGATCGCCACTGGCGCTGCGCTCTCCGTGCTCGCGCCTTTCGCTGGTGGTGTCATCTTGGGGCAAACCTGGCCGAGCCAATCGTGGACTGCTGTCGCGCTCGTCGTCGTGGCCGCGTCAGCCATCCCTTGCCGATGGCTGATGCGCTCCTGGCTGTTGGGCTGCACGTTCCCACTGGGGATGGCGTTCTTGGGATGGGTCCTCGCCGCGGATCCACCGCCAGACGCCATCCGTCTGGCAGGTTTAGCATTGATCACGCCTGCCACCGTTTCCGGAGTTCGTCACTTCTTCCATTACACATCGCTAAAGGTTGCTCTTTCATGGCTGCTGCCCATGCTGGCGACCATCGCGATACCGCTGCCCATGGTCTATGGGCAGCTGACGTACGAGACCTATCTCAGCATCTTCGGCCTGGGCGCGGATGACGTTGAGCTGCCGTGGTGGCAGGCATTGCGGCCGTCATGGTCCTTGACCGGTCTCACGCTGCTGCTGGCCCTGGGGTCACTTGCGATACTCGGATGGGGCTATCACGTGAACCTGATCGTTCCTCTCTGGATGGTCACGATCGTCACGCTGTTCGCATTGACGGTCGCGGTTCTAGTTCCCTGCGTCCTCGGTATACAGGAAGGGGCCCGGGGTGGTGCCATCGCCTTGGGGGACCTGCGGGCCGCAGGGACGACGAAACCGTTTCACGGGATCGAGCCAAAGGCAGTCTGCCTTGTGCCCGTCACTGAGAAGATCGCCTTCAAAGGCGCAGCACCCGTACCGGGCCGTCCTCTGGTGCTGCTCGGAGATGCGAACGGCCGGGCTGCTCTCTGGGACAGGTCTGGCGGCGCCCTGACCGTAAAAGAGGACGACGTTCAACTCACTTCGTCCCGCCGCTGGGACCGGTGCTGATCAGTACGCCACCCGCCATCGACAGACGCTCAGATCGTCGACGATTCCGGGATTCTTGGGTGCCCTTGACCGATGGGCAAGGCTCAGGGCGCGTTCGTGTCCGCAGTTCAGCAGGCCGGTTGGCCGCCAGTCGGCAATACCAGGATGGCCAGTGGTCGACTGATCTTGCTAACGCTGTCGCTAACAACGTCCTTGGACACAGGTGCATGGCCCTGGAGCCAGAACAAGCCGTGAGAGCCGTTGACCAGGAGCTTGTGACGGCGGTGGATGGTGGCGGACGATCGCGAACTGGCTACGGATCAGATGCGAGCCCTCCCTGATTCTGGCCTACGGTGAGGCCGACCCGCGGGCTGCCCGGGCTGGGACTATCCGGAAGAAAGCGCGAGGAAGGCGCGGAGCAGAAGGAAGAGGGTCAGAACCAGACTGCGCCGCCGCCATGACAGGCGTGGCGCGCTCACCAGGGCGGCCAGTGGGTAGGCGAACGCTCCGGCGACCACGCCGACCGGTACGTCGGCGAGCTCCCAGATTGGCACCAGGAAGAAGGGCGCCAGCACGGCGACGGACCACGCCGGGCGCACCCGTAGGAGGTGCAGCAGCGGCCAGGCGAGCACGACCGCCGCCCAGTTCCCCACCGTCGACGCGTCGGCCAGCTGGCCGAGGCAGCCGAAGTGGCCGCAGCGCGAGTCGTCGGACAGGGCGGCCACGAGCAGCAGCCAGCCGAACTGGACGAAGGGCAGGGTGATGCCAGCGAGCCCGGCGGCGACCACCCGCTCGGCAAGCCGCCCTTCGGCGGCGGGTGGGACACTCGCGTTGCACATCTCCACACCGCAAGCATCTGATCCGACCGTCTCGCGATGCACGCGCATTGATCACGATTCATGTGGGGGCGCAGTGCCACGCCGCTGACCATGCTGCGGCTCAGTTGTCGGTGTCCTGCCGTGTGCTCAGCGTTGGTGAGGGCCTCGATGCTCTGCCCTTGTTTCGTCGCTGTTCCGTGAGAGTGCCGGAACCAGCAACAGGTGATGCGAGATATCCGCAGGCGTAGCCGCTGCTCAGCCGCATGATCGAGCTGTTTTCGCAGGTGATCGCATCGCGGGGCGGAGATCACCCAATCTGCGAGGGGTTGCTTTTGGCGTTTCGCCGGTCAGCGGCCTGGATGCTTGGTACATGAGCGTACCTATCAGTGACGGCGACCTGCATGAGATCGAGAACCGTGCCCATAGCGCGACACCTGGACCCTGGTATGTGCGGTTTCTTGACGATGACGCTGCCGCGAACCTGGTCGCTGTCAGCACCGTGCCCGACGATGGCGAGGGCAGCCGTTGGCCAGAGTGGGAGGACAGGGAGATGGTGGCTGCCACTTTGGTGCAGTTTCCGATGCCCTATGTTGCCGGTCCTGATGATCGGTGGGATGAGAACGCGGCGTTCATCGCGCACGCGCGGTCCGATGTCCCGCTCCTGGTAGCCGAGGTGCGTCGTCTACGAGCCCTGCTGGAGAACCAGCATCACGATGACGGCAGATCTTGCTAACGCCGTTGCTGACAACGGTTGTGGACGATCACGGACGTTGAGGGACTGGCGACGGCGTCCAGGCGCTCGCGAGCAGGCAAGGAGGAGTCCCTCGGACGCCTGCGGACGGTCTCGAAGTGGCTTGTAAACACAGGGTCAGGGGTTCGATTCCCCTCGTCGGCTCTCCCAGAGGCCTGGGTCATCTCGCTGGCGACCTGGGCTTTCTGCTGTTGTGCGACATGCTGTGGTGTTCGGGTGTGTGCGAGCATGATCGACACTCGGCGGCTGGTTGTGCCCAATGCGTGCCCGAACCTCAGGCGAAGACAAGTAGGCGTCTTGGCGACACGCTGCGGATGGGACAAGCGCGGCAAGCCGGATCGATAGGATAAGTCCCACCCAACGTGTCGTCCTGTCGGAGGGCGGAAGCATAGGTGGAGGACCTGTGGGCCGACGGTCGGCGGTGCGTGGAACGCTAGTCGCTGTCGCGGTCTTGTGGGTCGGGACCTTGGCCGGTCTTCTCCAGAACGTTGTGGCTGGACAGACGACATGGTGGGGCCCGCTGGATTTCCTGCGTCAGCACGCCGGGTGGGCGCTGCTGGGAGCGACTGTCCTTCTTGCTCTCTTGGTGATCATGGACCGCTTTTGGGGCACGGAGATAGAGCGGCCACCCACTGAGGAGGAGCACACCAACAACGCGTCGCACTCCATGGATCTGAGCAGTGCAACGTTCAACGGGCCCGTGAATCTAGTACAAGGTGACAGGCCGGTCACTGTTGCTTCAACGACGACACCGACGGCGGAAGTAGCAACTCACGAGTCTTCCTCGCAGCAAGGAGTCCGGCGTCCGGTCGTCCTGTATAGTCTGTCCCCCTTCCTGGATAATGGTAGGTGGGAGGAGATAGTCTTCGATGTTGTCGAAGCGATCCCGTCAACCATATGCGCACAACTGGACGAAGAGCATCGTGACGTTTCAGAGTCGGTCGCTATCGTTTCGATCTTCTCTGCAGCACAACATGCTGTAGTGAAGAAGACAACGTTGGCGAAGCTTCGGCAAGCTAGGGATTGCTATCCTTTAGCGCGCTTAATTTTGATTGCAGCAGGCCTATCAAACGATGTCATTGCAGAGAGCGTAGGGCACAACATGATCAAGCTCGCTGGCTACGCCCAAGACCAAGCGAGATTTCTGATCTGTCCTACCGAGGAGGATTTTCGATCAGGATTGTCCAGGCATGTCGGTATAGTTGTAAGAGCTGCGACGATGCAGGCCCTACTCGATGACAAGTACGGATATCCTTCTGTTGCGCAGGAGGAGTAATGGCTGTTGCTAACAATGGGCTGCAAATTGAATGGCTAATTGCTTGCTTGTCGCCAGGAGATGTTGCGCCTCACCCGAACTTTAGAACTGATCGTGCTGAAGGACCTGCGCTTCTTGCTCTCATTGTGCAGTATCAATGGCAGGAATATTCCGCGTTCGTAGATCTTTCGCGTGAAGACGAGTCGAATCCTGGCTCAAATAGCCATTTCTTGTTGGATGCGGCAAGAAGGTCTCTAGATACCCAGAGCTCTCGCGACGGTCTACATGATTTGGTCGTGATCGCTAGAGACCTAAGATACACCTGGGGAGCGCGTGCAGCTGCGGCCCTCCTCGCGGCTGCGGTTAGCTCAGATTATGACGAGCCCGAATCTCAGCTATCTCTCCTCGATGACTTGGCTACAGCAATCGCTGGCAGCCCGGCCGGGGGGGCGGCATCCCGCGATTTGGCAGCCGCGATCCTCCTGCAGCAATGCGCCTTTCGATGCTTTGAGACAAATCGAGAGGCAGAATGTCGCAGATATGCATACAGAGTGATCGCTCTGTTGGAGCAGGTAGCATCCGCATGGGATGAGTTCGAAGTCTCCCCAGGAATTAGCTGGTCGGCTGCAGAGTCTCAAGTTCGATTGGTCGAACTTATCCGTGGTCGAGCGCGCTCCTTGTTGTCGACGACAGCGGATAGCGCGGATAAATCCTGGGTGGATATAGTCCGTTCTCCATTCCCTGCAGCCGCTGTGCACCCAGTCAGAGATATGCTTTCAGCTCTCACGGGTGTGATGGAGGAGACTTTCAAGCGAAGCTTTTCTCCTAGACGAGTGCGCTTTGGATACAAGAGTGACTCCGATATTCGACTTCTCTATGCGTCTCTACTCAATGCAGAATTGAGTGGCGACCTATCCGGTGTCACGCGTGTTCGCCAAACATTCGGCAATGTACTAGCACTGGCGCTCTCTAATGGCACTACGCATTCAGGCTCGAACGCGGAAGCAATTCGTCTACTCCGGCAGGGCGACGCTCAAGACCACCTGAGGAGCTTTCTGCGTGAGCTGAGAGCTCAGGGGCAGCTAGACATAATAAGACAGAGCGCCGAAGATTTGATTGCTGCTCGTAGTCTGCAGGATTTTGTTACGGCGTCAGATCTAGTTCTACTAGAGCATTCTGCTGATCTTGTGCCCCTAGACTTCACCTCCCGTGCCCTCGCCATGCCATTCATATACGTTCAGACTAGCCGTGACGGTCGTGTTGCAGGTTCGGTCGTATCGCGATCAGGGAAAATCGAGACAACGCTAAAGTTGCTATCAACTCTCACCTCTGGGCTTGAAGAGGTAGATATGAGCTACGTGGCAGCGTCGACTCTCAACCTTGTGCGTGATTCTATACAACTCATCAATCAGCCATTGTTTACCACCATTGCTCGGCTGGTTCAGAAGATCGATTGGATGACCGTCCCGGCGAGTACTAAAAGCGACTGGTTGGTCTTCCTTGAGTCGGCCGGATTCTCATCTGCCCAGGTTCTTGCGATAGATAGGTTGCGAGCTTTTGCGGCGCTAGAAGTCTCTCCTCCGAAGAGTGTTCGTAAGATGCTCCGTGGAGATGAGTTTGTAGCCGCTTTGATTGAGGAGCTACTGGGAGACCCGCCGGCACAGGGTGATCTGGAGAAGGCAGTCGAAATTGTTAGTGCTCAAGTCGATGAAATCCAGCACGACGCTGAGCACGGCAAGGTGATGGGTTATATATGGTCACCTTTTGAGCTGGCCGCTTTTCTGATTGCTAAATATTCACGCGACGATATGTGGGCTACACTCCTGCCTGGGCTAGAGCACCCACTTGTGATGGCCGCAAGCAAGGTAGATGCACTAAGGGTGCTTACGAATCATGCCGTGCGAACGACTCTTCCTGAAGATGTGCGAGAGCATCTTACGCGAGCGCGATTGCCAACCCCACCTGATATGCGACAAACTCGCCTCTACCCTGTAACGGCAGAACAGTTCGAGGCTGCTTGCCGTAATTTCTATCTCGCTTATGGGCTAATTGGGCCTGACCACGCTCAAGCCGATGTTTTGCGGGACGCGGGATCTCGGGAAATTGGTGCGCGCCAAGAGGCTGCTCTCAGTTGCTTGCAAATTGCCGCTCGGAATCCAGACGTCGAGTGGTCGGCTATTTTGCTTTTGCAACTATCGCACGACTATGAATCTGGCGTCCGAAATAGAGCCTCGTATGCTCTAGCTTATCTTAGCTTGCTGCCTGACGTGGCGCTGATAGACAAAATTAAGACACGGGTCCGCACTCTACTTGCAGAACCGGGGATCGCTATTGTCTCGGGAGTGCTGCGTGGCCTGATGGATGCTTGTGAAGTCTACAAGCCTCTACCAGAACACTTCTGGTGCCGTGACATTGTCGGCGAGCTTGCCGAGAACCATACTTCACGTTTTGTGCAGAGAACTGCTAAGGACATCCTCGAACGCGCTGCCGGCATGAGGGATAGTAGGTAGACAGATTTCTTGTGGCAACATGGCCTCTACTGGGGGCCTGACTTCGCCTGTGCTGATGCGAAGCTTCGAGATATGATCCTGGCCCACAATGCACTTAGAGGTCATAACAGAATGAGATTGCCCGCATCCTCATGGTGATGATTGTCGTTGGGTGAGGTGTGAGGAAGGGTGAGCAGCTGCCGTGGATCGTCTCGGACAGCTTGTGGGAGCGGATCGAGCCGTTGTTGCCGAAGGTGCGGCGGCGTGCCCATCATCCGGGGCGAAAGCGGCTGGATGATCGTAAGGCGTTGTGCGGGATCTTGTTCGTGCTCTACACCGCGATCCCGTGGGAGTTCCTCCCGCAGGAGCTGGGCTTCGGCTCTGGCATGACGTGCTGGCGGCGGCTGCGGGATTGGCATCAGGCCGGAGTTTGGGACAAGCTGCACCGGCTGCTGCTGGCGGAGTTGCACGCCGCCGGTCAACTGGACTGGTCCAAGGCGGTGATCGACAGCTCGCACGTGCGGGCGCTCAAGGGCGGCCCAAAACCGGGCCGAGCCCGGTCGACCGCGGCAAGCCGGGCTCGAAACACCATGTCATTGCCGAGGGCAACGGCATCCCGCTCGCGTTGTCGCTGACCGGCGGCAACCGCAACGACGTCACCCAGCTGCTGCCGTTGATCAAGGCGATCCCGCCGGTACGGGGCCGGCCCGGCCGGCCGCGCAAGCGTCCTGCCTGCTTATACGCCGACCGCGGCTACGACCATGACGTCTACCGGCGCCGGGTCTGGCGCGTCGGCATTCGTCCGCACATCGCCCGGCGCGGCACCCCGCACGGCTCCGGCCTGGGCGTTCACCGCTGGGTCATCGAACGCACGATGTGCGCCGCGAGGCGCTCTGTTGTATCCCCGGCTGAGCCGGGAGGGACTTGGAGGGAGGTTTCTGGGTCGAATGGCTGACCTGGATCCGAAAGGTGAAGGGGACAATAGCATGCCAGGAAATCCGGCGGCCGGGCCCAGTGGTCAGGGACGGGGTGTCGGAGGGACCCGCGTGATATGGCGAAAGCTTGATTGCCTGAATCCTAATCTCCAGTCGATGCAAGTTCCCATCCGCCGGAAAGACCTCTGAAACCGGTGCCGCGCTCTGCGTCGGAGTCGATTGTGGCCGATGCAACCTCCAGAGCGCGGGGCGACGCCCAGCGAGGGTGTTCAAGGAGATGAGTGGGGCGCCTACGTCACGCTGCAACGTACAACAGAGACGAACGCGGGATCGCCTGTCGGGCGCGAGCCCCATGGCGACGGAGGCCTCGTAGTAGTCGCCGGAGTCACGACCGGCCAAGGAGGGCGGGAAAGCCGCCTACATGGGCGAAGGAGGCCAGGTGGCGGGACACCACCAGATCGGGAGGTATGCGCAATGCAGAGCGCCGCAACGGTGCTGGGTGTCCTGCGTGAACGCGGCAGGCGCGGCCTGCCATGTGAAGAGCTGTATCGGCAACTGTTCAACCCGCAGTTATATCTATTGGCTTACGGACGTATTTATGCCAACCATGGCGCGATGACGCCCGGAGTCACGCAGGAAACCGTGGACGGCATGTCGGTGCGGAAAATCGAACGCATCATTGATGCGATGCGCCACGAGCGCTACCGATTCCGCCCGGCCCGGCGAGTGCATATCCCGAAAAAGAGCGGGAGAACGCGTCCACTGGGGCTGCCGACCTGGTCGGACAAACTCGTCGGCGAAGTCGTGCGCCTGTTGCTTGAGGCGTATTACGAGCCGACGTTCTCCGACCGGTCTCACGGGTTCCGGCCCCGGCGAGGCTGTCATACCGCGTTGCGGGAGATTGCCAACACCTGGACCGGGACGGCCTGGTTCATCGAGGGAGACATCGCCGACTGCTTCGGGTCGCTGGACCACGACCTGATGATCAAAATTTTGTCGGAGAAGATCCACGACAACCGGTTCCTGCGGCTGGTGCGCAACATGCTCACAGCCGGATACCTGGAGGACTGGAAGTGGGGAGCCACTCTGTCGGGTGCTCCTCAAGGTGGGGTCGCCTCGCCGATCCTGTCCTCGATCTATCTGCACAAGCTGGACGAGTTCGTCGAGACGGTTCTCATCCCGGAGTACACCCGAGGGGGACGCAGGGCTCGCAACCCCGCTTACCTCGATCTGCAGAACCAGCTGGCCAAAGCCCGCCGGCGCGGTGACCGGGCCGAGGCTCGGTCACTACGGCGACGGATGGTCAGCCTGCCCAGCGCCGACCCCAATGATCCGGGGTATCGACGGCTGCGGTACTGCAGATACGCAGATGACCATCTGCTCGGGTTCACCGGACCCAAGGCCGAAGCCGAGGAGATCAAACAGCGACTGGCGACGTTCCTGCGTGACGAACTCAAGCTGGAACTGTCGGCGGACAAGACGCTGATCACCCACGCCCGCACCGGCGCGGCCCGGTTCCTCGGCTATGAAATCACCATCCAGCACAACGACAGCAAGACCACCCGCCGCCGCAGGACGGCCAACGGGCAGGTCGCGCTGCGCGTCCCGCTGGATGTGATCAAGGCCAAGACCGCCCCCTACCTGCGGCGCGGCAAACCCGCCAAGCAGACGGCCCTGACCAACGGCAGCGATTACACCATCGTCGCGACCTACGGGGCCATCTACCGGGGCATCGTTCAGTACTACCTGCTGGCCGGAGATGTCTTCCGGCTTCACCGGCTGCGCTGGGTCATGGAGACCTCGATGCTCAAGACCCTGGCGGGCAAGCACCGCTCATCGGTGTCGAAGATGGCGGCCAAGCATAAGGCCAAGATCTCCACACCCCACGGGCAGCGCACCTGCTTCGAGGCATGCCTCGAACGCTCTGGCAGGCAGCCACTGGTCGCACGGTTCGGTGGGATACCACTCCACCGGCAAAAGACGGCGACGGTCACCGACCGCCAGCCGGTCCGGGTCGACTACCCGCACAAGGAGCTGCTCACCCGGCTCCTGGCGGACATCTGCGAGATCTGCCAGCACACGGGCGAGGTCCAGGTTCACCACGTCCGCGCTCTGAAAGACCTCGGCGCACCCGGGCCGCTGCAGCCTCAGTGGGCCAAAGCCATGGCCAACCGGCGACGAAAGACTCTCGTGGTCTGCGCCGCCTGCCACGGCCAAATCCACGGGCAACCTGCTGCACCGCTCACGCAGTAGTCACTGGAGAGCCGGATGATCGGGAAACCATCAAGTCCGGTTCGGCGGGAGGCCGAGCGGAAAAGGATCAGCCCAAGCTGACACCTCGTCGCTCGGCCGACCCATCCGCCTGGCTGCACTGGTTCCGCCGCCTGCGCATCCGCTGGGAGATCCGCGACGACATCCACGAAGCATTCATGACCCTCGCAGCCGCGATCATCTGCTGGCGACGCCTCGTCCGATAGGTCCTTTGTTAGGACCTCTTAGCGTAGGTGCCCAAGAGCACACGTCCGCCGCCTAGGTAGCAAGGAGCGGCCTCGGCGAACCATGCGTTGCGCGCACAGGTAAATTGTGCGGTCGTGACGATCGCTGACTTCGGTGCTCGTCGTAGGTGGTTGGGGCGATCGCTCATTTAGAGATCCTGGGTAGGCAGCCCTCGTAAGGGTTGTCACCTCTCGGCCCGGCGGGTGCATGGCCTGCGATCGGATCGCCGCTTGACGACTCGCGTGCAGTGGCGCCGGCCCCGCTGGGACGAGGGCGTCGAGATCACGATTGGGCCGCCGATCGATGGCGTCCTGGCTCTCACACCTGGTCTGCCGGACGTCCTTCCGCGTAGCGCTCCAACTCTAGGTGACTCCGCTTGCGGGTCAACGTCCGGTCTGCGGACAGCTATCGTGGGGGCGTATGACGATGGTGCTGACTGTGCCGTTGCCCCAGACGGTCGTGTTCATCATCATCCGCCCGTCCAGGGACACCATCGTGAACTCCGGCACGAAGCGTTCCGTGAACAGCCCCGCCATAGAGCTTCTCAGCAGATCTACCTCACTCGCGACGAAATCCCACTCATCTAGGAGGCGTACCTGAACCCACGCCATGTCGTCGTCCCCGGTGCCGGTTTCCCAGTATCTCGCGTAGCAGACCAAGAGCAGGAGCTCGCGGTCATCGTTGAAGAGCCCGAACTCATTCGCCATCCGGAACCAGCCCGCATTCACCTTGTCAGGCATGTCCGTGTCGTCGACATCGGCTACCTCGTCCGGGTGGGAATCGAACCGGCCGTGCTCGGGGCTCGCACTCGCGGCTGAGTGTCCCGGTGGCAGCGTAGGCAACCGGACGTCCTCATGGTTCATCCGCTTAAAGAAGTGGAGGCCGGCGGGTGCGAGCAGAGCGGCCACATCGGCATCGGTGAGCGTCACAGCCGTACGATAGCCCTCGGAGTTGGATCTTGCCGAGCGGTGCATCACGGTGCGGGTGACTGTCCGTCGTGCGATGAAAGAGCCATGCGAGCGGCGTCCACGAGGGTCGCATCTACGCTGGCAGCTCAACCGTCCTGCGTACCGCCCAGGCATGAGTTGTGCTGTACAGCAGCCAGTACAGCAACGTCGACTCACCCCGCCTTATGGCGACCAGCTGAACCTGCTGCTCACAGGAACTTCGAACTGATCGACATGGCCCCTGCCCTGCCCTTGTAAACAGAAGGTCAGGGGTTCGATTCCCCTCGTCGGCTCTACAAGAGGAAGCCCCTGAACAGGCGTTACGCCGTCAGGGGCTTTCTGTTTGTCAGGACAATGTCGAGATCTTGCTAACACCCTTGCTAACACGGTGGCTCCCGGGTGGCTCCCAATCAGCCGTTGACGGCTTTGGCGAAGACGTCGGCGGCCGTGGCGGCCTGCTCATGGATGACGTGGGCGTACACGCGGAGGGTGATGGCCGGGTCGGCGTGGCCGAGGCGGGCTGCGACGACGTGGACGGGTACGCCTGCCAGGAGCAGCGTGGTGGCGTGGATGTGTCGAAGATCGTGAAGGTGGGCGTGGGGGAGTTGACCTCTCGGGACGGCAGCGTTCGCCGAGGAAGGTGTCGGTGCGGCTGGCGTTGAGGGGCGCCTTGCCGAGGATCCGTGCCAGGTAGGGGTTGCCGTGACCGGTGGCGGAGCGCCCTTTCTTCTTGCCCGCGGACTCCTTCATGTCGGGCGCGAACCGTGCCCAGGAGGCCAGAAGTACGGCCATGAGCTGCTTTCCAATCTGCTGGAGCCAGGAACATACGTCGTGGACCCCGGAGACGGTCAAATAGTCCCAGCACCCCGGCTCCTCCTCGACCTCGGCCTCTCACGGCCAGAACTGCAGGGTGATCAACGTCCGCTTGACGACGTCCGGCGGGAACGCCCCGTGGCCGAGCCGGTCGCGGTGGACGCGGACGTTCCACCGCCGGTCGGACCGGCCGAGGTCGAACCTGCTGCCGGTCAGATCGGTGCCGGCGATGTCCTCGGGCTGGATGATCCCGGACTCCAGATAGACGGCCCCCTGCCAGGTCGATGCCCTGGACGGGTGCGCCGGCGGCTCGCCGTCCCACAACTCGTACTTGACGAGGCAGCCCCGGTCGACCGGCTCGTCGACGGCGATCCAGTTGTCCTCGGCCGCAGCCCATCCTCCCGGCTCGATGGCGGAGTCGTCAGGGGATTCCTCGGCCCCGGCGTCCACCACGCCGACGAAACCGGAGATCGGGTCGTCGTCCAGTAATTCACTGATCAATGCGGCCATGCTGCCGGCCTCCGCGGTACGAGGGTGGTGGCGATGTCGGGATGGGGGCCACCGCGCGGGCGCGGTGGCCCCCATCCCACCTCAGCGGGCGGTTACGGCGCTACTTGAGCTCGATGTAGAAACCGTCCTTGTTGATGATCCGATTGTTCCAGTACCAGGCTTTGAGCACGTTGCCGTGCTGCTTGTTCAAGGTCTCGTTGATCCTTTCGACGGAGAAATTGTGGTCAGGAACCGCCCGTGCCGCCCCTTGGTAGGTCGACTCGAAGGGGAACTCGTCGCAGCTCTTCTTGTTCTGATCCTTGATCGGGACCTCGTTCTTGCAGACACTGGCCGTCACCGCGTAGTTCGCCTCCTTCGTCGCCTTGAACGCCGCCCGGGTCAGCCTTGACGCGATGCTCTGCCCAGGAATGTTCTTGCGTTCGCCCTCGGTGTCGGGGAACGACTTCCCGCCGGCTAGGGGGTAGGTCTGGTCCGGAAGGTAGAAGGCCATCGAGACGTGATTGAAGATGTCGCTGAAGCCGACTCCTCGGGGGCTGACGTCGTCCCGCCGCATGACCATCTTCGCGACGGCGTTCATGTGCACGCAGCCGCCGCCGTTCTTGTTGTGCCAGCCGATCGTCGGCGAGGCGTCGCAGCGGACAAACGAGGGGAGGCCGACCGTGCTGCTGAACTCCCGCGGTCCCTTGTCGAAGGGGCTCTCGCCGCGCGCGTAGCTGTTGATCGTGCACCTGCCCAGCTTGTGGTAGCCCTCCCTGCCCCGGTCGGCGTAGGTCTCCGTCATGTGCCAGCCGCGTTGCTGCGCTGATGCCGTGGCCCATTGGGCGACGGTGTACATGCCGAGCATGCCGGACTCCGACCTGCGGTCGCAGATGGTCGGGTTCTGGCCGGCCGGCTCCGTGCTCAGCACGTCCCAGCCGAAGGCCAACCTCTTGGGCTGGTAGCCCCAGCTCTGGTCGGGGAGCAGCGAGATCCTCTTGTCCACCTGCAAGATCCTCTGGGAGACACGGGTTCCGGTATGCATCATCTGGAAGCCGTGCAACTGTCCCTTGAGCACTGCCGAGGAACTGCCCGGCGTCCCCTCCCAGACGTTCACCACGAACCTGGTCAGGCGGCAGTGCGAGAAACGGTTGGGAGTGTAGACGCCGCCAGAGGACGCGCGCCCGGCCTCCCGGTAGCAGTCCTCGACGGTCGCCCACTTCGGCTGCTCGGCCCCGGTGGGCAGGGTGTTCCTGAGGTCGTCGGGGGTGGTCGGCGGGTCCGCGGTGGCGGCGCGCGCCGCGACCTGGGAGTTGCGGCCCACCTTGATGGTCTGCCAGCCGGTCCAGTCGCCTGTGACGCCGCCGGTGGTGACCCGGGCGCGCCAGCGCACCGCTGAGCCAGCCCGTAACCGGTCCTTGGGCACTCGCAGTGTGGCCTGCGCGTCGCCGGACCCGGCGGTGGCCTGGCCGGACCAGATCAGCCGCTTGTCCGTGGTCACCTTGTCTGCCTTGACGGGCTCGACAGACTTGGTGGGCTTGCCGGCGATCTCCACTTCCACCTTCGCCTCGCCGTTGCGCCCGGCGGATAGCCAGGCGGTCAGGCGGGGGCTGAGGGTGGAGACGACGGTGACGCCGTCTACGGTGCGGCTGTCGTCGACCGTCAGTTTCGCGATTCCGGCGGCATCGGCACTACCCGCGCTCAGCCTTGGTGCTGCGCTGCTCGCCGCGGCGCCGAGGGGGATGTTCATGTCGGCCTGGATTTCGGACTCGCTCTGAACGCGGTTGTAGACGCGTACTTCGTCGATTAGGCCCTTGAAGAACTCACCATAGAAGCCATCGCCGCCGATCCGCAGTGGTCCGCCATCGTCGAGGACATCGCCGACGATTGACGCCTGCGAGATGTGCACGCCGTTGATGTACAGGTGAATGGTGCTGCCGTCGTAGGTGGTGGCCAGATGGCTCCACTGGTTCAGCGGCAGCGGGTCGTGACCCCTGACCCCAGCGCTCTCCTCGGTGGTTTCCAGGTAGCCCGCAGGGGCGCTGTATTCGGTGGAGGCGTACAGGCCGTAACCGCCGCCGTCGGAGCGCTCCTTCAGCAGCACGGCGCGCCAGAGGGCGTCCAGCGCTGAGGGTCGTACCCAGGCCGAGAGCGTCAACTTGTTCGTCAGGCGCAGTGACGCGGCGTGCGGGACGGTCACCCAGCTGGAGGTGCCGTTGAAGGACAGCGCGCCGCCGTATTTGCCGGTCGCCCAGGTGGTGTCGGTGGCCGTGCCGGTGTTGTTCTGCCCGGAGGCGTCACCGACGGTGGTGCTCGAACCCTCGTTCATGCCGTACGCGGCCACCAGGCCCTGGTTCGCGGGCGGCTCGGTCGCCGTGGCCGAGCGCTCGGCCGAGGCGGGTCCGGCGTTGCCGGCGGCGTCGACGGCGCGCACCTGGTAGTAGTACGTGCCTGCGGCCAGTCCGGAGTCCAGGTACGAGGTGCCCTGGGCGGAGCCGACCTGGTTGGCGCCCGACGGGGTGAAGCCGGGCGTCGTGGACCGGTGGATTGTGTATCCCGTCACGCCCACGTTGTCGGTTGCGGCCGTCCAGGTCAGGGAGGCCGAGTGGGGGCCGCCGGTCGCGGTGAGCGAGCCGGGTGCGGTGGGGGCCTGGGTGTCGGGCTGTTGGGGCTGGCCGAGGGGGGTGTTCATGTCGGCCTGGATCTCGGCAGCGGTCTGGGCGCGGTTGTAGACGCGCACCTCGTCGATCAATCCTCCGAAGTACTCGCTCCACATCTGGTTGCCGCCGATGCGCAACGGACTGCCGTCGTCATAGAGGCTGTCGCTGAACGGGGTCTGGGCGACCTCCTGGCCGTTGACGAACAACCGCAGGTACGTGCCGTTGTAGGTGAGGGCCAGATGGCTCCAGGTGCTGACCGGCAACGAGGAGGTACCGGCGACGGTCGTGGAAGCCTCCGGCTTGGCCTGTATCCAACCAGCGGGAACCGAGCTGCGGTTGGCGGCGTACAGGGTGTAGGAGACGCCTCCGGCGCTCAGCTCCTTGCCCACCACACTGCTCCAGCTGGCCACCGAGGCCGGATTGACCCAGGCCGAGAGCGTCATCCCGGTCGTCAACCGCAGTGACGCGGCGTCCTGGACGGTGACCCAGCTGGAGGAGCCGTTGAACGACAGGGCCTTGCCGTACTTGCCGTTCACCCAGATCGTGCCACTGCCCGTGCCGGCGTTGCCCTGCCCGGAGGAGTCGGATACGCGGGTGCCTGTGCCCTCGTTCATGCCATAGGCCGCCACCAGCCCGGGCACCGAGGGCGCGTCCGCTGCGGTGGTGAACGACCAGATGTGCGGCGCGGCCATGACGTTGCCCGAGGTGTCCTTGGCGCCGCTCACCTCGGCCGTGTACGCGGTGGTGCCGGCCAGCCGCTGCTGCGGGGCGAAGGTCAGCACCTTGCCCTCGGCGTCCATCGCGGACGTGCCCGCGACCGCGACTCCCTGGGCGTTCTTGACGGTGATCTGCGCGCCCGACACCTTCTCGCCGAAGGTCGCCCGCACCGGCGCGTCCACCGGCACTCCGGTGGCGTTCGCGGCCGGGCTCGTCCCCGACACGACCGGCGGGGCGGTGTCCGGCGCGGCGGTGGTGAAGGACCACGTCCGGGGGGTCATCACGTTCTCCGCGATGTCCTTGCCGCCGCTCACCTCGACGGTGTAGGCCGTGTTGCCGGCCAGCGCCGCGTCCGGGGTGAAGGTCAGCACCTCGTGGGAGGCGTCCAGGACCGCGTTCCCCGCGACCTCCGCCCCTTGCGGGTTCTTGACGGTGACAACGGCGTCAGTGACGTGCTCGCTGAAGACGGCCACGACGGACGTCGTGGTGGGAACGTCGACCTGGCCGTTCGCCGGGCTGATCTGCCTCACCGTGGGAGGCGTGGTGTCGTTCTCAGGGGGAGGGTTGGTCCCGGGCTCGGGCTCTTCCGGCGGCGCCTCGGGCTGCGTGTCGATGCCCTCGATCAGTTCCTCGTCGGTGAGCCCTTCCGGATAGTACGCCTCGGTCAGGGAGGTCTGCGCTGAGCTGTTGGAGGCCACAGCGCTGGCCAGCGCCTCATCGTCGGTCATGACGCGCGACGGGGGAAGCTCGTCGTAGTGGACGTTGCCCGCCGCCACCCAGGCCTGGTCGTCGGCGTACGACGCCGCCGGCGGCTCCTGATCGCCCGGGTACGTCCGGAGCACGATCAGTTGCTCCTTGACGCTCGGGATGTACTCGACGATGAGGGCAGGCGGGTGTCGGTAGCCTGGGTAGTCCGCGCCGCCGTAATCGCTGGAGTAGTACTGGCGCCAGTTGATCGTGGCGGTCTCGCTGACGGCCTGAAGCACCACCCCGTGGTTGGGCTCGTCCCGCTCGATCCAGGCGCGGGCCATGTTGGTGACCCGGTGCACCAGCTGCTCTTCCTTGGTGCACCAGCTGGGAGAAGGGGGAACGGCCTCGTAGTTGTAACCGGCCTTGTTGCCGCTCTCGCCCTCCACGCTGCCGAGCGTGGGCTGTCGCGACCAGCTCAAGGTGGAGGTGTCCCAGGAGGAGGTGACGCGGCGCGCTCCGATGCCGGACCCGCCCATCGGATCGCCGCAGTTCACGTTGTTGGGGCCGCCGGACTTGTAGTTCCACACCCACAGGTCCGCATCCACCACGGTGGCGCCCTCGAGTACGGGGTCCTCGGTGTCGAACTTCAGGTAGACGCGGGCGATGTCGGCGCTGGTGGAGGTGGTGCCGGCGCGCAGGTACCCGGCCGCGGCGTTGTTGCCGCCCGCGTTCTTGCTGACCCAGGCGTCGGTGGGTCTTCCGCCGCCGAACCAGTCGTCGGCGGCGGCGATCGTCACCGGGTAGGTCACCGCCGGGTCGGCCAGGAACTTCTCATCCGGGGTGAACACCAGCTCCGGCGTCTGCCGGAGGTCTCCACGCGGGCCTTGACCGGGGCGGACCTGCCTTCGTCGGGGGAGGCCTCGACCTTGGCGTCCATCGCGGTCAACACGACCGGCGCCGCCGCGGCCTTGCCCTTGGAGTCCTTGAGCTGTGGCAGCCCGTCGGACGTCGTGCCGAACGTGGTGCCCTTGGGCAGGGTGAGCGGCAGCCGTACGGTCACCGGGCTGGCCGGCTTGTGCCGGAAGACCACCTGCGAGATAAACCCGTCGGCCTGGGCTTGGACCACCAGGTCGGCTCCTCGCGCGACGGCGTCGCGGTAGGTGACCGTGCTGCCGGAGACCTTCGGCTCCGGCAGCGCCCGGCTCACGCCGAGTCCGGTCGTGCCATGCTCTCCATCGGCGGACACCAGGTTCTTGGCACCCCGCTCACCGAAGGTCAGCGGGCTCTTGACCCGCGCGGCCCGCAGCTTGCCGTCACGGGTGACGATGCGGGTGTCGATGGGCTCCCAGGCGCCGCCAGCCGGGTTCTTCAGCTGGACGGGCCGGGTGTACAGCTCGGCCCGCATGGTCTTGCCGTCCGGGTTCGCCAGAACCTTCATCGTCTCCGTGAACTTGGATGGCACCTCGACCGGCTTGCCGGACGCGGCGGCCTTGTCCCAGGCGGTCTTGAGCACGGGGTCGGCGGGAGCGAGGGAGGGGGAGGGCGTGGGGCCCTGGGCGGTCGCGGGTGCGCTCAGCAGCGAGAGCGGGAGCGCCAGGGCCACGATGAGGGCGGCGCTGCGGCGGGTCCGGGTGGACGAGCCGGACAATAATCGGCGTGCGTTCATCACTACCTCTCGAACGTATGTATTAGACCGAGATGATCGTCACACGGGGCGACGATGGAGTAAAGATCGTTTTCAGTATCGGGAACGGGATGCTCCGTGATCGGTGCAAACCGCCGGTCGGTCAGCTCATCTCCTCCAGCGCCCGACTATTGGTCTCCTTTCCGAACTGGGCAGGGTGCCTCCCGGTTTGTGACCGGAGGCGGGTGGGGTCAGCCCTTGCAGGGGGCCCGCACGGTGGTGAATGCGTCCGCGTCGGCGGGGATGCCGTCACGGTTGCCGCCGGTGCCGAGGTGGCGGTCTTGCGCTGGTTGCGGAGACGAAGCCGATCCAGGCGCGTGCAGAGTCGCCGGTCCGTCGGGGCGGCGGCGTGGCCGCCGGACGCAGCTGATGTTCCGGTCCAGCGGCACCGATCAGGTTCAGCATGGTCAACTGCTGGAGCCGGACGGGCCCACGAGCGTTTAGAGGACACGCTGAGCTCGATTGCACCCACATCTGGTGAGCGGGAACTCCTTGCAAGGCTCAGGCCGCGAGTATCGTTTTGACCAGGCTAATCACCCATCATGCGATAGACGATGGAAGGTCTTTGCCGAGGTGCCGATGCGCGGTGAGCAGCAACCGCATATCGCCCACAAGTAGACATATTGGACTCGAAACGACTCCTAATCCGGGTGTCGGTTGGCTGACGCCGTGACGATCGCGTACTTCGGTGCACGCCGTGCGTGGCCGGGGCGATCGCCGCCAGGCCCCTCCTTCGTCGGGCCCTGCCATCGGATGACCATGGCTGAGGTGACAGCCGTGCTGGCGGAAGCGCTTCACGCTGGCCGATCTTGCTAACTCGGTTGCTAACAACGACCGTGGACGAGCACGGACATAGGTGGACTGGGACCGCACGATAGAGGCCCGTGACCAGCATGTCGAGCCACTTATGGACGGCTGTGGACGATCAAGTTCTCACTTGTAAACAGAAGGTCAGGGGTTCGATTCCCCTCGTCGGCTCTACAAGAGGAACCCCTGAACAGGCGATACGCTTCAGGGGCTTCTTATTTGTCAGGACAATCTTGAGATCTTGCTAACAGGAGACTCCGTGACTTTGGAAGAGCATCCCGGCGCGTGGACCTACGATCCTGAGGCGGAGGCCGCGTACATCTACCTGCGGGGTCCGATCGCGCCTAGGCCGTGTTTTAGAAGTTGCTGGTGTGTTGAGTGGGCCGTCCGGGGAAGTCGCGGGCGGCCATCCAGATGGTGAGGTCACGGGCGATCTGGTTGATGCTGGTCTGCATGGCGACGTCGTGTTCGCGACGGGTGGTGTCGCGGCGGATGACTTCGTAGCCGCCTTCCTCCAGGACTGCGACGGAGGCAAACCAAACCGGGTCGTCTTCGTCGGGCTGGATGACGACGAAGGTGTTGTCTGAACCGTTGAGGTCGTCGATCAGCATGAACAGCGCGTCTTCGGACGGGTCGTCGATGTGGTCGCCGTTTTCACTATCGGCGCGGTAGTACGCGGCCCCCATCGAGGCTGTCTCCCCTCGGCTCGCTGACCTGACCACGATCAGGATGGCATGGGAGCTGACAGGTATGGCAGGTCACAGCCATTCGTTGATCGCGGCGATGAGGACGGTTGCCTCAAAGCGGACCGCGAGCTTGTCGAACCTGGTGGCCACCGCCCGGTTCCGCTTCAACCGGTTGATGCCGCACGCGACCGCGTGCCGAGCCTTGTAGTCCTCGCGGTCGAAGGCCGGAGGCCGCCCGCCGGCCGTTCCCCGGCGTCGGCGGTGGCCGGCCTGATCGGCCGGTTCCGGGATCGTGCACCGGATCCCGCGCCGACGAAGGTAGGAGCGGTTCGCGCGCGAGGAGTATGCCTTGTCACCTCGAACCCTCAGCGGACGAACGCGGGGTCGACCCCGCCCAAGGCGGGGAACCCGGATAGCTTCCAAGACAGCCCTGAACTGAGGGCTGTCTCCACGCTGCCCGGCCGTGACCAGCAGTGATAACGGACGCTGCCCTTGCTCGCAGGCCAGATGAATCTTCGTGGTCCAACCTCCGCGAGAGCGACCCAGAGCGTGGTCATCGGGTTCGGTTCGGGTCCCGCCCGGCGGGACCTTCTGCTCCTGGCCTTCCCGGCGGGCACCAGCCGCGTGCTGGTGGGCCCGACAGATCGTGGAGTCGACGTTGACCTCCCAGGTGATCAGCCCGGCCGCGTCCGCCCGGGCTTGCAGGCCGGTCAGCACCATCGACCAGACACCCTCACGCTGCCAGCGGCGAAACAGTCCGTAGACCGTCTGCCACGGCCCGTACTCCGGCGGCAGATCTCGCCACGGGGCACCGGTCCTCACCCGCCAACGGATCCCATCGATCAACCGCCGCCGACACACCGATGGCCTGCCCGTCACCGCCACGGGCAACAGCGGCACCAACGCCGCCCACTGTTCGTCCGAAAGATCCCCTCGCCCCACACCGAGATCATCACGCCGCGGGGCGAGGCACATACCCCAGTTCTAAAACACGACCTAGTGGCGTGGCGCGGATGGTCACGGTGGACAGTCCCATGGTGAACCTCGACCTGGACGAGAGCGGCCGGGTGATCGGTATCGAGATCTCGCCAGGTGGCCGGGAGAATAGGAAAGAAGGGCCCTCCCGAGCTGGGAGAGCCCTCTCGCCTGGCGTGGATCTTCAGGCGGTGTCCTTGACAGCCTCCTGGAATCCGGACAGGTGGGCCCACACCTGCGGTGTTCTTCCGGGCGCCCGATATCTTCGATTGCCACAGGCCCGCGATGCGGCAAGAGATTATGGCTCGCATGGCGGGTCTCGAAGCGGTGTTGGGCAGCGTGGGTAAAGCTGTGGCTCAACGCAGCGTAGGTGCGTGGCTAGCGAGCAGGACGGCACAGCAGGAGCGGAATACCGACCTGAAAGAGTTGATCAAGAGTTCGTTCCGGGATCATGTTGCTCGGCGCAAGTTCGAGAATCAGGTACAGGGCATCGCCTTGGCAGTGGAGGACCGGCTCAGGGTCTTGGTCGAACACGAGTACCGGGGGTTAACGGACGAGGCCAAGGCGGCCGTGCTTCATGAGGTCGTCAATTCACTGTCCAGCGCCGACTTATCGGATACCGCGTTGTTCGCAAGCGACGGTGACCCGGTGAAGCTGACCGAGCACGTGATGGCCCGCTTACCCCAGCATCAGATGGGCGAGGCCGAGGACAGGCTGCACGCAGTGCTCTTGGCTGAGTGCATCGAGTGCACGGTAAGGATGATCCAGAACCTCCCGCAGTACCTGCCGCGCGCTACCACCGAGACCATCGGTCGTCTGTCGGGCCTCTCCGACCAGGTGGAAAGGCTGCTGGCCAGAATTCCGGTCCGCACGCTGGATGCACCAGAGGGCACCCAAGAGGACGTTGCCTTCGAGCGGCGCTACCTGGAATTCGTCAGTCACACTCTCGACGAAGTCGAGCTGCTAGGCGTACGGGTGGAGTCCTACCGTCCGCGGACCTCGCTGAGCGTGTCCTACATCAGTCTGACCGTTTCGGCAGGCGACAGGGGCTGGCGGAGGGCAGCTACACGCATGCCCCTGGACTCGTTGACGGGACGCTCTCAGCCCGAGTCAGGAACGCTACGTGTGGAGTCGGCGCTCAGCCAAGCCCAGCTGACACTTGTGCGCGGCGAAGCCGGTTCGGGCAAGAGCACATTGCTACGCTGGCTGGCGGTGACGGCGGCACGCAGTGCCTTTTCGGGGGAGCTGTCCTCGTGGGATGGTTGCGTGCCGCTGCTAGTCAAGCTGCGCAGCCACGCCGACGGCGTCCTGCCGCCGCCGGAACTCCTACTTTCGGACGTCGCCTTAGAGCTAACGGGCCGTATGCCACGTGGCTGGGTAGAGCGGGTGCTGGAGTCGGGACGCGGACTGCTGCTCGTCGACGGGGTCGACGAATTGCAGATCAGGCATCGTCGGGCCGTACGCCAGTGGCTGGCACGGATACTGGCCGCCTACCCCTCGATGAGGGTGGTAGTGACCTCCCGTCCAGCGGCCGCGGACGCGCGGTGGCTAGCTGACGAAGGCTTCATCCCCGTCCTGCTGGAACCGATGACCCCGGTCGATCTTCGGGAGCTGGTGCGGCAGTGGCACATGGCGATGCACGATTGCCCGAGCCTGCCGTGTGGTCCCGAGGAACTAGAGACCTGTGAACGGTCTCTACTCGCCCAACTCGAGAGCCGCGGACATCTGCGAGCCCTCGCCAGTACGCCGTTGCTCGCCGCCATGCTGTGCGCTCTCAACCTGGACCGGCGTCGCCAATTGCCGCCCAGCCGAATGGGGCTGTACCGGGCTGTGCTCGACATGCTGCTAGAACGGCGCGACGCCGAACGGGGAATCGACGACGAGGTAATCCTGGACCTGGACCAGAAGGTCTGGATCCTCAGAGATCTAGCTTGGCGGCTCGTCTCCATGGGCCGCTCCGAGCTTTCCAAGGGCACCGCGTTGCGTAGGATCGAGCAGCGGCTCACCTCCATGGTCCGCATGCCCTACTCCACCGAAGAGGTGCTCGATCATCTCCTGCGCCGCAGCGGAGTCCTCCGGGAGCCGGTGCCGGACCGTATCGATTTCGTCCACCGGACCGTGCAGGACTACCTCGCGGCCGGCCAACTCGTGGAAGACGAGGACGTCGAAGCGGCGATCGACAAGGCGCACCTGGATCAGTGGCGCGAGGTGGTGGTGATGGCCGCCGGGCACGCGACCGGCCGCCTCCGTCGCGAACTGCTGACGGGGCTGATGGACCGAGCCGACCAGGAGCCGCGGCATGCCCGGCGGCTGCGGCTGGTACTGGCGGCCTGCCTGGAGACAATGCAGGAGATCCCACCTCAGGTGCGTGATCGGTTCGAGCGCTGCCTGACTGCGGTGATACCACCGAGGAACGAAGATGAGACGAGCATCTTGGCAGGGGTGGGCGACGAGGTACTAAAGCGGCTCCCCGAAGATATATCGCAACTCAATGAGCACCAGGCGACCATGACTGTGCGCACCGCGTGGATGATTAATGGGCCGCGCGCTATGGTACAACTGGCCCGCTACGGGCCCGTCGCAGAGAGGAACGTGCTGGCTGAGCTCATCAACGGCTGGCAGTACTTCGATGCTGGCGATTACGCCCGTGATGTACTGGCAACCGCGTCTCTTAAAGAGCTGTACATCGATGATCTGCGTCTCCTGCGCGGTTTGCAGCATCTGCCAACATTAACCACACTGCAGGTCCACGTCGCAAGTCCGATGCGCAATCTCCGCTTCCTTCGTCATCTCCCGAACCTAACTGATCTGTCAATCGATCCGTTAGAGATGGATACGCTGGACGAACTTACAGACGTGCCTCGGCTCACCGCGCTCTGGTGTCAAACTGAGCACTACAGGACTATGAATGTTGCCACACTAACCCAGCTCCCGAGATTGAGCGAGCTGACTCTCTGGGGCGTTTGGCTGAATGACCTGCTATTCCTCGACCGGCTCCCATCGCTCACGACACTCGGCCTCACGTTGCCACGGGACGGCCTCGATCTGACGCCCTTGTCAAATCAGCACGGTCTCGAGCGTTTGTACCTCCAAGGTCAGAGCAGCCCGCTTGACCCAGTCCTGTTCGCGGGCATGTCGCAGCTGGAGCATCTAGCGCTGATGACCCGCGGCCCCATCCTGGGCGGGCTCGCCGCCCTCGTCGACAACCGGCCTGCACTACCTTCCCTCCTCTTGTCCGGGATGAGTCAGCTGGGCAGCATCACCGTACTTGAGTCCCTTGGTCTGAAGTACCTGCAGATTAATAGGTGTGAGCAGGTGGAGAACCTCGACCAGTTGACCTGTCTGCAGACACTTGAGCATTTGTCGCTCGTTGACGTTCCCCTGGAGGACCTCACGCCACTCGCCACCCTTCCTCGCCTGAAGACCCTTTCTCTGTCGACGATAAATCGGACTGTCGATCTTGCACCGCTTTCGGCAAGGCCTGGGCTCAGGGTCAAAGTACGAGATGATCACGAGGTTATCAATGAGCACATCCTCCATCTGTCCTCCGAGCTGGAGCGATTCGCCTTCGTCAGATAACCGAGCTTCTCGATTTCAGCGGGACGATTGGAGTTGGAATCTCCTCAACTGTCCATCATTCCAAGAAGAGCATCCCCCTTTAGCGGGCGCGCTGGTTTATCAACAGTCGGGGAAGTCGGTTGGCTGCGGTAGAATCCTCACGGACTACTGGAGTCGTGCAAGGATGTGAAGAATGCTGTCGTCTCGCGGCCGCATGCCATCGGGAACGATCTGCTTAAGTTCCGTTGAGGTGAGGACGCTCAGCTGTTCGAGAGCTTCACGCGGATCGCCGTCGATACCCGCCTGCCGCTCGCGAAGATAGATCTCGGCCCTGAGCGCCGAGACCCAACTCCTATGAGGCTCCTTCTTCCGCTGGGTCCCACTTAGCATCCTTGGCCCGCTCACCGTCGGCATGAGTGCTGCGGTCTCCTGGCCCAGACGGCCTGTGTGCCGAGGCGATCGATGAGGTGTTTTCCCGTCCCTGCCAGCAGGTGGGTCTTGCTAACACGGATGGTAACAATAGCTCTGGACGGCCACGGAGGATGGCGGTCCCCGAACCCCGACGTCCCCCTCGATCAGGTATTTCTAACGCCCGTAGACGCTTGTGGACAGTCTCGAACTGGCTACGGATCAGATGCTGGTGTCCCGTCGCACCTCAATGCTGGAGTACAGCAACGCCGTCACACATGAGCACCTTTCGCCAGCCGACATCTGCCGCTTCATCAGGTTGAAGACCACTCGGCATGGTGGCTGGCTCTCGTTTGCAAGCAGGGCGTCAGGTTCCGTTCGGCGATATGGTCGAGGTCAGAGGCCAAGCGGGTGTTTGGAAAGCCAGTCGGCGTGAGTGGTTTGCAGCGCGTCTCGTTCTTGAGGGCTGGCCAGGATGGCATCGGCGCCGCCGTCGTAGGGGTGGTAGAGGCGTCGCAGGTTGGCGTCCATGATGATGACGCCGAAGCACTCGTCGTCGGCGACGGCACGCAGCAAGGGATCCAGGCTTCCCGGCTCCCAAGGCTGCTCGCCCACATGTACGTGCATTGTCCCGCCGGGATCGGAGTCGTCATCCTCGCGAATTTTCGTCCATAGGCGCGAGCCGGGATTGAGGGCGTGCGGATCAGTAGTGGACGACGCAGCGGTGTCTTTGTCGGGAACGAAGCTCACCGTTACGACGTAGACGGGATGGCCGGCGAAGAGTTCGGTGAGCACGGTGTTGTGGCGGTCGAGCAGGCTCTGATATTCGACGGCGGTGTCGGCGTACCGCTTGGAGTTCGGCAGGCTGTGAAAGCGCACCCAGCAGTCCCGATCGCCGCGGAGCTCGTGGGCGATGGGCGGACAGTCCGGCCAACGTGACCGCCACAATGCCGACAGCTCAGGTAAGGCAGGGTTCGGGAGTTCTCGTGCAGGCATGCGCCCAGGGTAAACGTCGACAGCCTGGCGGCACGATCTTGCTAACACAGGTGCTAACAGCGTCCTGGACGATCACGGATGGTTGTAGATGGCCAGCTGCCCATAGAGGGGCGTGATCTGCGGGTCGGGAGAGCCATGGACACTCGTTGACGATCTCGAAGTGGCTTGTAAACAGAAGGTCAGGGGTTCGATTCCCCTCGTCGGCTCTGCGCCTGCACAGGCGAAACGTCCGGTCCGAGATCAACTCGGACCGGACGTTCTTGATCGAGTGCGATGCGGGTGCGATCGATCTTGGATTCACGCCTCCGCCGACATCAACTCGACCACGTCCGCGTCGGCGGAGAACGGTTGAATCGGATCCCGTCGCAACAGGTTCGGATCGGGCGCTAGTGTCGGCAGTCCACGATGATGATCGACTTTGGAGGGCGCCGTGCGGCGCGTAATGATCCTTCTTGCCTCGATCGCAGCCTTAGCCGCAGGTCTGGTCGTCGCCCGGCGGCGCTTCGTCATCGTCCGGATCAGCGGGGCGAGCATGCTGCCGACCTACCGCACGGGCGACCGCGTGCTCGTCCGCAGGACCACGGGGGCGGGCGCCAGGCGCAGCCAGGTTGTGGTGCTGCAGACGGCGCTGCCCGGGGGAGTGTGGCGCACCGGGCCGCTGCCGCAGCCGGGGGCGGCCCGGTGGTTCATCAAGCGCGCGGTGGCCGTGCCGGGTGATCCTGTGCCCGCCCAGGTCATGGATCGTGTGGAGGCGTTGCCGGGCGACACGGTTCCGGCGGGCCGACTGGTCGTCCTGGGTGACGGGCCGGTCAGCGAGGACTCGCGGGTTTGGGGTTACGTGCCCTTCGACCGCGTGCTCGGCGTCGTCATCCGCAGGCTCGCCCCCTCCCGCGAATCCTGAAATTTCGGGATACTCGGCGAGCGCTGCGAGTCCGTCGGCTCGTAGCCCTGAGCCTGCAGGGTGAACAGCCCCGCGTAGTCCCCTCCCAGCGCCATCAGCTCCGCGTGCGAGCCACGTTCGACGATCCGCCCTTCGGAGAGCACGACGATCACGTCCGCCTCCCTCACCGCGCCCAGCCGGTGCGAGATCAGCAGACTGGTACCTCCCGCACGGTGACGGCGCAGGCTCTGATGGATGGCGTGCTCGGCCTGCGCGTCCAGGCCGGAGCTCGGCTCGTCGAGCACGAGCAGGTCCCGCCCCTCCCGCATCAGGGCGCGGGCTAGCGCGAGGCGCTGCCACTGCCCGCCGGACAGCACTACTCCGGCCTGAGGGTCGTCCCTGTCGCCGAAGAAGATGCGGCTCAGCAGCGTGTCGTAGCCCCGCGGCAGCCCGGCGACCGTCTCGTGGACACCGGCCAACCTGGCGGCGGCCTCAACCCGGTCTCGGTCGTCGAGGGCCGCGACGTCGCCTAGCCCGATGTTCTCGGCCGCGGTCAGGTCGTAGGACATGTAGTCCTGGAACACCGCGCCGATGCGGCCGCGCAACTCGGCCGGATCCATCTCCCGCAGGTCGACGCCGTCCCAGCGGATGGACCCGCGTACCGGGTCGTACAGCCTGCAGATCAGCTTGACCAGAGTGCTCTTGCCCGCGCCGTTCAGCCCGACCAGGGCGAGGGAGCCGCCGCGGGGGATGAAGAGGTCAACCCCGCGCAGCACCCACGGATGCGTGTCGTCGTACCGGAACCACACGCCGCTCACCTCGATGCCCTCGCGCAGCGAGGGGACGGGGCGCGGATGCCGTGGAATGAGCAGGTCGGGCCCGTCGGCCACGACGTCGAGGTAGTGCCCGAACATCAGCAGCGCGTTGTGCGCGTCGGCCGACTGGCCGACGATCGACGTGAGCGCGGACTGCACCCCGGCGACGGCCGCGACGAACACGGCGACGTCGCCGACGCTCAGCGTGCCCGACGCGGCGCCGATGATCGCCCAGAGCAGGCCGAGCGCGGCGACGGCGGCCCCGACCAGCGACAACGACCCTTGAGTACGCAGTGTCCTGCGGGCGAGCCCCTGCTCGGCGGCGTTGACCGCACGCAACTCGCTCAGCATCCTGGCGCGCAGGAAGTCGCCGAGGCCGAACAGCCGGATCTCCTTGGCCGCGTCGGGGCTGGTGAGAAGGCCGGCGAAGAAGATCTGCCGCCTGGTTGTCGAGCTGATGCCCCACATCATGCCGGCGCGACGTCGCGAGAGGTCGAGCTGGGCGCGGACCGAGGGGATCGCGGAGAGCGCCACGACGAGGACCATCCCCGGAGCCAGTACGGCCAGCGCCGCGGTGAATCCGGCGAGGATAACGGCCCCCTGGGCAATCCCCAGGGCAGAGCGGACGATTCGCTGCGGCGCGTTCTGACCGGCCTCCTGCGCCAGCCGTACCTGGTCATGGTAGGCCGGGTTCTCGAATCGGCTCAGCCCCGGGTGGGCGTTGACGGCCTGGAACAGCCGATCCTGGATCAGCACCTGGAGCGCGCGGCGCAGCTGCTCCTGGGCGTACTCCGCGACCGTGGGCAAGGCCGCACCCGCCAAGCCGGTCACGCCGAGAGCCACGCCCTGCGGGAGCAACTCGGCGGGGCCCGCCCCGGCCGCCAGGCCGTCGAGAACGAGTTTGGTCAGCCACGCGGCGACCACCGGGACCAGGCCCATGAGCAGCACCGTGATCCCGGATACCAGCACGGCGGCAGGGTGCGCCCGCCAAGCCAGCGCCGCAGCCGCGCGAAACCGCCGTCGCCGGGCGGCGCCGCCACCGTACCCGGCAAGAGGGAGCGACGATGTGGGGCTGCCGTTCCCCGCAGGAGGGGTCATCGGCGCGTGGCCGCAGGCAGCCTGCCCGGGGCGGTGTCGGCCGCCACGACCACCGCGTCACCGCCGACCAGGTAGAAGCTGGGGAACTGGGAGACCTGCAACGCCCTGCTCACCGGACCGCCCATAGGCTCGAGTACGACGGTGACCGAGGTCAGCTCGCGGGTGAACCGCCGGGCCTCGTCGGGGTCGCCCGTGACCACGACCAGCACGCGTTCGGGGCGGGTGTCGGCCAGGTAGGACGTGAACTCCGGCAGCCGCTCGTGGCAGGACGCACACTCGGTGGAGAACACCGCCACCACGGAGGGCCCCGAGAAGAACGCGCGCGACACGGTTCCGCCGCCGACCGTGGTCGCGCTGAACTCGCCGAGCGCCGTTCCCGGCTGCACCAGAGGGGTACGCGTCGGCCCCAGCTCCGCCAGCCGCAATGCGTGCTCGCGCAGGCGGCGGATCACCGCCAGGGTCAGCACCAGATCCACCAGGCACAACAATCCGACGACGATGACGGCGGCGACGAGATATGGCATGCGAGCTCCTTAGGGGCGGCGCGGCTGGGTCGGCGAACACGTCGGCGAGGTCTTCGAAGAAGATCACGATGATGGCGAGGGACGGCCCCCACCAGCACGCTCAGGGCGACGCCCGCGAAATGCGGAGTGCTGTGCCCCAGTACGAACATCGCCCTGACGATGCCGACGCAGAAACCACCAGGACGGTGCCGGCCAGCATCGGGCCGGCCCGCACTGTCCCGGGGATCGCCAACAGTACGACGCATCCTTCCGCGAGAACGATGGAGCCGCTCAACGCGACCAGGAAGACGACGCCTATCGCCGCTTGGCGGGCTGGCACGACGTACTGCGTGGCTATCACTGGGGGATGGGAAGGGGGCGTCAGCAGTGTTCGAAGCTGCTGCAGTTGGTGGTGTTGGTGGCGTCGTGGTAGCAGCAGGTTCGGCAGAACTGGCCGTTGCAGCACCAGTCGGTCCAGCAGACGGCCGAGGCTTCTGCTGAGGGCAGGAGTTTGTCGAGGAGTCGGTCTCCCAGCTTGTTGAGCGCGCGGATCATGAGGATCTCCTTGCGGGGTGATGATCTTTACGCGCTACAGTCACTCAGCAAGAGCATCATTGTTAATAGAGAGATCGGCCGACAATGCGTAATATATTCAGCAGTTCATAATCTTGACACAGGGGGTGTTCTTTGAAAGGGCCCTGCCGTGTAAGTCGCCGCATGGAACGTGATCATTGATCCCGGGCGGAGCCTTCCCCTCGGTGATCGACAAGCGTAAATCCCCTGGTAGAAGCGGTCTTGCGACGGATCAACTTCACAATCTCCGGCGGCACGCTATCCCAAAAGCGCGCTTGGTGCTGCGCTATATGGATAGCCGACGTCGTGGAACCCTCATAATCTCCACTCTCAAGTACGAATAGGCGAACAGCCCGAAAGCTCTTGGCCTTCAGAGAACAGGGTTGGGTGATGAGGCAGCCGCCGGCCACGTCCGTGATGCCGACGATCGCGTCGGCGTCCGGGATGTTCCACCAGGACTCGTATAGAACGTCGATGTCCACGTCGTCGACAGGCGTGGCTTCCAGGCGCGCTGTTGCCTCGGCCGCGCAGGCCAGGCTCAGGTCGTCGTAATAGAAGTCTCGGCCACGACCTTCGATGGTACGACCAGCCATAGGTCGTTCTCGCTCACTGAGCACCACGCTCTTGTCGGCGACGTAGGACTTCCTCCATGGTCGTGGCCGGCAGAGTCCCGGGCTTCGGTTGCTGCTCGGATACGGTCACGGTCCGGGTCGGTGTCCAGCATGGCCCGACCCGTCCAGTTCAGCGCCCTGCTGAGCTTCAAGAAGTTCGGCGAAGAACTGCGCACGGCGGCTGCCGCGCAGCGCGCCGGAGATTCCGCCGATCGTCCGCGGCACTCTGGGATGGCCCGGTGTACCACCGTGGACAGGCTGAGCGCTCGTGACACCACCTTTCACGCTGTCAGCCTGCGACTTGATCTCAACCACTCGCAGGAATCCCGTAGGCCAAGGGGAAGAGTGTGCCTATGATCATCTACCAGGCGTGCACCGAGCATGACTGCCCGGCTCGGCGCCCGTGATCTGGAGACCTTCAATTCCAACGATTGGTGATCCTGCTAACGCAGATGCTAACAACGATCTTGGAACGCATGGATGCGTGTGGACGGCGGAACTGCTGGACGAGGTCCTGATCCAGGCGCAGCGCCCCGCCGTGGACGGGCGTGGACGGGCGCGAGGTCTCTTGTAAACAGAAGGTCAGGGGTTCGATTCCCCTCGTCGGCTCGCAGCTCAAAGGCCCTTCGGGAAGATCCCGGAGGGCCTTTCTGATCTCCATACAGCGGCCGCGTCCAAGGAGATGGTGTTTGAGAAGGCCACCGGTAATCCGGTGGACTATTAGGAGGCAATCGCCTCAATGGTCACTTTAGCATCGTTTGTCTCGTTTTGCGGGTCGGCCTTCTTCCGGCATTCGGCAAGAATCTCCCGGCCCAGATAGCGGCGTTGCTCGGTCCATTCGTCGTTCTGCTCGGCCAGCACCGCGCCGACGAGCCGGATGATGGAGTCGCGGGTGGGGAAGATACCGACCACGTCGGTGCGGCGGCGGATCTCCTTGTTGAGGCGCTCTTGGGGGTTGTTGCTCCACGTCTGGCGCCAGACGGCCTTGGGAAAGGCGGCGAAGGCCAGGATGTCCTCGCGGGCCTCGTCCAGGTGCTCGGCCGCGGCCGGGTATTTGGCCTCCAGCGTCTGCACGACGTGGCGGTGCTGGGCGTAGACAGACTCGGCGTCGGGCTGTTCGAAGACGGTGCGCAGCATGGTCGCCACCCACGGCTGCGCCGACTTCGGGACGCGGCAGAGCAAATTTCTCGCGTAATGAAGCTGTCAAGAATTAAGGCGTTGCTTTCTGATCTTGGACTCGTTGAGATGGTATGGCGATCTCCAGCGAGGTCCGCGAGCAACTTGCGGCTCGGTTTGAGGTGTTACTGCCGCATCTGAACGAGCGTCAGCGGCGTCTGCTCCTGGCGCAGGAAGCGCGGCTGCTCGGGCACGGTGGAATCCGGATGGTCGCGGCCGTGACCGGGGTGTCGGAGACGACGGTGCGGGCCGGAGTGTTCGAACTGGAGGCTGGCGAGGACCTGCATGGCGACGGTCGAGTCCGTCGGCCCGGTGGCGGCCGGAAGCCGGCTGACGAACTCGACCCTGCGCTGGTCCCGGCGCTGCTGGCGTTGGTGGAGCCGGATGAGCGTGGCGATCCGATGTCCCCGCTGCGCTGGACGACCAAGTCGCTGCGAAGTCTGGCCGAGGAACTGACCGGCAGGGGCATCCAGTCTCCGCGCCGACGGTAACCACAAGACTCACCGCTACGTCGCAGCTTCACTCCTGTTCTGCTGGGCGCACGGAAGATCGGGCCTACAGAATGCGCTTCCAGTAAGTGGAGAGGAATTTCCGGGCGATCTCTCGATCCAATTTCAGGCTCGCGTGCTGGTCATGCCAGAGGCCCGTGAAGCCTCGTTGAAGGTCGTAGGCGAATGTTCCCTGTTTGAGATTGAGCTCGACGGTCTTGTTGGGGAAGGCGCCGAGCCACCCAGGCTTTCCGGCCAGATCCGCTTCGTTCCAGCGTGGCCCCAGGATGGGCCCGAGCGCCGCTACTGTTCTCTGTCTGTCGGGGGTCAATAGCGGCCGGTCGTTTACGACCGACATGTTTCCCTTGATGATGACGTTGTAGAGCATTTGGACGGTCTCGTCGAGAGTGGTGCGCGACCACCCATTACCGACCCTCGTACGTTCGCCGCTACCGCCTTTCGTGCCGTCGGTTATCTTCATCGTACGGCCCTTGGCCATGTCGAACTCGCGGTCGAACTGGCCAACCCGTTTCTGGAAGAAAAAGGGATTCCTTCCGTCCTCGGCGAACTTTGCGAGCGCGAAGATGGCGTTCGCAGGAGTGGTGATCACGACAATCCCGGTAGCCCACTTGACGTCATGCCACCGCTTGGCCGGGCTCTGCTTCCATTCTCTGCCCCTCAGGCTCGCATAGGGCGGGGCAGGCCAGGACCGAGCGGCGATACCCGCGCCGGTGCTGAGTGCGGCCATGCCGAAGCCCATCTCAGCGGCGTGCTTCCAATCCCAGCCGGCGCCGCCGGCCCATCCCGCGGTTGCCAGCACGGTTGAGCTCACCGCCCCGCCGACCATGAGCCGGGAGAATGCCCGTTCCCAGGTGGCCGACTCCATGGCCTCGGCCAGGCCGGTGAGCGCGGATCCGCCTCGGCGCAGCAACGCGGGCAGCGCGCCGTGCGCACCGGCCATCAACCCGCCGGCGAGCGCTCCGTGCAACATATCCCGAACCAGGTTCCCGACATCGATGGTGCCGGTGGCGAACAGTTGGCCGATCGCGCTCAGTCCGCCGGAGTACATCGCGCCCAACGCCGCCTGACGGATGATCAGCAAAGTGATCCGCAGTACCTGGCCCTCTGTTTGGAGCAGCCTTTTCACCACGGCGTCGAGGAGCGGGCCGAGCCGGGGGGCCAGTAGCTTCGCGATGAGCATCAGTGCCACCACGAACGCCGCGGATGCCAGGAATCGCCGTCTGGCCTCCACGATGGCGTCGTAGCCGATCTGGCCGCTGTCGGCGAGATGCGCGCACCGCCGATGCAGGTCCGCCAGCTGCCCATTCTCGCCGTGCACCACCCGCGTGGTCCGTCCGAACACAGCCGTGGCCAGCCCGGACCCGGACCCGGTCACCCGACCGGCCTGCCCGGCGACCTGCTCCTGGACGTCAGCGACCACGCGTCCCACCGTCGTCGCGGCATCCCGCAGTCGCGCCACACCGTCGAGATCACCATCCGGCCATGCGGACCCGACTCCTACAGATTCGAGGAACCAGATCGCCTGGCTCACGAAGTCAGGCGCTGGTGTGGTCGTCGGCAGACCGCTCGGGCCCCGTTCGGGCTTGTACACATCCGGATCCGTCAGCCATCCCGGGTACCCCTGCGCGTACGGGATCTCGGTGGTCGCCTCCCTGCCCCCGGCGATCATCCTGGCGTTCAAGTCCTCGGTCGCGGCATACCCGCACCCGGCGACGACCATCCCGGCCGCCATCGCGCGTAGCAGGTTCACCGCTCCGACCAGGTCTTTCAGCAGGTCGTCACGTAGTCGGGCGAACCCCGGCAGGCCCGCCTCGGGATCGCCTTCGAACAGCGCCCGGCCTAGATCGTCCTGACCGAAGGGCCGCTCATCCATCGCCCGGCAGAACTCGTCCACGCCCTCGGCCAGATCATCAGCGGCCTTCCGAACACCTTTCCCCGCGCTGATCCATTTCTCCGGGTCGAATATCAGTACCCTCGCATGAGCCAGATCGTTGGCGGCGATATTCCTCAACTCCATGATCTACAGCAACCGCTCGCAATCGATAACGGAGCATCTACGCCGACGGAAGGCGGGGCCGCCTTCACTGTCGGCCGGCAAGGCTCGACGCGGTGGTGGTTGATGCGCGTTCGGCAACGTAGCAACCCGCCTATGGCGAGCGTCTTGGGGATCCGACGAAGTCGCGATTTACATTGCCCCTGCTGAATAAGGAGCTCGTTCGACCAAAAGCCGATGCATTCGCGGTTCCACCCTTCGCATGGGTATGTCTGGCCGGGATCGATGCACACAGAATGGGTGGGGTAGGTGGGAAGAATGCCGTATAAAATACATCATTTATACAGCTAGCAAGATCACGAGTCAACGCCCTTCGGCCCGGTCGCTACTTGGCCGTAGTCCTCACCCATATGACCGCCCTGACAGACGGAAGCGCGGCTGCACCGCCGATCTCGCGAGGCGACGAGGCCGCACGCGCCCGGCGCCGGCGTGGAGGCGGTTGCCCAGCCTGCCCGCGTTCTGGTCGGGCGGGTGCTGCGTCTGAGCATCGCCGAGCGATGCGCGCTGGGTGTGAGTACCGTGGGAAAGATCGCCCGGGACTGAGACTGGAGCAAAGTAGCCGATGCCATGGATCTTGCGAGTCTGGCGCACAAGCGTCTGATCGGAGTGTTGGTCGCCCAGTTCGTGCATGAAACCAACGCCCCTGAAGTCATCGATGTGTGGCTGCGTTTGGAGTCGGTGACTATTGGCGTCGGAGTCGCCGCCGATTGGTCGTTTCGGATCGAGCCGTGCGAACCAGGGTCGAGCTACGTGATGGAAGAGCTTGGCAGTCGCGTCGATGTGATCTCCGCTCCGGATGGGGTTCCTTTCGTACGGCATATCGGCGAACGGCTCGTACGCGTTGTCGAGCGGTTGGGCGGCGGGGTGGACGGCAGCGAGCGTGTGGGAGCGGAGTTCGTGTTCGACTCGGGGACTGTAGTCGCGGAGAGCTTTGGCGGCGACCTGCGGATGACCGGCGACTGACTCACGATGGAGGCAACTTCCCAGGTTGTGTGCCTGGAGCCTTGATCGTCCTGCGGTACAAGGGTGGTTTGCTTGCTGAGGGAGGCTTCCCATCTGCTGTACAGCAACGCCGTCTTACCCGATCGCATGTCGACTCTCCACGATCACCACTTGAGCAGGACGGTCGCGCATTGACGGGACGTCTGCCCTGCCCTGGTAAACGGAAGGTCAGGGGTTCGATTCCCCTCGTCGGCTCTCTGTTTGAACAGGGAAAACGCCCGGTCTGAGATCAACTCGGACCGGGCGATTTACATCGAATGCGATGAGAGCGCGATCGATCTTGGATGGTCAGGCCTCAGCTGTCACAAGCTCGACCACGTCCGCGTCGGCGGAGAACGACGGAATCGGCTCGGAGCCGTCGTCCCGGGAGCCTCGGGGCGACGCTCACCGGAGCGTCGTCCTCGGAGTCGGCCGCTACAGGTGCCTGTCGAGTAGGACACGCCCGTTCTTGGTAAGCCGGACGTCGATACTCCTGATTTGCTTCATGGTCAGCCCGGTCGTGCCGACGGGCATGGTCGTGGTGCCGGGCGACGCCATCCAGGTGGCCAGTTTGGTACTGCTGCCCAGAAGGTCGGTGACGTACATGGCGTACTCAAACGTCTTGGGCGGGGCCGGGTCGGCGGGCACGGCGTAACGGCAGGTCAACTCCACTCGAGTGCCCCAGGGTTGCTGGATGACGCGCACCTCGGCGGTGACCGGGCTGGGCATCGTCTGCAGCATCGGCAGGGCGGCCTCCTGCCGCTCGGGCGGGAGCGGGGACGCCTGCATCGGCAGGGCGGCCTCTTGCCGCTCGAGCAGGAGCGGGGACGCCATCACCCCGGCAAGGGCCGCCGCGATGGCGACCGCGGCGGCACGTATCCGGCCCCACCGCCGGGCCCGTCGGCTGGAGTCCATCAGCTCGGGCAGCAGACTCGCCGGCACCTCGGCAGGCGAGGGGTCGGCGTGCGGCGGGCGCAGGGCGCGGTCCGCCGGGACGGTCGAGAGGATGCCGGGTATGCCGGCGAGCGAGGCGACCGCCTGCGAGCAGGCGGCGCATCCACTCAGGTGCTCTTCGTACTCGAGTCTTTCGCGGGGTGACAGGGCCCCGATGACGTACGCCGCGTCCCATTCCGCGTACGGATCCGTTGAGGACATCAATGAGTGGTGACCCCCCTCTCCTGCAGCGCGAGTCGCAGGGCCCTGAGAGCGTAGTGCAGCCTCGACTTCACCGTGCCGGGCGGCAGGTCGAGCTCGTCGGCGAGTTCGGCGACGGATTCGCCGCCATAATAGGTGCGCACGATGACGGTTCTGTGGTTCTCCGACAGTTGCGCGAGGGCGTCTGTGACCAGCCAAGCGTCGAGTGTGGCGTCTATCTGGTCGGCGCTGGAGGTTTCGGGGAGCCGGTCGGTGCCGACCTCCCGGCGTACCCGAGCGCTGCGGCTATGGTCGATCACCACGTTCCTGGCCACGGTGTACAACCAGGCGCGCGACGCCGTCTCACCCTTGTGGAAGACCTCCGGGCTCTTCCACGCTCGTAGCAGCGTTTCCTGGACGACGTCATGGGCGAACTGGTTGTCGCCGGTCAAGCGGACAACGAAGCGCCACAGGGCGGGCGCGTGCTCGTCGTACAGTGCCCGCAGGAGTGCCGCATGCGCATCGGTCATGTCCACACCCATGTGAGAAGGGGGTTACTTTCCCGGGAAAACGGGCCTTCGCTTGCTCAGGAAGGCTTGCGTGCCCTCGCGCATGTCCTCACTGGTGAACGTGCGGCGAAAAGCGTGCGCCTCGATGTCGAGCGCGGCGCCGATCTCCCGGCCGCGCGAGTCGTTGACGGCCTCCTTGCACAACGCCACGGCGATCGGTGAGTTCGCTGAGACCAGCGCCAACGACTGGTACGCCGCCTGCAGCATCTCCTCCCTGGTCACGAACACCCGGTTGACCAGGCCGATCCGCAGGGCCTCCCCGGCATCGACGTTGCGGCCCGTGTAGATCATCTCCCGGGCCCGGCCGGGGGCGACGTGACGTTGCAGCCGCACGCATCCGCCGAAGGCGGGGATCAGCCCGAGCCGTACCTCCGGCTGGCCGAATACGGCGTCCGCCGTCGCGTAGATGTAGTCGCAGGCCATGGCCAGCTCACACCCGCCCCCGAGCGCGTACCCATTCACGCAGGCGATCACCGGGAACGGCGCCGCCTCGATCAGCCGGGTGACCTCCTGGCCCAGCCTGCCGAATTCCTCGCCCTCCTCCGGCGTCATCGCCGCCATCTCCCGGATGTCGGCACCGGCGACGAAGGCGCGTTCTCCCGAACCGGTGAGGATCATCCCGCGGAAGCCGGTCAGGCCGGTGAGGAAGCGTCGCAGCTCGGTGAGGGTCTGCCGGGACAGGGCGTTGAGCACGCCGGGCCTGTCAATGGCGAGCGTCACGATCTCATCCTTGTCGTCGACCGTCAGTGTTCGAAAAGCCATGGATCGTCCTCCAGAGATCACGCGCTGTCAGGTCAGGAATCCCAGATCGCTCCGTACGCGGGGACACCCCGCATCTCAAGCTGTTCGACGAGGTGCCATGTGGTCTTCTTGTTGGAGATGCAGATGATCGCCTCGGCGTCGAACTCCACATACACCCGGTAGGCCAGGGCCAGAAGGTCGGGCTTGCCGTTGGCATCGGTGTCCCAGACGACCGCGTCCGGCTGCACGGCGAGGATCTCCTCCACCAGTTCGTCGCCGTATGTCGTGCGGGGGCGCCGTGTCGACCAGACCAGCCGCGACGGCGTGTCGCGCGACAGCAGGTGCGGCAGGCACGGGCCGATGCCGCTGCCCGTGGCCACCCAGACGACGCGCGCGAACAGCTTGTCGATGTTGCCGACGCCGGCCGTCGGTATGCCCTTGACCCACAGGTGAGAGGGACCGTCGTCGATCAGCGACCCCGTCCAGTCGCCGGCCCGCGAGACGGTGAGCCGGAAGCCATTCCTGCCGGGGGCGGGCACATTGGCGAAGGAGTGCCACTCGATCAGCGGGTTACGGCTCACGGTCGTCGACGAGCCCGCGAACGGCGTGACGCCGTAGTCGAACCCGAGCAGGGCCACGTGCGACGACGGCCTGGAGATCCGGACAGGCACGCGCCGCAGGCGCAGCCACGGCAGCGCGACGCTGAGGGTGATGGCCGCGAGCGCCCAGAACGGCGCCTGGTGGGCCGCGGTCAGCAGCGCATACGCCCAGAACAGGGCGAGCACCGTCCAGCCGCCGAACCGGTGCACGACCTCGAACACGTTGTGGAGCCGCGCCCGCAGCGAGGGCAGCGCGAAGACCACCATCGCGAGCAGCAGCGCCAGGATCGCGTACGCGAGCGTGAGCAGCCCCGCGGAGACCCCGGCGGGGCGCACGGTCATCACCCCGGTGAGGAAGGCGAACCACAGGGTGGCCGCGACCGCCCCGCCGACGTGTAGTCCACCGAAATGGTAGACCTTGCCCAGAATGCGGCGGACCGCCAGCGGCCAGCGGACGGGGGCATCGGTGGCCAGGTGAAAGAGCAGGTTGATGACGTACTGCTGGCGGATCAGCACGGCCAGGGTGACATTGGCGACCACCAGGAGGGACAGGGCGCTCGGGTCGGCCCACCAGCCGGCGGTGATCGCGTGGACGAGGAACCCTGTGTTGACGGCCAACACGACGGCGGCGAGCCGGTTGTAGTGCATGCAGCGCCGGCCACTGCCGAGGATCCTGATCGCCGAGCGCGGCGGAGGCAGTTCGAGCGCATCCGACAAGGAGCGCACGACCGTCATGCGACCACGTCGATCAGCTGGTCGATCAGGTCGGGCAGGGCGTTCTTGTCGACCTTGCCGCGGTCGGTCATCGGCAGCTCGTCCACGGCCACGACGCGGGAGGGCACGCAATAGTACGGCAGCGACTGCTCGACGGACTTCCTCGCCGCCTCGACGTCCACGCTCGCCGGGCTGACGAAGCCGATCAGCTCGCCCTCGCGCAGGACCGTGGTGGCGCGGGCGCAGTCCGCGGTCAGCTCCAGTGCGCCGGTGACCGCGTCCAGCTCGACCCGGAAGCCTCTGACTTTCACCTGGTCGTCGGTGCGGCCGTGGTGTTCCAGCTCACCGTCCGGTGTCCAGCGGCCCAGGTCGCGAGTGCGGAACATCATGTGGCCGCCGCCACGGAAGGGATCGGGCCGGTACCTCTGCATGGTCACGACGTCGTTTCCAAGGTAGCCCGCGGTCACGCAAGCGCCGCCCGCCCACATCTCGCCGATCTCGCCGATCGGGCATGGCCTGCCGTTCTGGTCGAGGATGTAGACCGTGGTGTTGGGCAGCGGTCTGCCGATGGTCAGGACGCGGCGTCGCGGATCGTAGCGCTGAATCGTGTTCACGATGGTGACCTCGGTGGGTCCGCACGCGTTGTGGAAGGCGCTGAAGCGAGACCAGGTGTCCGCCAGATGCTGGGGGCAGCGCTCGCCCGCGACCGCGACCACCTTGACGTTGCGGCACCGAGAGGCGTCGAGGGAGCCCAAGATTCCCGGGGTGGCGATGACGACGTCGACGTCGCGTACGGTCTCCTCGATGTCGTCGCCGCGGATGACGAGCGTGGCGCCGTGCGACAGGGCTCCAAGGATCTCCCAAACCGCCATGTCGAAGGCGATGTTGAGGATCTGGGCCACCCTGGTGTCAGGGCCGATCCCCAGGGAGCCCGGCTCGTTCAGCAGGATATTGCACAGGTTGGCGTGGGTCACGTTGACACCGTTGGGATGACCGGTCGTCCCAGAGGTGAAGATGACCACCGCCACGTCGCCCGACCCGCCCGGGACTCGCGAGGACCACTCGCCTGAGCGCGGGACCTCGTCCACCGCGATGACCTCGTGACGATCGCCGGCGGGGATCCTCGGCGCCGAATCAGAGGAGGTCAGGATCACCTTGACGGAGGCCGTGTCGACAATGTGGCGCAGGTGGACGGCCGGGGTGATCCGGACATCCTGCGGCACGTAGGCCGCGCCGACCTTCAAGATCGCGAGGATGCCCACGACCATGGGGATCGACCGTGTCATGAACAGGCCGACGCGGTCGCCGGGACGCACGCCACGGTGGGCGAGCGACGCGGCGAGGCGGTCGGCGCGGCGGTCGAGTTCCAGGTAGGTCATACTCTCGCCGAGATGAGTGACGGCGGTCGCGGTCGGCGTGGCCTTGGCGTGGGCCTCGAAGGCATGGTGAATGCGGTCGAACGCCGGGGCGGCTTCCGGGCCGGCGCCGAAACTCTGGAACAGGATCCGATCCGCAGAAGGAAGATCGACGAGAGCCGAGCGATTCAGACGCAGTGTCACTGGAAGTCTCCCGCTGAGTCGACGTGAGCTTGCTGTCCGCGTTTGGCTGATCTTCGAAACGATGTAGCCGCCGACCCGGTTCAACGATGGGGTGAACTTTTCGCAATCGATTCGCCCTGGCTGCGACGGGGGCTCGGTAACCACCCCGGCGCCTGCCGGGTGTCACACCGCAGTGGTTCGGCATTGGCGAGGTAAATGCCGACGTGCGCGGGTCGGTCCACTGCGCCAAGCGCTCGGCGAGCCCAGCCAAATGGCCGACCGGTGAGTCGGTCAGCGCGTAGCCGATGGTCTGCGGGGTGCGGGGCCTGTGTCCGATGCGATACATGCCGGGCGCCATCGGGCATTGCGCTGCTGGGGGTGCCGTCCTGGTCGTAGACGGCGATCCACTTCACGCTGGGCGCGTGCATGATTAGCTTCTCGGTAAGTTCGCTGGCCAGGGCGTGTCAGCATCGAATCGTGAGGACGGGATCGGAGAATTCGAATGGCTAGCCGCTGGGAGTATGCCCAGATCTTCATCACGCCTGTCATCAAGTTGTGGCTCTCTCCAGAAGGGAGAGAAGATCTTGACCGGAACGCATCTGTGATTGACATTTTGAACAAGGTGGGTGCAGACGGCTGGGAACTGGCCACACATGGAGTCGGCGATCAGGAAATCACCTACACGTTCAAGCGGGAGCTCTACTAGCGTCCAGAAGCCGGAAGAACTCCTGGCATGCACGACCCCCAATCGTCGCGGTGCACGCATTCAGCGCGCGTTGGTGAACATGGATCTCGGTGCGGATGGCCGGGCGATCACTATCGAGATTCTCGGTGCGTGGCCTGGAGATCGGTAAGAGGTTCACCTGGTTAGCCGATCTCTTTCTTGGGGGCAGTCCAGGTGTCGCAGGAGCCGAGTCGGCCGGCATGGTGTCCACGCCGGTCCGCTCGCCGGGCTCCGATGGATCAGCCCATCACCCTGCGCCGGTCACGTTCCGGATGGACGAGTACGGCGAAGCAGAGCCCGCCGAGCGCCACCAGCGCGCCGAAGACGAGGAACACCTCGGCGTAGCCGCGCTGCTGGGTGTCGGCGATGTCGAGCAGCCAGCCGGTGAAGATCGGGCTGGTGACCCCGGCGAGCGAGCCCAGCGCGACCAGCGCGGAGAGAGCGCGCGCCCGCTTGGCGACCGGGGTGATCTCGGCGAGCGAGGGGTTGGCGATGACATTGACGGTGGTCGACAGGCCGTACCCCAGAGTTTGGACCACGATGGCGAGAACCGGCGAGCTCACCCAGTAGAGCAGCATCAACATCAGCCCGGACGCGATGAGGCAGCAGCCGCCGAAGACGCCGCGGGCGAGGCGTGAGGGCACGCCCTTGCGGAGCAGCATGTCGGTGATCGGCCCGACGCAGAGCAGCGAGACGATGGCCATCGCGCTCGGCACGGTGAACAGCGTGCCGGCGGTGGTGATGGGGAAGCCGAGCCCCTCGTGGAAGTAGGACGGCAGCCAGGTGAAGATGACCGCGGCCAGCGCGCCCTGGGTGAAGACGGCGGCGAAGCTGCCGATGAAGGTCCCGCTCAGTACGATCCGCCACCAGGAGACGGCCGGTCCCGAGCCTCCGAGCAGGTCGCGGCCGTCATCGCCGCGCAGGCGGCCGGCCTGTCCGGTGCGGACCAGCACGTTGATCGCGGTAAAGACCAGGGCGTCTGCTTCGGATTTGACGGCCCTTGAAAGTACGTCGTGCCAGCGACTACGGTCTGCGGGTGATCGCTTTGCAGGACATCCTCGCCGATGCGGCTAGCGGACATATGCCCCGGCCTGGGGCAGGCCCCACGATCGTCCCGCAGCCGTCCCCGCGTGACGCGGGAGTGATCGCCTTCACCGCGCACAATGTGATCTACGCCGACCTCGATGAGGACTGGATCAGATCCCGGCTTCCCGACGGAGACCTGTCGGCGCCACTGAACCCGCCCTTCCTCATGGAACTACAGAAGGCCATGGGGCGCAGAGTCAACAACATCGACATGCTCGCTGTGGCCGTCCCCTGCGTTGGCCCTCCGCCGATCGAACTGGTCGAGGTCACGGATGCGGCCCATCCTCGTGTCCGGCGCGCCCACCGCTATCGTGACGATGTACGCGTCTGGACCTGCCCAGGAGGTTTGCTGGTCATCGGACGAGGCGTCGCCGCTCGATGGGAGGTCGCGATCGAGGTCGACTCTTCCAGCCGAGGAGGCGGTTTGGGCCGGACCCTCGCCCGCGCCGCCAGGCATCTCATCACGCACCCCCTCTGGGCTCAAATCGCCCCAGGCAATGCGGCGAGCGTCCGAACATTCCTCGCCGCCGACTACGTTCCGATCGGTGCGGAAGCGCTTCTCGTCCCACCCTCCCCGTTCGGACGGCACACTCCGTGATCAGGAAATGTCCGGAACGATCTCGCGGATGATGAGTTGGTTGACGCCGCTCTCAGGGATCTCAGCACGGGCTAGTACGGTCAAGCGGGCGTCGGTACGGGGGCCGGGCGCCACTGTTCGGAGCCGAAGACCTCGTAGCGGATCCGCTCGTCCGGTACGCCGCGGCGGTGCAGGCCGGCCCGGACCATCTGCATGAACGGGACTGGCCCGCACAGGTAGACATCCGCCTCGGGGTGCAGCGGGATCGCGTCGGTGTCGATGAAACCGGTGAAGGAATCCGGCGCGTCCGGGACCGTCTGCTCGTACCAGACGAGGTTGCGGAAGGACAGCAGCCGGGAGCCGTTGGCGATCATGTCGGCGCGTAGCGGGTGGCGTTCCATGCTGCGGTCGGCGTGCACGGCCGTGACGTCGCGGGTGGGCTGGGTGCGCGAGACGTGGTCCAGGATGGCGGCCATCGGGGTGATGCCGACGCCCGCGCTGACCAGGACCAATGGCGCATCGCTGGCGCGCAGGGTGAGCTCGCCGTACGGGTGGCTCAGCCGCAGGCGGTCGCCGATACCCACCTGATCGTGCAGGAAGCCAGAGACTATGCCGTCCGGGGTGCCGCCGGTGCCGCGCACCCGGCGTACGGTGATCCGCAGCATGCCGGCGGCGGCCGCCTGCGAGAGGGAGTACTGCCGCAACTGGCTGGTGCCGTCGGGCAGGTCGGCGGCGACGGTGACGTACTGGCCGGGCAGGAAGGCGGGGGCAGGGTCGCCGTCGGCCGGCGTGAGGATGAACGACGCCGTGTCGTGCGCCTCGGTGATCTTGTTGGCCACGACGTACTCCCGCCACGGGGTGGCGCTGTTCACGTCGGCGTTGGCGTAGAGGCGCGCCTCGTGGCCGATCAGCCGGGCGGCGAACAACCAGTACACCTCGTCCCAGGCGGCGGCGACCTCCGGGGTGACCGCGTCGCCGAGCACGGTGCCGACCGCGCCCAGAAGGTACTTGCCGACCACCGTGTACTGCTCCGGGCGGATGCCCAGGGCGCAGTGTCGCTGTGCGATGCGCTCCACGATGTGGTCGAAGACCGGGCCGTCCGGGCCGGCGCCGATCAGGTGCCCGGCGAACGCGGCGACCGCACCGGCCAGCGCGTGCTTCTGCTCGCCGGTCGCCTGCGCGCTGCGGTTGAACAGGTTGAGCAGGTCAGGGTTCTCGCCGAGCATCGTGTCGTAGAAGACTCCCGAAATGGTGCCGAGGTGTTCGCCGACGACGGGGAGAGTCGCCTTGACGATCGGGAGACTGGTTGCGGATAGCACTTGTTCCTCCTGGTGCGGGGATGGATGGCGGATCAGCGATGGCCGAGGCTCAGCAGCACCTGCCGGGTCGGCGGCGCGGTCAGGTCCCCGACCGTGAGCGGGTCGAGGCTGGCGTAGAACGCCTCTTGCGCGCGGCGTAGGGCTCCGCGCAGCAGGCAGCCTCGGCTGAGCGGGCAGATCGGGTCGCCGTCGCAGTCGACGACCTCGGTCCCGCCCTCCAGTTCGCGTACGAGGCCGCCGATCGAGGCGGTGCGGGCCGTGGCGGCGAGGCGTACCCCGCCACTGCGACCACGGACGGTCTCCAGCAGGCCCAGGTGCTGCAGCCGCTGGACCACCTTGGCCAGGTGGTGCCGGGGTACGACGAGGGATTCGGCCAGCTCGTCGATGGTGAGCAGGCTGTCGCGGGTCGCGCCGAGCATGAGGATGCGGAGGCTGATGTCCGTGGAGCGGTTGAGGTACACAGGACGACTCTACTTAAACAGGAGTCTGAAAGTCCTCTTTTGTGAGTGACCTCACTGCGGGTGAAGCCGAGGGCCCAATCTCGGCTTTGCGCTCATGCGTAAATTGCGCGTGTATCGGACGGCAAACGGCCCGCCTGACGCTGTACGCCATGGAAGCCAACACAGCGACATGCAAGATGTGCGAGAAGCAGCCCATCCAGGAGTACAACGGAAAGAACGGGCTGGAGCGGGCCCTACTCTGCAGGGATCACGACGACGAGACCAAGTACCCCAAGAAGTGGTGCGACGGTTGTCCTGAGCGCACGACGCTGCTCACCGTGGGCAAGGAAGAGTACGTCGAGATCATCCAATTCACCGTGACGCCCACGACGATGACCTCCGTCTCGGGCCCGTGGAAGTTCTCCGGACTCTCCTTCTGCAAGCCCTGCTCCGTCGCGCAGACGTGCCGGGCCTGCTGCACTCCCGCCTACCTGGCGGAGTCCAAGACCCCCTTGCGGGGGGCCAAGCTGCTGGCCGAGAACGACGCCCGATGCGCGTTCTGCGCCTCCGGTCCCGCCTTCGACGTCGAAGCCTGCGTCAAGGACGGGCTGTTCTGGATCCGTTCGTGGTTCGACAGCAAGAAGGAGACCTTCCCCAAGGAGATCCCGAACTTCAGCGTCAAGGTAGTGCCCGCGAACGTCCTCCTGGCCGAGGGCCACGGGCTGGGTGAGAAGGGCACCCTGCTGGGCCTGTGCAAGGCTCAGAGTGTGGACAACAAGATCACCAGCTACACGATCTTTATTCTCAACGGGATGCGCAAAGCGGCCTTCATGGAGACCCTGGTCCACGAACTCACCCACATCTGGCTCTTCGAGAACAAGCTTTCCAAAAAGCCCTATGTGGAGGGCTTCTGCAACTTCGTCTCCATCAACTACCTGCTGTCGCTCGGCAACGACGAGGACGCCGGGCGCCGCAAGAACTTCATGATGGCCAACCCGAACGCCTTCTACGGGGGCGACATGAAGGCCTACCTGCTGCAGGCGAAAGCATCGGCATTCAACCCGTTCATGAACCTGCGGAGCGCCCCGGACATCAAGTGACCGCTCCGGCGAGGGTCTGGGCCGCACTACCCGGCCCTCGCCTGACGCGCAAGGTGAGTGCCCTTTCGGGACACCGGGACGAAAAGATCATTGATCGCTAGGCTGCGTCCATGGGCTGGAACTTAGAGGTAGCGGCGGTCAAGACCGACGAGCTGTTCATGGCGGTGCCGGACGTCTTCCTGTCGACGGAGACCACGATGGGGTTCGAGGACGCGACCTCCGTCTCGCGTTTCCCCAACCTGTGCGTGGCGCAGGTCGGCGAATGGGCCGTGACCATCGACTCCGGCCGCAGGCTGTCCGCAAGCAGCGACTACCTGGAGGAGAGCTCGGCCGGGACCGAGCTGCATCTCGTACGGATCGACGATCAGGCCATCGCCCTGCACTTCGTGAACGGTCAACCGGTGATGGAGGAGCAGAAACCCGATGGCGAGGACGGCGAGACGTGGGCGATGGACGTCCTGTTCGACAGGACCGGCATCGGCTTCGGTGACCTGTGGGACGTGAAGTTCACGCTCTTCGAGGTCTGACAATTCGCTTGGTGGCCGGCTCGCGGCGGTGTGGCGGGTCCAGTCGTCGATGGTGGCCGGGGTCAAGCGTGAAGCAGCTCTGTGAGCGGCCCGCGCACGTCGGCGGGATACAGGTTCAGCTGCTCGAACTCGTCAGCCCTCAGCCATCTGAGCTCAAAGGTGTTGTCCGGCCCGTGGTCCAAAGCCTCGTCGCCGGCCAGCGACGGGACGCCGCTGACATCACCTATGAGGAAGTAGAAGGCGGGCCGGCCATTGTGTGAGCTGGTGAAGAGCAGCCGGTCGATCTTCCCGGTGAGAGTCGTCTCCTCGTGGAGTTCGCGTACTGCCGCACTCTCTGGCGACTCGCCATCCTCCACATGGCCCCCGGGGAGAACCGTGTAGCGGTGACCAGGACACGACGACCCCCGCCAGCCTGCGGCATCGCACATGACGCACGGGATGCCGGGGCGGCGCATGAGGAAACGCTTGATGACCAGGACTCGGAGACCGTCGGTGACCACGGCGACTGCTCGGGGGATCGGCATGAAATTGATCATACGATTCGCCCCTGAGGTCGGCCCACGCCTTTATGCCTGCTGGGTCTAGCGGGGGTTGCCGGACAGGTGCTGCACGTTGGGCGTGCGCCCATGGCGGGCGGGTGACATCTCCCTGCGGCGGGCCGCCAAGATGGCCAGCACTGCCAGCAGGGCGGTCACGGCAACCGACACTCCGAGCGCGATCCACGTGGCCGTGTCGAGGTGGATCAGCGACTGACCGCGCAGCGCCTGCCACGCCGTGATGGCGAACAGCGCGGCGTAGCCCACGATGACGACCCCGGTCAGCTGGGCGCGGGCGCGTTCGCCGCGCAGCCAGCTGACCCGGGCCGCGAGGGCGGTGAGAACCAGCACCGCGAGTACGAACACCTGCATGGAGTGCAGGCTGATGAAGTGCGGAACGCGCAGGTCGCCGCCCACGGTACTCCAGTTCGTGATCGGCATGCCATCGCCGTCGGGCACCCCCACCCCGTGCCCCCCGACCAGCGGGACCGGGTTCCCGTAGGCATCCTCGGCCATCCGGGGCGTCCTGTTGAGCGTCCCGACCATGAAGGAGGCCAGCCCCATGCCCATGACGGCCAGCCCGATCCCGGCACGCAGGGCCCAGGTGAGTGCCGGTTCACCGATCCGCTGGAACAGCAGCATGATGGCGATGAGCAGGTTCGCCGCGAACAGCCCGACCACGCCTGTGGAGAAGACCACCTGTCCGATCGTGTTGAACGTGTCGGCGCCGGTGTTGAAGTGGCTGTAGGTGCCGCGAGCGGCCTGCACCGCGATGAAGCCGACGTCGATCATCCCGGCGACGGCCAAGGCCGTTCCGAGGTTCCACATCGTGCGCCTTGCCTTGCGAAGTTTCGGCAGCAGCCAGGCGAGCGTCGCGCCATGGATGACGAACGACACCCCGAACTTCAGCGGCTTCACCCAGAGCGACTGCTGCATGAGCTCGCGGCCGTCTGTGAGGAGGCCGAAGAGCGCGATGACGATGAGCGCGGACATCGCCGCCACCATGATCATCAATGGTCGATGCCATGACCGCACTTCGGTTAACGAGATGGACATCGGGTCCTCCGATCGGGCCGGTGCGTACGGTGTATCAAGTGTCATGCGTACAGAGTAGCTACACGAGACGCGAAAGCCGCATTATTCTGCGCCTAAGGCAAATAAAGTGAACTAGTGCTGTAGCGAGCGAACTAGTACACTGTAGCGATCTCACCAAACGAATCGGGGGCACATGTCGTCGTCAACGCAGCGGCCGGACCCGCCATACCGGCGGATCGTCGCGGAGATCCGTACTCGGATCCTGACCGGCGACCTGCGGCCCGGCGAGCGGATGCCGTCCATCCGGCAGATCGCCCAGCGATGGGGCGTCGCGGTCGCGACCGCGACCAAAGTGATGGCGACGCTCCGCGACGAGGGGCTGGTCGAGACGAAGGTCGGTTCTGGCGCGGTGGTCAGCGCACGCGCGGCCCGGCAGCAGCCGACCGGCCCGAGCGCGTCACCGAAGCCGCGTCAGGGCGGCATCTCCAGGCTGAACAGGAAGCAGGTTCTCCGCACCGCCATCGCGACCGCCGACGCCGAAGGGCTCGACGCCGTCTCCATGCGGCGGCTCGCGGCCGAACTCGGCGTCGGTCCGATGTCGCTGTACCGGCACGTGGCGAACAAGGACGAGCTGGTGACGCAGATGGTCGACGAAGCCTTCGGCGAACCGGATCTGCCCATCCCGGGGCCGGAGGGGTGGCGAGCCAAGCTCGAACTGATCTCCCGCAGTCAATGGGAGCTGTGCCGGCGACACCTCTGGCTACCGAGGGCCATCTCGTTCACTCGCCCGTCGCTCGTCCCCAACATGATGGAGCACACAGAGTGGACCCTGCGCGCGCTCGACGGGCTCGGGCTGCCCGTGACGACCGGGATCCAAGAGGCGCTCACGCTGCACACGCTGGTCCTCACCATCGCTCTGTCCATGGCGGATGAGGTCGAAGCGGAGCAGGAGACCGGTGTGACGCTCGACCGGTGGTGGCTGGCCCAGCGGAAGCGAACCGACGAACTCCTCCACAGCGGACGCTTTCCACTGCTGGCCGCGATTCCCGAGGAAGCGGCGTCGGACCTGAACGGACTGTTCGAGTACGCCCTCGCACGTCATCTCGACGGTTTCGCCGTCTTGGTGGAGGGCCGCGGCGGGCGTTAGAGCTCGCTCAGCACTTGCATGGCGTCCCGCTCGATCCGCGAAAGGTCGTGGAGGATGGCGCCGGCCTGCTCAAGCCGCGCCGCGTCGCCGCTCTCTCCGGCCTTCGCGATCAAGTCGGCCACGCTCGTCCACAGCGCGGCGGCCTCGGCATACAGCCGGTGACCTGTGCGCAGGCGGTCATCGTCGACGAGTTCGGCGCACTCGCCGAGGAAGTCACGGTAGAGGGCGCGGAACAGGGCGCCGCCGGTGCCGGCCTTCTCCATGAGTACGGCGGCTTGCGGTAGGTCGCGCTGCGGATCGTCCGTGCGCAGCAGCCACTTGGGCACCTGGCTCGCGGCTTTTTCGATGCCGCGGTGGCCCAGGTTCGCGATGGGAGGGGCCAGGAAGGCGTCGGCGCAGGCTTTGATCGCGGAGATGATCTGGTCCTGCCAGGAGGGCGCGTGCGCAGGCCGGGTGATGGAGAACGAGCGGTTCCTGGCGGTCATCGGGCCTCGTTCGGCCCTCGCCATGGCCAGGCTGGCCCGGCTCGTACGTACGGCTCCTCCCTGCTGCGCGGTGTCCACCAGGTAGGCATCGTGCTCGTCGTAGCCGTACATGGCGACGACGTGGCCGCCGAAGTGCACCTTGGACTGGAAGTAGGCCAAGTGGAAGGAGTCGAGCTGCAGGCCGACCGGGCGACCGGCGTCGATCTGGGCGGCCACGTTCTCCCACGCCTTGCGTTGTGAGGTGGTCTCATCGACCGACAGCGTCAGCCCGAGCCTGGCAGTCAGGTTTCTGGTGAGTTCGAAGGGCTTGACGCGCCCGCCGAGGAAGGGGAACGGCATGCTTTTGCTGTCCCAGTAGATGAAGGACAGGCCCGAGCCGAGTCCGAACAGCATGGGCTCGGACAGATCGAGTCCCTCATGCCGCAGCAACACTCCCAGGGCCGTCGTCTCGCAGTGCTGCAGGCCACGGCCCTCGATGTCGTGCACGATGGTCATGTCGCTCTCCTCGGTGGTTGGGCGATCGGCGAAAGCAGCATGGGGTCTCCCACAGAGGAAGAGTCAAGCCGTCAGCGCAAGAGACCGGGAGCGGTGGGCGCGCTGAACGTGCCCTCCCGGCGTACCGTGTGCCAGCGCAGCCGGACGCCCAGCACCGCGGTCGCCAATGACTGGATCACCACGAGGTACAACAGCTGCCGGTAGACGAACTGCTGCAAAGGGAGCACCCACAGGGCCGAGGCGCGCTCGCCGTCCAGGCGGAGCGCGTACCAGCCGGTCACCGCCTGCACCGCGACGAACCCGGCCCACACCGCGACCACCGGCAAGGGATCGCCCACGGCCGTGCTGTAGATCGCCATGAGGTCGACGACGGGTGCGAGCAGCGGCAGCAGCACCTGGAACAGCGCCAGGTAGCCGAGGCAGCGCCGACCGAACGGGTCCTGGTCGAGCACAGCGCGTCGATGCTTCCACATCGCCTGCATGGTGCCGTAGCACCAGCGGTAGCGCTGCTTCCACAGCTGGCCGAGCGTGGTCGGGGCCTCGGTCCAGGCCAGGGCCTTCTCCTCGTAGACCACGCGCCATCCGGCCCGGCACAGTGCCATCGTGAGGTCGGTGTCCTCCGCCAGCGTGTCGGTGCTGACGCCGCCCAGGGCCACCAGCGCCGAGCGGCGGAACGCCCCGATCGCGCCGGGTACGGTCGCCATGCAGTCGAGCTGCTCGAAGGCACGCCTGTCGAGGTTGAACCCGATGACGTACTCGATGTGCTGCCAGCGGCCGATCATGCCGCGCCGGTTGCCGACCTTGGTGTTGCCGCTCACCGCGCCGACCGTGGGGTCGGAGAGCTGGCGTACCAGGTGGCCGATCGTCGCGGGTTCGAAGACGGTGTCGCCGTCCACCATGATGATCAACTCGTGCCCGGCCGCCGCGATGCCCGTGTTGAGCGCCGCGGGTTTGCCGCCGTTGCGCTGCCGGATCACCCGTACGTTGGCCAGTCCCAGCCCGGCGGCCAGTTCGGCGGTCGCGTCGGTCGAGCCGTCGTCGATGACGAGGATCTCCAGCCCGCCCTGGTAGGTGGTGTCGGCCAGTGAGCGTACCGTCGCCTGGATCCCCGCCTCCTCGTTGTAGGCGGGCACGATCACCGTCACGGGCGGGGGCGCGGGCCACGCGGGCGCGCGCCCTCTTCGCCGCTTTCCACCTCTGGTACGGCGGGCATGCACCCACGCGAGTACGGCGAAGAAGACCAGTCGCGCCAGCGTGAGCGCGCCCGCGGCGACGAGCACCCACGACAGCGAGTCGGTGAACCATCCGGATACGCGCTGGGCCACGTTCAAGGCCGAGCCGACGAACCGGTCCACTCCGCCGGCCTGCTGCTGTGCCGGCGGCATGCCGAGGGCCTTGGTCACCGTGACCGCCCGGTAGCCCTTGCCCGCGACCTCCTTCAGGACCAGATCGACGGCCTCGACGGTCTGCCGCCTGTCGCCACCCGAGTCGTGCATCATGACGATCGCGCCTCGGCCCCCGGCCGGAAGCGACGAGGTCACGATCTTCCGGGTGCCGGGGCGGCTCCAGTCCTTGGTGTCGAGATCCGTCAGCGTGACGAGGTACCCCTCGGCCGCCAGCGCCTTCATGCTCTCCCACTGCGGGCCCGTGATCGCTTCGGGAGTGGAGGAGTACGGCGGGCGGACCAGGGCGGTGTGCAGCCCGGTCGCTCCCGCCAGGGCCTTCTGCGTCAGGGACAGCTCCAGCCTGAGCCGCCAGCCGGGAACCGTCGCCAGCTCGGCGTGCGTGTAGGTATGGCTGCCCAGCTCATGACCTTCCGCGACGATCCGCCGAGCCAGTTCGGGGTATTTCGCGACCTTCGAGCCGACGACGAAGAACGTCGCCTTGGCACCGTGCTTCCTCAGGGCGTCGAGCACCGCCGGCGTCCAGGCGGGATCCGGGCCGTCGTCGAAGGTGAGGGCGATCGTCTTGTTCGGCAGGTGCGCGCTGGAGGGCTCGCTGCCGGTGAGGTTCAGCACGGGTCCGCCGCGCCGCATCGCCGCCAGCTGCGGGGAAGGGTGGTCGGTGGCGGGCGGAGCGGCGCGGGTCTCGCCGACGACGTTGGTCACGTACCCGTTGAGTACGAGGGCGCCGACCGCCAGCAGCATGCCGATGGCCAGCAGGAACCAGTGGCCCCTCGGGTCGGCCCGTTTGGCGGAAGATGGCGTGGGGGCGGGTGGTCGGGCCTGCTCAGCCTGACCCGCCTCACCTTGACCCGCCCACTGGACCGAAGCGGGATCCTGCCAGGCGGAGACCGCTGGGCGCGGCCAGGCCTGCTTGTCCTGGTCGGCCAGGTCGCTCACTTCTTCGGCCCCTTGGTCCGGCCCGGGTCGAGCCCCGGCGGCGTCTTGTTCTGGCCCGGCGGCAGGTCGGTGGGCTCGGCTACGGGCTCGACCGTGGGCTCAGCGGTCGGCTCCGGTGCCGGTTCCGTGCTCGGCTTCACGCTGGGCGACGGCGACGGGGTCCGTACGGTCGCAGGGTCCTTCGACCGTACGGCGGACCGGGTGCTGCTTGGAGTGGGACGCGCCGGGGCCTGGGTCACCGAAGGGATGGGCCGCTTGGTCCGGCTCGCCCGAGGCGTCGGTGAAGGGTCGGGCGAAGCCGTGCTGCCCATCCCGCCCTTCTGATCGCCCGGCCACCCGGTCACCGACAGCGTCGTGTTGGAGAACAGGCCGCCGATGACGACGGCGAGCAGCGCGAGGGCCAGCACGCCGGACGCGATCGAGCCGATCATGATCAGCCGTCGCCGACGACCGCTCTGGTCGACGAAGACGGCTGTCGTGTGGTGATGCTCAGGAGACACATCGGGAAATGGTAGTGACCAGATGTAACTTGTGGGGAAATAGCGCGATTTGGGCTGGATGCTCAGCGGTGTCTGAGTCGTACCGCGGCGCCAGTCCGGCGGCGGCCCAAGCTTGCAGCCGCGGCGGCGAGGTTCGCGTCGGCGGTCTGCTCCAGGTCGTAGCTACGCCTCGGTCCTCAGGCGGCGTGTTTATCTTCGATGTGAAGGACCATCAAATCGTGTCCGTCTTGATCGCGCTTGCTACGGCCGAAGAGGCCGACCGTGAGATCATCGTGGTTCTCCACCTCGCACGACTTGCTCGGGCGGGATCCCCTAGTGCGGGAACGCCTTCGGCGGGCGGGGCGTCACCTCGTCGCGGAACGTCTCGATGACGGAGACGACCTGGCGCATGAGCTCGGTGTCCCGGAGCCGGTCCAGATAGAGCGAGCGCCGGGCCAGCGCGTCGAGGTCCACGGCGAAGTAGATGGCCATGAGCGGGTTGACGAACAGCTCGCTGCCCTTCGTCCGGTCGGTGAAGCGCACGTCCCCGAACTCGCCGCGCACGGCCGCCGCGATCGAGCCGTTCACGATGCTCGGGTACGTCGGCAGCTCGGCCTGGGCGTGCGCGACGGCGTCGAGGTAGAGCGCACCCGCCTTCGTGGACCTGGAGACGGAGAACGCGCCCAGGTAGGCGCCGTCGCGTTCCAGGGCCGCCAGGTTCTCCAGGACCTGTACGTGGTTGACGCCGTGATAGGCGTCCACCCCGAAGCCCAGGCAGGCCACGATCTTCTCGGGGACGTCGAGAGCCTGGACGGCGGCCAGGCTCGTCATGTCCTCGGCCGGGGTGCCGAGGCCGGCTTCGTCGCCGCGCATGAGGATGTCGGTGCCGCCGTCCACCAGGACGACCGCGTCCAGGTCGAGGTGCTCGGCGAGCTTGGCGTACGCGGCGCGCAGCGGGCGGACGCCCACCTTGGGGAAGGCGTACACGGTCGACGGCTGGCCGTGCGTGGCCAGCCAGCGGGCCAGGCAGCCCTCGGGGAAGTACCAGTCGCGGGCCGTGGTGTCCGGGCGTATCTCCGCCGCGTTCTCGAACAGCCAGACGTCCAGGTCGAGGGCGTCGAGGTGGCTGAACGACAGGTTCGCCAGGTGCACCTCCTTGCCGGCCTCCCGGAGAGACAGGGCAAGGGGCAACCCGGCGTACACGTCGAAACCTCCGCCCGCGCCGGCGACGAGGATCCGGCTGGAACGCTCAAGCCGGGCGGAAAGGGGCGTGCCGAACATGCGTCACATCTTTCCGCAAAGCTTGTTGAAACGCTCAACTGTCCAGGCAAGCGCGCCCTGGTCCTTCACGCGAGGCGCGCTCCCATGTCCCAGGGAGTCCCGTACTTGCCGGTGAGCTCACGGATCTCCGCGTCGGCGAGGAAGCGGGGTTCGCGGTCGCCGAGCAGCAGGAGCAGCGCGCAGACCTCCTCGACCTCGACGGCCGCGTCCACTGCCGCACGCATCGACGAGCCGGTCACGATCGGGCCGTGGTTCTGCAGGAGCGCGGCCCGGAACGGGAAGTCGAGCCGTTCCAGTTCCCCGGCCTGGGCCGGGTCCCCCGGAGCGGCGTACCCGATCAGTGGTGTCTGCCCGACCCGCATGACGACGAAGTACGGTGTGAGCGGCGGGATCGCGCTGCGTGGCGACCACGGCGGCAGGCAGGCGACGGCCGCGGCGTGCCGTGAGTGCAGGTGGACGACCGCCTTGGCGGCCGGATCGCGCCGGTAGAGCGCGAGGTGCAGGGGGAACTCCTTCGACGGCATGGGCCCGGCGACGTGCGTACCGTGCTCGTCCAGGACCGACAACCCCTCGAGGTCCAGGGCGGCCAGGTCGGCGCCGGTTGGGGTGATGAGCAGTCGATCGCCCTGGCGGACGCTGAGGTTGCCCGACGAGCCGGGGCTCAGGCCGAGGGCGGCCAGGTGGGCGCCCGCTTTGACCAGTTCGGCGCTCACGACAGCTTGTCCCATGCGGTGGTGAAGATGTCCGTCTCCCCGAAGTTGCCGGATTTGAGGGCGAGGTTGATCGGTAGGGAACGCCCGTTCAGCCGCGCTTCCGTACGCGACCAGGTCACGCCGGGACTGATCTCGGCGCCGATACGCAGGGTCCGGGCGCCGAGTGCGGTGACCACGGCTCCCGACGTCTCGCCACCGGCCACGAGCAGGTGGTGGGCCCCGGCCGCCACCAGGTCGGCCGCGCACCGGGCGAGCGCGCGTTCCACGAGCTCCGCATCCGTGCCCAGGTTCGTGTCTGGGCCGAGGTTCGCGTCTGTGTCCGGCCTGAGGTTCGTGTCCGGGCTGAGGTTCGTGTCCGGGCTGAGGTTCGTGTCCGGGCTGAGGTTCGTGTCCGGGCTGAGGTTCGTGTCCGGGCTGAGGTTCGTGTCCGGCCCGGTCGAGTAGATCAGCGGTGGCCGGTCGGGGTCCTCGTGCCAGCTGGCCACGACGAAGCCGACCAGGTCGGCGACGACGCCCTCGAAGTCGCGGCGCAGCGCCACCGGATCGAGGCGCCGGTGGGGGAGTGCCGGGCGGGCATGGGCGACCTGCGCGCGAGTCGCCGCCGAGGCGCTGCCGGACAGCACCACGCCGAACCGGCGATCGGCGGGGCGGGCGAGCGCTCGGGCGGATCCGGGGTGCGGGCCGGTGAGGCCGAGCGCCAGACCGGCCGCGCCGGTCACCAGCCGCAGCTCGGCGGTAGCCGCCGCGATGGCGCGCAGGTCCGCGTCCGTGGTGGCGTCGACGACGGTCAGCGCGCCATCGGCTTCCGTGGCGTTCAGGGCCGTACGGATGTGCGAGGCGCCGGCCCGTACCGTGTCGTGTCCGATGAAGTGCACCCGCCGCCGCGTCTGAGGCGACAGCAGACGACCGAGGTGCGAATCCCGCATGGGCGTCAGCGGGTGGTCACGCATGGGACTCTCGTCGAGCAGGTCGTTGTGGACGAACAGCCGGGCGCGGTAGACGGTGCGTCCGGTCGCCGGGAAGGCGGGCACCACCACCGTACGGGTCTCACCGAGCGCGTCCAGCAGCGCGTCGGCCACCGGGCCGATGTTGCCCTCGGGTGTGGAGTCGAAGGTGGAGCAGTACTTGACGTAGAAGCGCTCGCATCCCGCGGCGCGCAACGCGTCCAGCGCCGCCACCGAGTCGCGCACGGCATCGGCGACGGGCGCTGTGCGCGACTTCAGCGCCACCACCACGGCATCGGCCTGCTCGTCGACGAGGCTCTCCAGGCCGCCAGAACCGACTGCCACCACAGTGCGGAACCCGCGGGCGACCAGCAGCCGACAGGGAGGGAAAGCGCACGATGACCGCCCCGGAGGAGCCCCCACTCATCCCGGACCAGCGCCGCGAACGGCTGCTCAAGCAGCTGCGGCGCGAGGGTGTGCTGAGCGTCCAGCAGATCACCCAGATCTTCGGCGTCTCGCACATGACGGTGCGGCGCGACATCGCGGAGCTGGAGCGGCAGGGGCGGGTCTTCTCCGTGCCGGGCGGTGTGCGCATCGCCCACCAGGTGCACACCGAGCCGACGTTCCATGACAAGTCGCTGATCGAGCAGCCCGAGAAGCGGGCCATGGGCCGGGCCGCCGCCGAGCTGGTGAAGGACGGCATGACCGTCTACCTCGACGCCGGAACGACCATCCTGTCCATGGTCTCGTTCCTGTTCCCGCGCGAGGGGCTGACCGTGGTGACCAACGACTTCACCACGGTCGAGGAGCTCCGGGCGGCCAGGCACCTGTCCGTCATCCACACCGGCGGCCAGGTCGAGCCCGACAACCGCTCCAGTGTGGGGCGGCTGGCCGCGGCCACCGTACGGCAGCTCGCCTTCGACCTGGCGTTCATCAGCACCGGCTCGTGGGACCTCATCCGCGGCGTCACCACTCCGACCGCCGCGAAGGTGGAGATCAAGCAGGCGGCGATGGAAGCGGCGTCACGCTCGGTGCTGGTGGCCGGGTCGTCGAAGTACGGAAGTTTCGGGATGTACCGGGTCGCGCCGCTGACCGCCTTCGACATGGTGATCACCGACGCCGCGCTCACCGAGGCGGCCGCCGAAGGGATCCGCGCCGGCGGCACCGACCTTGAGCTGGCCCGGATCTAGCAGCGCCTCGCGGGGCGATGCGGGGTTTCCCGGTGATCGTTCTGGCCGCGCCGCGTTTTCATAACTCTGCTGAAACCTTGACGCAACATAGGCTTCCGATCCATAGTGAGCCAGTCAACCCATAAGCGCGTCTCTGGAGGTCTTATAGCACGCAAGAATGTTAGCGCTAACAATGTAACCTCCTTTCCGTCCCTGTCGCGATATCGCAGGTCGGCAGGCATGTCGCTGTGCGCACGGCCGCATGGCGGCGTCCTTCGCGTCTTTCATTGATGACCTGTGCCTGGAATATAGCGACGCCCCCCTGAAAGGCAGAGGTTCATCATGATTGTTCGGTCCCAATTACGGCAGCTTAAAAAGGTACTGCTGTCCGCCGGTGCGGCCGTCGCGCTCGCCGCCGGCCTCCTGGCCGGGGTCTCCACGCCGTCCCAGGCCGCCACATCGCTGTCGTGTGACATCTACGCCGCCGGCGGCACCCCGTGCGTCGCGGCGCACAGCACGACCCGCGCCCTGTACGGCACCTACAACGGCTCGCTCTACCAGGTGCGTCGTACCTCGGACAACACCACCAGGAACATCGGCCTCCTGAGCGCGGGCGGATACGCCAACGCCGCCACCCAGGATTCGTTCTGTGCGGGTACGACCTGCCTCATCACCATCATTTACGACCAGTCGGGTCGGGGTAACAACCTCACCCAGGCGCCTCCCGGCGGGTTCCCCGGCCCGTCTCCGGGCGGGTATGACAACCTCGCGAACGCGACCGCCGCGCCGACGATGATCAACGGTCACAAGGCGTACGGCGTCTACGTGGCTCCCGGCACCGGCTACCGCAACAACAACGCCAATGGCGTCGCGAAGGGCGATCAGCCCGAGGGGATGTACGCGGTCTTCGACGGCACGCACTACAACGGCGGCTGCTGCTTCGACTACGGCAACGCCGAGACCAACAGCCGTGACAACGGCAACGGCACCATGGAGGCCATCTACTTCGGGAACATCAAGGTCTGGGGCTACGGCACGGGCAACGGACCCTGGGTCATGGCCGACCTCGAGAACGGCCTGTTCTCCGGAGTGAACCCGGGTTACAACGCGAACGACCCGACCGTGAACCACCGGTTCCTGACCGCCATCATCAAGGGTGAGCCGAACCACTGGTCGATCCGGGCCGGCAACGCGCAGTCGGGCAACCTGTCGACGTACTACAACGGAGCGCGCCCCAATGTCGCGGGCTACAACCCGATGAAGAAGGAAGGGGCGATCATCCTCGGCATCGGCGGCGACAACAGCGTCGGTGCCCGCGGCACCTTCTACGAAGGTGTGATGACCTCCGGCTATCCGTCGGACGCCACCGAGAACTCGGTGCAGGCCGGCATCGTCGCCGCCGGATACGCGCCGTCGAGCGGCGGCAACCCCGGCGGAACGCTCACCCCCGGCTCGTCGATCTCGCTGCGCGCGACGACGCCCTCCTACACCGACCGCTACATCCGGCACCAGAACGACCAGGTCGTCACGTCGGTGATCACCTCGGCCAGCTCGTCTCTCGACAAGAGCGACGCCTCATGGGTCGTGCGCAGCGGCCTGGCCAGCGGTTCTTGCGTGTCGTTCGAGTCGAGAAACTACCCCGGCGACTTCCTGCGGCACCAGAACTACCAGCTGTACCGGCAGCACAACGACGGCAGCTCACTGTTCGCCGCCGACGCCACCTTCTGCCCGCAGGCCGGCAAGAGCGGCCAGGGCTCCTCGCTCGCCTCCTACAACTTCCCGACCCGCTTCATCCGCCACTACAACAACATCGTCTACATCGCCAGCAACGGCGGCTCGAACGCCTTCGACAGCGCCACTTCATGGGCCAACGACGTCAGCTGGATTGTTGAACAATCCTGGGCATAGATGACGTCGCCCGTTTGAGTGGAGCCGTCCCCGGTCCCTGGGGGCGGCTCCTTGCCGTTCTCCGTAGAACTTCCATTTTCAGCTAATTTCCGAAATTTTCGGCTGCGAAGGGGATGTTTGCCCAGTTCGCGCGGCCACCGGGTACGTCGTCCAGCCGCTGACCATCACCAACACCGGCACCTCGACGATCACCGGATGGACGGCCACCTTCACGCTGCCGGCCGGGCACACGGTGACCGGCTCGTGGAACGGCACCCTCACCGTCAGCGGACAGACCGTGACCATCAGAAACGTCGCCCACAACGGCACCCTCGCCCCCGGAGCCAGCACCACCAGCGTGGGCTTCCAGGCGACCCGCCCGAGCGGCAACACCGCACTTCCGTCCGGGTACACCTGCGCCTGACAGTCCGGATACACCTGGGCCTGACAACTGAGGGCCTACCTACGAGACAGCCGCGCTGCCAGGATCCGAGCGCGGGCGAGCTGGACATTGCGCGCCTGGCCGGCCGCGAACCCGGCCAGGAGCCACGGCGCCGTCAGGTCGAGCCGGTCGCTCATCCGTGTACCAGTACCGTCCGGCTCAAGGTCGAAGCGGTAGGCCATGCGTATGCGTCCCGGGCTCCGCACCTCGCCGCGGACGGACAGGCCGTCGGTGTGCAGGGCCACGTCGATCGCGTTGTCGTAGGTGAAGATCCGTAAAAACCGGAAACGCTCGACGGCCCTGTACCGGATCACGTCGGGCTCCGAGCGGTCCACATCGCTGACGGCCACCACGAGGGGGGACAGGCCGATGTAGCTCTCCGGCGTCGTCAGGTGCTCGAACACCTTCTCCGGTGTGGCGTTCACGTGGAATTCGTGGGTCAGCACGCTGCTCGACACCTGGCCTCCTCCCGTACCTGCGAGTTATGTCGACGATTGTGGTCAGATTTCTTACCGCCGGGAAGCGCGGAATGATCACGAACAGCGGCCTGGGATGATCAGCGTGATCACTGTCATCCTCGGCATCCCAGGAGCACTCTTGTCCAAGCGTCGTGGCTTAACCCTGTCCGCGGCCCTCGCCGCGCTGTTCGTGTGCGTCGCCATTCCCGGCGCGGCGGCGGACCAGCAGACCGAGGATCCGACATATCCGGGACCGGTCTTCAAGACGGTCACGGACAAGAGCGGGCTGCTGTCCCTGCAGACCAACGGGCGGCCGGACGGAAAGGACATGGTCTTCCGGATCTCAGGGGCCGTCTACGCCAACATCGAGGGCAACGCCTACGACCCGCAGCTGCGCCATGGCCAGAGACTGTTCAACATCGAGGGCTACAACATCCGGCGGCTGTACCGGGTGCCCGGCACCACGCAGCTCTACCAGCTCTCCCGCGAGATCGTCTTCTACACCGACCCCGCCGACCCCACGAAGATCCTGCGGGAGTGGAAGAACCCGATCGACCAGCGCACCTACCCCGTCGTCCCGATCAACAACGACACGGTGAACTTCGGCCCGTTCAACGTCACCTCCTCCTACGTCGGCCCGCCCCTGCGGCAGATGCACGACGAGACCGAGTGGACCAGTGACATCCCGGTACGCACCGACTTCGGGGCCACGCTGCGCGAGCAGTTCGGCCTGGTGAACGGCGTCTACGCGGCCCAGGAGATGTTCGACTTCTACGTCGACGATCGCGAGGTCGCGGCCCGTACGGTCGCGGGCAGCATCCCCAAGGGCGCGATGGACACCAAGATCAGTTGGGCCAGGACGAGCCCGTGGGCGCCGTTCATGTGCCTGCCGGAGACCGGCGTCCGCGGCCAGCTGACCTACCACGCCCGCAGCTGGTCGCTGGATTCCTACCTGGACGTCGAGCCGTGGCTACGGGCGGAGATCGACACCGCGTACCCGCTCTTCAAGGCCGCTCCCACCGCGCCCGGCCCGAGCGAGAACTCCTGGAGCTCCTTCTACAACAAGCAGCTGGGCAAGGGTGCCACCACGTGGTCCGGCTGGTGCGCCGCCAACGGAAAGGGCTGACCTTCCGGGAGTCGCATTGCACTCTGGCAACACCCTGGCAACAGGGTGTCTGTGCCTTGGGTTCGATGCTCCAACAGCCTCGCGTGACGGAATAGGCTCATGCGTGCAGTCGGGCCGGGGCAAGGTTAGGGGAACGGGTGAGCAAGTCCTTCGTACATCTGCACGTCCACACTGAGTACAGCATGCTTGACGGGGCGGCGAAGATGAAGCCGCTGTTCAAGGAGGCCGCCCGCCTCGAGATGCCGGCGATCGCGATGTCCGATCACGGCAACATGTTCGGCGCGTACGAGTTCCAGAAGGTGGCCAAGGACAGCCCCGTCAAGCCCATCATCGGCATCGAAGCCTACGTGGCGCCGGAGAACCGGTTCGTGAAGAAGCCGGTCTTCTGGGGGTCGCGAGCCGAGACCGGTGTGGCGGACGGCGAAGGCGGCAAGGACGTCTCCGGCGGTGGCCGGTTCACCCACATGACCATGTGGGCCAAGGACGCGGATGGACTGCGCAATCTGTTCAAGCTGTCGTCCTTGGCCTCGTTCGAGGGCTACTACTCCAAGCCCCGGATGGACCAGGACCTGGTCTCCCAATACGCCAACGGCATCATCGCCACCACCGGCTGCCCGTCCGGTGCGGTGCAGACCCGGATCCGGCTCGGCCAGTACGACGAGGCGGTCAGGGTCGCCGGCGAATACCAGGAGATCTTCGGCAAGGAGAACTACTTCCTGGAGCTGATGGACCACGGCATCGACATCGAGCGGGAGGTCCGGGCCGACCTGCTGCGACTGGCCAAGCAGCTCAACATCCCGCTGCTGGTCACCAACGACAGCCACTATGTGACCGAGGACCAGGCCGACGCGCACGACAGCCTCCTGTGCGTCGGCGTGGGCAAGAACAAGGACGACCCCAACCGCTTCCGGTTCAACGGGTCGGGCTACTACCTCAAGAGCGCCGACGAGATGCGCAGGCTGTTCGCCGACCTGCCAGAAGGGTGTGACAACACGCTGCTCGTGGCCGAGATGGTCGGCGACTACAGCGACGTGTTCGCCTACGTGGACCGGATGCCCCAATACCCGGACGTCCCCGAGGGCGAGACGCAGGAGTCCTGGCTACGCAAGGAGGTCGAACGCGGCCTGGAGATGCGTTACGGCACCCCGGTCCCCGCCGAGGTCACGGAGCGGTACGAGACCGAGATGAAGGTCATCGGCCCGCTCGGCTTCTCCTCCTACTTCCTGGTCGTCGCCGACATCTGCAAGCACGCCCGCGACAACGGCATCGCGGTGGGCCCCGGCCGTGGTAGCGCCACCGGCTCGATCGTCGCCTACGCGACGCGCATCACCGAGCTCGACCCGTTGGAGCACGGCCTGCTGTTCGAGCGGTTCCTGAACCCCGAGCGCATCAGCCCGCCCGACATCGACCTCGACTTCGACGACCGCCAGCGCGACCGCATGGTCCAGTACGTGACCCAGAAGTACGGCAGCGAGGCCACCGCGCAGGTCAACACGTTCGGCACGATCAAGGCGAAGGCCGCCGTCAAGGACGCCTCCCGCATCCTCGGCTACCCCTTCGTGATGGGCGACAAGATCACCAAGGCGATGCCGCCGGACGTCATGGGCAAGGGCGTCCCGCTGGCGGACATGTTCAACGAGAGTCACCCCCGCTACGTCGAAGGCGCCGAGATTCGCGCCCTGTACGACAACGACCAGGACGTGCGCAAGGTCATCGACACCGGCCGCGGCATCGAGGGCCTGATCCGCGGTACGGGTGTGCACGCGGCGGCGGTGATCCTGTCCTCGGCGCCCCTGCTGGACCTGATCCCCATGCACATGCGGGACAAGGACAAGGTGATCATCACCGGGTTCGACTACCCGAGCTGTGAAGACATGGGCCTGATCAAGATGGACTTCTTGGGCCTGCGCAACCTGGGCATCATCGACCACGCCATCAAGATCATCAAGCAGAACCGGGGCGTGGAGCTCGACACGCTGACGCTTCCCCTCGATGACAAGACCACGTACCAGCTGCTGGCCCGCGGCGACACCCTGGGCGTCTTCCAGCTCGACGGCGGCCCGATGCGGCAGCTGCTGCGACTGATGGAGCCCACCCGGTTCGAGGACATCGCCGCGGTGCTCGCCCTCTACCGGCCGGGCCCGATGGCCGCCAACGCGCACACCAACTACGCGCACCGCAAGAACGCCCGCCAGGACATCGAGCCCATCCACCCCGAGCTCAAGGAAGCGCTCGAACCCATCCTCGGCCCCACCTTCCACCTGCTCGTCTACCAGGAGCAGATCATGGCCGTGGCCCGGGAGCTGGCCGGCTACACGCTGGGCGGCGCCGACCTGCTGCGCCGCGCCATGGGTAAGAAGAAGAAGGAGATCCTGGACGCCGAGTACGCCAACTTCCAGGCGGGCATGCGCGCCAACAAGTACAGCGACGAGGCGATCCAGGCGCTCTGGGACGTCATGCTGCCGTTCTCCGGATACGCCTTCAACAAGTCCCACACCGCTGGATACGGTCTGGTCGCTTACTGGACCGCCTACCTGAAGGCCAACTACCCCGCCGAGTACATGGCCGCCCTGCTCACCTCCGTGGGTGACGACAAGGACAAGGCGGGTGTCTACCTCGCCGAATGCCGCAAGATGGGCATCCAGGTCCTGCCGCCGGACGTGAACGACAGCCAGCTCGACTTCGTCGCCGTCGGTGACACCCAGGTGCGCTTCGGCATGGGCGCCGTCCGTAACGTCGGGGAGAACGTGGTGGAGGGCATCGTCAAGGCCCGCGCCGAGAAGGGCCGCTACGAGCACTTCAACGACTTCCTCAGCAAGGTGCCGTTGACGGCCTGCAACAAGCGAGTCATCGAATCGCTGATCAAGGCGGGCGCGTTCGACTCGCTCGACCACCAGCGCAAAGCGCTGCTCATGGTGCACGAGCAGGCGGTCGATTCGGTCATCGACATCAAGAAGAACGAGGCCCACGGCCAGGACTCCCTGTTCGGCGGCCCGAGCGACGACGAGGGCGAGGCGGCCTTCTCCGTCCAGATCCCCGACATGGAGTGGGACAAGAAGACGCTGCTGGACTTCGAGCGGGAGATGCTCGGCCTGTACGTGTCGGACCACCCGCTGGCGGGCACGGAGCGGCTGCTGGCCCGCAACCGCGACACCACCATCGCCGAACTCCTCGAAAGCGGCCGTGACGACCGCGGCGACGTACGGGTGTGCGGCCTCATCACCAAGGTCGACAAGCGGGTCAACAAGGCCGGCAACGTGTGGGCGATCGTCACGGTCGAGGACATGGACGCGGCCATCGAGTGCCTGTTCTTCCCCAAGAGCTACGAGCTGTACGCCCCAGAGCTACGCGGCGACGTCGTGGTGTCGGTCGGCGGCCAGGTCAACAACCGGGACGGCGCCATCAGCGTCTTCGCGCAAGATCTCACCCCGCTCGACGTGTCCGGCATCACCAGCGATTCCGGGCATCCCGTCACCATCCAGGTTCGCGAGGAACGTCTCACGCAGCAAACCGTGGAAGAGCTCCGTAACGTGCTGAAGTTGCACCAGGGCAGCGTGCCGCTGCGGATCAACGTGCAGCGGCTGAGCGGGAAGACCCTGGTGTGCGCTCTGCCGGAGTTCTCGGTCAACGCCGAGCCCAGCTTCGCCGCGGACGTGAAGCAGCTGTTCGGGCCGGAAGCCATCATGCTGTGACCCAACGGCGGATCGAGGTCGTCTTGACCGCGGAGCCGCCCACGTGCCCGCGCTGCGAAGGCGAAGCGCTGCTGTCGGCGCGGGTACCGTACGGCTGGGCCAACGCCGGCGGAGGGTGGGTGCACGGTCGTACCGGGGTCGTGCTCTGCCCTGCCTGCGATGAGGACGCGCCGCACGCGGCGCCGCTGATCACGTGGTTCCACGTCCACGGCCAGGCCGACCATGAGGATGTGGAGCTCGCGCGGCTGCTGGCGGTGTGGGCCCAGAACGTGTCGGTGTCCCCCTTGGACGAGAGGGCGCTGGAAGCCGAGATAGGGCGGTGGCGGCGCGGCGACCTGTAGCCGCGCGGGATCGCCGTGGTCTCGGGCGGTGACGGCAGGCCCAAAATGGAAGAATCACCTCATGGCAGAAGGTATATCGACATTTCAGGCCACCACGGATGACGGAGACGTGGTGGGGGAGATCCACGCGGAGTCCTGGAAGGTGGCCTACGAAGGCTTCTTCGACCCGGAGTACTTCGCCGAAGCCGTACGGAGCCGACGCGAGAAGTGGCACGAGACACTCGCCGACGGGCAAGGCACCATCCTGCTCGCCGCCCTGGCCGGACGGCCGCTGACCTTCTCCTACTTCGGTCCCTCGCCGACGCGGCCAGGAGACGCGGAGATCTTCGGCTTCTACAGCCACCCGGACGGGTGGGGCACCGGCAGCGCGGGCGCCCTGATCGCCGCCTCCTTGACCAGGCTGCGCGAGGAGGGCTTCAGCGGGGTACATCTGTGGACGCTGCGCGACACGCCCCAGTCACGCCGCTTCTACGCCAAGAGCGGCTTCACCGAGTCGGGTGCGGCCCGCAAGCATGATTTCGGTGACGGCAACCCGATCGAGCAGGTCGAGTACGAGCTGAGCTTCCGCTGATCACCTAGCTAGCCCGCCCACGCCCTCAGCCACCGGAATCAGGCCCGGCGACCGGCCTCTATAGAGCGCGCCGCGCCTCTATAGAAGGTGCTGGAGCACGATTCGAGAGTACTTGGAGCGCCCTGGCCGAGCCTTTCTCACAGAGGTCAGCACCCCTGGAGAAAGGGCCCGCCATGAGCGAGCAGAATCCCCCGGCACCGACGTCCAAGAACGTCACCGGATTCCTTTTACGGCTGGGCGCGGGAGCCACGGCCACGGCGTTCCTGGCTGCGGCGCTGGTCGCCGCGACGACCGCGCCCGCCGCGGCCGTGACGCGCGGCAACATCGTCGCCGTCGCGCAGAGCCAGTTCGCCAACGCCTCCCGCAACCACGAAGAGCCGATGGGCAGTGGTTGCAACTACTACACCGGGTACTTCCGGTCCTGGAAGCCGGCGGGTGGCTGCCCGGCCACGGACGGCGTGCAGTGGCGGGACAGCGACTGGTGCGCGGACTTCTCCAAGTACGTGTGGAAGAACGCGGGAGTGCCCGACGCCGACGTCGCCGAGACCAATGGCGGCGTGCTCACCGGCTGGGCCAGCTCCTTCAAGGATTACGGCACCAAGCACGGGACCTGGCACGCGCGTTCCACCGGTTACGCCCCCCAGCCCGGCGACGCGGTCGTCTTCGACTGGGACCAGAGCGGCGACATCGACCATGTCGGGATCGTCAAGTCCTCGAACGCCACCACCGTCTACACCATCGAGGGCAACAGCGGCGACCGCATCAAGGAGAACAGCTACTCGCGCACGAACATCGACATCGTCGGCTATTCCGCGCCGGTGGGCGCCGAGGACGGTCCGCCCGCCACTCCCCCCACCGACGCGAGCGGCACCAGTGACGTTCGGGCCGACTTCAACGGTGACGGGCTGGACGACGTGGCCGCGTTCTACGACTACCCGGGGGCCCGGACGGTTCTGTTCGTCTGGTCGGCCAAGACCGGTGGCGGCTTCAACCCGCCGGTCAGCATGTGGGACTCGGGAGCGGGCAACTTCGAACAGCCCCGCGCCAAGGCCATCGCGGGTGACTTCAACGGCGACGGCCTGGCAGACGTCGGTACGTTCTATGACTACTCCGGCGGCCGCACCGGTCTGTGGATCTGGACCGCAAAGACGGGCGGCGGCTTCAATTCTCCCGTCATGTCCTGGGACTCTGGCGCAGGAAACTTCGAACAGCCCCGCGCCAAAGCCGTCACCGGTGACTTCAACGGCGACAACATGACCGACGTCGGCACCTTCTACGACTACTCCGGCGGCCGCACCGGTCTGTGGATCTGGACCGCCAAGACGGGCGGCGGCTTCAATTCTCCCGTCATGTCCTGGGACTCGGGAGCGGGCAACTTCGAACAGCCCCGCGCCAAGGCCATCGCGGGTGACTTCAACGGCGACGGTCTCGCAGACGTCGGTACGTTCTATGACTACGACGGCGCCCGCACCGGCCTGTGGACCTGGACCGCCAAAACTGGCGGTGGCTTCAACGCTCCCGTCATGTCCTGGGATTCGGGAGCGGGGAACTTCGAACAGCCCCGCGCCAAGCCCATCGTCGGTGACTTCAACGGCGACAACATGACCGACGTCGGCACCTTCTACGACTACTCCGGCGGCCGCACCGGCCTGTGGACCTGGACCGCAAAGACCGGCGGCGGCTTCAACGCCCCCACCATGACCTGGGATTCGGGAGCGGGCAACTTCGAACAGCCCCGCGCCAAAGCCGTCACCGGCGACTTCAACGGCGACCACATGACCGACATCAGCACCTTCTACGACTACCCCGGCGGCCGCACCGGCCTGTGGACCTGGACCGCCAAGACCGGCGGCGGCTTCAACGCCCCCACCATGACCTGGGATTCGGGAGCGGGCAACTGGGACCAGTTCCGTACCAAGCCTGTCTGATCGTGCGAGCCGGCTGCGGCGCGCAAGCCGCAGCCGGCGGACTTCTCACCCCTTTTTGGAGAAAATCATGAAGATCACCCGTCTCATCGCAACCCCGCGCTTACCCTTCACCCGCCGCCTGACCGTGTCGGCCGCCTTGGCCGCAGGACTCCTCGCCGGAGGTGCTCTCCCTGCGGCAGCGCAGGAGCCGACCCCCGCCCCCACCACCAGCCGCGTCCCCGGCCCGGCCGGCGAGCCGGTGCCCGAGTCGCTCGCGGCATCACTGTCCTACACCGCCTGCGTTCCGGGCGGCGAGACCAGCGCGGACACCGCGATCGCCAACCAGGTCCGGCCGCAGATGAACGGCCCCCGCATGGGGAAGAGCGTGAACTCCTACAACGTCTCCTGCGCCCGGATCATCACGGCCACATCCAAGGGCCGAGGGTTGGACAAGCGAGCGGCGGTGATCGCCGTGACCACGGCCATCACCGAGAGCACCCTGCACAACTACACGGAGGCCGGCGACCACGACAGCCTGGGGCTGTTCCAGCAGCGTCCGTCCCAGGGCTGGGGCACGCCCGCGCAGTTGATCGACCCCGTGTACGCGACCAACGCGTTCCTCAACGCCATGCTGCGCAAATATCCGAACAACTCCTGGATGAGCGGGGACGTAGGCGCCATCTGCCAGAAGGTGCAGGTGTCAGCGGTCCCGGACGCCTACGCCAAGGAGGTCCACGACGCCCAGCTTCTCGTCGACGCTCTGTGGAACGCGGGGACGACACCGTCGACGGACCCTCCGTCCGGCACCTCCGAGGTGAAGGCGGACTTCAACGGCGATGGGCTGGACGACGTGGCCGCGTTCTACGACTACCCGGGGGCCCGGACGGTTCTGTTCGTCTGGTCGGCCAAGACCGGTGGCGGCTTCAACCCGCCGGTCAGCATGTGGGACTCGGGAGCGGGCAACTTCGAACAGCCCCGCGCCAAGGCCATCGCGGGTGACTTCAACGGCGACGGCCTGGCAGACGTCGGTACGTTCTATGACTACTCCGGCGGCCGCACCGGTCTGTGGATCTGGACCGCAAAGACGGGCGGCGGCTTCAACGCTCCCGTCATGTCCTGGGACTCTGGCGCAGGAAACTTCGAACAGCCCCGCGCCAAAGCCGTCACCGGTGACTTCAACGGCGACAACATGACCGACGTCGGCACCTTCTACGACTACTCCGGCGGCCGCACTGGCCTGTGGATCTGGACCGCCAAGGCGGGCGGCGGCTTCAACGCTCCGGTCATGTCCTGGGATTCGGGAGCGGGCAACTTCGAACAGCCCCGTGCCAAGGCCATCGCGGGTGACTTCAACGGCGACGGTCTCGCAGACGTCGGTACGTTCTATGACTACGACGGCGCCCGCACCGGCCTGTGGACCTGGACCGCCAAGACCGGTGGTGGCTTCAACGCTCCGGTCATGTCCTGGGATTCGGGAGCGGGGAACTTCGAACAGCCCCGCGCCAAGCCCATCGTCGGTGACTTCAACGGCGACAACATGACCGACGTCGGCACCTTCTACGACTACTCCGGCGGCCGCACCGGCCTGTGGACCTGGACCGCAAAGACCGGCGGTGGCTTCAACGCTCCCGTCATGTCCTGGGATTCGGGCGCGGGCAACTTCGAACAGCCCCGCGCCAAGCCCATCGTCGGTGACTTCAACGGCGACCACATGACCGACGTCGGCACCTTCTACGACTACTCCGGCGGCCGCACCGGCCTGTGGACCTGGACCGCAAAGACCGGCGGCGGCTTCAACGCCCCCACCATGACCTGGGATTCGGGAGCGGGCAACTGGGACCAGTTCCGTACCAAGCCGATCTAAGGTCCTCACCACACGCGACCGCCGCGGTGATCATCGATCACCGCGGCGGTCGAACTCATGTACGCGGCGACCACTCGATCAGGGGGTACAGGGCCGCGGGAGCGCCGGTGGTCAGGGCCCAGTAACGATCGCCGTACGACCAGTGCCACCACTCCCTCGGGTAGTTGACGAACCCGGCCGCGGACATGACGCCGATGAGGGTCTCCCGGTTGGCGCGGGCGTGCTTGGAGATGTTCGGCGCGACCGTGTAGCAGGCGTTGTCGCTCTCCTCCGGGCTGGCGTTCACCTCGGTGCCCATGTCCAGCTCGGCGCCGTCGCCGGTGCACAGGGTGAGGTCCACCGCCGCGCCGCAGACGTGCGGGCCGATGTGGGGCGGCGCCAGGGAACGGCTGGCCTGCACGTACACGTGCTCAGGCGACCAGTCGGGGTTGTCCGCGCCGAGCTGCGAGGCGTACCGCTGGAAGTACCTTTCCTGCAGCGCGGGCGGCCGGTACGCCTCCACTATGAGCAGCCGCAGCCCGTCGGGCAGGCCGTTCTGGGCGCGCAGGAGGCGCTCGACGTGACCTTGGCGGATGTGCGCGTACGCTCCGCCGGTGTCGGCCATCCGCGGGTCCAGCCGCAGGCCGGGGACGGTGCGCAGGTCTACCAGCGGCTCCGCGCGATCCTCGACGGGGATCTCGCTGATTCTGGGGTCTGACATGAGGACGATGTCCGGCACGACGCTCTCCTTGCACAGAAAAAGGGCTGTTTAGGAGGACGTTGAGCGAGGGCACTCCAAATTCACTCCAGAAAAGCACCAGACGAGCGCAGTTCGCCGTACTCGCGGGTGCCGTACTCGGCGAAGACGGCGAGCGCCTCGGCTCGCATGGAGGCGGCGGCGGAGGCGTCCCCGGCCGCCTCGCGGGCGGAGGCCAGGTCGCGCAGGGTGCGGGCGCGGAACAGCGGCAGCCCCAGCCGGTCCCACAGCGCGACGGATCGGCCGAGATGCTCCTCGGCCTGCGCGTGCCTGCCGTGGGCCAGGTGCAGCTCGCCGACGGTCCGCTCGACGAGCGCCATCCCGAACCGGTCGTCGTTCCGTTCGCACACCTCCATCGCCTCGCGCAGCTCGGGCAGGATGCCGGCGTCGCCGCCGAGCCGGATGCGGGTCTTGGCCAGGGCCTGCACGCAGTACGCGAGCATCAGCGGGTCGCCCGCCTCACGCAGCAGGGCCACCGCTCGCGCGCACAGCTCCTCGGCCCGGCCGAACTCGCCGACGGCCCGGTGGACCAGGCCGATGGTACGCAGCGTGAGCCCCTCGCCGCGCTTGCTGCCCAGCCTGCGGAAGGCGGCCAGGGCGTCGTCGAGCAGTTCGCGGGCGGCGGCGAACTCACCCTGTTCGATCAGCACCGATCCGGCCAGCCGTTTGACGTATCCGACCGCGGCGTCGTCGCCGAGCGAGCGGAACACCTCCGCCGCGTCCCGCAGGTGGGCCAGCGCCCCGGCCAGGTCGCCCAGCTCGCGGCAGGCGTTGCCGATGCCGGCGACGGCCACCGCCTGCCCGTGCGCGTCGCCGCCCGCGCGCAGCAGTGGCAGCGCCTGGTGGAAGAACGCCTGCGCCTCCGAATAGCGGTCCTGCCGGTAGCGGAGCTGGCCGAGCCCCACCAGTAGCGTCGCCTCGGCCAGCGGATCGCCCGCCCGCCGTGCCGCGCCCAGCGCCGACTCGTGCGTACGCCGCCACTCCTCGAAACGGGTGTCCACGGAGAACGAGGAGGAGCACAGGGCGGCGGCCACCTCGCAGGCCACCTCGTGCAGGTTCATGGCGGCCGCCCGCTCCACCGCGACGACCAGGGCGGGACTCTCGGCGCTGAACCACGTGACCAGGTCGGCCACGTCCGCGTCGACGGGCCTGGCCATGGCGTACTCGCGCCGCAGCGCCAGCGCGCCCGGCGGCCGGGCGGCGGCGGCCCGGGTGATCAGCCACAGCCAGCCGCCCAGAGCGCGGTTGACGGCCGCCGCGCGCTCCTCGGGCGGCTCTTCGGCCTCGGCGCGTTCGGCCGCGTACACGCGCAGGAGGTCGTGCAGGCGGTAGCGGGTCTGCCCGGCCGCGTCCACTGCGACATCGTCGAGGAGCTGGGCATCCATCAGGCGTTCGACGGCCTCCTCGGCCTCGGCCTCGGGCACGTCCAGGAGCGCCGCGGGCACCCAGGACGCGAAGTCGGGCACGCCCAGCAGCCCGAGCAGGCGGAACGCCCGTTTCGCTCCCTCGTCGAGCCCTCGGTAGCTGAGCGCGACGCTGGCCCGTACCTCCAGGTCGCCGGCGGTGAGCTCGTCCAGGCGGCGGTGTTCGTCGGCCAGCCGCCCGGCCAGCGTCGCGAGCGGCCAGTTCGGGCGGGCCGCCAGCCGCGCGCCCGCCGTGCGCAGCGCGAGCGGCAGATGACCGCAGAGGCGGACGATGTGCCCGGCCGCCTCCGTCTGCGCCCGTACGCGCTCAGGACCGGCGATGCGGGCGAGCAGGTCCACTGCCGCAGGGGTGTCGAAGACGTCGAGGTCGCTCACCCGCACCCCGTCCAGGCCGGCGAGCCTGCGCCTGGCCGTGATCAGCACGGCGCAGGTGGGGCTGCCCGGGAGCAGGGGGCGTACCTGCTGCTCGGAGCCCGCGTCGTCGAGCACCACGAGCACCCGCCGGCCGTGCAGGGCGCTGCGGTAGGCGTCCACGCATTCGGGCACCGTCGACGGAATCGCGGACGGCGGCAGCCCGAGCGCCCGCAGGAAACGGCCGAGCACCTCCAAAGCCGGGGCCGGAGAGCCGGTGACGCCGCGCAGGTCGGCGTAGAGCTGCCCGTCGGGATAGGCCGGGGACGCCTGGTGGGCGGCCTTCACCGCGAGCGTCGACTTGCCGACTCCGCCCTTGCCGGAGATGACGCACACCGTGACCGTGTCGCTGGGGGCGTCGAGCAGGGCGGTCAGCTCCGCGAGCTGGCGCTGCCTGCCGGTGAAGTCGGCGACTCCGCGGGGCAGGTGCGCCGGGACCGGCTGTGATCTGGACAGCGCCGGAGCGGGGTCCAGGGCGGGGTCCGCGCGCAGCACCGCCTCGTACAGTTCCTGCAGCTCGGGGCCGGGATCTACGCCCAGCTCGTCGGCCAGCGCCTTGCGGCCCTCGTGGTAGACCGCCATCGCGTCGGCCTGGCGGCCCAGCCGGTACAGGGCCCTCATGAGCAGGGCGCGGGGGCGCTCTCTGGCGGGGTGCAGGCGGACCAGCTCGGTGAGCTCGCCGACCGCCTCCGCGTGCCTGCCCAGCGTCAGCTCCGCGTGAAGCAGCTCCTCCTGGACGAGCAGCCGCGTCTCGTCGAGGCGGGCGGCCTCGCCGCGCAGCACGTGCCCGATGCCGCCGAGCGCCGATCCGCGCCACAGCGCCAGCGCCGCGCGCAGGCTTTCGGCCGCGCGGTCGTGCCCACCGTCCGCCGCGTGCCGCCGGCCTTCGGCGACCATCCGCTCGAACGACTCCACGTCGAGCCGGCCGGGCTGGAACCGGGCCGCGTACCCGGGCGGCCTGGTCTCGATCACCTCCCCCTCGCCGCCGTCCGCGAGCGTGCGGCGCAGGCCGTACACGTACGTCTGGACGAGCGCGGAGGCGCTGCGCGGCGGGTCGTCGCCCCACAGCACGTCCACGAGCCGCTCGCTGGAGACGACCTTCCCGTTGGCCAGCAGCAGCGCGGCCAGGAGTGCGCGGGGTTTCGGCCCGCCCAGCGCCAGGCGCTTGCCGCCGTCCCAGGCTTCGACGGGGCCGAGCAGACGGAACTCCACTGATCCCCCTCGGGGAGGTGACCTTGTCCCCGCAGTGATAACACCGCGCGACCCCGTACGCCACCGCCCCGAGGAAGAAATCGGTCAGTCAGTCAGGCAGCAGGGCGGCTCGGCGTCCTTGCCGATCACGCCACTCTGCGGGCGATGTCGCGCAGTGCGGCTGCGAGCCGGTCCACATCGTCGGCGGAGGTGAACAGGGCCGGGGTGACGCGTACGGCGGCGCCGCCGGTGATCCCGGTGCGGGCGATGGTGAAGATCCGGTGCCGGGTCATGAGCTCGTCGGCGATGGCCTGGTTGTCGGCCTCAGAGGTACGGCGGCGCAGCCGCATGGCGGTGATGGCGCCGTACATGTCCGGTTCGTCCGGCGTGAGGATCTGCACGGTGGGGAGGTCGCGCAGCTGGCGGACCCAGCGATCGCGCAGGAAGCGCAGCCGGGCCTGCTTGACCTTGGCGCCGAGGGTGTCGTGGAAGTCCAGGGCGGTGTCGGCAGTGAGGAAGGGGGCGACGTTCATGGTGCCGGAGTGCACGCGGGAGCGGATGTCGGTGGCCGGATAGGTCTCGTCGGCGTAGAGGGGGTCGATGTCGGCCAGGCGCTGGGCACGGATGTAGAGGAATCCGGCCCCCAGCGGCACGTTCATCCACTTGTGCAGGGAGAAGGCGGCGAAGTCGGCGTCGAAGTCGGGCAGGGTGAAGTCGAGCTGCCCCCAGGAGTGGGCGGCGTCGACGATGACGTCGACGCCGTACTGGCGGGCCATGGCGACGATCTGGCGCACCGGAGTGACCAGGCCGGTGCGGTTGTTCATGTGGCTGAGCAGCAGCAGCTTCACTTTCGGGTGCTCACGTAGCGCGCGCTCGTAGACCTCCAGCACCGCCTCACGGGTGGGAGGCTCGGGGATGACGATCCGCGCGAGGTGGACGCCGCGCCGGGCTTGGAGCCAGTTCATCGCGTACTGGGCGCTGTGGTAGTCCAGGTCGGCGTACATGATGCCGTCGCCCGGGCGCAGGCGGCGGTAGCCGGAGATCAGGCTCTGCAGCGCCTCGGTGCCGCCTCGGGTCAGCGCGATCTCGTCCCTGGTGACGCCGAGCAGCGTGGCGATGCGGTCGCGGACCTGGTCGGCTCGCGGCTTGTACGCGGTGCGCAGCAGGTGCGAGCTGCGCTCGTTGAGCTGGTCGATGTTGCATTGGTACGCCAGCCGGACCGGCTCGGGCATGATGCCGTAGTAGCCGTTCTCCAGGTTGACGAAGTCGGCGCTCACCTGGAACTGGCGGGCGACGGCGGCCCAGAAACCCTCGTCCTGGGCCAGCTGCTCAGGGGTCAGACCGCCGCCGGGCACGGTCAGCGCCTTCGCCGGGGCTGGGCGGGCCACAGCCGGGGCTGAAGGCGTCACGGCGGGGGCTGAAGGCGTCACTGCCGGGATTGAGGGCGTCACGGTTGGGCGGGTCGCGGCGCCGGCGGCCAGCGCGCCGAGCCCGGCGAGGATCCGGCGTCGGGACAGGCTCATGAGGGACTCCACCTGATAACAGCGCGATCCACGCGAGGCGCGAATGTCCACCGTAAATCGCGGTACGGGATAAATGGCCGTGCGATAGGACGCTCTTTCCCCCATGTCGATGAGCCGGCCATCGACGCGCCCGCGAAACCGGATGACGGCACGAGCTTTACCGGAAGCATTGCTATTGCGGGGCGCGTCCGGCTGCCTTTCGGGCACTATCACCGGTGATGCTTGCGACACGAACGCTCCGTTCGCGCCGACCGGCCGCCCGTGGCACCGGCCGGCTGCTGACGCACGCGGTGTTCGCGATCGCCTTGGTCCTCAGTGTGGTGTTCGCCCATGGCGGCGCGTGCGCGGCCGTGGAGCTGTCGGAGCCGGTCGCTCACAGCGCTCAACTGGCCGGCGGAGGGGTCTCCGCGTTCACCCACGGCGCTCATCTGGCGGCCGGCGGGGTCTCTCCGGTCACGCACGGCGTCCGCTGCCTGCATCGTGACCTGCCCGTGGGCCATGTACACGGAACCGAGCAGGACCGCTCGGCCACCAACCCCACCGGCGTGCCGCTCGTGCTGGCCGGGTCGGCAGTGGAGCTGCCCCGCCCGGCGGCACGGCAGACCGCCCAGGCCCCTTCGTCGTCGGCCGATATCGGGCGGGGGGTCAGGCCCGATCAGGAAAGCGTGATGCGCGTATAGGCCAGGACCGCGTCTGATTTCGTTGTCCATTGCCCGCCCAAGTTCGCGGTCATATCGCCGTGCCGTGAACTTCGCGTATTCTTCGGGGATTTCATCCATGTCATCACCAGCAATGTTCGCGCGCCCGCAAGAGTTTTCGCCGGCCGCCCATTCCACTCTGGCGCTCACCGTCGGCAATACGCCGCTGGCGTTCATTTCCGAGCCGTCCGTGCCGGGGGGAGGGGGATTCTGGGCCAAGCTCGAAGGCTTCAACCCGGGCGGCATCAAGGACCGGCCCGCCCTGCACATGGTGCGCCAGGCCCGAGCCCGGGGAGAGCTCGCACCGGGTGCGACGATCATCGAATCGACCAGTGGCACCCTGGGGCTCGGCCTGGCCCTGGCCGGCATCGTGTTCGGCCACCCGGTCGTGCTGGTGGGCGACCTCGGCATGGAGCCGTTGATGTGCCGGCTCCTGACCTCCTACGGCGTCCGCCTGGAGATCGTCACCGAGCCGCACCCGGTCGGCGGCTGGCAGCAGGCCCGCCGGGAGCGGGTACACCGCCTGCTCGCCGACCTTCCCGGCTCCTACTGTCCCGACCAGTACAACAACCCCGACAACGTCGACGCCTACGCCGGGCTCGCCCACGAACTGCTGGCCCAGCTGCCGCACATCGACGTGCTGGTGTGCTCGGTCGGCACCGGCGGGCACAGCGCGGGCATCTCCAAGGTGCTGCGCCGTCACTTCCCGCACCTGCGGCTGATCGGCGTCGACACGGTCGGCTCCACCATCTTCGGCCAGCCCGCCCGGCCCCGGCTGATGCGCGGCCTGGGCTCCAGCATCCACCCGCGCAACGTCGCCTACGACGCCTTCAGCGAGGTGCACTGGGTCAGCGCCGCCGAAGCGGTCTGGGCGTGCCGCGCCCTGGCCGCCCGGCACTACATCTCGGGCGGCTGGAGCACCGGCGCGGTCACCCTGGTGGCCCGCTGGCTGGCGCGTACCACCCCCGGCCAGACCATCGTCGCGATCTTCCCCGACGGGCCCTGGCGATACTGGAACACCATCTTCGACGACGAGCACTGCCAGCGGCACGGCCTGCTCGACACGACCCCGGCGGAGGAACCGGACCTTCTGCCGACGCCGAGCGAGCGGGAGGTGCGCCGCTGGACGCGTTGCACCCGCGTGATGGACCCGCTGGCAGGAACGCGATGAGCGGCATGCTGCGGCAGTTCCGCTCCTTCGACCGGCCGATCCAGCTGCTGCAGATCAACCAGCTGGGCATCAACCTCGGCTTCTACATGCTCATGCCCTATCTCGCCCAGCACCTGTCGACCGCCGCCGGGCTGGCGGCCTGGACCATCGGGCTGGTCCTGGGCCTGCGGAACTTCAGCCAGCAGGGCATGTTCCTGATCGGCGGCACCCTGGCCGACCGGCTCGGCTACAAGCCGATGATCATGGCCGGGTGCGCACTGCGTACGGTCGGGTTCGCGCTGTTCGGGCTGACCACCTCGCTGCCCTGGCTCCTTGCGGCGGCTGCCGTGACCGGCTTCGCCGGGGCGCTGTTCAACCCGGCGGCCCGCGCCTACCTGGCCGTCGAGGCCGGCGAGCGCAAGGTGGCGGCATTCGCCGTGTTCAACGTGTTCTACCAGGCGGGCATCCTGCTCGGCCCGCTGGCCGGCATCGCCCTGATGAGTGTCGGCTTCCCGGCCGTGTGCCTGTCCGCGGCGGCGATCTTCGCGGTGCTGACCGTCCTGCAAGGCGCGTGCCTTCCGGCCCGGCGCCCGTCGGGGGCAGAGCACCAGCCGGTGCTGCGCGAGTGGCGCGCGGCGTTCGGGAACCGGGCGTTCGTCTCCTTCGCTACGGCGATGATCGCCTCGTACGCGCTGTCGTACCAGATGTACCTGGCCCTGCCGCTGCAGGTGCAGCGCTTCGGCGGCGGCCAGGCGGGGGTGATGGCGCTGTACGCCCTCTCCGCGCTGCTCGGCATCGCCGGGCAGGTGCACCTGACCACCTGGTGCGCGGCGCGCTGGACTCGCGGGCAGGCGATCAGCCGCGGTCTGGCGCTCATGGGCCTCGCCTTCCTGCCGCCGGCTGTGGCGGCGCACCTGCCGCTGGCGCCGGTGTGGGCGATGCTGCCCGTGCTCGCCTGCACTCTTCTGCTCACCGTCGGCACGCTGATGGCCTTTCCCTTCGAGATGGCCACCATCGCCGACATGGCGGGAGATCGGCTGATCGGCACCTACTACGGGATCTACAACCTGGCCTCGGGCGTGGGCATCCTGGCCGGCAACCTGGTCGCGGGTGCCCTGCTCGACGCGGCTCGTACGACGCGGCTGGCCGCTCTGCCCTGGCTGCTGCTGGCCGTCGCCGGGCTCGCCTCCGCGGCCGCCGTCAGACGGCTGGACCGGCGCGACCGGCTCACCCCCGTCGGCCGGGTGGCCACCGCCACTTGACCAGCTGTGCCGTCTCAGAGGAGGGAGGCCAGGGCGCGGGCGGCGATGCCGAGGCCGACGAGCAGGACGAGTGCGGCGGTGATCGTCGCCGTGTACGGGCGCAGCCTGTTCAGCCGGTTCGTCAGGGTGAGGTCGGCCAGGTGGCGGACGGCGAGGGCCGCGGCGAGCAGGGTCAGGGCCATGCCCAGTCCGTAACAGACGACCGTGACGATCCCGAACGCCGTGCGCCCGAGCGCCATCGCCCCCAGCAACACCACGAGGGCCGACGGGCTCGGCACCAGCCCGCCCGCGACCCCCAGCCCGACCACGCCCCGCCCCGACGAAGCGAAATGCCCGTGCCCGCGCCCGTTTCCGTCCGCATGTCCGTGTCCGTGCGCAGGTCCGTGCCCGTCCGCGTGCCCATCCGCGTGTCCGTGCGCGTGTCCGTGCGCGTGTCCGTGTCCGTGCCCGTGTTGGCTCGCGGGTCGTACGACGGCCGAGCGCAGCAGGGCGGTGCCGATCGCCGCGATGAGCAGTCCGCTGATCACCCCGAGCCAGCCCAGCACCGTCTCCCCGGCGACCGAGGCGGAGACCGACAGCAGCACGCCCAGCACGATCACCCCGGCCGTGTGCGTCAACGTCACCGTCGCGGCCACGGCGAACGCGTCACGCACGCGGCCGTCACGCCCGGCCAGGTACGCGGCCATGACGGTCTTGCCGTGGCCGGGCAGCGCGGCATGGACGGCACCCAGGACCAGCGACACGAGCAGGGCCAGCAGCCCGAGCGGGACCGTCAGCCGGTCGGCCCCGACCAGGCTGTTGAGGCGGTCGGCCAGTAGACCGGTGTAGCGGGTGAGCACGTCCGCACCGGGCACGCGGGCCGGTGCCCCGAGGCCGCCACTGCCCGGCTCCACCGTGAAGCGGGCCTGACGGACATCGAGCGGGGAGCTGAGCAGGTCTGCCGGGTAGGCGTGCAGCTCACCGGACACGCTGCGGGTGGGCACACTGGACGCGCTGAGCCGGACACCGGAGCCGGACGCCGTGATCTCCCGCCAGCCCACGGCCTCGCCACGGTACGGGTTGGCGAATGTCAGAGTGAGTGGCCCGTCGACGCGTAGGGGAGCGGCCAGGCGGCAGGTGAGCCTGCTGGTGGGCAGCCCGGCGGCCCCAGGGCGGTAGGCGAAGGACGCGCTGGTGACCCGCCAAGCCAGTGGCCGTTCCCCGGCTTGTCCGCGCACCGCGCCGGCCAACTCACCACAGGCGCGCGCCGCGTAGGCGTCGGGCGGCCCGGAGGCGCCCTGGCGCTGCTGCAGGGTGGGGATCTCGGCGCTGTCGATGATCGCCGTGTCCTCGATCCGGTCGAGGTACACGCTCAGGCCGTCGTAGTGGTTGACGCTCAGATTTCCCAGTGGATGCGCGGCCAGAATCACGGCAGCGGCGACAAAGCCGATCACGCCGCGCCGCCCAGCGCCGCGCGGGCCTTTGCCGGGCCGTCCGGTGAGAAGTACGGGTTGATGGACAGTGCTCTGGTCAGCTCGGCGTGAGCGGCAGAGGTCCGGCCGAGGGCGCGGGAGATCTCCCCTCGGTGGTAGGCGAACAGCGCGTTCCGCCCGCCGAGCCGGTCGGCGTAAGCGGCATACCGGGCGGCCTCGGCGTGGCGCCCGGCCCGGTGCAGGGCCCAGCCGAGCGCGTCGGCCACGTCCACGCTGCGCCGCCGCCCCCACTCCGCCCGCAGCTCCCGCACGGCGACGGCCGGTGAGCCGTGGTCCGCCTCGTACCGGCCGACGGCGAGGGAGTCCGTTACGCCGTTCGCCGCCTGCAGCTTGACCTGCGCGCGAAACACCGCGTACATCCGCCGAGCCTCGGCCTGGTCCCCGAGGTGCTGGAGCAGTTCGCCGTACTCCACGACGAAGGAGGGACTGCGCGTGACGGCGTCGGCGTAGTCGCGGCGAGCGTCGGCGAGGCGCCCGAGCGCGGCCTCCGCGCGGGCCTTGCCGGCCAGGGAGGGCGTGTGCGAGGGGTCGGCGGCCAGCGCCTCGGTGTAGGCGGACAGGGCGGCGCGCGGGTCGCCGTCGCTCCAGGCGAGCTCCCCGAGCTGCCACACGCAGAAGGCGTAGTCGGCGGGGTCGGAGGCGATGTCGCGGGCCCGTTCCAGGGCCTCGCGCGCACGGGCGCTCTGCCCGCGCAGGTGGAACAGGTGCGCGGCGCGGGTGAAGGAGACCAGGTCCGGACGGCCGTCCAGCAGGTGGCGGAGCACCCGGCCGGCCTTGACGTACTGACCGAGCTCCACGTACGCGTCGGTGAGCACGGCGTACAACGGCCATCGGTACGGTGCGGCAGCGCGCGCCCGCGTGCCCCAGCGCAGCGCGAGGGCGAAGTCGTGGCGGGCGTTGGCCAGGGCGCCCATCCCGATCACGGCGTCGATGTGCGGCAGGGAACGCTGGAACGCCCCCTGCGCCTTGCCGTAGAAGGCCGGGTCGCCGGTGCGGCGGGCCTGCTCCAGGTACGCACCGCCGAGGTCGGCCCAGGTCCGCGTGTCGCCGGGATGGCGGCGCAGGTGGTCCTGGGCCTGATCGATGAACGCGGCCGGTTCGTACGCTGTACGCCGCGGCGGGGTGGGCGGCGTTTCGTCCCGGCGCAGCCAGGCGCCGGGGGCGAACCAGGCCAACAGGGCGCAGCCCAGGAGCACGCAGCCCAGCAGCGGTAGCGCTTTCCGTACGCGTCTCATCAGTCCTCGGTCAGTCAGAACGAGCTGTCGGTCTAGTGCACCGGCAGGGCGACGTACGGGAAGCTGCCGGTGATGGGTGCGGTGAGGTAGACCGGGTTGTTCTCGTCGATCAGATTGGGCGCGCCCGGTGCTGCCGGTTCGCCCAGGAGCATCCGGAGGTTGACGGTGACCACGTCGTCGGTGAGGCGACGGCCGTTGGGATAGCCCTGCTTGTCGCCTTTGAGGTAGCCATACTTGTGCGGTTTGGCGGTGACGGGGGTGCTCATGTTGAGCCGCAACTGCTCCGTGGGCGTGAAGCCGGAGGCGTCCCGGTTGAGCAGCTGCGAGTTGAGGTCCTCCTTCAGCGGGCCGCCCCGCTTGGTGGTCAGGCCGGTGAGGTAGATCTCCTCCAGGTCCGCGCGCGGCGGGGCCGGCGCCTTGACCCCGGCCTGCCGCTCGACGGTTCTGGCCTGCTCGGGGTCCCGGGTGGACTCGACGACCAGGCCGCTGCCGGTGTCGTCCTGCGGACGCATGCCGTTGAAGCGGTCACGCGAGGCGAACGGGATGAGCACCTCGTTGAAGTTGGGGTTGCCCAGCCGTGACAGCTGCTTGTATTCGCCGTTCAGGGACTTGCGGGCGGCCGTGGTCCAGACGCCGACGACCGGGTTGGCCGTGGAGTCGCCGCCCAGGGCCAGCTCGGACTTGGGCACCTGGATGGCGAGCGAGTCGACGTTCATCGGCACGCCGGTGGCGAGCGGCGGGAACGGTATGCCGAACCTGAGCAGGTTCACCGCCTTGTTGTCGCTGAAGAAGGGGTCGGCGGCCTGCCCGGTGAAGACCTTTCCGCCGCCGGGCAGGTCGAGTACGGCCTTCTGACGCAGTCCCTGGTAGCCGGGCGTGATCAGGATGCCCATGTCGGAAGGGCCCACGTAGCCATCCCTGATGAGGGTCTGGTCGGGCTGGCCCGGGCGCAGCTTGGTCAGCGTGAAGCTCTGCTCCACCAAAGATCCGGGTCCGGCCGCTTGGCGTTCGCGCCGCAGGACCGAGGGCACCGGGAACCCCTTGTCGCGGAAGGTCCAGCGGTAGGTGATGGCCGCCTTGCCGCTGCCGGTGTTGTCGATGTGCAGGTCGTATTGAACGTTGGTGTCGAACTGGTAGGGCTTGTAAGGGATCTGGAAGGGGATGTAGTTCGCGACGATGGTCACCGTGTCGGGCTTGTCCGGGCTGGTGAAGGCGTACAGGTCGCTGGCGTCTATGACCTTGTCCTTGAACGTCCCCGGGGCGTCCCAGTGGCTGGTCGCCGTGACGGCGTTCATCGCCGGGCCGAGCAGCACGGCGCCGGTCAGTACGGTGGTGGAGGCGGCGGCGGCCATGAGCCATGGCCGTCTGCCGATGAGGTTCGGCATCATGTCCCTCGCTTCGCGGATGGTCTCGTACGCGGTTCAGAGCGGTCCGCGGCGACGAAGCCGTCGCCGCGGGTGCCGGGCTGTTACGTCACACGTACTGGACGACCGCGTCGAGGTTGGCGAGGTACTCGCCCGCGTTCAGGGTGATGCCGGTGATGTCCTTGACCGTGCTGCTGAGGTACGGGCTGACGTAGAACGGCCAGTACTTCGGCCCGACGCCGCCCTCCAGCGGTCGGGGCGTGGCCACGGTCGGCAGGAACTCCGCCAGCTTGTACGTCGCCACGAGCTGCTCGCCCTGCTCGACCCCGTCGATCGCCACCCCGGCGTGAGCCCCGTCAGCGCGCAGGTGGATGTCGTGGATCGTCACCTTGTGGCCGCTCTTGACGTCGTTGAGGGCGAAGCCGCCCGGGTAGTACACGCCGTTGCAGGGGTCGATGTGGTCCTGCTGCCAGCCGATCGGCATGTAGACACCTTTGTTGTCGGGCTTGGCCTCGATCGGGTCGACTCCTTCCACCTTGACACCCCGGTCATCGAGCAGTTGGACGACTTTCGGCCCGAAATCGAAGTTGGCGTGCCCCTTCGGGCCGAAGTACGGCAGCTTGAAGCAGACGGCGCTGAGCTGGTCCACGGGCGGACCGCCGGGGACCGCGGGTCGCGGGGGGAAGGGATTGGCGGCCGCGGACAGGGCCGGTGCCGCCAGGAAGATCGCGGCGACGAGTGCGGCGGTTCGAGCGACGAGAGGGAGAGCGCGCATGCTGTGCACCTTTCATCGTGCGGAGGGTATCTGGCCTTTGACCAGGTCGGATGCACTCACAGTAATCGATCTACTACGCACGGTAAAGTGCTTGTAAAAGAAACCTCTTCAGGGGCCATTAGCCACCAAATAGCATCAAAGGCTCATGATCCGCTGATGTTGAACGGCGCGAACCACTGGCTGATCACCCGCACCTTTCCGGACGACGGAGGGATGACGGCGACGTAAATGGCCCCGCTCTTCATGGTGACCTTGGATTTGTAGAACGTGCCGCGGCTCAGCGCCTTCCAATTGGGCTGCGACAGCCCCAATTCCGCGGCGCCGGGGCGGGCGGTGAAAGTGTCCTGTTCGCGCATGCCGTACCAGACCACGGCACCGCCGGCCGATGTCTTGAGGGCGAAGACCTCCGGCGCGAGTTGCGGCTGGTATTTCAGATTCCACTGGCCCTGCGCCTTTTGCCGGTCGCTCCGCAGGCTTGCCACGAGTTCGGTGGTGTAATCCCCGGCCGCGAACAGCTGCTTGGCGCCCGCGTCCGCGCCGAGTGTGCTCATCAGGCGCGCGTGCGCCGTGGCCGCCTGCCGGGGTGAGACGGCGAGGCCACCGCGCTCGTCCACGTTCAGCGCGGTGGCGTAGCCGTTGCCGTCCTTGGCGATGGCGGGTGGCCGCGTCGCCGAGGCGGAGACCACGCGCCACCCTTCGGTGGTCTGCTGGAAGATGAGTTGCGTCCAGTTCGACCCGGTTTTGTACTCGGCCAGGAACCAGTCGCCCCTCGCCGGGATCGCGAACCGGGACTCGTCGACTCCGGCGCGGCCCTTCCTGCGCTCGCCGAGCAGCGTGTCCATCCGGGTGTTGGCGTTGGTCAGCTGCAGCGAGAGTCCCGCTTCCGCGGCCTCCCAGCCCTTGCCTTTCGAACTCGCCTGCTTGGCCAGGCGCTCGTACCGATCGAGAATGTTCTTGGCCTCGGAAGGGGAGACCGACGCGCCGGCCGGCAGCGGATTCGCGGTCGCGCCGCCCGCGAACGCCGGTGCCGCCGGTTCGCCGCCGCCATTACACGCGGCGACACCGGAAAGCGCGAGGACAATGGCCGAATAGCGGATCCTCATGGCAAGTCTCCGGAAAGTCGATTGCCACGATGTACGCAGTGGCCCCCGATCCGGGTTCACCGCTATTCCCAATCGGCAAGTTCACCGGGAATTGCCGCGCGGATTCGGCGAACTACGCCGGGCGAACGTGGGCAGCAGCCCCCGGGGCATGAAGAGGACGACGAGGATGAGGACGAGCGCGTAGACCGCGTACGACAGCACGCTCGGCGCGTACGTCGGCATCCCCGGCAGGTTCGCGACCCGGTCGAGCCCCTGCACGAGCAGCGTGATCGCGGTGGCCCCGACGACGGCTCCCCAGATCGTGCCAAGGCCGCCGACGACGGCCATGACGATGTACTGGATCGAGATGAGCACCGGGAACGACCCCGGCGCGACGTACCCGGTGTAGAAGCAGTAGATACCGCCCGCCAGGCCGGCGAAGGCGGCCGACAGTGCGAACACGACGAGCTTGTAGCGGCCGACCGGGATCCCGGCGGAGGCGGCGGCGGTCTCGCTGGTGGCCAGGGCGCGCAGCGCCCGGCCGGGCCGGGAGGCGATCACGTTGTGCGTCACGAGCATCACCAGGGCCAGGCCCGCCCAGGTCAGATACGCGTACGCGGACGCGCTCTCCGCCTCGACCGAGCCGATGCCGAACCGGGGGATGGCCTGCAGCCCGATGTCGCCGCCGGTGAAGTCCAGCTGCCCGGCCAGGGAGAGAAGGATCAGCTGCATGGCCAGGGTGGCGAAGGCCAGATGGTGGCCGCGCAGCCGCAGCAGCGGCGTACCGATGACGAGGGCGAACGCCGCCGCAGCGACGGGCGCGGCGATCAGCCCGGCCAGGGGAGGGACGCCGTTCAGCGCGAGCAGGGCGGCGGTGTAGGCGCCGATGGCGTAGAAGGCGCCCTGGCCCAGGGAGACCTGCCCGGCGTACCCCATCAGCAGGGAGACCCCGACCGTGACCATGGCCGCCAGGCCGAGCAGGATGTACACGGCCAGCGAGCTGTCGTCGAGCACGGCGGGCAGGACGAGCGTGACGGCGGCGATCAGCAGCCCGGCGGCCGCCCGCTTCACACCGTCTCCTGATGGATCGTCGATCGGCGGCTCGCCTGTACGACCATGACGACGAGCATGAGACCCAGAGCGACCTCCAGCTGGTGAGACCCGTAGCCGTACCCCGCCGCCATCGTCTCGGCGACGCCGAGCAGCAGCGCGCCGCCGAGCGCGACGCCGGGACGGGTGAGCGCGCCGAACACGGCGGCGGCGAAGCCGTTGACGATGAGCGTGACGTCGGTGTCGAACGAGATGGGCCGCAGCGGCGTGACCAGCACGCCGGCGATGCCGCCGAGCAGCCCGCCCAGAGCGAAGGCCAGCAGGCCCATCAGCCGGGTGTCGATGCCGATGACGCGGGCGGCGAAGGGGTTGGAGGCACACGCGGTCAGCGCCTTGCCCAGGTAGGTACGGCCGAAGAACAGGATGAGCAGCACGAACGTCGCCGCGGTGACGGCGATGACGAGCAGGTGCTGGGTCTGGACGTGGGCCCCGGCGATGGTCACCGAGCCGGCCAGGCCGGGGGCCGAGCGCGGCTGGTCGCCCCACAGGACGATCTCGACGGCGTACGCGAGGACGCCCACGCCGAGCGTGACGATGAGCGACGACAGCGGGGTGGTGTCCCGTTTGCCGGTGGCGGCCAGGCCGGTCAGCAGGCCTGCGAGCGCGGCGACCAGAACGGCGGCCACCTCGCTGACCCCGTGGGGGACCCCGAGCCCCAGCAGTGAGGAGGTGCAGAGCCCGGCGACGACGGCGAAGGTGCCCTGGGCGAAGTTGACCACCCCGGTGACCCGGTAGATGGTGACCAGCCCGCTGGCGATGAGCGCGATCGCGCATCCGACGGCCAGGCCGTTGAGCAGGTAACCGATGAACGCGCTCATGTGATCGCCCCGCCCAGGTACGCGCCGGCCACGCGCGGGTCGTCTGCCAGCTCGGCGCACTCGCCCTCGGCCACCACGCGCGCGGATTCCAAGACGTAGGCCCGCCGGCACAGCTCGAAGGCCAGCCGCGCGTTCTGCTCGATGAGCAGCACCGTCAGCCCGTGCGTACGGTTGAGCTCGACCAGGTGTTCGGCCAGCTTGGCGGTGGGCAGGGGAGCGAGCCCCAGCGACAGCTCGTCGACCACGAGCACGTCGGGCCGCGCCATCAGGGCCTGGCCGAAGGCCAACATCTGCTGTTCGCCGCCCGACAGCACACCTGCCCGCCTGCCGGACAGCTCGGCCAGCCGCGGCAGCAGCTGGTAGACGAACGACGGGTCGCGCTGCCGGGAGCGCCAGCCGCCGAGGGCGAGATTGTCGGCGACCGACAAATCCGGAAACACCTGGCGGCCCTCGGGGATGAGCGCCAGCCGGCCGTCGATCCGCACGGTCCCGGAGGCCGGAGTGAGCAGGCCCGCCAGGGTGTTGGCCAGCGTCGACTTGCCCGCGCCGTTCGGGCCGAGCAGCGCGACCATCTCGCCGCGCCGTACCGACAGCGTGACGTGATCGAGCGCGGTGGCCGCGCCGTACGAGACGACCAGGTCGCGGACGTCGATCATGAAGCCTGTCCGAGATAGGCGGCGAGTACGAGCGGATCCGCGCGCACTTCGGCGGGGGACCCGTCCGCGATGACCCGCCCGAGGTCGAGGACGACGACGCGGTCGGCGAGGCGGGTCACGAAGGCGACGTCGTGCTCGATGAGCAGGATGGTCAGCCCGCTCGCGCGCAGCTCCTCGACCAGGGCGGCGAGCCGTTCGCGCTCGCCGCCGCGCAGCCCGGACGCGGGCTCGTCGAGCAGCAGCAGCCGGGGCCGCGCGCACAGGGCGCGGGCCAGCTGCAGCGCCCGCTGCTGGCCGATCGGGAGCTGGTCGGCGGGCCGATCCGCCCACTCGGCCAGCCCCACCCGGTCGAGGGCGAGGTCCGCCTCGCGGGCGATCTCCCGCTCGTCGGCGCGATGCCGCGGCAGCCGCAGCGCCGCCGAGACGAACCCGGCCCGGGTACGGCTGTGCGCCCCGACCATGACGTTCTCCCTGACCGTCATGCCGCGGAACACCCGGGCGCCCTGGAAGACGATGGACATGCCCAGCCGGGCCCGGCTGTCGGGCGCCAGCCGCTCGACCCGGCGCCCGAGGAAGGCGATCTCGCCGCGGTCGGCGAGCAGGTGGCCGGTGATGAGGTTGAACAGCGTGGACTTGCCCGCGCCGTTGGGCCCGATGATCCCGCACACCTCGCCGTCCGCGACGCTCAACGTGACGTCGTCAACGGCGTAGACGCCTCCGAAGGAGCGCGATATCCCGGTGACCGCCAGCACCGCTACTCCGCGGCCACGGTCTTGGCGACCTGCGCCTTGGCCCAGGGCGTGGTGATGAACTGGCCGTTCTTCACGGTGTTGACCGAGATGTACTCGGGGGAGAGCCCGGAATGGTCGGTGGGGGAGTAACGGAAGCGGCCGTTCGGGGTGACCAGGTCCATGGTCTCCAGCGCCTGCTGGATCTTGGCCTTGTCGGTGCCGCCCGCCTTCTTGATCGCCTCGAACAGCAGCAGGCTGGCGCTGTAGCCGTCCTGCGCGAACTGTGGCGGCGGATATCCGTACTTCTGCTGATACGGCTTGGCCATCTGCTCGATGACCTGCTTCTGCTTGCCGTCGGGTAACTGCTCGCCCACCACGCCGATGGCGCTCTGCACGGTCATCCCCTCGGCCGCCGCGCCCATCGGCTCCAGCCAGAGCTTGCTGGCCTGGGAAGCGGTCAGGAACAGCGGCACCTTCAGCCCCGCGGCGGCATACTGCTTGGCCGCGGTGACGCCGGGCGCGCCGGAGCCCCAGAAGACCAGCGCCTCGGCCGCGGAGCCGCGCACATGGGTGAAGAGCGGGCTGAAGTCGGAGGTCGTGGTCTCGTACGGCTCGTCCACGGCGATCTTGACGCCGTACTTCGGGGCGAGCGCGACCATGGCCTTGTGCCCGGACACGGAGTAGGCGCTCTTGGAGTCGTAGGCGACCGCGACCGTCTTGAGGCCGGTGGCCTGGAGGTACTGCAGGTAGCGCTCGGCGTACATGCTGGACAGCGCGGGGGTGACAAAGACGTACGACTTGATCGGCTCGACCTGCTCCTGGGCGGGAGCAAGCGACAGGTAGGGCATCTTGTCGCGCTGCGCCAGGGGCTCGATCGCCAGGGCCGAGTTGGAGAAGACCGGGCCGATCAGCGCGTCGATCTCGCCCTTGATCTGGTTGTAGGCCACGATGCCCTGGTCCGGCGCGGTCTTGTCGTCGCGGGCGACGAGCTCCACCTTGCGGCCCAGCAGGCCGCCGCCGTTGTTGATCTGCTCGACGGCCAGTTCGACGGCCTTCTTGTCCTCGCTGCCGAGTGGGGTGTAGTTGCCGGTCAGCGAGACGATGAGGCCCACTTTGATGGGATCTTTAGCGCCGGATTCGCCGCCGCCACCGCTGCCGCACGCGGCCGTGGCGAGAACGAGACAGGCCAGGGACGGGAGAAACCTGTGCATCAGGACCTCCAGGACCGCGAATGTGGCCCTGAATGTAGGCAGGGCCTTTACGCCTGTCAATAGAGTGCCCAACATTGTGATCAGGTGGACGTTGGGCAGAACCGTGACAGCCGTTGCATAGTGGCCTAACTTTGGGCGTACTACGTACGCCTAGAGAAGGTGATCCACATGCGCACCTCCCCACCTTTCCGCGCGGACCATGTCGGCAGCCTGCTCCGGCCACCCGCCCTGCTCAGCGCCCGTGAGAGTCTCACCGGCGAGGCGCTGCGCGAGGTGGAGGACGAGGCGATCCGCGAGGTCGTGCGCAGGCAGGAGGAGCTGGGCCTGCAGGCGGCGACCGATGGGGAGTTCCGCCGGGCCTCCTGGCACATGGACTTCATCTACCAGCTCGGCGGCATCGGCCAGGCCACCGGCGAGCACATCACGGTCCGCTTCCACAACGAGCAGGGTGACCTTGAGTACACCCCCGCGGCGATGCGGGTGCACGACAAGATCAGGCTGACCGAGCCGATCTTCGCCGACCACTTCACGTTCCTGCGCGACACCGTGACCACCGCGGTGCCCAAGCTGACCATCCCCTCGCCCAGCATGGTCCACTACCGGGGCGGACCCGCCTCCATCGACCCGGACGTCTATCCCGACGTCGAGGAGTTCTGGAGCGACCTCAGCGCCGCCTACGCCGAGCAGGTACGCAAGATCGGCGAGCTGGGCTGCACCTACCTGCAGTTCGACGACACCAGCCTGGCCTACCTGAACGACCCGGCGCAGCGGGCCGAGCTCGCCGAACGCGGCGACGACGCCGAGCACATGCACCTGCGCTACATCAAGCAGATCAACATCGCGCTCGCGGCCAAGCCCGAGGGCATGGCGATCACCACGCACATGTGCCGCGGCAACTTCCGCTCCTCCTGGGCGGCTTCCGGGGCCTACGACTTCGTGGCCGAGGCGCTGTTCGGTGAGCTGGCGGTGGACGGGTTCTTCCTGGAGTTCGACGACGAGCGCTCGGGCGGCTTCGAACCCCTGCGCTACGTACCGCCGGGCAAGATGGTGGTGCTCGGCCTGGTCACCACCAAGCACGGCGAGCTGGAGTCCAAGGACGCGCTCAAGCGGCGCATCGACGAGGCCGCCAAGTTCATCGACCTGGACCAGCTCTGCCTGTCACCGCAGTGCGGCTTCTCCTCCACCGTCGAGGGCAACGTGCTCGACGCCGACCAGCAGTTCGCCAAACTGGCCCTGATCGCCGAGACCGCGCGGGAGGTGTGGGGCTAGGAGACCCCGGTCAGGCGCGGACGGCTGTCAAACGCGGACGGCTGTCAAGCGCGGACGGCTGTCAGGCGCGGACGGCGCAGAGGAGGCGGTTGTTGCCGCGCTGCCAGAGCGTGCCGACCTCGGCGAAGCCCGCCGCCCGCAGGGCCTCGACGTGCTGGGACAGCAGCCCGGACTCGGTGCCGCTGTGGTTCGCGCCCGCGGTCGTGCGAGCGGTACGGGCATCGTTGAGCTCGGCGAAGGCGGGCTCGGCGGCGATCGAGTCCCACCACTGCCGCCAGTCCTCGGGGCGGCCGTCGGCGAACACCCGGTCGGTGTGGCGGTCGTGGACGGCGCGTTCGAGCCGGGCGATGGCCGGAGTGGCGGCGTCGTCGGAGTCGAAGTGGTCGCCGTTGAGGAGCAGCCCACCTGGCCGCAGCACGGAGACCAGGTCGGCGTACAACTTCCGGAGCTCCGGCACGGCGAGCCAGTGCAGCGCGGTGGTGCTCACCGCGACGTCGGCCGGGCGGTCCAGGGACAGCGAGTCTGTCCAGCCCGGTGTACGCAGGTCGAGGTCGACGAAGCCGAGCCGCGGGTACGCGGCCCGGCCGAGGCCGAGCAGCAGCGGGTCGGCGTCGATCGGGATCACTGTGGCCTTGGGCAGCCGCTCCAGGAGGCGGGCGGACAGCGAGCCCGGCCCGCAGCCCAGGTCGATGACCAGCGGGTCCGGGCGGCCCAGCGCCTCGACGGTGTCGATCAACGCGGTGAAGCGCTCCTCGCGGTCGGGCAGGTAGCCCTCCTGCTGCCGGTCCCAGCGCGCGATCCAGTCGAGTGCGATCTCGTGAGTGAGCACGTCGTCTCCTTGTGACCCTCGTTTAAGCTTTAGACAGTCACAAGCTAAAGCATAGGATGTAACTGGTCAAGTGGATTTCAACAGTCACACGGACGCGGTGGTCCGAGTCGCCGTGGCGGTGGTCAATGTGCTGACCCCTGGCGAGAGCCGGGGGCGGCCCTGGCCGGCGCCGGACGATCTCGCCACCGCCGCCACGGACGTGCTCCGTGCCGTCTACCCCACGCATCCCGAGGTCACCGAGGCGGAGAGCGGCGCGTACGCCGAGATCGCGGCGCGCCTGCGCCTGGTCTTCGAGGCCGTCGCGGCGGACGACATCGACACGGCGGCGACGCAGGTCAACAGCCTGCTTGAGGAGTCGCACGCCCGGCCGACGCTCCAGCGGCACGACGGCGAGCCGTGGCATCTCCACTTCCACGGCACGGGTGGCACCCTGGCCGACGACTGGGCGGCCAGCTGCGCCACCGGGCTCGCGATCGTGCTCGGCGGCGAGTTCTTCGACCGGCTCGGCGTGTGCACGGCGCCGCACTGCGACCGGGTCTACGTGGACGTGTCGCGCAACGGCACGCGCCGCTTCTGCTCCACCGCCTGCCAGAACCGGGTCAAGACCGCGGCCTTCCGGGCACGGGGAAAGGCCACGTGAGCAGCTGGACTGGGGGTGCCCGCGAGCAACCGGACCGAGGTGCCCGCGAGGACCGGGGTTGCGTGAGCAGCCGGACCAGAGCCCCCGCGAGGGCCGGGGTTGCGTGAGCAGCCGGACCAGAGCCCCCGCGAGGGCCGGGGTTACGTGAGCAGTCGGACCGGCGCGCCCGCGAGGAATGCCTCGATGTCGGCCACGGCCTCCTGGAAGTACGTGCGGTAGTTGCCCTGGGTGACGTAGCCGAGGTGCGGGGTGGCCAGGACGTTCGGCAGCGTGCGCAACGGGTGGTCATCCGGAAGCGGTTCCTGGTCGAAGACGTCCAGCCCGGCGCCGGCGATGCGGCCCTCGGTCAGCGCCTCGATCAGGGCGGCCTGGTCCACGATGGCCGCCCGCGAGGTGTTGACCAGATAGGCCGTGCGACGCATCAGCGCCAGCTCCGGAGCGCCGATCAGCCCGCGGGTCCGGTCGCCGAGGACGAGGTGGATCGACACGATGTCCGACTCGGTCAGCAGCGCCTCTTTCGTGGCCGCGTACCGTACGCCCAGCTCGTCCGCCCGGTCGGCGGTGAGGTTGCGGCTCCAGGCGACCACGTCCATGCCGAAGGCGCGGCCGATGGCGGCCATCTGGGAGCCGATCTTGCCGAGGCCGAGCAGGCCGAGGATGCTGCCGCGCAGGTCCAGGCCGATCGTGTGCTGCCAGGGGCCGCCCGTCCGCAGCGCCGTGGCCTCGGGGATCAGGTGGCGGGCCAGGCCCAGGATGAGGGCCCAGGTCAGCTCGGTGGGCGGCGCCGAGCTGCCGGCCGTCCCGCAGACCGTGACGCCGTGGGCGCGGGCGGCGTCGAGGTCGATCGAGGCGTTGCGCATGCCCGTCGTGATGAGCAGGCGCAGGTTCGGGAGCCGGGCGAAGAGCTCGGCGGGGAACGGCGTGCGCTCCCGCATGATCACCAGGATCTCGTGGTCGTGTACGGCCCGCACCAGGTCGTCCTGCGTGGCGAAGTGCTCGCGAAAGCTCGTCGCCCGCACCGGGGACCAGTCGGCGAGGCCGAGTGCGATATCCTGGTAATCATCCAATACGGCACAGCGCAGCATAAATGCGGATATTACCGGCGCTGTCTCCGGCAGGTACAGGTGCTTACCGTCAAGCCGCTTCGCCCATGATCCGCCGCCTCGAAACACCGACACATGAGTGCGGCAGGGTGTCCTGAAGTGTGATGGGAGAGGACCACATCCCATGAGCAGACCCATGGCAGTCGCCACCCTCACCACCGCGGCCCTCGTCACTGGCCTCGCCGCCCTCCCGGGCCCCGCCACGGCGAGCCCGATCGGCACCGCGAGCCAGGCCGCCGCCGCGAGCCCCGCCGGCGTCGCCGACCGCGGGCAACGCGTTGTCATGACCGGCCGGCAGGAGGTGCCGGGTCCAGGTGACCCGGACGGGCATGGCGCCTTCACCTACCAGGTGAAGGGCGAGACGCTCTGCTACACCATCGCCGCCGACCGCATCCTGCCCGCCACGGCCGCCCACATCCACCGGGGCAAGAGAGGCGTGGCAGGCCCGATCACCGTCACCCTGAAGGCCCCGACCAAGGGTCCCGCGAAGGGCTGTATCAAGGCGGCCAAGCAACAGAGCGGTTCGAATGCCGCGCTCGTCCTGACCCAGAACGAGCTGCACGCGATCGTCAAGTCGCCGGATCGGTACTACGTCAACGTGCACAACGCGAAGTATCCGGACGGCGCCATCCGCGGCCAGCTCCCCGGCGGGGGCGGCGGGTCCGCGACCCACTGATGCCGGTTCCCTGGTGGGGTCCGCGACTCACTTCGGTGACCTGCTGAGACCCGTTCCCCGGATCAGGTCGAGCGGGTCGATGAGATACTGATCCCCTGCTCCAGCTCCCCGGTGCGATCGGGGAGCTGGAGCCCGTTCAACGGGTGGACAGGCTTTCGGCCTCCTCATGCAACGCCGCGATGAGGATCAGCTCCAGGTGGAGCTCGGCCAGATCGGGCGCCGCGAGGCCATCGAGGACTTGCATGGTGGGCCTCCCTGGCATCAAGGACGCCCCACAAGTCACAAGGGTTTACCGATCATTCCCTGGACGATCATTCCCTGGACGATCATTCTCTGAACCGTTCCCAGGCGGACTGCCGCGTCATGCCGAGCGAGGCGCCGATGCGCTCCCAGCTGACGTTCCTGGTGCGGAGGTGTCGTACCCAGTCGTGCAGATTGTCGTCGACCTGGACCTGCACGGCGGCGATCTTGGGGAGGTGATCGAGGATCTGGTCCTCGCTCATGGTCTCCCACATGGGCAGGCGGGGCTCGGGGGAGGGGTCGAGCCCCACTTCCTTGAGGATGTCGGCGCACAGACCCACACATTCGTTGCAGATGTGCACGCCGGGTCCGGCGATGAGCTTGGCTACGTCGGCGCTGCTCTTGTGACAGAACGAGCAGCGCAGGTTGTCCATCCAGTCAGGCATGGCCTGACAGTAACGCGTCAGGTGGCGCCTGACAACCCCGTGAGCTCCTGCATGATCTCCTGCCGCTCCTCGTTGATCCGGCGGCAGATCGTCACGTACGCGTTCAGCACCTTGCAGTACGCCTGGCGCGCCTCGTCGAGCTGGGCGCCACGGATGACGATCCGCTCATGGTCGCCCTGTGCCTCGGCCTCGGCGAGCAGTGCTCGTGCCTCGTCCACGATCTCTTCCGCCCTGATCCGCGTACGGCGGAGCAAGGCGGAGCATTCATGGAGCTCTCCCAGTCGCGCTGAGGAGACGATGAACTCCGCATCGTGTACGGCCGAGCCGGTCACCCTGGGCCCGCGAAGATCGGATCCCACTCTCGCCACCTCCCCGGTCAAGGTTGCCTCACTGTAGACGCGTCATCCCGTCCCGTGGATCACCTGACCTCGCGTGGGGGTAGGGCATCCTTCCCCCGGAGGAGGTTCTCTCCACCCAGGTGGGAAAACAGCGTCCCTGAATCCCGTTCGGTCCCGCCGGATTGTGCGGATTGGCGGGTTCACCTGCGCTTATGCGATGAGTGCGGCGAATCTTCTGTCTGGGGAAAAGGCGCGGATGAAGAGGCGAGATCGGCCACGCGATGCCCGGTCGTCATCACATACTGAAACGACGTGACTGCGGTAAGTGATGGCGGCTGAGGGGCGCGGTTGTGGCTATGGCGACATCGAACGGCGACGAGGACGCGGTGGACGTCAGCGTCATCATCCCGGCCCACAACTGCCGTGAATACCTGGACCGGTGCCTCACCGCCGCGCTGGTGCAGCGGATCAGGAAAGAGATCATCGTCGTCGACGACGGATCGACCGACGGCAGCGACGAGTTGCTCGACCTCTACGCCACCTACCACAAGGGCAACGTCAAGGTCGTCAGCATCGCCGCCTCGGGCGGCGCCGGGCGGCCGCGCAACATCGGCATCGAGCACGCCACCGGCCGCTACGTCTTCTTCTGCGACGCCGACGACTACCTGGGCCCCGAGGCGCTCGAACGCATGGTCGCCATGGCCGACCGCAACGGCTCCGACATCGTGCTCGGCAAGGTCGTCGGGCACGGCAGGCGCGCTCCGATGTCGATGTTCCACCGCGGCGCCGAGCGGGCCGAGCTCGGTGACAGCGCCGTCTACAACAGCCTGAGCTGCTTCAAGCTGTTCCGCCGGGAGATGCTGATCAGTCACGGCATCAAATTCGGCGAGGGCATGCTGGTCGGCGAGGACATCCACTTCACCGTGCACGCCTACTGCCACGCCAAGGTGATCTCCGTGGTGGCCGACTACGACTGCTACCACCTGGTCTCCAGGTCCGACGGCAGCAGCATCATGCAGCAGCCGGGCAGCCGGGACCCACGCGGCTGGCTCGGCATGATCCGCGGGCCGATCCAGCTCATGACCGAGCACGTCCCGCCGGGGCCGCTGCGCGACCACCTGCTCCGCCGGCACTTCAGGCTCGACGTGTTCGAGCAGCTCGGCGTGCCGTTCCTGAAGTCGGACGAGGTGCAGCGCAAGGAGATCGCGCAGGAGGTGGCCGCGCTCTGCGACAGGTGGCTGACGCCCGGCGTCTACGCCAAGCTCAGCCGGACCGACCAGCAGCGCATCGCCGCGCTCGGCGACATCCACCGCCTGGTGCGGCTGGCCCAGATCGAGGGCGCCGCCGTACGCCGCCGGCTGACCGGCCTGCGCTGGGAGGCCAACCGGCTGGTCGTGACCGGGGTGGCCGGGCTCGACGGCATGCCGGAGCACGACGGGGTCGCGCTCGTGCTGCGCGCCCGCAACGTGCGCGGGCAGGAGCTGATCGTGCCCGCCGAGCGCGAGGGCGCCGCGTTCGTCGCCAGCGTCGACGTGGCCGCGCTCGACTCCGGCATCTGGGACCTGCGGGTGGCCGTCGAGATGGAGGGCGTGGTCCGGTACGGACGGCTCGGCGCCGACCGCGACGGCTGCGTCACCCGCCCGGCGCCCCGGCTCATCGGCGCCGTGGTGGCGCTGCCGTACTTCACCAAGGACAACGGCAACCTCAGCATCGACGTCGGCGGGCACCTGATGACCGTGCCGGGCCGGGCCAGGATCCACCGGACGCGCTGGACGCTCGGGCGGCGGCTGCTCATCGACGGCGAGGTCACGGTCGTGGGCGTGATCCCGGCGGCCTCGGCGATCACCCGGCTGGTCTGGCGCGAGCGGCGTACGGGCAACGAACGGGCCGAGCGGGTGGTCGCGCTGCCGGGCGGCGGGTTCGCGGCCCGGCCCGCGATGGGCAAGTTCGCGCCGGGCATCTGGGACGCCTATCTGGAGGTCGAGCTGGGCGGGCCGCCCGCGAGGTTCCGGATCGAGACCGACGCCCAGACCGTCGCCGCGCCGCGCCGGCTGTGGGGCAGGTTGCGCGGCGGTGCCATGCTGCGGAGCGTGCGGCCGTACGCGACGTCGGGCAAGGGGCGGCTGAGCACGGTCGTGCTCAAGATGACCACCCGTACGGCCTTCCGTAGAATTCTCCGCTAATTGCCATCTATGTGCAGGTGCAAGACGATGTCCTAAAGTAGGCGTATTGCAACACCGCTTGACGAAGGGCTTTGCCGTGCACGTACCCGATGGCTTCTTCGACGCGGCCGTATCCGTGTCCGCCGGCGCGGTCGCCGCCGCCGGGCTGGCGGTCTGCCTGCGCGGCGCGCGCCGCGAGCTCGACGACCGGACCGCGCCCATGGCCGGGCTGGTGGCCGCGTTCATCTTCGCCGTCCAGATGCTCAACTTCCCCGTCGCCGCGGGCACCAGCGGGCATCTGCTGGGCGGGGCGCTGGCCGCGATCCTCGTGGGGCCCTATACGGGCGTGCTCTGTATGGCCGTGGTCCTGCTGGTGCAGTGCGTGTTCTTCGCCGACGGCGGCCTCACGGCGCTGGGCATCAACATCACGATCATGGGCATCGTCACCGTACTGGTCGGATGGGGCGTCTTCCGGCTGGTCGCGCGGCTCGCCAAGGGCAGGGGCGGCGTGACGGTGGCCGCCTTCCTCGCCGCGCTGGTCTCCGTGCCGTCTGCGGCCCTGGTGTTCTCGGCGCTGTTCTGGGTCGGCGGCACCGCGCCGATCGAGGTCTCCGCGGTGGCGGCCGCGATGGGCGGCGTGCACGTGCTGATCGGCATCGGCGAAGGCGTCATCACGGCCCTGACCGTCGGCGCGGTGCTGGCCGTCCGGCCGGACCTGGTGTACGGCGCGCGCGGGCTGAGCACGCCCCTCGTACTGAGGGGCGCTGAGGACGCGACCGCAGGGGCGACTGTGGGGACGACCGCGGGAACGACGGTCACGGTGGGCGCCGCCGAGGAGCCGGTGCCCGCCGCCCGCGGCCCGTTGCGGGCGTTCCTGCTCGGTGGCCTCGGCCTGACGCTGGTGTTGGCCGGGATCGTGTCCTTCTTCGCCTCCTCCAATCCCGACGGTCTGGAGGCGGTCGCCGAGAACCATGGATTCCTCGACCAGGCCACCCACCACGTGTTCGGCTCGTGGGCGCTGGCCGACTACGGTGATGTGGGCGGCATCCCTGTGGGTGTCGCCGGGATCATCGGAGTCGGGCTCGTGCTGCTCATCGCCGGGGGCGTCGCCTATGCCGCCCGTGGCCGGGAGAGGGCCCGGGTCTGAGGCGAGTGAACGAGAGACGGTGAGTGTCGGGTGGGCGCGGGGCACCATCATCAGCTCTACCTGGCAGGGGACTCGGTCGTGCACCGGCTCCCGCCGCAGTGCAAGCTGCTGGCCGTCGCCGCCTTCGCGATCGTGGTGGTGGCGACGCCGAGGGAGCGGTTCTGGGCCTTCGGGCTCTACGCGGTCCTGCTCGCGGGCGTCGCGCTGGCCGCCAGGGTGCCGCTGACGTACGTGCTGCGGCGGATGGTGGTCGAGCTGCCCTTCGTGCTGTTCGCCTTCCTCATCCCGGTGATCGGGCTGGGGGAGCGGACGAGCGTGCTGGGCGTCTCGCTGAGCGTGGCCGGGCTCTGGGCCGGGTGGAACATCCTGGCCAAGGCGACGCTGGGGGTGGTCGCCTCGATCCTGCTCGCGGCCACCACCGAGCCGCGGGTCATCCTCATCGGTGCCCAGCGGCTCCGGCTGCCCAGCCTGCTGGTGCAGATCGCCATGTTCATGCTCCGCTACATGGACGTGATCATGGATGAGATGCGGCGGATGCGGGTCGCGCGGGAGTCTCGTGGCTTCGAAGCCCGAAATTTCCGGCACATCCCGGTGATCGCGCGCTCGGCGGGTGCCCTGTTCATCCGCTCGTACGAACGGGGTGAGCGGGTACACCTCGCGATGCTCAGCCGCGGCTATTCCGGACGGATGCCGATGATGGACGAAATTTCGGGATCCGTTGGGCAATGGGCCACGGCCCTCGCTCTGCCAGGCGTCGCCCTGGCCGTACTAGGCCTGTCCGCCGTACAAGGCCTGTCAGCCGTACAAGGACTGTCACTGTGAACTCTCCGGCCGTCAACTCCCTCGAAGTCAACCGGCTCGCCTACGCCTACCCCGACGGGACGCAGGCCCTGTTCGGCGTGGACTTCACGATCCGGCGCGGCGAGCGCGTCGCGCTGCTCGGCCCCAACGGCGCCGGCAAGACCACCCTCGTCATGCACCTGAACGGCATCCTCACGGCCGGGCACGGCTCGGTGAGCGTGGCGGGCACACCGGTGCGCAAGGACACGCTCAAGGAGATCAGGCAGCGCGTCGGCCTGGTCTTCCAGGACCCGGACGACCAGCTCTTCATGCCCACGGTCAGGGACGACGTCGCCTTCGGCCCGGCCAACTCGGGCGTGTCGGGCGCGGAGCTGGAACACGCGGTCAAGGGCGCGCTGGAGCGGGTCGGCATGCTGGAGGTCATCGACCGGCCGCCGCACCACCTGTCGTTCGGCCAGCGCCGGCGGGTGGCCGTGGCGACCGTGCTGGCGATGGAGCCGGAGATTCTGGTGCTCGACGAGCCGTCCTCCAACCTCGACCCGGCCGCCCGCAGGGAGCTGGCCGAGGTCCTGCGCTCGCTCGACGTGACCGTGCTCATGGTCACCCACGACCTGCCGTACGCGCTGGAGCTCTGCGAACGCTCGCTGATCCTCTCCGACGGCGTGATCGTCGCGGACGGGCCCACCCGCGAGTTGCTCGCCGACGCCGAACTGCTCGCTCGCCACCGCCTGGAGCTCCCATACGGCTTCGCCATCCCCGCGCCGGCGGAGCATGGCTGATCCAGGAAGGTCATTTTCCTGTTTCGGGCCTCACATACGGATGATCCGAGTTTGTGCATGCCCGGTACCCGGGGATGTCGAAGTACAGTGGCTCATCGAGGAGGGGCCAAATGAAGCTGCGGCTTGCGCGACATGCCCTTGGCGATGCCGTGGTGGTGGCCGTTGAGGGTGAGCTGGACCTGTTCACGGCGCCGTTCCTCCGCGACGAGGTGCGAGACGCCATCAAACAGGATGGCGCCTGGCTGGTGCTCGATCTCCAGCAGCTGTCGTTCATGGACTCCAGCGGGCTGTCGGTGCTCATCGAGGCATGGCGGCTGGCCACGGGAGAGGGCGGCGGCGTGTCATTGGCCGGGCCGCAGGCCCCGGTGGCCCGCATCCTGCGCACGACCGGGCTCGACCGGCGGATCAAGGTATATTCCGATGTCGACACGGCCGTAGGCGAGATTTAACCCACCCCGAGTAGAACTTCATTCGGTTGGCGGGTTAGGGTCCGGGTTATGGACGTGAACGGATCTGCAGCAATCATCTCCGGCGGGGCCAGCGGCCTCGGCGAGGCGACGGCCCGCGAGCTCGCGGCCCACGGCGCCACGGTGGTCATCGCCGACCTCAACGAGGAACGCGGCAAGAGCATCGCCGACGAGCTCGGTGGGGTCTTCGCCCGGACCGACGTGACGGACGACGAGCAGGTACAAACGGCGGTCGACGCGGCCGTCGCCACCGGCAAGCCGCTGCGCGTGGTCGTCAACAGCGCGGGCATCGGCTGGGCCGAGCGCACCGTCAACCGTGAGGGCGCCCCGCACAACCCCGCCTCCTTCCGCAAGGTCATCGAGGTCAACCTGATCGGCACGTTCAACCTCATGCGCATCGGCGCGGCGGCCATCGCCAAGACCGAGCCGGTGGACGCCGACGGGCAGCGGGGCGTGGTCATCAACACCGCCTCCGTCGCGGCGCTGGAGGGCCAGACGGGGCAGCTGGCCTACTCGGCCTCCAAGGGCGGCATCGTGGGCATGACCGTGCCCGCCGCGCGTGACCTGGCGGCCATCGGCGTACGGGTGAACACCATCTGCCCGGGGATCATCGACACCCCGATCTACGGCTTCTCGCCCAACTCCGAGGAGTTCAAGGCCAAGCTGGTGGCGCCGGTGGTGTTCCCGAAGCGTATGGGGCGGCCCGGCGAGTTCGCGCACCTGATCAGGTCCCTGATCGAGAACGACTACATGAACGCCGAGGTCGTCCGCTTCGACGGCGGCATCCGCTTCCAGCCCAAGTGAGGTCACGTGTCTGACGAAGTGCTCGTCGAAGAGTCCGACGGCGTCGCCGTGATCACGATCAACCGGCCCGCCGCGCGCAACGCCATCAACGGCGCGGTGGCCCGTGGCATCGCGGCAGCCGTCGACACGCTGGAGGCTCGCCCCGACATTTCCGCCTACGTCCTGACCGGGGCGGGTGGCTACTTCTCGGCGGGCATGGACCTCAAGGGCTTCCTGTCCGGCGACTTCCCCGTGGTCGAGGGCCGCGGCTTTGGCGGCCTGACCGAGTCGCCGCCCAAGAAGCCGATCGTGGCGGCGGTCGAGGGCTACGCGCTCGCGGGCGGCTTCGAGCTCGCGCTGTCGTGCGATGTGATCGTGGCGTCGTCGGAGTCCACCTTCGGCCTGCCGGAGCCCAGGCGGGGCCTTGTGGCGGGCGCGGGCGGCATCATGCGGCTGCCGCGCCGGATCCCGTACCACGTCGCCATGGAGATCGCCCTGACCGGCGCTCACTACCCGGCCTCGCGCCTGTACGAGCTGGGGCTGGTCAACCGGATCACCCCGGCGGGCGAGGCGCTGGAGGGGGCGCTGGAGCTGGCTCGCAAGATCGCCGCCAACGCCCCGCTGGCCCTCGCGGCGACCAAGAAAGTGATCATCGAGTCGCAGGACTGGTCGCTGGAGGAGATGTTCGCCAAGCAGGGCGGCATCATCAGCCCGGTGTTCAGCTCGAAGGACGCGATGGAGGGCGCGGCGGCCTTCGCCGAGAAGCGCGCCCCCCAGTGGAAGGGCGAGTAGTCCTTTTCCCGACCCCCTCCCCTTTTTGGGAGGGGGTTTCTTAGCGCGCGCATAACTTCTTCTGCGTACGGTAAAGAAGGAAAGGTCTAGCGGGAGGGGCGCATGAGCGACTATTCGAGGTCCGCGTACGAGTCGGCCAAGCGTGGCGCGGGCACCCTCCTCGCCGGCGCCCTGAGCGCGACCTTCGTCATGGTCGTGATGCTCGCCGTGATGTGGGCCGTCGAGGTCGTCGACTACACGACGAACGGCAGCCTGGACCGCGAGTTCGGCATCGTCGGCTGGGACCCCTCGGGACTCGTGGGCATCTTCTTCGCCCCGTTCCTGCATGTGGGCTTCGGGCATCTGATGGCCAACTCGCTGCCGCTGCTGATCCTGGGGTTCTTGGCGGCGTTGCGCGGGCTCGGCCGGTTCTTCGCGGCGAGCCTGCTGATCATCGTGATCGGCGGTATCGGCACCTGGTTCACCAGCCCCGACACGATCACGGTGGGCGCGAGCGGCCTGGTGTTCGGATATTTCGGGTACGTCCTGGCGCGCGGGATATTCGACCGGCGCGTGTTCGACATCGTCATCGGGATCGGCGTGGGCATCGCCTACTACTCGATCCTGTGGGGCCTGCTGCCCAACCAGCAGGGCATCTCGTGGCAGGGCCACCTGTTCGGCCTGGTGGGCGGCGTCGTCGCCGCCTGGCTGCTGCGCCGCAAGCGCGAAGTGGTGTAGACCCGCGCTCAACTCAGGGTGAAATGCCAGTAGGGCCTCAGACATGTAAGGGGTGTCCGTAACCCCCGCATGAGGAGGCCACCATGGGAACCGCCGGTGGATGACGACCGAAGACACCGGTTCGAGGCCGTGTATGCCCAGACATACGAGCCGATTCTCGGATACGCCCTGCGTCGCTGTGATTCTCCCGAGGACGCGGCGGACGCGGTCGCCGAGACGTTCGCCATCGCCTGGCGCCACGTCGACGCCCTGCCGCCCCATGCGGAGGCCAGGCTCTGGCTGTACGGCATCGCCAGGAATGTCTTGGCCAACCAGCGGCGCGGCCAGGTCAGGCGGTGGTCCAGAAGCGTGGAGCTCAACACCGACATCGCCGACCTCTACTCCCACTCGCCCGAAGGCAGCGTCGAGCTGGGCGCGATCGCGCAGGCGTTCAAGGAGCTGCACGAGGACGATCGCGAGCTGCTGTCGCTGGTCGCCTGGGAAGGGCTGGACCACGCCCAGCTCGCCAAGGTCCTCGACTGCTCACGCAACGCCGTACGCATCCGGCTCCATCGCGCGCGCAAGCGCTTGTCCAAGGCTTTGGCCGGCGCGGGCGTCTCCGTCAACCGTCTCCCCGTGGAGTCCAGATCAACTACCACCGGCTGAATCCGGTGGTTTGCTCTCACGGTCCCGTCTGGCTGAAGGGAGGCCGGTAGCGTGTGGCTGGTTGATAACAGCCCAGCCCGCTATGCCGCGTGTGGCGATGTTGCGGGCTGCGATGTGGTCGGCGTGCCCAGCGAGGCCACACCTGGTGCAGACGAACCGGCCCCGCGCCGGCCGATTCGCCCTGCTGACGTGCCCGCAGTCCGGACATGCCTGCGAGGTGTAGGCGGGGTCGACCAGCACGAAGGCGACTCCGGCGCGGGCGGCCTTGTAGCGGGTGAAGGCGATCTGCTGGGCGAACGCCCAGCCGTGCAGGGTGCGCCGCTGGAACCGATGAGCCCTTACCCGCCCGCGGATACCCTGGGGATCCTCCAGGGCGACGCCACGGCCGGTGCGTTCGGCTTCACGCACCACAAACTTCGACATTTGATGGTTGAGGTCGGTCATCATCCGTCGCTCACGCCCGGACAGACGGCGCAGCACCCGCCGCGCCGCAGAAGTCCCCTTCTTCTGCAACCGGCGGCGTTGACGGTGGCGCCGCTCCCACAGGGTGCGGACGTGGCCGTTACCGCCGACCGGCCCCGGCAGCGCGGGGCCGGGCAGCACCGCACCATCGGAGGTGACCGCCAGGTTCGCCACGCCTTGATCCACCCCCACAAAGCCGTGAACCGGCTCACCCACCACCGGCTTCGGCAGGGTGACCGCGACCTGCAGCAGCCACACCCCGCGCCGGCAGACCAGGTCAGCCTCCCCCATCGGCAGCGTGTCGATGGCTTTGAGGTCGTCTGGGCGGCCGGTGTAGGGGATGGTGACGCGGCCGGTGGGGGTCCACAGCGACACCGTGCGGGCGTCACGGTTGAAGCTCATCAGCCGGGCGTCGTACGGGATGGCGCCGTGCGGCCGGAAGATGTGCGCATGTTTCTTGCTGGCGCGCCGGTTGGCGTAGGCGCCGGCGACCCGGGCGATCGCCCGCACGGCCGCTTGCGCGCCCAGCCCGGCCAGTTGCGAACGCACCTCGTAGTAGGCCAGCCGGTGCAACTCCACCACGGCGAAGACGCGATGCTGCCAGGCCAGGCGGGAGACGACGGTGGCCGCCTGATTACACAACAGCACCGCCGCCGCCAGCGCCTCAGCCTGCCCCGGAGTAGGCGTGAGGCGCAGCCGCACGATCGTGGGCAGGCCGTGCCGTTTGGTGGCGGAGCGGCGGATCGCCATCGTGCACCTCCTGTCACAGCGGCCTCACTCACCGCACACATTACCGAACGTGACCGAGTCTTTCCATACTGTTTTCGAGAGGAGGGGTGGCGCTACCTCCCGGACCTGAAGGACCGGGTCTCCGCGCCACCATTCAGATGAACGAGTTGAGCGAACCGGCCAGTGAACTCGCCAGGATCAGCGAACTCGCCAGGGTCAACGATGAGCAGTTGGCCGGCCAGGCGTCCGGTGCGGGGGCCCGTGCGCTGCTGGCGGCCATCGTCGAGGAGAAGCCAGGCACGGCAGCCGCAACCGTCGGGCGCCGGGCGCCGAGATCGCGCCGCGCCCGCCGCCTGCTCGTGGGGCTGGCCGCCACCGCCGCGCTCGCCACCGCCGTCGTCATGGGGCCGGTCCTGCTGGAGCGGAACGCGGGCACCGCCAGCTCGTACGCGAACGCCGCCATCGACATCGAGCTGCGAGGCGACGAGTACATCGCCAGGATCAAGGACCCGTTCGCCGACCATGCCCTGTACGCCGAGGCGTTCCAGGCGATAGGCCTCCACATCGGCCTGGAGCCGATCCCCGCCTCACCGACCCAGGTGGGCGCAATCGTGCGCTACGGATTCGCCGGAACCACCATGGCCGACAGGCTCGGTGGTGGCCTGGAGCCGGCCGGCTGCGCGCTGGGCCACGACGGCTGCTTCCTCACCGTCACAGTGAGCAAGGGGTTCAACGGCCGGGGCGTCTTCTACCTGGGCCGGCCGGCCAAACCCGGCGAGAAGTACCAGGCCTTCGGGGATGCCGGTAGGAAGGGCGAAATGCTCGAAGGCTACGACGCCGATGGGCGGACCGTGGGCAAGGTCGCGGCCGAGGCGCGCCGGCGAGGGCTGCGGGTGGTCTTCCGGATCATCGAGCCGAACCCGGACGGCAACGGCTTCGGCATGAACCCGGCGAAGCAGTTGGCCAAGGTCGGCGACCACTGGTACGTCTGGGCCGCCGAGCCCGAGCAGGACGGCACGGTGAGGCTGCTGGTCACGGAGAAACACCTCCCGAAGAACCCGGTAACTGGTAAGTAGAGCGCCTGCTACTCGACCCTGTAGGGCCTGCTGCCGGGCGCTCACCCTGACCTGACCGGCATGATCGACACCCGGCCACATCTCGACACACGAGACACTCCGTAGTGGAATGATTACGTAAAGTTTCCACGAAGGGAGCCACCCCGTGTCGAATCCTCTGGCCGAAGCCAACCTCAGGGCCGCGTTCGCCGTCATCGACGTCAACGGCAGCGGATATCTCGAGGCCGCCGACTTCGAGCGCTTGGGCGATCGGATGTGCGCCGCGCTCGCGCCCGACCCGGACACGCCCTCGCACGCGAAGCTGCGGGCGGCCTACCGGGTGTGGTGGGAGCAGATCCGCCGCGCCGACACCGACGAGGACGGCCGGGTGAGCTGCGACGAGTACGTCGCCCTCGTACAGGCGGGCGCGGCGGAGGATCCCCACTACTACGACAACGGTCTGCGGCCCGTCGCCGACGCGGTGTTCGACGCCGTCGACGCCGACGCGAACGGCTCGATCTCCCGGCCGGAGCTCGCCCGCCTGTATGCGGCGGTCGGCGAGTCCGCCGAGACGTCCAACGGCTTCTTCGACCGCATCGACACCGACGGCGACGGGCGCATCTCCCGCGAGGAGTACACGGCCGCCCTGCGGGGCATGTACGCGCCCGGATCGGCCGATGACGCGAGCGCGTGGGTGCTGGGCGGCCGCGACCGGTGAGCCCGGCCAGACCCTGACGCTCATGGTGGCCGGCGCGGAGTCAAGGAACGCCCGCCGGACATCCCGGCCCCGGAGGGGTGTCCCCTCCTAGCGGCCACTGCCACGACGGACCGGCTTCTTCCACTGCCCCGAAAGGGGCATCCCCAAGGGGACCTCAGCCACGACGGACCGGCTTCTTTCTCCCCCCCCCCCCCCGAAGGGGGGATCCCTCCCAAAGAACCCCAGCCACGACGGACCGGATCCTCCTCCCCCCAAGGGGGATCCCACCGAAAGGACCCCAGTCACCACGGACCGTCACAGGGACCGAGACGGCACTAGGAGCTGTGCACCCGCTCGGCCGGAGACGAGGACAGCAGGCGATCAATCAGCGCCAGCCCGATGGCCGACAGGACGAAGGCCAGGTGGATGATCGTCTGCCACATCATCTTGCTGTCCGGGATCGTCTGGGCCTTGATGAACGTCTGCAGCAGGTGCACAGACGAGATGCCCACGATGGCCGTGGCCAGCTTGACCTTGAGGACGTTCGCGTTGACGTGGGACAGCCACTCCGGCTCGTCGGGGTGCTCGTTGAGGTTGATGCGCGAGACGAACGTCTCATAGCCCCCGACGATGACCATGATGAGCAGGTTGGAGATCATCACCACGTCGATGAGGCCCAGCACCGACAGCATGACCGTGACTTCCATGTCGGTGTCGCCACCATGGAGAGCGCTTTCGATCAGGTGCCAGAGCTCGACCATGAACTGCCAGACGTACACCCCCTGGGCCACGATGAGCCCCAGGTAGAGGGGGACCTGCAGCCAGCGGCTGGCGAACATCAGGTAGCCCAGGCCATTGGGCCGCCTGCTCATACTCATCCGGTATAACCCCTGTCACATGAGGATATGTCGCCACAACTGGGCGGAAAGGGAGATCAGCCCTGGTCGCGCGCGGGCCTTTTAGGGAAGAATGTTTCCTAACTCACCGAGCCGGAGGGTTGGTCTGTTGGCGAACCTGGGATCCCTGGAGCGCGCGATCATGGACGTGCTGTGGGACGCGGGTAAGCCGATGCGGGTGCGCGAGCTGCTCGCCACGCTCAACGAGGCGCGCGAGCTCGCCTACACCACGGTGCAGACCGTCGCCGAACGGCTGGTGAAGAAGGGGCTGCTCGTCCGCACGCCGTACCGTAACGCCTTCAAGTACGCGGCCGCCTACTCCAGGGACGAGCACGTCACGCGGCTCATGCTGGAGGCGCTGGCGGCCAGCACCGACCGGCTGCCGGTGCTGGCGAGGTTCGCGCAGAGCGTCGAGGAGGAGGACGCCCTGGCCCTGCTGGACGAGCTGTCGCGCCGGACGGGTCAAAAACGCTCAACCACGTAACGGGTCAGAACCACGTAACCGGCGCGACGGGTCAAAGACGCTCGACCACGTAGTCGACGCAGACCGTCAGCGCCTCGACGTCGGCCGGGTCGATGGCCGGGAACATCGCCACGCGCAGCTGGTTGCGGCCGAGCTTGCGGTAGGGCTCGGTGTCGACGATGCCGTTGGCGCGTAGCGCCTTGGCCACGGCCGCCGCGTCCACGTCGTCGGAGAAGTCGATCGTGCCGACCACCTGCGAGCGGAACTCGGGAGCCGCGAACGGCGTGGTGTAGGAGGTCTTGTCGGCCCAGGTGTAGAGGCGCTGGGCGGAGTCGGCGGTGCGGGCGGTGGTCCAGGCCAGGCCGCCGTTGCCGTTCATCCAGTCGAGCTGGTCGGCCAGCAGGAACAGCGTCGCCACCGACGGGGTGTTGTAGGTCTGGTCCTTGCTGGAGTTGTCGATCGCCACCGGCAGGCTGAAGAACTCCGGCACGTAGCGGTCGGTGGCGGCGATCTCCTCGACCCTGGCCAGGGCGCGCGGCGACATGAGCGCGATCCACAGGCCGCCGTCGGAGGCGAAGCTCTTCTGCGGGGCGAAGTAGTAGACGTCGGTCTCGTCGATGGACACCGGCAGGCCGCCCGCACCGGAGGTGGCGTCGACGAGCACCAGGGAATCATCGGAGCCGACCCGCTCGATCGGCATGGCCACGCCGGTCGAGGTCTCGTTGTGGGTGAGCGCGTAGACGTCGATGCCGTCCTCGGCCACCGCGGCCGGGTAGGTGCCCACCTCCGACTTGATCACCGTCGGCTCGCCGAGCCAGGGAGCCTTCTTGGCGACGGTGGCGAACTTCGAGGAGAACTCGCCGAACGACAGGTGCTGCGACCGCTCCCGGATGAGCCCGAAGGAGGCGATGTCCCAGAACGCGGTGGTGCCGCCGTTGCCCAGCACGACCTGGTAGCCCTCGGGGAGCGCGAACAGGTCGGTGAGGCCGGCGCGTACGCGGCCGACCAGGTTCTTGACCGGCTTCTGGCGGTGTGAAGTGCCCATGACGCTCGCGCCGGAGGCGGCGAGCGCGGCCAGTTGCTCGGTGCGAACCTTCGAGGGCCCGCAGCCGAAGCGGCCGTCGACGGGCTTGATGTCAGCGGGAATCACGATGTCAGCCACCTGACCAAGGGTACTTACCCGAGGAGCTTGCCTGGACCCGGGTCCGGATCCTGAGAAATGATGAACCATTTCCCTCGATCATTCGTTGGACCAGCAACACGGGGTGAGGTCCGGCTGGAGGAGTCCGGGTGGCCGATCTGCGGAGTGTCGTCGAAGCGTTGATTCGCCGGCCGGTGTTCTGGCGGGCCGACCCGCCGTTGCCCACGGTGCTCGTGACGGGCCCTGAGGCGCTCGCCGCGGCCAAGCTGCTCGCCGAGCCGTTCCAGGACTCCGTGCCCTACGCCCACGTCAAGGAGGGCGCGCACAAGTCGATCCAGGAGCTGGTGGAGGCTCTGGCGGGGGAGCAGGGCGAGCTGGGCAACCCGGTGGGCGGGTCGCTGCTGCCGCCGCCGCGCTTCCCACTGGCGCGGTTCGTGCTGTGGGCGAGGAAGCAGCGGCACCTGCCGCCGCCGGGCAACAAGTCCGAGGGCTGGCTGCCGGCTCCGGGCACGCACACGGGCTACCGGATGTTCAAGGAACGGCTCAAGGATTGGCAGCGGAGCAGCCGCGACAGCGACCGGGGGCGCAGGACCTCTGCCGACTTCCTGGCGCGCGCCGCGACGACCTGGGTGCCGGTCGGCACGCTGGCCGTCTGGTGGTTCAACGGTCCCGCCGATCTCGTCGGCCTCGCTCCGTGGGTGCTCGGCCTGTTGGTGGCCGCGCTCGGCACCACCGGCCAGGCCTTCTTCTCGATCAGGGGGACACTGTTCACTGGCTGGCTCCGCAATCAGCCGTATATACGGCGGGATCCGTTCGAGGGGCCCGCCAAGTACGCGCTACGCCTGGCCAATGCCAAGGGCGCGGATGACGACGCGGATGTCAAGCGTGACGACACGGACGTCGAACGGTTATTGGTCCACGCGCTGATGCGCGACCTCCGCGAGGCGTACAAGAAGTGGATCATCCCGTGGCCGAGCTGGGGCAGGGGGCTGTACGCCCTGCTGCTGATCGAGGTCGTCGATCCCGACGGGGTCAACGCGCGGTTCCTGCGGCTGGTGGAGGAGACCACCAGGACGACCGGGTTGCTGCCGCCGATGGTCGTGCTGGCGGCCGTGTCCTCCGTCCCGCCCGGACCGCCGATCGGGACCGCGGAGCTGGGCCAGTTGCCCGAGGTCGTCGGGCGGTGGCGGGCCGCGGCCCGGTTCCGCGTCCCTGACCTGAGGATCGGCATCCGGGCCACGGACATGCCCGCCGTCGGGGAGTACCCGCCGGTGCTGCCGCGCAGGAAGCGGGCCCTGGCCTATTGGACGGCCATAGGGCTGCTGCTGGTCCTGCCGTTCGCCCTGGTCTTCTGGGTGCAGCGGGACAGGGCCGCGCACTGCGGCGGCCTGCAATGGGCGGAGCGGAGCGGCACCGAGTGCGTCGGCATCGTGAACGCCACCGGCGCCACGCCGAACGACCTCTTCGACGGTGCCGTGAAGGACCTGGTCAAGAAGATCGACGCGAACAACGCCTACGCCATCGGCTCGGGACGGTACGTCAGCGTGGTCCTGTTCGGCGAATTCTCGATCACGAAGACGGAGGCGAACGACACCCGGCTGTCGACCGCCCTGTCCGAGCTGGAGGCGGTGGAGGAGCAGCAGCGGACCGCCAGCACCACGCCCCGGCTGCAGGTGCTGATCGCCAACGCCGGCGACAACTTCCGCCACGGCCGCCGGACGGCGCAGCTCATCACCGAGCTCGCCGCGCGGGACCCGCACGTGGTGGGCGTGATCGGCCTGCCGCGCAGCGTGGAGGGCGTCAGCCAGGCGATCGAGGAGTTGCACCTGGCGAAGATCCCGATGGTGGCGACCACGGCGACGGCGGACCGGATCGGCTACGTCGGCGACTCCGCCGACGGCAAGCGGCCCGGCCAGCCGTCCCCCTACTACTTCCAGGTGGGGCCGACCAACTTCCGTGAGGCGACGCTGGGCGCGCGGTTCGCCCGGCGCATGCTGCTCGCGGACGTGGACAAGCCGTCCGCGGTCATCGTCCAGGACGAATCGATCACCGACCAGTACACGAAGAACTTGGCCGACGACTTCGGGACGGCGCTGAAGGCGCAGGGCATCACGGTCAAGGAGCCGAAGGACTACAACGTCGAGTCGGGCGGCATCCAGGAGGCCGCTGTGGCGGCCTGTGGCCTCAAACCGGACGTGTTCCTCTATGCCGGGCGGGCTTCGGAGTTCCTCGGCTTCCTGACCTCAATAGAGGGCAGCGGCTGCAAGGACGCGAAGGTGCTCGCGGGCGACGACGTCGTCAGGGCGATGGCCGACCACGCGGGTGAGATCGCCCACATGAAGCAGATGGAGGTCTACTACGTGGCGCTGGCGCACCGGGCGCTGTGGAACCAGAGCGCCACCAAGCAGACCGCGTTCATCAGCGGCCTGCTCGCGGGCGCGCACCCGAAGTCCTCCGACGACAATCTCATCCTCACCTTCGACGCGGCCAACGTGCTCTACCAGGCGGCCAGTACCGCCTACCGGGCCGGAGCGCAGGAGGGCGGCGGCCTGCCCAGCCGGGGCGACATCCTGTACCGGCTGACCCGGCGGGTCTGGAACGGCTCCAGCGGGAAGATCGACTTCGGCTCCGCCGATCTGCACGCCCCGGTCGACAAGGCTTTCGCGATCATGAAGGTGGACGTGGCGCGAGCGGGCAACCCGAAGCCGGTCGTCCGCTGCGGCTCGCTGGACGCCACCGAGCCGCCCCCGAAGGACGCCGTGTGCGCCGGCCTGCCCGACACCGCGCCCCAATGAAGCCCGGATGAAATGAAAGTACGGCTGCCGCGTCGAAACGCGGCAGCCGTACGAACAGCGGGATCGAGACGTCAGATGGTGCCGACGACCTCGGAGGCGCCGGGAACGTCGCTGAGGGGACGCGACGCCGGGCCGATGTACTTGGCGCTCGGGCGGACCAGGCGGCCCGTGAGCTTCTGCTCCAGGATGTGCGCGGCCCAACCGGCCGTACGGGCGCAGGTGAACATCGAGGTGAACATGTGCGAGGGCACCTCGGCGAAGTCCAGCACCACGGCCGCCCAGTACTCGACGTTCGTGGCGAGCACCCGGTCGGGCTTGCGCGCGTGCAGTTCCTCCAGCGCGGCCTGCTCCAGAGCGGCGGCGACCTCGTAACGGGGCGCGTTGAGCTCCTTCGCGGTACGGCGCAGCACCCGCGCGCGCGGGTCCTCGGCACGGTAGACGCGATGGCCGAAGCCCATCAGCCGGCTGCCCTTGTCGAGCTCGCTCTGCACGTACTTCTTGGCGTCGCCCAGGTGCTCGACGCCTTCGATCATGTGCAGCACCCGGGCCGGAGCACCGCCGTGCAGCGGGCCGGACATGGCGCCGACGGCACCGGAGAGCGCGGCGGCCACGTCGGCGCCGGTGGAGGCGATGACCCTGGCGGTGAACGTGGAGGCGTTCATGCCGTGCTCGGCGGCCGAGGTCCAGTAAGCGTCGATGGCCTTGACGTGGTTGGGGTCGGGCTCGCCACGCCAGCGGACCATGAACCGCTCGACGATGGTCTTGGCCTCGTCGACGCGGCTCTGCGGCACCATCGGCAGGCCGAGGCCGCGCGCCGACTGCGCCACGAAGGACAGCGCCATCACGGAGGCGCGCGCGAGCTGGTCGCGGGCCTCCTCGTCACTGATGTCGAGGAGCGCCTTGAAGCCGTAGGCCGGGGCCAGCATGGCCAGCGCGCTCTGTACGTCTACGCGGATGTCACCTGAGTGGACAGGAATGGGGTACGGCTCCGCCGGGGGCAGGCCCGGCTGGAACTTGTTGTCGACCAGCAGGCCCCAGACGTGCCCGAAGGGGACACGGCCGACCAACTCCTCGATGTCGACACCCCGGTAGCGAAGGGCGCCCCCTTCTTTGTCCGGTTCCGCGATCTCGGTCTCGAAAGCTACAACGCCCTCGAGGCCGGGTTTGAAGTCGGACATTCTCGGCCGCCTCCCTTTCTTGCCATGTTGCGGCAATGCCTTGATGTCGAGATACCGGCGGGTCAATTTAACCCCCTACCCGCCCGTGGTCGGTCTCCGGACCCGCCGGAACGCGAAAGCCGCTGGTAGGGAGTGTTGTGTGGGATCTGCCACCAAGCGCGCAAGAATACCGTCTCGTGGATGCCACCTCGCGCCCGCCCGCGCTGGCGGGGCTTCGCCGTACGTATGAGGGCGAGCCGCTGCTCGAAGCCGATCTCTCCGCCGATCCGATCACCCAATTCGCCACCTGGTTCCAGGAGGCGCTCACGGCCGGCCTGCCGGAACCGAACGCCATGGTGCTGGCCACGGCCTCGGCCGGCGGCCGGCCGAGCGCCAGGACCGTTCTGCTGAAGGGCTATGACGAGCAGGGGTTCGTCTTCTACACCAACTACGAGTCGCGCAAGGGCCGCGACCTGGCCGAGAACGCCCGCGCGTCGCTGCTGTTCCCCTGGCACCCGATCCGCCGCCAGGTGCGGATCGAGGGCACGGTCGTACGGCTCTCGCACGAGGAGTCGGCCGACTACTTCAACTCCAGGCCGTACGGCTCGCGGATCGGGGCCTGGGCCTCTCGCCAGTCCGCGGTCGTGCGGTCCAGGGAGGAGCTGGACGCCCGATACGACGAGCTCGCCGCCCGATGGCCGGAGCATCCGCCCGTGCCCGACTTCTGGGGTGGGTTCCGGGTCAGCCCGCTGGAAGTGGAGTTCTGGCAGGGGCAGCTTGACAGGATGCATGACAGGCTGCGCTACCGGCGAACCCGCCCCGGATGGGTTCTGGAGAGGCTTGCCCCTTAATGTGCCTAAAGTGGCAATCGGGGAGCTGGTCAAGCGTCATCTCATAGACATACGGCCGCTGGGCGTTCCCACCTATAGGCGTCTCTGGTCCGGTCAGGCCATCGCCAACATCGGCATCGGCGTGACCGTCGTCGCGGTCAGCAAGCAGGTTTGGGACCTCACCCAGTCCTCTTTCTGGGTCGGCCTGCTGGGTCTGGCCAACCTGCTCCCGCTCATGGTGTTCGGGCTGTGGGGCGGGGCGTTCGCCGACGCGGTCGACCGGCGCCGGCTGCTGATCACCAGCTCGCTCATCTCCTGGGGCGCGACGCTCTTCATCCTGGCCCAGGCCCTCCTCGGCCTGGGCAACGTCTACCTGCTGCTGCTCGCCGCGGCCGTGAGCGCCACCGGGTTCGCGATGACCTCGCCCGCCCGCGGCGCGATCATCCCGAGGATCCTGCCCGCCGAGCTGGTGCCCGCCGCCAACGCGCTCAACTCGCTGGTGTTCGGGTTCGGCGCGATCATCGGGCCGATGATCGCGGGCGTGCTGCTGGCCTGGCAGGGCTACGCGCTGGCGTACGGGATCGACGCGGTGCTCTTCACGGCCAGCTTGTACGCGGCGATCCGGCTGCCCCGGCTGCTCCCCATGGGCGAGATCCAGCGGCCCGGCTGGCGCTCGGTGATCGACGGCCTGCGCTACATCGCGACCGGGCCGGTCCTGCTGATGTCGTTCGTCGTGGACATCATCGCGATGGTGTTCGCGCTGCCCAGGGCGCTGATCCCGCAGGCCGTGTCCGAGCGCTTCGACGGCTCGCCGATCGCGCTCGGCTGGCTGTCGGCCGGCATGGCCATCGGCGCGGTGCTCGGCGCGCTCGGCTCCGGCTGGGTGGGCCGGGTACGCCGCCAGGGGGTGGCGCTGACGGTCACGATCGCGCTCTGGGGGCTCAGCGTGGCCGCGGCCGGGTTAGCCCAGCAGCTCTGGCTCATGGTCGTGCTGATGGCTGTTGGGGGCGTGGCCGACATGGTCTCGTCGGTCTGGCGGCAGTCCATCCTGCAGCTGCACGCTCCCGACGAGATGCGCGGGCGGATGCAGGGGGCGTTCATGGTCGTCGTGGCGGGCGGGCCGCGCCTGGGCGACCTGCGGGCCGGGGTGACCGCCGTGTGGTTCGGGCTGACGTGGGCGTGGGTGGGCGGCGGGCTGGCGTGCGCCGTCGCGGTCCTGATCGTCGGCCTGTCGGTGCCGAGCTTCCGGAACTACCGGGCCGGTTCGCCGACGGTCAGCCGACAGTCAGCCGACGGTTAGCCGTACGCGCGGCTCGGGCGGTGCCCATGGATCAGGCGGTGCGCGCGGCCACCTTGAGATCGGCGAGGAAGCCCGCGTACGCCTCGTCCCGGTCAGGAGCCCGCAGCACAGCCGACGGGTGGATCGTGGCGACCGCCAGCGCCTCGCCCAGCGGGACCGGCTCGCCGCGCTGCCTCGTCACCCGGAAGTCCTTGCCGAGCAGCGCCCGCGCGGCGGTCGCGCCGAGCACCACGACCACCTTCGGATGGACCACGGCCAGCTCGGAGGCCAGCCAGGGGTGGCAGGCGTCGATCTCGGCGGCCGTCGGCTTCTGGTGGATGCGCCTCTTGCCCCTGAGCGTGAAGGAGAAGTGCTTGACGGCATTCGTCACGTAGACGTCGTCGCGCTCGATGCCCGCCTCCTCCAGCCCTCGATCCAGCACGCGCCCCGCGGGGCCGACGAACGGCGCGCCCTGGCGGTCCTCCTGGTCCCCAGGTTCCTCACCGACCAGCATGAACCGCGCGCCGGCCGGGCCCTCGCCGAACACGGTCTGGGTGGCGTTCCTGAACAGGTCGCAGCCCTGACACCCGGCCGCGGCCCGCCGCAGCGCGGCGAGATCGAGGCGGTCGGGAAGGAACCGGGCTGCCCCGGTGTTGTCGTCCATCACCATGGTCGCTCGTTCTCCCCATAGGGTTCCCGTGTGACTTCTGTGCCCGTCGCCGACGGGTCCAGTCCATGCCCTGACCGGCGTAGCATTCAGTTGGGAGGAGCCTTGACCGCACACGGCCTGATCGACACCACGGAGATGTACCTCCGCACGATTTTCGAGCTCGAGGAGGAGGGCATCGTCCCGTTGCGCGCGCGCATCGCGGAGCGGCTCCAGCAGAGCGGTCCCACCGTGAGCCAGACTGTGGCCCGGATGGAGCGCGACGGCCTGGTCCGCGTCGAAGGTGACCGCCACCTGTCGATGACCGACCTCGGGCGCACCCTGGCCACGCGCGTGATGCGCAAGCACCGGCTCGCGGAGTGCCTGCTGACCGAGGTGATCGGCCTGCCCTGGGAAGACGTGCACATCGAGGCGTGCCGCTGGGAGCACGTGATGTCCGAGTCCGTGGAGACCCGGCTGGTGACGCTGCTCGACAACCCGACGGTCTGCCCGCACGGCAACCCGATTCCCGGGCTGGGCGAGCTGGGCGCCAGAGAGCCCATAGAGGGTGGCCCCAGCCTCTTGACGTCCATGTCCGACCTCGCCGGACCAAGAGATATACCCGTGGTCGTGCGGCGAATTAGCGAACAAGTGCAAAGCGATCCTGCTGTGATGCTTAAACTCAAGCAAGTTGGGATACAACCCGGACGCGAGGTGACGCTCGCGGCGAGCGACGACGGTGTGCGGGTGACAGGTGACGGTGACGCGAACGACACTCTCGCGGAGCTTCCGCGTGACGTTGCCGCGCATGTTTTCGTCTCCAGGCGCTGACTCGCCCGCTACTCCTTGGTTGAATCCCTATTGGGAGGCCCTCCACTCCCGGCCGGTCGACGCTGTTGCAGGAGTGCCCGTGGTTCGCATTGCGCACATGCCCTCCCTAGGAGTGGTCTCCGGATGAAGCGTTGGGGGGATGTGTCCCAGGAAGAGGCTGATCATCTGGCGGCTGAATCCGTGCTTGATCATGCCGAGATGGCGGTCGTGGTGACCGACCGTTTCAGCAATCTCCTCTATTGGAACCCGTTCGCCGAGAAGCTCTTCGGCCGCCCGTCGAAGTCGTCACGTGACACCTCGATGCTGTCGCTGGGCATCATGGAGAAGGACCACCCGCTCGCCATCGAGCTCACCAAGCATGTGCTCAAGGGCGGCGTGTGGGAGGGCACCTTCGACGTACGGCGGGGTGACGGCACGATCGTCTACGTCCGCGCCCAGGCCGTGCCGTTGCGCCACCCCTCGGGGTCGGTGACCGGCATCGTCGTCACCGCCCGCGAGGCGCTGCGCAGCAACGAGCGGGAGAAGGACCGCTTCGGCCTGCTGGAGCGCATCGGCGAGCGGCTGGCCGGCTCTCTTTACGTCGAGGAGACGCTCAAGCGGGTGGCCGAGATGCTCGTCCCGCAGTTCGCCGACCACTGCTTCATCGAGTTGATGGAGGGCGACCGGCTGGTCCGGCGGGTCTCGCAGCACGTACAGGGCTGGAGCCCACCGGCCGGCACCTGGAAGCCCGTGGGCGCGGAGATCCGCTACCCCGCCTCCCACTACGCCGACACCGCGCTGCGCCGCCAGGAGACCATCCTCGTCGAGGACTTCGCCGTCAGCAGCTTCCCGTCGCCGAGCGAGGGCAGCGCCAAGCTGTGCGGCGAGGTCGGCATGACCTCCGCCATCGTGGCCCCCTTGTGCGTACGCGGCGAGACGCTCGGCCTGATGTACCTCGGGCTGTCCAACCTGACCGACCGCCGCAGCCCCCACTACGACGCCTTCGACCGCGACTTCGTCGGCGCCATCGCCACCCGGGTCGCGCTCGCGATCGACAACGCGCTGCTGTTCGAGGAGGAGCGGCACACCGCCGAGTCCTTCCAGAAGCACCTGCTGCCGCGCGCGCTGCCCCAGCTCGACGGCCTGCAGATCGCGGTGCGCTACTACCCGGCGGCGCCGCTCGCCTCCCACGGCCAGGGCATCCAGACCCAGGTCGGCGGCGACTGGTACGACGTGATCCCGCTGTCGGCCGGTCGCGTCGGCATCGTCATCGGCGACGTGGAGGGCCGGGGCGCCAAGGCCGCGGCCATCATGGGCCAGCTCAGGGCGGCGCTGCGGGCCTTCGCGCAGGACGACAAGTCACCGGCCGACATCCTGGCCAGGCTCGACGAGTGGACCCGCATCATCGCCACTCCCGAGAAGGACGACAGCGGCGCCGACATCAGCGTCCCGCCGATCGTGACCTGCCAATACCTCGTCTACGACGCCTGGTCGCGGCAGCTGTCGTTCGCCAACGCCGGGCACGCGCCGCCGTTGCTGCTCGTCGACGGCCAGTGCGTCGAGCTCGACATCGAGGAGGTCGGCCAGCCGTTGGGCGTACGCGCCAAGGGCCTGCACGCCGACCTCGTCTACAAGGAGGAGACGCGCACGCTGCCGCCCGGCGCGGCGCTGCTCCTCTACACCGACGGCCTGGTCGACCGCCGCCCCGGCCGTGACGGCCGGATGCCGAGCGACGAGGAGACGCTGGGCGTCCTGTGCGAGAAGCTGGCGAAGATGGCCGACGCCGAGGTGGAGCGGGTGGCCGACGCGGCGACCGTCGCGGTGCCCGGCGAGATCGACGACGACATGGCGATCCTGGTGGTCCGGTCGAGCGAGTCGGACCTCGACGTCGAGGAGCGGACGTTCCCGGCCCAGCCGATCATGGTAGGCGAGGCGCGCCGGATGGCCTCCGAGGCGTTCGGCGGCTGGAACGTCCCCGAGGAGCGCGCCGAGCTGGCCTGCCTGCTCGTCTCCGAGGTCGTCACCAACGTGGTGCTCCACGCGGCCCACGGAAGCGTGCCGCGTAGGGAGCTGGTCGTCGAGGGGCCGCCGCTGCCGTTCGAGGAGTCGTGGGACGTGCCCGGCTTCGAGGACGAAGTGGTGAGCGACAAGGAGTTCACGCTGCGGCTGCGCAGAGGCGAGGAGTCGGTCTGGGTCGAGGTGTTCGACCAGGACCTGCGCCTGCCGCGGATCCGCAGCGCGGGGGAGAACGACGAGGGCGGACGGGGCCTTTACCTGGTGGACCAACTCGCCAGGCGCTGGGGGTCGAGACCCACCAGGGAAGGCAAAGCGGTCTGGTTCGAGATTCCCACCCGTAGCCGCTGAGTGATTGGCTCGAAGCCATGGACCTGGCCTTCGAACGACGCGGCACCGGCGAGCCACTGATCCTCCTGCACGGCATCGGGCACCACTGGCAGGCATGGCTGCCGGTCATGGACCGCCTCGCCGCCTCGCGTACTGTCATCGCCGTCGACCTGCCCGGCTTCGGCGTCTCACCCGGCCTGCCCGACGGCACGCCGTACACCGCGGAGTCGCTCGCCGACGCGGTCGAGTCGTTCTGCGCGCTGCTCGGCGTGCGCGAGCCGCACGTCGCGGGCAACTCCCTCGGCGGCTACATCGCGCTGGAGCTGGCCTCGCGCGGCGTGGTCCGCACCGCCACCGCGCTGTCGCCCGCGGGTTTCTGGTCGCGCTCCGAGCTGCTGTACTGCCGGTCGGTGCTGCGCGCGCTGCGGGCCACGGCCAGGGCGCTGCCGCCGGAGCAGGCCATCGGGCTCGCCGAGAACCCCCTCGGCCGGGCCCTGTCGGCCGGGCTCCTGGTGGCCCATCCGTCCCGGCTGTCGCCGACGGCGCTGATCGCCGCCACCCAGGCGCTGGGCGGTGCGCCCGGCTTCGACGAGACGCTGGAGGCGTTCGCCGGAGTGATGCCGCCCGCGCCGCCCAAGTCGCCCATCACGATCGCCTGGGGCGAGCACGACCGGCTGCTGCCGCGCCGCCAGGCCGTACGCGCCGCCAGGTGGTCGGGGCAGCGGGTCAAGCTGCTCAAGGGCTGCGGTCACGTGCCGATGAGCGACGATCCGGGGCTGGTGGCCCAGGTGCTGCTGGAGGGCAGCGGAGGTTAGGCGGCCTCCAGATTGGCGGCCATCTGGTTCAGGACCGCGAGGGTGGTCTGGAAGTCCTGCGTGCTCACGCCCTGGATGGCGAGTTGCCTGAACTCGGCCACGCGATCGAGGACCGCCGCGTGGGCCGTCTTGCCCTCCTCGGTGAGGGCGGTGCCGGTGATCCATCCCTTGGCGGTCAGCTCGCGCACCGCGTCGCCGACGCCGTCGAACGCCTTCAGCGCCTCGTACGGGTCGTCGCCCTCGGACACGGCGTTGAGTGCCTGCCATTGGCGGCGCGAGAGGTCATGGTCGTGGAGGGCGCGGGCCATCGTGTCCTCAAGGAGGGTGTGGACATGCTTGAGGAGGAAGCCGATTCTTCGGTTCATGGATGTATAATAGCAACTATATGTACGATGACAATGAAATTGCCGCAGTCGAGCGCGCGATGGTCGCCATCAGGCGCAGGCAGAGCAGGCGCGCGCTGGCGCGGCTGCAGGGCGCGCCGGGTCCGGAGTTCGAGGTGCTCGACGTGATCGAGTCCGCGAGCGCGCCCGCCACCGTCTCCACGGTGGCCGAGGCGCTCTCGGTCGACCAGCCGAGGGCGAGCAGGCTGGTGGCGGCGGCCGTCGCGGCCGGCCTGGTCGAGCGGCGGGCGGACCAGGCCGACGGGCGACGGGCGCTGCTCGTGCTGACCGACGGCGGCCGGATCGCACTGGAGCAGGCGCATCGTGGCAGGCAGGCGGCGTTCGCCGAGGCGATGACGGGATGGTCGGACGCGGAGCGCGCGGAGTTCGCGCGGCTCCTCACCCGCTTCGTCGAAGGGCTGCCCGGCTAGCGGACCGTCTGCCCATAGATGAGCAGCATGACGATGACGAAGACGATCATCACCCCGACGTAGCCCACCGGCCCCAGGCGTATCGCACGCCGCACGCGGTTGAGGCCCCAGGCGAACAGCAACGCCAGGAAAACCAGCAGGATCAGGCCGCCGTACATGCTGACCAGTATGCGGTGTCGGGGCGCTTCGCGTGTGGTTCACCGGCTGCTGATCTTGACATGAGTCTGACGATCCGGAACCCTGGGCGATCTTTGATCGCCCTTCACCGAGGAAGACAACCGTGCACTTATCACGTGGTCAACAGTGGATCCGCGTCATGGCAGTGGCCGCCCTCGTGGTCACCCCCCTTGCCGGAGCGAATGCCCCAGCCGCGGCGGCCGACGACACGATCGTCCTGCCCCTGGAGACCCAGCCCCAGATCAAGCGTCCCACCCTGGACGGCATCAAGCGCGCGGCCGCGAACCAGCGCGGCACTCTTGAGGCGGCCGTCGAGGCGTACGTGGCCGAGACCGCCGCCACCTCACCCACGGCTTGGGCGAACCAGCCCGACGGCAGAGCGAGCATCCCCGACGTCATGGTCGACGACCTGTCAGCGGTAGAGCTGGACGACCTCGCGGCCCTCGCCAAGGACACCGGGACCGGCTTCGCCGAGACGATCGATCGGCATGGTTGGACGTCGGCCTACCGGAAGGTCGCGGCCGAGCTGGAGGAGGCGTTCCCGCAGGAGTTCTCCGGCGCGGTCCGGGCCGAGGACGGCTCCAGCGCGTGGTTCGGTTTCAAGGACGCGATCCCCGAGCAGGCGGTCGCGCTCGCCAAGACGCTTCCCGCAGAGGTGCGGCTGGTCGGCGGGCGCGGCTTCTCGGAGGCGGAGCTGGCGACGGCTTCGGAGAACGCGCACGAGGCCGCGATGGCGGACCCGGCGGTCGCGGGGGCGAGCACGTACTACGAGATCGAGACCGGCGTGATCCATGTCTCCGCGGAACTGCGGGAGACGGGGATGCCGCAGGCCGAGCGGGACGCCGTACGCGACCGGCTCGCGTCCGCACGGACTCTCAGCACGGGCATGAAGGTCGAGGTCGAGGTCTCTTCCCTGCCGGCCTCGGTCCCGCAGGACGATTACCTCCGCGGTGGCGGCTACCTGACCGGATGCACCGCGGGGTTCAACCTCAAGTACGTCACCTCCAGCACCAAGCGGATCGGCACGGCCGGGCACTGCGGTTCCACCGAGTTCAGCACGTACAAGAATCACAGTGCCGACGGCGGATCGACGGGCGTCATGGAAATCTGGTCCCATCAGGGGAAGTGGGGCGACATCGGGTATTACGACACCGGCGGCTTTACGCCCACGCGCACCTTCTACTACGACTTCAGCAAGAAGCGTTACGCCGACTCCCGTTCAGGCATGCCGGCGGTCGGTGACACGGCCTGCAAGTTCGGCAAGATCAGCGGGCGCGTGTGCACCAGCGTGCGCTACCGCAACGTCTCGGTCAACTCGCTGCGGCACATGGTCGTCTCGAACTCGACCGACTGCGCCAGCGGCGACAGCGGTGGCCCCTGGTATCACGGTGGCATGGCCATGGGCATCCACCAGGGCCTGATTCGCAAGTCCGGTGACACCTATCGGTGCTCGTTCACGCCGGCGTACCTGTACCAGAACAGAAACTACGACGTCTGGCAACGCTGACCACGGACGCATGACGCCCTCCTCGGTCGGAGGGCGTCGTGCGTCCGGGTTCTAGAACCCGAAGGACCTTCCGATGATCTCCTTCATGATCTCGGTGGTGCCGCCGTAGATGCTCTGGACGCGGCTGTCGATCCATGCCTTGGCGACCGGGTACTCCATCATGTAGCCGTAGCCGCCGTGCAACTGGAGGCAGCGGTCGATGACCTTGTTCTGGAGCTCGGTGGTCCACCACTTGGCCTTGGCGGCGTCGACCACGGTCAGCTCCTTGGCGTTGAGCGCCCGGACGCACTTGTCCACGTAGTGGCGGGCGATCTCCGTCTCGGTGGCCAGCTCCGCCAGGACGAACCGGGTGTTCTGGAAGGACCCGATATTTCGTCCGAAAGCCTGACGGGACTTGCAGTACTCGATGGTCTGCTCCAGCACCGTCTCCGCCGCCGCGACCGCCGCCACCGCGATGGACAGCCGCTCCTGCGGCAGGTTGTTCATGAGCTGGAAGAAGCCCTGGCCCTCTTCGGCGCCGAGCCGGTTGGCCACGGGGACGCGGACGTTCTCGAAGAACAGCTCGGCCGTGTCCTGCGCCTTCATCCCGATCTTGTCGAGATTGCGACCCCGCCCGAACCCCTCCATGCCCCGCTCGACGACCAGCAGCGTGGTGCCGCGCGCCCCGCCCGCGGGATCGGTCTTGGCGACCACCACGACGAGGTCGGCGTTGATCCCGTTCGTGATGAACGTCTTCTGCCCGTTGACCAGGTAGTGATCGCCGTCAAGGACCGCGGTCGTCCTGACCCCCTGCAGGTCGCTCCCGGCGCCCGGCTCGGTCATCCCGATCGCCGTGATGAGCTCGCCGCTGACGAACCCGGGCAGCCAGCGCCGCTTCTGCTCCTCGTCCGTCAGATCGACGAGGTACGGCGCCATGATGTCGTTGTGCAGCCCGAACCCGAGCCCTGACGCGCCATGCCGGATGATCTCCTCGACGATGACCGCGTTGAACCGGAAGTCGGTGACACCGGCTCCGCCGTACTCCTCGGGGACGGAGAACCCGAACAGGCCGATCTCTCCGGCCTTCTTCCACACATCACGCGGGACGATGCCGTCCTTCTCCCACTGGCCGTGGTGTGGCACGACTTCACGGGCCATGAACTCGCGCACGGTCTCCTGGAAGAGCAGGTGCTCCTCGTCGAAGAGGTCTCGCCGCATCAGTCGCCTCCAAGTGGGGGTGGTCGTGCTGGACAGAATACGATTCTGTTGCCGGTTTGCGGGGGCGGACACGGGTTCATCACAAGTGCCGGTAGTTGCGGTCTTCGGCGGATATCGACCCTAAGATCGACCTTCGGCCAACTGTGTTGATCGGAGTGTGCCGTGAATCGGTGGAGTAAGGCGTTCATCGCCGCATCGGTCGGCATGGCGGCGTCGGCCGCGTTCGTGGTGTCATCCCCCTCAGGGTCGGCGGAGTCCTCGCTCGTCGCGAAGTACCTCTGCACGAGTGGTGTCGCCGGTACGAACGGCGTGCAGCTGGAGGCCACGATCACGCCCAAGATCGCCGCGGGCGGCATGCTGGACGTCGAGTGGGCGCTGAAGTATCAGGGCACTCGCCGGTTCGGTTCACCGGGCTTCTTCGAGGCCGGATCCACGCTGAACCTGGAGGGCGTGGTCGACATCACCGGCGCCTGGAACGGTCAGCTCCGCCCGAAGGGCAGCAAGGACCAGGCCGAACTCGTGCCCGGTGACCAGTTAGTGCTCCCCGACGGACTGTCGGACGCGGGCCTGGTGAAGCGGACCGGCACCATCCGGGTCAGGCCGGGCGGGTTGGTCGTCAGGTTCCAGCCCGCCGAGGGCGAGGTGATGGTCAACAACCACGAGAGCATCACCTACTCCAGCGGCTGGCAGCGGATCAACACGGAGAAAGTGTTCGGCGATTACCTCTACGACCTGCACAGGACCGACCAGCAGGGCGAGAGCGCGAAGCTGTCCTTCACCGGCACGCAGGTCGCCTACATCGCCCGTCGGGATCGGGACCTCGGCGACGTGCGCGTGCTCCTCGACGGCGCCACCGTGACCGATGGGCTGGTCAAGCCGAGCAAGGACCGTGACGGCAGCGATATGACCGGCTCCAGGTCCCAGGAGGACCTCTGGGAGTCACCGGTGCTCCCCTACGGACCCCACACGATCGAGATCACCAACACCGAGGCCAAGGTCGCCAACGTGGACGCCTTCCGGGTGCGCACCGCCAACCTGGGCGAGCCGCCGACCCACGACGAGGCCACGTGCGCGCTGCAGAACGACCCCGGCGCCATCGACGTGCCGGTGCCCGGCGCCACCCCCACCTCGCCGACCCCCACCTCGAGCCCCACGGTGACCACGCCCACCCCGACCGGTCCCACCGGCACGCCGACCACGGGCCCGACCACACCCACCCCCACGCTCCCGCACAACAACCCGCCGGGCACGAACGACAACCTGGTGAGCGTGATACCGGGGGGCGTACGCACCAGTACGAGCACGGCGACCCCCAAACCGACCACGACCAAGACCAAGTACGTCAAGGCGCAGGTCGCCAAGACGCCCAAGGGCGGGGTCGACTCCGGTGAGGCGCCCGAGCCGCCGGGCGGCGGGTCGTACGGGCTGATCGCGGGCGGCTCGATGCTGCTGATGGGCAGCGCCACAGGAGGGCTGCTGCTACGGCGGCGCAAGGCCGAGCATGCCGGAGGAGTCGAGTCATGACCGAGCAGAAGCCGCTGCTGAACAGGGCACTTCCCGGGCTGCTGATCGCCGGGTCGCTGGGCGGGGTGGGCGCCATCATGGTCGGCCTGCTGTCGCTGGCGCCGCCCGTGGACGACGGCTCGGGTCCCGGGCCGCAGGCCCAGCAGCCGGGCGACACGGTCCAGATCCAGAACGCGGCGGGTGCCTTCGTCCTGCCGCCGACCGTGGGCCCCGGCGGCAAGAACGTGCCGCTCACCCCCGCCCGCCTCGACGCGCCGCCGCCGCTGGCCGCCGCCCCGGTCGTCGCGGCCATCCCGCCGGCCAAGACCAAGGCCGCGAAGGCGAAGGCGAAGCCGTACCGCATCAAGATCCCCAAGATCAAGGTCAACGCCACGATCGGTTCGGTCACCGTCGACCTCAAGGGCAACCTCACGACCCCGCCGCTGACCAAGCCCGGCCTCACGGGCTGGTACAAGTTCTCGCCGGTCCCGGGCGAGCTCGGGCCCGCGGTGATCAACGGCCACGTGAGCACCAAGAAGGGCGCGGCGGTGTTCTACCGGCTCTCCGAGATGGCCAAGGGGGATCAGATCTACGTGTACCGGTCGGACAAAAAGGTGACGCGGTTCACGGTGAGTGGAGTCGAGCAGGTCAGCAAGTCCTCGTTCCCGACGGCTCGGGTATACGGGAACACGAAGAACGCGCAGCTCAGGCTGATCACTTGCGGCGGCGTCTTCAACAAGACGGCCCACAGTTACACGGACAACATCATCGTGTACGCCACCCTGTCCAAGAAGAAGGGGTAAGGGTGGCAAGTGCTTGCTTGTAGGGTTTACGCGAACTTCACAGGGACAGTTCGTATCATCGCTACCTAACCGTGACCAACGGCTGGGATTCTGATACGCCTGTTGATACTGCGCGCTGAACGGAGAAGGACAGTGCTGACGTCCAAGGCGAGGCATCGCCTCGCCCTCAAGGCATCTGGCCTGGCCTTAGCGGGTGCGGGTATCTTCTGGGTGGTTCCGGCGATGGCCTCCGCGATGGCGCCGAAACCGGTTACCTACACGTGCACATCGGGCACAGGCACGGGCACCGACTACAAGTTCGAGATGGACCTGCAAGGGCCGCTGACCGCACCAGTGCCCAGCTCCGCAGCGGTGGTGACGTGGAAGATCGGCCAGCCACTCGCCACTCCGTCGCTCACGGCATCATCGTCGATCGCCGCTACGGACCGCGTGGTCATCCAGGCGACAGTGGTCGTCACTGGAACGCCGAATCCCAGTCCGACCGAGACACGGTCAGTTGGCGCCTCCATGACGCCGGGCGCCGTTTCCCCCACGGCGACGATGCCTATTCCGCCGGTCCTGATCTCGCTCACGCCCAAGGCGACCGGTGTGATCGCCGTGGTGCCCGACGACTTCGTTCTGCAGGTAGGCCCCACAAGCGGCACGACAGCGACTACCCGGTACACCTGCACGGTCAAGGCCGGCTCCGAGGCCGAGGCGACCGCCGCTGCGGCCCTGATCACCGTCGCGACCGGCACCCCCACCGGCACTCCGACCGGCAGCTCCACCCCGAGCACAACGCCCACCCCCACCCCCACGCCGACACCCACTCCCACCCCCAAGCCCACCAAGACGCGCACCGCCTATGTCACCAAGACCCCCACGGCGACGAAGACCACCACCAAGAGCTCCAAGACTCCCAAGGCCGGAGCCGACACAGGTGGTGGTGGTGACATGGGTCCCGACGGCAGGATGGTCGTGCTGACCGGCTCCGCACTGATACTCGCCGCCGGCGTTGGAGGACTCTTCATGCGTCGCCGTTCCGCCACCAGAGGCTGATCGAGGTGGCCGGACAGTACCCCTACGGGGGCGAGCCGCCGCAGGACAGGGGCAGCACCGTACTCAGGTCGGTGCTGATCCTCGCCGCCGTGGCCGGCGTGGTGACCGTGGTGGCCGGGCTGCTGATCGTGCTCCGTTCGCCCGAGGAGTACGGCCTGGCCAGCCAGCGGGACACGCTGCCCGTCACCGTGCAGCCCGACGGCAAGACGACGGGACAGCCGGCGCAGGCCCTGTTCAAGGCGGCCCCGACGGCGCCGCCGCCGCTGCCGCAGCCGGACCCGGCGCCCCCGATGCTGCCGTCCACTCCGCAGCGGATCGTGATCAAGCGGCTGGGGATCAACGCGCCGGTCGAATCCCTTGGCCTCGCCAAGGACGGGACGATCCAGGTGCCGGCGGCCGACAACCCCAACCTGGTCGGCTGGTACCGCAACATGTCCACCCCCGGCGAAGCCGGTCCGGCCGTGATGCTCGGGCACAAGGACACCCGGACGCGCAGCGCCGTCTTCAGCCGCCTGTACGAGATCCGCTACGGCGACACCATCGAGGTCAAGCGGCAGGACCGTACGACCGCGGTGTTCACCGTCGGCGGCGTCGAGCAGGCGAGCAAGAAGACGTTCCCCACCCAGCGCGTCTACGGCAACCAGCCCAACGCCAACGCCCAGCTCCACCTCATCACCTGCGGCGGCACGTACAACCGCAGTATCGGTCACTACACCGACAACATCATCGTCTATGCGACGATGACAAGCTCCTATCGAGGCTGAACGCGGAGGCGCGTCATGGGCTGGATGGCAAAGCGGAGACTGCGTACTGGCCCGACGGCGGCACTGCCCGCCAAACCGAGCCAGGCGGATCTCCTGCGACTGGTACGGCTGGCAGACCCGGAGGCCCGCGAGGACGGCGCCGACATCGTGGCGGTGGACGTCCGGGTGCACGCCCCAGTAGAGGCCGACCCCGAGTTGGTGGGCGGCGAGCTGGAACAGGTGTGGGCCTGCCGGGTGGTGGCGGAGGGCCCGCTGCCGTTCGACTACTTCGACCGCTACCTGGCCGAGGGGATCGCCTTCCGCCTCGGCGGGCTGGCCGTGTGCAGAGGTGAGGTGACCGATCCCGCCGACAGCGATCGTGGCGGTCCAGCGGTGATCCTTCCGGAACGGCCGACGCCGGATGAGCTGCGGGCGGTGCTGAGCGGCCTCGACGACAGCCCGAAGGCCGACGTGGGTGACGAGACCGACAGCGACGACAGCGCTACGGACGACACCGCACCCGAGGACACCACCACTGCCGACGCCACGCCCGCAGAGGCCGGTACGGGTGCGACCGCCGGCACGGAAACCGACGCGGCCGCGAAAGCCGAAACCGACGCGGACGCCGAAACCGACGCCAACGCTGAAGCTGAAGCTGAAGCGAGCGCCGACGCCGAGACTGAAGCAGCCACCGAAGCCACCGAAGTCGCTGAAGTCGCTGAAGTCGCCGAGGTTACCGCTGCTCCTGGCGACGACATCAAGCCGGACGACATCAACCCGGACGATTTCCTCTACACGGTCGGCGACATACGGGTCCTCGTGGTCCCGGAAAAGGGCCGTCCGCCCGCCGTACAGGAGCTCCTGCCCTTCGCCACCGAGCTGACCGCGATCGAGCTGCGCGGCGACGACCCCGAGAAGGTCGGCGCGCTCGCGCTGCGTCTGGCCGACGCGCTGAACGGGCTGATCGTGGACCGGTGGCGGTTCCGGATCGACGCGGCGGAGGACCTTCTGCCCCCAGGGTGACGGGGCGTAGAGCATCGTTCTGTTGTAGTCTCTCCCTAATAACCGAACAATGCTCGGTTTCAGGAGGCACTGTGGCAGAGGCGTACATCGTCGGGGCGGTCCGCACCCCGGTCGGCAAGAAGAAGGGCGGCCTTTCCACCGTCCACCCCACTGACCTGGCCGCTCACACGCTGAAGGCGCTGATCGACCGCACCGGCGTCGACCCCACCGCGGTGGAGGACGTCATCATGGGGTGCGTCATGCAGTTCGGCCCCCAGAGCATGGACATCGCGCGAAATGCCTGGCTCTCGGCGGGACTGCCGGAGACCACGGCCGGTGTCACCATCGACCGGCAGTGCGGCTCCTCGCAGCAGTCGATCCACTTCGCCGCGCAGGGCGTCATGTCCGGCACCCAGGACCTGGTCGTGGCGGCCGGTGTCGAGTCGATGAGCATTGTCCCCATGGGCTCGTCGATCACGGCCGCGCTGGAGAAGGGCATGCCGTTCCCGTTCGGCGACATGTGGGTCGAACGGTACGGAAAGCAGGAGATTTCGCAGTTCCGCGGCGCGGAGCTGATGTGCGAGAAGTGGGGCTTCAAGCGCGAGGAGCTGGAGCGGTACGCCTTCGAATCCCACCAGCGGGCCGCCAAGGCCATCGCGAACGGCTACTTCAAGGACCAGATCGCGCCCATCAACGACGTCTCCGACGACGAGGGGCCGCGGGCGGACACGACGCTGGAGAAGATGGCCGGGCTGAAGACGCTCAAGGAGGACGGCCAGATCACCGCCGCCACCGCGTCGCAGATCTCCGACGGCTCGGGCGCGGTGCTGATCGCCTCGGCGCAGGCCGTGAAGGACCACGGGCTGACCCCGCGCGCCCGCATCCACCAGCTCGCGCTTATGGGCGACGACCCGGTGTACATGCTGACGGCGCCGATCCCGGCGACGCGGCGGGCACTGGACAAGGCCGGCATGTCGATCGACGACATCGCCGTCACCGAGATCAACGAGGCGTTCGCGCCGGTGCCGCTGGCCTGGATGAAGGAGCTCGGCGCCGACCCGGCCACCGTCAACCCCAACGGCGGCGCCATCGCCCTGGGCCACCCGCTGGGCGGTACGGGCGCGATCCTGATGACCAAACTGCTGCACGAGCTGGAGCGTACGGGCGGCAGGTACGGCCTCCAGACGATGTGCGAGGGCGGCGGCCAGGCCAACGTCACCATCATCGAGCGCCTCTGACACTGCTCGTCGGGACAGGGCTCGCGCAGGGGCCTCGCCGGACGGTGCCCGATACTGACACGACGGTGCCCCGGCCCCTCGAACGAGGGACCGGGGCGCCGCGGGTTGTGTGCGGCGCGCCCATGGCGTTGGGTCGCGCGCCGCACTTACTACCATCCCGGTAGTGGACTAGCGTCCCTTGGACGGGATCCGCCTGGGCGGTGCGATGGGCCGCTGCGGCATTCTCGGCATCTGCCGGGGCACCGGCGGCGTCTCCTGCCCGGGAAGGTTCTTACCGTGTTTCTTCTTGCCTGAACGAACTCGCATGAGGAAGCTCCTTTACGTAATTCACGACGCGGCCAGGGCCGGTCGACAAGCTCAGCTGCCGCGTCTGGACGAGGTCGGCGGGCATACACACCGCCGGGCGGGGCCGAGTGGCCGGGGTATTGGCAACCCCAACGAATTACAGGTAAAAGCGCATGTCACTGACCCTATGCCTCGTCTGGCGATCGTCGCAACCGATTTATTGGCGCCGCGTTCCGTGCGGACCTGTCGCTCTGGGCGCCCGCCGAGCACCCGTGGGCGCCGACACCTGTGCGCGCCGCCACCCAAACCCCCAAGCCCATCTGGTACGGCCAGCCTGGCTGCTCCCTCTCTTCAGCGGAGAAGACCAACCAGCAAGGCGTGCCACTGTGCCTCCGCCTGCCCGGCAGGCCATCGCTCGCTTTCATCAACGATCCACTCTTTCGGCGCGTTTCGAGTGCGTCGGATGAACCGCTGCCCGCCCGCCTGGCACAGCTCGTAGAAGGGACTGGCGCACTCGCAGGTCCACGCGATCACGCGCACGTGGCGGCCGTTGTCACGGGGTGCGTTCCACACCAATAGCTCGGCATGCGACTGCGCAGGGGACGCGTGCGGACTCCTGCAGTGAGGAGAAAACCACGCCTGATCAACCATCCAGGACACCCCAGTGCACCTCATTTCGCGCACTCACGTCCTTGCCACGCAGGCGGACGTGCCGTTCTTCGTGGACATCTCCGCCCATACCACTCGCCGTCTGTAGCCCTCATCGCGCACGCCCCATCTGGTCGCGTACGTTTCCACCAGCCATAGCCCTCGGCCGCCACAGTCTCTGGCGTCGGCGTTACGCACCTCGGGAAAGGTCACCGCAGTCGATGTAGGCCGTCGCGGCGTCCAGGGAGGTGACCTCCACTGTGACGAATCCGCCTGCTTCGGCGGATGCGGTGTGCGACACGGCGTTGGTGACCAGCTCACTGACCACCAGTCGGACGTCGTTCACATCCGCGTGCCCTGTCACCATCAGCACCTCACCCACGCACCGACGAGTCACCGCCACCGAACGCTTCACCCCTGGCAACACGATCTCCGCGAGGAACAGCCCGCTCATTGAGGAAGCTCCGGATGACTGACCTCCTCCGATGGCGAACTGTCCGCCGTGTCCGACAGAAAAGAGGGCAGCCTTGATAAGCGTGCTGAAGACGTTTTGACCTCTCCACTACCTGCGATGTGGGCGAAACGGATCTTTCGGGCGAGTTCCACCACGGAGGTCGTCAGAAACTATCCGTGTGCGAGATATTGCTCTCCGTGATGGCATCCTTGATGCCGATGGTGCTCTGGCACATGTGCAGATGTAAAGAGGTTCTCTGGAACTAGTTCAGATTGACCTTGTTCCAGCGAAGTGACATGAGCGATACGGGAGGTCAAACGGTGTCAAGCGGGACTAGCCCCACGGTGGTGCGGCGCAGGCTGGCCGCCGAGCTCAGGGAACTGCGCCGGCAGTCCAACCTGAATCGCAAGCAGGTCGCCGATGCGGTGGGCATAGCCGAAAGCACCGTAACCAAGATCGAGAACAACTCCACGGCGCCCGCCTTCAGCGTCGTCTCTGTGATGCTCGATCTGTACGAGGTCGAAGGCGAACAGCGGCAATTCCTGCTCACGCTGGCACGCGAGGCACGCAAGCGCGGCTGGTGGCAGAGCTACAAGGGCAAGGGGGCGATCCCCGAGTGGTTTGAGGTTTACGTCGGCATGGAGTCGGCGGCGTCCAGACTGAATCACTACGACTCCGAACTCATTCCTGGACTGCTTCAGACTGCCGACTACTACGGAGCGTACCTAGGGACGGCGCCTGCTGCCGTCAGCGCCGAGGACATCGAGCGCAAGATTGAATTTCGCCGGGCCCGCCAGGATCGTCTGACCACGTCGGATGAGCTGGAGCTGTGGTCGATCATGAATGAGGCATGCATACGGCGGATGGTCGGTGGCCGGGCCACGATGAAGGCTCAGCTGCAGCACCTCATGGAGATCAGTGCGCGACCCAACGTGACCTTGCAGGTACTGCCCTTTGAGACCGGCTCACATGCCGCGATGGACGGTTCGTTCATCGCGATTGAGTTCCCTGATCCATGGCCGACGGTGGTCTATCTGGAGAGTCAGTCGGACGCCCGATATTTGGAGGATCCTGCCGTAGTCCAAGGGTATAACGTGGTCTTTAACCACCTACGAGCGAAGTCTTTGTCGGTCGAGGACAGCCTGGCACTCATTGCCCAGGTGGGAAAGGATCTTTGATGGGCGACACAAGCGACGCGACTGGAGTTGACGTCGACCTGTCCCAGGTCGAGTGGTGCAAGTCGAGATTCAGCAACAACGGTGGGGCCTGCGCCGAGTTCGGGAAGGTCTTCGTGCCCGATGACGCGGGACTGCACAAGCACGGCGATCTCGTAGTCGTGCGCGACTCGAAGGACCCCGACGGACCAAAGGTGTTTCTCGACAAGGAAGAAATGCGCGCCCTGATAGACGGAATGAAGGACGGCAACTTCGACCATCTCCTCGCCGGATAATAGGACTGTGGCAGCGCTGACGCCCGGATTTCTGCATCAGCGCCCGTGGCCTTTCATTGGGCAAGGGAGGCCCTTTTACCGCCCGGCCTTTCGTTGTCGCGGCGCCCGGACGTTCTCGCCGTAACCCTGTGCCCGCCCAGGGGTGTACCTCCGCGGTGGTGTCGGTGTACGGGGCCGCGTGCAGAGGATTACGCACGGGCCGTCATCTCGGGAGTTCTACCGGCCGCAACCGAGGAGGAGGCCGGACGGCGTGTAGACGCCAGGATGCAGCGACAAGCCTCTGCGAAGATCAGGAGTGAAAGGAGTTGGGATGCAGCCCGACCTTTCAGGCGCCACATGGCACAAGAGCAGTCTCAGCGGGAACGGCGCAAGCTGCGTCGAGGTGGCGATCACCGAGGAGGTGGTCGCGGTCCGAGACACCAAGAATCGTGCAGGCGGCATGCTCATGTTCCGCCCAGACGAGTGGGAAGCCTTCATCGGCGGTGTACGGCTAGGTGAATTTGACCTCTGACTCAGCCTCGCGTCCAACACTCGATCATCCTTCTGCACGCTAGAGTCCCTGGTTCGCATGGGTCGGGGGCTCTTTGGTCGCGCTGCCCGGCCTGGCTGTTAGAGACTCTTTTGGGAACCCCCTCGGGCTGGCCGCCGCACTGCGTGCCTACAGCCCGCTCAGCTCCCCGTAGATTCGGCATGGGACGGCCCAGGCATGGGCAGCATTTGATGGCCACGCACCCGCCTCGGTGGCCGCCGAGCGGAGGTATTGCGGCTGAGCGCTGGAGCTGCGCTGACATGATGGAGGTGCGTTTGTGACGTCCCAGCCCTCACCATCCGGCATCGTTCAGCAGCTCACAGAGCTCGTGGGTACGGTCATTCGTGAGCTTCGTCCCCGGCTGATCCAAGCTGCACTTTCGGGTGACCGCTCAGAGAGCCGGAACCTTCGGCATGCCGGCAACTTCCTGTCCGAGTACGACCTGTGGATGCACAGACGCTACCGGGAGCTCCTGACACAGATCCTTCCCTCGTACGTCTATGCGTCCGAGGAGGCGGACCCGCAGGTCATCGGCGACGATCCGGACCCGGATCTGTGCGTCCTGGTCGATCCGCTCGACACGAGCGAGCTGGCTGTGCGGGCTTTGTACGGCTACACGCACGTCCTGGTCTACTCGCGGAGCCTCGCTCGTCCGATCGCAGCCGTAGTGGGCGACATCTTCCACCACCTGCAGATCTACACCGCCGCCCGCGATGATGCTGGGCATGAGCGAGCCTTCGTCTTCACTCAGGACGGACAGGCTTTTCCCCTGCGTCCCGATCGGTCTGCCCAGCTGTCGGGGTCACTGATCACGAACTATTTCATGAAACCTTCTGAGCGCTTCCTGCCACTCGCCCGGCAGACTCGCCTGATGGAGCAGTTGGGCCAGCGCTCTCAAGACGGTGTCAACCGAGGCAGGATCGGCGTTGACTTCGGCTCGATAGGACTGTGCCATGTCGCGGCAGGTTTCAGCGACGCCATGATCGAGTTCGCCAAGGGCTTCGCCACCTGGGATCTCGCTCCTGGGCACTACATCCTCCAGGCGGCCGGAGGGGTCGTCCTCGACCTCGAAGGCCGTCCACTGCCGCTGGACTATGGGTTCGGCACCATGGCCGACATTCGGAAAGCCATGGACCGCCGATACAAGTTTGTCGCCGCCTCCCGTGTGCCTCTTGGCCAAGACATCCTCGCCGCCATGACCCTCGCCGAGTGAGGAATATGCCCGGTCCCCTTGCTGGGAGGCGGTCTACACTGCCCGGCATGGCCTCTGAACAGAACCGCGAGCTGGTAAAGCAGGCATGGCGCTCATTTTCGAGTCGGGACAAGGACTTGATCGCCAGCTTCTTCACTCAGGACGCGGAATGGCTGGCCCCGCCCGGCAACGCGACCGCCGTGGCGCTCGGTGCGACGCACCACATGGTGGGCAGGGACGCCATCGTCCACTTCCTCACCGTCGACTTCCCGCGTATGTTCGTCGCCGATGTGGCGGTAGATTTCCGCGGGTTCTACGCTGACGGCGATGTGGTCGTGGTGGAGGAGACCATGCAGGCCACGCTGGCAGGCGGCAACGCCTACCGCAACGATTACTGCTTCATCTTCCAGCTGCGAGACGGGTTGATCCACCGGGTGCGCGAGTACATGGACACTGCCAAGGGGCATCGCATGGTGTTCGGGGACGCGCCCAGCGATCAGTGAGCCGTCCCGTCGCGCTCGCTTCTTTGGGCGAGGCGCTTGGCTTGCCCGTTGTGCACGTCGCTTACCCACTCCCAGCCGGGCTTGGCCGATGGGCCGATCCGCGGGTCATCGGGAACATGGCCCTCACGCAACGCGAGCACGTACGCCCGATCCCGCTCGATCCGCGCGTGTGCCTGATCAGCTCCACCGACTGACCCGTGGCCAGGGACGACGACATCGACGTCGCCCGCCACGCCCTCCAGCAGCCGCAGCGCGGCGAGGTAGTCCTCAATCGGGTCAGCGGTGCCGTTCAGGTCGAGCATCGGAACCAGGACATCAGAGAGCATGTCGCCGGCGACGAGAACCCCGCGTTCTTCGACGAACAGCGCCGCATGGCCCGGTGCGTGCGCTTGATGCTCGATGATCCGGACTTGAGGGCCATCCCATGGAACCTGTGCCGTCTCGGCGGGCAGGCCGGTGATGAGGCCGAGCAGCTCCAGCGGGACCTTCCCGGCGATTTCCGTCTCGAGCAGGTGGTCGGCGATGTGGGCCTTCGCATCCGGGTCGGAAAGCTGATCCCGGACACTGGCCGCGCAGCGGGCCGTGCCGTAACGAGGGGCCGTGCCGAGCTGGGCGGTCCACAATAGGTGATCCCAATCCGGATGCGTCGAGAAGCCTGCCACAACGGTCTGGCCCGAATCGGACAGGTCGTTCGCGAGGCAGGCCATTTCGTGGTCCTGCACCCCGGGGTCGATGAGCAACGCGCCGGCCCGACCGTGCACGACAACTGCGTTGCTCTGGCAGAACTCGCTCTCGTGGATCAGCACACCCTCCGCGACCTGCCTCAGCACGGGTTGCCCCTTCCGCTTGTAGTTTGCAATCGCTTTCGCGACCGTAATGCCTGGTGATGGTAGATTGCAAGCACTATGGGCGAAGTGCATGAGCCGCGGTCGGGGTGCCCGATCAACGCCACCGTCGAGGTGTTCGGTGATCGCTGGAGCCTGCTCGTCCTCCGCGACATCGTCTTCGGAGACCGCCGCTACTTCCGGGAGCTGCAGGCCGGCTCACAAGAGGGGATCGCGTCGAATATTCTCGCTGACCGGCTCAAGCGACTCGTCGAGCTGGGATTGCTCACCCGTGAGGACGCGCGAGCCGGCCAGCGGGCGCGCTACAGCCTGACCGAACCCGCGATCCAACTCGTACCAGTGTTCGCGCAGCTCGGCAGCTGGGGGCTGCGCCACCGGCCCACGAGCCGCGCGCTGCGCGTTCGCGCCGAGCTGCTCGAACAAGGCGGCCCCGCGCTCTGGGAAGAGTTCATGGACGAGCTTCGCCACACGCACCTTGGCGCCGAATCCCCGGCGCGATCACCGAGCGTTCGCGAGCGCCTGAACGCGGCCTACCTCGCTGCGATCAACTCCTCATAGCTGCCAGGCGGCCGACTTCGTCAGGCCTCGTGCTGCGGCGAGATGCCCAGGGCCGCGCAGGCGCCGTCCACGGCCGCCCGGCGGAGCTCGTCCTTCGGTACGTCGGTGAACTGGATCGTGCAGTCCTGGAGGCCGCCGAAGGCGATCACGGCCCGGGTGGCCTGCTCGAGCGTGGGTTCGGGGCCGTGCACCAGCTTCGTCAGCCGCCTGCGCCAGTCCAGCACGAGGTCGATCAGGCCCAGGTCCGCGAGCGTGGTCAGCTCGCTGAGCATGAGCACCATCGCTTCGCGGTGGCGGTGGTGGAAGTCGAAGTAGCCCTCCAGCAGGGCGCGGGGGTCGACCTCGTCCAGTGCCTCCTGGCCCGTCAGGAACGCCTCTTCCTCGTCCATGATCGGCTGCACGATGCTGCGGACCAGGTCCTCGCGTGAGGAGAAGTGGTAGTAGAGCGCCGGCTTGGTGATGCCCAGCTGGTCGGCGATCTCCTGAAGGCTGGTCCGCTGCACGCCTTTCTGGGCGAAGAGGTCGCGGGCGACGTCCTGGATCCGCTGCTTGGTGTCAGAGGGACGAGGCATGCCGTAAGTCTATCTGACTTAATGATAGGTAAGTAGCCATGTTACGCTTACTTATCGTTAAGAAAGGAAGCGTGCTCATGCGGATTCTCATCTCCGGTGCCAGCGTTTCCGGGCCGGTGCTGGCGTACTGGCTCACCAGGCACGGCTTCTCCGTCACCGTCGTCGAGCGTGCGCCGACTCTGCGCAAGACCGGTGGTCACGCGGTCGACCTGTTCCGGCCCGCGATGAACATCTCGGAGAAGATGGGCGTGCTCCCGCGTGTCGAAGAGCGGGCCACCGGCGCGAATCGGATGACCGCGTACGGAGAGGGCGCGCGGCGTCCCGTACGGGTGGAGCTCTCCAAGATCTTCGGCGCCGCCGAAGGCCGGCACGTCGAGATCATGCGTGACGACCTGAGCGAGATCTACTACGACGCCACGCGCGACGACGTCGAGTACATCTTCGGCGACTCGATCACCGCGATCTCGCCCGACGGCGAGGTGCGGTTCGAGAACGCCGCGCCGCGCCGTTTCGACCTCGTCGTCGGCGCGGACGGACTGCACTCCAACGTGCGCCGCCTCGTCTTCGGCGACGAGTCCCGCTTCAGCGCCTTCATCGGGGCCTATCTCGGAGTGCTGACCCTGCCCAACGCCGCCGACCTCGACGGCGAGCTCCTCATGCACGTCGGCGTCGGCCGCACCGCCGGCATGTACGGCGCGCGGCACCTCGGCGAGGCGCGGGCGATGTTCCTTTTCCGGAGCGAGCGCGAGCTCGACTACTCCCGCCGCGACGTGCCCCGGCAGAAGGAGCTGCTGCGCGGCGCGTTCAGGGGCCTGCACGCCGACGTCGACCGCTGGCTGGCCGAGCTCGACCGCACCCAGGCGTTCTACTTCGACTCGATCACCCAGCTCCACATGGACACCTGGTCGCGGGGGAGGGTGACGCTCGTCGGCGACGCGGGCTACTGCCCCGGCCCCGCCGTCGGCGGCAGCACCAGCCTGGCCGTCGTCGGCGCGTACGTCCTCGCCGGGGAGCTGGCGCGGGCGGGCGGTGACCACGAGCGCGCCTTCCCCGCCTACGAGCGCGCGATGGCGGAGCACGTACGCGGCAGCCGCGCCGTCGCACTGAGTGCGGCGAAGACTCTGGTCCCCACGTCCCGCCTCGGCGTGCGGGGACTGGTCCAGGGCCTTCGCCTGATCTCCGCCCTGCCCGCAGGGCCCAGCCGCGCCCTCGTCCGCCTCACCACCAAGAGCGCCCGCCTCTACAACTCCATGATCGTTGACGACTACCCGGTGTCGCCCAGCCGGGTCGACCTGGAAAATCACTGAAGGTCGTTTTCGATTTGTGTGCGGCGCGCGGCGCAACCGATCTATTCGCGCGTTTCGTGCGGGCCCGTCGCTCTACGGCGAGCCCCGCCGCCGTGGTCGCTCTTTTGGATGCTGTCAGCCCGGTTCGTTGAACAGGTCTTGGAGGGTCTGGGTGGTGGCCGCGCGGGTGACCCAGGTTTCGAGTTGGGCAAGGTCTGTGCAGGTGGTGATCTGGGTGCGAATGTCGTCGGGGACGGTGAAGCCGCGGGCGGCCAGCACGAGCAGCACCAATCTGGCGGCCTCTTCCGCTTTACCCTCTGTCCTGCCCTCTGCTTTGCCTTCCGTCTTGCCGCGGCCGAAGTGTTCGCGGGCGAAGGGGCTGTAGACCGGCCATTTGGTGGACGCGGACTTCATGATCTCCTCCATGAGGTGGCGGATCTCGGGCGTCGACATGTCGTAAGCGTATTCATAGTAATCCGGAGCGTGTTCGTCGGTCACGCCCGCCAGCGCGGCGGCGAACGCCTCGATGACCTTGCGGTCGCGTCCGTGGACCATGACCGACATGGCGGCGAGGTGCGGGTGGGCGGCGGCCTCGTGGGGGTCGGTGATGGCCGGGATGTCGTCCGGTCCCAGCACCCAGGGCCGCAGGCGGTAGCCGGTCAGCCCGGACTCGATCGGCTGCGCGTAGTGGGTGGCGACGTTGCGATCGGGGCAGATGACCAGGACCGAGACGTCACAGCCCAGCATGAGCCACAGGGCGGCGGCGTAGCGGGCGAGCTGCCGGGGATCCTTGGACTTGTCCTGCTGGATCTCCACGATGATGGCGTGGGCGGGCGTTTGTGGTGGGCCCAGCACGAGGACCAGGTCGGCCTCGATGTCGTCGGAAGGGCGGGGGTTGAAGGTGCTCGTCTCCCGCCGGATCAGCGGAGTGGCGGGCAGGTCCGCCCCCAGGAAGTCACGCAGGATCTCCACCGCCAGTTGAGGGCGGTCGGCGAACAGCTTGATGAGGGTGTCATGTCGGGGGGACGGCATGAAACTCATTGTTACATCACGAGCACGTAAAGTGATGGCTATTCGCATGCCTTCGGGCATGGCCCCCTGTCCGGGTCCTGCCGTGACATGCATACAGTTGGCGCAAGCGCGTGGTCAACGCCCTCGGTCGAGTCCTCCCTCGAAACCCGACACCATGGCTCGCAACCCCGCCTCGAACCACTGGTCATAAAACGCCACCGCGGTCTCCGCCGGTGGTTCAGGGGTGTTGGTGTCCGGTGGGGTGCCGACCTGGGCCAAAGCATGGCCCAGGACATAGACCGCTACCGACTGGATCGCGGTGAGTGCGTCCTGGCGTGGGATCCCTGCTACCTCGAAGCGGTTCAGCAGCCCGGCCAGCAGTTCCAGGCCCAGGTCGATGTCCACCGGGTGGGTGGCCAGCAAGGGTACGGCGTGCGGATGGCCGAGCAGCATCCGCCGGTAGGAACCCGCGAACCGGGCCAGCGCCTCGGGCCACGGCGTGTCGGCGTCAAGGTCGATCACCGCCTCGGCGAACAGGTGGTCGACCACTGCGGCGAGCACCGCGTCCCGGTTCGGCAGGTGACGATACAGGGACATGGCCGCTACCCCGAGCTGGGTGCCGAGGCGGCGCATGGTGAGCGCGTCGAGCCCCTCGGCGTCCAGTACCTCGATGGCCGCGGCCACGATCCGTTCGCGGGTCAGGACGGCTGGACGTCCCCTGCCGCGCCGGGGTGCGGGCTCGTTCATCCGGTCAGCGTAGCGATCAGCGTGGTGGCCAGCATGAGCAGGGACAGAGCGCCCACCACCAGGTGCTGAACATCTACCACCACGTCATGTCCCTCGGTCGGCAGGATCTTGAGCGTACGGCTGTACTCGCGCTGGTACGTCTCCCGCTGCGCGGCGGTGCCGGTGCCGAAGTAGGGGAGCCACCAGTTCCACAGGTGTCCGCCGACTATGACGACGCAGAGTGCGGTGGCGGCGAGCAACGACCAGGTTCGGTGCAGTGCGACCCCGGCCGCGATCAGTAACGGGAACGGGTAGTTGATGCACGCCGCGAGCACGCGCTGTCCGATGTTGCCGGGCCGGAGGTCGTTCAACGGGAACATCGGCACCCACTCGGTCACGACGAGCCAGCCGAGCCAGACGAACGGGACGATGATCGCGATGGTGGTGGTCATGGTGCCGGCCTCCTGATTGATTTTGAGTACGTTGTAAGCTTACGTCGTACACAAAATCAACCGCAATAGGGTTGCCGGGGATCGGGCCGCTGCGACATCCTCGGAAGATGATTGACGATCGGCGTATGGTGCGGATCTCCAAATACCTGTCCAAGCACCTGCGTCACGAGCCCGAGCGGATCGGGATCGAGCTGGACGAACGCGGCTGGGTGGACGTCGATGTCCTCCTCCGGGCCGCCGCCTCCCATGGGTTCCCGATCGACCCGGCTGATCTGCACCGGGTAGTGGCAGGCAACGACAAGCAGCGGTTCGCCCTTGAGAACGGCAGGATCCGGGCGAACCAGGGGCATTCCATCGAGGTGGATCTGGACCTGCCGGTGGCGACGCCGCCCGCGTACCTGTACCACGACACGGTGGCGAGGAGCCTGCCCGCGATCCGGGCCGAGGGGCTGCGGCCGATGAACCGCCACCACGTCCACCTGTCGCCCGACCGCGAGACGGGGACGCGGGTGGGGGCGCGGCGGGGCAGGCCGGTGGTCCTGCCGGTGGACGCCGGGGCGATGCACGAGGCGGGACACGAGTTCCGGGTCAGCGCCAACGGGGTCTGGCTCGTGGACGAAGTGCCGCCGACCTATCTCCAATTCCCGGACTGACGTCAGACTTTCGTCAGGGGTGGTCCTGGACGGTCGGCGGATCTTTTCCGGGCCGCAGATTTCTACCGTCGTCACCATGAAACGCAAGCTCATCGGCGTCCTTGCGACGACAACAGCGCTGACCCTCGCCCTGACCGCGCCCGCCGCCGGCTCGACTGCAGGAGCGGCGCCGACCCCGGCCGCCATCGACGCCTACCTCGCCAAGGTCGTGGAGTCCACCGGGCTGCCGGGCATGTCCGTCGTGGTCACCCACAACGACCAAGTGATCCACGCCGCCGGCTACGGCCAAGGCTCCGACGGCAAGCCCGTCACCGCCGACACCCCCATGCGCGTCGCCTCCGTCAGCAAGTCGTTCACCGCCATGGCCGTGATGACGCTGGTCGACGCGGGCAAGATCAAGCTGGACGGATCGGTCGCCGAGCAGCTGCCCGGCTTCCAGCTGGCGGACCCGCGCGCCACGGCGATCACCGTACGTCAGCTGCTCGACCAGACCTCCGGCCTGTCCGACACCACCCTCGACATCAACACCCTGGAGGAGACCACCTCCCTCGCCCAGTACGTGGACCGGCTCAAGACCGGCGCGCTCGCCACCGACCCCGGCACCCACTGGGCGTACTGCAACGCCAACTACGACCTGGCCGCCCGCCTGGTCGAGGTCGCGAGCGGCCAGAGCTTCGACGACTACCTGAAGCAGCACGTCTTCGCCCCGCTCGGCATGACCCACAGCGCCCTGCGGAGTGAGGTGGTCCGTCCGTCGGACGGCTACAACTCGGTGTTCGGCGCCTGGCTGGCGCGGCCCGAACTGCCCGGGTTCCTCGACGGCAGCGGCTCCGGCGGGGTCATCACCACCGCCGCCGACATGGGCGCCTGGCTGATCAACCAGAACGGGAAGGGCAAACCGCTCGTCACCTCCCAAAGCCTGCGGACCATGCACACCCCGTCCAAGGTCAGCGACTACGGCATGGGCTGGAGCCGCGACAGCGACACCAAGCTGCTCGTGCACTCCGGCAACCTGTTCACCTACACCGCCGTCGAGGCGATCTCCCCGGAGACCGGCTACGGCTTCGCGGTCATGACCAACAGCGCGTCCCTCACCGACGACACGTACGCCGTCGCCACGGGTCTGTTCGCGATGACCCAGGGGCGGACGCCGGAGCTGCCCGGTGGCGGGCGGCAGACGTTCGAGCTGGTGCTGGGCCTCATCGGGCTGGCCGCCATCGGGCTGGGCGTCCTGGGCGTGTGGCGGTCACGGCGCTGGGCGGCCGGGCGGGCGGGACGTCCCGGGTGGCGGGTCGCGCTGCGGATGGTGCCGGTGCTGCTGCCGGTCGTGGTGCTGGCGGCGTATCCGGACCTGATCTCGTTCATCTCGAACGGGCGGACGATCACCTGGGCCCAGCTCACCTACTTCCCCGTACCGTTGACGATCACCCTGGCGGTCGCGGCGCTGGCGGGGGTGGCCACGACGGCGATGCGGATCGTCCGGCTGCGGGAGCTCAAGGCTGACACGACTCCGCAGGTCATCCCGTCTGAGTCGATAAGGTCTGGTAGGTGAGAAACGGCGCGATTCTGGCGGTGGTCGCGGGGATCAGCCTGGTCAACGGGCTGTACCTCGACCACATTCCGACCTGGCGGCAGTTGCTGTTCGCGGTCGTCGCCGTGCTCGCCTACCTGCACGGCAGGCATCTTCCGGTACGCCGGGACTGGCTGGTCCTGGGCGCGGTCGCGATACCCGGTGTCGTGGAGCTGGGGGTGAGCCTCTGGGACGGGGTGGGCGCGCTGATGGCCATGGCGCTGTTCGCGGTGCTGCCCTGGCTGGCGGGGCGCTTCCGGCGGCAGCAGGCGGAGCTGGTCGAGGCAGGGCGGCAGCGGGTCGGTCAGTTGGAGCGGGAGCAGCAGTACACCGCCGAGCGCGTCAAACTGCATGAACGCGCCCGCATCGCCGCCGACATGCACGATTCGCTCGGGCACGAGCTGGCGCTGATCGCGCTGCGGGCCGGGGCCCTGGAGCTGGCGGCCGACATGAGCGAGACGAACCGGGAGGCGGCCGCCCAGCTGCGGGCCTCGGCGGTCACGGCCACCGACCGGCTGCGCCGTACCATCGGGGTGCTGCGGGACTCGGGCGGCGCCCCCACGGACCCACCGGACGAGTCGATAGAGACGCTGGTCGAACGGGCCACGCGGGCCGGCATGGCGGTGACCTTGCGCCGCGACGAGCGCTCGGCGGTCCTGCCGCCGCTGCTGGACCGGGCCGCGCATCGGGTGACGCAGGAGTCCCTGACCAACGCCGCCCGGTACGCACCCGGCGCCGAGGTCCGTGTCACCATCGAGCGCCGCGCCGACATGGTCGCCGTCACGGTCGCCAACGCACCCTCGCTCACCGAACCGCAGTCCACAGGTGGCGGTGGGACCGGGCTGGCGAGCCTGCGCGAACGCGTACGGCTGCTGGGCGGCACGCTGGAGGCCGGCCCGCATAAAACGGGATTCACCGTGACGGCCCGGCTGCCATGGCCGAAAGACACAGGGGAGAGCGGATGATCCGGGTGCTGCTGGCCGACGACGAGCCCATGGTCCGGGCCGGGGTGAAGTCGATACTGGCCACCGACGCGGGCATCGGGATCGTCGCCGAGGCCGCCGACGGCAGGGAGGCCGTCGAGCTGGCCCTGGCGCACCGCCCGGACGTGGCGATGCTCGACATCCGCATGCCCCGCCTCGACGGACTGTCCGCCGCCGCCGAGTTGCGCGCCGCGCTTCCGGAGGTGGCGGTGGTCATGCTGACCACGTTCGACGAACGCGAGTACGTCGCCAGGGCGCTCGCGGAAGGCGCGGCCGGCTTCCTGCTCAAGGCCGCCGACCCGCGCGAGTTGATCATCGGCGTCCGGGCGGTCGCGGGCGGCGCGGCGTACCTGTCACCGCGCATCGCCCACCAGGTGATCGCCGAGCTGAACGACGGCAGGCTCACCCGGAACACCACCGCCCGCAAGCGGACCGAATCCCTCACGCCCCGCGAACGCGAGGTGCTGGCCCTCGTCGGCCGCGGCCTGTCCAACCAGGACATCGGCCGCGAGCTGTTCGTGTCGGAAGGCACGGTCAAGGCCCACGTCAGCGCCATCCTCCTGCGTCTGGAGGTGAACAACCGGGTCCAGGCCGCGATCATGGCCTATGAGGCGGGGCTAATGAGCTGACTCGTCGTACGGCAGCAGGCTCGGCGCGCTGTTGTGCACCTGCTGGAAGATGACCGACGTACGGAACCCGGCAATCTCCCGCCGCTTGCTGAGCCGGTCGAGCAGGAACGCGTGCAGGTGGTCCAGGTCCTGGACCGCCACGTGCAGCAGGAAGTCGTCCCCGCCCGCCAGGACGAACACGCTCAGCACCTCCGGCTGCTCGGCCGCCGACTGCTTGAACGTCTCGATGACGGTCCTGCTCAGCGGGCGGACCTGGACCGAGACGAGCGCCTGGACACTGCGGTTCAGTGCCGCCGGGGCGATGTCGGCGTGGTAGCCGCGGATGACGCCGCGCCGGGTGAGGGCGCGGACGCGTTCCAGACAGGTGGAGGGGGCGACGCCCAGCTGTCTGGCCAGTTCCCGGTTCGATTGCCGCGCATCCGTTTGAAGAAGTCGAATGATTCCCGAATCAAGTTCATCCACGGCGGCATTATCTCCAGAGAACCGATCAAACGTTCGCCAGAAGGCAGTGAGCACCACGCGTCCGGCTACTTTCGGCTGATATGTCGGAACAAACGAAAGGCCGCCTGAGTGCCGGTCAGGGCACGGCGATGCTGCTGGGCGGAGTACTCGGACCGGGCATGCTGGTGCTGCCCCAACTGGCCGCCGAGGCCGCGGGCCCGGCGTCGATCCTGGCCTGGGTCGGCCTGCTGGCGTTGAGCGCACCGGTGGCGATCACCTTCGCCACGCTCGGCACCCACTACCCGAACGGCGGCGGCGTGGCCGCCTTCACCGGTCTCGCGTTCGGTGGGCGGGCCGCCGCGGTGGTCGGCTGGTGGTTCTACGGCGCCGTCCCCATCGGCATCGTGGCCGGCGCGCAGGTGGGCGCGGTCTATGTGGCCAACACCCTGGGCGTGGACAAGACCGTCGCCGCCGCCACCCTGCTCGCCGCCGCCTTCCTCGCCAACGTCGCGGGCCTGCGCACCTCGGGACGGCTGCAGGTGGCCATGGTGCTCCTGCTGATCGCGCTCCTCGCGACGGCCGTCGGCACCGCCGCGCCGCACGCCAGCGCCGCCAACTTCACCCCGTTCGCCCCGTACGGCATGGCGGGCGTGATCTCCGCGGCCGGAGTGCTCTTCTTCGCCTTCGTCGGCTGGGAGGCCGCCACCCACCTGTCGGCGGAGATCACCGACATCAGGAGGGCCACCACGGTGACCCTGATCGTGATCTCCGTCCTCTACCTGAGCGTCTCCATCACCTCGATCGCCGTCTTGGGCCGGGCGGCACCGCTGTCCGCCCTGCTGGAGACCGGGATCGGCGCCGCGGCCGGCCCCATCATCACTACGGCGGCCATCGCCCTCACCTTCGGCGCCATCAACACCTACATAGCCGGCGCCGCCCGCCTGGGCGTGTCCATGGCCGGGAGCGGATCCCTGCCGCGCTGGTTCGAAAACGGCGGAACCCCTTACCGCAGCCTGGCCCTCCTGGCGGCCCTGACCGCCCTGATCATGCTGCTGCCGGCAGACCTGGACACCCTCATGAGAGCCACCTCGGCCTGCCTGGCCGCGGTGACCACGGCGGGCGTGGCGGCGGCCGTCCGCATTCTGCCGCCGGGCAGGCCGCGCAACACGGCCATCGCGGCAACCGCCCTGTCATGCATAGCCCTGGCCTGCTGCGGCACATATCTAGCAATACCGGCGGCACTGTCGCTGATAGCCCTGCTGGCGGCAAAGCCGTAACGACTGGGGGTGCGGCGGGTGGCGGGGAACCCGTGCTTGTCGTACAAGAAAGGGAAAGAGACCCCTCACCGACCGGAAGAGGGACGCGATGACCGACTACGCAAAGGCGAGAGAGCTCGGCGAGCAGGCCCGGGAGAAGGAGTGGACCCGCCCGAGCTTCGCCAAGCAGCTGTTCCTGGGCGACCTCCGTCTCGACCTGGTCTACCCGGCCCCCACGCTGGCCGAGGAGGCGGCCAAGCGCGGGGAGGACTTCGTCAGGGCCGTCCGGCGCTACCTCGACGCGCACGTCGATCCCGCCGAGATCGAGCGGACCGCGCAGGTGCCCGACGAGGTGGTCAAAGGGCTTGGCGAGCTCGGGGCGTTCGGGATCACGATCAGCGAGGAGTACGGCGGGCTCGGCCTGCCCTACCTGTACTACTGCCGCGCGCTCATGCTCGTCGGGTCGTACTGCCCGGCGCTGGCGACGCTGCTGTCGGCGCATCAGTCGATCGGGGTGCCGCAGCCGCTCAAGCTGTTCGGCACCGAGGAGCAGAAGCGGGAGTACCTGCCGAGGTGCGCGCGCGGCGAGGTGTCGGCGTTCCTGCTGACGGAGCCGGACGTGGGCTCCGACCCGGCGCGGCTGTCCACGACCGCCGTAAGGGACGGCGACGACTACGTGCTCGACGGCGTCAAGCTGTGGACGACGAACGGCGTGGTCGCCGACCTGCTCGTGGTCATGGCCCGTACCGGCAAGAAGATCAGCGCGTTCGTGGTCGAGGCCGACTCGCCCGGCATCACGGTGAAGAGGCGCAACGCCTTCATGGGGCTTCGGGGCATCGAGAACGGCGTCACCGAGTTCGCACAGGTCAGAGTGCCCGCCAAGAATCTCATCGGGCGTGAGGGCGAAGGGCTGAAGATCGCCCTCACCACGCTCAACACCGGGCGCCTGTCGTTGCCCGCCACCTGCGCGGGCAACGCCAAGTGGGCGGTGAAGATCGCCCGTGAGTGGGGCAACGCCCGCGTGCAGTGGGGGCGCAAGGTCGGCGAGCACGAGGCCGTCGCCACGAAGATCGCCTTCATCGCGGCCACCGCGTACGCCCTGGAGGCCGTCTGCGAGCTGACCAGCCGCATGGCCGACGACCAGCGCAACGACATCAGGATCGAGGCCGCGCTGGCCAAGCTCTACGCCTCCGAGCTGTCCTACCAGGTGCTCGACGAGCTGCTCCAGATCAGGGGCGGTCGCGGCTACGAGACCGCCGAGTCGCTGGCCGCGCGGGGCGAGCGCGGGGTCCCGGTCGAGCAGATGCTGCGCGACTCGCGGATCAACCGGATCTTCGAGGGCTCCTCCGAGATCATGCGGCTGCTGATCACCCGCGAGGCGGTCGACGCCCACCTGTCGGCGGCCGGGGAGCTCATCAACCCCGACGCCTCCAGGAAGGAACGCGCGCAGGCGCTGCGGCAGGCCGGCCGCTTCTACGCCCGCTGGCTGCCGACGCTGGTCGCGGGCAGCGGCAATCTGCCCGCCGCATACGCCGACTTCGGGCCGCTGGCGGCTCACCTGCGTTTCGTCGAGCGGACCAGCAGGAAGCTGGCTCGGTCCACCTTCTACGGGATGTCCCGCTGGCAGGGGCGGCTCGAACACAAGCAGTCCTTCCTCGGCCGGATCGTCGACATCGGGGCCGAGCTGTTCGCCATCACCGCGGTCTGCGTCAAGGCCGAGGAGGACGCCCGTGACCTGGGCCGCCGGCCGTACGAGCTGGCGGACACGTTCTGCCATCAGGCGCGGCGGCGGGCGGAGGCGCTGTTCGCCAAACTCTGGGACAACAGCGACACCCAGGACACCCGGCTGGCCCGCTACGTGCTCGACGGCCGTTACACCTTCGTCGAGGAGGGCATTCTCGACCCGTCCATCGAAGGGCCGTGGATCGGATCGCCGCAGGGCGGGGAGAGCGTGCGGAGAAAGATCCTCTGACGGGCGGTCTAGACCGGTTGTGAGGTTTCTGGCGTCCTAGTGTTTTCAAACCGAGACCAACCGGTATAGACCAGACCAAGAATTGAGGCTTACTCTGACGCAAACGCGTTGAGCTGTGACTCACGCACCGGCCGCTGGTACGGACCAGCGAGACCCGTCCGATGAGAAGGCGGTACTTCGGTGAACATGAAACTTGTGGGCGGTGCGGCTCTCGGCCTGGCAACCGTGCTGGTCCTGTCCAGCTGTGGCTCAGGAGGAGACACCGGCACGGCCGGTGCGGGCGACCAGAAGTCCTCGGCCGGCGGCCCGGTGACGCTCAAGATGGTCGCCGCCGACTACGGTGACGGCCCCGGCAAGCCGAACTCCGGTGAGACGTTCTGGAAGGGCGTCGTGGACGAGTTCCAGGCGGCCAACCCGAACATCAAGGTCGAGGTCCAGGTCATCAACTGGAACGACATCGACAAGCAGGTCGCCACCATGGTCCAGAACGGCCAGGTGCCCGACATCCTGCAGACCGGCGACTACTCCGGCTTCGTCAAGGACCAGCTCCTCTACAAGGTCGACGAGGTCCTGTCGCCGAACGTCTCCAGCGACATGCTGCAGAAGTTCGCCGACTTCGGCAAGGTCGACGGTGCCGCGTACGGCATCCCGTTCGTCTCCTCCGCCCGCGCCCTGTTCTACAACAAGGACCTGTTCCAGAAGGCCGGCATCGCCGAGCCGCCCAAGACCTGGGACGAGCTCAAGGCCGACGCCGAGAAGCTGAAGAAGGCCGGCGTCAGCCAGCCCTTCGGCCTGCCGCTCGGACAGGAGGAGGCGCAGGCCGAGTCCTTCCTGTGGATGCTCGGCAACGGCGGCGGCTACAAGGACGCCTCCGGCAAGTGGGCGATCAACTCCCCGCAGAACGTCGAGACGTTCAACTACGTGAAGGGCCTGGTCAACGCCGGTCTGACCACTCCGAACCCGGGCACCAAGGACCGCAAGACGGTCTGGGAGGACTTCGGCGCCGGCAAGGTCGGCATGGTCAACGGCGGCCCGATGTCCATCCCCATCTTCGACGCGGCCGGGCTGAAGAACTACGGCGTCGCGCCGATCCCCGGCAAGTCCGGCCCGCTCGACACCACGCTCGGCGTCATGGACTGGATCATGGCGTTCAACAAGAACGGCCACGCCGCCGAGATCAAGAAGTTCTTCGACTTCTTCTACACCGGCAGTGCCGCGCAGAAGATCAGCGACACCTACAAGCTGCTGCCCGTGACCAACGGCGGCATCCAGAAGCTGTCGGGCGACGAGAAGCTCAAGCCGTTCCTCGACGCGCTGCCCAACGCCAGCTTCTACCCGTTCCAGGACCCGAAGTGGGCCGAGGTGAACCCGCAGATCAAGCAGACCATCGGCGGGGCCGTCAAGGACGACCCGGCCAAGGTGCTCGGCGAGCTCCAGAAGACCGCCGACGCCGGCTGATCAGTCGGGGGCCCGTACGGCCGGCGCTTCGCGTCCAGAGCGCCGGCCGTACCGTTACGGAAGGTTCCGCATGAAAAGGTTCCGCATCCTGGAGCCCCTGGCCTGGGTCGGGCCCGCTGTTGTGCTGATCGCGGTGGTCGTGCTCTGGCCGGTCTACGAGATGATCCGCTCGTCGTTCCTGAAGATCAGCCGGTTCGGCGTGGTCCAGGGCGGCAACGGCGTGGCGAACTACGAGAAGCTGTTCGGTGAGAAGGACTTCGCGGACATCATGGTCCGCAGCGTGATCTGGGTGGTCGCGGTCGTCGCCCTCACCGTGCTGATCTCGCTGGCCCTGGCCCAGCTGTTCAACCAGCGCTTCCCCGGCCGCAAGATCGCCCGCTGGGCGCTGATCGCGCCGTGGGCGGCCTCGGTGCTGATGACGGCGATCATCTTCAAGTGGATGCTCGACCCGGAGGTCGGCGTCATCAACCAGATCAGGCTCAAGCTCGGCCTGATCGACGCGATGGGCGGCGCCTCGGCCGACCAGCTCGGCGACGCCTCGACGGCGATGCCGTGGCTGGTGTTCGTGGCGGTGTTCGTGTCGGTGCCGTTCACCACGTACGCGCTGCTGGCCGGTCTGGCGACGATCCCCACCGACGTCTACGAGGCGGCCAAGATGGACGGCGCCACCCGGCTGCGGACGTACTGGTCGATCACGCTGCCGCTGCTGCGCCCCGCCCTCACCGTCGCCGCGCTGATCAATGTCATGAACGTCTTCAACAGCTTCCCGATCATCTGGGCCATGACGCACGGCCAGCCCGGATACTCGACGGCGACCTCGACGATCCTGATGTTCATCCTCAAGGGCTCCAACATCGGCGAGTCCGCCGCCATGTCGGTCGTCAACTTCGGCATGGTGATCATCCTGACCGCGATCTTCCTCAGGGTGTCCCGCTGGAACAAGGAGGTGGCGTGATGGCCGTCAAGACCGCGCCGGCGCTGTCCACCCACCACCACGCCAAGCCGCCCCGCCCCGCCTCGCGCGGTCTGCCCAGGCTCAAGACGGTGATCGTCGCGGGCAGCGCGTACGTGATCGCGTTCATCTTCCTGTTCCCGTACCTGGTGATGCTGCTGACCTCGCTGCGCCCCCAGGAGACGCTGCGCGACGTGACGTTCTTCCCGTCGCAGTGGGAGTGGTCGAACCTGACCAACTTCTGGACCAGCGGCCTGGCCGGCAACCTCATGGTCACGCTCAAGGTGGCGGCGGGTTCCACCATCCTGGTGCTGCTGGTGGCGCTGCCGGCCGCGTACTACTCGGCCAGGCACAACTTCAGGGGACGCACGGCGTTCCTGATCCTGGTGCTGATCACCCAGATGTTCCAGCCGACGGCCATGCTGGTCGGCATCTACCGCGAGTTCTTCCAGTTCGGGCTGGTGGACTCGATCTGGTCGCTGATCCTGGTCAACGGCGGGTTCAACCTGGCGTTCGCGGTGTGGATCCTGAACGCGTACTTCTCCTCGATCCCGCGTGAGTTGGAGGAGGCGGCGTTCATCGACGGCAACGGGCGGTTCGGGGCGTTGTTCCGGATCACGCTGCCGCTGGCCATGCCCGGGGTCATCACCGCGCTGATCTTCACCTTCATCGCCGCGTGGAACGAGTTCGTGGTGGCGTTGACGCTGACCACGACACCGGCGAACCAGCCGCTGACGGTGGCGCTGAACTCGTTCATCGGCCAATACCAGGTGGACTGGCAGAACCTCTTCGCCGGCTCGGTGATCGCCACCATCCCAGTGATCATCCTCTTCGCTCTGATCGAGCGAAAGGTGGTGGGAGGTCTGACGGCGGGCTCCATCAAATAGCCGGCCGCAACAGCCATCCCCGCCCGGGTCCCTCCTCCACCGGCCCGGGCCCCTCAGCCGCCCCGCACGCCGGTGGCGGCTGAGGCGGTTCTCAGGCCCCAGCCACGACGGACCGTCTTCTTCTTCTCGCCCGAAGGGGCCTCAGCCACGACGGACCGCCTTTGTCCGCTCCCCCGAAGGGGGTATCCCGCTAAAAGGACCCCAGCCACAACGGACCGTCACACCGATTGAGACAGACGCCTCACTGACGCTAGGCAGGCACCCGAGCGACGCAGAAGACCGTCTGACCGAAGGGCGGCCGGATGAAGCGCTCGATGAGGCGCGTGGCCGGAACCACCGTCCGGTCGTAGATCTTCACGAGTCGCGGATCCGGATAGCCCACGCCACCCCGGCGGACGGCGGCCCACCAGGCGATGCCGCCCAGGAAGTTGATCGGCTTCAGCACCTCGGGCTCCAGCCCCGCCTTGGCGACCGTCGCGCCCAGGGTCTTGGGGGTGTAGCGCTGGACGTGCCCGACCTTGCGGTCGAAGTCTCCATAAAGCTGCATGTAGCCGGGCACCCAGATGATGATCCGGCCGCCGGGCTGCGTGACCCGAGCCAGCGAACGCAGCGCCTCGGCGTCCTCTTCGATGTGCTCCAGGACGTTCATCATGATGACCGTGTCGACCTTGTCCTCAAGCGGGATCTCGGTCGGCAGGCCGAACTGCAGCACGTTGATGTCGTCGCGCCCCTCGAAGCGCTTGCGGAGCTGCTCGACGCAGTAGGGGTCGAAGTCGCTCACCACGAGCCGGTCGAGGCGCGGCAGGAACTGCTCGGCGAAGTGGCCCAGCCCGGACCCGATCTCCAGCATCGAACGGCCGACATGCGGGGCGACCATGTCGAACTCGTACTGCCGATAGTTCTTGGCCTCGTCCCCACCTAGGTGGTTCTCCAGGGCCTCGTCACCGGCCGCCGGTTGTACTACACGGTCATACCCAGAAGACATAGTGCCGTTCCTTCGAAGGGCTCATGGATTTGTGCGAGTCTAATGCCCCAGCAGCGCCGATGGTCACCTCATGGGTCAAACGCCCTTCCCTAGACCCCCTGTGATGCGGTGAAATCTGACTCGTTCATGGACGACGACGAGGCCATCAGCCGCTCCCTCGCCGGTGACCTGACCGCCTACGAGGCGCTGGTCGCCCGCTACAGCGCGCTCGCCCACCGCACCGCCGCCATGCTCGGGGCGGGGGACGAGGCAGAGGACGTGGTGCAGGAGGCGTTCGTCAAGGCGTTCAGGCACCTGTCGACCTTCCGCAGGGACGCCCCTTTCCGGCCGTGGCTGCTGCGGATCGTGGCCAACGAGACGCACAACCTGACCCGATCGCGCGGGCGCAGATCCGAGCTCACCGTACGGCTCAGCGCCATGGCCGACCTCAAGGCCCCCGACGACCCCGAGGGTTCGGCCGTCGCCACGGACCGGCGCGCCCGGCTGCTGGAGGCGGTACGCCACCTGCCGGAGCGGGAACGCCAGGCCGTCGTCTGCCGGTACTTCTTACAGCTGACGGAGGCGGAAACCGCCCAGGTGCTCGACTGGCCGCTCGGCACCGTCAAATCCAGCACCCATCGCGGCCTCGCGCGGCTCAGGGAGGAGGTGGGCAATGAGCTCGCATGACCCGTTCGACGACCTGGCCGCCGAACTCACGGCCCTCGCCGACTTCCTCGACGTCCCCAACCCACCACCGAGCGACGTGGCATCAGCCGTCCGCGCCCGCCTGGAGCCCACCCCCGAAACGCCCGCGACGCCCGAAACGCCCGCGGTGCCCGCGATCCCCGCGACGCCCGAAACGCCTGCGACGCCCGAGGCGGCCCCTGAGGCGCCCGGTGTGCCCGGTGCGCCCGACACCAGGCGGCATCCCCCGGCGCCGGGTCGGCGGGACGATGAGCGGCGGCCTCCGGCGCGACGCAGGCGGCGGGCAAGATGGCAGATCGTGACAGCCATCGTCGTGGCCGTCATAGCCATCACCGCCGCCACCCCGCAGGGCCGGGCCGCCGTGCGCGCGATCCTCCACTACGCGGGCATCGAGCTACGCCTGGGCGAGTCCACCCCCGAGCCGGTCACCACCCCCACGCCCCTGCCGGGCGAGCACGCGGTGGCTCCGGCGGACCTGGCCACCCAGGTGAAGTTCCCCATCAAGACCCCCACCGCGCTGGGCACCCCCGAGCGCGCCACGGTGAGCGACAACGGCCGCGTGGCGTCGATGTTCTGGCCGGGCGGCATCCGCCTGGACCAGTTCGACGGCACGCTCAGCCCGTACTTCTTCAAGAGCGTTGGCCCACCCTGGCCCGAGGACGTCCCGGTCGCGGGCGTCACCGCCTGGTGGCTCGGCGGCGAGCATCCGCTCGGCTATCTCAAGCGCGAGGACGGCACGTCGGTCCCCCTGCGCCAAGCCCAGCCCACCCTCATCTGGCAGTCCGGCACAGTCGGCTACCGCCTGGAAGGAGCCGGCACCAAGGAGCGCGCCGCCGAGATAGCCGCCACACTCCTTCGATAACCGCGCTGACAGCCGCCTCACTCCGGCAGGGTCAGCCAGTCGTCGATCTCCTTCAGGAATTCCTTGCGCACACCCTCGGGCGCCGTGGACGCCCTGATCGACTGCCGCGCCAACTCGGCGATCTCCTCATCACTGAAGCCGTAGACCTCCCGCGCCAGCTCGTACTGCCGCAACAACCGCGCCCCGAACAGCAACGGATCGTCGGCCCCCAGCGCGATCGGCACCCCCGCGTCGAACAGCCTGCGCAACGGCACGTCCGCCGCCCGCTCGGCGACGCCCAGGCCCACGTTCGAGGTCGGGCACACCTCGCAGCAGATCTGCCGTTCAGCCAGCCGCTCCATCAGCCACGGGTCCTCCGCCGCCCGTACCCCGTGCCCGACGCGATCCGCGTGCAGGTCGTCCACGCACTGCGCGACGCTGCGGGGCCCGAGCAGCTCACCCCCATGAGGTACGGCCAGCAGCCCCGCACGCTTGGCGATCCGGAAGGCCCGCTCGAACTCCCTGGCCGCGCCGCGCCGCTCGTCGTTCGACAACCCGAACCCGACGACCCCCTTGCCCTGGTATTGGACCGCGAGCCTGGCCAGCGTGTTCGCGTCGAGCGGGTGCTTGGTGCGGTTGGCCGCCACGACCACCGCGATCCCGATGTCCGCCAGTACGGCGGCCTGGGCGGCGGCGTCCAGCATGAGCTCCAGCGTCGCCGTCAACCCGCCGAACCGTGGCGCGAACCCCGACGGGTCCACCTGGATCTCCAGCCACCGTGACCCGGCCGCCGCCTCGTCCTCGGCCGTCTCCCGTACCAACCGGTAGACGTGCTCCGGCTGCCACAGCACCGACCTGGCGATGTCGTACAGTCGCTGGAACCTGAACCACCCACGCTCATCGGTCGCGCGCAGCTGGGGCGGCCAGTCCTGCTCCAGCGCGTCGGGCAGGTGCAGGCCCTGCTCGCGAGCCAGCTCGATCAGCGTCGAATGCCGCATCGAGCCGGTGAAGTGCAGGTGCAGGTGAGCCTTGGGCAGCTGGTCAAGCGGGCGTGGCATTTCCATATCTTGCCACTCAACCTGGATGCCCGTTCGTGCGTTGGGAGGGGCGAAAGGGGACCCCGCTCATGACGGATGAAGACGAAGCGGCATTCGACGAGTTCCTTGCCGCCCGCAGCACCTCGTTGTTACGCACCGCGATCCTGGTCTGCGGAGCCACCCACCACGACGCCGAGGACCTGGTCCAGCACGCTCTGGAGAAGGTCTACCGGCACTGGACCCGGATCCGGCACGACAACCCCGAGGCGTACGCGCGCAAAGTCCTCGTCAACGCGGCGATTAGCCGGGCTCGGCGGCGGCGCGTCGTGCAGGAGATCACGTTCGCCCGGCCGCCCGACACCGCCGCGAAATCGCCCGACCTGGACCTGCGCGACACGCTCATCGAGGAGCTGCGCAGACTGCCGCCGAAGATGCGCGCAGTAATCGTCCTGCGCTACTGGGAGGACCAGTCGGAGTCGGCCACCGCGTCGCTGCTCGGCTGCTCGCTCGGCACCGTGAAGAGCCAGTCGGCCCGGGGCCTCGCCAAGATCCGCGAACGCATGACCTTCGCAGAAGGAGCGATCCGATGAAGACCGAAGAAGAAGCCATCGCCGAGGCCATGGCCGCGCACGTCGCCGGCGTGCACGCCGGGCCGACGCTCGGCCGGGACGTGCGCCGCCGCCACCGCGCGCACGTGCTCAGATTCCGTACGGCCGGCGCCGCCCTGGTCACGGCCCTGGTCGCCGTGACCGTACCGGCACTGATCAACTCGGGGGAACCCCCCAAGACCCAGCACGCGGCCACCGGCCAGGACCGGGCCGTGATGGACTTGGTGACCGTCCCCAGTGTCGTCGACATGCCCGCCGCCAAGGCGGTCGCGACGCTGAAGCAGGCCGGACTGGTCGTCGAGGACCCGGAGACGGCCACCGAAAAGGGGCAGGTGCGCGCGCAGGCCCCGGCCGCCGGCCAGGAGGTGCAGAAGGGGACGAACGTGCAGCTCACCGTCGGCCCGGAGGTCTCGCTGCCGCAGGACCTCGGCGACCTGGGCGACGGCAGGAAGTTCGGCGGTATCCATGTCGGCTACCTGCCCGACGGGCTCGAATGGGGCAAGTGGTCGGGCAAGAACGGCTTCGGCAAGACGAGCTATACGACCACTTTTACGGAGCCCGGACAGGAAGAGGGCTTCTACGCCGTTCAGGTGGTCGTGTTCGCGGATGAGGCGAGCAAGCAGATCGCGCAGCAACTGGCGACGTACTCCAAGGACGGCGCCGAAATCCTCGACATCGCCGGCAAGCGGGCATACCTGGCAAAGATCACAGAAGGCGGCGAGGTCGACTCCGGGCCCGGCGACAGCACGACGAGCACCATTGGCTGGACGCTGCGCGAGGGGCTGGCGGTCGAGGTGTATATCAGCCCGGACTATGCGAAAAAGGTTGACGCGGGTGCCGAGTTGAAGAAGATCGCCGAAGGGATCGAACCCGTTAAGTGATCAGGTGGTACGGGTGAGATCAGACCGGGGATCTACCGTGCATGAAGCCTGAGGGCGGGACCGGCGGACAGGCGCTGCGCGCGATGCTGGCGTTTCTCGCACTTGGGGTCACCGTTTCGATCATCTATGGGTTGTTCTCCTCGGGATTCGGGCGCCTCCATCGCACGCCGGTGGGGGCGCCTGCGCCGCTTCAGGCTCCACCGGCTCCGGCGCAGCCGGGTCGGGCGGGGCCCGCTCGGGGCCGGACCGTCACCGCCGCCCTGGCGGCGCCCCGGATCGCGGTGGTCGCGCATGATTTCTGGCTCACCTACCTGCCCGCGGGGTTCGATCGCGCCGACGGGGGAGTGATCGAACCCGACCAGGGCGCCTGGGCCAGATTCACTCCTGAGGGGGGGACAGGCGCTCAGGACAGGTTCGTCGAGGTGCGGGTCGAGCACGGCGCCGCGGCGGCCGACTGGGCCACCTACCAGCGGCGGACGCCGCTACGGACGCCGAGGGAGACCACCATCCGCGGCAGACCCGCCCTGGTCGGCAGGCATCCCGGCGGCGGCCTGATGATCGTCTGGCTGGAGCGTACGGGCACCGGAGCCTGGATCAGGGTCAGCGAATCCCTGAGCGATGAACTGCTCCGTGTTGCCGCCTCGGTCAAGGCTCCTGTAGGAGACTAGGGGCCTTTTCTGCGGTTTCCACTCCAAGTCATGGGGGGTTGATGCGACGCCTGGCAGCGGTGTCCCTCGTGTTCGCGCTCACCGCGTGCGGCAGCGCCGCCACGCCGGAAGCCAACACAGCCACGCCGGAACCGAGCCGGGCGAGGTCGACGATCATCTCTCTGACCTGCGGGTCCGGGGATCTAGGCATCGGCCACCTGCCCGCGGGGGTGGAGCGCGCGGGCTCGTTCACGCGGGTCAAGTCACTGCGCGAGCGGCTCAAGGTGAAGGGCGTGCGGTGGCGCAAGAACGACGAGGAGCTGCTCGTCGGCCTGGTGTGCGGGGTGCGGGGCGCCGAGCGGTTCGCGTCGCTGGTCAGCAGGTCGAGCTTGCGCGCGTACAACGGCAAGCCCGCCCTGCGCTGGCGTACGCGGGGCGGGCTGAGCAACTTCATGTGGCTGGAACGGCCGGGCACCGCGGTCTACATCGGCGCCACGCCCGGACTGGCCCGCGAGATCGAGCAGGTGGCAGAGGCGGTCGGCTGACGTCGGATCGGTCAGTCGGCTTCCGCGGTCGGCTGACGTCGGATCGGTCAGTCGGCCTCTGCGGTCGGCTGAGGTGGCGCGGTCAGTGGGCTTCCGCGAGGAGCTTGGCGAGGCGGCTGACGCCCTCTGCCAGGTCGTCGTCCCCCAGGGCGTACGAAAGGCGGAAATATCCGGGCGTCCCGAACGCCTCGCCCGGAACCACCGCCACCTCCGCCTCCTCCAGGATCAGCTCGGCCAGCTCGGCCGACGACTGCGGCCGCCGGCCGCGCAGCTCCTTGCCGATCAGCTCCTTGACCGAGGGGTAGGCGTAGAAGGCCCCCTTCGGCTCCGGGCAGAACACGCCCGGGATCTCGTTGAGCAGCCGCACCATCGCCTGCCGGCGCCGGTCGAACGCCTCGCGCATCTCCGCCACGGCCGACAGATCGCCGGAGACGGCGGCCAGAGCGGCCATCTGGGCCACGTTCGAGACATTGGACGTGGCGTGCGACTGGAGGTTCGTCGCGGCCTTGACCACGTCGGACGGACCGATCAGCCAGCCCACCCGCCAGCCCGTCATGGCGTACGTCTTGGCCACGCCGTTGACGATGACGACCCGGTCGGCCAGCTCGGGAACGGCCGTGGCGATGCTGGTGAACTCCGCTCCGCCGTACACGAGATGCTCGTAGATCTCGTCGGTGACCACCCAGAGGCCGTTGGCGGCGGCCCAGCGGCCGATCGCCTCCGTCTGCTCGCGCGAGTAGACGGCGCCCGTCGGGTTGGACGGCGAGACGAACAGCAGGACCTTGGTGCGCTCCGTGCGGGCCGCCTCAAGCTGTTCGACACTCGCGAGGTAGCCGGTCGTCTCGTCGGTGACGACGTCGACCTGAACACCACCGGCCAGCTTGATCGCCTCGGGGTAGGTCGTCCAGTACGGGGCCACGACCAGCACCTCGTCGCCCGGGTCGAGCAGCGTGGCGAACGCCTCATAGACGGCCTGCTTGCCCCCGTTGGTGACCAGGACCTGCGACGCCTCGACCTGGTAGCCCGAGTCGCGCCGCGTCTTGGCGGCGATCGCCTGCTTGAGCTCCGGCAGGCCGCCGGCCGGGGTGTACTTGTGGAAGCGGGGATCGCGCGCCGCCGTGACCGCCGCCTCGACGATGTAATCCGGTGTCGGGAAGTCGGGCTCTCCGGCGCCGAAGCCGATGACGGGGCGGCCGGCCGCCTTCATCGCCTTCGCCTTCGCGTCCACGGCCAGCGTGGCGGACTCGGAAATCGCGGAAATTCGGCTGGATATGCGAGGTCGGGTGGACATGGGTCCATGCTGCCACGCGGGCCGTGACCTGGGCGATCGGGTTTGGTTCGACGTAAAGGGCTTTCCCCCGATACACTTTCGCCTGGTCGTACCGCCGCATGTCGACGTGCGGTTCGGTCCAGGCAGTGAGCTGATCAGGGTAGTGTGGTTGGCGACATAGGGCACTGGCGCAATTGGTAGCGCACCGGTCTCCAAAACCGGCGGTTGGGGGTTCGAGTCCCTCGTGCCCTGCGAGTGCGGTCCGCGCAATGGCGTGTAAGCGCGCCGCATACTGCGTTGGATACGACAGATTCAGGTGAGGACTGTGGCGATCGACACGCGCGGCGAGACCGCAGGCAAGCCTAGTGGCGAGAAGAAGACCCGCACCTCGCCGGCCCTTTTCTACCGGCAGGTAGTCACCGAGCTGCGTAAGGTCATCTGGCCGACACGCAAGGATCTCATCACTTACACCACGGTCGTTCTGGTATTCGTTCTGATCATGGTTGCGATTGTGTACGGGCTCGACAGTGCGCTCGGCTGGGCCGTTCTCCGCGTCTTCGGCGGATCCTGATCCAGACACCGACGGCGTCACCCGTACGGAGTCGCCATTCGATTCGACGAAAGAGGAAAAGTCACCGTGTCCGAATCTTCAGTGCCGGCGAACGAGTCCCACGAGGAGTGGGACACCGAGCCGGAAGAGGCCGCTGAGGCCACTGAGGAGACCGTCGACGAGCTCGACGCCGACGTCGCGGACAGCGACGAGGGCGACGAGGACGAGGTCGCCGACGAGGCTCCCGCAGTCGACGAAGACGGTGACATCCTGCCTGACGTCGACCCGGTCGAGGAGTTCAAGCGCTCGCTCCGGGGCCAGCTCGGCGAGTGGTATGTGATCCACTCTTACGCCGGCTACGAAAACCGCGTGAAGTCCAACATCGAGAGCCGCAACGTGTCTCTCAACATGGAGGACTACATCTACCAGGTCGAGGTGCCGACGCACACCGTCCAGGAGTTCAAGAGCGGTAAGAAGGTGCCGGTCAAGGAGCGCGTGCTGCCCGGCTACGTGCTGGTGCGCATGGAGCTGACCGACGAGTCCTGGGCCGCCGTGCGTAACACGCCCGGTGTGACCGGCTTCGTGGGCCTGTCCAACAAGCCGAGCCCGCTCAACCTCGACGAGGTCGCCAAGCTGCTGGCGCCGGAGCCGACCGAGGAAGCCAAGAAGTCCTCGGCCAAGACCAGCACCGGCCCGACCGTCGAGTTCGAGATCGGCGAGTCCGTCACGGTCATGGACGGCCCGTTCGCCACCCTGCCCGCCTCGGTCAGCGAGATCAGCCCCGAGTCGCAGAAGCTCAAGGTGCTCGTCTCGATCTTCGGCCGCGAGACCCCGGTCGAGCTGTCGTTCAACCAGGTCTCGAAGATCTAAGACGATCACGTAAGCTGATACGTCGTCCCCATGCACGTGGGGGTGAACCCAGGAAAATCGCTGCGTTGGTGAGCGTCCACCTGGGCTGCTCCCCACGACCGTGGGGGCACACCACCAAATTGTCAGGACCCGGAGAAGGAACATGCCTCCAAAGAAGAAAGTGGCTGCCCTCGTAAAGGTGCAGTTGCCGGCCGGCCAGGCCACGCCCGCTCCGCCCGTCGGTACCGCGCTCGGTCCCCACGGCGTCAACATCATGGACTTCGTCAAGCAGTACAACGCTGCCACTGAGGCCCAGCGGGGCAACATCATCCCCGTTGAGATCACCATTTTCGAAGACCGCAGCTTCACCTTCATCACGAAGACGCCCCCGGCGCCCGAGCTGATCAAGAAGGCTCTGGGCCTCGACAAGGGCAGCGCGGTCCCGCACAAGGAGAAGGTCGGCAAGCTCAGCCGCGAGCAGCTTCGCAGCATCGCTGAGACCAAGATGCCCGACCTCAACGCCAACGACATCGCGGCGGCCGAGAAGATCATCGCCGGCACCGCCCGGTCCATGGGCATCACCGTCGCCGACTAACACTTCCCGATCCGCGGGAGGGCCGTTCCCTGGCCCGAACCGCGATCCGTGGGAGAGCCGGTTTCCCGGCTCGTACCCACACCGATCAGTGGGAGGGCCGGCATCCGGCCCGCACACCACAAGGAGACAGACATGAAGCGCAGCAAGGCGCACAAGGACGCGTCGGCCAAGGTCGACCACGACAAGCTCTACGCGCCCGTCGAGGGCGTGAAGCTGGCCAAGCAGACGTCCACCACCAAGTTCGACGCCACTGTCGAGGTGGCGCTGCGACTGGGCGTCGACCCTCGCAAGGCCGACCAGATCGTGCGCGGCACGGTCAACCTCCCGCACGGCACCGGCAAGACCGCCCGGGTCCTGGTCTTCGCGACCGGTGACCGTGCCGAGGCGGCCCGCGAGGCGGGCGCCGACATCATCGGCGCCGACGAGCTCATCGACGAGATCGCCAAGGGCAACCGGCTCAGCGAGTTCGACGCCGTCGTCGCCACCCCTGACCTCATGGGCAAGGTCGGCCGTCTGGGCCGCGTCCTCGGCCCGCGTGGCCTCATGCCCAACCCCAAGACCGGCACCGTGACGCCCGACGTCGCCAAGGCCGTGACGGAGATCAAGGGCGGCAAGATCGAGTTCCGTACGGACCGGCAGGCCAACCTGCACTTCATCATCGGCAAGACGTCGTTCGACGAGCGCCAGCTCATCGAGAACTACGCCGCCGCCCTTGACGAGGTGCTCCGTCTCAAGCCGTCGGCCGCCAAGGGTCGTTACCTGAAGAAGGTCACCTTCTCCACGACCATGGGCCCCGGCGTCCCGGTCGACCCCAACGCCACCCGCGGCCTCACCGCCGAGCTGGACGCGTAGCGAAAAAGCCACACTTCTGGCACTTCTTCGCACCACACAGCCCTCGCCGACTCCGGCGGGGGCTGTTGTGTGTTCGGGGTCGCATGCGCGTGCGGGGGTTGCTTTGCGCGGATAGCGGCTTACGGGCGCCCGCGTCGCAGCCCCGACCACAGACCTCGGCCACAGGCCGCCCGCCAGACCCCCGATCACAGAGCCCCGGGCGACTCCCGGTCACAGACCCCCGATCACAGAGCCCCGGGCGACTCCCGGTCACAGACCCCCGATCACAGAGCCCCGGGCGACTCCCGGTCACAGACCCCCGCCTGCCAGATTCCCGGTCGCAGACCCCGGGTTACAGGCCGCCCGCCGAATCGCCGGCCACAGAGCGCCAGACCCTCCTCCACAGATCTCGCCCGCCACAGACCCCCGCCACAAACCCCGATAGCCGCACCCCCCGCCGCAGACTCCCGTGTCACGGGCGCCCGCCGCTGTGGGCGGGCCCCCGATGGGGTTCGCTGCGGTGCGGGCTTTGTGGGCGCCGCCGGTACAGCGTGCGCAGCGCGGGGGATAGTCCTTCGCGGGGCGTCTGCGAGCTCGATCTCGTACGGCGACCATGGGATCCCGGGTGGTGCGCGACCCGCCTGCGGCCGTACGGCGAAAAGAAAGATCAGAGCAGTTCGCACGGCAGAAGCCGAGGCAGAGAGCGTGGCGCGCGATCAAGGGGCGCGGGTCGGGGAAGACCCTGGGTTTTCCCTGAAAAGTCAGGGGAATACGCCATCACCGGGACACCGACACGTAGGGTTTAAATCATGCTGAAGCGCAGAATTTCCCTCGCTACCGCCGCGGCCGGTGCCGCCCTGGTCGCGGTCGCGGTTGCCGGTTGTGGAACGACCGCGCAGCCAATCCAGGTCAAGCTGGCGGCGTCCGAAGTGCTGACGCAGGCCGCGCAGAAGACCGCGGAGGTCACCAGCTACACCGTTGACGCCGTCGTCAACGTCAAAACCCCTCAGGAGGGGAACGGCAAGGTGCAGGGGCGGATGCTCTACCAGAGCAAGCCGCAGCTGGCCGTCGACCTCACCCTCGACACCCTCGACATGGGCGGTAAGGGTCTGCCCGGTGGGGCGCGCGCCGTGCTCCAGGGCGACGCCGTCTACGTCAAGGTCGAGGCGCTCAAGGAGCTCGTCGGGGCGACGAAGCCGTGGATCAAGGTGCCGCTGACCGATGTCGGCGGTCAGGATCAGATCAAGACGTACCTCGACCAGATCCAGCAGTTCGACCTGGCGGCCGTCACCAAGATGGTGACCGCGTCGCAGGACATCAAGGCGGCCGGCACCGAGACTGTCGGCGGTGTGGACACCACCCACTACAGCGGGACGTTCCCGGTCGACGCGGCGGTGCAGCAGCTGCCGGCCGATAAGCAGGAAGCCGCCCGCTCGGGTCTGGCCGAGCTCAAGGACATCAAGTTCGACATCTGGGTCGGCAGTGACGGCCTGCCTCGCAAGCTCGCCCTGAACGGTGAGAAGGAAGGCGCCACGCTGGACGCGACCCTGCTGTTCAAGGGGTTCAACGAGGCCGTCAACATCCAGACGCCGCCCGCCGACCAGATCGGTGAGCTGCCGAAGGGCACGACCAACTAACCGGATGCGGCGCTGAACAGCGTCGCCGACTGAGAGCGATTTGGAAACTCGGCGGCCAGGACGTACTCTGGTCGTTGCCGAAGACCGCCGGTCGTCGTCAGGTTCCTCAAGACCTGACGACCGAAGGATCCACAGTCTGTGGACGGCCCGCGCAGGTGTGATACGAGTTTCCTACACGGAGTGATCCGTGTGTGAGCCCCGTGTGCGCCCTGCGCCCGGGGCCGTTCTCATTTCTGGGCCTTCACCGGTGGCACATCTGGAAGGAGGCCCATGGCGAGGGCGGATAAGGCGACAGCAGTTGCCGAGCTCAGGAGCGAGTTCGAAGGCAGCGCTGCCGCCGTTCTGACCGAGTACCGCGGTCTCACCGTCGCACAGCTCAAGCAGCTGCGCGTCTCTCTCGGTGAGAATGCGAAGTTCGCCGTGGCGAAGAACACCCTGACTAAGATTGCGGCCAATGAGGCCGGTTACGCGGGTCTTAACGACCTGCTCGCCGGTCCGACCGCGATCGCCTTCGTCAACGGCGACGTTGTCGAGGCGGCCAAGGGTCTGCGTGACTTCGCCAAGGCCAATCCCCTTCTGGTGATCAAGGGCGGCGTCCTTGATGGCAAGATGCTGGACGCTACGGAGATCACCAGGCTCGCTGACCTCGAGTCCCGCGAGGTTCTCCTCGCGAAGCTGGCCGGTGCGATGAAGGCGAAGCAGAGTGCTGCTGCCGCCATGTTCGCCGCGCTGCCCACCAACATGGCCCAGCTGGCCGACGCCCTTCGCGCCAAGCGCGAAGAGGCGGGCGAGTAGTACGGGGATTGCCGCAAACCCCGCGGTCCCGTTCCTAGTTATCGCAAGATTCATACGGAGGAAACCATCATGGCGAAGCTCAGCACCGACGAGCTGCTCGACGCGTTCAAGGAGATGACCCTCCTCGAGCTTTCCGAGTTCGTGAAGCAGTTCGAGGAAGTGTTCGACGTCAAGGCCGCCGCCCCCGTCGCGGTTGCCGCTGCCCCCACCTCCGGTGGTGGCGAGGCCGCCGCCGTTGAGGAGCAGGACGAGTTCGACGTCATCCTCGAGGCTGCCGGCGACAAGAAGATCCAGGTCATCAAGGAGATCCGCGCCCTGACGTCCCTGGGCCTCAAGGAGGCCAAGGACCTGGTCGACGGCGCTCCCAAGAACGTCTTCGACGGCAAGGTCAACAAGGAGCAGGCGGAGAAGGCCAAGGCTGCCCTCGAGGGCGCCGGCGCTTCCGTCACCGTGAAGTAACACTTTCGAGGCATATCGCTCGAAGAGCATTACCGAATCGCCGGTTCCGGCGTTTCACCCCAGAAGGGGCGGCTGCACCCAGGTGCCGGGTGTGCCGCCCCTTTTGCATGCCCGGCTGTTGCTGCTTTGTGCCCGGCTGTTTTGCGCATCGGGCTGTTACCGCCGTACAGAGCTCACGAGATTCTCATGGTCGTCTCATCGCGTGGCGAGAGGCCGTGCTTAGCGTTCGAGTGTGTTCAAGGATGCGCGTGTCAGAGATCGATGGGCGTTGGCCGGGCTGCTCGCCGCCACCGCGGTGCTCTACATATGGGGGCTGAACGCCTCCGGATGGGCGAACGCGTTCTACTCGGCTGCCGTACAAGCGGGCACCCAGAGCTGGAAGGCGTTCTTCTTCGGGTCGTCCGACGCGGCCAATGCCATCACCGTGGACAAGACGCCGGCCTCGTTGTGGCCGATGGAGCTCAGCGCCAGGATCTTCGGGCTGAACTCATGGAGCATTCTCGTGCCCCAGGCGCTCATGGGCGTGGCGACCGTGGGCGTGGTCTATGCCGCCGTACGCCGCCGGTTCCCCGCGTGGGCCGCGTTGATCGGCGGGGCGGTGATGGCGGTTACGCCGGTGGCGGTGCTGATGTTCCGCTTCAACAATCCGGACGCGCTGCTGGTGCTGCTGCTGACCGTCGCGGGCTACTGCGTGGTGCGGGCCCAGGAGAAGGCGGGGACTCGGTGGCTGGTGCTGGCGGGGGCGTGCATCGGGTTCGCGTTCCTGGCCAAGATGCTGCAGGCGTTCGTGGTGCTGCCGGGGTTCGCGCTCGTCTACCTGATCACGGCTCCGACCACGCTGGGGCGGCGACTCTGGCAGCTTGTGCTGGCGGGGGTGGCCATGGTGGTGTCGGCCGGATGGTGGCTGGTGGCCGTGGCGCTGGTGCCCGCCGCCGACCGGCCGTACATCGGCGGCTCCCAGACGAACAGCGTCCTGGAACTCGCGCTCGGCTACAACGGCATCGGGCGGCTGAACGGCGGCGACTACGGAGGGCTCGGCAACCTCAACCAGCAGGCCGGCTGGTGGCGGATGTTCGACACCGAGGCGGGCGGGCAGATCTCATGGCTGCTTCCGGCGGCGCTGGTGCTCCTGGCGGCCGTGGTCTGGCTGACGCGGGCAGCGCCACGGACCGATCCTGTACGGGCCCAGGCGGTTGTGTGGGGGAGCTGGCTGGTGGTCACCGGGCTGATCTTCAGCCTGATGCAGGGGATCTTCCACGCGTACTACACGGTGGCGCTGGCTCCGGCGATCGCGGTGCTGGTGGGTTCGGGGGTGGCGCTGCTCTGGGAGCGCCGGGCTCACCGGGCGCTCGCGCTGGCTGCGGCCGTGACGGCTGGGTGGGGGTACGTCCTGCTGTCGCGTAGTTCGGAGTGGAATTCCTGGTTGGGGCCGATTGTGCTCGTTGCTGGGCTGGCGGCGGCTGTAGGTCTGCTGATCGTCGGCCGTCAGGAGGAGGGGCGGGCGGTTGTGCCGTCCGAGGGATCGGGGAGCGCGCCGGTCGCGGAACCTGTGGGTGTGCCGTCTGTGGAATCTGCGGGCGTGCCGTTGGCGGCGCGTGGTTGGTGGTCGCGGCGGGCGCCGGGGATTGTCGCCCTTGTGGCGGTCGTGGTGTGCCTGGCGGGGCCGACCGCGTACGCACTGGACACCGCCACATCCACGCACACCGGTGCGATCCCTACGGCGGGCCCCTCTACGGGAGGGTTCGGCGGACCTGGAGGGTTCCGGCGCGGCGGTGGGGGCCCCGCGGCGATGGGACCGGGCGGCTTCGGTGGCTTCGGCGGCGGCCAGCCGGGTGGTACCGGTGGCACTGGGCGACCTGGCGGTACCGGGGGGCAGCCGGGCGGCACTGGTGGTGCTGGGAGGCCGGGCGGAATGGGGGCCGATGGGTTCGCTCGTGGTGGGCGGGGAGGCGGTGGGATGGGTGGGTTGCTGCAGTCCGCCACCCCCAGCGCCGAGCTGACCGCCTTTCTGAAGAGCAACGCCACCGCCTACAGCTGGGTCGCCGCGACCGTGGGCTCGAACAACGCCGCCGGATACCAGCTCGCCACGGGCCAGCCGGTGATGGCGGTGGGCGGCTTCAACGGGACCGACCCCGCGCCGACACTCACCCAGTTCAAGCAGTACGTGGCCGAGGGGAAGATCCACTACTTCATCGGTGGCGGGATGGGCGGTGGAATGCGTGGCGGGGCCAGTACCGGTGGCAGCAGTGACGCGGCCGAGATCGCCGCGTGGGTACAGGAGACGTACACGGCTGCTTCTGTCGGCAACGCCACGGTCTACGACCTCACCGTCGCCAAGTGACCGTACGGCCTCAGCCCTGGCGAGTCCCTGGGTGGTTCGTCCCACGACCGTCTCGATCTCTGTGACGGCCCGTAGTGGGCGGGGGTCCCTAGGAGAGATACCCCCTCCGGGGGATGGGAAGGGGACGGTCCGTGGTGGCGGGGGCCCATGAGGCTGGCCCCTCCCAGGGAGCGTAGAAAGCCGGTTCGTTGTGGCTGGGGTCCTTGGGAGAGGGGCCCCTTCGGCAGACCGGAGGGGGCCCCGTGGTGGCTGTGCCCCCGTGCGGGGTGCCCCTTCAAGAGCGCGGATACCTGGCGAAGGTCCGTGGAGACTGCGCTAGGCGGCGCGGACGCGGGCGACGGCGCTGGTGTCCATGTAGTCGCGCGCGTGGACGATCAGGCCGTCCCTGACCCGCAGGATCACTAGGCCCGGCACCGTCAGCTCCTGGTCGGCCACCGTGACCACCGTCTCTTGTTCCGCCACGATCACCTCCGGGTCGGTGGTCTGGCGGATGGTCACGTCGCGGATCTCCTTGACCAGGGCCTTCATGGCGCCCCACATCATCGTGTACCCCGCCCTGATCTCCTCCCGGCCCTTGAACGGCGGCAGTCCGCCGAACGGGAACTCGTGCAGGCCGTCCTCGGCATAGAGATCGGCCAGTTCGTCGGCCGACTTGTGGAGCATCGCGGCGTGGTAGGCGGCGACGACATCGGTGGTGGACATGGGGGCCCCATTTCGCTCAACGGAGGTTGACTCAACGAGCGTAGAGCGAAATGTGACGAACGGTCAACGCCTGTAGAGTGAGCAACGACTGTCAAAGGGGGCGGCGTGACCGAACGGGCGGAGCGGCGTCGCAGGACCGAGCGGCGGATCTTGGAAGCGGCCAGGAAGCTCTTCGCGGACCTGGGATTCGAGCGCACCACGATCCGCGCGGTGGCCAAGGCGGCCGAGGTCGATCCCGCCCTCGTCATGCAGTACTTCGGCAGCAAGCAGGACCTGTTCAGCGCGGCGGTGACCGTGGCCCCGGCGCCGGTGGCCAAGGGCGATGCCGACGATCTGGTCGAGCAACTCATCGGGAGTCTCGGCCTCAAGATGGGGGAGTTGCCGCAGAGCTCCCTGGCCATGATGCGATCGATGCTCACTCACCCGGAGGCGGGCGCGTCGGCGCGGGCCGTACTGAGCCGGCAGATCCATCAGGTCGGCGAGTCGATCCCCGGCGGCGATGCGCGACTGCGGGCGGCGCTGATGACGACGATCATGCTGGGCGTGACCGTCGGCCACCAGCTGCTTGAACTTGACGAGTTGCGCGAAGCATCCCAAGCGGACATCGCGCGGGTCCTCCGACCGGCTCTGAGAGCGATTGCCCAACCCCAGGCCGAATAGAGGCCGCAGCGCCCGTTGCTGGACTCCTCGTCTCATAACCGGGCAGTAACAAGTTATTGGAACTGGTTCCAATTCCCTTGCGCGCCGCTACGGTGATGGCAGTCTTGTGGTTGAAGTCACATTACTCTTTGCGCATGGAGGGTGACCCGTGGGCGTCGAAGTCGTGGTCGACGGGCTGACCAAGTCGTTCGGGCGGCAGGTCATCTGGGAGGACGTCTCGCTCACCCTGCCCGCGGGCGAGATCTCGGTCCTGCTCGGGCCCTCCGGCACCGGCAAGTCGGTCTTCCTCAAGACCCTGGTCGGGCTGCTCAGGCCGGACCGCGGCCACATCTGGATCGACGGCTACGACCTGGCCAACTGCAACGAGAGCAAGCTCTACGAACTGCGCCGGCTGTTCGGTGTGCTGTTCCAGGACGGCGCCCTGTTCGGCTCGCTCAGCCTGTACGACAACATCGCCTTCCCGCTGCGCGAGCACACCAAGAAGAGCGAGTCGCAGATCCGCCAGATCGTGCTGGAGAAGATGGAGCTGGTCGGCCTGCTCGGCGCCGAGATCAAGCTGCCGGGCGAGATCTCCGGCGGCATGCGCAAGCGAGCCGGGCTGGCCAGGGCGCTGGTGCTCGATCCCGAGATCATCCTGTTCGACGAGCCCGACTCGGGTCTGGACCCGGTACGGACCGCCTATCTCAACCAGCTCATCGTCGACCTGAACGCCGAGATCGAGGCGACCTTCCTGATCGTCACGCACGACATCAACACCGCCCGTACGGTGCCCGACGACATCGGGCTGCTGTTCCGGCGCGAGCTGATCATGTTCGGGCCGCGCGAGATGCTGCTGTCGAGCGACGAGCCGGTGGTCAGGCAGTTCCTCAACGCCAGGAAGCACGGGCCGATCGGCATGTCGGAGGAGAAGGACGTCTCCGAGCTGGAGGCGGAGGCGCAGCTGGGCCACGACCCCGGCTCGCTGCCGCCGATCCCGCCGCAGCTGATGCCGAGCGGCAACGGGCTCCGCCGTACGCAGCGGCCGCCTGGCACCTGGCTGGCGGCCAACGGCGTCATCCCGCCCCAGGGCTCCTTTGTCGACGATCGCGGGCGCAACTGGCTGGAAGAGTACCCACGCCTGATCAACGCCCATCTCAACGGCGTCCGATAGATCCCGGTGGGCCGCGGGCGGTCTGGACCGGTTGGCCGTCAGACCGGCCGAGAGCCGTCAGACGGCCCAATGCCAACCGGCCAAGCGCGCCAGACCGGGGCGAGCCGCCAGGCGGGCTGAGAAGGCGCTTTCCCGGACCTCGGTGACAGAAATGGCCGCAATGCCGCGCCGCGCCCCCAACGGGCCTCAGAGGGCCGCCTGAAGGGCGTTCGTCAGGCGCTTGCCTGCCGGAGAGGCCGGAGACGGCGACGCGGTGCTCACCCGGCAAGAGGCGATGACGATGCCCGCCCGGCAAGAGGCGATGACGATGCCCGCCCAGCAAGAGATGACGGCAGTGCTCGCCCGGCAAGAGTGGGTCCTATGTCGCCTCTGTTGTTTCCCGGGCTCCGGGAGCGGCCGGCGGGTTACCATCCAGCAACCAAGCCGGGAGGTGAGCAGACGTGGACGAGCCGGCCCGGCCACCCCGCGTCCTGACCGGCGTGCTCGTACTGCTGGTGGTGCTGCTCGGCGCCGCCGTGGTGTTCCTTCGCGGGCAGGACCTGGCCGAACAGGCCAGGGCGGATGATCGGCGGGCCGCGCTGGAGGCGGCGGGCACGCACGCGATCAACCTGGTCTCGCTCGACTACAAGACCGTCGACGCCGACATGGGGCGCATCCTCGCCACCTCCACCGGAGTGGCCCAGGAGGAGTACAAGGCGGACGCGGCAAAGCTCAAGTCCACCACAGTGGCGAACAAGGTCGTCCAGCACGGCGTGCTCCGGGCCACAGGGCTGGTGTCGATGACGGAGCTGACCGCGAGAGTGCTGGTCGTGGCGGACGTGGAGATCCGCTGGGAGGGCTCCAAGACCCCCAAGCAGGAACGGTTCTACCGCTGGTCGATGGACGTGACCAAGGCGAAGGGAGTCTGGCTGGTGTCGAGGGCGGTGCAGGTGGTGTGAGGGCGGTCACGATCGCGCTGCTGGTTCTGGTGCTCGGGCTCGGCGCCACCGCAGGGGTGTTCTGGTACGACGCCCACGCCATCCGCGCGGACGAAGAAGCGGGGCGCCAGGCCATGGCGGCGGCCCGTACGGTGGCGCCGGACCTGCTGTCATACGACTACCGGACGGTCGAGCAGGACCTGGCCCGGGCGGCCGAGCACACAACGGGCGAGCTCACCGAGCACTACAAGAAGCTGTCGGCCACCCTGGCCGCCAAGGCCAAGGCGGAGAAGACGGTGCGGACGGCGGCCGTCGCCGACGTGGGTGTGGAGCGCGCGGAAGGTGATCGAGTAGAGGTTCTATTGTTCGTGAACACGGGTACGGTCAGGGAGATCCCCGGCAAGGCCGAACCACAGCAACAGGTCAGCCAGGACCGGGCCAGGCTCGTCATGATCCGGCAAGATTCCCGCTGGTTGGTGGCCGAGCTGTCGACCTTGATCGGCACTGCTTGAGTCATCGGGCGCGTCCCCGAGGTCAATTGTTACCAAAAATAAGGTTTAGCGAAGCCCAAGTACTGGGTACCTCAGTCACAGCTACACCGGTTGTCGGCATGGGTTCGACCCTCGGTGTGACGGAGCGTTAACCGTCCCCGTTCGCGGGTATCGTCTTGGGCCTGACGGTAGGCGTCCGATCACGCTGGGGAGAAAACCCAGCGTCCGGCCCCTAGGTCGGCGGAAAGTCGGGCTTGCGGGCTTGACGTTTCCGCTCGAACGGGCGATGCTGCGACCAACGTGGAGCATGCAGCGAGAGTGAAGTGGACAGGCGTGTGCCGTTCGGCTACACTGCCCCTTTGCGCTGCCCTTTGACGACCCGCTCCGCTTGCTCACGTTGCGAGGTTGTCTGGCGTGCGTGTAGTCAGTCCGCCGCGAGCCCTCGGAAGGACATCTGTTGGCAGCCT
>NZ_JBITKE010000017.1:0-279786 GCF_044460705.1 Nonomuraea sp. NPDC050022
CACATTACCGAACGTAACGGAGTCTTTCCATACTGTTTTCGAGAGGAGGGGTGGCGCTTCCTCCCGGCCCTGAAGGACCAGGTCTCCGCGCCACCGTTCAGATGAAGACGACCAGGCCAAAGGCAGACTGGTGTGCGTCTTCGGCCAGAGCACGATCGGTCTCGTCAAGGTGACGAAGGTCAGCGAGGGTGACAGCAACTACATCACTATGGACCTGACAGTCTGGCAGCGCTGACGCCTACTCTTGAAGTCATGTCCGTGACGCCCTTGCGGGGCGGGCCGGCGCGCGAGGCCGAGTTACTCGGCGTCGTGCTCGATGTGCTGCGCGAAACCGGCTACGACCGGCTGACCATCGACGCCGTGGCCGCACGCGCGAAGGCGGGCAAGCACACCGTCTACCGGCGCTGGCCGTCCAAAGCGGAATTGGTGGTCGCGGCATTCGTCAACGCCGTCTCCACCACGCCGGTGGCGCCCGACACGGGTGAGCTGCGGGCCGATCTGCTCGGGCTGATGGAGTCGCTGGTGGGCGAGCTGGCCCGGCTGGGCGACATCGTCGCCGGGCTGATCGGGGAGATCCTGCATAACGCCGACCTGGCCCGCGCGGTGCAGCAGAACTACGTCGCGACGCGCCGCCGGTTGACGCTGGAGGTGTTCGAGCGGGCCTGGGCCAGGGGCGAGCTGTCCCGCAGCGCCGACACCGACCTGCTGTGGCAGGTGGGCCCGGCGGTCCTGTTCTTCCGGGCATTGGTGAGCGGCGAGCCGGTCGACAGCGAGCTGGCCCGGCGACTCGTGGACCACGTCGTGCTACCCCTCGCACTCAACCGCCGATAGCGTCTCTGATCAGCCCTCGCTAGGCCCGCCGCCGGGCCCGATACGCGCTGGCCTTGGCGCGGTTCTGGCACGACAGCCCGCAGAACCGCCGCGAGGCGTTACGCGTCACGTCGAAGAAGACCAGTGAGCACCCCTCCGCCTCGCACGACCGGAGCCGCACCCCCTGCCCCACCCCGATCACCATGGCTAGCGCGGTGCCGATGTCGGCGGCCCAGGCGTCGACCAGTGAGGCCCCCGGCTGGTGGAAGGCCAGTATGGGCGGCTCTCCGCCCAGGTGGGCGATGGCCGCGTGCCGTACCAGCAGCGCGTTGAGCGACGCGACGGAATCGGGACCGCCGCCGAAGACGGGCCGCAGCTCGGCGGCCACCGCCGCCAGGTGGTCGGCGTCGGCGGCGGTCGGCGCCCCGGCGGGCGGCCGTTCGAGGCGGGCCATGGCATCGAGTACGGCGGCACGGCGCGCGGCTCCGCCGGCCGGCGGCTCAAGATCGCGCCCATGCGCCTCACCCACGGCCAGGACGTTCACCAGGAGGACGGCGAGCTCCACCCACCGGCCAACATAACTGTCTATTTGCGATTGACCAGTGATGCGCCAGGAGTCTATCGTCACTGTCATAGCGTACCTAGGCAGTGAGGAATCGGCATGTCCATCGATGGCAGACTCGCTCGGCGCATGTGGCACCAGTTGGAGCCGATCCACGCGGCGCTGTACTTCTCCCCCCAGGCCTTCGAGGAGGCGGCGGCGATCGGCTACGACGTGGAGTCGCGCTGGCCGAGCTACTTCGCCTTCCGCACCGCGCCGTTGGGCCGCGCGGGCACGAACCTGGCCTTCGCCACCTATTACAGCTTCAGCCCGCGGACGATCGCCGAACACGTTCCGGCCGTCTGGGACACCGCGGGTCCCGCAGAGGTGCTGCGCGCCCGCCATCGGGCCGTGGACCGTACCTATCGGACCCTGCTCGGCGACGGGATCGGGGCGCTCGGCGAGGCCGCCGAGCTGGCCCGGCGGGTGGCTGAGAGCGTGACGGTGGGCGGACGGCCGTTCGCCGCCGCCAACCTGGACCTGCCCTGGCCCGATGAGCCGCACCTGGCGCTCTGGCACGCCGCCACCGTGCTGCGCGAGCACCGCGGCGACGGCCACCTGGTGGCGCTGCAGGCGGCGGAGCTGGACCCGTGCGAGTCGCTGGTCACCTTGGCCGCGATCGGCGGCGCCCCGGTGGTCAACTTCGCCGGGCGCGGCTGGAGCGAGAGCGAGTGGGCCTCAGCCCAGGACCGGCTGGCCGGGCGCGGCCTGGTGGACACCGAGGGCCAGGCCACCGACCAGGGGCGGGCGCTGCGCGACCAGGTCGAGCGGATGACCGACGACCTGGCCGCCGACCCGTGGCGGCAGCTGGGCGAGCAGCGCGCCGATCGGCTGGCTCAGCTCATCCAGCCGGTTCTGGGAGCCGTCTTCGAGGCGGGCATCCTCCCGATGACCAGCACGCTCGGCATCGCCACCGTGAAGGCCCCCCACTGAGCGCCGCGCCCTCCCGCGCGGGCCGCGGTGACGATCGCGCGGCCCTGACGCCCGACAGCGCTGTCCCCGACCTCGTCAGATCGCTCGCGCGCCTCGCCGGAAGCTTCGCCCGTTTGTGAAGCCCGTAGAATCCGCCTGTGAGTCGTGACGAGGAGGCCGTGCGCCACACGGTCGAGCGGATGGCGCGGATCTTCTCCGACTGGGGCTTGCCGCCCATGGCCGCGCGGGTGCTGTTCACGATGATGGCGGCCGAGGAGCGGACGCTGACGGCCGCCGAGCTCGGCGAGCGGCTCGGCGTCAGCCCGGCCGCCATCTCCGGCGCGGTGCGTCTGCTCACGCAGATGCACCTGGTCGTGCGCGAGCCGGTGCCGGGATCCCGCCGCGACGTCTACCGCCTGCCCGACGACGCCTGGTACGAGCTCACGCTGACCAAGATGCCGATCTTCCGGCAGATCACCGGCGAGGTGTCGGCCGCGGTCGAGGCGGTCGGCGGCGACGACACCGCGGCCGGCGCGAACCTGGCCAGAATGCGCGACTACTTCGAGTTCGTGGAGCGGGAGTTGCCCCAGCTCCTCGACAAATGGCGCGCACGCTGAAGAGCCGAACGCTAGCCCCTGCCGTACTTCTTGTGCACGGCCTGCTTGCTCACCCCGATCGCGTTGGCGATCTGCGCCCATGGCAGCCCGGCCACCCTGGCCCGGCGCACCTGAACCGCCTCCATGCGCTCGAGTTCGTGCCGCAACGCGGTGGTGGCCTGCAGTGCCAGCAGTGGGTCCTCGTCCTGCGCCTGTCGCATCAGCGTCGCCAGGTCGTTCGTCATTCCCTTAACGTAATCCCCTTAACGTCCTCCTGCGGCCCGTCATCGCGAATCCAGGACGAGCCTCAGGCCGAGGCCGATGAGGACGACGCCGGAGATCTGCTCCAGCCGCCGCCTGACCGCCGGGCGGCCCAGAAACGCCTTGGCCTTAGCGACGGTCCAGATGAGCAGGCCGTACCAGAGCAGGTCCACGAGCACCCAGACAACGGCGAGCGTGACCAGGGTGAGCGGGACGTTCTGCCCGCGCGGCACGAACTGCGGCAGGAACGACATCGCGAACACCGCCGCCTTCGGATTGGCCAGACAGGTCCCGAATCCGGCCAGGAACGACCTGCGCCGCCCGCTGACCGCGTCCACCTCGACCGGCGGCGCGTCCTTGCGGCGGGCCTGCCAGAGCGACTGCGCGCCCATCACGACCAGCAGGACCGCGCCCGCGACGCGCATCACGTCGTAGGCCACCTGCGAGGCCAGCACCAGCGCCGACAGGCCGAACGCGGCGGCCAGCCCCCAGATCAGGATGCCGGCCTCGTTGCCGAGAGTGGCGGCCAGGCCGGAGCCGCGCCCGGCCCGCAGGGTCTGTCTGAGAATGATCGCGGTGCTGACCCCGGGAACCATCGCCACCAAGATGCACGCGCCAACGAATGCGATGAGATACATGTGGGGCATCGTGGCAGAATCGCCAGGATTCAGCCGTAGATTTTTCCGAGCTCCGCGATCGCCTCGGCCATCAGCGCGCGCAGTTCGGGGGGTCCCAGCACCTCGACGCTCGCCCCGAGCCGCAGCAGCAGCCAGCGTGCGTGCGTGAGCGACTCGATCGGTACGGTGAGCGTGCGCCAGCCCTCCGCGTCGGGCTCGCCGCCCTCGGCCAAGGCGGCGGTGACGACGTCGTTGCCCATCGTGTACGCGAGCAGGCTGTCGGTGCCGGGAGCGACCTTGATGACGGCCTCGGCGGTGTACATGCGCTCACGGAACTCGCGCGAATAGTCCTGCCAGAAATCACCTAGGTCGAAGCCCTCGTGCCGGTCGAACCCGCCGGGCAGGGTCTCCAGCGTCAGGATGCGCGCCACCCGATAGGTGCGCGGCGTCTGCCCGTCGGGGGCGGCGATCAGGTACCAGGAGCCGCCCTTGAGCACGAGCCCATAGGGGTTCACCTCCCGCTCGACGTCCTGTTGGCCCCAGCGCCGGTAGGTCATCCGCAGCCGCCGCTGCTCCCAGACCGCCGCGGCCACCTCGCTGAGGTGCGGCACGTCGTCGGCGTCGCGGTACCAGCCGGGTACGTCCATCAGGAAGCGCTCGCGCATCCGGGAGGCGTGCGAGCGCGGCTCGGGCGGCAGCGCGGCCAGCAGTTTCAGCTCCGCGCTCGCCACCACCTCCGACAGCCCCAGCTCGGCCGCGGGCCCGGGAAGACCGGCCAGGAACAGCGACGACGCCTCCTCTGCCGTCAGCCCGGTCAGCCGGGTGCGGTAGCCGTCGAGCAGTTGGTAGCCGCCCGCCGGGCCGCGATCGGCGTAGACCGGAACCCCGGCGGCCGACAGCGCCTCGACGTCGCGATAGACGGTCCTGACCGACACCTCCAGCTCCGCGGCCAGGTCGGTGGCGGTCATCCGGCCACGCGCCTGCAAGAGCAGCAGGAGGGAGAGCAGACGGCTGGCGCGCATGACCCCATTGTATTGCGCACATTATTCGTGTTTGTATGAACACATGGAACGTGTGATGTCCATCATGAACGCCCTCCGCACCCACGACAGCGTCTCGGTCGCCGAACTGGCCGCCGAGCACGGCGTGTCGGAGATGACGATCCGCCGCGATCTGGACGAGCTGGCCCAGCAGGGCGTACTCCGCCGAGTCAGAGGCGGCGCTCTGTCGCTGCTGCTGCGCGGCGAGGAGCCGCCGTTCGGCGTGCGGGAGCGCGAGGCGGTCGAGACCAAGCAGCGGATCGGCGCCGAGGTGGCCGGGCTGATCGCCGACGGCGAGGCGGTGCTGCTCGATGGCGGCACGACCGCGCTGGAAGTGGCGCGCGCGCTGCTGGACCGCCGGCTCACCGTGCTGCCGCTGGCGCTCCAGTCGGTGTCACTGCTGGCCGCGGCGCCGCGCGTACGTCTGGTGCTGCCCGGCGGAGAGGTACGGCAGGGCGAGCTGAACTTCATGGGCCCCCTGACCGAGACCTCCATCAAGGCCCTGCGCTTCGACACGGCGGTGATCGGCTGCTGCGGCCTGTCCGCCGAGCACGGGCTGACCGCCCACGACCTGCCCGAGGTGGCCGTCAAGCAGGCCGCCATCGCCGCCGCCAGACGGGTGATCGTGGCGTGCGACTCGGGCAAGTTCGCCAGGACGGCGTTCGGCGCGGTCTGCCCTATCTCGCGGCTCGACGTGGTGGTGACCGACGACGGCATTCCGCGCGAGCAGCACGACGCCCTGACGGCCGCCGGGGTCGCCGTCCGTCTCGTCCAGGAGTCCCAGTGAAGCGTTCCCGGGTCGCCGTTCGTCTCGCTCAGGAGTCGCCGTTGAACCGCGCCCGAGTCACCGTCCGTCTCGCTCAGGAGTCGCCGTGAGCCGCGCGCGGGTCGCCGTTTATTTGCTGTTCTTTCTCGCCGGGGCCGCCGTGGGCACCTGGACGGCCCGGATTCCGGCCATCAAGGAGAACCTCGGGCTGAGCGACGGGCGGCTGAGCCTGGCGCTGCTGGCCATCGCCGCCGGAGCGGTGGTGGGCATGCAGGCGGTCGGCCGCCTCGTCGACCGCTACGGCAGCAGCCGCGTCATGATCCCGGCGGCGCTGCTCCAGGGAGTCGTGCTCGTCCTGCCCGCCTACGCCGCGAACCTGGGCACGCTGGCCGCGGCGCTGTTCGGGTTCGGCGTGGTGCACGGGGTGCTGGACGTCTCGATGAACGCCAACGCGGTGGAGGTGGAACGCGCCTGGGGACGGCCGATCATGTCGTCCTTCCACGCGGTGTTCAGCATCGGCGGGTTCGCCGGCGCCGCGGCCGGCGGGCTGTTCGCGCACCTGGCGCTCTCCCCCACCGTCACGTTCCTGTCCGTCGGGGCGGTGATCGCGCTGCTGGCCGCGTGGGCGGCGGCCTGGGCGCTACGCTCCCGCCCCGCTCCGGTGATCTCGGCCGACGGGGTACGCCCGGGGCTGCCCAAGGGCATCCTCTTCCTCGGCGTACTGGCGTTCTGCTGCCTGGTGGGCGAGGGCGCGGCGGCCGACTGGAGCTCGGTCTACCTGCGGGAGGACCTGGCCGCGTCCGCGGGGTTCGCGGCGGCGGGATATGCGGCGTTCTCCATCATGATGACGGCCGGGCGCCTGGCCGGGGACCGGCTGGCCGCCCGCTTCGGGCCGGTGGCGCTGGTGCGCGGGTGCGGGCTGCTGGCCGCCGCCGGGCTAGGACTGGCCCTGACGATCGGGCATCCGGTGGCGGCGGTGGCCGGGTTCGGGTGCTTCGGGGCGGGATTGTCGTGCATCGTGCCGCAGGTGTTCTCCGCCGCCGGGCATCGTGACCCGGCGTTCGCGGGGCGAGCGCTGGCGAGGGTGGCGAGCATCGGCTATCTGGGGTTCCTGTCCGGGCCGGTGCTCATCGGGGGCATCGCCGAACTCTCCGGGCTGCCGCGGGCGCTGGCCGTGCCGGCGCTACTGGCCGCGTTCGTGGCGCTGGCCGCGACCGCGCTACGCACTCGTACGACCGAGCCGGTCGGGTCCTAGCCGGACACGCTCTAACAGGTCCTAACCGGCCGGGTCGAGTCGGAACCGGGGTCCGGGCCCGGTCGGATCGGGACCGCTCGGGACTCCCGGGGGGTCCGGAGGTCCCGGAGGCCCGGAGGTCTCGGAGGTCTCGCGGCCCCGAGGTTCCTGAGCATCGGAGGTCTCGCGGCCCCGAGGTCCCGGGGTCCCGGAGGTCGTGAGGTCCCGGGGTCCCGGAGGTCGTGAGGTCCCGGAGGTCGTGAGGTCCGGGACCGGTCGGGGGCTAGCCGAACTGCTGCCAGCCCAGCCTGATCACCATGGCCACCACCACGCACAGGAGCACGACGCGGACGAAGCCCGTGCCGCGCTTGAGCGCCATGCGGGCGCCCAACTGCGCGCCCGCCACGTTGCAGACGGCCATCCCCAGGCCCAGCCCCCACAGCAGGTGCCCCTGCCAGCCGAACACGAACAGCGCGCCCAGGTTGGTCCCGGTATTGATGATCTTCGCCGAGGCGGAGGCCGACACGAAGTCGAGGCCGAGGATCGTGGTGAACGCGATGATCAGGAACGTCCCCGTACCCGGCCCCATGATGCCGTCGTAGAAGGCGATGCCCACGCCCGCGATCACCACGGCCGCCACGACACGGCCGTTCGTCCGCAAATGGGGCTGCGGCACCGAGCCCATCGCCGGACGCAGCGTCACGAAGGCGGCCACGCCGATCAGCACCACCATCACGGCGGGGCGCAGCACCTCCGCCGAGATCGCGGCCGCGGCCATGGCGCCCAGCCCGGCGCTGACCACGGCCAGCCCCACGCCGGGCAGCGCGACCGCCCGATCCAGCTTCGTGGTGCGCGCGTAGGTCACGGCGGCCGAGGCGGTGCCGAAGACGGAGGAGAGCTTGTTGGTGGCCATCGCTTGTACGGGCGGTATACCCGTCACCATCACCGCGGGCAGCTGCACCAGCCCGCCACCGCCCACGACGGCGTCGACCCAGCCCGCGCACAGGGCAGCCGCCAACACCAACACCACATGCTCCAGCGGCACGCCACTCCCCCGATTTCCCCTGAGAACCGCCAGAAGCGTATATGTCCTGCTTTCGCAGTCAGTCAGGTGGGATGCCCCTTTGGTCCCGAAGGGCTCGGGGCGGCCGCTACACACCAGGCTCAAAGCAGGCCGCCCCGCATATCCTCGCCCTCACCCGGCGCCCTCACTCTCGCCCGGCGCCCTCACCCGGCGCCCTCACCCTCGCCGGGCGCCCGGCGAGCGGCTTGTCGGTGGCCGCGTCCGCGCTTCAGCGTCCGCGTCCGCGCTTCAGCGGGCGCGGCTGACAGCTGGCGCGGCTGACAGCGGCCACCTCCGCCCTTCAGCCAGAGACCGTCGGTGGCCGCGTCCGCACTTCACGCATCCGCACTTCAGCAGGCAACCGCCAGCGGCCGGCGGCCACTTTCGTGCTTCAGCGAGCGTGGCTGCCAGCGTCCGGTTGCACCCTTCAGCGGGTGGTGGTCAGCGTCCGTTTCCGGGAGGCGTAGATGTCGTCGATCAATTGATAGGAGCGTGCCTGCTCGGCCGTGAAGATCCGGTCGCGCTCGATGTCCTTCCTGATCTCCAGCTCCGTCCTGCCCGTGTGCCGGGCCAGCATGGCCTCCTGCTGGTCGCGCATGCGCAGGATCTCCCTGGCGTGGATCTCCATGTCGCTCGACTGACCCCGGCCGCCCTCGGTGGCGGGCTGGTGCAGCAGGATGCGGGCGTGCGGCAGGGCGGCGCGCTTGCCGGGCGTGCCCGCCGCCAGCAGGACCGCGGCGGCCGAGGAGGCCTCGCCGATGCAGACGGTGTGGATCTCCGGCCGGACGAACTGCATCGTGTCGTAGATCGCCGTCATGGCGGTGAAAGAGCCGCCCGGCGAGTTGATGTACATGTTGATGTCCTGGTCGGGGTCGAGCGATTCCAGCGTCAGCAATTGCGCCATCACGTCGTTGGCGCTGGTGTCGTCGATCGGCGTGCCCACGAAGATGACCCGATCCTCGAACAGCTTGTTGTACGGGTTCATCTCCTTCATGCCGTAAGAGGTGCGCTCGGTGAACGAGGGCAGCACGTAACGTCCGCTCATGTCAGTTCATCCCCTCGGCCAGGTGGTCGACGAATCCGTATTCGAGCGCCTCCTGCGCGGTGAACCAGCGGTCGCGGTCGGAGTCGGCCTGGATCTGCTCCAGCGGCCGGCCGGTGTGCTGGGCGATGATCTCGGCCAGCCTGCGCTTGGTGTAGAGCAGGCTCTCCGCCTGGATCTGGATGTCGGCGGCCGAGCCGCCGATGCCGCCGAGCGGCTGGTGCATGACGATCCGCGCGTTGGGCAGCGCGTAGCGCTTGCCGGGGGCGCCGGCGCACAGCAGCAGCTGCCCCATGGAGGCGGCGAAGCCCATCGCGACCGTCGCGACGTCGCACGGGACGAACTGCATCATGTCGTAAAGAGCCATACCCGCGGTCACCGATCCGCCGGGCGAATTGATGTAAAGCGTTATGTCCCGATTCGGGTCCTCAGCCGCCAGCAAAAGAAGCTCGCCGCACAGCCGATTGCATATCTCGTCGTCGACCTCCTGGCCGAGAACAAGTATGCGCTCCTTCAGCAGGCGCTGGCTCACCTGGTCAGGCCAGGCCGCGCGCTGGGTCTCCGTCATGGAATCGCCTTTCTCTCGAACTATTCAACGACGCTAGACCCGGACCGCCGGAATTCCAGCTCCTTTTCGCTGGGGGCGCATTTCTCTAAAGGCGCATTCCACCGAGAGCGAATAACCATCGACATACAATCGCGAGTGTGAGATGGAACCTGCCCCGGCGATGGGCGTGCCTGATCCTCGGCGGCGCGCTGCTGATGCCGTACATGATGGCCGGGGTCCTGACGTCGGGCCTGCTCCAGGGCCAGTCGGCCAATATTTACCTGCCCGCCCAGCTCGGGGTGTTCGTGGCGGTGCTGCCGGTGGTGGCGCTGACCGGGCTGTTCCTGCCGGTACGGGCGCTGGAGGTGAGCGCCGCTCAAGGGCTGCTCGGCGTCGGCGTGGAGACGCCGCCCAGGCAGGCGCGCCGCTCGTGGGAGGAACGGTGGCGCACGACCGCCTGGTACACCCTTCATCTGGGAGTCGGCGGCGTGGCGAGCGGGTTCACGCTGGCCGGGATTCCGTTCACGGTCTTCACCTTCGCGGTGCCGTTCGCCGGCGGGCCCGCGCGCCTGCTGGGGTTCGACGTCGAGCCGGGCTGGGCAGCACTGGGCTGGCCCCTGCTCGGGCTGGCCGTGCTGGGCGCGGTGGTGCTGGTGGCGGCCGGTGGGGGCGCCCTGCTGGCCCGGCTGGCCCCCGCGCTGCTCGGCCCCACCCCGGGCGAACGACTGGCCGCGGCCGAGCGTCAGGCCCGTACGCTGGCCGAGCGCAACCGCCTGGCGCGCGAACTGCACGACTCCGTCGGCCACGCCCTGAGCGTCGTCACCCTCCAGGCCGCCGCGGCCGGGCGGGTGCTCGACCGCGACCCGGAGACGGCCAGGACGGCCCTGGCGGCCATCGAGCAGTCGGCCCGCGCCGCCCTGGACGACCTCGACCACGTCCTCGGCGTCCTGCGCGAGGGCTCCCCGCCCCCGGAGGCCGGGCCGCCGCAGGCGACGCTGGCCGATCTCGGCGACCTCGCCACCGCCACCGGCGCCGACGTGCGCCCCGAGGTGGGCGACCTGACCGGCGTGCCCGCCGTGGTCTCCAGGGAGGCCTACCGGATCGTCCAGGAGGCGCTGACCAACGCCATCAAACACGGTCAGGGGCCGGTACGCCTGGCCGTCGCCGTACAGGACGACGACCTGAGACTGGAGATCACCAACAGGACCGCCGCGAACGGCGCCCGGTCGGGTGGCCGGCCAGACGCACAGACCAAACAGACCCACCAGTCAAGCGCGCAGCCCAAGCGGCCAGGCGTCGAACCGGACGGCCGGACAGCCACCGGGCCCGACGCAGAACCCGGCGGCCGGTCGGGTGGTCGCGGTGTGACCGGTATGGGGGAGCGTGTCCGCCTGCTGCGCGGCGACCTGGAGGCGGGACCAGTGGAGGGCGGCTGGCGCGTGTCCGTCCGGCTGCCGCTACGGTCGGCTTCATGACATCCACGGTCGGTTCCGCGACACCCCCATGGTCGGCACCGCTACGGTCGACGCCCAGGCGGTCGAGTTCATGACGCTCAAGGTCGTGATCGCCGACGACGAGGACCTCATCCGGGCCGGTCTGCGCGTCATCATCGACGCCGAGCCGGGGCTGAGTGTGGTCGGCGAGGCCGGTGACGGTGCCGCGGTGGTGCCCGTGGTGCGCCGCGAGCGGCCCGACGTGGTCCTGATGGACGTACGCATGCCCGCCGTCGACGGCATCCAGGCCACCCGGCGCCTGGTGGCCATGGACGAGGCGCCCAAGGTGCTGGTGGTCACCACGTTCGAGAACGACGACTACGTCTACGAGGCGTTGCGGGCGGGCGCCAGCGGGTTCCTGCTCAAGCGGACCAGGCCCGACGAGCTGGTCCACGCGATCAAGCTGGTGGCGGCCGGGGAGTCGCTGCTGTTCCCGGCGGCGATCCGGACGCTGGCCGGCCGTCAGTCCCCCGCCGCCCGGCCCGCCTCGGTGCCTGGCATCGGGCGGCTGACGGGCCGCGAGGGTGACGTGCTGCGGCTGATGACCAGGGGGCTGTCCAACGGCGAGATCGCCGCCGAGCTGGTCGTCAGCCAGGAGACCGTCAAGACGCATGTCGGCAACGTGCTCACGAAGCTGGGCGCGCGAGACCGCACCCAGGCCGTGATCGCCGCTTACGAGTCGGGCTTCGTCTCACCCCGCTGAGACCAAAGCCTCAGCTCGATCAAGCCTCGCCCCGCCGTACGAGCTGCGACAGCGGCAGTGCCGTGCTCTCCGCGACCGTCATCCCGGTGACGGCCAGGTGCGCGTCCACCAGCCGCAACCCAACCGCATATCCGGCCATGTCGGGAATGCCGCGAGGCTCCTGCCCGAATCGCGCCACGGTGGTGTCCCCCAGCACGTACGCGGACGTGAGGTGCATCCCCTCCAGATCGAAGTCGGCCATGATCTTCTCGTAGGCCCGCTCCAGCTCCTCGCCGCTGACCATTGACGACCACGGCCCCATGGCCTCGGCCCCCGACAGCTCCCGTACGAACGCCTCCGCCAGCCCTTCGGAGATCACGTGCTCCCCCACCGTCGGATGCCACGGCACGTTGGTGTAGCGCGCCTGGTGGTGGAGCTCGTGGACGGCGCAGTGCGCGATCCTGCCGATGATCTCCTCCGACGGCCAGCCGAGCAGGTACAGCAGGCTAGGAGAGCTGCGGCTACTCCTGCAACTCGGCCATGGGCGCGTGCGTGTCTTGAACGATCAACTACCACCGGGTGAAGCTGGTGGTTTGCTCTCTCGGTCCCGTCTGGCGGAAGGGAGGCCGGTAGCGTGTGGCTGGTTGATGGCAGCCCAGCCCGCTATGCCGCGTGTGGCGATGTTGCGGGCCGCGATGTGGTCGGCGTGCCCAGCGAGGCCACACCTTTGGCAGACGAACCGGCCCCGCGCCGGCCGGTTCGCCCTGGACACGTACCCGCATTCGGGACACGTCTGCGAGGTGTAGGCGGGGTCGACCAGTAGGAAGGCGATCCCGGCGCGGGCGGTCTTGTAGCGGGTGAAGGTGATCTGCTGGGCGAACGCCCAGTTGTGCAGGGTGCGCCGCTGGAACCGATGAGCCCTTACCCGCCCGCGAATGCCCTGCAGATCCTCCAAGGCGACACCACGGCCGGTGCGTTCGGCTTCACGCACCACAAACGTGCTGATCTGGTGGTTGAGGTCCGTCATCATTAGGTGCTCACGACCGGACAGGCGGCGCAGCACCCGCCGCGCCGCAGAAGTTCCCTTCTTCTGCAGCCGTCGGCGTTGCCGGTGCCGCCGCTCCCGCAGGGTGCGGACGTGGCCGTTGCCGCCGACCGGCCCGGGCAGGGCGGGGCCGGGCAGCACCGCACCATCGGAGGTGACCGCCAGGTTCGCCACCCCTTGATCCACCCCCACAAATCCGTGAACCGGCTCACGCACCACCGGTGCAGGCAGGGTGAGCGCGACCTGCAACAGCCACACGCCGCGCCGGCAGATCAGATCGGCCTCACCGAGCGGCAGTGCCTCGATGGCTTTGAGGTCTTCCGGCCGGCCGGTGTAGGCGACGGTGACGCGGCCGGTGGGAGTCCACAGCGACACCGTCCGGGCATCCCGGTTGAAGCTCATCAGCCGGGCGTCGTAGGGGACGGCGCCGTGCGGGCGGAAGATGTGGGCGCGTTTCTTGCTGGCGCGCCGGTTGGCGTAGGCGCCGGCGACGCGGGCGATCGCCCGCACGGCCGCTTGCGCGCCCAGCCCGGCCACCTGCCCGCGCACCTCGTAGTAGGCCAGCCGATGCAACTCCAGCACGGTGAAGACGCGGTGCTGCCAGGCCAGCCGGGAGATGACGGTGGCCGCCTGATTGCACAACAGCACCGCCGCGGCCAGGGCGTCGGCCTGGGCCGGGGCGGGCGTGAGCCGGAGCTGCACGATCGAGGGCAGACCGTGGCGTTTGGTGGCGGAGCGGCGGATCGCCATCGCGCACCTCCTGTCACAGCTTCCTCACCCACCGCACACATTACCGAACGTGACCGAGTCTTTCCATACTGTTTTCGAAAGGAGAGGTGGCGCTTCCTCCCGGCCCCTGACGGACCGGGTCTCCGCGCCACCATTTAGATGAACTCCATGTCCACGGACGCTAGAACCTCACGCATCGTGAGACTCAAACCGAAAACCCGCGACCCGCGAGCCCGCGCGCCGCAAAGCAGTTCCCGGAAGGCACCATGACGGCGGGCCGGGAGATCAGAGCGGCGAGCCGTCTCCCGTGTCCTCGCCGGGCGACGGCCCCGGCGTGCCCTGGCCGCTCTTGCTCGGCCCCGGCGTCTGGCTGGGCGTCGGCTGCTGCGGCTCCGGCGTGGCCGGCGTCGGGGGCGCCGTCGGTTGGAAGTTCGTCGGCGGCAGGGGCCTGGGCAGCGGCTCGGTGTCCTCCCTGCCCATGATCAGCAGCAACGCGATCACCGTACCGAGCAGCAACAGCACGGCCAGCGCCAGCGCGGCCATTAGCACCCGCCGGCGCGTCTCGGTTAGCGGGCGGCGGCCGCGCGGTTGGCCGGGCAGGGCGGGGGCGCGGTCGGTCAGCCAGTACGGCACGAAGTCCGGGCCGTGCGCCTGGCCGATGAGGGTGCCGCCGACCATCACCGGCTCCAGGAACCACTCGGCCCCCGGCCGGCCCGGCGTGTACGGCACCGCTACCCAGGGCGCCGTACCGGTCTCCATCGCCAGCACCTCCGGCGCGCCCTCCAGCACCGCGGCGCGCGTCTTGGTGGCCCGGCCGAGCCAGCCGCGCATGCCGGCGGGCGCGGCCTCGCGCATCACGGTCACGAACCGTTCGCGCGCGGCGGCGTCGAAGGCGGCGCCCCGAGTCAGCACGGCCAGGGAGACGGCGCGCCCGTCCGCCCCCTGCCCGAGGTAGACGAAACCGGCCGGCGCCGAGTGCAGGCGGGCCTGCACCACGAACGGCCCGAGCCGGGGCGGATCTCCGTACTGCAGCGGACTGGCCACGTTTGCCATGAAAGCACAGACCGGCGCCGTGCACGTTTGCGGGACGTTTGGTGGAATGGCGTCATGAGCGTCGCCGAAGATTTGCCAGACGAAACCGATGCGGCCGTGCTGCGTCAGACCCTTGACGAGGTCCGGCGGGTGATCGTCGGCCAGGACCACATGGTCGAGAGGCTGGTCGTCGCGTTGCTGGCCCGCGGTCACTGCCTGCTGGAAGGCGTGCCAGGCGTCGCCAAGACCCTCGCCGCCGCCACCTTGGCCACGGTGGTGGGCGGCACGTTCGCCCGGATCCAGTTCACTCCGGACCTGGTGCCGAGCGACATCGTCGGCACCCGCGTGTTCCATCCCTCCAACGAGAAGTTCGACGTCGAACTGGGTCCGGTGTTCGTCAACTTCCTGCTCGCCGACGAGATCAACCGGGCGCCCGCCAAGGTTCAGTCGGCGCTGCTGGAGGTGATGGCCGAGCGCCAGGTCACGCTGGCCGGGGTCACGCACCAGCTGCCCAAGCCGTTCATCGTGCTGGCCACACAGAACCCGATCGAGTCCGAAGGCGTCTACCCGCTGCCCGAGGTGCAGCGCGACCGGTTCCTGTTCCGCGTACGGGTGCCGCACCCGAGCGCGCACGAGGAGCTGGAGATCCTGCACCGCATGAGCGTCACCCCGCCGACGCCCGAGCGCGTGCTGGACCCCGCGCGGCTGATGGCGCTGCAGGAGGCGGCCGAGCAGATCTCGGTCCACCAGCTCGTCGCCGACTATGTCGTACGGCTGGTCATGTCCACCCGCTCGCCCGCCGAGTACGGGCTGGGCCAGCTGGCCGAGACCATCGAGATCGGCGTCAGCCCGCGCGCCACGCTCGGCCTGGTCTCCGCCGGGCGCGCGCTGGCCCTGCTGCGGGGCCGTGACTACCTGCTGCCCGACGATGTACGGGACGTGGCCGTCGACGTGATGTCGCACCGGCTGATGCTCACCTTCGACGCGCTGGCCGACGGCGTCGATCCCGAACAGGTCGTCCGGCAGATCCTGCACGCCGTACCGCCGCCCCTCGTCGTGTGGAACCAGAACCGATGACGGGAACGGAAGCAGCACCGATGACGCGGACGGAGCGCGGCTGATGAGGACGGCCGAGCAGGCGCTGCGGCGGCTGGAGCTGACGGTGACCCGGCGGCTCGACGGGCTGCTGCACGGCGCTCACCTGGGGCTGCTGCCGGGGACGGGCAGCGAGGCGGGCGACAGCCGCGTCTACGTGCCCGGCGAGGACGACGTGCGCCGGATGGACTGGGCGGTCACCGCCCGCACGACCGTGCCGCACGTCCGCGACCTGATCGCCGACCGCGAGCTGGAGACCTGGGCGCTGGCCGATCTGTCGCCCAGCATGGACTTCGGCACCGCCGAGAGCGACAAGCGCGACCTGGTGGTGGCCGCGGTGGGCGCGATCGGGTTCCTGTCCAGCCGGATGGGCGACCGGTTCGGGGCGCTGGTGCTGCACGACGAGTTCGTGCACCGGATGCCGGCGCGCACCGGGCGGCCCGCCCTGTACGGGCTGCTGCACTCGCTGATGGACGCGCCGCGCGGGCAGGCCGTACCCGACGCGCCCGACCTGGCGGAGGGCATCGACGTGCTGGCCGCCACCCGCAGGCGGCGCGGCATGCGGCTGATCGTGTCGGATTTCCTCGACGCCAAGCCCGAGCTCGACCCCGGCGCCGAGCGGCCCTGGGAGCGGCCGATCAAGCGATTGTCGGCCCGCCACCAGGTGCTGGCCGTGGAGATCATCGATCCGCGCGAGCTCGAACTCCCCGATGTGGGCCGGGTCGCGTTCGCCGACCCCGAGAGCGGGCACGTACGCGAAGTGCACCTTTCCCCTAAAGTACGCCGAGACTATGCCGAAGCGGCAGCACTGCAACGCGAAGGCACCAAGGCCGCACTGCGCCGCGCCGGTGTGGCGCACCTGGTGCTGCGGACCGACAGGGACTGGGTGTTCGACATCGCGCAGTTCGTCCTCCGCCAGCGGCGCATGACCCATCTCGCCCATCGGAGGGCACGTGCGTAGCGGGACCGCCATCGAACAGCGCGACAATGGGCCTATGCCGAAGGAGGCAGGCCGAAAGAAGGAGGCAGGGTGACCTTTCTGTCGCCGGCGTGGTTGTGGCTGTTCGCGGTGGTGGCGCTGCTCGTGGTCGGATACGTCGTGGCGCAGTTCGCCAGGCGGCGCTACACCGTGCGCTTCACCAACCTCGCGCTGCTCGACCTGGTCGCGCCCGCGGGCCCCGGCTGGCGGCGGCACGTGGCGCCGCTGCTGTTCCTGGCCATGATGTCGCTCCTGGTCATCGGCGCGGCCAAGCCGGCCGACCAGGTGAAGGTGCCGCGCGACCGGGCCACCATCATGATCGCGCTGGACGTGTCGCTGTCGATGGACGCCGACGACGTCCAGCCCAACCGGATCAGCGCCGCCAAGGCCGCCGCCCAGGCCTTCGCCAGGGAGCTGCCCGACCGCTTCAACGTGGGCGTGGTCTCCTTCGCCCGCTCGGCCAACGTGGTCATCGCCCCCACCACCGACCACCAGGCCGTCGTGACCGCGATCGGCAACCTGACCACCCGGCCGGGCACCGCGATCGGCGAGGCGGTGTTCAACTCGCTCGACTCCGTACGATCCTTCGACCAGCAGGCCGCCACCGACCCGCCACCGGCCGCGATCGTGCTGCTGTCCGACGGCGACAACACCTCGGGCCGGGGCGTCAACGAGGCCATCGACGCCGCCCAGCAGGCACGGGTGCCGGTCTCCACGATCGCGTACGGCACGCAGGAGGGCACCGTCTCCATCGATGGCCGGCCGGTGAACGTGCCGGTCAACAAGCAGACCCTGCAGTCACTGTCCGACGGCACCAGCGGCCGGGCCTACGCCGCGGAGTCCGGCAGCGAGCTGCGTGACGTCTACGAGCAGATCGGCACCTCTCTCGGCTTCAAGCTGGTGGACCAGGAGGTCACCCAGTGGTTCATCGTGGCCGCCATGGTGGCCGGGCTGCTGGTGGCGGGTGCCGCGGTCCTGTTCGGTGCCCGGATCCCGTAACGTTTTGGCACGTGGCCCACTACTTCTCCGAACAGCCGCGGACCGCGAGCCGGCCGGGCTCCGTCGACCTGGTGCTGCCCGACCTGCACCTGCGATTGGAGACCGACCGGGGGGTGTTCTCGCCCGAGCGGGTCGATCTCGGCACCCGCGTGCTGCTGGAGAGCGTGCCGCCGCCGCCACAGGAGGGCGACCTGCTCGACCTGGGCTGCGGCTACGGCCCGATCGCGCTGACCATGGCCTCGCGGGCGCCCGGCGCGAGCGTCTGGGCCGTCGACGTGAACCGGCGCAGCGTGGAGCTCACGGCGCGCAACGCCCAGGCCGCGCGCCTTGACAAAGTAAGGTCTGTGCATATCGACGAGGTACCCGATGACGTGAAATTTCGGGCTATCTGGTCTAATCCCGCTATCCGTATTGGCAAGCCCGCCCTGCACGAGATGCTCACCCGCTGGCTCACCCGGCTGACACCCGACGGCGTCGCCTACCTGGTCGTACAGAAGCACCTCGGCTCCGACTCGCTGCAGCGCTGGCTCGGCGAGCAGGGCTGGCAGGCCGACCGCGCGGCCTCCCGCGCCGCCTACCGAATCCTGAAGGTAACCCGATGAGAAGGCAGCTGCGCCCCACCGACGTCAAGCGGCTCAACCGCACCTGGCGCAGAAACACCTCGAACCGGCTGTCGCTGATCCTCGAGTCGGTCACCGGCCCGTTCAACGTCGGCTCGATCTTCCGCAGCGCCGCCGCGTTCGGCGTCGACCAGATCTGGCTCGCGGGCAACGCCACCCCGCCGACCAACCCGAAGGCGGGCAAGACGGCACTCGGCACCGAGCGGCTGGTCACCTGGCACGAGCCGGTCCCCGCCGTCGACGCGGTGAAGGCCGCCCGCGAGGACGGCTACTCCGTGCTGGCCATCGAGCTGACCGCCGAGGCCGTGCCGCTGCACCAGGCCGACCTGGGCCGCGACGTGTGCCTGGTGGTCGGCAGTGAGGACCACGGCTGCTCACCGGCCCTGCTCGACGCCGTCGACGGGGTCTGCTACATCCCGCAGGTCGGGCGGGTCGGCTCGTTCAACGTCTCGGTGGCCGCCGCCATCGCGCTGGCCGAGGCCCGGCGCCAGGAATGGCAGAATCTCCCTGATTCGTAACCTTATTTTTCACCCACGGAAGGCATACTTCAGGACGTGCTGAGCCGCCGCTTCGCGTTTCTCGATCATCCGGGCCCGCTGGCCTTCGCGCATCGCGGGGGCGCCGCCGAGGGCGCCGAGAACTCCGTCGCGGCCTTCGAGCAGGCCGTCCGGCTGGGCTATCGCTATCTGGAGACCGACGCGCACGCCACGGCCGACGGCGTGCTGCTCGCCTTCCACGACCACACCCTCGACCGGGTCACCGACCGGCGCGGCCGCATCTCGGAGCTGCCCTACAGCACGGTCAGGCAGGCGCGCATCGGGGGTGTGCACGAGATCCCGCTGCTGGAGGATCTGCTCGGCGGCTGGCCGGAGATCCGCTTCAACATCGACGTGAAGGAGGCCGCCGCGATCGCGCCGCTCGCCGAGGCGGTCCGGCGCACCGGGGCCTACGACCGGATCTGCCTGACCTCCTTCTCCGACGAGCGCCTGGTGCTGGCCAGGGCCGCGCTCGGCCGGGAGGTCTGCTCGGCGCTCGGCCCGCGCGGCGTCGCCGCGCTGCGCGCCGCCGCGTCCACCTCCGGCTACGGCCGGCTGCTGACCCGGCTCAAGCGCGCGGGCGTGCCCTGCGCGCAGGTGCCGGTGGGCTTCCGTGGCCTGCGCGTCACCACCGGCCGTCTCATCCGTACGGCGCACGCCATCGGCATGCAGGTGCACGTATGGACGATCAACGAGCCCGCCCGCATGGAGCACCTGCTCGACCTCGGCGTCGACGGTGTCATGACCGACAACGTCACCGGCCTGCGTGACGTGCTGGAGCGTCGCGGCCTGTGGCATCCGGGCCGCATGGCCGCATAGGAGCGACACGACACATGCCCGTACCCGCACCCCCCGCGGCTCCCGACGACACCGCCGACTCCCCGTCGGCACGCAGGCGCGAACAACGCGGCTGGTACGTCTACGACTGGGCCAACTCCGCCTTCTACACCACGATCATCTCGGTCTTCCTCAGCCCGTACCTCATCTCGGTCGCCAGGACCGCGGCCTGCGCCAAGGACTTCCCCTCGGTCGCGGCCGCCACCTGCTCGACCGACTTCGACAAGCTGGCCGAGGCCAACCCGGGCCTGGGCTACGTGGACGTGCTGGGCGCCGACATCAGACCGGCCGCGTTCTTCGGGCTGACGCTGACCGTGGCCGTGCTGCTGCAGATCCTCTGCCTGCCGGTCGTGGGCGCGCTGGCCGACCACACCGGCCGCAAGAAGGAGATGCTCGGCGGCTTCGCCTACGTGGGCGCGCTGGCCACCGTGGGCCTGTACTTCCTCGCGGGCGACCGCTACATGCTGGGCGGGGTGCTGTTCATCCTGGCCAACCTGGCCTACGGCTCGTCCGTGGTGGTCTACGACTCCTTCCTGCCGCAGATCTCCACCGCCGAGGAACGCGACCGCGTCTCCTCGCGCGGCTGGGCGATCGGCTACCTGGGCGGCGGCGTGCTGCTCGCGCTCAACCTGGTCCTCTACCTCAAGCACGAGAGCTTCGGGCTGAACGAGGGCATGTCAGTGCGGATCAGCATGATGTCGGCGGGCCTGTGGTGGGCGATCTTCACGGTCGTCCCCCTGCTGAGGCTGCGCAACCGGCCGGTCGCGGCCCACGAGAGCACGGCGTTGCGCTCTGTCGGCGGTAGCTTCAAGCAGCTCGGCCGTACGCTGAGCGAGCTGCGCCAATATCCGCTGACGATGCTGTTCCTGGTGGCCTACCTCGTCTACAACGATGGCGTGCAGACCGTCATCGGCAACAGCTCGGCCTTCGCCTCCGAGGCGCTCAAGCTGAGCAAGGAGACGCAGATCAGCGCGATCCTCATGGTGCAGTTCGTGGCGTTCTTCGGCGCGCTGCTGATGGGCTGGCTGGCCCGCCGGTTCGGCACCAAGCACACTGTGCTGGGCAGCCTGGTGGTGTGGACGGTGATCGTCCTGGCCGCGTACTTCCTGCAGGAGAAGGCCGCCCTGCAGTTCTACCTGCTCGCGTTCGCCATCTCGATCGTGCTGGGCGGCACCCAGGCGCTGTCGCGCTCGCTGTTCTCGCTGGTGATCCCGAAGGGGCGGGAGGCCGAATACTTCAGCCTGCTGCAGATCAGCGACAAGGGGTCGGCGTTCATCGGCTCCCTGACGGTGACGATCGCGATCCAGCTCACCAACAGCTACCGGATCGCCATCATCTCGATGATCATCTTCTTCGTGATCGGCTTCGTCCTGCTGGCCATGGTCAACCTGCCGAAGGCCATCCGCGACGCGGGCAACGAGGTGCCGGCGCGAATCTGACGCCTGTCTTTCGGGGCCGCCTCGTCGTCTTTACGGGGCGGCCTCGTCGTGTCTGTCAGGGGCGAGCCCGTCGCGTCTGCCGGGGACGGCCTCGTCGCGTCTGCCGGGGGCGGCGAGGACCATCGTGCCGGGTCCCTGAGCGGCGCCGGGGCCGCCTACGGCCCGCACCGTGTCCGCGTCGGCCCGCCCTCCGCAGTGCGGGCACGTCACGACCGGCGTGAACCGCTCGCCGCAGGAGTGCACCAGCAGCGCGGGCGGCCCGCCGGGCGGGGTCGCCCAGCGGTCCCCCCACGCCATCAGCGTGAACAGCGCGGGCACGATGTCACGGCCCGCCTCGGTCAGCGTGTACGTGAAGCGCACCGGCCGTTCCTGATAGGGCCGCCGCTCCACCACCCCCGCCTCCACCAGGCGCTCCAGCCGCCGCGTCAGCAGGTTGCGCGAGATGCCCAGATCCTCCGCGAGGTCGTCGAACCGGCACACCCCCAGGAACAGATCCCGCAGGATCAACGGCGTCCACGGCTCGGCGACCACGCCGACTGCCTGAGCGATGGAGCAGTGCATCTCCCCGAACCTGTTCACGACCCCAGCATAGTGGGTTGATAAAGTGAACTCATGACAGTTCACATTCAGGACTCACCAGCCCGCGCCTACCGCGAAGCCGGTGAGGCGAAGAACGTCAACGCGATCATGTCCACCCTGGCGCCGGACGTGGTCTTCCACTCCCCCCTCAGCGCCACGGCGACCTTCCGCGGCCAGGAGCAGGTACGCGAGCTGTTCACCGCCGCGATGGGCGCCCTGTCCGACCTGCGCTACCACACGGACGTGGGCGACGAGCGAACCCGCGTGCTCGCCGCCACCGCCCGCCTGGGCCGCCAGGAGATCGAGGAGTCGGCCCTGCTGCACCTCGACGACCAGGGCCTGATCAAGGAGATCACCATGTGGATCAGGCCGCTGCCGGGCCTGACGGCCATGATGGCCGCCCTCGGCCCCGCCCTGGCCAGGGCGACGGGCAAGCCGGGCCTGCCGCTGCTGGTCGGCGCGGCCACGAAGCCGCTGGCCGCGATGACCCGCCTCGGCGACCGCACCCTCGTACCCCTGCTCGCCAAGCGAGAGCACCGCTCTTGACATCAACGCTCCAAAGAGAGAGCATTGCTCACACAAGAGAGCAATGCCCTTCCCCTTTGGAGTGACCATGAAAGCCCGGCTGACCTCTGCGGCTATCGCCGCCGGCGGTGTGCTGTTTTTCATCTACCCGGCTGTGCGGCCGTCCGGCGACGACGCGGCTGCGATGGCGTCGAACGCGTGGGTGTACGGTCACCTGGCGGCCATGATCGGCTTCATCCTCGCCGGGCTGGCCGTCCTGGGACTGCACCAGGTGCTGGGCGACCGGCTGTCGCTGCGGGCGGCGGCGGTGACGTGGATCGGCGCGGGCCTCACCCTGCCCTACTACGGCGCCGAGGACTTCGGGCTGAACGTCATCGCCCGCCGGTCGCTGCGCGACCAGGCTCCGGCGCTGATGGAGCTGGCCGCGGAGTTCCGGTTCGGGCCGGTGGCGGTGACCATGTTCGCCGCCGGGCTCGCGCTGCTGGGCGTGGGGGCGGTCATGGCGGCGGTGGCCGTGTGGCGGTCCGGGACACTGGCCAGGTGGAGCGGGGTGCCGTTCGCGGTGGGGTTCGCGCTGTTCATCCCGCAGTTCTTCGGGCCGTACTCGCTGCGGATCGCGCACGGCGCGCTGCTCGCCGTCGGCGGCCTCTGGCTGGCCGTCGCGCTGTGGCGCGCACGATCCACGTCGCCGAGCTCCCCTGCCCGCACACCTGCGGCCGCCCATCGGCGATAGAGCGCGACATCGGCGTGAGCGCTCCTCGGCGAAGGGCGCTACGCCGGTGAAGGGGTTAGGAGGACAGCAGGAGCGCCGGGTGGCCGATGACGCGTTCGATCACCACGCCGGCCGCGCCGAGCACCGCGGCGTTCCCCGCCAGCTCCGAGGCGACCACCGGCGGTACGGCGGTACGCAGCGAGCCGCTCCCCTCCTCCAGCGCGGCCTCCACCGCCGGGCCGATCCATGAGGCCAGCGGCGAGAAGATGCCGCCGAGGACGATCGCGCCGGGGTCGACCAGGTTGACGGCCGAGGCCAGGGTGGCGCCGAGTGCCCGGCCTGCCCCGTCGAGCGCGGCCAGCGCCCGCTGGTCCGAGCGTTCCAGCAGGTCGATGAGCTCCCTGATCGGGCCGTCCGGCTTGGCCGCCGTGGTGGCCGTGACGGCGGGCAGCCCGGCGGCGCGCAGGATGGCGTCCTGGCCGGCGATCTGCTCCAGGCAGCCGCGCCCGCCGCAGGTGCACGGCGTGCCGCCCGGCTCCACGACGAGGTGGCCGAGCTCGCCGGCGAACCCGTGCGTGCCGCGCAGCACCTGACCGTCCATGACGATGCCGGCGCCGATCCCGATCTCGCCCGAGACGTGGATGAAGCCGCCGTGCCGCGCGCCGTCGCCGAACCACAGCTCCGCCAGCGCCGCCAGGTTGGCCTCATTGTCGTGGGCGGCGGGGATCGGCAGGTCGGGCAGCGCGTCGCGGAGCAGGGCGCTGACCGGGACGTCGGTCCAGCCGAGGTTCGGGGCGCGGCGGACCAGGCCGTTCTCCCGGTCGAGCAGGCCGGGGACGGCGACGGTCGCGCCCGCCACCGCCAGGCCCTGCCCGGCGGCCGCGGCGACGGCTTCGGCGGCCAGCCGGCCCAGCGAGGAGATCACCGCCTCGGGCGCACGCCCCCGGTTGTCGAAGGTCACGAGCTGGTGATAGCGGGTGCGCCGGCCCAGGTCCAGTACGCACGCGGCGAGGTAGTCGACGTTGATCTCCAGCCCGAGCGCGGCGGCGCCGTCGCCGTTGACCGAGACGGCGATTCCGGGCCGGCCGCGCTCGCCGCCCTGGACCAGCGCGCCGTCCTGGACCAGCCCGGCGCCTTCGAGCACCGCCAGCAGGTTGGAGACGGTGGTCTTGGTGAACCCGGTCTGCTCGGCGAGCCGGGCACGGGTGACCGGCTGGCAGCGTACGACCTGCTCCAGCACCACGGCGAGATTGCGTTCGCGCATGGTGGCGTGCCGGAGCGGCCCTTCCCTGGGTTTTGTCACAATCTAAGACTAATGGGTCTTCCTGGCGATTCGCTGGTCTGTTACGCTATTTAATCCATACAGTTGACTAATATGGAGTCCTGGTGACAGAGGCACTGGTGGCCGGGGTCGACTCCTCGACTCAGTCGACGAAGATCGTGCTGTGCCGGGCCGGTGACGGCACAGTGGTCGACGAGTTCGCGGCCCCGCATCCCGACGGCACGGAGTGCCATCCCCATCATTGGGAGAGCGCGCTCGACAAGGGGCGGCACCTGCTGGAGCGGGCTGCGGCCGTCGCGGTGGCGGCCCAGCAGCACGGCATGGTCGCGCTCGACGGTTCCGGCGAGGTGGTGCGGCCCGCCCTGCTGTGGAACGACACGCGGTCGGCGCCGCAGGCCACCCGGCTGACCGCCGAACTGGGCGGACCGGCCCGGTGGGCCGAGCTGACCGGCAGCGTGCCCGTGGCCTCGTTCACGGTCACCAAGCTCCGCTGGCTGGCCGAGCACGAGCCGGAGCCGGCCGCCCGCACCGCGGCCGTACTGCTGCCCCATGACTGGCTGACCTGGCGGCTGGGCCAGCGCCGCGCCTTCACGACCGACCGGGGCGACGCCTCGGGCACCGGATACTGGTCCCCGGCGACGGGAGAGTATCTGCCCGAGTTCGTCTCGGCCGCGATCGGGCACGAGGTCGAGCTGCCCCGCGTGGCCGCGCCGAACGAGGTCGTCGGGCACCTGCCGAGCGGCGCCGCGATCGGGCCCGGCACCGGCGACAACATGGGCGCGGCGCTCGGGCTCGGGCTGCGGCCCGGCGACGTCGCGGTGTCCATCGGGACCTCGGGCACGGTCTTCGCGGTGAGCGAGGTACCCGCCGCCGACGAGTCGGGGATGGTCGCCGGGTTCGCGGACGCGACCGGGCGCTTCATGCCGCTGCTGGCCACGCTCAACGCGGCCAGGATCCTCTCCTCGGCGGCCTCGATGATCGGCTGCTCGCTGGCGGAGCTGTCGGAGCTCGCGCTGGCCGCCCCGCCGGGCGCCGGCGGCCTGACGCTGCTGCCCTACCTCGACGGCGAGCGCACCCCGAACCGGCCGGACGCCTCGGGCACGCTCACCGGCCTGACCACGCGCAACGCCACGCGCGAGAACCTGGCGCGGGCGGCGGTCGAGGGACTGCTGTCCTCCCTCGCCGACGCCATCGACCACCTGACCGCGCAGGGCGTACGACCGCGCCGCGTGCTGCTGATCGGCGGCGGCGCGAAGTCCGAGGCGGTGCGCCGCATCGCCCCCCAGATCTTCGGCAAGCCCGTCGCCGTCCCCGAACCGGCCGAATACGTGGCACTCGGCGCGGCCCGCCAAGCCGCCTGGGCGCTGGCCGGCACCCCCGAACCGCCCGTCTGGACGGCCCAGCCGGTCCAGGAGTACGACGGGCCGCCCACTCCCCATGTCCGTGACCAGTACGCCGAGCTGCGCGACCGTACGGCCGGCTGGCAGCACCACCGAGAGGATCGATCATGAGCGTAGACCCCTACACGCCCACCCCCGAGGACCGTTTCTCCTTCGGCATCTGGACCGTCGGCTGGGCGGGAGTCGATGTGTTCGGACCGGCGACCAGGGCGCCCATGCCCGCCGACCGGGCCGTGCGCAAGCTCGCCGAGATCGGCGCGTACGGAGTGAACTTCCACGACAACGACGTGTTCGACTTCGACGGCCATGACCGCGACGAGCGGGTCGGCGCGTTCCGCAAGGCGCTGGAGGAGACCGGACTAGTGGTCACCACGGCGACCACCAACCTGTTCTCGCACCCGATCTTCAAGGACGGCGCCTTCACCTCCAACGACCGCGACGTGCGCCGCTTCGCGCTGCGCAAGGTGATGGACAACATCGACCTGGCCGCCGAGCTGGGCGCGCAGGTGTACGTGTGCTGGGGAGGCAGGGAAGGCGCGGAGAGCGGCGCGGCCAAGGACGTCCAGGCGGCGCTCGACCGCTACAAGGAAGCCTTCGACGTGCTCGGCTCGTACGTGCTGGACCACAACTACGACCTCAAGTTCGCGATCGAGCCCAAGCCCAACGAGCCGAGGGGCGACATCCTGCTGCCCACCATCGGCCACGCGCTGGCGTTCATCAACGAGCTGGAGCACCCGGAGCTGGTCGGGCTCAACCCCGAGGTGGGCCACGAGGAGATGGCCGGGCTCAACTACGCGCACGGCATCGCGCAGGCGCTGTGGCACGGCAAGCTGTTCCACATCGACCTGAACGGGCAGAACGGCCCGCGCTACGACCAGGACTTCCGTTTCGGCGCCGGCAACGCCCGGGGCGCCTTCTGGACCGTCGACGTCCTGGAGTCCAACGGCTTCTCCGGTCCCATCCACTTCGACTTCAAGCCGCCTCGCACCGAGGACGACGAGGGCGTGTGGGTGTCGGCGGCGGCGTGCATGCGCAACTACCTGATTCTGCGGGAGAAGGTGCGGGCCTTCCGCGCCGACCCCGAGGTGCGGCAGGCGCTGGCGGCGGCCCGGCTCGACGAGCTGGCCGTGCCGACGCTCGCCGACGGGGAGAGCTGGCGCGACGTGCGCTCCTTCACCCCCGACATCGACGCGCTGGCCGCCCGCGGCGCCGCGTTCGAGCACCTGGACCAGCTCGCCATCGAGCACTTGTACGGCGTGCGCTAGACCCGCTGTCCCCCGCCGGTGGGCGCTCGTCCCCGGCGGGGTGGTCTTGTCGGCCGCGTCCCTTGGCCATCGTCAGGCGCTACCGTCCCGCTACCACCGTCCGGCGCTCCCGTCCCGGATGACAGGGAGCGAGCAAAGGCCGCCTTGCGGTCAGACCGATTCGCGAACTGTCTCAGGAACCACCATGGCCCTCACGTGGCCCGGAGCTCCAAAACGCCGACGGAAGCCCGGTTGCGGGCAACTCCTCGGGAAGAGAGCGATTGGATCACCCCGCAGGGGGGAATCCCATCACGGTACCAAGCGTTACACACCGTGGGAGACAGACCCCTCACGATGGGGGCCCTGTAGGAGGCATTTAAACATGGGCGAGCGCGCGCTTCGTGGCACCCGGCTCGGGGCAACCAGCTACGAGAACGACCGTAACACGGATCTGGCCCCGCGCCAGGACGTGTCCTACACCTGTCCCAAGGGCCATCGCTTCGAGGTTCCGCTTGCCGCCGAGGCCGAGATTCCCGCGACCTGGGAGTGCCGCATGTGCGGCGCTACCGCGGTTCGGGTCGACGGCGAGCAGCCGGAGTCGAAGAAGACGAAGCCCCCGCGGACGCACTGGGACATGCTCCTGGAGCGACGGTCCATCGAGGACCTGGAAGAGGTGCTCAACGAGAGGCTGGCGGTCCTGCGGGCCCAGCGTCGAAAGAGCGCCTGACACCTTCTCACGGTGAAAGCCCCCGGACACCTTGTCCGGGGGCTTCGCATTGCTCAGGGCCCGTCTCGTTCGCTCAGGGCCCGTCTCGCGGCCAGTAGGGCTCGCCGGTCAGCGAGCCTCACCGGCCGCCGTAGGGCGGCTCGCGGTCAGGACGGCTCGCGGTCTTCTCTGATCACTTCGCCGTGCACCACACCGGCGCCGCGCCCGTTGACGTGTCCGTCGACGGGCCCGCCGCCCGGCGCCGAGAAGAGGTGCGCGTACGGCGAGGCCGCCGCCATCCTCTTGACCCGGCGGTCGAAGAACCAGGACACCAGGCGCCGCATCGCCGGCCGCGTGACCGGCAGCACGCACAGGAACCCGAGGATGTCGCTCAGGAACCCGGGCGTCAGCAGCAGCGCGCCGCCCACCAGGATCAGGCCGCCGTCGGCGAGCTCTTTGTCGGGCATCCGGCCGGACTGCAGCGCGTCCTGCAGCGCCCGCCAGGCCCTGCGCCCCTCACGCCGTACCAGCCACGCGCCCAGGAGGCTGTCGGCGATGAGCAGGGCCACGGTCGTCCAGCCACCGATCACCGAGCCGACCTGGATCAGCAGCCAGATCTCCAGCACCGGGACGATCAGGAAGGCCAGGAAAAGCAGGAGCCGCATCGTCTTCCCCAATCCGCACCCGCGAGGTATCTCTACGCGACGTATCTGAAGGCGTACCCAAAGGACCGCGCACACGACGTACTTAAAGGACCGTGTACACAACGACAACGCCCGGCGGGCCCGAACCGTTCCGCCACTACCTGAGGGTGGCCACAGGTTCTCAGCCGCGCTTGCCGCGCAGCCGGGCGGGCAGGCCGGACAGCCCCCAGACGGCGATGCGCCAGAACGACTCGGCCATGACGCGGCTGCTCATCTTGCTCGTGCCGACGGTCCGCTCCACGAACGTGATCGGCACCTCGACCACCCGCAGGCCGTGCCTGGTCGTCCGCAGGGTCAGGTCGACCTGGAAGCAGTAGCCCTGCGACTCGACGTCGGCCAGCCCGATCTTCTCCAGCGTCGCGGCGCGATAGACGCGGAACCCGGCGGTCGCGTCGCGCACGGACATGCCGAGCATGAGCCGCGTGTAGATGTTGGCACCCCTGGACAGGAGCTCGCGGGAGACGGGCCAGTTGACCACCTTGCCGCCGGGCACCCAGCGCGACCCGATCGACAGGTCGGCGCCGTCGGAGACCGCCTCCAGCAGCTTGTGCAGCTCCTCGGGCTGGTGCGAGCCGTCGGCGTCCATCTCCACCAGCACGTTGTAGCCCTCGTCCAGGCCCCAGCGGAACGCGGCGATGTAGGCGGCGCCCAGCCCTTCCTTGCCCGCCCGGTGCAGGACGTGGACGTGGTCGTCCTTGTCGGCCAGCTTGTCGGCGATCTCACCGGTGCCGTCGGGGCTGTTGTCGTCGACCACCAGCACGTGGGCGTCCGGCAGGGCGGTGCGCACCCGCTCGGTGATCAGCGGCAGGTTGTCGCGCTCGTTGTAGGTCGGTATGACGATGAGTATCCGGCCAAGAGTCTCCATGATCAGTCATTCCTCACCGGTCGCCTTGCGCCTGACACGCCACGCGGCGACCCCGGCGGCCGCCACTCCCATCAACGCCAGCGCCCACTCTGGCAACGCGCCGATCTGGGTCGCGACCGTCGCCTGGGTGCGCACGGGCACCTTCACCACGTTCATGTCCGCCACGAGCTCGCGGGTCTGCCAGGAGACCTTACCGTCAGGTGTGACGTACGCCGAGATGCCGGTGGTGGCCGCCGTCACGACCGCCCTGTTGTGCTCGACGGCCCGCAGCTTCGACATGGCCAGCTGCTGCGGCGGCAGGTTGGACTCGGCGTAGGTGGCGTTGTTGGTCTGCACCACCAGCGGCGTGGCCCCGGTCTTGACGGTCCCGCGCACGGTGCCGTCGTAGGCCACCTCGTAGCAGTTGACCGCGCCGATCGTCACCGGGCCCATCTTCAGGTCGCCCGGCTTGGTGCCCGGGACCGACTGCCTGCCCACCAGACCGGCCCGCTCCCACAGGGCCAGCACGAGCTCCTTGAAGGGTGTGTACTCGCCGAACGGCACCAGCTGCTGCTTGTCGTAGTAGGCGCCGGGCCCGGTCACCGGGTCCCAGACCAGGCTGCGGGTCGCGCGGTTCTCCTCACCGATCGCCACGACCGCGCCGACCAGCGTGGGCACCCCGACGTCCTTCACGGAGTCGTCGATGATCTGGCGGGCGGTCGCGTCCCGGTAGGGGTCGATGTCGGTGGAGTTCTCGGGGAGGATCACGATGTCGGGCTTGGCGAGTTTCCCGTCTCGTACGGCCTGCGCCAGCTTTTTGGTCTCGTTTGCATGATTTTTCAGGACAACGGCGGGCTCGTCGCCCAGGACGTACATGCCGCGGCCCGGCACATTGCCCTGCACGATGCCGATGTTGACCGTGCGCCCCTCGTCGCCCGGCCTCGGCACGGCCAGGGTCAGCAGGGGCACGACCAGAGCGAGCGCGAGCGGGACGAGCCGCCCGGTGACGCGCCGGGCGGCCGGAGGCCGCCGCAGCAGCGTGCAGGCGAGCAGGGCCCCGCACAGCGCGACGGCGAACGACACGAGTGGCGCCCCGCCCAGCGCGGCGTACTCGGTGAACAGCGACTCGCCCTGGCTGAACGCCAGCCGCGCCCAGGGGAAGCCGCCGATGGGGAACAGTCCGCGCGCCCACTCCATGGCCACCCAGAGCCCGCCGAACCACAGCGGCCACAGCCGCAGGCGGAACACCAGCGCGGCCAGGGCGGCCATCACGGCGTAGAACAGGCTCTCGACGCCGACCAGCATCACCCAGACGTCGTCGCCGATCGTGCGCACCCAGGCCAGGGTCGGGAACAGGAACACGGCGGCGGCCAGGTAGCCGAGCCAGGCGGCGCGCCGGGGGCGCGTGCCGTAGAGGGCGGCGACGATCAACGCGACGCCGAGCGGCGCGGCCGGCCACCAGTCGATGGGCGGGAATGCGAGAAACAGCAGTCCCCCACCGGCCACGGCGGCAGCCACCCGGGCCAGCAGCACCCGCCCGGACTCCCGTCCCACGAGAGCGGGCCCGCCGGAAGCGGAGGCACCGGACGGAGGCGCGGGCGGAAGGGGCGGGCTGGATTCGGGCGTGGGCGGGTCAGGGGTGTGCGGGGTTCCGCCGCCAGTGGGCGGTGGGCCCGTCTTGTCCTGCACCACGCGGGTTTCTCCTCGCCGTTCGCACGCCTGCTTGCGAAAACGCTACCGCCCCCGGGCGGCGATTCGGCCCTCGCGGCACCCGGTGATCCGCAAATAGGGGTCCCAGGCGCTGGACGACCCAGGATAGGGGTCGGCGAGAACGGGCGAGGAGCGGCGGCGAAAAGAGCGGCGGCGAAAAGAGCGGCAGGGTGATCCCGTGACCTGACGGGACCACCCGGCGCTGATGGCGATCCTGCGCACGAGAGGGAAGAGGGCCCGGAAACCCTTCGGACCGGACCCGTCTCGTCGGCGGCGAGCGCGGAATTCCGTTGTCTACTGGGCTCCCGGGCCCGTCCCGGGTCCAACCCCCCGCCCGGTTGGGGTGCCCCGACTCGACGGACCGACGGCCCTGCACCTGGCTGTGTGGACGAAGTCACGCTCCGTCACGGACGCAGGATCCGACGATGTCAGAGACGGCCAACCGGCCAAGTCCCGTGCTGGACTGCGCAGCAAACTACCGACTCCACCTCAGATGTCAACCGTGTCCCGATCAGCAGAAACATCAAGTTTCCGCAGGTAGGACATGCTTGCGTTGTCGCATTAAAGCGATCTAATGCCCATTTGTCGGCCCGGACGCGCGGCTTGGCAAGCCGCCCAGCGCCCCCGAAAGGAGGGCTGACAGCGGCCGCTCGTGGACGACGCCGAGCCGCTGAGTGGCCCGGGTGAGAGCGACATATAGGTCACTCAGGCCGCGCGGCGACTGCGAGGCTATCAGGTCCGGCTCGGCCACGATGACCGAATCGAACTCCAGCCCCTTCGCATCGGTCACCCCGAGCACGGCCACGGGGGCGTCGAGCGCCGCGGTGCCCCGGGTGGCGCGTGAGGAGACCACGGCGGCCCCCTCCACCGTGTCGGAGATCACCTTGCCGAGCTGGCCGAGCAGCGCGTCGGGGACCACCACGGCGACCTTGCCGCCCTCTCCGACCTCGGCCTTGACCAGCTCCGGCAACTGCGACAGCGGCGCCGACCAGGGCTCGGCACCGGTGTCGCGGACCGAGGCGGGCGCCTCGAGCGCCGGGTCGATGGTGGCCAGCACGCGGGCGGCCACCTCCATGAGCTCCACCGGCGTGCGGTAGTTGACGGTGAGCCGCTCCTGGCGCCAGCGTCCCGCCACGTAGGGGTCGAGCACCTGGTTCCACGAGCGGGCCCCGGCCATCGAGCCGGTCTGCGCGATGTCGCCGACGATCGTCATCGACCGGGTGGGCACCCGCCGCATGATCACCCGCCAGGCCATGGACGACAGTTCCTGCGCCTCGTCCACGATCACGTGACCGTAGGCCCAGGCGCGGTCGGCGGCGGCCCGCTCGGCGGTGGTGAGGTAGGGACCCTCGCCGCGCTGGCGTTCGGCCAGGCGCTCGGCCTCCATGACGTCGGACAGGCCCGTCAGTTCGAGCACCTCGCGCGCGTAGGCGAGCTCGGCCTCGCGCTCGTGCTCGGCCGCCTGCCGGGCCGCGGCGAGCTCCTCCTCGGCCTGCAGGGCGCTGGCGCGCAGCACCTGCTCGTCGATCTCGCCGAGCAGTTCGGCCGCCTCGTCGAGCAGCGGCACGTCGGACTCGGTCCACTCCCCTCCCTCACGCCGCAGCAGCGCGCGCTCCTGCGGCGTCAGGGCCGCGGCGGCGTAGTCGAGCCGCTCCGGCGCGCCGTACAGGCCGAGGAGCAGGCGCTGCGGGGTCAGGTACGGCCACAGCCTGTTCAGGGCGGTCTTGACCGGCTGCTCGGTGCGCAGCTCCTCACGCAGGTCGGCCAGCTCGTCGTCGTCGATGAGGCCCTTGCCGAGCTTCTTGGCCGCTTGCCTGGCCAGGGCGTTGAGCAGCGACCTGACGAACACCGCGCGCGCCTGGTTGTGCGCCCGGCGCGAGCGGGTGGCCTTGTTCTTGGCCGATTCGAGCATGTTGCGGTCGATGGTGAGGGTGTAGCGGCCCAGGTTCAGCTCGATGGGCTTGCGGGGCACCCGCTGCCGGTCGCGTACGGCCCGCTCGATCACCTCGGCCATGCGCAGGTCGCCCTTGATCGCGGCCACCTCCGGCCGGTCCCTGGCGGTGGCCGTCAGGCCCGGGTAGAGCTCGCCGACCGTCGACAGCAGCACGTCGGTCTCACCGAGCGAGGGCAGCACCTGCTCGATATAGCGCAGGAAGGTGAGATTGGGACCGAGGATCAGCACCCCGCGACGCTCAAGGCGCTCCCTGTGGGTGTAGAGGAGGTACGCGGCGCGGTGCAGGGCCACGACGGTCTTACCGGTGCCGGGCCCGCCCTGGACGACCAGCACGCCGTTGAGGTCGGCGCGGATGACGCGGTCCTGCTCGGCCTGGATGGTGGCGACGATGTCGCGCATCCGGCCGGTACGCCGCTCGTCGAGGGCGGCCAGCAGCGCGGCCTCGCCGTTGAGCGTGGCACGGTCCTCGTCGGTCAGCGAGTCGAAGTCGAGCAGGTCGTCGTCGACGCCGATGACCGCGCGGCCCTTGGTCTGCAGGTGCCGCCTCCTGGTGAGGCCCATGGGCGCGGCCGGGGTGGCGCGGTAGAACGGCTGGGCCACGGGCGCGCGCCAGTCGATGAGCAGCCGCTCCTGCTCGTCGTCGGTGATGCCGAGCTTGCCGATGTAGAGCCTGCCCTCGTCGACGTGATCGAGCCGGCCGAACACCAGCCCGCGCTCCACCGCCCAGAGCCGGGCCAGCCTGGAGGCGTACATGCCGGCGAACGTGTCGCGCTCCGACCTGTTCTGCAGCGTTCCGACGGCGCCGGTGCCGAGCACCTCCTTCAGCTGGCTCTGGGTGCGTTCACGCAACGCGTCGAGGCGGGCATAGAGGCGGGCGACGTACTCCTGCTCCCTTGCGAGCTCTGTTTGACGAGTTGCCGCCTGACCATTATTGTTGTTAATGGGACACTCCGGGCCATTCTGCTTGTTGTTACAACAAACGACGACATTAGCATGCCTGTTGAGGCACTCCCATCTTCCCGCGTGACATCCCGGCCCGCATCCGGTCACGGCTTGGTTTCACCCCTTGACCGAAACCCTCCGGGCCTCTTAGGTTCGCATCAAGTTAGGAAAGTTTCCTAACTTCGGGTCAAGGGGTGGAAGTTGAGCGGTCCGGTACCAGGTACTCCCAGTCTGCTCCGCGCCATCAATGATCGCGCGGCGTTGCAGGCCCTCCTGGAGCGCGGCCCGCTGACCCGCCCCGAGATCGGCACCCTGACCGGCCTGTCGAAGCCGACGGCCTCGCAGCTGCTGTCCCGCCTCCAGGAGGCGGGTCTGGTGGTGCTGGACGGCATCAGGGAGGGGCTGCCCGGCCGTACCGCGGAGGTCTACCGGATCAACCCGGCGGCGGCCTACGTGGGCGCGCTGGACGTCACCCCCGCCCGGATCGAGGCCAGGGTCGCCGACATCACCGGCACGACCGTGGGCTCGTACACGCTGCCCACCCCGCGCCGGCCGGGCGGCGAGCTGGTCGCCAGGCTGCGCGCGGCGCTCGACGGCGCGGGCTCCCCCGGCCCGCTGCGCCGGGTGGTGATCGGCGTGCAGGCGGCGATCGACCCGTCCACCGGCCGGCTCGGCTACGCCACCGCCAAGGACATGCCGGGCTGGCAGATCGGCGACCTGGTGCCGACGCTCGCCAAGGGGCTCGGCGTGCCGGTGTCGGTGGAGAACAACGTCAACCTGGTCGCGCTGGCCGAGATGGCGCACGGGGCCGCCCGCGGCGACTCCGACTTCGTGCTGCTGTGGGCCGACGAAGGCATCGGCTCTGCCATCGTGCTGGGCGGGCGGATGCACAGGGGCGCCACCGGCGGCGCGGGCGAGGTCGGCTACATGCCGACCCCGGGCGCGCCGACGGCCCGCGAGGCGGGACGCTACGCCAACCACGGCTACCAGGCGCTCACCGGCGGCCCGGCCGTGCTGAAGCTGCTGCGCTCGTACGGCGTGCGCGGCACGGACTTCCGCCAGGCCATCGTGAACGCGGTGCGCGCGGCGGACGAGCACCAGACGGGCCAGAAGGCCGACGACGCGAGGGCGGGGCTGCGCGACATCGCCGCGCGGCTGGCGGTGGGCCTGGCCGCCATCACCTCCGTCATCGATCCCGGGCTCATCGTGCTGACCGGCGGCGTGGTGCTGTCGGGCGGCGAACCCCTGCGCGAGCTGGTCGAGCACGAGCTGCACGCGCTGACCATCCCGCGGCCCCGGCTGCGCCTGTCGTCCGTCGAAGGCAACCCCGTCCTCGCCGGCGCGCTCGACCTCGCCCTCGACCTCGTCCGCGACGAGGTCTTCGGCTCCACGGTCCCGACTCCCTGAGCTCCACAACCACATGAGTGTTCAACGACATGAGTGTTCAACGACATGAGTGTTCAACGACATGAGTAACGCCATGAGGAGGCACCCCCCGTGCGCTTCGTCCCCTTGGCGGCCGCAGGGCTCGCCGTCCTGACTCTGGCCGCGTGTACCGCGGGCAAAGAGGGCGGTCCCGCTCTCGGCTCCCAGTCCAAGCCCAGCGGCACCGCGCCGACCGCGCTGCCGGCCGCCTCCATCGAGCTGTGGCACGGGTTCTCGGCGGACTCGGAGGTGAAGGCGTTCACCGACGCCATCGCCGGGTTCAACAAGAAGTATCCGCAGATCAAGGTCAAGCTGGTCAAGGGCGTACAGGACGAGCAGATCACCCAGGCCGTACGCGGTGGCCGCCCGCCGGACGTGGCCTCGTCCTTCACCACCGACTCGGTGGCGACCTGGTGCAAGAGCGGCGTCTTCCAGGACCTCAACCCGGTGATCAAGCAGGACGGCGTCGACCTGTCGGGCCTGCCGCCGGTCGTGAACGACTACACCCAGTACGAGGGCAAGCGGTGCGTGATGCCGCTGCTGACCGACGCGTACGGCCTCTACTACAACAAGGCCCTGATGAAGGGCAACCAGCCGCCCAAGACGCTGTCGGAGCTGACCAAGCTGGCCAAGGAGCTCACGATCCGGAATCCCGACGGCACCATCAAGGTCGCCGGGTTCATCCCGAGCGGGCAGTACTACGAGAACACCGCGGGTCACTGGAGCGCCATGGTCGGCGCCAAGTGGACCAACCCCGACGGCACCTCGGCGATCGGCTCCGACCCCGCCTGGAAGACACTGCTGAACTGGCAGAAGGAGCTCGTCGACTGGTACGGCTACGCCAACCTGGACAAGTTCCGCAAGAGCCTGGGCGACGAGTTCTCCGGCAAGCACCCCTTCTACCAGGGCAAGGTCGCCATGGGCATCGACGGCGAGTGGCGGGTGGCCATGATCGCCAACGAGGCGCCGAAGCTCGACTACGGCACCGCCCCCATGCCGGTCGACGACGCCAAGCCCGACCTGTACGGCAGCGGCTTCACCGCGGGCACCGTGATCGGCGTGCCGAAGGGCGCCAAGAACCCCGAGGCCGCCTGGGCGCTGGTGAAGTACCTGACCACCGACACCGACGCGCTGGTCACGCTGGCCAACGCGATCCGCAACGTGCCGACCACCAAGGCCGCGCTGGAGTCGCCCGCGCTGAAGAAGGACGAACACTTCCAGACCTTCCTCGACATCTTCGCCAACCCGAAGACGAGCACGATCCCGGCGCACGTCAACAGCGTGTTCAACCAGGAGGCGCTGCAGGGGTTCGTCACCTCGTGGGAGAAGGGTTCGGTCAAGGACCTGGACGCGGGGCTGAAGGGCGTGGACAAGACCATCGACGCCAAGTTCAAGCTGTCGGGCGGCTGAGGTGGCGGGCGTACCGCTCAGGCGCCGGGAGGGGTTCCGTGCCCTGCTGTGGCTGTCGCCGTGGCTGGTGGGCTTCGGGGTGTTCTTCGCCTATCCGCTGCTGGCGACCGTCTACTTCTCCTTCTTCAACTACGACCTGTTCTCGCTGAAGTTCAACGGCCTGGCCAACTACCGCTACTTCCTGCAGGACGAGCGGGCCTGGATCTCGATCGGGAACACGGCCTGGCTGGTGGTCGTCATGGTGCCCGCCCAGGTGCTGTTCGCGCTGGGCGTGGCGCAGCTGGTCACCAAGCTGAAGTCGGGCGTGGGGTTCTTCCGCACGCTGTTCTACCTGCCGTCGCTGGTGCCGGTGACGGCGGGGACGGTGGCGTTCGTCTTCCTGCTGAATCCGGCCACCGGGCCGGTCAACCGGATCCTCGCGCTGGTGGGGATCTCCGGGCCCGACTGGTTCGGCGACAAGGACTGGTCGAAGCCGGGGCTGACATTGCTGGCCATGTGGGGCGTCGGCAACGTCATGGTGATCTTCCTGGCGGCGCTGCTGGACGTGCCCAAGCACCTGTACGAGGCGGCGGCCATCGACGGGGCCGGGGCGTGGCGGCAGTTCCGCAGCATCACGCTGCCGACGATCCGGCCCGTGCTGATGTTCTCGGCGGTGACCGGCGTCATCTACACGCTGCAGTACTTCACCCAGGCGATGATCGCCTCCCGGGTCGCGGCGGGTGTCACCGACGCGCCGGGCACCTCGTTCGTGCCCGGCTATCCGGAGATGTCGACGCTGACGCTGCCGCAGTGGCTGTTCCAGACGGGCTTCCGCGACTACGCGATGGGCTACGCCTGCGTGCTGGCGCTGGTGCTGTTCGCGGCGTCGATGGTGTTCACGCTGATCCTGCTGCGCCAGTTCCGCGGGTTCGAGGAGGTGGCCGAATGACCGCCACGCTGGTGGCGCCCCCCACGCGGGCCGCCGGGCGGCGCGCCCGGGCCCGGCGTGGCCGTGGCAGGAGGGCGCTGTACTGGATCGCCACGCACGCGACGGCCCTCGCGCTGGGGATCGCGTTCATCGGGCCGCTGGTCTTCGTCCTGCTGACGGCGGTGATGAGCGACAACCAGACGCTCACCGACGAGCTGTGGCCGCACAGCTGGAACTGGGGCAACTTCGGCGAGGTGTTCGCCAGGTCGCCGATCCTGCTGTGGCTGCGCAACACGATGATCTACGCGGTGACCGGCACGCTGTTCACGCTGGTGTCGTCGATCCCGGTGGCCTACGCGCTGGCCCGGTTCCGCTTTCCCGGGCGCAGGCTGGCGTTCCTGCTGGTCATCACCATGATGATGCTGCCGCCCCAGGTGGTCGCGGTGCCGATCTACCTGATCTGGGCCCGGCTGGACCTGACCGGGACGCTGCTGCCGCTGATCCTGCCGATGCTGCTCGGCGACGCGTTCTCGATCTTCCTGCTGCGGCAGTTCCTGCTCTCCATCCCGCGCGAGTACACCGACGCGGCGCGGGTGGACGGCTGCACCGACTTCAGGACGCTCATCCGGGTGATCCTGCCGATGGCCCGGCCGGGCATCGCGGCGGTGGCGCTGTTCCAGTTCTTCTATTGCTGGAACGATTACTACGGGCCGCTGCTGTACGCCTCCACCAACCTCGACAGCTGGACCCTGTCGGTGGGGCTGGCCTCCTTCAAGGCGCTGCACAGCGTGCAGTGGAATCTGACCATGGCGGCGACGCTGCTCGTCATGGCACCGGTGATCATCGTGTTCTTCTTCGCCCAGAAGGTCTTCATCGAGGGCGTGACATTGACGGGAGTGAAGGGTTGAAACTGGCCGTGGTGGGGGGCGGCTCGACGTACACGCCCGAGCTGATCGACGGGTTCGCGCGGCTCCGCGACGAGCTACCGGTCTCGGAAATCGCACTCATAGATCCCGATTTATCGCGACTTGAGGTGGTTTCTGGGATGGCGCGCCGCATGCTGGCACATGCCGGGCATCCGGCCCGGGTGCTGGCCACCTCGTCCGTCGAGGAGGGGGTCTCGGGGGCCCAGGTCGTCCTGTTCCAGCTGCGCGTGGGCGGGCAGGCGGCGCGCGACGTGGACGAGACGCTGCCGCTGCGCTGCGGCTGCGTGGGGCAGGAGACGACCGGCGCGGGCGGGCTGGCCAAGGCGCTGCGCACGGTGCCGGTCGTGCTGGAGATCGCCGAGAAGGTGCGTACGCACGCGCCGGATGCGTGGATCGTCGACTTCACCAACCCGGTCGGCATCGTCACCCGCGCGCTCCTGGACGCCGGGCACCGGGCGATCGGGCTGTGCAACGTGGCGATCGGCTTCCAGCGTCACGTCGCCGACCTGCTGGGCGTGCCGCCGTCGCGGATCTCGCTCGGCCACGTGGGGCTCAACCACCTGACCTGGGAACGGGCCGTGTACCTGGACGGCGAGGACGTGCTGCCGTCGCTGCTCGCCGAGCACGCGGAGTCGCTGGCCGACGGCCTGGGGCGCCCCGAACTGCTCCGCCGACTCGGCGTGGTGCCGTCGTACTATCTACGCTATTTCTACGATCATGACGCGGTGGTGGAGGAACAGCGGGCCAAGCCGTCGCGCGCGGCCGAGGTCGCGGCGATGGAGACGAAGCTGCTGGAGATGTACACCGACCCGTCGGTCGTCGAGAAGCCGGCGCTGCTGGGCGAGCGCGGCGGCGCCTACTACTCCGAGGCGGCGGTCGCGCTGATCGCCTCGCTGCTCGGCGACCGCCCCGGCACCCATGTGGTGAACGTCCGCAACCACGGCACTCTGCCCTTCCTGGCCGACGAGACGGTGATCGAGGTGCCCGCGCACGTCACCGCCGACGGGGCCGCGCCGCTGCCGGTGCCGCCGGTCGAGCCGCTGTACGCGGGGCTGATCGCGCACGTGTCCGCCTATGAGACGCTCGCCCTCGAGGCGGCCCTGCATGGCGGCGCGGACCGCGTACGCAATGCCCTGCTGGCCCATCCCTTGATCGGGCAGGACGCGACCGCCGAGGAGCTGACCGGCCTGCTGCTGGAGGCCAACCACGCCTACCTGCCATGGACGACTCGCTATGGCCAGGTGAGGTAGTGGAGCACCGCAGGCTCGTCCTCGCGGTCGACGGCGGCAACAGCAAGACCGACGTGGCGCTGGTCACGGAGGACGGCGACGTGCTCGCCACCGGCCGCGCAGGGCCGTTCGCGCCGCAGAGCGACGGGGTTCCGGCCGCGCTGGACGCGGTGGAGGAGGCGGTACGGCAGGCGCTCGCGCAACTGCCACCGGACGGCGCCCCCGGCCCGGACGGCACGCCGGACCGCTCCTCTGGCCGCTCCCCGGACCGTTCCTCTGAGCGCTCGCCGGACCCCTCCCCCGACCGGCCCGTGATCGTGGGCCGGTTCGATCATGTGGCGGCCTATCTGGCGGGGGCCGATCTGCCGGTCGAGGAGGAGGCACTGGCGCGCGAGTTCGCCCGCCGGGGCTTCGGCCCGGACATCTCCGTCCGCAACGACACCTTCGCCCTACTCCGGGCGGGCGCCTCGAACTCCTGGGGCGTGGCCGTGGTGTGCGGTGCGGGCATCAACGCGGTCGGCGTCTCCCCCACCGGCCAGGTGGCCCGCTTCCCCGCCCTCGGGCGCCTCAGCGGCGACTGGGGCGGCGGCCAGGGCGTCGCCGAGGAGGCACTGTGGCACGCCGCCCGCGCCGAAGACGGTCGCGGTCCGGCTACCGCGCTGGCGGAGCTGTGCGCGCGGCACTTCGGCGTACGCACGGTCGAGGAGCTGATCCTGGAGCTCCACTTCGGCCGTCTGGACGAAGGCCGCCTGCACGAGCTCACGCCGGGCGTCTTCGCCACGGCCGCGGCGGGCGACCCGATCGCCAGATCGCTGGTGGAACGCCAGGCGGAGGAGATCACCGTGCTGGCCGAGGTCTGCCTGCGCCGCCTGGACCTGCTGGAGACGCCCACGGAGGTGGTGCTGGGCGGCGGCATCCTCCGGGCCCGCGACCCGCTCCTCACGGCCCTCCTGGACGCCTCCTTCGCCGCCAGGGCGCCGCGGGCCAAGCTGGTGGTCGCCGACGTCCCGCCGATCGTCGGGGCCGCTCTCGACGGCCTGGAGCACCTGGGCGCGACGGACCTGGCCAAGACCCGCCTGCGCGCCCGCTACGAACAGACCTGACGGGCCTTCGGTGGGCGCCTGGGGGCGGGCTTTGGGTCCGGCCCTTGGGTGCGGGCCTTGGGGGTGACGGACCCTCGCGGTGACGGACCCTGGCGATGGTCAGGACGCGGGAACCGGGCCGCCCGTGAGGAGCGTCTCGACACGGGTGCGGACCTCCGGGGTGTCGAGGCCGCGGACCGTGAGGGTGGTGCGGCGCCGTACGACGTCGTCGACCGTCGCCGCCCACTCGTGGTCGCGCGCGTAGACAGCCTGCGCCCAGATGTCCGGCCCGTCCGGATGGATCCGCTCGCCCAGCGCGGGCGTGTCGCGGATGAGCCTGGCCAGGTCGAAGGCGATCGAGCCGTAGTGGGAGGCGAGGTGGCGGGCCACCAGCGGGTCCATCCGGGTGCCCGGCTCGCGGTCGGTCCACAGGCGCATCGCGACCGCGTCCGGGCTGGCCAGGCCGGGCAGCGGCATGGCGGGCAGGATGGCCGCGAGGTCGTCGCCGAGCGGGTGACCCGGCAGGTGGGCGAGCATGTCGAGGACGAGCTTGCCGATGTGCCGGTAGGTGGTCCACTTGCCGCCCGCCACCGACAGCATGCCGCCCTTGCCCCGGCTGAGCACCGTCTCCCGCTTGGCCGACGACACGCCGCCGGGGCCGCCCGGCAGCACCCGCAGCCCGGCGAAGGCGTAGGTGATGTCCTCGCGCCGCAGTTGCGACTCGCGTACGGCGTGCCCGGCCTCGTCGAGGATCTGGGCCACGTCGGCGTCGGTGGCGCGCACGTCGGCCGGGTCGCCCTCGTAGGCCTCGTCGGTGGTGCCGAGCAGCAGGTGGTCCTCCCACGGGATGGCGAAGGACACCCGGTATTTGTCGATCGGGGTGGTCAGGGCCGCCTTCCACGGCTCGTGGCGGCGCATGACCAGGTGGGCGCCCTTCGACAGGCGGATGCTCGGCGCGGCGCCGGGGTCCTCCATGCGCCGCAGGTGGTCCACCCACGGGCCGGTGGCGTTCAGTACGAGGCCCGCCCCGACGCCGAACTCCGTACCGTCGAGCCGGTCGCGCAGCTCCGCCCCCGAGACCGTGCCGCCGCTCTCGCGCAGGCCGACGACCTCGGCGTGGTTGAGCACGACCGCGCCCGCGTCGACGGCCGCGCGCACGGTCATCACCGCGACGCGGCTGTCGTTCATCTGATGGTCGCCGTAGACGGCGGCGGCGCGCAGCCCTTCGGAGCGGAGCGCGGGCACCCTGGCCAGCGCCTGGTGCGGGGTGATGACCCGGCCGAGCCCGTCGCCGAACACCGACAGCGCCGAGTAGAGGAACACCCCCGCGCCCAGCTTGGCGGCGCCGTGCGGGCCGCCCCGGTAGACCGGCACCACGAAGGAGAGCGGCTTGACCAGGTGGGGGGCGATGTCGCCGGCCAGCGCCCGGCGTTCGCGGTGGTTCTCGGCGACCAGTTTGACGTTGCCCGTCTGCAGGTAGCGCAGGCCGCCGTGGACGAGTTTGGAGGAGGCGCTGGAGGTGGCCCCGGCGAAGTCGCCGCCGTCGACCATGGCGACCCGCAGGCCCGCCTGGGCGGCCATCCAGGTGACGGAGGTCCCGAGGATGCCGCCGCCGATGACCAGCAGGTCGTAGGTGCCCCTGGACAGCTCCTCGCGGGTCTCGGCGCGGGAGGCGGTCGTGGTCATGGCGTGCTCCAGTCGAGGCTTCGGTCGATGGCCTTGCGCCAGTTGCGGTATTCGCGGTCGCGGACGTCCTGGCCGATCTTCGGCCGCCATTCGGCCGCCTTGTGCCAGTTGGCCCGCAGGCTGTCGGTATCGGGCCAGTAGCCGGTGGCCAGCCCGGCCGCGTAGGCGGCGCCCAGGCAGGTGGTCTCCGACACCATCGGGCGTACGACCGGCACCGCGAGCACATCGGCCAGGATCTGCATGAGCAGGTTGTTGGCGGTCATGCCGCCGTCGGCGCGCAGTGAGGTGAGCGCGAGCCCGGCGTCGGCGTTCATCGCGTCGACCACTTCGCGCGTCTGCCAGGCGGTCGCCTCCAGCACGGCCCGCGCGATGTGCCCCTTGGTGACGAACCCGGTCAGCCCGGCGATGACCCCGCGCGCGTCGGAGCGCCAGTGCGGGGCGAACAGGCCGGAGAACGCCGGGACGAAGTAGCAGCCGCCGTTGTCCTCGACGGTGCCCGCGAGGGTCTCGATCTCGGCGGCGCTGGAGATCAGGCCGAGGTTGTCGCGCAGCCACTGCACGAGCGAGCCGGTGACGGCGATCGAGCCCTCCAGCGCGTACGTGGCGGGGGCGTCGCCGATCTGGTAGCCGACGGTGGTGAGCAGCCCGTGCTTGGAGGCGACGGGCTCGGTGCCGGTGTTCATCAGCAGGAAGCTGCCGGAGCCGTAGGTGCTCTTGGTCTCGCCCGGCCCGAAGCACGTCTGGCCGAACAGCGCCGCCTGCTGGTCCCCCAGCGCCGCCGCCACCGGCACGCCGTCGCCGGTGGTGCCGTAGACCTCGGCGGAGGGGCGGATCTCCGGCAGCATCGCGCGCGGCACGCCGAGCGCGGCGAGCAGCTCGTCGTCCCAGCTGAGGGTGCGGAGGTTCATCAGCATCGTACGGCTGGCGTTGGTGACGTCGGTGACGTGGCGACCGGTGAGCCGCCAGATCAGCCAGCTGTCGACGGTGCCGAACAGCACGTCGCCGCGCTCGGCCCGCTCCCGCAGCCCGGGGGTCTCGTCGAGCAGCCACCGGATCTTCGGCCCGGCGAAGTAGGTGGCCAGCGGCAGCCCGGCCCGCTCGCGAAAGAGCTGCTCGTACTCGGACAGGGACCGGACCAGGGCGTCGGTACGGGTGTCCTGCCAGACGATCGCGTTGGCCACGGGCCGCCCGGTGTCGCGGTCCCACAGGACGGTGGTCTCGCGCTGGTTGGTGATGCCGAGGGCCACGAGCTGGCCGAAGTCGATGCCGCTGCCGGTGACGGCCTCGGCCACCACGCCCTGGACGGCCTCCCAGATCTCGGCGGCGTCGTGCTCGACCCAGCCGGGCCGGGGGAAGATCTGCCGGTGCTCCCGCTGCGCCACCGAGACGATCCGGCCGGCCTGGTCGAACACCATGCACCTGCTCGACGTGGTGCCCTGGTCGATGGCGGCGACGTAATGCGGTCCAGGCACGGCTTCCTCACTTCGACGTGTTCGGCATTACCGAACGGTTGCCAAATCCTAGCTGCGGTCTGGGCGGGCGTGTCAACACGTCACCGGCTCAGGTCGCGGGTGATGGCGCGGGCGGCGTCGCGGACGTAGGAGACGATCGTGATGCTCGGCTCGCCGCCTTCGGCCAGCCGCTCGACCGCGCCTCTGACGCCGATGGCACCGACGGTGACGCCGCGCGCGTCCCGGATGGGAGCGGCTATGGAGACCTCGCCCTCGACCAGCTCCTCCACGTCGCAGGCCCATCCACGGCCGCGCACCAGCTCCAGCTCCTTGGCCAGGTCGTCGGCGCGGGTGAGGGTCCTGGGCGTGAAGGCGGCCAACCCCTCGACGACGGGCTCGCCGCCTGCCGCCGCGCCGGGCGCTGTGGCTGACGGCGTGCCAAGCGTTGTGCCGGGCGGCGCTGTGGTGGACGCCGTAGCGGGCGATGCCTCCGGTTCTGGGGCCGACGGCGCGTGGAATGCCGCGTCCGCGTCGCCGTACGGGTCGTACGCCAGGAGGACCTTGCCCAGCGCGGTCGCGTGCGCGGGCAGCAGCGTGCCGACCTGCAGGACCTGCATGCTGTCGTCGGGCCTGAACACATGGTGGACCACCAGGACGCCGCCCTCGTGCGCGGTGCCGATCCACACGCTCTCCCTGCTGCGCCCGGCCAGCGCGTCGGCCCAGTTGAGCGAGCGGGTGCGCAGCACGTTGACGTCGAGGTAGCTGCTGCCCAGGTGCAGCAGCGTGCCGCCGAGCCGGTAACGGCCCGTTGCTTCGTCCTGCTCGACGAAGCCGACATGGACGAGCGTGCGCAGGATGCCGTGCAGAGTGCCTTTGGGCAGGCCCATCGCGCGGGCCAGCTCGGCCACGCCCAGCTCGCGCGGGCCGGAGGCGAGCAGCCTCAGAATGCCGGCGGCCCGTTCGACGGACTGGATGGTCTCTCCCACGCCCCACACCGTAGCGCAGTTCGGTAATGCCGAACAGATCTCGCCACGCTACGGCGGTGGCCCGTCGCCGGACAGGGCGAGCACATCCGGGGCGGGGTCGTCGTCAGGCAGGGGGAGCTGGAGTCGGCGCCGGCCCGTCGTCAGGCAGAGGGAGCGGGCGTCGGCCCATCGGCGCCGTCGCCCGCCACTTCGGGCGGCCGGTGCTCGTAGGGGGTGCTCAGCACGACGGTGGTGCGCGTGGAGACGTTCGCCGACGCGCGGATGTGCTGCAACAGCTCCTCCAGCGCCAGCGGCGTGGCGACGCGCACCTTGAGGATGTAGCTCTCATCGCCCGCCACGCTGTGGCACGCCTCGATCTCGGCCAGGTGGGCCAGCCGCTCGGGCGCGTCGTCGGGGGCGGCGGGGTCGATCGGCTTGATGGACACGAACGCGGTCATCGGCAGCCCGATCGCGTCATAGTCGATGATCGCGGCATAGCCGCGCACGACTCCGCGCTTCTCCAGCCGGCGCACCCGCTGGTGCACCGCCGAGACCGAGAGCCCGGTCTCCCTGGCCAGATCGGTGAAGCTCATCCGGCCGTCCCTGGCGAGCAGCGTGACGATCTGGCGGTCGATCTCCTCCATCGGTCAAAGGTAGCCGGTGATGGTCACGACATGGTCCCGACCGGGGTGGCTCCCTGGCGCATGGCGTGCTCGACCAGCGTGATGAGCACTTCCCGGCCGGAGTCCTTCCTGCGGGCGTCGCAGAGCACGATGGGGATCTCCGGTTCGAGGCCGAGCGCCGACCGCACCTCGCCGACTGTAAAGGGTCGCGCGCCGTCGAAGCAGTTGAGCGCCACCACGAACGGCTGCCCGCGCCGCTCGAAGTAGTCGATGGCCGGGAAGGAGTCGGCCAGCCGGCGCGTGTCGGCCAGCACCACCGCCCCGAGCGCGCCCATCGCCAGTTCGTCCCAGACGAACCAGAAGCGTTCCTGGCCGGGCGTGCCGAACAGGTACAGCATGTAGTCGTCGCGGATCGTGATCCGGCCGAAGTCCATCGCCACGGTGGTGGTCGGCTTGGCCTCGACGCCCGACAGGTCGTCGATGTCCACGCCGATATGCGTGAGCGCTTCCTCCGTACGCAGGGGACGGGTCTCGGAGACCGCGCCCACCATGGTGGTCTTGCCCACGCCGAACCCGCCCGCGATCAGAATCTTGATCGCGGTCGGCAACCGCCATCGATCAGAGCGACCGAAGTCCATCCAGCACCGCCTGTACATCCCTCCGCGGCCGTGCCGCGCATGCACAAATCCGCCCTGAGGAGCCGTGGTCAGTGGAACCTGTCAAGGCGCAGAGAAAAGGTCGAGCCACGTGCCTGGCATCGAGACACCCTAGCAACGCCACATATTCCACTCAAGCCACAATCATCCTCAGGAATCAATATGTCACGGTTTGTCGTGTCTAGACCAGTTATTCGCACCCCGTTCACCCAAGGGTAAAGGCCCCTGTCATGGGAGGTTGCGGGACCGTAACGGCTTCAGAGGGCCTAGCCGGAAATACTGTACAAACCGGCGTTGAATCCAATCTGTCGCCGCAGGTAGGCGGCCGTGCGCGGACTGCGTTCGCGTACCGGCTTGAGCAATTCCAGCGCCTCGCGCGCCAGCTCCCCCATCGCGTCCGTGACCTCGGTACGGCTGACGCCGAGCATCAGCACGTTCAGGCCGCCCCAGCTGACGTCCTTGCGATAGGAGGCGAGGTCGCCCAGCAGGTGCAGATAGCGCTGCACGTGCGCGCTGACGGCCCGCAGTTCCTCCAGATGACGCCTGGCCCACTCGTCGCCGGCGTAGATCCAGTGCGACAGGTCCACGAAGCAGGACCCCCGGCTGTCGGCGTTGTCCAGGTAGCGGGCGAAGGTGGGGACGGCCCGGGTGTCGCGCCACACCCACGCCCTGGCCATCGCGTCGAACATGCCGGCCAGCTGGTCGCGCCAGAGCGGGTGCAGGTCCTCGAAGTCCTTGACCGTCGCCAGCTCGTCGCGCAGGTCGGCCAGGAAGCGGGTGACCGCGGCCCGTGGCGCCGCGCCGTCGGCCACGGCCAGACAGTCGCGAATCAGGGCCTCCACCTGGGACCGCGTCGTCGTCGTGTGGTCCACCAGGCGGTCGACGGCTGACACCCAGAGCGACGTCCGGTTGACGATCTTGAGCGCTTCGGACGTGGCCCAGGGGGCGCTGAAGGCGCCGGTCAGCGCCAGCGCGGTGTAGAAGTCGGCGTCGAAGGCCGCCCGTGGGAACAGCCCACCGTACATCTGGGCGCAACGACGTAGATCCCGGCCGCACTCCGCGGCGAGCGCGCACGCCATGCCCAGCTCGTACGCTTCGTTCAACTCGTCGTCCGGCATCCTAGAGCCGCTCGATCGGCATGCGGATCATGGGCGACGACCCCCCAAACCGGCATTTCTGCCGCTACTGGCGAATTTTCACATGATCACCCACATTTGATCAAGGCAGGGACACGGCCGCATCACCCCCCACAGTCACCGCGCACTGTCACCCCCATGTCATCCACCGTGTTCAGCATCCACCGTTCGGGCCGCTCTGTCAGCCATCCTTTCCGCCACTTGTGGGCCCGCTCCTCGGTCCCCCTCGACCCGTCCCTCAGTCCGGGCCTCAACCCGCCCCGATCGCGATGAACGAGACGTCGTCGCCGCGGGCCTCGCTGAGCGCCTCCGCCAGGCCGAGCCCGCGCCGTAGACCGTCGTGCAGAGCCACCATGACGGGCACGGCCGCCGCGTCGTTCACCGGGACGACACTCGCGACGATGCCGGCCGTACCGAGGTGGAGCAGCGCGGTGGCCGGCCCGAGCACCTCGTCGGCCCCCACCGCGGCCACCTGCCCGGAGTCGCAGCTCGACAGCACGAGCCGGTAGGGGGCGCGGCGAAGCCGTTCGAGGTCGGACACGGTGAGGGGGCCGTCGTCCAGCAGCAGCGAGGAGAAGGAGGGGCTGTCGGCCCGGAACGTCCCGTGCGCCGCCAGATGCGCGAGATGACACCCATCGATGGCCCCCAGCACCCCATGAGCCGTCGCCGAACCATCGGCCAGCACAGTGACCGGCCCGGCGGACCCGGTGGAGGAGCCGACGGCGGACACAGTGGCAGACCCGGCGGCCGGTCCGGTGGCTGGGTCAGCGGCTTCGGCGTACAGCTCGGCGATGGAGCGCACCTCGCCGTCGGCGTTCGCCACGCCGGGGCCGCGTACGAGCACCACGCCCCCGTCAGCGGGCGGGACGACCGACCTGGCGCGCAACCAGGCCGCCGCCGACGGCGCCACGCTGAAGGCCCGACGCCGCAACGCGGGCAGCAACCCCCACGGCGCCCCGTGCAACGTCGCCGGCGGCACCACGACCAGCGGCTCACAGGCTCGCGGCCCGGCAGAGGCCGATCCACCACCGGGCCGCCCATGGCCTGACAACCGCGCATGATCTGACGACTGGCCATCTGGCCGTCCCAAGACTGACCGTCTGCCGCCTGACCGCCCAAGGACTGACCGTTCAGTATCAGACCGCCCCAGGACTGACCGTTCGCCATCCGGCCACCCCAGGACCGATGACCGACCATCCGACCGCCCGAGGGCTGACAGTTCGCCGCCGGAGCGTCCGTCGCTCAGGCGGGCCGCTACCGGGCCCAGGAGGGCGCGTTCCAGGCGGTCGCCGAGGCGGGCGAGTTCGCGTGGGTTGGTGCGGCTCTGGTAGGCGAGCCGTCGCAGTCTCGAGCGGGCGAACTCGATCTCCGTGACGGCCGTCGCGGCCGATCCCACCGTGAACCGGCGTACCCGCCCGTCGCCGCACAGCAGCGCGTGCAACACACCGTCTACGATCACCAGCTCGACCAACCGGCCGCCACCGATCGCCGCCAGCAGCTCTCCACCGCCGACCGCCATCAGGAGCCGCCCGCCGCCTGGGGCCGGGCCATCGTCACGGCCGTCAGCGCAACCGTCGTCACGGCCGTCAGCGCGGTCGTCAGCGCGGTCGTCAGCGCGGCCGTCAGCGCGGCCGTCAGCGCGGCCGTCAGCGCGGCCGTCAGCGCGGCCGTCAGCCCGGCCGTCAGCCCGGCCGTCGGCGCCGCGCACGCGCAGGGTCGCGGCGCGTACCCGCGCCTCCAGCCGGTCCCGGTCGCGTTCCAGGGTGGCCGCCGACGAGGCGCCCTCGGACCGTGCCCGGCCGAGCAGGTGGTCGGTCTCGCGCAGCGCGGCGAGCTGGGCGAGCAGCCAGTGGTCGTCGGGCGGCCGTACGGGTGGCACGGCCAGCGAGGTCGCCCGCCATCGTTCGGTCCAGTCGAGCAACCGCCGGGGCCGCCCCGCGCGCAGCCAGTGCCGCTGGGCGAGCGTGACCAGCTCGGCGCCGTGGGCGGTCGCCAGGGCCCGCAGCTCCGGCGAACCGAACGCGAGGCGGTGCTCCTCGATCAGCGCCAGCCCGGCCCGGCAGGCGTGCAGCAGCCGCCGGGGCCGGTCGGCCGCCTCCGCGCGCAGCGCCTCGGCCAGCCAGCCGCCCGCCCTGGCCGTCGCGGAGCCGCGGTGGCGGGCCCGCGCCGCCTGCGTCAGGTGCTGATCGGCCGCCCGCCGTCTGCCGAGCGCCAGCGCCGTACGGCCCGCGAGCAGGTGCGCCTGCCACACCTCCGGCGACCCGAGCTCCGCCAGCTTGACGGCCAGCCGCCGCGCCTCCGCCAACCGTCTCCTCTCCGCCACCCGCCTGGCCTCCGCCAGCGGCCTGGCGGGCACCGCACCACCCACCGCAGGACCAGAAGACACCGCCCGCTCGACTACAGGCCCCGAAGGCACCGCGCCCCCGGCCGCAGGGCCGGAAGGCGTCTCGGCCCCGGCCAAGGCCGTGTCTTCCGCGAGGGCCGCCTGGACCAGGATGAGCCGGGCGTGCGCGGCCCACCAGGCGCGCCGCTGCCCGGCGAACAGGGTGCGCGCCTCCCCCGCCCGCGCGCGGGCCGTACCCGGATCGCCGGACAGCAGCGCCGCCCTGGCGGCCAGGAGCAGCAGTTCGGCCCGCATGGTCGCCTGCCCGCGCAGCCGGGCCAGGTGCCGCAGCGCCGCGTCGGCCTGCGCCAGGGCGTCGCGCGCGAGCCCGGCGGCCAGCAGCACCGCGCACCGGTCGGCGGCCAGGTCGAACATGGGCGTGCCGAGCGCCCGGAAGCCCCGGTCGGCCTCGTCGAGGAGGTCCAGCGCGAGCGGCAGGTCACCCGCGCGGAAGGCGACGACGCCGCGGTTCTGGACGGCGACGACCGAGTCGTGTTCCTGGCTGGTGGTCGCGAACATCCGCTGCGCGACCCGGAAGTCCTCCTCCGCCAGGGCTACCGAGCCGCGCGCGAGCCGGACGTGCCCGCGCAGGGTGAGCGCGCGGGCCGCCCAGACGGTGTCGCCCGCGCCGAGCAGCGCCGGGGCGGCGATCTCGAGGTCGTCGAGCGCCTCACCGTGCCGGCCGAGGATCCAGCGGGCGCCGGCCCGCCGGAACAGTACCCGCGCCCGGGTGGTGCCGTGGGAGAGGGCGGCGGCCGTGTCGAGTGCGGACAGGCCGGGCCTGGTGCGGCCGTGCTGGAGGAGCGCGATGCCGAGCGTGGCCAGTACGTCGGCCTCGCGGTCGGCCGAGCCGGAGCGCCGTGCCAGCCGTACCGCCTGCCGCAGCTCGCGGATCGCCGCGTCGAGGTCGCCGAACTCGCGGCGCAGGATGCCGATCGCCTGACGCGCTATCGAGCTCTCGTACGGCCCGCGGCCGTCGGCGAGCATGGCGGTGGCGGCCGTCATGGCCTGTCGCGGACGCGCGAACACCATGGCCAGCACATCGTGCGGATCATCCGGAATCCGGGAATCCCTCGCCGTTTCCCCAGACACGGAGTCGATGGTAGATGCGGGTCATCCGAGCGTCCACGCGGCACGTGTATCAGGAAGGGGGTGCGCCACTCATACATGGCAGGCCCGCAGTCACCCATCGAGGAGGTCCCGAAAGATGAGCACACCACGCAACGGACGCGACATGCGTTTCTGGGAACAGCTCGAGATCCTCAACGACTCGCTGCCGGCGGGCAGGGTGGCGGTGGCCGGGCCGCAGGGCGCGACCCCGGACTCCGATGTTCTGCCGGAGTTCGCCTATCTCGCCGAGCATGTCCTGGTACGCGCGCCTGACGTGGAACGTGCCATCCAGGGCATTCAGGCGAGTCTCCCGTCGGCGGAGCCGGTCCGCGTGGTCTGGCCGCCGGACCAGGACGCGCGGCGGGTGACGGTACGCCGGCTGTCCATCGGAACGCGGGACGTCTTCCGCGTCCTCGCCGTACTCAGGCAGGCCAAGATCCCCGGCACCCTGGTCCACTTCGTCACGGTCTCGGGCGTCAACCTGTGCCCGGGCGACGAGCCGGTGCCCAGCGGCGAGCCGCTCAAGCCGCCGATCGCGGGCCGCGACAGGGGTGAGAACGCGCACGTCACGGTGATCGACACCGGGCTGGTGCACGACTATCTCGACCACCAGTGGCTGGCGCAGAGTTCCGGCCAGCCGAACATCCCGATGGTCGACGGCGACGTCACCACCCTGGCCGAAGAGGTGGACACCGACGGTTTCATCAAGCCGTACGTCGGCCATGGCACCTTCATCGCGGGCGTGCTGCGCTGCGTGGCGCCCAGTACGGACGTACGCGTCCTCAACGGCTTCCCGTACGGCGGCGCGGTCGAGGAAGACCAGCTGGGCCTGCTCCTGCTGCAGACGCTCGACACCCACGGCTGGCCCGACGTGCTGTCACTGTCGGCGGGCACCAGGACGAACGACGCCCAGGCGCTGCTCGGCCTGACCGACTTCATCGACGAGCTGGCCACGCACCCCGAGACACTGCTGGTGGCCGCGGCCGGCAATGACGGCGACACCGTGCCGTTCTGGCCGGCCGCGTTCGCCGCGGAGGCGGTGAACGCCACCGGCGACGTGATCCTTTCGGTGGGCGCGCTGCGCGAGGACGGGCTCGGCCGGGCGTGCTTCAGCAATCACGGCGACTGGGTGACGGTGTACGCGCCGGGCGAGCGCCTGATCAACGCCTACACCTCGGGCGACTACGAGTACGACTACCCGCACAACACCACCTGCCGCTTCCACCCGGTCGTCCCGCTGTATCCGGGCTGCACCTGCGTCGCGCCGCTGTCGGAGGGGGACGTGGTCAAGTTCAGCGGGATCGCGCAATGGAGCGGCACGTCGTTCGCCACGCCGTTCATCGCCGGGCTCATCGCGGCGCGCATGTCGGAGGCCGGGGTGACGTCGCGGCAGGCGGCCGGGCAGCTCATCGCGGGACAGCTGGCGATACCCGATCTCAGTGGTTTTCTGCGATGACTCAACCACTCCCTGTTCTGGAGCGTCTCACGAAATATCATGCTCCAGGATGTTCCAGGACAGGGAAGGACCGCCGTGGACGAGACCGCAGCCCTCGTCAGAGCAGCCGCGGAAGGGGACTCCGGTGCCTGGAAGGAGCTCTACCAGCGCCACAACGGCCTGGTGTGGGCGGTGGCGCGCGCCTATCTCGTCAACGCGTCCGACGCGCAGGACGTCTGCCAGACGACGTGGTTCCGGCTGGCGGAGAACCTGACCAGGCTCAGGGACCCGGACAAGGTGGGTGCCTGGCTGGCCAGTACGGCCCGGCACGAGGCGCTGCGGGTGATCCGCGCGAGCGGGCGGGCCACGCCGATCAGCGACATGGGGCTGCTGGGGGCGGACATCGACGAGCGCTCCCCCGAGCATTTGATGCTGGAGGCGGAGGAGGCCGTCGCCGAGGCCGAGCGCGCGCTGGTGGTGTGGGCCGCCTTCGAGGAGATGCCGGATCGCTGCCGCCGCCTGCTGCGGCTGCTGATCGCCTCTCCGCGCCCCACCTATCAGGAGATCGCGTCAGGATTGGGCATCGCGGTGGGCAGCATCGGCCCGATCAGGGCCCGCTGCCTCCAGCGGCTCCGCACGCTGGTGGCGGAGCGCGGAGTGACCGGAATACGCAGGTGAGCTGAATGAACGATGAGAGCTTCGACCTGGAAGACCAGCTGGAAGCCGACCTGGAAGCCGACCTGGAAGGCGATCCGGAAGGCGAGCTGGAGGGCGAGCTTCGGGAGATCGCCGAGCTGCTCGACCCCGTGCCTCCCGCGTTGCTGGAGGACGCCATGCAGGCGTTCACGCTGCGGACGCTCGACGCCGAGCTGGCCGCGCTCACCTTCGACTCCTGGGACGAGGAGCCCTCGGCCAGGGTCGTCAGGGGCGCGGGGCAGTCGCGGCTGCTCACGTTCGAGGCGGGCGGGGTGGCGGTGGAGCTGGAGGTCTCCGCGGCCCGCCTGGTGGGGCGGCTGTCGCCGGAGGGGCCCGCGGAGATCGGCCTCCAGCGGCCCGACGAGGTGCTTCTCGTACGCTCCGACGAGCTGGGCCGCTTCACCGCCGACGGTCTGGTCCGCGGCCCGCTCCGCCTTCGCGTCACGCCCGACGGAGGCGCGCCGATCGTCACCTCATGGACGCGCATATAAACGCATATCACCGGATGTACGACGCCGCGCCGGTCCCCTCCTCCGGCGCGGCGTCTTGGCCTCCTCTGGCGTCGCGATCCTCTGGCGTCGCGATCCCCTCAGGCGTCGTGGCCTCCCCAGGCGTCGTGATCCTCTGGCGTCGTGATCCCGTCAAGCGTCGTGATTCCCTCCGGCGTCGTGATTCCCTCCGGCGTCGTGATCCCCTCAGCCCGGGGCATCAGGCGCTCTCCTCCAGGGTGGCCAGCTTGGCGGCGAGCGCGACCCGGGAGCCGATGCCGAGCTTGGTGTAGATCTTGCCCAGGTGATATTCGACGGTCTTGACGCTGATCAGCAGTTCCCGGGCGATCTGCCGGTTGGTCAGGCCGTCGGAGACGAGCCTGGCCGTGCTGTACTCCTGAGGCGTCAGTCCCAGCCGTACGGTGCCCTGCTGTTCCAGGCCGCACGCCTCCAGCTCCTGGGCGCAGCCGGCCACGAGTGGGCGGGCTCCCAGCCGGGTGAAGACGGCCTCGGCGGCTCGCAGGCGGGCGGCGGCCGCCCTGCGCCTTCCGGTACGCCGCAATAACCGGCCCAGGTCCAGCAGGACGCGGGCCTCCTCCAGCGGGCAGCCGGTGCCCTCCAGCAAGCTCAGGGCGGCGGTGAAGCTCTCCTCGGCCTCCGTTGGAACGTTCCTGGCCGCCAAGAGCAGCCCGGAGAGCCGAGCCCGCCGCGCCCGCGCCCGCGCGCCGTCGCCGGGCAGGGTGGCGAGCTCGGCCTCGGCCTCGTCCAAGCGTCCCTCCGCGACCAGGGTCTCGATCAGCTGCGGCCGATGGTCGGGGACGAACGGGTCGTCGGCGCCCGCCGGCGTGGCTCCGGCTCCCGCACCGGCGCCGGCGCCGGCGCCGAGCAGGCCCAGCGCCAGGTCCGCCTGGCTCTCGCCCATCACGTTGCGCTGGCAGCGCGCGATGGCCCTGGCGGCGGTTGCGTGGGCGAGGGCCCGTTCGTGCTCCCCGAGCGCGGCCAGCGGGGCGACGCAGACGACGTGCAGGGTGGGCAGCAGCCAGCGCTGGCCGAGCCCCTCCGCCTCGGCCAGCGCCCGCTCCGCCCTGGTCACGGCGTCCGCCCAGCGCCCCTCACAGTGCTCGGCCACGGCCAGCAACGCGCCGCCGACCAGGCGGTGGTGCGGCAGCCCCACCTCATCCCGCGCCGCGACGGCCCTGACCAGCACGCTGACCGCCGCGCCCGCCTCGCCCTCCCGCAGGAACCCGACGGCCGCCGGGATGCCCTCTGCCGCAGGTCCGCCACCGAGGGCACCCGTGCTCGACACCGGTACGTCGAATGGCTGGCCGGCCGCGCCCAGGGCCGGTACGTCGAACTGGCCGGCCGTGCTCGGGGCCAGGACGCCGTGCGGCCGATGGCTCGTGCTCTCAGCTGGCACGTCATACGGTCGGCCGCTCATGCCCGGAGCCAGCGCGTCGAACGGCCGACCCGTCGTACTGAGAGCCAGCACGTCGTACGGCCGGCCGGTCGTGCTCTGGATCGGCTGTTCGGCCGCCAGGCGGGCCCAGGTCGCCGCGGCGGCGCGATTCCCCCTGACCAGGTGCAGCCAGGCCAGCTGCTCGGCCGTGTCGGCGGCCAAGCGGGGTGAGCGGTTCCGCCACGCGGCGGCGAGCAGGTCGGCGGCCTCGTCGAGCCGGCCGGCGGCCAGTGCGAGCCGGCCCAGGATGTAGCGGCGCACGGGCCGCGGATCGGCGTTGGGCACGGCGGCCAGCTCGGCGGCGCGGACGGCGTCGCCGCCCAGCAGCAGGTGCCTCAGCGCCGCGGTACGCAGCTCGTCGCGCCGGGCCGCGGACTCGCAGAGCCCGGCGGCCAGCTCCAGATGGGTGGCGGCGTCGAGCCAGAGGCCGTGCTGGGCCTCCTTGGCGGCGTACCTGGCCAGCTCCTCGGCAAGTTGCTCGTCCGGTCCACCGGCCGCGGCGGCGCGGTGGCGCAGGGCCGTACCGGTGTGCTCGACGAGCCGGGCGGCGGCCAGGTGCAGACGTGCGCGGGTGCCCGCGCCGAGCGAGCCGTAGACGGTGGCCCCGGCGAGCGGGTCGGGGAAGGCGACGAAGCGTCCTGGGCGCTCGTCGAGCAGCCCGGCGTCGACCGCCTCCTCGAGCGCGGCCAGCGGGTCGCCGACGATCCCGGCCACGGAGGCGACCACGTGCAGGGGATGAGGCTCGCCGAACACGGCGCAGGCGGCGACGAGCGCGCGCGTCTCGGCACCGCACGCGCGCAGGCGGCGGGTGAACGGCCGGGCGTAGGCGTCGGGAGCGGGCAGCCGGGCGCCCGGGTCGGCCAGCGTCGTCGGCGCGACGGTGGCGAGCAGCTCGCGGGCGTACAGCGGGTTGCCCGAGGTGTGCTCACGCAGCCGCCGGGCGGTGCGCTCGGTCAGCGGGTCCGGGGTCAGCCCGGCCAGGTCGGCGGCGGACAGGCCGTCGAGGACGAGACGGAGCCCGCCCTCCCCGGTCAGCAGCCGCCGCAATCCGTCCGGCAGCCATGCGGCGGCGGTGCCGCGACAGCTGACGACCACGAGGACGCGGCCGGTGCGCAGGCGGCGCAGCAGGTAGCCGAGCGCCCGCAGTGACGCCCTGTCGGCCCACTGGGCGTCGTCCACGAGCACGACTACGGGCCCGTCGGCCTGCAGACGCCCGACCAGCTCGTACAGCGCCTCCCCCACGGACCACAGGTCCCGCGCCGCCGCGCCCCTCGTCGCCGCACTCCTGGTCGCCCCACTCCTGGTCGCCGCACCCGCCAAGCCGCTCCGCCTCAGCCTGGCGCTCCTCAGCCCGGTCCCCGGTAGCCCGATCCCCCGCAGTCCGGCCTCCCGTAATCCGCTCTCCCGCAGTCCGGCCTTCCCCAGCCCGATCCCCCTCGATCCGGCCCCCCTTGGTCCGGTCTCTGTCGATCCTGTGCTCGCCAGGCCGGTCCCGCCCGGTCCGGACCCACCGGCTCCTGTGCTCGCCGGCCCGGTGCCGTCCAGGACGGACCACGGCTGGTCGGCGAGCTGGCGGACGATCCCGTACCGCAGGTGCCGCTCTGCCTCGTCCCCGCTTGCCGCCAGCACCCGCACGTTCGCCTCTCCACCGAGTACCTGGCGGAGCAGCGCCGTCTTCCCGATACCCTCGGGCCCCTCTATGACCATCCGCCGCACGGCGCCCTTGCTCGCGGCACGCAATTCCCCGCGCACCAGGGCGAGCTCCGTTGCTCTCCCCACGAAAGCTCTTCCCACGAAAGCTCTCCCCACGAAAGCTCTTCCCGCGAAAGCTCTCCCCACGAATGCTCTCCCGACGAACATCCCCTCTCCCCTCCGTCGCCCCTCGACTTCCCAGAGCACGCGCGGAGACTTCTGATACACCTCTTTTCATCGCAAACCCGCAGCGAAGTGGCGGTAACCGCTTTCCGGTCGCCCGATGTGCGCACCAGTCAGCTTTGTCCGCCGCCGAAAGGCATCATTAGCATTGGCGGGGTTTGGCCGACGGAGAGGGCGGTGGGGATGGCTGTCCTGATTCGTACCCGTGACGTGCCGGCCGCGCGCAGATACGAGGAGTGGCGGAGCATCGTCTGTGACACGCTCGGCCCCCTCGACATGCGGATGGATCCGAACGTGCCGCTGCGCGGCGCGATCGACGCGGGTCAGCTCGGTCCGGTGGGTGTCGGCGTCGTCCAGACCTCGACGCCGCACAGCGTTCACCGGACGCCTGGCATGATCCGCCGCGACAGCCCCGAGCTCTATCGGGTGGTGCTGGCCATGTCGGGCCGGCCGCTTCTGGCGCAGGACGGCCGGGAGGCGCAGCTTCGGCGCGGCGAGTTCGCGATCTACGACTTCGCGCGGCCGTACGAGCTGGCCTATGACTCGGCGGTGCATCTGGCGGTGTTCAGTTTTTCCCGGGAGATGCTGGCTCTGCCCGTCGATTCCATCGCGAAGCTCACGGCCGTTCCGATCACCACGGACGGCGGAACGGGTGCCCTCGCCGCACCGCTGCTGCGCAGGGTGGCGCTTGAACTGGAGACCTATCAGCCGGCCAGCGCGGCGCGGCTGTCCACCGTGGTGACGGATTTGGTCACCACGGCCGTCGCCGAACGCGCCGACCAGAACGACACGCTGCCGGTGGAGTCGCGATCACGAACGCTGCTGCTACGCGTCCACACCTTCATCGAACAGCACCTGGGCGAGCCCGACCTCGACCCCGCCACCATCGCGGCCGCGCACCATGTGTCCGTGCGGCAGCTGCACCGGCTGTTCGAGACGCGGGACACCACGGTGGCCGCCTGGATCAGGCATCGGCGGCTTGAGCGGTGCCGCAAGGACCTGGCCGACACCGCCCTCCGGGACACCTCGGTGAGCGTGATCGCGGCCAGATGGGGGCTGCCTGACTCGGCCCACTTCAGCCGCTTGTTCCGGCACACGTACGGGCTGCCGCCCGCCGAGTATCGCCGCACGTGCCTCACACAGGGTGGCTGAAAGCCCTGGCACGGAAAGTCAATCGGACGGCGCCAGGGTGCAAGCGGCGCGGGCTCCTGATCAGCAGACTGAAGTTGTTCGCAAGACGCGGTGCTGAGGAAAGGACCCAGCGATGTCCACCACTCTGTTCGTCAATCTGCCGGTCAAGGACCTGGACCGGTCGAAGACGTTCTTCGGCGAGCTCGGCTTCCCCTTCTTCGGGGCGACCGATGACATGGCGTCCGTGGTGATCAGTGAGCAGACCCAGGTCATGCTCCTGACGGAGCCGACGTTCGCCTCCTACGCCAGGACGGAGGTCGCCGACCCGACCAAGAGCACACAGGTGATCATGGTTCTGGGCCTCGACAACCCCGCGCAGGTCGACGAGATGGTCGACAAGGCGCTGGCGGCGGGTGCGACCGCCGTCGGTGAGCCGCTGAACGTCGCGGGCCGCTACCAGCGGGGCTTCGCCGACCTCGACGGTCACCACTGGGCTGCTCTGTGCCTGGCGACCCCTGAGGGCTGAGGGGCCCTGCCATGAGCCATCCCGTGACCGGCAAGGTCACCTCGGCCGACGGCACGCCGATCGTCTTCGGCCGGTCCGGGACCGGACCGGCCGTCATCCTGGTCCACGGCGCGTTCACCGATCGGACTCACCCCGCTCTGCGCGGTGTGGCCGAGGCGCTGGGGTCGTGGTTCACCGTGTTCAACTACGACCGTCGCGGACGTGGCGAAAGCGGCGACACCCAGCCCTATGCCGTCGAGCGTGAGATCGAGGATCTGGCCGCCCTCATCGAGACGGCGGGCGGGCCGGCCATGGTGTTCGGCGGCTCCTCGGGTGCCGCTCTGGCGCTGGCCGCCGCTCCGAAGCTGGCCATCGCGAAACTCGCCGTGTGGGAGCCGCCGTACCACGTCGACGACAGCGCGCCGAGCCTGCCGTACGACTTCGCGTCTCAGCTGGAAGACCTGGTCAAGCGGGGTCGGCGCGCGGAGGCGATCGAGCTGTTCATGGTCGTGGCCGCCGAGGTCCCCGTCGAGGCGGTGGCCGCGATGCGTGTCCAGCCCTCCTGGCCGCGGCTGGAGGAGATCGCCCACACCTTGGCGTACGAGGCCGCCGTCCTGGGGCCGGGGAACGCCCTGCCCGCCGAGGTTCTGGCCTCGATCGCGCAACCGGTGCTCGTACTGACGGGTGGGGACAGCCCTCGGTGGATGGCCGAGGCGGGAAGAGCGGTCGCCGAGACCGTGCCCCGTACGGTCCACAGAATCCTCGAGGGCCAGACCCACAACGTGGCCCCTGAGTCTCTCGCCCCGGAACTGCTGGAATTCTTCACCATCGCCTGAAAAGTGACGTCCGCTCACCGGGCCGGTGAGCGGACGTCACGGGACCGTCAGACGATCACCAGTTCGCGGGAGGTGACGTTCAGCCGCTCTCCCCCGGTCTCGGTGCACACCACGATGTCCTCGATGCGCGCCCCATGCCGGCCGGGCAGGTAGATGCCCGGCTCGACGGAGAAGGCGAAGCCCGGCTCCATCGGCTCGGCGTTGCCGGACACGATGTACGGCTCCTCGTGCGTCTCCACGCCGATCCCGTGCCCGGTGCGGTGGATGAAGTAGTCGCCGTAGCCCGCCTCGGCGATCAGGTCGCGGGCCGCCGCGTCGATCGACTCGCACGGCACTCCCGGCCGTACGGCGGCGCAGGCGGCGTCCTGGGCGCGGCGCAGCACCTCGTAGTACTCGGCGAACTCGGCCGGCGGGGCGCCGACGGAGTACGTGCGGGTGGAGTCGGAGCAGTAGCCGCTGTGGAACTGCCCGCCGATGTCCACCACGACCGGCTCGCCCGTCTGGATGACCCGGTCCGACACCTCGTGGTGCGGGCTGGCGCCGTTGGGGCCCGAGGCGACGATGACGAAGTCGACCGTCTCGTGCCCGGCGGCCAAGATCGCCTCGGCGATGTCCCGGCCGACCTCACGCTCGGTGCGCCCGGCCCGCAGGAACTCCGGCACCCGCCGGTGCACCGAGTCGATCGCCTCCCCCGCCTCGCGCAGCGCCGCCACCTCGGCCGGGGACTTGCGCATCCGCAGCTCGCGCAGCACGCTCCCGGCCAGCACCTGCTCGGCCTCCGGCATGACCTCGCGGAAGCGCAGCGACGCCATCGCCCACATCCGGTCGGCCAGCCCCACCTTGGCCACCCGGCCGAGCCGCGCGGCGGCGACGCGGTAGGGGTCGTCGGTCTCGTCCCACGCCACGAAGTCCAGGCCGAGCCGGGAGGCGGGCGAGGCCTGCGCGGCGGGCAGTTCGAGCCGGGGCACCATCATGTAGGGCTCGCCGGCGGCGGGAACCACCAGGCAGGTCAGCCGTTCGGTCGACTTGGCGTCGTAGCCGCTCACGTAGCGCAGGTCGGGGCCCGGGGTGAGCAAAACGGCGTCGAGGCCGGACTTCGCGGTGGCCTCCTGGACGGCGGCCAGCCGGGACACGGGATACAAGTCTGAGGACGTCACAGGCACAATCTACTCGGACCGCTCCTCCTAAAATCCGCGAAAAGCTCTCACAACGCGGGAAGCCATGGCTACACTCCGCCCACGAACGGTCACGTAATGTGGTGTCAATTGTCCCCTTCCACCCGCGTTCCGAGAGAGAGGCTCATGGTCGACGTCTGGGGTAGCCACCAGCGCCGCCCGATGAGTGCGGCCGACGTGGTCCGGCAGCTCGCGGAGCCGCCCGCGGCCGAGCGCGACGCCGAGATACTCGCCGTACGCCTGGCGCACGCCGAACGCCTCGGCAACATGGGCTGGGCCGAATGGAACCTCCACACCGGGACGGCCACCTGGTCCGACCACGTCTACCTGATCTTCGGGCGGGACCGGGAGGACGGTCCGATCCGCCTGCCCGACCTGGCGGCGCACGTCGAGCCCGGCGACCTGGGCGCGCTCGACCAGCTCCTGTGGAGCGTCGTGCAGGGCGTGGAGCCGGTGCAGGCGGAGTTCCGCATCCGGCGGGGCGGCGAGCTGCGCAACATACGCGTCGTGCTGGAGCCGCTGATGGCGCCCGGCGGGCCTGAGGGCGTGCACGGCGTGGTCCAGGACATCACCGGCCGCCGCCGCGCCGAGCGCATCATGTCGGAGTCGCGCCGCCAGTTGCTGGAGGCCCGCGAGAAGGCGGCCGAGGAGCGCCACGTGATGCTGGCGCTGCGCGAGGCGATCCTGCCCGAGCCGGTCGGCTGCCTCGATCTGCTGTGCACCCGGATCGCGGTCCGTTACGTACCGGCCGAGAAGACCTCGAACCTGGGCGGCGACTGGTTCGAGGCCGCCGCGCTGCCCGACGGCCGGGTGCTGCTGGCGATCGGCGACGTCTCGGGCCACGGCCTGCCCGCCATCGCGCACATGGCGCAGCTCCGCCACGCCCTCATCGGCCTGACGATGACCGGCGAGCCACCGAACCGGCTGCTGGCCTGGCTGAACGAGCTGGTCATGCACCGGCTGCACGAGACCACGGCGACCGCGGTGATCGGCCACCTCGACACCGCGAGCCGGGTCTTCACCTGGAGCCAGGCGGGCAACCTGGCGCCGATCCTGGTCCGCGACGGCGTGGCGGGCCCGCTGGGCCAGCCGAAGGGCGTCCTGCTCGGCGCCACCGACCAGCCGTACGGCCTGGCCACCACGCGGCTGCGCGACGGCGACGTACTGCTGCTGTTCACGGACGGGCTGGTGGAGCGGCGCACCCGCGACATCGACGAGGGCCTGGCGCTGGCCACGGCGGCCGCCTGCGAGCTGCCGGGCCGCGACCTGGACGCCGGGCTGGACCGGCTACTGGCCGGCATCGGCGGCCCGAACCCGGAGGACGACGCCTGCCTCCTCGCGGTGGGGCTGGGCGGAGGGCTGGGCGAGAGCTGAGCGGAGCCGGGAGTCCGGGCTGAGAGTGGGCGGCCGACCTGCGGAGGTGCGACCATAGGCGGGTGCTGATGCTTCTCGACACCCCGTCGCTGTACTTCCGCGCCTTCTACGGCATCCCGGAGTCGATCACCGCGCCCGACGGCTCACCGGTGAACGCGGTGCGCGGCCTCATCGACATGATCGCCACCCTGGTGCGCCACCACTCCCCCACCGAGCTGGTCGCCACGATGGACGCCGACTGGCGCCCCGCCTTCCGGGTGGCCGCCATCCCGACGTACAAGGCGCACCGGGTCGCCCACGGCGACGTCGAGGAGGTGCCTGACGCGCTGGTGCCGCAGATCGCGGTCATCGAGCAGGTGCTCGACGCGCTCGGCATCGCCCGGCTGGAGGCGCCCGGCTACGAGGCCGACGACGTGATCGGCACGCTGACCCACCGCGCCGGCGGGGCGGTCGACATCGTGACGGGCGACCGCGACCTGTTCCAGCTGGTCGACGACGCCCGACCGGTGCGCGTCCTCTACACCGTGCGGGGCATCCGCAACCTGCAGACGGTCGACGAGGCATTTGTGACGGACAAGTACGGCATTCCCGGCCGTACCTATGCCGACTTCGCGACCCTGCGCGGCGACCCGAGCGATGGCCTGCCGGGCGTGGCGGGCGTCGGCGAGAAGACGGCGGCCGCGCTCATCACCCGGTTCGGCTCGCTCGGCGCGCTGCTCGATGCCCTCGACGCGGGCGCCACGGACGGCTTCCCGGCGGGCAGCCGCACCAAGCTGGCCGCCGCCCGCGACTACCTGCGGGTCGCCCCCGCCGTGGTGGCGGTCGCCTCGGACGCGCCACTGCCCGAGGCCGACCTGACGCTCCCGCAGAAGCCCCGCGACCCCGACTCCCTCGTACGGCTGGCCGACCAGTACGGCCTCGACAGCCCGCTCAACCGCCTGCTGGAGACACTCGGCCAGGCATGACCGCGCGTCAGGCCACCACGGCCACGCCGAGGAGTTCCTGCGGAGCAGGCCGAGGAGCTTGTGACGATAGGTTGCTCTTGTGACGAACATCCGGGTACCCAGCGACGTCCCCGCCCGCCTAGACGACGGGTTCGAGCGGATCCGGCGGGAGCAGCGGCTGCCCGGCGAGTTCCCGAGAGCCGTGCTGGACGAGGCCGACTGGGTGGCGTCGGTGCCCAGGTTCGGCGGCAAGGACATGACGGAGCTGCCGTTCGTCACCATCGACCCGCTCGGCTCGATGGACCTCGACCAGGCCGTCCACCTGGAGCGGCTGCGCGGCGGCTACCGCGTCTGGTACGCGATCGCCGACGTCGGCGCGTTCGTACGGCCGGGCGGCGCGATCGACGCCGAGGCGCGCACCCGGGGCGAGACCGTCTACCTGCCCACGAGCAAGGTGCCGCTGCACCCGAAGGTGCTGTCGGAGGACGCGGCCAGCCTGCTGCCCGGCGTGACCCGCCCGGCCGCGGTGTGGCGGATCGACCTGGACGCGGAGGGCCGCACGGTCGGCGCCGACGTACAACGAGCCCTGGTACGCAGCCGCGAGCGGCTCGACTACGCCTACGTGCAGGCGGCCATCGACACCGACACCGCGGGCGGCGCGCTCGGTCTGCTGGCCGAGATCGGCAGGCTGCGGCTGGAGCTCGAACGCGAGCGCGGCGGCGTCACCCTGCCCACCCCGGAGCAGGAGGTGGTGCCCGACAGCGACGGCTACCGCCTCGAATACCGGCTGCCGCTGCCCGCCGAGGCGTGGAACGCGCAGATCTCCCTGCTCACCGGCATGGCGGCGGCCTCGATGATGCTCGACGCGGAGATCGGCGTGCTGCGCGTGCTACCGGCGCCGCGCTCCGGCGACCTGGACAAGGTACGCCGGGTGGCCGACGCGCTGGGCGTCCCGTGGCCCGGCGGCGCCTCCTACGGCGACGTGGTCCACGACCTGGATCCGAAGAACCCGCAGCAGGCGGCGTTCCTGCACGAGTCGAGGGTGCTGCTGCGCGGCGCCGGCTACGTGGCCTTCAACGGCGAGCCGCCGAAGCTGGCCGAGCACGCCGCGGTGGCCGCGCCGTACGCGCACGTCACGGCGCCGCTGCGGCGCCTGGTCGACCGCTACGCGACGGAGGTCTGCCTGGCGATCGCCGCGGGCGAGCCGGTGCCGCAGGACGTGACGGAGGCGCTGACGGGCCTGCCGGAGATCATGTCCGGGACCGGCCGCCGCGCGGGCACGGTGGAGCGCGCCTGCGTGGACCTGGTGGAGGCGTTCCTGCTGCGCGACCGCGTGGGCCAGGCGTTCGACGCGATGGTGATCGACGTCGACGAACGCCGCGAGAGCGGCCAGGTCCAGATCGCCGACCCGGCGGTTATCGCCCGCTGCGACGGCCCGCTCCCCCTGGGCGAGCAGGTCTCGGTACGCCTGACCCAGGCCGACCCGGCCACCCGCGAGGTCCGCTTCGCCCTCGCGTGACTGAGCCGCGCACGGGAGACCCCGCACGCGGCTCCATGAGTTCCGGGCTACTTGAAAGGCTTCCAGGCCGCCCCCACCCCCATGAGGTGTAGCGCGACGCAGAGCAGCCCGGCGGTGCTGAGGGTGGTGGCCGTGAGCACGCCGCCCACGGCCACGTTGGCGATCTCGAAGATCAGCGCGAGCAGGAACAGCACCGCGGCGATGAGAGCGAACATGGCGACCTCCGGCTTGTCGAAACCCGCTTCGACCTGGGCATTTCCATACCGAATCGCCCGGAAACTGACCTCATGGTGACGTTGCGTATACAGCCCACTACATCACCTTGACCGGACGGTCAGTCGGACAGGAAGGCCCTGGTCAACAGGGCGCACGTAACGGCGCCCAGCCCCGTAAACCGCAGGAGCGTGCCCCTGGACGGGGGCCGGCCCCGTATGGCGGGTGGGGCCCACCGTGCTCTGCCGTAAAGCAGGAAAAAAGAGCCTTTACGCCCGCAGAAGCAGCCGCATCAGATCAGGACAGCGACGAATACGCCACCACCCCCCGGCGCATGGCGTCCATGGCTTTGGCGGCGGTCTGCTTGATCTTGCTCCCCTGCGGAGCGGCGTGCCCCAACTGGCCGAGCAGGTCCATCAGCTGCTTCACCCAGCGCACGAAGTCACCGGCCGCCAGCTCGTTGCCGTTGATGCCGTCCATGAGCACCGCGTCGAGGCTGTGCCCCTTGGTCCAGCGGAACGCCGCCCACGCGAACCCCAGGTCGGGCTCACGGATCGTGGACAGCCCGTGGTCGGACTCGATGCCCTCCAGCTCGCCCCAGAGCCGCATCATGGCCGTCAGCGCGTCCTGCGCCCGCCCGGCGGGGATCTTGGGGCGGCGGGCGTCGTCGGCGTTGCGCGACTCGAAGACGAGCGCCGACACGCACGCCGCCAGCTCCGCCGGCTCCAGCTGCTCCCACAGCCCGCTGCGCAGGCACTCGGCGGTGAGCAGGTCGAGCTCGGTGTAGAGGCGGCCCAGGCGGCGGCCCTCGTCGGTGACGGCCTCGTCGTGCAGGTAGCCGAGCTGCTCCAGCACCGAGCAGATCCGGTCGAAGGTGCGGGAGATGACGTGCGAGCGGCCCTCGACGCGCCGCCGCAGCCCTTCGGTCTCGCGCTGCAGCTTGTGGTAGCGCTCGGCCCAGCGGGCGTGGTCCTCCCGCTCGTCGCAGCCGTGGCACGGGTGCCGGCGGATCCGCCGGCGCAGCTCGTTGATCTCCTCGTCCTCGACGGCGTGGTCGCGGGCCCTGGTCGGCTTGCCCAGGTCGCGGTCGCCGATCTTGGCCAGCAGGGTGGAGACGAGGTTGGCGCGCTCCTTCGGCGAGCGGCCGTTGAAGTTCTTCGGGATGCGCAGCTTCTCGATCGGCTCGACCGGGACGGGGAAGTCGGCCGGGTCGAGCTTCTTGACCTGCTTGCCGATCGTCAGGACCAGCGGGCTGGGGCCGGTGCCGCGTGGGTTGCGCCCCGGGTCGAGCACGATCGCCAGCCCGGCCCGGCGCCCGCCCGGCACGCGGATGACGTCGCCGGGCTGTAGCGCCTCCAGCGACTTGACGGCCGCGGCCCGGCGCGCGGCGCCGCGCTGCTTGGACAGCTCGGCCTCGCGGTCGGTCAGGCGGCGGCGCAGCGCCGCGTATTCGGGGAAGTCACCCAGGTGGCAGGTCATCGCCTCCTGGTAGCCCTCCAGCGCCTCCTCGTGCTTGCGCAGCTGCTTGGCCAGCCCGACGACCGCCCGGTCGGCCTGGAACTGGGCGAAGGACTCCTCCAGCAGCGTGCGGGCGCGCTCGCGGCCGAACTGGCCGACCAGGTTGACGGCCATGTTGTACGAAGGCTGGAAGCTGGAGCGCAGCGGATAGGTGCGGGTCCCCGCGAGCCCGGCGACCGACAACGGATCCATGCCGGGCTGCCAGAGCACCACGGCGTGGCCTTCGACGTCGATGCCCCGCCGCCCGGCCCGGCCGGTGAGCTGGGTGTATTCGCCGGGGGTGAGGTCGGCGTGCGTCTCGCCGTTCCACTTGTCGAGCTTCTCGATGACCACGCTGCGGGCGGGCATGTTGATGCCGAGCGCCAGCGTCTCGGTGGCGAAGACCGCCTTGACCAGGCCGCGGGTGAACAGCTCCTCGACGACCTCCTTGAAGGCCGGCAGCATGCCCGCGTGGTGGGCGGCCAGGCCGCGCTCCAGGCAGTCGCGCCACTCCAGGTAGCCGAGCACGGACAGGTCCTCGTCGGGCAGGTGCGCGGTGCGCTCGTCGACGAGCTGCCGGATCTCGTGCCGCTCCCGCTCGTCGGTGAGCCGGATGCCGGCGTGCAGGCACTGCAGGACGGCCGCGTCACAGCCGGCGCGGGAGAAGATGAAGGTGATCGCGGGCAGCAGCGCCTCGGAGTCGAGCTTCTCGATCACCTGGGCGCGGTCCGGCGGGCGCGAACGCTGCGGCCGGCCGTAGCCGCGCCGGCCGCGCCCGGCGGTCAGCCGCTCGGTGTCGCGCGTCACCCGCATGAGCGTGGGGTTGATGCGCGGCGTCAGGTCGTCGGCCATGAACAGGTCGTAGATGCGGTTGCCGATCATCATGTGCTGCCACAGCGGCACCGGCCGGTGCTCGTCGACGATGACCGTGGTGTCGCCGCGCACCTCGCCCAGCCACTCGCCGAACTCCTCGGCGTTGCTGACCGTCGCCGACAGCGCCGCCAGCCGGACCGACTCGGGCAGGTGGATGATGACCTCTTCCCAGACGGCGCCGCGGAAGCGGTCGGCCAGGTAGTGGACCTCGTCCATGACCACGTAGCCCAGCCCGCCCAGCGTGGCCGAGCCGGCGTAGAGCATGTTGCGCAGCACCTCGGTCGTCATGACGACGATCGGGGCCTCACCGTTGACGCTGTTGTCGCCGGTCAGCAGCCCGACCTTGGCCGTGCCGTAGCGCTTGACCAGGTCGTTGTACTTCTGGTTGGACAGCGCCTTGATCGGAGTGGTGTAGAAGCACTTGCGCCCCTGCTCCAGGGCCAGGTGGACGGCGAACTCGCCGACCACCGTCTTGCCGGAGCCGGTGGGGGCGGCCACCAGCACCCCGTCGCCCGCTTCCAGAGCGCGGCAGCCGTCGACCTGGAAGTCGTCGAGCTCGAAGTCGTAGAGGCCCCGGAACGATCCGAGAGCGGCTCCGTCGTCCCCGTATTTCTCGCGGAAGGCCGCGTACCGCTCCGCTGGACTCGTCATACCCGTCACCCTACCGAAATCGCTATTCCGGTCCGTCCCGGCTAGCCCGCCAGATAGTCGCCCAGGCCCCCACGCAGCAGGTCGAAACCGGCGTTGGCCGCGGCGACCGCGTCGGGGTATGCCTCCTCGGCGCTCTGCCCGAGGTAGATGCGCCGGCTGTTCTGCACCTGCAGGGTGCGCAGCAGCGCGTAGAGCTGCCCGGCGGCGAACGGCGCGCGCGGGTCGCCGGGCCGCTCCCGCTCGATGGCCTCGGTCATCGCCCTCTCGGCCGCGATGTGGAACATCAGCAACCTGGCCGCCAGCGAGGGCGTCTTCCTGAACAACTGCAGCTGCGCCGTGTATGCCGGAGCGTCGTCGAGCCCGGTCTCGGGGGCGTGGCGGGCCAGCCGCTCCAGGAACTCGCGGCGTGCCCCCTCGACCAGTGACTCACCCGGCCGCCGGCCGCTCACCATCTGGGCGATGTCGTTGAAGCCCTCCCCCATCACGTCGAGGACGATGTCCTCTTTCGTGGGGAAGTAGTTGAAGACGGTCATCTTGGAGACCCCCGCGCGCTCGGCGATCTCCAGAACCGACACCTCGGCGAATCCACGCTGGGTGAACAGCTCCATCGCCGTGTTGTGGATCTTCTGCCGGGTCTCCCGTTTCTTGCGCTCGCGCAACCCCTCTTCCACAGCGCCCATCCTAACGGAGTTGACTAGGTCTAAATTTTGACCCAGTCTAAGAATATGACCGAAGCGCAGAAACGGATCGCCATGGTCGGCGTCCTCCTCACGCTCATCCTGGCCGTACTGGACCAGAACATCGTCGCGACCGCGTCCTGGTCGATCGTCCGCGAGCTCGACCCCGTCCACGGTCTGGAGCGGCTGCCCTGGCTGGTGACCGCCTACTCCCTGGCCGCCACCGCCGCCCTGCCCCTGTACGGCAAGTTGTGCGACGTCTACGGCGCCAAGCACGTCTATCTGGGCGCTGTGGGCCTGTTCCTGGCCGGGTCCGCGCTGTGCGCGCTGGCTCAGGACATGGGGCAGCTGATCGCCTTCCGCGCGGTGCAGGGACTCGGCGGCGGCGGCCTGATGAGCGTCACCATGATCGTCGCCGCTCACCTCACCCCGCCCCAGCAGCGGGCCTCGGCGGGCGGCGCGGGCGGCCTCATCGCCGGACTCGGCCTGGTGGCGGGCCCGCTGCTGGGTGGTGTGTTCACCGACCACGCCACCTGGCGCTGGATCTTCTACCTCAACCTGCCGATCGGCCTGTTCGTCCTGGTGTCGGCCGCCATCGCCATCAGGCTCGGCGACGGCGGGCTGCGCCACCGCATCGACTATCCGGGAGCGGCGCTGATCGCGGCGGCGGCCTGCCTGCTGCTGCTGGTCGTCGAGTGGGGCGGCAAGACCTACGCCTGGGACTCGGCCACGATGCTGTCGCTCACCGGCCTGGACGTGGTGCTGTTCGCCGCTTTCGCCTGGCGCCAGCTCACCGCGGCGGAGCCGATCCTGCCCTTCTCCATGTTCCGCCACCCGACGCTCAGGATCGCCCTGCCGCTGCAGCTCCTGACCGGCCTCGGCATGGCGGGCGGCATCTTCTACACGGTCATCTACCTGCAGGCGGTGGCCGGCGTCAAAGCCACCGATTCGGGGCTGTACCTCATCCCGATGGCGATCGGCATGGTCGTGTCGGGCACGATCTCCGGCCTGCTCATCGGGCGCGGTCGCGACACCAAGCCGTTCCTGATCGCGGGCATGGCCTGCGTGACGGGCGCGATGGTGCTGCTGAGCCGCCTGGAGACGGACACGTCCGCCTGGACGCTGCGCTTGGACCTGTTCGTGATGGGCGTCGGGTTCGGCATGGTGCTGGGCATCGTCGTCATGCTCGTGCAGAACTCGGCACCGCGCTCCCAGCTCGGCGTGGCCACCACGTCGATCCGCTTCGTCCAGGTGCTCGGCTCGGCGCTGGGCACGGCCATCTTCGGCATCGTGCTGAACCGGGCCACCGAGTCGCACCTGCCGCCCGGAACCCGGGCCGGGAGCCTGGCGAGGGCGATGCCGCCGGAGGCTCGTGAGCGGGTGGTGGACGCGCTGCTGTCGGGTGTGCACGTGGTGTTCCTGTCGGCGGCGGGCGTGATGGCCCTCGCCGTACTGCTCGCCGCCTTCCTCAGGACCAGCCCCGCGCTGCCCGCCGACCCGCCCGCCCCGCAACGGGTCGGGGTCTGATCTCCGGTACGGCCCACGCGCCTTTACATTGTAGATCTCAGGTGATGACCCGCAGCGCTCCCGGCTGGATCTCGCACGTGACGGGGGTCGGCCCGATCCGCTCCCCGTCGGCATAGGCCACCACGTCGGGCGCCTCCAGCCGGACGCTGCGCACCCGCCTGACGGACACAGCCGGGTGAGAGACGTGCGAGCCCCGGTAGACGCTCGGGAACACCCTGACGAACTCGGCCGTGGACACCGCCTCCAGGATCACCACGTCGAGCAGCCCGTCGTCGGGCCGGGCGTCGGGGCAGACCCGCATCCCGGCGCCGTAGGAGGAGGTGTTGCCCACCGCGACCAGCATGGCCTCCCGCTCGATCGGTTCACCGTCGTCGAAGGTGACGCGGAAGGGTATGGGCCGGAAGCGCCGCAACTCCTGGACGGTGGCCAGCAGGTATCTGGCCATCCCCGGCGGCCAGGTGAGCCCGTTGGCCCGCTCGTTCACCCGGGAGTCGAACCCGCAGCACACCACCCCGGCGAACAGCTCATCGGCCCGGCCCGCGCGGACGCGGGCGGCGTCGACCAGGCGGGAGCGGCCGCGCAGCACCGTACGGGCCGCCGCGATCGGATCCTTGCGCGGCACGCCCAGGGCGGTGGCGATGTCGTTGCCGGTGCCCGCGGGGATGATGCCGAGCGGCACGTCCGTCCCGGCGACGGCCTGCACGGCCAGGTGGACCAGGCCGTCGCCGCCGAAGGCCACCAGGGCGTCGGGGCGCTCGGCCACGGCGGCGCAGGCGCGCTCCAGCGCGTCGGCCGCGCTGTCACCGACGATCACCGACACCTCGGCGCCGCCCGCGCGCAGGCGCCGGGCCACGGGTCCGAGCAGGCGCACCGTCCGGCCGCCTCGGGCGGCGGGGTTGACGAGCAGGACGAGTTGAGGGGCCACGCCCGGAACTTATCGCCTATCGGTCCGCATCGGAATCCTGTTCCAGGGGTGATGCCTCGTCGTCGGACAGGTGGGAGAAGTTCTCGCCGGCGGGCAGTCGCCGCTCGCGCAGGTACATGAACAACTCGGCCGCCGCGAACAGCACGATCATGGGTGCGGCCAGGGCCATCATCGCGAAGGGATCGCCACCCGGCGTGATCACCGCGCCGAACACGAACATGATGAAGATGACCATGCGCCGGTGCTTGGCCACCGTCGCGTGCGACAACGCCCCGATGACATTGAGGAACACCAGGAAGAGCGGCAGCTCGAACGATATCCCGAAGATGGCGATCATGATCAGGACGTAGTCGAGATAGTCGTCGATCCCGATGGTGGCGACCGTGTCGTCGAGCGAGAAGCCCAGCAGGAAGCCCAGGCTGGTGTGCATGATGATGTAGGCCAGCACCGCGCCCAGGGCGAACAGCGGGATCGCCAGGAGCAGGAACACGACCGTGTAGCGCTTCTCGGCGCGATAGAGCGCGGGCGTGACGAACGCCCAGATCTGGTGGAGCCAGACCGGCGAGGCCAGCACCAGGCCGACCATCGCCGACACCTTCAGCGTGATGAAGAACGACTGGAAGATGCCGCTGTAGGTCAGGCTGCAGTGGCCCTTGACGAGTTGCTGCGACTGGATGGTGTCGCAGTAGGGGGCCTTGAGGATCGCCCACACGGGGTCGAAGAAGATCCAGCCGATGACGATGCCGACGACCACCGCGATCGTCGCGATGAGCAGCCGGTTACGCAGCTCCCGCAGGTGATCCATGAGCGGCATGCGGCCCTCGGGATCGCGGGCCGAACCTTCTCCGCTCGACTTCTTGAGCAGCGCCATCTAGCAGTCCCAGGAGTGCGAGGAGGGGCAGGGTCAGGCTTTCTTGTCGGCGCTGGCGCGCAGCTTGGCGGCCTGCTCCTCCAGTTGGCGAGCCTGCTCCTCCACCGACAGCGCGGGCGCCGCGTGGATGGGCTGCGGAGGCGCGGGCTGCGGCTGGGCGGGCGTCTGCGTCGCCGTCTCGACCGTGGCCGGCCGGTCGTCGTAGTCGTCTTCGCGCAGCTTGGCCGTCTCCGACTTGAAGATGCGCATCGACCTGCCGAGGCCCCTGGCCATCTCCGGCAGCTTCTTAGCACCGAACAGCAGGACGAGCACGCCGGCAATGATCAGAAGCTCAGTGGGTCCGAGGTTTCCCATGAAACGTCCTTTTTGAGCGAGTGCTGTTTCAGCCACGATCGTACGCTGCCGGAGGGTTGGTCTCATCCCCCCGGTGCCTCAATCTGGCCTGCCGCGGCTCGAGCTGGGCCCGCGCCTCGGCTACTTCACTGCTCAGACTACGCGCGGCGGACAGGAGTCGTACACCCACGACCCCAAGCGCGGCCAGCCCGGCGACGCCGAGCCCGGCCGCCACGAAGATCCAGGTCATGTCCGGTGAGCGTAGCGGCTCAGGGCCCGCTCGGCCTCCTGCCGCACCCGCTCGGCCATCGCGGGCGGCGAGAGCACCCTGCCGGTGTCGCCCAGGCGCAGCGCCAGCTTGAGCAGCCAGTCCTCGTCGCGGGCCCGCAGCGCCACCCGCAGCCGCCCCTCGCCCAGCTCGGTGACCTCCTCGCACGGGTAGTACTCGGCCACCCAGCGCCCGGCGGCGCTCACCTCAAGCTCGACCAGCTCGTCGGTGGGCGAGGGCCGGAACACGCCCTGCGCCACGTCGATCGGCTCGGCCTCGGCGGGCGGGTCGGCGGCCACCTCGAGCACCTCGACGCCGAGCATCCGGTCCAGCCGGAACAGCCGCATCGCCTCGGCCCGGTAGCACCAGCACTCCAGGTAGGTGCGGCCGTCGACGACGACCAGCCGCATGGGGTCGACCTCGCGCGGCGTCACCTCGTCGCGGCCCGGCACGTAGTAGCGCAGCGACAGGCGGCGCCGCCTGGTCAGCCCCTCGCGCACGCGCAGCAGCGCGTCGGGGGTGGCGTCGACGTCGACCGCGACCTGGCTGCTGACGGCCGCCGCGCCCTCCCCGGCGGCCCGCTCCAGCTTGGCGACCACCCGGGGCAGCGCGTCGCCGGGCACCTCGGCCAGTTCCGGCATGGCGGCGAGCATGCGCAGCGCGACCAGCAGCGCGCTGGCCTCGTCGATGCCCAGCCGCAGCGGCCGGGCGATGGTGTCGGCGTTGTCGATGAGGATCTCGCCGCCGTCCCACGACACGTCGATCAGGTCGCCGGGCGTGTGCCCGGGCAGCCCGCACATCCACACCAGTTGCAGGTCGTCGATGAGCTGCTTCTCGCTCAGCCCGAACACCCCGGCCACCTCGCCGAGCTGCGCGCCCGGGTGCGACATCAGGTACGGCACCAGCGCGAGCAGCCTCGGCAGCCGGTCGGCGGATCCACTCACGCCAGCGCTCCCTTCAGTCGGCGGATGACGGCCTCGCGGGCGTCGGGCGGCCCGACCACCTCGACGTCGGCGCCCAGGCTGGCCATCCAGCCGGCCAGCCGTTCGGGATCGGTGAAGCCCAGCTCGACCTCGTCCCACCCGTCGGCACCCGCCCGCACGGCCGTGGACAGCTGCCGCAGCCCCTCGCAGGCGCCCTCTCGTACGCGGATGACGGCCGTGCGCCCTTCGACCGGCTCCTCGGGGAAGCCGACCATGGCCCGCAGGTCGACGCCGGGCGGCACCTCGACCGAGCCAGGCCGGCCGACAGTGGCGACCTGCCCGGTGATGCGGCTGAGCCGGAAGGCGCGCGGCGCGTCGCGGCCGCGGTCGAACCCGGCGAGGTACCAGCGGCCCCGGCGGCTGACCACGCCCCAGGGCTCGACGGTGCGGCTGCGCACGCTCTCGCTGCCGGCGCTGCGGTAGTCGAAGCGCACCAGGCGCCGGTCGCGTACGGCGTCCCACAGCGCGGGGAAGGCCGGGTCGCGGGTGTCCAGGCGCAGCTCCAGCGCCCCTGCCCCGATGGTCTCGTCGGTGGCCACGCCGCCCGCGCGCAGCTTGAGCAGCGCCCCGGAGGCGGCCTCGGCGAGGCTGGCGCGCTGCCACACCTGCGCGGCCAGGCCGAGCACGGCGGCCTCGTCGGCCTCCAGGGTGATCTCCGGCAGCTCGTAGGACTGGCGCTCGATGCGGTAGCCGGGCTCGTCCTCCCACGGGTCGCGCACCACGTCGATGGGGATGCCGATCTCGCGCAGCTCGTTCTTGTCGCGCTCGAACATCCGCTGGAACGCCTCGTCGCCATCCCGGTCATAACCGGGAACGGCCTGGCGGATCTGCTCGGCCGACAAAGGGCGGCGGGTGGCGAGCAGGCAGATCACCAGGTTCAGCAATCGCTCGGTCTTGCGGCGCGACATCCTGCCTCACTCCTCCTTCAACGACGCTACCCTGCCCGAGTGATCAGATGGCGCAAGGGCGAGGTCGTGCGGATCCGGCGCGAGTGGCCGGGAGCCATGGAACTGGACGTCGCCGTCTCCGGAGGGGACCACCAGCCGGGCCTCGAACCCGGCGGGACATACCGGGCACTGGCCTATCCGCTCCTGGTGGGCCGTCCGGAACCCGGCGACGAGGTCCTGCTCAACACGACGGCACTCGCGATGGGTCTCGGTACGGGAGGTTACGCCATGGTGGTGGCAGTCCCGAACCGTTTACCGGAAGATCCGCAGGGACCCGGGCACCTGGTGAAGGCCCGCTACACCCCGTTGCAGGCCACCGTGCTCGGCGCCGACGAGCAGGACTCGCCCTTCCACGAGGTCCTGCGCGAGGCCGACTCGGTCGACGGCATGCCGGTGGTGGTCGCCGACCTGCACTCGGCCCTGGCGCCGATCCTGTGCGGCCTGTACGAGGCGCGCCCGGGCGTACGCGTCGCCTACGTGATGCAGGACGGCGGCGCGCTGCCCGCCTGGTTCTCGATGGCCTGCGCGAAGTTGCGGGAGATCGACTGGCTGGCCGGGGTGGTGACGGTGGGACAGGCGTTCGGCGGCGACGTCGAGGCGGTGACCGTCCATACCGGCCTGCTGGCCGCCAGGCACGTGCTGGAGGCCGACGTGGCGATCGTCACGCAGGGACCCGGCAACCTCGGCACGGGCACGCGGTGGGGCTTCTCGGGCGTCTCGGCGGGCGAGGCGGTCAACGCCGCCGCGGTGCTGCGCGGCCAGCCGGTGGCGGCGCTGCGGGTGAGCGAGGGCGACCTGCGCGAGCGCCACCTCGGCGTCTCGCACCACTCGCTGACCGCCTACGGCCGCGTGGCGCTGGCTCCGGCGCGGGTGGCGGTGCCGCTGCTGCCCGGTGAGTTCGGGGAGCGGGTCAGGGACCAGTCCGAGCTGCTGGCCGTCCGGCACGAACTGGTGCCCGTGCCGGTCGGCGGCCTGCACGAGGCGCTGCGCGACTCGCCGGTCAGGCTCTCGACGATGGGCCGGTCCCTGGAAGAGGACCTGGCCTACTTCCTGGCCTCGGCCGCGGCGGGCAGGTGCGCGGCCTCGCTGCTGTCGTAGGAGTCCTTGTAGGTGAACGCCTCGGGGCTGGGTCCCTCGGCCTTGAGGCGTTCCAGGCGCGCCATGCCCTCGGCGAGGGTCGGGATGTGACCCTCGGAGATCCACCACATCACCATGTACGGCTCGGCCATCCGCAGGAACCACTCCCTGCGGCGGCGCAGCACGTCCAGATGGGCGCTGCGGTAGACGTAGTTCCACAGTGAGTCGAGCGACTCCCACACCGAGAAGTTGAGCAGCAGGTGGTCGCCGTACTCGTGGGTGAGGGTCGCGGTCGGATCCTCGTCGCTCTCCTTCATCCGCCACACGAATCCGGGATAGCCGTCGGCGAGGGTGTTGATGGGCTCCAGCGCGGCGACGAACTCGGCCAGCTCGGGGCTGTCGATCGGGGCGCGCATGTGGGCGATGTTCAGCTCGGCTAGATGCATGACGCTCAGCACACCACCCTTCGCTCTTCTATGTCAATCTTCTTTTGTTTTAGAAAGAGCCACGCAGCACTCGCCGGGCCGCGGATCCAGCCGGGCCCGCCCTGGATCGTCGCCGAGCCCTTCGAGCACCCCCTGGCACAGAGCCAGGTTCATGGAGCACACGAGCAGCGGCTGCTCGTGGCTCAGCACGTGGAAAGGGCAGTTGCGCATCCGCAGCGTGCCGCCTTCGGCGTAGGGCTCGTAACCCCGCTCGCGCAGCACCGCCTCGACGGGCTCACTCCGCCCCCGGCCCAGCCGCTCCCCCGCCGCGCGCGCCGCCTTCTCGGCCGCCTCCTCGGCGCCGAGGGAGTCGACGACCTCGGCCAGCACCGAGGCCAGCGCCACATAGTCACGCGGCGGCAGACTCACCGACCGCTCTCCCCCGGCCCTGCGGTAGACCTTCGCGGGCCGCCCGCTGCCGGGCCCCTTCTTCTCCTGCTGCCTGAAGGCGCTCTCCAGCAGCCCGGCGTCGACGAGCTTGTCCAGGTGGTGCCCGGCCAGCGTCCTGGACACCCCGGTGAGCTCGGCCGCCTCTCCCCGGCCCAGGTCGCCGCCGCTGCCCGCCACGGCCTCGTACAGGCTGCGCCGCACCGGATCGTGCAGCAGCGCCAGGGCCTCGAGGTCGTCATCGCTCACAGCGGGAGTCTAGGCGCCCCTCTCCACCGCGGACCGCACCCGCCATCTCCCGCCGGCGGCCGTACCGCCATCTCCCGGCGCGGGCCGCACCCCCTAGGCTTCTCCCCGTGAGCGAACCCTCCCCCCTTCTCGCCGCCTACGACCGCACCAGGCTGCGTGTCCCCGAGCACCCCGCCGACGGGCTCGTGTACGAGATGGACGGCCCGCTGCTGCGCGTCACCGGCAGGTTCCGCGGCTTCGTCGAGGGCCCGCCCGTGCTCGGTGTCGAAGGCGACCGGCTGGACGCGCTGATCGCCCGCCAGCGCGACCACTTCGCGGCCCGCGGTGAGGCCGTGGAGTGGAAGACCCGCGCCCACGACCTGCCCGCCGACCTGCCGGACCGGCTCGTCCGCGCGGGCTTCGCGCCGGAGGAGCGGGAGACGGTGCTGGTCGGCGTCGCCAAGGAGATGCTGGACGCACCGCCCCTGGCCGCCGGCGTGACCATCCGGCAGGTGACCGCCGACGCCGACCTGCGGGCCATCGCCGCCATGGAGTCGGTCGTCTGGGGCGAGGACTGGAGCTGGCTGGGCGAGGACCTGATCCAGCGGGTCAAGGCCGATCCCGGCGGCATCGCCGTACTGGTGGCCGAGGCGGACGGCCGGGTCGTCTCGGCCGCCTGGCTGGTGCACATGCCCGGCACCGGCTTCGCCGGGCTCTGGGGCGGCTCCACGCTGCCGGAGTGGCGGGGCCGCGGCATCTACCGCGCGCTGGTCGCCCGGCGCGCCCAGCTCGCCGTGGCGGCCGGGGTGGACCATCTCCAGGTGGACGCCTCGGACGACAGCCGGCCGATCCTGGGACGCCTGGGCTTCCACACGGTGACCACGACCACGCCGTACGTCTGGACGCCCTGACCCCGTCCCGCTCGCTCGCTCCAGCACACGACAAGGACCGTCACAGCAAGCCGCCAGGACGTCTCGGCAGACCGCGAGGACGTCTCAGCGGACCGCCAAGACGTCTCAGTAGGCGGCCAGGACGTCCACCACGAAGACCAGCGTGTCTGCGGCGCGGATGCCGAAGGCGGGCTGCCCCGTGGGCCCATAACCGTAGGCGGGCGGGACGATCATCAGCACGCGGCTGCCGACCGAAACGCCCACCAACGCCCGGTCCCAGCCCTTGATCACACTGCCGTCGCCGATCGTGAACGCCTTCGGCTGCCCGGTACTCCAGGTGGCGTCGAAGATCCGCCGCTGCCCCCAGATGGCCCCCTCGTACTGGGTGACCAGCAGTTGCCCCGCCCGCGTCCGGCGGCCCGTCCCCTTGGCCAGCACCTTGGCGGCGAACCGGCGGGGCGGCGCGGTCGCGGGCACCGAGAGCCCCGGCCGGGCGCCGCCGGTCACCCGCACGCCCGCCATCGACCCGGCCCGCCCCTTGACCGAGGCGTTCTTCGGGTGCGCGCCGAGGATGTCGATCACGTAGAACAGGTCGTCGCCCGAGCCGACCCCCTGCGGCGGGTTCGCGCCGAAGCCGTCGGCCGGCGGGATGGCGGCGATCACCCTGCTGCCCACCTTGCGGCCCCGCAACGCCAGGTCCAGGCCGGGCATCAGCCGGCCGACCGGGAAGGCGGCGGGGGCGCCGCGGTTGAAGCTGGAGTCGACGAGCCGGTTCTCCCCGCCGTCCCAGACGTGCGCGGTGTACTGGACGATCGCCACGTCGTCCTTGCCCAACGGCGCGCCCTTGCCCTCGGCGAGCTGGTCCACCTGCAGCCCCGCCGCCGGCTTGCCGGCCGGGAAGACGATCGTGGGCTTGGCGCCGAACCGGCCGCCCACCTTCAGCTCGGGATCGCCCGCCTCGGTGCCGGTGCAGGCCGTCAGCAGGGCCAGCGGTAACAGCAGCACGGCGGTACGGCGGCGCATCGGACCCCTCCCGAGCGGGCGGGCCCGGCGACGGTGTCGTCGCCGGGCCCGGAGATGCTACCGCGTTGTCAGATCACCCGTCAGTAAGCCGACAGTACGTCCACCACGAACACCAGCGTGCTGTTGGCCGGGATGCCGTTCTGCTCCTGCTTGCCGTAACCGAGGTCCGGCGGGATGCTCATCACGACCCGGCTGCCGACCGGAACCCCGGCCAGGCCCTGCTGCCAGCCCTTGATCACGTTCGCGAGCGGGAACGAGGCCGGCTCACCCTTGGTCCAGCTGGAGTCGAACACCTTGTCGGTGCCCCAGATCTTGCCCGTGTAGTGGGCGACCACGGTCTGGCCTTCCTTGACCTTCGCGCCGGTGCCCTGGATCACGGTCTTGACCACGAGGTCCTTGGACGGCTTGTCCTTGGTCTTGGTGGTCAGCTCGGGCGCCTTGTCACCGCCCGGGTTGACGACCTTGACGCCCTTGATGCTCTCGCCGACCTCCTTGCCGGTGGCCGCCTTCAGCGCCGCGGGCGGCGCCCCGACCACGTCCACGACGAACACCTTCGTCGGCTGCGGCTGCTGGCCCTGCTGCTGCTGAGCGGCGTCGGCGGCCAGCACGGCCAGCACCCGGCCGCCGTGCTTGACCTTGGAGAAGCCGTCCTGCAGCACCTGCGGCAGCTGCTGGTCGACCGCGATGGTCTCCGGCGCCTTGGAGTCATAGGAGGAGCCTTGGAAGGCGTTCTGCTTGCCGTCCCAGTTGTAGACGGTCAGGTTGATGATGATCTTGTCGCCGCTCTTCACCTGCGGGCCCGTGCCAGGGGTCAGCACCTCGTAGGAGGACTTGGTGGCGGGCGAGCCGGCGGGGAAGGTCACCGTGGGCTTGGCGCCCACATTGCCGGTGACCTGCACCTTGCCCGGAGCGCTGCTCGCGGTGGCGGCGGCCCCGTTGGCACCCGAGTCGGAGCCGCCGCACGCGGCGGCGAAGAAGATCAAAGGCACGGCGGCCAGAGCGGCCAGAGCGCGGCGCATGGATTTCCCTCGGAAAGACGTCAGATTCGCGTCACCCTATCCGACATCGAAGTAGGGCCGGGGTAAACCAGTCGCTACATTCCGGCGATGAGCTTGTCCACCCGCTCGTCGACGCTGCGGAACGGGTCCTTGCACAGCACCGTGCGCTGCGCCTGGTCGTTCAGCTTCAGGTGCACCCAGTCGACGGTGAAGTCGCGCCGCTTCTCCTGCGCCTTCCGGATGAACTCACCCCGCAACCGCGCCCTGGTCGTCTGCGGCGGCACCGACTTGGCCTCGAAGATCTTCAGGTCGGACGCCACCCGCTCCACCGAGCCGCGCTTCTGCAGCAAGTAGAACAGGCCGCGCTTGCGGTGCACGTCGTGGTAGGCCAGGTCGAGCTGCGCCACCCTCGGCGACGACAGCGGCAGGTCGTACTTCTTGCGGTAACGCTCGATGAGCTGGTATTTCGTCACCCAGTCGATCTCGCGCGCCACCAGGTCGAGGTTGCCGGTCTCGACCGCGTGCAGGGTCCGCTCCCACAGCTCCAGCACCCGGCGCGCGATCGGGTCACCGCCCCGCCGGTCGACGAAGTCCTTGGCCTTGGACAGGTATTCCTGCTGGATCTCCAGGCTCGACGCCTCACGGCCGTTGGCCAGCCGCACCCGCCGCCGCCCGGTCATGTCGTGCGACACCTCGCGGATGGCCCTGATCGGGTTCTCCAGCGACAGGTCGCGCATCACCGTGCCCGCCTCGATCATGCGCAGCACCAGGTCGGTGGCGCCGACCTTGAGCAGCATGGTGGCCTCGCTCATGTTCGAGTCGCCGACGATGACGTGCAGGCGGCGGAACCGCTCGGCGTCGGCGTGCGGCTCGTCGCGCGTGTTGATGATCGGCCTGGACCGGGTCGTCGCCGAGGAGACACCCTCCCAGATGTGCTCGGCGCGCTGCGACACGCAGTAGACCGCGCCGCGCGGCGTCTGCAGCACCTTGCCCGCGCCGCAGATGATCTGCCGGGTGACCAGGAACGGGATCAGCACATCGGCCAGCCGGCCGAACTCGCCGTGCCTGCCGACCAGGTAGTTCTCGTGACAGCCGTAGGAGTTTCCCGCGGAGTCGGTGTTGTTCTTGAAGAGGTAGATGTCACCGGCGATGCCCTCTTCGCGCAGCCGCTTCTCGGCGTCGACGAGGAGTCCCTCGAGGATGCGTTCGCCGGCCTTGTCGTGGGTGACGAGTTCGATGACGTTGTCACACTCGGGTGTTGCGTATTCAGGATGGCTGCCCACGTCGAGGTACAGACGTGCGCCGTTGCGGAGGAAGACGTTGCTCGATCGGCCCCAGGACACGACCCGCCGGAACAGGTAGCGCGCGACCTCGTCGGGGGACAGCCTGCGCTGTCCCCTGAACGTGCAGGTCACGCCGTACTCGTTCTCCAGCCCGAAGATGCGACGATCCATCACCTCACACTATGCCCACGGATCGTCAAGCGGGAGAGATCTTCCCCGTGTTTCCCTCACGCGCTTGCGTCCGTCTCGCGAGGCGGCCCCGCCGGATGGTCATAGCGGCGTCATTCTCCGCTTGTACGGCCGCTTGGGGCATCAGGGGGTGTAGATCTCCTGGACCTGGACGATCTCGCCCTTGTAGACCGTGATCAGCGACGGGTGGGCGTTGCTCTTGTGCCGCTTGATCAGGACCGACCGCGAGCAGCGCTTGCTGCCGAGAGCGTCCTTCTTGCCGACCGTGAGGTCGCCCTCGGCCACCTTGCAGCCGAACGCCGACAGGAACACCACGTTCTTGGCGATCCGCGAGGAGTAGGCCATCGACTCACCCTCGGGCGGGGTGACGAACTGCCCCTCCGTCATGGTGCCCTTCTTCCACTTGACCGGCGTGTACTCGGCGGTGTCACCGCTGAGGTGCGTGATCTGGCCACGCAGGATGCCGTCGTGGCGGGAGGAGATGTGCTTGGTGAAGTCGTGCTTCGGGTCGGCCTGGAAGGTCGTGCCGAAGGTCTTGGGCGCCTTGAACTTGGGCAGGCCCGTGGTGGCGGCGTTCGCGGCGGTGGCGGCCGTAAGGACGACGGTCGCGGCGGCGGCGCCGGCGAGGAGGGTACGCATTGGGTTCTTCACGCCTTCTGAGATCCTCGTTCCCGCTCGGCGGTTCGCCCAAATACGTGTGAACCAGGTCACACTCCCCCAGGGCTCGCAGGCCGTCTCGTGACGGCGCCCGAGCCCCTGTCCAGCCAGGCGGACACCGGCCCTGTACGACAAAAAGCTCGGACGGGCGAAGATCGCCCGTCCGAGCAGGACGAGATCAGAACACCCGAGCCGCGCACACCCGGAGCGGTTGGCCATGCCCGGCCACGCAGGCTCGGAGGCAGCGCCTAGAGCGGCGGCGAGCCGTCGTCGACGTCGCCCTCGGGACCGGTCGGAGGCGGGGTGTCGGGGCCGGCGTCGGATTCGAGCGGAGAGCCGCCGGCGGCGGGCGGAGTGGCAGCGGGCGGAGTGGCAGCGGGCGGAGCGGCGGCGAGGAGACGCTCTAGGCGCGGCCCCGCGAGCCGCTGGAACTTGCGGTGCTCACGGTTGCGGTCCAGCACCGCCACCTCCAGCTGCCCCACCGGCGGACGCTCCCCACCGGGCTCCGTGAGCGCCGTCAGCGCCACCTCCAGCGCGGCGGCCAGCGGCATGCCCTCCCGGTAGCCCTCCTTCAGCCGCGTCGCCACCGCCTCCGCCTGACCGCCCATCGCCGCGAAGCCGTGCTCGTCGAAGACCGACCCGTCGAAGGTCAGCCGGTAGATCGCGTCACCCTCCGGCGCGTCACCCACCTCGGCCACCACGACCTCCACCTCGAGCGACTTGATCGACTCGGTGAAGATGCGGCCCAGGTTGGACGCGTAGAGGTTGGCCAGCCCACGACCCGTCACATCGGAGCGGTCATAGGTGTAGCCGTTGATGTCGGCGTAGCGGATGCCGCCCAGCCGGAGCTCCTCGAACTCGTTGTAACGACCCACCGCCGCGAACCCGATGCGGTCGTAGATCTCACTGACCTTGTGCAGCGCCCGCGACGGGTTGGGCGCGACGAACAGGATGCCGTCCTCGTACTGCAGCACGACGACGCTGCGGCCCCGCGCGATGCCTTTGCGCGCGTAGTCGGCCTTGTCCCGCATGATCTGCTCAGGGGACGCATATCCAAAAGGCATGGACACGGAAGGGGTCCTTTCTAGCGCAGCGGGGCGATGGGGCCGTCAGGGGAGATGAGGCGCAGTTCGAGCATCTGCTCGACGTAGCCGGCCACCTCGTCGTCCGACAACCGGCGGAAGCCGTCGGCGTCGATCACCGAGACGATCGGCCAGATCTTCCGCGTCACATCGGGCCCGCCGGTGGCCGAATCGTCGTCCGCCGCGTCGTACAGCGCCTGGATCAACGCCATCACCGTGTCGTCCGCCGACATCCCATCGCGGTAGAGCTTCTTCAACGCCCCCCGCGCGAAGATCGAACCGGAACCGATCGCGTCGAACCGGTCACGCTCGTAGGGGCCGCCCGCCACGTCGTAGCTGAAGATCCGCCCGCCGTCCCGCTCCGCGTCATAGGCGGCGAACAGCGGCACCACCACCAGCCCCTGCATCGCCATACCGAGATTGCCGCGAATCATCGCGGCCAGCCGGTTGGCCTTGCCGTTGACCGATAGCGTGCGGCCCTCCAGCTTCTCGTAGTGCTCCAGCTCGACCCGGTAGAGCCTGGCCATCTCGATGCCCGTGCTGGCCGTGCCGGCGATGCCCATGCACGAATAATCGTCGGTCCTGAACACCTTCTCCACGTCACGCTGAGAAATGATGTTGCCCGACGTCGCCCGCCGGTCGCCCGCCATGACCACGCCACCCGCGAACGTGGCGGCGACGATCGTGGTCGCGTGCGGAACCTGGTCGCCGATCGGCGTGGCCAGAATCTCACCACGCACCGGAAGCAGCCCTGGCGCGCGCGAACCGACGAACTCGGTGAACGAGGAACTTCCGGTGTTGTGGAAAAGCTGGTCCATCAAGCCGACGGGCAGATCCCTGTGCGATGCCACGCGACTCCCTCCCAAACGTCACTGTCCCTAGAGGGGACCCTACTCATGTTGCGTCGCTGTCTGCACTTCCCACGATCAGCCCACGGCGAACCGGTCACCAGATCGTTTCTTTACGCCCAGTAGAGGCCATGCGATTGTCGGTATGTCTGCACGTCCTGAACAGGAGGCCGACATGCTACTCCCCAGCCGACCTGCGGTGATCGCGGCTCTCGCCATCGTGGCCCTCAGCTCCTGCGGGACCGGCGCGCCCGCCGCAGGGGAGGGCATCACCCTCGTCATCACCGCCAACTCCATCTCCGGCGGCAAGAACTCCGAGTCCGCCGACTGGATCAAGCGATGGGTGATCCCCGGATTCGAGCAGACCCACCACAACGTCAAGGTGCTCTTCCAGCCCAGCGGCGTCGACGACGAGCAGTACAAGACCAAGATCGCGCTCGACCTCAAGTCCAAGGCCGGAGCCGACGTCATCGACCTCGACGGCATCTGGGTCGGCGAGTTCGCCCAGGCCGGCTACATCAAGCCGCTCACCGAGGTGGGCGGGCCCGCCGTCGACTCCTGGGAGGGCTGGTCACAGATCCCGCAGGCCGTACAGGGGCTCGGCGTCTTCGACGGCAAGAAGTACGGCCTGCCCCAGGGCACCGACGGCCGCGTCCTGTTCTACAACAAGACCCTGTTCAAGAAGGCCGGACTGCCCGACCCATGGCAGCCGGCGAACTGGGAGGACATCCTGACGACCGGCGGCAGGCTGAAGGCCGCGGGCGTGCCCACCCCCATCCAGATCAACGCCGGCACCGCGATGGGCGAGGCCACCACCATGCAGGGCGTGCTCCCCCTCCTCGCCGCCGCCGGGTCCGAGATCTACGCCGACGGCAAGTGGACCGGCGCCAGCCGGGCCATGAAGGACGTCCTCGGCTTCTACCAGCGGCTCTACGCCTCCGGGCTCAGCGACCCCAAGCTGCAGCAGGAGGCCAAGGGCCGCGACAAGTCCTTCGCCCAGTTCGCCGCCGGCAAGATCGGCATCCTGGTCGAGAGCGACTACTTCTGGCGCTCCGTCATCGAGCCGAAGGCCGGGGTGGCCCCCATGGCCGACCGCGACTCGGCCGTCGGCTACGCCGAGATCCCCGCCAAGAACCCCGGCGGCGCCATCCGCGGCCAGGACTTCGCCAGCATGTCGGGCGGCGCCGTACGCGTGCTGAACCCCTTCTCCAAGAACCCCAAGCTGGCCTGGGAACTGCTCGCCTTCATGCACTCCGCGGCGGCCACCAAGTCGCAGCTGGCCGGACAGGCCCGGATCAGCTCCCGCGGCGACGTCAACAGCGAGGTCCTCACCGCCGACCCGATGCTGAAGTACATCGCCGACAAGGTGCTGCCCATCACCGCCTACCGCCCCGGCCTCGCCGTCTACCCCCAGGTCTCCGTCGCCCTCCAGGAGGCCACCGCGGCGATCGTCAGCGGCAAGACCGCCGACGAGGCGGCGGCCACCTACCAGGCCAAGCTGGAAGGACTGGTAGGCGGCGCCGACCACGTCGCCGGGTGAGGGCGCCATGAACCGTGAGGGAGCGCCTGCGCCTGGACCGAGGAACGCAGGGAGCGAAGCGACCGGAGAGACGAGGGAAGGCACAGGATCCCAGCGACCGAACCGCGATCCGAAGGATCGCCATGAATACTGACGCGGCGGGGCTGGGAAAGGCCGGAGCGGCCGGGTTCGTCCTGCCCGCTCTCGTCCTCATCGGCGTCTTCCTCGTATTCCCCGCCCTCTGGACGATCTACCTCGGGCTCACCGACTATCGCCTCACCGGCCTGGCCGCCGCCGACCCCCAGGTCGTCGGCCTGGACAACTACACCACCACGCTGACCGACCCGCGCTTCCTCAGCTCGCTGTGGCTCACCGTCGTCTACGTCGGCGGCTCGGCCGTCCTCGGCCAGGCCGGGCTCGGCTTCACCCTCGCCTGGCTGCTGCGCACCCGCCGCGGGCCGCTACGACGGGCCGTCGAAGGCGTCGTGCTGCTGTCGTGGATCCTGCCCAGCACGGTCGTCGGCTTCCTCTGGTTCGCCCTGCTGGACCGCGACGACGGCACACTCAACGCGCTCCTGCGCACGCCCGGCCTGGGCTGGCTGCTGGACTACCCGCTGCCGTCCATCATCGTCTTCAACGTCTGGCGCGGCACCGCCTTCTCGATGATGCTGTACGCCGCCGCGCTGGAGAACGTGCCACCCTCGCAGCTGGAGACCGCCCGCCTGGCCGGCGCCTCCGTGCCGCAGCAACTGCGCGACGTGGTCTTCCCGCTCATCCGCCGGCACGTGCTGACGAACCTGCTGCTGATCAGCCTCTGGACCTTCAACGACTTCACCCCGTTCGTCCTGACCGGCGGCGGGCCGGAAGGACGCTCGGAGATCCTGCCCGTCTACGTCTACAACATCGCCCTCAAAGGCGGCGAACTCGGCGTGGGCGCCGCCGTGTCCTTCCTCATCCTGCTCATCAACCTCCTCTTCGCCCTGGCGTACCTGCGGCTGCTGCGCGGCCGGCGCCGCGCGGCGGGAAGGCCACCGGCATGATCCGGCACACCATCGGACGGCTCGCCGCCACCGTGTTCATCGCCGTCGTCCTGGCCTTCTTCGCGCTGCCCATGCTCTGGCTGGCCAGCGCCCCCTTCGACGCCAGCCCGGCGATCACCACCTCCATCCCGGACTTCACCCTGCGCAACTTCGCCGCCATCCTGGACAACCCCTACGCGCTCGGCTCCATTCGCAACTCCCTCATCCAGGGCGGCGGCGCCGCCGCGCTCGTCGTCGTCCTGGCCGCACTCGCCGCCTACGCCCTGTCCAGGGTCCGCGTCCCCGGCCGCGACGTGCTGCTCTATCTGCTCCTGCTGTTGTCGTCCGTCGTCACCGGCACCGCCGCCATGGTGCCCATCTTCGAACTCGCCACCAGGCTCGACCTCATCGACACCCACCTCGGCGTCATCCTCGTCGTCTCCGGCGGTCTGCTGCCCGCCGCCATCTTCATCCTCAAGGACTTCATGGACGAGACGCCGACCACCTACGAGGAGTCGGCACGCGTCTTCGGCGCCTCATCCCTGCAGATCCTGCGGCACATCGTGATCCCCCTCGTACGGCCCGGCCTGGCCACCATCGCCGTCTGGGCGCTGGCCAGCGTGTGGGGCGGATTCCTGTTCCAGTTCATCCTGCTGCGCGACCCCGACAAGGCCCCCGGCTCGGTCATCCTCTACACCCTCTACACCGAGGGCGGCTCACCCAGACTCGAGCTCATCTCCACCTTCTCGCTGCTCTACTCGCTCCCGGTGGTGGCGATGTACCTGTTCGTCTCCCAGCGGTACGGCTTCCGCTTCCACGGAGGGATCAAACGGTGATCTCACTGCACGGCCTCACCAAGGTGTTCCCCGGCGGAGTACGCGCCCTCGACGGCCTCGACCTCACCATCGCCGACGGCGAGTTCTTCGCCCTGCTCGGCCCGTCGGGCTGCGGCAAGACCACCCTCCTGCGCATCAAGAAGGTCCCCCGCCCGGAACGCGCCGCCAGAGCCGCCGAGGTCGCCCGGCGCCTCAGCCTGCCCGACCTCCTGCACCGCCGCCCCGCCCAGCTGTCCGGCGGCCAGCAGCAACGCGTCGCGCTCGCCCGCGCCATCGCCTGCCGCCCCACCGCGTTCCTCTTCGACGAGCCACTGTCCAACCTCGACGCCCGGCTCCGCCTCGAAGCCCGCACCTTCCTCAAGCGCCTGCAACGCGAACTCGCCGTCACCACCGTCTTCGTCACCCACGGCCAGGCCGAGGCCCTCGCCCTGGCCGACCGCGTCGCCGTCATGTCCCACGGCCGGATGATCCAGGTCGGCACCCCCGCCGAGGTGTTCCAGCGCCCCGCCACCCCCTTCGTGGCCGCCTTCATCGGCTCCACCCCCATGAACCTGCTGCCCGGCCAGATCACCTCCGGCACCCTCCACGTCGCCGGCGCCACCCTCCCCGCCCCTGCGGGCATCGCCGACGGAGATCTCGTGTATGGAGCGCGGCCCGAATATCTGGAACTCCTGCTCCAAGCCCGCCCCGACGCCTTCCCCGGCACCGTCTCCGTCCTGGAGAACCTCGGCACCAGCACCCTGGTCACCTTCGAGACGGACGACACCCTCATCCAGGCCGTCGTCCCCGAAGGTGACGAACCTCCCATCGGCACCCCCGCCTGGGCACTCCCTCGCCGCTCCCTCCTCTACCGCGACGGCCGCCTACTCTGAGAGAGGCGTCCACCGGGGTCTGAGTCCCGCACGTCCTAACTCCGAGAGACGCGTCGACCAGGCACGGGGCCCCGTCTGAGAGACGCGTCCACCAGGGACTGAGTGCTGCACGTCCTACTCTGAGAGACATGTCCACCAGGGACTGGGTCCTGCACGTCGACCTCGACCAGTTCATCGCCGCCGTCGAGATCCTGCGTCACCCCGACCTCCGCGGCAGACCCGTCGTGGTCGGCGGCTCCGGCGACCCCACCCAGCCGCGCACCGTCGCCGCCACCGCCACCTACGAAGCCCGCGAACACGGCGTCCACTCCGGCATGCCGCTCCGCACCGCGCTCAAACGCTGCCCCGACGCCGTCTTCCTGCCCAGCGACCCGCCCGCCTACGAGGCCGCGTCCGAGCGCGTCATGGCCACGCTGCGCGGGTTTCCCGTTCTGCTGGAGATCTGGGGCTGGGACGAGGCTTTCATCGGAGCCCGGACCGACGACCCCGAGGCGCTGGCCACCGCCCTCCAGCAGGCCGTCCTGGCCGAAACCGCCCTGTCCTGCTCCGTCGGCATCGGCGACAACAAGCATCAGGCCAAACTCGCCTCCGCGTTCGCCAAACCCGCTGGGATCTACCGTCTCACCGGCGACAACTGGGCCGAGGTCATGAACGACCGGCCCACCGACGCGCTCTGGGGCATCGGCGCCAAGATCGCCAAAAAACTGGCCGACCTGGGACTCGACACGGTCGCCCAACTCGCCGCCGCCGACCCCGCCGACCTGGCCCGCCGCTTCGGCCCCACCAACGGCCCTTGGTACCGCTATCTCGCCCTCGGCAAGGGCGAAGCCGAGGTCGTCACCACTCCCTGGGTCGCCCGAGGCCACAGCCGCGAGATCACCTTCCCGCACGACCTCACCGACAGAACCGAAATATCCACCCACATAGCCACACTGGCCCGACAGGTCGCCTCAGACGCGACCGCCGCGGGACGAGTGATCGTCCGCGTCTCGGTAAAGGTGCGATTCGCGCCCTTCCTCACCCGCACCCGCCAGTCGAAGCTCCCCTCACCCACCACGGACGCGGCCGAGCTGTCCCGCGCCGCCCTCACCGTGCTCGACCGCTTCGACCTCGACCGGCCGGTCCGCCTCCTCGGCGTGGCCGTCGAATACGCCCCACCGGATCAGACCCGAACCGCTCGCTCATAGAACTCGGACCGCATCGCCTCGTCGACGCGGATGAACTCCTGGATCTCCTCCTCAGACACATCCTCGATGTCCTGCCACTCGACCGTCGCCTCGATGTAGGCCAACGCCCGCCACGCCACACCCGGATCGTCCCTGAACTGGCCGATACCTGTGTTGCACGGCAAGCAGAGCGCGTAGCGCACATCACCCGTACGGTGACAGTGATCGACATGCTCGGGCGAACGGTCCCAGCAGACCACGCACAACCCGTACTGATCGACCACCATGCGCTCGACATCCTCATGCCGCATGCCGTAACGCTGGGTCAGGTGGTAAGTCCTGGTCGGCGCCACCGACTCCGGACGCCGCTGCGGCGGGACCACGAACTCGGGCCAGAGAATCTCCCCGTCCAGATAGAGGGCGGCGAGTTCGAGCAACACGGTCTTGTCACCGAAGTGCCCCAGCCCGTTGTTGCAGTTGAAACAGAGAACACCCCGCACCAGGCCACTCTGGTGACAGTGGTCGACGAACGTGCCGGGGACCACCTGACAGATGGCACATAGCCCATTCTGCTGGGCAAGCATCCGCTCGAAGTCGTCCTCGGTTATGCCGTAGCGGTGTTTGAGCAGGTAATTCCGCTCGCTCCCGTGATTCTTGATCTTGTTTTCCCGCATGGCCGCGCTGTGGCACGGTTTGCAGTAGCGAGTAAGCCCAGACTTCTCCGCACGGTTGCGCCCGAACTCCGCAACAGTCTTCACTTCCTGACAGCGAGGACAGTATCTGTGCTCTGGAGGCACGTCGACCACCTCGCGCACAGTCTTACCCTGCTCGCCACGACGCTTGCGATAACTCTGAGTGGACCGCACCCGGAAGCAACTCTTGCAGTAGCGCGCAAGCCCATCGCTCATCCGCTTGTTCAGCCCAAACTCAGAGACCCCCTTCACCTCCTTACAGTCCGGACACCACTTCACTCCCTCAGGCGTTTCCACCCCATTCCCCCCGATTTCGATGTCCGTTTTGCCCTACTCTCCGCCCTTTTGGACGTAGCTGCGCACGAACTCCTCTGCGTTCTCTTCGAGAACTTCGTCGATTTCGTCCAGAATCGCGTCGACATCGTCAGTGAGCTTCTCCTGACGCTCCTGCACATCCGGCGCCGCCGAAGCCTCGGTCTCCTCGACCTCGCTCTCGCGCCGACCGGCCTGCTTCTGGCCACCCGTGTCCTTGCTTGCCATGTCCTACCTACCTCCGCTTGGGGGACTGCTCTCTAGGCATATCTTCCCCGAACCGGGCGACATTTCGCGCCCAAGGCCCCGCGATCTTGCCGACTTGACTAGATAGTTCCCCTATCCAATAATGAGGCCCCTGTCCCACAGGAGGTTTCGATGTCCCCCTCGTCTCTGAGCACGGCAGGTGTGCTTCTCATCACAGTCCCGGCGGTGGCGTTCGGCGGCGTCTCGCTGCTGACGTTCCTCATGCGGAACGTGCCCGGCTACAACGACAACCCGGTGCGCCGCAGCCTCTGGCGGGCGGGCCACGCTCACGCGGGCGTGCTGGTGCTGTTCGGCCTCGTGGCGATGCTCTACGTGGATCAGGCGGATCTTTCGGACGGCCTGAAGAGCCTGGTCCGCATCCTCATCGTGGCCGCCCCGATCCTCATGCCGCTCGGCTTCTTCCTGTCGGTGGTCCGTCCCAGTGACACCAAGCCGAGCAAGCTCATCGGGCTGACGGTGGTGGGCGGCGCGGCGCTGGCGGTGGGCACGCTGACGCTGGGCATCGGCCTGCTCTGACGGGACGCCTCCGAGTGCGGGAGGGAACGCCCATGGCCGGGAGCGCGACGTGACGGCGCCCGGCCACGTATCGCCGGAGAAGCGTTCCCCTGGACGGGGCCCGGCCACGTGCGCGCGTTGGCGCCTTACCGTGCTCTGCCGTAAAAAAATCGGCTTGTAAAGCGGCAGCCCCCGATAGAGGCGTATGGCGGCTAGTCTCCGCCGGTGAGGGCCGCGACCAGGTCGGCGGCGGTGCGGCAGCGGTCGAAGAGTTCGCCCACGTGGGCCTTCGTGCCGCGCAGTGGTTCGAGGGTAGGCACGCGCTGGAGGGATTCGCGGCCCGGGATGTCGAAGATGACCGAGTCCCATGAGGCGGCCGCGACGGACTCGCTGTATTGGCGTAGGCAGCGGCCGCGGAAGTAGGCGCGGGTGTCGGTGGGTGGGTTCTCGACGGCGCGCTGGACGTCGTCTTCGGTGACCAGGCGCTGCATGCGTCCGCGGGCGACGAGGCGGTTGTAGAGGCCGCGGTCGGGGCGGATGTCGGAGTATTGCAGGTCGACGAGTTGCAGCCGGGGGTGGGACCAGGTGAGCGAGTCGCGGGTGCGGTAACCCTCGAGTAGTTCGAGTTTGGCGACCCAGTCGAGTTCGCGGGAGAGCTGCATGGGGTCTTCGGCCAGGCGGGTGAGGACGGATTCCCAGCGGTCGAGGACGTCCTTGTTCATCTCTTCCTGGGCGGTGCCGCGTTCCTCGACATACTTGCGGGCCTGCTCGAGATATTCCATCTGAAGTTGGATGGCGGTGAGCTTGCGGCCGTCGCGCAGGGGGATCTCGTAGCGGCAGGTGGGGTCGTGGGAGACCGCGCGCAGGGCTTGTACGGGGTTCTCGACGGCGAGGTCGCGGCTGAGGAAGCCGTCTTCGATCATGGCTAGGACGAGGGCCGTGGAGCCCAACTTCAGGTATGTCGAAATTTCCGACATGTTGGCGTCGCCGATGATCACGTGCAGCCGCCGGTACTTCTCCGGATCGGCGTGCGGCTCGTCCCTGGTGTTGATGATCGGCCGCTTGAGCGTGGTCTCCAGGCCCACCTCGACCTCGAAGAAGTCGGCCCGCTGGCTGATCTGGAAGCCCTCGCCGCGCGAGTCCTGTCCGATGCCGACCTTGCCCGCGCCCACGACGACCTGGCGGGAGACGAAGAACGGGGTGAGGTGGCGGACGATGTCGGCGAAGGGGGTGGCGCGCCGCATGAGGTAGTTCTCGTGGCAGCCGTAGCTGGCGCCCTTGGCGTCGGTGTTGTTCTTGTAGAGCTGGATCGGGGCGTTGGACGGGATCGCGGAGGCCCGCTGGGCGGCGTCGTACATGACGCGTTCGCCGGCCTTGTCCCAGATGACGGCGGCGCGCGGGTTGGTGCACTCGGGAGTGGAGTATTCGGGGTGGGCGTGGTCGACGTAGAGCCTGGCGCCATTGGTGAGAATGACGTTGGCGAGGCCGAGGTCCTCGTCGGTGAGCTGGCTGGGGTCGGCTACCTCTCTGGCCAGGTCGAAGCCGCGAGCGTCGCGCAGCGGGTTCTCCTCTTCGAAGTCCCACCTCGCCCTGCGCGCCCTGGCGGCGGAGGCCGCCAGGTAGGCGTTCACCACCTGCGAGGAGGTGACCATCGCGTTGGCGCCTGGCTGACCTGGTACGGAGATGCCGTACTCGGTCTCGATGCCCATCACCCGACGCACCGTCATGCAACACCCTCTGTTCGTCCGGATCTGCCTATCCGCCGTTTATATGCCCGAGCCTATGCCCTTCACAGTGCCCCAGGGTCACAGAGTTATGGCACCGCAGTCTTTTCCACCTTTACGGCGGGAACTGGGGGGGTTTGTGGACGTGCCCGGGGCTTAAGCAGACGCTGGATGGGGCGTTCGGCGAGGGAGTAGACCAGGTAGGACAGGAGCACGGCCGCGAGCGTGGTGGTGAGGGCGGTGGCCCAGGGGGCCATTCTGGTGGCCAGGATGGGGATCAGAGCCACGGCGACGACCGAGTGGAAGAGGTAGAGCGGGTAGGTCGTCGCGCCGAGCGCAGTGAGCGTTCTGGACGGCCGCAGCCGGAACACGCCGAGGGCGACGAACGACATCGCGGCGAAGATGACCGTGATGGTGATGATCACGCTGAGGTCGCTGACGGGCATGCTCTTGAATCCGGCGACCTTGATCCGGCCGTGGACGCGTTCGAGCGCGGAGTGCACCGCCAGGACGTAGCCGCAGGCGACGTAGAGCCAGGGCAGCACGGCGTTGCGGTGCTTGTGGATGAGATAGAGGGCCATGCCGGCGGCGAAGTAGGGCGCGTAGCGGGGCATGATGATCTCGTTGAGCACCTCGTTGCCGAGCAGTTCTGCGCCGAGCGCGGCGGCCAGCCAGACACCGGCGAAGATCAGGACGCGGCCGTAGGTGACACCGATGATCACGAGGATGGCCATGAGGAGATAGAAGCGGAGTTCGGCCCAGAGCGACCAGTAGACGCCGCTGGCGTCCAGGACCTTGAACAGCCGCTGGAACATACTGGCGTTCACCAGATACTCCCCAGGCGAAAGCTTGGGGTCGAGCACCTTGGTGCCGGTGAGGCCGTAGAGAGCGGCGACGGCGGCGAGGCTGAGCCAGTAAGCCGGGTAGAGGCGGACGAACCTGCTCCGGGCGAACGCTCCGAGCCCCCTCCCCCACGCGCTCATGAGGATGACGAAGCCGCTGATGACGAAGAATAACTCCACGCCCAGGATGCCGAGCCCGGCGAACGGGGCGACGGCGGGGAAGAGCTCGGCGGGCCTGTCTCCCCAGACGGAGGCGAACGCGATCAGGTAGTGGAAGGCCAGCACCGCGAGGGCGGCGACGAACCTGAGCAGATCGAGTTCGGCCAGCCGGCCTTCTCCGGGAGAGCGCCTCGGCCGGTTGGGTGGTTGCACGCCCTGTTGGACGGCACAACGATCACTTTGGTTCCGTTGGTCCCAATTTTCACATGGGTCCCTCGGCGACGCGGAGAAGATGGGGCGGCATGAGAAGGGGCCGCGCGGGGATCCGCGCGGCCCTTCTCAGCAGCCTCTTACAGGTATTGGCCGGTGTTGGCGACGGTGTCGATGGAGCGACCCGCCTCCGCGCCCTGCTTGCCCGACACGAGCGTACGGATGTAGACGATCCGCTCGCCCTTCTTGCCGGAGATGCGGGCCCAGTCGTCCGGGTTGGTGGTGTTGGGCAGGTCCTCGTTCTCGGAGAACTCGTCCACGCAGGCCGTGAGCAGGTGCTGCACCCGCAGGCCCTTCTGGCCGCTCTCGAGGAACTGCTTGATGGCCATCTTCTTGCCCCGGTCGACGATGTTCTGGATCATCGCGCCGGAGTTGAAGTCCTTGAAGTAGAGGACTTCCTTGTCGCCGTTGGCGTAGGTCACCTCGAGGAAGCGGTTCTCTTCGCTCTCGGTGTACATGCGCTCCACGACGCTCTGGATCATGCCGTGAATGGTGCCCTCGCGGGAACCGCTGTGCTCCGCGAGGTCGTCGGGGTGCAGCGGCAGTTCGGAGATGAGGTACTTGGAGAAGATGTCCTTCGCCGCTTCGGCGTCGGGCCGCTCGATCTTGATCTTGACGTCCAGGCGGCCGGGCCGCAGGATCGCCGGGTCGATCATGTCCTCGCGGTTGGAGGCGCCGATGACGATGACGTTTTCCAGGCCCTCGACACCGTCGATCTCCGAAAGGAGCTGGGGAACGATGGTGTTCTCGACGTCCGAGGAGACGCCGGAGCCTCGGGTGCGGAAGATCGAGTCCATCTCGTCGAAGAACACGATCACCGGGGTGCCCTCTGAGGCCTTCTCTCGAGCCCGCTGGAAGACCAGGCGGATATGCCGCTCGGTCTCGCCGACGTACTTGTTGAGTAGTTCGGGGCCCTTGATGTTGAGGAAGAAGCTCTTGCCTTCCTGGCCGGTGCGCTCCGCGACCTGCTTGGCCAGGGAGTTGGCGACGGCCTTGGCGATGAGCGTCTTGCCGCAGCCGGGCGGGCCGTAGAGCAGAACGCCCTTGGGCGGGCGCAGCTTGTGCTCGCGGAACAGGTCGGCGTGCAGGTAGGGCAGCTCGATGGCGTCCCTGATCTGCTCGATCTGCCTCATCAGGCCACCGATCTCCTCGTAGGAGATGTCGGGGACCTCTTCGAGCACGAGTTCTTCGACTTCGGACTTGGGAATCCGCTCGTAGACGTAGCCCGAGCGGGGTTCGAGCAACAGTGAGTCGCCCGCCCTGATCGGCTGCCCGACCAGTGACTCGGCGAGCCGCACCACGCGCTCCTCGTCCGCGTGCGAGATGACCAGTGCGCGCTGCCCCTGGTCGAGGAGCTCTTTGAGCATCACGATCTCGCCGACCTCTTCGTAGCCGAGGGCTTCGACCACGTTGAGCGCCTCGTTCAGCATGACCTCCTGGCCACGCCGGAGCGAGTCGACGTCGACGGCGGGGCTGACGTTCACCCGCAGCTTGCGGCCGCCGGTGAACACCTCGATCGTGCCGTCTTCTCTGGCCTCCAGGAAGGTGCCGAACCCGGATGGCGGCTGTGCCAGCCGGTCGACTTCTTCCTTGAGGGCAACGATCTGATCCCTGGCCTCCTTGAGTGTGGCGACCAGGCGCTCGTTCTGGCCGGTGACGGCCGCGAGGTTCGCCTGCGCCTCGTGGAGACGCTCTTCAAGGACTCTGGCCTGACGGGGTGACTCGGCCAGCTTCCGCCTCAGCGCGGTGATCTCCTCTTGGAGGAAGGAGACCTGTGTTGAAAGATCAGCGACCTCCCGTTCGCGCTGCGCGGCTCGAGCCTCAGCATCATCGCGAGCTGCCACGCCCCGTCACCTCCTTCCCAGTCGAGGGCGACTACTAAGGACCTTACCTATCTCGGGCCCCTCCGTAACCTGGCCGGGCAGTGTTCGTCGTGTGACATTCAGTGTTCGGCGAATAATCCCTAATAGTGCGTTTAATACTGGCAGCATAGGAACACGGCGATCTGTTCCCGTGTCACGCACCAACGCACCCTCGTGGCCAAATTGTCATAGTTCCTCAGTGGTCCCCTTCGGTCGTCGGCGGCGTGGTGGCGGTGCCACACCGTCCGCCATGCGACGGGCGCTGACGAGGAATCCGGTGTGGCCGATCATCCGATGATCCGGTCTCACCGCGAGCCCTTCGACATGCCAGTCGCGAACCAGGGTCTCCCACGCATGAGGCTCGGTGAAACTCCCGTGATCGCGAATGGCCTCGACGGTCTTGGACATCTGGGTCGTCGTGGCCACGTAGCAGCAGATGACGCCGCCCGGTGTGAGGGCCTTGGCGGCGGCGTCGACGCACTCCCAGGGGGCGAGCATGTCGAGGATGACGCGGTCGACGTCCACCTCGTCGATCGAGGCGACCAGGTCGCCGACGACGAGCCGCCAGGTGTCGTCCATGGGACCGCCGTAGAACTTCTCCACGTTCTTGCGCGCGACGTCGGCGAACTCCTCGCGCCGCTCGTAGGAGGTGACGTGACCCTCGGGTCCCACTGCGCGCAGCAGGAAACAGGTCAGCGCGCCAGAACCGACCCCCGCCTCGATCACCCGGGCGCCGGGGAAGACGTCGGCCATGCCGACGATCTGCGCGGCGTCCTTGGGGTAGATCACCGCGGCGCCGCGCGGCATGGCCAGAGTGTAGTCCTGCAGCAGGTGGCGGAAGGCGAGGTATTGGGTGCCGCCGGAGGAGCGCACCACGGAGCCTTCGGGTTGCCCGATCAGGTCGCTGTGGGGGATGGCGCCCTTGTGCGTGTGGAAGACGCCGTCCTCTTTGAGCGTGATCGTGTGGCGCTTGTTCTTGGGGTCGGTGAGCTGCACCTGATCCCCCGCCTGGAACGGCCCATGCCTGCGGAAACCCATGTCGGCAAGGTTATAGGGCTTTCGAGCACGCCTTGACGCGCGATATCTATGAGGGATGTTCCCCCGTGAAGTGATCTCTACCGGTCCCCTGGTGTTGCGACGTCCCTCCGATTCGGACGCCGAGGCGATCGTACGCGCGTGTGACGACCCGGTGACGGCCCGGTTTCTGTACACCTTGCCGTCGCCGTACACGTTGCAGGACGCGCGCGCCTACCTGCGGGCGGCGGAGGCGAAGTGGGCGGACGGCGGCGCCGAGTTCACGATCACCGAGAACGGCCACTACGTCGGTGCCATCGGTGTCCAGCCGCCCGATCCGTGGGGCGTGGCGGCGATCGGCTACCTGGCCGCGCCGTGGGCGCGTGGCAAGGGCGTGGTGAGCCGGGCGACGCGGGCGGTGACCGAGTGGCTGTTCGACCATGGTGTCGAGCGCGTGGAGTTGCACGCCGCCGTGGAGAACATCGCCAGCCTGCGAGTCGCCTACAAGGCCGGTTTCCAGGAAGAGGGGCGCAGACGCGACGCCAAGGTCGGGCGTGACGGGCGCCGCACCGACATCATCACGTTCGCCCGGATCCGGCGCGACTCCGGCCTGGCAGCCGAGTCCTACCTGCCGTTCTTCGACGGCGGCGAGCTGAGCGATGGGGTGGTACGACTGACACCGATGGAGGTGGCCGACGCCCCCGAGTTCCACGCGATGATGCGGGAGCCGAGTGTGGCCGCCTACGCGGTCGGGCCGCGTGCCACGCTGGAGGACAACGAGCGGCGCTGCCGCTACACCGGCTACTGGTGGGTGTCCGGGCAGCGGATCGAGCTGGCGATCAAGGATGCCGTCTCCGGGAGGTTCGCGGGGCACGTGCAACTGGTGCAGGTGGCGCCGATGATCGGGCAGGGCATGATCGGATATTCGCTGCGGTCGGAGTTCCGGGGCAGAGGGTTCATGACGCGGGCCGTGCGGCTGCTGGTGGACTGGGCCTTCGCCAACACCCAGCTGCACCGGATCGTGGCCGGGACCGAGGTGGGCAACAAGGCTTCGCAGCGGGTGCTGGAGCGGTCTGGCTTCGTCCAGGAGTCGACGCAACGCGAGCTGTTCCCCAGGGAGGACGGGACCCGGTCGGACGAGCTGGAGTGGCTCCGCCTGCGCCCCCGCTGACCGGAAATCCCGATTTCCAGTTGGGGGCTGGTCAAGTGACACGGCGACGGCGAGACTCGGGGTCACCGCCCCTGAGATACGCGTGATCATACTGCGCGATCTCACTTCCCCTCCTCCGAGGGATACAGCGATGACTTACAACCGTGTCGACGTCGCCATGCGCGAACTCATCGCCTCGTTCTCCTGCCTGGACCCCGCGCGATTGATCGACAGGCTGAGCGGGACCGCCGCGGCGGTCACCGGAACGGCCTACGCGGGTTTCGTACGGGTGGACGCGCTACGGGAGGTCGCCCAGTCCGTCAATGTGCACGCGCCCCCGGTCGATCCGCTGCGGGTACGCCCGTGGCTGGAGGAGTCCGGGGTGCTCAAGACGCTCGCCACGCGATCCGTCCGGCTGCTGATCGTGCCGGACGCGTCGATGGGCGAGCCCGGGTTCCTGGCCATGCCGGTGCCGCTCGCCACCAGGGAGCACGTGTTCCTGTGGGTGGCGGGGCGCCGGTTCGGGGAGCCGGAGGAGCACCTGCTGAGCCGCTTCGCCACCGCCGCGGGCCGGGCCCTGGAGGCCGCCAGCGCGCTGGAGGCGGCCACCCGGCTGTTACGCGGCGTGCAGGCGTTCCCCTGCGGGTGACGGGCGTCGCCGGGCCGGATTCGGTACGGGCCGGATCGCGAGAATACGGATGACCTACGGGTGGGTCCGATAGGTGCGGCGGCCGTTTCCGTGCTGCGGTTCCAGGAGATTCTTCACCGCTTTTCTATACCCAAACTTGGAAATTGCAGTATTTCCACAGAATGGGTGAAGGCGGCCTTCCGGACGCCCGCGGCGGGGTCGCGGCTCGCGCGGCCCCGCTGCTCAGGGGCTCTTCCCGGCCATCGGCGGCTCGGCGGCCAGGATCGGCGCGTGGCCTGGCGAATAGCCGGCCCGCTCGCCACGGAAGCGGCTTTGCGGACCGCCTAGTTCGTACATCCCGCTGGGACCGCCGGGCACCGCGGTAATCGTCGGCATATTTCGCATCTTGCCGCCCTAGGGAACGACGAGTGGGCCAGCACCAATGGCGCATCGCCTGCACGATCACGCATCAGCGGAACCGCTCCGCCAACCTCGCGTCAGCTGTCGCTCGGGACCGATGCGTGTGAGATGTCGCTCCGCGCGTCAGACGTCTTGCCCGAGCATGGCGCTTGTCGCCTCGTCGACGATGTCGCCCATCGCGCGTTGCGCCTCCGGGGAGTCTCCGGCCTGGATCGCCTGGGCCACCTCCGCGTGCCGGCGGATCACCGCCGGCTCCGGGAAGGCCGGCATCAGGTGGTGGTGCGTACGAGCCGCCAGCACCTCCGTGACCACCGTGGTGAGCGCGCCGAGCATCTCGTTGCCCGAGGCTTCCAGCAGGGTCCGGTGGAACAGGATGTCGGCGGCCAGGTAGGACTCCAGGTCGCCGGACCTGCCGTGGACGGCCATCCGCATGACCGCCTCCGTCAACCGGCCGCACTGGTCGGGAGTGGCGTGGGTGGCGGCGAGCGCGGCGGCGACGGGTTCGACGCCGCGGCGGAGCTCGCCGAGGGAGCGGAGCAGCGAGGCGCGTTCGCCGCTGTCCAGCCGCCAGCGGATGACGCGGGGGTCGAACAGGTTCCAGGAGGTCCGGGGCGAGACCGTGATGCCGACGCGCCGGCGGCTGCTGACCAGGCCCATGGACTCCAGGACTCGTACGGCCTCGCGCACCACCGTACGGGACACCCCGAACCTGGCCTCCAGCTGCTCGATCCTGAGCACCTGGCCGGCGGCGTAGCCGCCCGCGACCACGAGGGCGCCCAGCTCGTCGAGCACGCTGCCGTGCAGGCTCTCGTCTGTGACGCCCCTGCTCACATGCCTCACATACTTCTATTCAAAAGTATGATTTATTCGACTTCTCAGCTTGATTGATATGACGCAAGCTGTCTAGTCTGACGCGCATCCGAGCCCGAGAGGTTGCCCCGCATGGACGACTCACCCCGCCCGCAGCTCATCGTCGTGATGGGGGTGACGGGATGCGGCAAGTCCACCGTCGGCGCCGCGCTCGCCGAACGCCTCGGGGTGCCGTTCGCCGACGCCGACGACTTCCACAGCCCCGCGAACGTCGCCAAGATGTCCGCCGGAATGCCGCTCGACGACACCGACCGGCTGCCGTGGCTGCGCGCGGTGGGCGCCTGGCTCGCCGAGCACGCCGGCACCGGGGCCGTGATGGCGTGCTCGGCGCTGAAGCGCCGCTACCGCGACCTGCTGCGGGAGGCCGCCCCCGAGGTGAGCTTCCTGCACCTGGACGGCGACGTCGACATGATCAGGAAACGGGTGGCGCACCGGCCCGGGCACTTCATGCCCGAGTCACTGGTGGCCTCGCAGTTCGCGGCCCTCGAACCCCTCGGCCCCGACGAACGCGGCGTCGCACTCGACCTGTCGCTGCCGGTCGACGACGTCGTGAACGCCTATCTCGCCCGTACGACCTCGTGACCGCCCACTCTCGGCCGGACGGCCTCCCGAGCGCGTGCCTCAGCCGTACGACCTCCTGAACGCGTGCCTCAGCCGTACGACCTCCTGAACGCGCACCTCAGCCGTACGACCTCCTGAGCGCGTGCCTCGCCCGGACGACCTCCTGACCGCACCCTGCGCGACGTCCAGCGCGCTCCTGGCCGACCGGCGTCGGCCGCCCGGAAATGCGCCAGATCCGCGACCGAAAGCGAGACGGCACGGCCGAAGCGGATAGGGCTGAGGACACGAGGGCCCAGGGACGAGAAGCCCAGAGACGCGAGGGCTCAGGAGCGAGAAGCCCCAAGGCGAGAGGACCGACGTCGTTCCTGAAGGCCCTCCTGAAGGCCTTCAGCCCTGGCGTTCCTGAAGGCCCTCAGCCCTGGGCGACCAGCGGATGGCGCACGGGGGGCCTGGCGCACGCGGGGCCTGGCGCACGGGGCCCATTGGCGCACGGCGGCCGCTCCGTCGGCGGCCGGTGGCGGATGATGCACGGCGGCGGCTGGCGCGTCGGCGGGCGGTGCACGGTGGCGGGCGGTGCACGGTGGCGGGTCACAGCAGGACCCCCGCACCCCCAAGCGGAACACGGGCCGAAGCGGAACGCCCGCACTCCCACCAGGAGCACGGGCGTTCAGTAAGATTCGGGAAGGTTCAGGACGAAGGGCTCATCCCCGGTGGGCTTCGAAGCGCATCGTGCGGGAGACGCCGACGCGGACCGTGGTGCCCGGGACGATGGTGACGGGCTCGTTGGGTGGGATGTCGTAGAAGTTGGGGTCGCCGGGCGGCTGGATCTGGGTGCCGTTGACCGACCCCAGGTCGACCAGGTTGACGTCCCAGCCGTCGAGCGCCACCCGCAGATGCCTGCGGGAGACCGACCCGTCGGGGCTGGTCACCTTGGCGGGCCTGGCCGTGCCACCCGCCACCTCCGGCGCGCGCTCGGGGTCGCGTCCCAGCAGGTAGTCGCTCTCCAGCGGCAGCGCGGTGCCGTCGTCGAGGATGAGGACGCCCAGCGGGGGCCGCGGCCCCTTGTACGGCACGAGGGTGCGCTGGACGAGCGCGATGCCGCAGACCGCGCAGTAGGGCACGCGTGGGTCGTTGAAGTGGTCGTTCTTGCAGTCGACGCCGTAGACGAGCTGCCGGTCGCCGTGCTCCTCCTGGGCGGGCGGAGGCGGAGGCGGCGGCTGCTCGAACAACTCGCGGGGCTGTTCGAAGTGCTCCCGCGGCTGGTCGTAGGGGGAGGCGGGCTGCTCGAAATGTTCGCGTGGCTGGTCGTACTGCTCACGCGGCTGGTCGTAGGGGGAAGAGGGCTGCTCGTACTCGGGCATCGTGCCGTTGCCGGAGTGCGCGGGTGCGGGCTCGTCGTAGGTGGGGAACCCGCTCGGCTGCTCGGCCGGGGGCGGCGGGTCCGGGACCGCTGACAGGAACGGCGGCTGCTGCTCCAGCGCGGGAGGCGGCGGCTGCGGCCCTGAGGCGGACTGGGGACCCGACAACGGCTGCGGGCCTGACAAAGGCTGAGGACCCGAGAACGGCTGCGGGCCCGAGGGGCCGGCGGCCGAAGGGGTGGCGGGCTGGTCGTTGCCCGACAGCGGATAGGGGGCCATCTGCACCGGAGGCGGCACGACCAGGTCGGGCTCGAAGTGCAGGGCGGTGTTGGGCAGCTCGCTGGTCAACGGCCTGGACTGCGCAGCGGGCCGCTCGGCGACGTCACCGAAGTCGCCCATCAGACCGCCGCCGTGCACCACGCCGCCGTCGAAGCTGACCGCGGGATGCGGCTCGCCCCCGCCGGGCAGGCTCAGCGAGACGCGTTGGACCGGCCCGTTGATGAGCCGGTCGGCCCAGGTCAGCGAGTCGCTGCCGGCCAGCCGGGTCTCGCCGGAGGCCGTGGTGACCGTGGCCGACGCGGAGCCGCTGACCAGGACGGCCACGCCGCCGTCGACCGGCCCCGCGACCGCGCAGGTGGCGGGGTCGCCGGTCATGTTGGCCGCGAGCACCTGGGCGGCGCGCCTGGCGAGCGCTCTGCCGTCGCCCCCGGCGGCGGCCGTCTCGCGTAGTGCCTTGAGCAGTTCATCGGCCGCGGCCTCGGCCGCGTCGCACACCAGCAACAGCCCGCCCAGATAGGCGACCAGCCCATCTCCGGGAAGCGGACGTACCGCCCCGAAGCCCTGGCCCGTCATGACTCCTCCTTCATGACGACCGCGCTGCGCTCATCGGTGCCCTCGCTGCGCTCGGTCACTCAATTCTCCTCCCCGGAAGCCGGCGTGATCACGGCACCCGCACTGCCGTGCCGGCCACCAGCCATACGCATACCCATACGGCGAGGCGGCGTCGCGGCCGCCCCCGTCTCGATTCGGTGAACCGGTGGACCGGTGGACCGCAATAAACCTGGCCGAACAGAACACTATCGGCCAGCCGTCTCATCCTCGAACCGCCGGGTGCGATCCGGAATCACCTGATCACTGGACACGACACTAGCCGGGGGCTGCCGGTTATACGAGTGGGACATATCAGACGCCGCTGAAGACGCGGTTGACGTCGGCCGTGGCGAGCACTCCGTAGATCTCGCCGCCGCGCTCCACGAGCAGGTATTCGCCGGCCGGGGCCTCGCGCATGGCGTCGATGAGCGCCTCCCCCGTCAGGTCGGCGGCCAGCACCATGGACGGCTCCAGCGACTTGGCCATGGAGCCGGCGTTCACCCAGGGGCGGCGGTGCTCGGGAGTGGCCTGTACGGACGCCTCGTGCACGATCGCGACGGGGCGGCCCTCATGATCGACGACGACGAGGGCGCCCGCCCGCTTCTCGGTGGCCTGGCGCAGCGCCTCCGACAGCGGGGTCTCGGCGACGACGGGGATCGCCCTGCGGGCCAGGGTACGGGCGTTGACCTGCGGGATCCTGGCGCGGATGCGGGCCACGCGCAGCGACTGGGTGGCGCCGAGCCAGATGAAGGAGGCCAGCACCAGCGGCCACAGCACGTCGCGAAGGTCCACTTCCTGCCCGCTCATCAGCGGCGCGGCGATCGGCAGGACCACCAGCAGCACGGCCAGCACCCTGCCGCCCCAGGCGGCGGCGATGGTGCCGGAGCCGGCGTTGCTGGTCAGCTTCCAGACGCCGGCGCGCAGCATCCGGCCGCCGTCGAGCGGCAGGCCGGGCAGCAGGTTGAACACGCCGACGATGAGGTTGGCCAGCCAGAGCTGCCAGATCAGTACCTCAGGGATGCCACCGCCGTTGATCAGGAAGACGTCGGCGGCCAGGCCGATCCCGGCCAGGCCGAGCGACAGGGCCGGGCCGGCGGCGGCGACCATGAACTCCTTGCCGGGCGTCGGCGGCTCCTTCTCGATCTCCGACACGCCGCCGAGCAGGTAGAGGGTGATCCGGCGGACCGGCAGGCCGTAGAACTTGGCCAGCACGCTGTGGGCCAGCTCGTGCAGCAGGACCGAGACATAGAGGAGGACGGCGAAGACGAAGGCGACGGCGTAGGCGGCTGTGGCGTCGAGTTCGGGCAGCATGGCCCGCACCTGGTCACCGAACATCCAGGTGATGAAGGCCGCGACGATGAACCATGTCCACGACACGTAGACCGGGATGCCGAACGGCTTTCCCATCCGAAGACCGGAAAATTCCTGCTGCGGGCTCTGCTCGCTCACCGCGCTCCTTGCCGTTCATTACGTGCTTCCGCTGCCTTGATGCTACGCGCCGGACGAGGTGCTCCCGGCTTCGCGGGCCCTATTCTGTCGGGCTCTTGACCTAGAGTGCGGTGCATGACGTTGACCGAACCGGTGATCATCGGAGCCCTCTCCCCCTCCCGGGCGGGCGACTTCATGACCTGTCCGTTGCTCTATCGCTTCCGCGTGATCGACCAGTTGCCGGAGAAGCCCTCGGCGGCCGCCGTGCGCGGCACGGTGATCCACGCGGTCCTGGAGCGCCTGTACGACCTGCCCGCGCCGCGTCGTTCGGTGGAGGCGGCGCTGGAGCTGCTGGGGCCGCAGTGGGAGCGGCTGCTGTCCGATGATCCGCACTACGCCGAGATGTTCGCCGATGACGAGGAGCAGGCGACGTGGCTGGCGCAGGCGCGGGCGATGCTGGAGCGCTATTTCACGCTGGAGGACCCGACGCGGTTGGAGCCCGCCGAGCGGGAGCTCTATGTGGAGGCGGTCCTCGACGGCGGCCTCATGCTGCGCGGCTACGTCGACCGGCTCGACGTGGCGCCGACCGGGGAGGTGCGGGTCGTCGACTACAAGACCGGCAGCGCGCCGGGCCCCGACTTCGAGGCCAAGGCGCTGTTCCAGATGAAGTTCTACGCGCTGGTGCTGTGGCGGCTGCGCGGCCAGGTGCCCAGGCTGCTGCAGCTGGTCTACCTGGGCGGCGGCGGCGAGGTGCTGCGTTACGCGCCGGATGAGGCCGATCTGCTGGCCACCGAGCGCAAGGTGCGGGCGCTGTGGACGGCGATCGAGCGGTCGCTGGAGACGGGCGAGTGGCGGGCGCGGCGCAGCCGCCTGTGCGACTGGTGCGACCATCAGGCGATCTGCCCGGAGTTCGGCGGCACTCCGCCGCCGGTGCCCGACCGGCAGCCGGGCGACACCGTACGGAGCAACCGCCGGGCGGCCACGGACGAGCTGTAGGCCGCCCGCTCCGGAGCAACCGGTCGGCGGCCACGGACGAGCCGTAGGCCACCCGCTCCGGAGCGACCGCCGGACGGCCACACGCGGCGCGGTCCGGAGCGGCCGGCGGGCGGCCATGGACAGCCTGTAGGAGTCCGGCTCTCCTCCCAAGGGAGGAGGTTCCGGGCTTTCACCTGGACCTACAGTGAAGCGGTGCGCATCGATCGGGCCAGGTTCCACGACTCCCTGTTCGCCGTGGCGCTGGCCGCGGTCTCGGTCTGGCTCTTCCTGTCCGCCGATTCGGCGTTGCTGGAGCCGGGCGGCGGCCAGGCGGTCGACGAGATGCGCAGCGCCGACTCGTTCGGCGCCGTGCTGGTGCTGCTGGCGTGCGCGCCGGTCGCCGTGCGCAGGCGCTGGCCGCTGGCGACGCTGTGCGCGGGGCTGCTGCCCGAGACGCTGCTGACCGGGCTGGGTTACGGCTCCGGCGCGGCGGCGGCGCCGGTGCTGGTGCTGCTCTACTCGGTGGCCTCTCTCCGGGGGCTGGCCGTGGCGCTGTGCGCGCTGCTGCTGTCGTTCCTGGCCTACGCGTTCGCCGGGGCGCTGAGCCCGGTCACCGGCGGCAACTGGAGTGAGCATCTGGTGGCGTTCATCGTGCTTCTCGCGGTCTGGGGGGCCGGGCGGAGCCTGCGGCTGCGCCGCGCGTACCTGGAGGAGCTGAAGGACCGCGCGGCCCGGCTGGAGCGCGCCTACGCGGCCGATACGCGGGCCGCGCGGGCCGAGGAGCGCTCGAGGATAGCCCGCGAGCTGCACGACGTCGTGGCCCATCACGTGAGCGTGATGACGGTGCAGGCGGCGGCCGCGCGCCGGGTGCTGGCCGCCGATCCCGACATGGCGCGTGAGGCGCTGTCGGCCATCGAGCACACGGGCCGGATGGCGATGAGCGAGATGCGCAACATCGTGGGCGTGCTGCGTACCGACGCCCGGGCCGAGCTGGGGCCGCAGCCGGGGATGGACGATCTGCCGGCGCTGGTGGAGCAGATGCGGGAGGCGGGGCTGGCCACGCGGCTGTCGGTCGAGGGCGATGCCCGGCCGATCCCCGCCGGGGTCGATCTGGCCGCCTACCGGCTGATCCAGGAGGGTCTGACCAACAGCCTGCGGCACGCGGGGGCGGGCGCCAAGGCGGTGGTGACCGTACGCCATGGTCCGCGTGAGCTGGACGTGCGGGTGGAGGACGACGGGCGGGGGCCGGCGAGCCTCTCCGGGCCGCCAGGGCATGGTTTGGTGGGCATTCGCGAGCGAGTTGCCCTCTATGGTGGAATCCTCAGCATCGGTCCGCGACCGGGGGGCGGTTTCGAGGTGCGCGCGAGGTTCCCGTTGAAGGACTCACCATGACGATCAGGGTGCTGCTGGTGGACGACCAGCCGCTGCTGCGCACCGGTTTCCGGCTGATACTCGAGGCCGAGCCCGACATCACGGTGGTGGGGCAGGCCGGTGACGGCAAGGACGCGCAGGAGCAGACGCGGGCGTTGCTGCCCGACGTCGTGCTGATGGACATCCGGATGCCCGGGGTCGACGGCATCGAGGCGACGCGCAGGATCGTGCGGGAGGCGGCGCCGACGGCGCACGTGCCGAAGGTGCTGGTGCTGACGACGTTCGACCTGGACGAGTACATCGTGGAGGCGCTGCGGGCGGGCGCCTCCGGGTTCCTGCTGAAGGACGTGCCGCCGGACGAGCTGGTGCAGGCGATCCGGGTGGTGGCGGCGGGCGACGCGATCGTGGCGCCAAGCGTGACCCGCCGGCTGCTGGACCGCTTCTCCAAGCGGCTGCCGTCGGCGTATGAGCAGGCGACCCCGGCGCGGCTCGACCGGCTGACCGAGCGGGAGCTGGAGGTGCTGCGGCTGATCGCCAAGGGGATGTCCAACGCGGAGATCGCCCGGAAGCTGGTGGTCAGCGAGACGACGGTCAAGACGCACGTCGGCAACGTGCTCACCAAGCTGGGCCTGCGCGACCGCGTTCAGGCGGTCGTCCTCGCCTATGAGACCGGCCTCGCGACGCCGGGCGCCGCTTCCTGATCTTCAGCGTGGCGGCGAGAACAACCGTGGCGGCGAGGACGATCTGAACGGTCGGCGGTGGGGAGCCCCCATCCGCCGACCGGCGTCAGGAGGTCGTGGCGGCCGTCTCCGGCGCCTGGGCGGGGGCGTTCTCCGGGAAGTGGCAGGCCACGCGGTGGCCGCTGGCCAGCTCCTCCAGGGGCGGCTCCACCGTCTTGCAGATGTCCTGGGCCTTCCAGCACCGGGTGTGGAAGCGGCAGGCGGGCGGCGGGTTGAGCGGGCTCGGGACGTCGCCCGTCAGCCTGATGCGGTCGCCGTCCGCGCGGGCCTTGGGATCCGGGATCGGGACCGCCGACAGCAGCGCGTTGGTGTAAGGGTGCATGGGGACGCTGTACAAGCTCTTGCGGTCGGCGATCTCCACGATCTTGCCGAGGTACATCACCGCGACCCGGTCGCTGATGTGGCGGACCACCGACAGGTCGTGGGCGATGACCACGTAGGTGAGGTCCAGCTCGTTCTGCAGGTCCTCCAGGAGGTTGACCACCTGGGCCTGGATCGAGACGTCCAGCGCCGAGACCGGCTCATCGGCGATGATCAGCTTGGGCTTCAGCGCGAGCGTGCGGGCGATGCCGATGCGCTGGCGCTGGCCGCCCGAGAACTCGTGGGGGTAGCGGTTGTAGTGCTCCGGGTTGAGCCCGACCAGCTGGAGGATGTCCTGGACGGCCTTCTTGATCCCGTGCTCGGTCTGCACGCCCTGGATGCGGAACGGGGCGCCGACGATGGTGCCGACCGTGTGGCGGGGGTTGAGCGACGAGAACGGGTCCTGGAAGATCATCTGCATGTCGCGGCGGAGCGGCCGGAGCTTGCCCTGACTCATGTGGGTGATGTCGCGGCCCTCGAAGACGACCTTGCCCCCGGTCGGCTCCAGCAGCCTGGTCACCAGCCGGCCGGTGGTGGACTTGCCGCAGCCCGACTCCCCCACCAGGCCGAGCGTCTCACCCTTGAACACCTCGAAGCTGATCCCGTCGACCGCCTTGACGGCCCCGACCTGCCGCTTGAGCAGGCCCTTGGTCACCGGGAAGTGCTTCTCCAGGCCCTGGACGGAAAGAAGCGGCTCGTTCGAGGTGGTCACTGCGTCTCCAGCACTGGCTTGACTTCGTTCTCCCACAGCGTCCGCCGCTGCGTCCTGCTCAGGTGGCAGCGCACCAGGTGGCCGGGGTCGGTGTTGATCAAGGCGGGGATCTCGGCCTTGGACTGACCGTCGGTCTGGTCGGAGTAGGGGCAGCGGGGGTGGAAGGCGCAGCCCGACGGCACGTTGATCAGCGACGGCGGGGTGCCCTTGACGGGCAGGAGCCGTTCGGTGGGCTCCCGGTCGAGCCGGGGCATCGAGCCCAGCAGTCCCCACGTGTAGGGGTGCTCGGGCCGGTAGAAGATGTCCTCGGCCGAGCCGTACTCGATGCACTTGCCCGCGTACATGACCAGGATGTCGTTGGACAGCTCGGCCACCACGCCCAGGTCGTGGGTGATGATGATCAGCGCCGAGTTGAACTCACGCTGCAGGTCACGCATCAGGTCGAGGATCTGCGCCTGCACGGTCACGTCGAGCGCGGTGGTCGGCTCGTCGGCGATGAGCAGCTCGGGGTCGCACGACAGCGCCATCGCGATCATGGCGCGCTGGCGCATGCCGCCGGAGAACTCGTGCGGGTAGGAGTCGACCCGGCGCTTGGGCTCGGGGATGCCGACCCGGCCCAGCATGTCGATGGCGTGCTTGCGGGCCACGCTCTTGGAGACCTTGTGGTGGATGCGGTACGCCTCGATGATCTGGTCGCCCACCGAGTAGAAGGGGTGCATCGACGACAGCGGGTCCTGGAAGATCATCGCCATCTTGCGGCCGCGCAGCCGGCGTACGTGCTCCTGCGAGGCGGTGACGAGGTCTTCGCCATCGAGCCAGATCTCGCCGGAGACGTGGGCGTTCTTGCCGCGGTGCAGGCCGAGGATGCCGAGGCTGGTGACCGACTTGCCCGATCCGGACTCGCCGACGATGCCCAGGGTCTTGCCGCGTTCGAGGCTGAAGGACAGCCCGTCGACGGACTTGACCACGCCGTCGTCGGTCGAGAAGTGGATCTTCAAGTCCTTGACGTCGAGAAAGGGGCTCTCGCTCACGTCAGCCTCACTCTCGGGTCAACCACCGCGTAGAGCAGGTCGACGATCAGGTTGGCCAGGATGATGAAGACCGCCGCGGTCAGCGTGACGCCCATCACCTGGGGGAGGTCGTTGTTGTTGATGGCGTCGACCGCGTACTTGCCGATGCCGGGCAGCGAGAACGTGCTCTCGGTCAGCACCGCGCCGCCGAGCAGCAGGCCCAGGTCGAGGCCGAACATGGTCATCACGGGCGTGAGCGTGGCACGCAGGCCGTGTTTGACCACCACCATGCGTTCGGGCAGGCCCTTGGCCCGCGCCGTGCGGATGTAGTCCTCCGACATGGTCTCCAGCATGCCCGCTCTGGTGAGCCGGGCGTAACCGGCCGCGTACAGGAAGGCCAGCGTCACCCAGGGCAGGATGAGGTTGTTCGCCCAGGTGAGCGGGTCTTCCGAGAACGGCACCCAGTCGGCGACGTCGCCGACCAGGCCGAGCTGGTCGCGGAAGATGGCCAGCGACACGATGCCGGTGAAGAAGATGGGCAGCGACACGCCCGCCAGGGCCACACCCATCGAGAGGCGGTCGAAGAAGCTGCCGCGCCGCAGCGCCGACAGCACGCCGGTCGAGACGCCGAACACCACCCACACCACGGCGGCGCCGAGCGCCAGTGACAGGGTGATCGGCAGCCGGTCGAGCAGGTCGGGCATCACCGGGTTCTGGGTGACGTAGGAGTAGCCGAAGCACGGGGCGGGGCAGTGCTCGACGCCGGGACCGTAGTTGCGGTCGACGCCGACGAAGATGCCCTTCACGAACCGCCCGTACTGCACGACCAGCGGGTCGTTGAAGCCCAGCCTGACGGCGGCCTCGTGGATCATCTGGTCGTTGGCGGCCTTGCCCACGTAGCGGGAAGCGAGGTCGTCAGCGGACATCCCGGCGAGCCGCGGGACGAGAAAGAAGATGGCGAACGTCGCGATGCTCACCACGAAGAGCAGCATGACGGCCGCTATCAACCGTCTGATGATGTATGTGGCCACTGATCTCGGCTATGGCGGCCGGGCCTTGTGGGCCCGGCCGCCGAAGCCTTCACCTGCTTTCGACGAACGTTCCGGAGGTTTTCCCGGACCGGGTTACTGGGTGCTCAGCGTCAGGAACTCGTACATCCCGAAGTTCTGGCTGACGAACGCGTTCTTCAGCGTCGGCGGCCGGTAGAACAGGCCGTGCGCCCAGACGTAGGGCAGGATGAACGCGTCGTCCATGACCTTCTTGTCGACCGAGGCCCAGACCGCGTTGCGCTTGGTGGCGTCCTGCTCCGCCGCGGCCTGGTCGATCAGCTTGTCGATCTCCGGGTCCTTCACGCCGAGGTTGGTGTTACCGGCGGCGCGGATGACGCGGCTGTCGACGATCTGCTGGAAGAAGCCGAAGCCCTCGGGGTAGTCGGCGCCCCAGCCGTAGACCATGAGGCCCAGGCCGTTCTTCTTGGCGAAGTCGGGCTTGCCGGCGTACAGCTTGAAGTAGTCACCCTGCGGGAAGCCCTTGACCTCCAGCTTGATGCCCACGCGGCCGAGCGACTGCTGCAGCGACTCGGCGGTCTGCTTCTCCGCCGCGCGCTCGACGCGGAAGGAGATGGTGGTGCTGAAGCCGTTGGGCTGGCCGCAGGCCTTCAGCTCTTCCTTCGCCTTGTTCACGTCGCCGCCGGGGTTGGCCTCGACGCCGTAGAGGTCGTTCTTCTCGTAACCGGTCATTTTCGACGGCATGAGGCTGAGGGCGACCTCGCCACCGGCATCGGGACCACCGTAGGCGCCCTGGATCGCGGAGCGGTCAGCGGCGTACAGCACGGCCTTGCGGCAGTGGATGTTGTCCAGCGGCGGCACGTCGGCGTTGAGGTTGGTGAACCAGGTACGGTCGAGCGGCGCGGAGTCGGCGTACTGCTTGACCTTGTCGTCGGTCAGGACGGTCTTGCGGGCGTTGGCCCCCACGCCGGTGCTGTTGATCTTGACGTCGATCTTGCCCGAGAGCAGGCGCTGGTCGAGGTCGTCCTCGTTCTGGCCGAGCAGCACCTCGATCGAGTCGTTGAGCTGCTTGCGGTTGGGGTCGGTCGCCGCGTCCCAGTTGGGGTTCTTGACCAGCTCGATGCGCTTGCCGAGCTCGTGGGCCTTGAACATGTACGGGCCGGTCGCGACCGGGTGCTCCTTGTACTTGGTGCCGGTGTCCTTGGCCGCCGGCACCGGGGCCGTCGACGGGAGCATGGCGAAGTAGTCGAAGCCGCCGTAGGCCTTCTTCAGATGGAAGACGACCGTCTGGTCATCGGGCGTGTCGATGCCCTTCCAGGAGTCGAGCTTGTCCTTCATCTTGTACGGGCCGGTGTAGTCGCCGTTGTCGAGCCAGTCGTTGAAGTAGGTCGGGCCGCTGGGCAGGATCTCCTTGTCCAGCGAGCGGGCCACCGCGTACTTCACGTCCTTGGACGTGATCGGGGTGCCGTCCTCGAACTTGATGCCCTTGCGCAGCGTGTACGTCCAGGTCTTGCCGCCGTCGCTGGCCTTGCCGAGGCCCTCGGCCAGGTCACCGACGAGCTCGAGGCCCTCCTTGCCCGGCACCGGCTTGAACATGGTCAGCGCGCGCGTGTAAAGGCGGGAGAAGTTCCAGGCGTAGCCGTAGTACTGGTCGCCGGGGTCAACCGAGTCGAAGTCGCCCGGCATGCCCATGTGGAGCGTGCCGCCCGTCTTGTCGGACGGGTTGACGACCTGCGTCACTCCGGCGTTGTACTGGCTGGCGGGCGCCTCAGCGGTGGCACCGCCGGTCTTCTTGGCAGAGCCGCCGCCACCACACGCGGAGACGGCCAGGGCGAGAGCGGCGGTGATCGCGACCGCCGACGCCATGGATTTTATCTTCATCGACCTGACACACCCCTTGTAACTAGGAGTCCAAAATTTGCGGGATAACTCACGAGGTCATCGAGCCTTGGGATCGAAGGCGTCCCTCAGGCCGTCGCCGAGCAGGTTGAACGCCAGCACGGTGACGAAGATCGCGAGACCGGGGAAGACCATGTAGTTGGGCGCCACTTCGTAGTTGTGGACCGCGTCAGCCAACATGCCTCCCCACGTCGGGGTCGGCGGCCGTACGCCCACGCCGAGGAAGGAGAGCGCGGCCTCGAACAGGATGTTCGACGGGATCAGCAGCGTCGAGTAGACCAGGATCGGGGCCAGCAGGTTCGGCAGGATCTCCTTGAACAGGATGATGTGGTTGCGCGCGCCCAGGCTCCTGGAGGCGTCGACGAACTCCCGTTCACGCAGAGACAGCGTCTGACCTCGGATAATACGCCCGATATAGGGCCAGTTGAAGAAGCCGATGATGAACACGAGCAGGCTGATCCTCAGCGTGTCACCGGACATCCCGAACGCCTTGTCGGGGATCACCCCGCCGAGCGCCAGCGCGAACACCAGCAGCGGGAAGGCGAGGAAGATGTCCATGAGCCGGCTGATGACCGTGTCGATCCAGCCACCGAAGAAACCGGCGATCATCCCGAACACGGTGCCGAGCAAGACGCAGAGCAGCGTCGCGAAGAAGGCGATGAGCAGCGAGACGCGCGCGCCGTAGAGGACCCGGCTGAACAGGTCACGGCCCGTGGTGGGCTCGACCCCGAACAGGAAGTCCCAGCTCATGCCGCCGAACGTGCCGATCGGCGCCTGGATGGCCGGGTCGATCTTCTCCCGGTGCCATTCCGCCGGCGGGTGACCGAGCCACGACACCAGCAGCGGCGCGAAGATGGCGACGAGGATCAGCACGACGATGACGATGCCGCCGATCATCGCGATCTTGTCGCGCTTCAGCCGCATCCATGCGATCTGGCCAAGGGAACGCCCTCGGATGACTGAGGAGTCCGCGCCCTCCAGAACGGTTTCCGGTCCGGCTTCGATAGCCGAGCCCGGAACATCGAGCGGTGCGGTCATGCCAATAGCCCCCTGGATGCCAGACGACGTCGTCCGAATGGGCGGCGGTCCCGATCAGGTTATGCGCCGCGCTGGTGAAGTCGCTAGTCGCGTCCTCAGGAGGCAGAATCTATGGCCTGAGCTGGTGTGACCAGCCCCTCAGGGCGGGATGTGGCTCAACTGTGATTGACGCGAAACTCATTCGTATCGATCTTGGGAAGTTTGTCTACGCCCCGTCCCGGTTGCGTCTCGGAACTGTGACACACCTCGGATCAGCTGATGCCCCTGCGCTTGAGAATATCCTCGATGTCGGAGAAGTCATCGTCGTTGTTCTTCTTCGCCGGCGCCGCGGCAGGCTTTCCTGCAGGCTGGCCCGCCGGTCCCGCTGCCTGTCCGGCCGGCTGCCCCGCCCTCTGGCCGACAGCGCGTTGCTGCGGCGCCGCCGGGGCCTCCGCGGCCTTGCCCGGCTTGCCGTCGCGCGCCAGTTTCAGCTTCCGGCCGCGCATGAACCCCGAGGCCACGAACAGCACCACGGACAGCCCGGTCACGGCGACACCCGCCCAGACAAGGGGGTTGAAGATCAGGCTCGTCACGAAACTCACGATGGTGGCGCCGATGGTCCACAACGACTGCAACGCGTTGGTCAGGTAGGCGGCCAGCGGGAGCAGCGCCCACGCGGCCATCCTCATGCCGGCCGCCGCGCCTCTGCGCCGGAAGGCCAGGAAACTGAGCACCAGCCCCGCGATGGTCACCCCGGCGCACAGCGGCAACCAGTAGATCTGCTCGAAAGTCATTCCGCCGCCCCTCTGTTATGTGGCTGTGCTCCCCATCCTGGCACGCTCCCTCCCGCCGTCCCTCCTCCCCAGGTACCGGCCCTCCCTTAGGGGATCGGCTTGCGTGCGGTTGGGGTTCGCCCTCTTGCCGGGGTGAAAGCTTTACTTTTTTGTACGGCAAGCATGGGGAACCCGCCACCCGCCGCACGGGGCGGAGGGCTTCCAGGAATACGGTCTCTGACCGGATGGTGGCCGGCCGCCGTTACGCGCGCTCCTCGGTTTCGACGGATCGTCAGCCGGAGGCGCGACCAGGGAATCGGCCCGCTCGGAGAGCCGCCCCGTTCAGGGAAATCGGCCCGTTCAGGGGAATCGGCCCGTTCAGGGGAATCGGCCCGTTCAGGGGAATCGGCCCGTTCAGGGGAATCGGCCCGTTCAGGGAAATCGGCCCGTTCAGGGAAATCGGCTGGGTCAGGGGATCAACGCGCGGAGGGTGGGGATCGTGACGTCCGTCAGAGACGCGACCACGAGGCGGCCGGGAGCCGGGTCGATGGGCAGGAGGCTGGGGACCCCTACGACCGCGCAGCCCGCGGCTGTGGCGGCGGCCACGCCGTTGGGCGAGTCCTCCAGGACGACACAGCGCACCGGGTCGACGCCCAGCAGGTCGGCCGCCGTCAGGTAGGGCTCGGGGTCGGGCTTGGTGCGAGTCACGTCGTCGGCCGTCACGATGGCGTCGAAGCGGTCACGGCCGACGCCCTTGAGCACCGCGTCGGCGATCTCCCTGAGCGACGAGGTCACCAGCGCGACCGGGATGCCCTCCTCGCGTACGGCGTCGAGCAGTTCGGAGGCTCCGGGCATGAGCGCCACGCCGTCCGCCAGGCGGGCCACCATGCCGTCGATCATCCACTCGCGCAGGTCCTCCGGGGAGACCGACGAGCCGGAGACGGCGAGCATGTAGGCGACGGTGCGTTCCATGGAGCCGCCGACGAGGTGCGCCTGGTGGTCGAGCGTCCACTCGCCGCCGAGTCGCGCCATCACCTCGGTCTCGATCTCCAGCCACACCTTCTCGCTGTCGACCAGCAACCCGTCCATGTCGAAGAAGACGGCTTCCATGCATCCCCCGATCGGTTCGTGTACGGCGCCGCGACGGCACCCCGTCCCGCCATTCTCACCGCCGACGAGAAGATCGCGAGCGCCGGGGCCTCACCCACGGGGGGTGACCGAGAGCGAGGCCGGACGAGCGCCCCACAACGCCCGGAGGCCGCCCGGATGAGCGGCGCTCGGGCCGGGTCAGACGTTGAAAGTATTCAGACGTTGAAGTATTTCGCCTCAGGGTGGTGGGCGACCAGGGCGGACGTGGCCTGCTCCGGGTGGAGCTGGAACTCCTCCGACAGCGTGACCCCGATCCGCTCCGGGTCCAGGAGCTGGAACAGCTGCACCTGGTCCTCGAGGTTGGGGCAGGCCGGGTAGCCGAAGGAGTAGCGGCAGCCCTGGATGTTGACCTTGAGCATGTCGTCCAGCGACTCCTCGCCGCCGATCCCCCACTCGGCGCGGACCCGGGCGTGCCAGTATTCGGCCAGCGCCTCGGTGAGCTGCACCGACAGCCCGTGCAGCTCCAGGTAGTCACGGTAGGCGTCCTTGGCGAACAGCTCGGCCGTCGCCTCGGAGATCTTGCCGCCCATCGTGGCGACCTGGAAGCCGACCACGTCCACCTCGCCCGACTCGCGCGAGCGGAAGAAGTCGGACAGGCACAGGTGCCGGTCACGGCGCTGGCGCGGGAAGGCGAAGCGGGTGCGCTCGTTTCCGGCCTCGTCGAGGATGATCAGCGAGTCGCCCTCGCTGACGCACGGGAAGTAGCCGTAGACGACGGCCGCCTCCAGCAGCCCCTCGGTCTGGATGCGGTCGAGCCACATGCGCAGCCGCGGCCGTCCCTCGGTCTCGACGAGTTCGTCGTAGCCGGGGCCGTCGCCGCCGCGCGTGGGCTTGAGGCCCCACTGCCCGAGGAAGAGCGCCCGCTCGTCGAGGAAGGCGGAGTAGTCGCTCAGCGAGATGCCCTTGACGATGCGGTCGCCCTGGAAGGGCGGCACCGGCACCCGGTTGTCGGCGGCCACGTCGGAGCGGGCGGGCAGCTCCTCCTCCGGCGTGCGGGTCAGGACGGCGCCGGTCTTGACCCGGCGCTCGCGCAGCGGCGGCAGCGTGGCGCCGGCGACGCCGCGCTTGACGGCCATGAAGGAGTCCATGAGCCGCAGCCCCTCGAAGGCGTCGCGGGCGTAGCGGACCTCGCCGGCGAACAGCTCGGCCAGGTCCTGCTCGACGTAGGCGCGGGTGAGGGCGGCGCCGCCGAGCAGCACCGGGTAGCGGTCGGAGATGCCCCTGGAGTTCATCTCCTCCAGGTTCTCCTTCATGATGACCGTCGACTTCACCAGAAGTCCGGACATGCCGATGACGTCGGCCTTCTGCTCGTCGGCCGCCTCCAGGATCGCGGAGACCGGCTGCTTGATGCCGAGGTTGACCACCTGGTAGCCGTTGTTGGACAGGATGATGTCGACCAGGTTCTTGCCGATGTCGTGCACGTCGCCCTTGACCGTGGCCAGCACGATGCGGCCCTTCGTCTCGCCCTCGACGCGGTCCATGTGCGGTTCGAGGTAGGCGACGGCGGTCTTCATCACCTCGGCCGACTGCAGCACGAACGGCAGCTGCATCTGCCCGGAGCCGAACAGCTCGCCGACCGTCTTCATGCCGTCGAGCAGCACGTTGTTGATGATCTCCAGGGCGGGCCGCTGCTCCAGGGCGGCGTCGAGGTCGGCCTCCAGCCCCTTCTTCTCGCCGTCGATGATGCGCCGCTTGAGCCGCTCCCACAGCGGCAGCGCGGCCAGCTCCTCGGCCCTGCCCTCCCGCATGGCCGAGGCGTCGACGCCCTCGAACATGTCGATGAAGCGCTGCAGCGGGTCGTAGCCCTCGCGGCGGCGGTCATAGACCATGTCGAGCGCGACCTGGCGCTGATCGTCGGGGATGCGCGACATCGGCAGGATCTTGGAGGCGTGGACGATGGCCGAGTCGAGCCCGGCGTTGACGCACTCGTTGAGGAACACCGAGTTGAGCACCATGCGCGAGGCCGGGTTGATGCCGAAGGAGATGTTGGACAGGCCCAGCGTGGTCTGCACGTCGGGGTAGCGGCGCTTGAGCTCGCGGATGCCCTCGATGGTCTCCAGGCCGTCGCGGCGGCTCTCCTCCATGCCGGTGGCGATGGTGAAGGTGAGGCAGTCGACGATGATGTCGGACACCTGCATGCCCCAGTTGGCGACCAGGTCGTCGATGGTCTCGCTCGCGATGCGTACCTTCTCGGCGGCCGTGCGGGCCTGGCCGTTCTCGTCGATGCACATGACCACGACGGCGGCGCCGTGCTCGCGTACGGCCGTCATCGTCTTGTGGAAGCGTGAGTCGGGGCCGCGGCCGTCCTCGTAGTTGACCGAGTTGACCACCGCACGCCCGCCGAGCATCTCCAGCCCGGCCCGCAGCACCTCCGACTCGGTCGAGTCGAGCATGATCGGCAGCGTGGAGGCGGTGGCCAGCCGGAAGGCCAGCTCCTTCATGTCGGCCACGCCGTCGCGGCCCACGTAGTCGACGCACAGGTCGAGCAGGTGGGCGCCGCCGCGGGCCTGCTCGCGGGCCATCTCCACGCAGTCGTCCCAGCGGCCTTCGAGCATGGCCTCGCGGAAGGCCTTGGAGCCGTTGGTGTTGCACCGCTCGCCGATGGCCAGGTAGGAGGTGTCCTGGCGGAACGGCACGGTCTGGTAGAGCGAGGAGGCGCCCGGCTCGGGGTGCGGGCGGCGCGCGGCCGTCTGCCTGCCGCGCACGCGGTCGACGACCTTGCGCAGGTGCTCGGGGGTGGTGCCGCAGCAGCCGCCGACCAGCGACAGGCCGTAGTCGCGGGTGAAGGTCTCGTGCGCGTCGGCGAGCTCGTCGGCGCCGAGCGGATAATAGGCGCCGTCGGAGGTCAGCACCGGCAGGCCGGCATTGGGCATGCACGAGAGCTTCAGCCGGGAGTGCCTGGCCAGGTAGCGCAGGTGCTCGCTCATCTCGGCCGGGCCGGTGGCGCAGTTGAGGCCGATCAGGTCGACGCCCAGCGGCTCGATCGCGGTCAGCGCGGCGCCGATCTCGGAGCCCAGCAGCATGGCGCCGTTGGTCTCGATCGTCACCTGGGCGATGATCGGCACGTCGCGCCCGGACTCCTCGGCGGCCCGCTTGGCGCCGATGACGGCGGCCTTGACCTGGAGCAGGTCCTGGCAGGTCTCGATGATCAACGCGTCGGCGCCGCCCGCGATCAGGCCCGCCGCGTTGTCGCGATAGGACTCGCGCAGCTTCTGGTAGGGCAGGTGCCCCAGGGTCGGCAGCTTGGTGCCGGGGCCCATCGAGCCGAGCACGAAGCGCGGCTGCTCGGGCGTGGACCAGTGGTCGGCCCGCTCGCGCGCGATCCTGGCGCCCGCCTCGGAGTATTCGAAGACCCGCTCGGGGATGTCGTACTCGCCCAGGGCCGCCAGGTTGGCGCCGAAGGTGTTGGTCTCCACGCAGTCGACGCCCACGGCGAAGTAGGCGTCGTGGACGCCGCTCACGATGTCGGGACGGGTGACGTTCAGCACCTCGTTGCAGCCCTCGTGACCCTCGAAGTCGTCGAGGGTGGGGTCCTGGGCCTGCAACATCGTCCCCATCGCCCCGTCGGCGACGATCACTCGCTGGGACAACACTTCACGGAAGGACGGGGAGCTGCTCATGGGCTAGAGCTTATCGGCTGTGCAGAAAGGCTTGAGCGGACGGCTATTCTGCCAAGAAGACAATTTGACCAAATGTCTAATAGGGGTTCCCGATGGCCTACCGCACCGTGCTGGCCGGCACCGACGGCTCCGCCTCCTCCTTCCGCGCCGTCTCCGCGGCGGCGTCCCTGGCCGGCGCGACCGGCGCCACCCTCGTCCTGGCGTGCGCGTACCTGCCCATGCGGGCGAGCGAGCGGGCCGCCGCCGCGGACCGGCTCGGCGACCTGGCCTACAAGGTGAGCGGCTCCACCCCCGCAGACGACGCCCTGAGAGCCGCCCGCGAGCACGCCGTCGCCGCCGGCGCGACCGAGGTCGTCCTGGCGGCGGAGGAGGGCGACGCGGTCGACGTACTCATCACGCTGGCCGCCGCGCACCAGGCGGATCTGCTGGTCGTCGGCAACCGCGGGCTCAACAGCCTGGCGGGGCGGCTGCTCGGCTCGGTGCCCTCGCACGTGGCCCACCGCGCCTCCTGCGACGTGCTGATCGTCCACAGCACCTCCGGCGGCCGCGCCTGACCATCACTCCGTGCCGGCGGCCGCGCCTTACTCTCACCCCGCGCCGAGTGCGAGCGCCTGACCTGAGGGCGCCCGGGCCGGCGCCACGTGGCGGCGTCTGACCGGTCGCTCCGCGACGATGACTGATCATCGTTACTCCGTGACATGACCGCCTCCTCACCGCATAGGCTTAGCTGGACAGCGGAGAGAGGAGGCGACACGTGATCGAGTTCGAAAGGCTCCCCGAGCTCGTCGACCCGGTGCTCATAGCCGCGTTCGAAGGGTGGAACGACGCCGGCGAGGCATCCAGTGGTGTGATCGCCCACCTCGAGTCCGCCTGGAAGGCGGAGCCGCTGGTCGAGCTGGATCCCGACGACTACTACGACTTCCAGGTCACCCGGCCCGTCGTGGAGATGGGCGACGGCCTGACCCGCTCCATCATCTGGCCGACGACGCGGCTGCTGCGCGCCCGGCCGCCGGGCGTCGAGCGTGACGTGGTGCTGCTGCGCGGCATCGAGCCCAACATGCGGTGGCGGTCGTTCTGCGCCGACATCGTCGAGGTCTGCCGCGAGCTCGGCGTCGAGCTGGCCGTGATGCTCGGCGCGCTGCTCAACGACTCACCGCACACCCGCCCCGTGCCGATCCTGGGCGGCGCCACGGACGAAAACCTGGCCCGCTCGACCAACCTGGAGCTGAGCCGCTACGAGGGCCCCACGGGCATCGTGGGCGTCCTCCAGCAGTCGTTCGGCGACGCCGGCCTCGACGCCGTCTCGCTGTGGGCGTCGGTGCCGCACTACGTGGCCCAGCCGCCCAACCCCAAGGCCACGCTGGCGCTGCTGCGCCGCCTCGAAGACCTGCTGGAGATCCCGATGCCGCTCGGCGATCTCGACGAGGAGGCCCGCGCCTGGGAGAACGGCGTGGACGAGCTCGCCTCCCAGGACAGTGAGGTGGCCGAATACGTCAAGGAGCTCGAGGAGCGCAAGGACGCCGCTGAGCTGCCCGAGGCCAGCGGCGACGCGATCGCCGCCGAGTTCGAGCGCTACCTGCGGCGCCGGGACCGCGACACTGACAGCTGACTCGCAGCCTTTGTTTACCGAACTTTCTGGAAGTTTCAGGTAATAATCGGTAGCCATACAACTTTGCACCAAGTTGGATCCCCAGGACCGGCTCGTCACCAGGACCCCGGCCGCGAATGCCACGTTGCACCTACCCACGTGAACCTATCCATGTGACTGCGCACGTTAGGCCAACCATGGCGACTTCCCACGTAGACCCGCACCAGAGGAGTCAGGACACCCGGCGACGCATCCTGGAGATGGCGCTCTCTCTCAGGGATGATCGCCCCGGCGGCTCCGTGGACCATTTCCTCGCCCTGCTGCAGGACCGGCTCCCGCTCTGGCTCAGCATCCTGCACGGACTGTCCCACCGCGTCGGCAGGGGCAGCGTCACCGACAACCTGCTGCCCATCGTGCGGGCGGGCATCGACTACTACACGGATGTGCAGGCCGTGGCGCTGCCCGCGGTCACCTCGCCGTCCGTCACCGTCCGCTTCCGGCAGGCCGTACGCGATCACGGGCTCGGGCCGATGACGGAGATCCTCCCGCTGGCCGCCTATCTGGAGGGCGAGCAGCGTCTGGGCCGGGTGGCCGCCGGCGTCGACCCGGAGGGCACCGCCCGGCTGCTGCTGGCGGGGTGCTTCCACCACGCCTACATCGAGATGTTCGTGGGCGCCGACGCGGGACCGTCCCGGGACGCCGGCGCCCAGGAGATCGTCCGCGAACTCCGCCTCGAACCCGCCCCCGCCTGACACTCCCCAACTGCACCGCCCACCCTCACCACCGACCACCGACCACCGACCACGGGACGCGGAGCGCGGCGGGGGAGCGGTCGCTGGCCGCCCTGCCGGGCGCCGGAATCGGGGGCGCCGGATCGCGTCCGTCGGGATCGGGGGCGCCGGATCGCGTCCGTCGGGATCGCGTCCCTCGGGATCGCGAGCGTCCGAATCGCGTCCGTCCAAATCGCGTCCCTCGGGATCGCGAGCGTCCGAATCGCGAGCGTCCGAATCGCGTCCGTCCAAATCGCGTCCCTCGGGATCGCGAGCGCCGGGACTGCGGGCGTCGCGGCCGTGAGTGCTGCGGCCCTGAGTGTGCGGCCCTGAAGTGTCGTGGCCAGGGACGCCGTCGGCGGCGGTTGGAGCCGAGCTAAGCGGTCTGTACGGCGCTCCAGGTGTTCGGTACGGCCGTCCGGGTCCTCGTCTGGTCGAAGCGGTGCCAGATCAACTCCACCACGGCCGGGTCGGCTCCCAGAGGCTCGCTGACCAGGTCCGCGCCCGCCTCCGCCAGGCGGTCGTGAAAGAAGCCGGGCGCCAGCAGGTACGAGGCGACCGCCAGGCGCGACGCCGGGCCCGATCCGAGACGTTCCACAGCCTCGCCTGACAACGGACCCGACCTGAGACGATCCGCACCCTCGCCTGACAACGGACCCGACCTGAGACGATCCACGGCCTCGCCTGACAACGGACCCGACCTGAGACGATCCACGGCCTCGCCGAGCGAAGGGCTGCCCGCCGAGGTGAACGCGGCCGTGACCGGGCGGCCCAGCCGTACCGCCAGCAGGTGGGCGGCGGCACGGACGTCGGCGAGCCCGGCCGGATCCGAGGAGCCCGCCGCACCCAGGATGACCGTGTCGGCGGGCCCCAGTCCCGCGCGGGCCAGCTTGCGGGCGAGCGCGGCGGTGAGCAGCCGGTGCGGGCCGAGCGGCGGCGCGACGAGCGCGTCGGGGCGGTGCTCGGCGACGACGTTCGGCAGGTCGATGTGCACGTGGTAGCCGCCGGCGAGCAGCAGCGGCACCACGACCACGGGCCCGGGGACGGTGGGCAGCACGTCGGCCAGCAGGGGCGAGCTGATCTCCAGGTAGCTCAGCTCGACGCGCTGCCGGGGCCGCGCCCGTCTGACCGCCGCCGCCAGGGCGGCCAGCGACCGCTCCCCCGCCGCGCTCCGCGTCCCGTGCGCGGCCAGAACCAACGTGGGCACGGCCGAACCGGCCCGCACAGACGCAGCCGACACCGACGCGCTCGAACCGACCTGTGCGGCCGCGCCCGGAATCGGCGCGCCAGAAACGGGAGTGGCCCCCTGGGGCGCGGACGACGTCACAGGGGCGCCGTCTCGTGGCTGCAGGCGAGCCGGTAGCCCCGTTTGACCACCGTCTCGACGATCCCGGCGGGCCCCAGGGCGCGCCGCAGCCGCGTGATCGCCATCTCGACCGCGTGCTCCGCCGAGTCGCGCGACAGGCTGCCAGGCAGCACGGTACGCAGGTCGGTGCGGGAGACCACATTGCCGGGCTTGTCGGCCAGGCGCTTGAGCACGGCCATCGGCGCGGGCGGCAGCGGCCTGAGCTCACCGTCGACGACCACCGCGTGCCCGCGGATCTCCAGCCGGTGCCCGCCCGCCACCAGCCGGGTGACGCCGTGTTCGGGCAGGTGCCTGGCCAGTGCCCTGGCCAGGGCGCCGAGGCGGGATCTTTCGGGCTGCAGGGTAGGTACGCCGCGCGTGACCAGCGGCCCGGCGGTGACCGGCCCGACGCAGGCCGCCACGACGCGATCGCCGAACGCCGCCAGCAACTGCTCCTCCAGCCCCTCGGCGCGGGCAGCGCCCAGCATGGCGTGTACGGCGGGCGCGCTGGTGAAGGCCACGGCGTCCACGGCGCCGGAGAGCGTCTGGGTGATGAGGCGGCGCAGCGGCGAGGGATCGCGGTACGGCAGCCACCGGTAGACCGGGATCTCGATCACCTCGGCCCCGGCCTCCCGCAGCGCCTCGACGAACTCCGTCAGCGGCTCGCCGTGCTGCTGCACCGCGATGCGGCGGCCGTGCAGATCCTGGGCCAGGAGGTACTGCTTGACCTCCTCGCAGGACTCGGTGGCGGGGGTCCAGTGGTCGTTCAGCCCGGCGGCGCGCACCGCTCCCCTGGCTTTGGGGCCGCGGGTGAGCAGGCGGGCCCTGGTCAGGTGGTCGGCCAGGTCGGCCGAAAGGCCCCAGCCTTCGGCCGCCGCCATCCAGCCGCGGAAGCCGACGCCGGTGGTGATCACCACGTCGTCCACCGGGCCGGCCAGGCTGAGCCGGGTGGCGGCCAGCAGGTCGGAGTCCTCGGAGAGCGGCACCAGCCTGATGGCGGGCGCGCTGACCACCCGTGCGCCGCGCCGTTCGAGCAGCGCGCCGAACTCTTCGCGCCGCCGGGTGGCGGTCACACCGACAGTGAAGCCGGACAGCGCGTCCGGCGCCGTCTCCAGCTCACGCGCCGGGTCGTCGAGGGGAAGCGCGTTCACGCGAACACCCCCCGTGGTGATGGGCTTGGCCGGGCCCCGAGCGCCCGGCCAAGCATCACAGGTCCATGAGCCGGAAGTGAGATCACAGATTAGATAGTGCTTTCGGGCGGTTTCGCCGCTGGGTCTCCTTTGTTACCGCTGTGCTACAACCCAAGAGCGTTACCGCGGTGCTACAACCCAGAACCCTGGCGGTTGATCCCGAAGGCGCGTGGGAAGCACCACCCCAGACCACGCGGCCTATCGGGGAGTTGCGGTGACAGTCCGCCCTATTCGCATGTTCAGCGATCCGGTGCTCCGCTCGGTGGCGGCGCCGGTTCACGACTTCGACCGCGAACTCCGGGGGCTGGTGAAGTCCCTGACCGCGACGATGCGCGCGGGAGCCGGCCGCGCCGGGCTGGCCGCGCCCCAGATCGGGGTGCCGCTACGCGTGGTCGTCTACTCCTACGACGGCAAGTCGGGATGCCTGGTCAATCCGCGACTGGAGCTGTCGGAGCGGCGTGTCACGGCCGACGAGGCGTGCCTGTCGGCGCCGGGCCTGTGGTGGCCACTGGAACGTTCGTACATGGTGACGGCTCGGGGCCGCGACGCCTTCGGCAAGGGTGTGACCGTGCGGGCGCTGGGTGTGCTGGCCAGAGTGCTGCAGCACGAGGTCGACCACCTCGACGGCGTGCTGTTCAGCGACCACCTCGAGGACGGCGAGCGCCAACGCTTTCTCGCCGAGGTGATGCCAGGATGATCTCCCGTCGTTGCGACGGGTCGGTGCCGCCCCAGACGCCGTAGGCCTGTCCGGTGCTGAGCGCGTAGTCGAGACAGGGCTCACGTACCGGGCAGTCGCGGCAGATGACTTTCGCGCGTTCGGCTTCCGCGTGACCCAGCCCCTCGGGCGAGATCGGGAAGAACAATTCCGGGTCTTCGACCAGGCAGGCGGCCTTGTGCGACCAATCTATTGGCATCATGCCAAATGGCCCTACCCATCACTTTCTCGGTCATACATCCTCAAGAAAGCGATCCAAGCCGACCAGGAACCTGGGCCGGGAACGAGCGGAAGCACATAGTCGTGCTCGTCACATATGAAGGGGCCGTGCGCATGTGAAGGGGCCGTGCGCATGTGAAGGGGCCGTGCGCATGTGAAGGGGCCGTGCGCATGTGAAGGGGCCGTGCGCATGTGAAGGGGCCGTGCACGTACCGGTGCGGGATCCTCACCAACGGCTCCAGCCCACCAGCGGTGACCAGACCGCCGCACTCGTGCTCACGCGAGCCGCCTGGCCGGCCTGGGCGACAGCGCTCAGCACCCGGTCCGCCACGTCGGACAGGTCCTCGGCCACCTCGGCGGCCTGCTGGATCTCCTCCCTGCGGGTCTCGCCGGTCGGCACCAGGATGCCCCTGGCCCCCGCCGCCCTGGCCGCCTCCATGACCCTGCCGATGTCACCCACCACGACGCAGTCGCGCGGGCTGACGTCGAGGACGGCCGCCGCCCTGATCACCAGGCCCGGCGCGGGCTTGCGGCAGGTGCAGCCGTCGGAGTCGTCGTGTACGCAGATGGCCCACGCGTCGAACGGGCCGAGGAGCTCCTCGACCCTGGCGTTCACCTGATCCATCTCGTCCGGCGTGAGCAACCCCTTGGCCACGCCCGACTGGTTGGTGACGACCGCCACCGGCACGTCGGCCCGGCGCAGCCGCGCCAGCGCCTCCAGCGCGCCCGGCATCGGCTCGACCCTGGCGGGGTCGCCGTTGTAGGGGACGTCCTTGATCAGGGTCCCGTCCCGGTCGAAGAGCACGGCTCCGGGACGTCGTGGTTCGAACACCCTTCACCTCCGTAGCACAGCTCTCCGTCGCAAAGCTCCGTCGCAAAAGCTCCGTCGCGCTGTCCCTCAGCTACCCGAGGACCCCCTCCACAAACAACTACATAGCGTGACAAACCACCAGACATTCAACCTGTTTCCGCAGTACAGAGGGCTGAATCAGGTTTGAGGGCCGCTTCTCTCGGTAGCCGTCCTCTCTATGTCCAGGTGTAGGAACGAGATGAGGGCCGATGGCGGACGATCCCTCGCCGGTCGAGGTGCCGGCTCTGGGGCGGTACGTGGGGCGGTGCGGGCGGATGTTCGCGCCCGCGCGAGCGGCCGGGTACGAATTATCGCCCGATGATCAGGGAAAACTCGCTGTCCGGCGCCCCCTCCCGGATATCGGGCACGTTATCGGGCACCTTATAGATACCGGCACAGGCGCCGGCGAAGGCGCGTATGTAGTGGTGCACACGGGGACGTCAGCACCCGCCAGGACCTGGCCTGCCGAACGGCTCGGCAAGCGGTCCGGGAGCTGGCCGAAGACGGGCACCGGGTCGTCGTGACAGGCAAGGAGCACGAGCTCACCGCCTGTGTCGCCCACAATGTCGCGGTCGGCCTCGGCGGAAGAACGACGCTTTCACAGCTGGCAGCCCTCATCGAGCGGGCCGGCGTGCTCGTGGCGGGAAACACCCGGCCCGCGCACCCGGCAGCCGTGGTCGGTACGCCTGCCGTGAGCCTGTTCACCCCGCTCGTCCTGTCCGCCCGGTGTGCCCCTACGGAGTGCCCTCGGTGTCCAGCGAGCTCTGGCCGGGACACCAGGGGACTCAGCTCTGTCACAGGTGACAAGCGAGCAGGTGGTCAAGCAGTGGTGGTCAAGCAGTGGTGGTCAAGGCAGTGAGGGAGCTGACCAGTGAATGTCGATCTGATCTCTGAACACGCGGACCCCCTGGCCGCGATCGGCAGCGTCGACTCAGGTGGCCAGAACGTCTACGTCGCCGCGCTGGCCGTCGCGCTGGGAGAGCGCGGGCACACGGTCGTCGTCCACACCCGCCGCTCCGATCCGGTCCAGCCGGACTCGGTGCCCCTGGCGCCCGGCGTCACGGTCGAGTACGTCACGGCCGGGCCCCCGGTTCCGATCCCGAAGGACGAGCTCCCGCTGTACATGCCGGAGTTCACCGATCGTCTCGCCGACCGCTGGTCGGTGCGCCGGCCCGACATCGCGCACGCGCACTTCTGGATGAGCGGCCAGGCGGCCCTGCAGGCGACCGAGGACGTACCGGTGGTGCAGACCTTCCACGCGCTGGGCACGGTCAAGCGGCGCTGGCAGGGCCCCGCGGACACCAGTCCGGCGCACCGCCTCGCGACGGAGCGTGAGATCGGCGCCCGCGCCGACAGAGTGCTGGCCACCTGCGGCGACGAGGTGAGCGAGCTGCTCTCGATGGGTGTGCCCGAGCGGCGCATCGCGGTCGTGCCGTGCGGCGTCGACCTGACCGAGTTCTGCCCCCGTGGCCCGGTCGCGCCGCGCGTGGCCGTCGGCGCCCGGCGCCCGATGGTGCTCAGCATCGGCCGCCAGGTGCCGCGCAAGGGCGTCGACACCGTGATCCAGGCCATGCGCGGGCTCCCCGGGGCCGACCTGGTGATCGCCGGCGGGCAGCGGGACGGCGAGGAGGCTGCGCGGCTGCGTGAACTGGCGGCCGGGTTCGGGGTCGGGGACCGGGTGCACGTGATCGGCAGCGTGCCCCGCGAGCGGGTCCCGGCGCTCATGCGCTCGGCGGACGTGGTGGTCTGCGTGCCCTGGTACGAGCCGTTCGGCATGGTGGCGGTCGAGGCGATGGCGTGCGGCGCGCCGGTCGTCGCCTCCGCCGTCGGCGGCCACCTCGACACGGTCGCGGGCTGCGGCGTGCTGGTGCCGCCCCGCCGCCCGCGCGCGCTGGCCAGGGCCCTGCGCGAGGTGCTCGCCGACGAGGACCGACGCCGGGCACTGGGCGCGGCCGGGGCCCGCCGCGCCCAGGAGAGGTACGGCTGGGCCCGCGTCGCGCAGCAGACCGAGGCCGTGTACACGCAGGTGATCGACGGCAAGGTAGGCCGCCTCGCCGCGTCGTCCGTCTAGGGTGCGCAGCCTGCGGGGCGTCTGAAATGCGACGCCCCGCGGGGTCCGTCTGTCGTCCGTCTAGCGTGCGACGCCCAGCAGAGGTCGTCGCCCAGTAGAGATCGTCTAGAGTGCGACGCCCAGCAGGGCGTCGGTCAGGTCGCGGACCAGGGCCGCCGCCGCCGGGTCCGAGCCGCCCTCGGACAGGGCCCGCTCGACCCAGGCGTCGACGGCGGCCAGCGCGCCCGGGGTGTCGAGGTCGTCGGCGAGCCGTTCGCGTACCTCGGCCAGCAACCGGCCCGCATCGGGCGCGGTGGCGAGCCCGGCCGCCGAGCGCCACTTGGCGAGGCGGGCCTCGGCCGCGGCGAGCTGGGCCGGGACGTACTCCCAGTCCTCGCGGTAGTGGTGGGCGAGCAGCACGAGCCGGATCGCCATCGGGTCGTGCCGACCCCGCAGCTTGGAGACGAAGACCAGGTTGCCCTTGGACTTCGACATCTTCTCGCCGTCGAGCGCCACCATCCCGGCGTGCGTGTAGAACTTGGCGAACGGCCACTCCCCGGTGGCCGCGTGTCCCTCGGAGGCGCCGCACTCGTGGTGGGGGAAGATCAGGTCGCTGCCGCCGCCCGCGACGTCGTAGCCGGCGCCCAGGTTGTCGAGGGCGATCGCGGTGCACTCGATGTGCCAGCCGGGCCGGCCGCGGCCGAGCGTCGTCTCCCACGACGGCTCGCCGGGCCGCTCGGCCCGCCACAACAGCCAGTCGAGCGGGTGGCGCTTGCCGGGCCGGTCGGGGTCGCCGCCGCGCTCGCCGAACAGCTCGACCATGAGCTCCTCGCTGTAGCCGGACACCTGCCCGAACTTGGGCGCGTCCGCCACGCTGAAGTAGACGTCGCCGTCGAGGTCGTAGGTGACGCCCTTGGCCGCCAGCTTGGCGATGAGCTCGGCCACCCGGCCGACGACCTCGGTCACGCCGACGTACTCGCGCGGCGGCACGATGCGCAGCGCCTCCATGTCGGTGCGGAACAGCTCGATCTCCCGCTCGGCCAGGTCCTGCCAGCTGACACCGGTCTGCTCGGCCCGCTCCAGGAGCGGGTCGTCGACGTCGGTGGCGTTCTGGGTGTAGTGGACCTCGTGGCCCATGTCGCGCCACACCCTGCCGACCATGTCGAAGGCCAGGTAGGTGTTGGCGTGGCCCAGGTGGGTGGCGTCGTAGGGGGTGATGCCGCAGACGTACATGCGGGCGGTCGGACCCGGGTCGCTCCGCCGGACCTGCCCGGCCGCCGTGTCGTAGAGCCGCAGTGGGACGCTCTCACCGGGAAGCGCGGGAATGGCGGGGGCAGACCACGATCTCATGCCTTTGAGCCTATCCGTCCAGAATCAGCGGTCAGGTCCGTGAACTCGTACGTCACGCCCTCCGCCGCCAGTGTGAGCAGGGTCACCGACAGCGAGGCGAAGACGCGGCCGTCGGGCAGCTCGTGCCGGATGATCAGAGCCGCCGGGTCGGACGAGGGGGCGGCGGCGATGAGCTCTCGCCAGTCGGCGGTGCTCTCGAAGCGCGGCCGGAAGGCGGCCACCCGTTCGTGTTCCGGGTTGAGACCGGTGTTGACGATCATGCTGGTGCCGTCGGGCACCTCGGAGGCGCTGAGCCGTTCCCCGTCCCAGCTGAACAGCCGCACCCGCGTCAGGTCGGCGAGCAGCAGGTGAAAGGGGTCGTAGTAGGTCAGGTCGACATCGGGCAGGTCATTGGCCGCGAGGGCGCGGAGCGGCAGGTCGCCGCGGGAGATCTTGGTGGCCTCGGCCGCGGGCCGGCCGTGCCCGTTGAGGAGGGCGGCGGCGCGGCGCCGGGCCGGGTCGACGGCCAGCCAGGTGCCGCCCGCCTTGAGGTCGCGCCCGCCCACCACGCCGGGGTGTTCGGGCCAGTGCTCTCCCGGCCCTTCCCAGGGCCGGTCGGCGAACTCGTCTCGCACGCCCATCAGCGTCAGCGGCTGACCCGTCTTCACGATCACCGTGCACATAGGGCAAAGCGTAGTAAACGGTTTTCCATGAGCGGCCAGGGGATGGCCAGTTGACGCGTCGGTCTACATGGGCGGCCACGGGATGGCCGGCCAGTCGCGGGAGGGGTAGGGGTGCAGGCCGGTTTCGAGCAGCTTCCTGATCCGGTTCCAGGTCGCCTCGACCTCGGCGAGCGTGAGCAACTCGCGCAGCCTGCGGCCGAGCTGACCCGACTCGATGTCGCGCTCCAGCTTGGTCAGCGTGGTCACGGCGTCGCGGGCCAGCGGCTTGCCCCGCCACTGCCAGAGCACGGTACGGAGTTTGTCCTCGGCGGAGAAGCAGACGCCGTGGTCGACCCCGTAGACGTGGCCGGTGGGCAGTGGCAGCAGGTGGCCGCCCTTGCGGTCGGCGTTGTTGACCACCGCGTCGAACACCGCCATCCGGCGCACCACCGGGTTGCGGCTGCGTACGAGGCGCATGAGGTCGACCTCACGCTCGGTGTCGATCCACAGCTGGCACATGCCGGGACCGAACGGGCCCTCCCGCAGGACGGTCGGCGGCACGATCTGCCAGCCGGTCGCCTGGGAGACCTCGAACGCCGCGACCTCGCGGGCGGCCAGCGTGCCGTCGGGGAAGTCCCAGAGCGGGCGCTCGCCGCGTACGGGCTTGTAGACGCAGGCGGCGGTGCGCTCACCGAGCGTGATCGAGCAGTAGAGCGTCATGTTGGTCGCCTCGACGAGGCGGCCCGCCACTTCCAGGCGGCCGTCGCGGAGCAGCTTGAGCGCCCCCTCGTCCTCCATGGGCGACGGGTGCGACGGCGGCCTGGTAGCCGGTTCGCTCTCCGGAGCGCTCATGATGTCGCCTCACCCCCGCGATAGCCGTTGAGGCGGACGCAGACGTGTCCCTCGGGGTCGAGTGGCTGCCCGCAAAGGGGACAGGCCGGTCGGCCCGCAGCGACGAGCTGGAGCGCCCGCTGGGTGAACGCACGGGCGACCCCGGCGCTGATCCGCACCCGCAGCATGGCGGGCTCGGGTGCTTCGACGGCTTCCTCGTCGATGATCTCCTGCGCTTCGATCACCACCTGTGAAGTATCGGGATCCCAGGCCAGTGCCATGGTGCCGACCCTGAAGTCCTCCGTGACAGGCACCTCTAGGGGCTTGTCGTCCGTCAGGTCGGCGGGCGCCATGGCGGGCACGTGCGCGGTGCCCCCGCTGCGGCGCAGCACCTCGTCGAGCAGCTCGTCCAGCCTGCCCGCGAGCGCCGCCACCTGCAGCTTCTCCAGCGCTACCGTGGTCAGTCTGCCCTCGGCTCTGGCCTGCAGAAAGAAGGCTCGCGCGCCCGGTTGCCCCAAGGCACCGGCCACGAACCTCTCTGGTGGGTCGTAGTCGAAGACCGGCATAGCCTGACCTTACGTGGTTCCGGGTCCACCGCCGACGGCGGCATCGCTCCCGGAGAGTTTTTCTCCCCCGTCTTTCTCCTCCGAATCCTCGGGAAGCTGCAATTCCCCCATATCGTTAAGCCTGAGAACAAAGGGGCGCAAGGGGGCATAGCGAATGACGGTGAGAGCTCCGGGATCTGCAGTTATCCGCTGAAAGTGATCCAGGTGGAGCCCCAGCGCGTCGGCGACGATGGCCTTGATCACGTCTCCGTGACTGCACGCCAGGTAGACTCCCTTCTCCCCCAGGCGTTGATTCCACTCCCGTACGGCGGCCACGGCCCGGTGTTGCATTTCCGTCAAGGCTTCCCCTTCCGGAAATGTCACCGCACTGGGGTGGGCCTGCACCACCTGCCACAACGGCTCCTTCGCCAGCTCCTTGAGCGGCCGCCCGGTCCACGCTCCGTAACCGCACTCCACGAACCGCTCATCGGTCTGTACGGCCATGCCGCGCCCCTCGGCGACGGCCTGGGCCGTCTCCTGGCAGCGTTCGAGCGGGCTGGAGACGATGGCGTCGAGCCGGACGCCCGCGATGCGCCCGGCCAGCGCCGCGGCCTGCGCCCGGCCCGCCTCGCTCAGGTGCACTCCGGGAGTGCGGCCGGCCAGCACCGGCCCGGTGAGTGCGGTGAGCCCGTGGCGGGCGAGAAGGAGGGTGGTCACCGACCAAGTGTCGCAGGCGTGGATCACGGCGTTTGACGCACCCGGGCGGTAACCTGGCGGGATCATGGAGCAGCGCTATGTCGGCCGGAGCGGCCTGTCGGTGTCCCGCCTGGGGCTCGGCACGATGACCTGGGGGCGTGACACCAGCGCCGACGACGCGGCGGCGCAGCTGCGCACCTTCATGAGCGCGGGCGGCACCCTGGTCGACACGGCCGACGTCTACACCGGCGGCGACGCCGAGCGGCTGCTCGGCCGGCTGCTGCGCGACTCGGTGCCGCGCTCGGAGCTGGTGATCTCGACCAAGGCGGTGGTGACGCCGTCGGGCCGCCGGCCGCGTGACGCCTCCAGGCGCCATCTGATCGCCGCGGTCGACGACTCACTCAACCGCCTGGGACTCGACTACATCGACCTCTGGCAGCTGCACACCTACGACACCGAGGTGCCGCTGGAGGAGACGATGGCGGCGCTCGACGCGATCGTCTCCTCGGGCCGGGCCGTCTACGCGGGCGTCTGCGACTACGCCGGCTGGCAGCTGGCCGCCGCCGCGGTCATGCAGCGGGCGATCCCGGGCCGCATCCCGATCACCTCCGCCCAGGCCGAATACTCCCTGCTGGCCCGCGAGCCCGAGCGCGAGCTGCTGCCCGCCGCCGAGCACGTGGGCGCGGGCGTGATGGCCTGGTCGCCGCTCGGCAGGGGGGTTCTGACGGGGAAGTACCGAACGGGCATCCCAGCCGATTCGCGGGCCGCTACGCCACATTTCGCCGATTTTGTCCGCCCTTATCTCGACGAACGCAGCCGTCGTGTGGTCGAATCCGTGATGACCGCGGCCGACGGGCTCGGGGTCTCGCCGTTGGCGGTGGCGCTCTCATGGGTTCGCGACCAGCCGGGCGTGTCCTCCGCTATCGTCGGTGCCCGTACGCACGCTCAGCTCGCCGGCGCATTGACCGCCGAGGACGTGGTGTTGCCGCGAGAGATACGTGAGGCCCTGGATGACGTGTCGTCGCTCGACTGAGAGCGAACGAGAGTCATGCTCGCGTGTCACGCGTCGATACCGAATCGCAACTTTAGCCGGAAAACGCCTGCGACACACCGCCGATGTCCATAAAGATTTCCCCCGTAAGCGACGCAGGAGGGGACGGATGGGCAGCAGGACCGCGATCTCGGCTGGAGCTCTCGCGCTGGCGCTGGCCGCGATCCCGGTCGTCTCCTCGCCCGCGCTGGCCGAGGCGGTCGACTGCAAACGCGGCGACGGGCTGCTGTCCGGGGTGACGAACGGCCTGTGCGACGTCGTGGAGGCGGTCACCGGCACGGTCGACAGCCTCACGGGCGACACGCTCAAACCCGTGACGAAGAAGGTCGGCGGCACCGCCGACGACCTCCTCGGCACGGTGGGCGACGCGGTCCCGACAACGATCCCCACCAGGTCGGGGCAGCCCCAGCCGACTCCGTCGGACCAGGACCTGCTGCCCAACACTCTCAGCGAGGTCTGCCTCCCGGTGCTGGCCTGCGAGCATAAGGACGCCCAGCAGCACAAGGACCCCGAACACGTCCTGGAGACCCCGTCCCCCCAGGACTCCGCCAAGCCCACTCCCACGGCGAAGCCGAACAAGCGGGAGAAGAAGGACTCGACGACGACCACTCTTCCGACGGACGGCCCGACACCGCCCGAGACCGATCCCCGCGAGCCGGACACGACCGCGAACCCGATCAAGATCCAGACGGCTGACACCGACGAGCCGCGTATCGACCTCCTGTGGCCCAACCCCTTCGCCCAGGACCTCACGGCTCCCCTGCGCGACCAGCCGATCATCCGCCCGTCGAAGCCCACCTCGGACGTCCTGGGCACCTCCTTGACGATCGCCCTGCTGACCTCGGCGATCCTGGCGACCCGCATCGTCCAGCAGCGCCGCCAGCGCACGGAGCAGCCGGACTCGATCCCCTTCGAACCGGCCAGAGCGAACAACGGCCGCCGCCACCGCCTGGCTTAGCGCTCTGGTCAACAGGTCCGCCGCGTCCGCGCGTACAGCTTGGGCGGATCCTCGGCCTACTTGGGCGGGTCCTCGGCCGGCTTGGGCGGATCGTCAGCGCGGGCAGATCAGCGTCTGCTGGCCGGTCGCGATGAGCTCCCGCTGGGCTCCGGTGACGCCGAAGACCTCAAGCCGGCACACCGTGAGCGTCCGCCCCGCCTTGACGACCGTCCCTTCGGCCTCGAGGTGATCACCCGTGGCGGGCGCGAGAAGGTTGATCTTGTACTCCACGGTCAGCACGTCCGCCGTCTCCGGGAAGAGAGTGAGCGCCGCGTAGCCGCCCGCGCTGTCGGCGATGGCACTGGTGGCGCCCGCGTGGATGTACCCGTGCTGCTGGGTGATCTCCGGCCTGCTGGGGAGAACGATCCGAACCTGTCCCGGACTGATCCGCGACAGTCGGGCACCGGCGCATCAGCCCCTGGAGTTCGAAGCTGGCCCGGATGCGGGCCTCGGCTCACCATCACCGAGCTCGCCGAGCGCGTCCGCCTCAGCGTCTCGCCCTGCCACCGTCGCCTGCGCGCCTTGGAGCACAGCGGAGCGATCAGCGGCTACCGGGCCCATCTCGACGCCCACGCCCTGGGCTTGACGTTCGAGGCCCTCGTCTTCGTCACCATGCGCGCCGCGGACCGCGACACCGTCGACGCCTTCGAAGCGGCCGTCGCCGCCGTCCCGCACGTCCTGCAGGCGCAACGGCTCTTCGGCGACCCCAACTATCTGCTGCGGGTCATCACCCACGACCTGCCCGCCTTCCAGCGGCTCTACGACGACCGGCTGGCCACCCTCCCCGGCGTCCAGCGCCTCAGCTCCACCCTCGTCATGAAGAGCGTCGTGGAGAACCGGCCCCTGCCTCTGTGAGCCGCCCGGCCGGGCAAACTACGCATAAGCTTCTCTTTCATGACTCTGAGTGCAGTAAAGGGCGAAACCGCGTGACCGGCGCTGTAGATCGTGGGGTGAGAATCTCGCGACGCGCACAGGCTGTCGCGCCGTTCTTCGCGATGGAGTTCGGCAAGCACGCCGCCGCGCTGGAGTCCCAGGGGCATCACGTCATCAAGCTCAGCATCGGCGAACCGGACTTCGGCGCGCCCCCGGCCGTACTCGACGCGATGCGTGAGGCCATGGACGGCAGGCCGATGCCCTACACGGCGGCACTCGGGCTGCCCGAGCTGAGGCAGGCGATCGCCCGGTTCTACCGGAACGAGCACGGCGTCGAGGTCGACCCTTCCCGGGTCGTCGTGACCGCGGGAGCCTCGGCCGCCTTGGTGCTGGCCACGGCGGCACTCGTCGACACGGGCGACGAGGTGCTGATCGCGGACCCGTCGTACCCCTGCAACCGGCAGATCGTCGAAAGCTTCGGCGCCCGTGTCACGCTCATCCCCGCCACCGCCGAGACCCGCTTCCAACTGGACGCGGCATCGGTGAAGGAGAACTGGACGGACCGGACCCGAGGGATCATGATCGCCACCCCGTCGAACCCGACGGGCACCTCGGCTCCAGCCGGCGAACTGGCCGCGATCTGCGAACTCGCCCGCGAGCGTGACGCGTGGCGCCTGGTCGACGAGATCTACCTCAACCTGAGCGACCACGACGAGCGGGGCCGGCCACCGCGGAGCGTGCTGTCGTTCGATCCCGGCGCCATCGTCATCAACAGCTTCTCGAAGTACTTCGGCATGACCGGCTGGCGACTCGGCTGGTGCGTCGTCCCGGAGATCCTCGTGCCGGCGATGGAACGCCTGGCCCAGAACTACTTCCTGTGCGCCTCCGCGCCCGCCCAGCACGCCGCTCTGGCCTGCTTCACCCCCGAGTCCCTGGCGGTCTGTGAGGCACGCCGCTTCGAGTTCGCCGAGCGGCGCGCGCTCGTCCTCGACGGGCTGGCGCGGATCGGGCTGCCGGTTCCCGTCCCGCCCGACGGCGCGTTCTACGTGTACTTCGGCGTCGGCCACACCGGGCTCACCTCCTGGCAGTTCTGCGAGCGCGCGCTGCGGGAGGCGCACGTCGCCCTCACTCCGGGGAGGGACTTCGGCGTGCACACGGCGGAGACACACGTCCGGCTCTCGTACGCGGCGCCGGCGGACGATCTTCGCGAAGGGCTCACGCGGCTCGGGAAGTTCGTGTCCACCCTTCAGTGAGCCGCGCGGCCCCGACCGGCGAGCAACGCCTCACAGGTTGAAGGTGATGTCGTCTTGGTCGCCTTGTTGAGGCCGTAGCCGCCGTAGGGTGGCGCGGTTGTCGACGTACGCCTGGTGGAACAGTTCGGGGTCGTGGGCGGCGAGTTCCCGGTACAGGTCGACCGTTTCCTGTACCACCCGCAGTTGCTCGTCATGCTCACCCACCCGGTCCAGCGCGGCCGACAGGTTGCCCAGGGCTTGACCGAGGACACGACGGTGGGCGGGGTTGCCGTCCGCCAGCTCACGGCACAGGCCGACCGCCTCCCGAGCCACCAGCAGCTGCTCACCGTGCTCACCCACCCGGTCCAGCGCGGGCGACAGGTTGCCCAGGGACTCTGCGAGGTCGAATCGATGAAGGGGGTTGCCGTCCAGCAGCTGACGGCACAGGCCGACCGCCTCCCGAGCCACCAGCACCTGCTCCCGATGTTCGCCCACCTGGTGCAGCGCGACCGACAGGTTGCCCAGGGCTCGGCGGAGAACGGACCGATGAGCGGAGTTGCCGTCCACCAGTTCACGGCACAGGCGGACCGTCTCCCGTGCCACCAGCAGCTGCTCACCGTGCTCACCCACCCGGTACAGCGCGGCCGTGAATTCGATCAGGGCCTCGGCTAGGTCGAATCGGTGAGCGGGGTTGCCGTCCGCCAGCTCACGGCATACGTCGACCGCTTCCCGAGCCACCAGCAGCTGCTCACCGTGCTCACCCACCCGGCTCAGCGCGGCCGCGAGATGGGTCAGGGCGTGGGCGAGGGTGGGCAGGTGGACGGGATCGCCGTCCGCCAGCTCACGGCACACGCCGACCGCCTCCCGAGCCACCAGCACCTGCTCGCGATGCTCACCCGCCCAGTGCAGCGCGACCGCGAGCCGGATCAGTGATCGGCCGAAACCGGGTCGGTAGGTGAGGTTGTCGTCCGCCGGCCCGCGCCGCAGGTCGACCTCTTCCCGTGCCACCTGTAGCTGCTCGCGAGGGTCACCCGCGTGGTGCAGCGCGACCGACAGGTTGCCCAGGGCTCGGCCGAGGGCGTGCCGATACGCCGGGTCGCCGTCCACCAGCTCACGGCACAGATCGATCGCTTCCTGCGCCGCCAGCAGCTGCTCGCGATGCTCACCTGCCCCGTTCAGCGCGACCGACAGGTTGCCAAGGGCCTCGGCGAGGTCGAATCGGCGGGCGGGGGTGCCATCCGCCAGCCCACGTCGCAGGCCGACCGCTTCCCGGGTCACCAGCACCTGCTCCCGGTGCTCACCCGCCCGCTCCAGCGCGGCCGCGAGGTCGGTCAGGGCGTCGGCGAGTTCGGGTGGGGTGCCGGTGGCGCGGGCGCCATGCAGGCGGTGGCGGGTCAGCGTGAGGGCGCAGCGGGGCAAGGCATAGGCGGGGGTGAGCTCCAGGAGCCGGGTGGTGGTGTCGGGGTCGAGGTCGGCGGCGGCGAGAGCGGTGGCGGTGGTGTGGTCCAGCTCGCGACGGTTCGTGGCGGTGGTGAGGGCGGCGTAGATGGCGTGGCGGGCCAGCCGTACCGGGTCGCCGCCCAGCAGTTGCTCGAACAGCGACCGGGCGGGTGGGTGATGTTCGCCCGCGCGGGCCAGCAGGGTCAGGATCCGGGCGGCCTGCTCCTCGGTCGGGTCGTTCAGCAGGTGGCGGGCGAAATGGCGGTCGCCCTCCGTACGGGTCAGGCTGGTGGTGATGAACCAGTCGGCCAGCAGGTTCGGGCCGAGACGTACTCCCGCCCCCGCGGCGGGCGGGTAGAGGGAGTGAGCCCAGCGGGCCAGGTTGGTGACCCGTTCGGCGGGGGCGTCGGCCAATTCAGGGACGCGTCTCAGCACTCCGATGGCCTCCGGCTCGTCGGCGGGGGCGAACAGGGCCAGGGCCGCGATGATCCGGGCCAGCAGCACGTCGGTGACCGGGCCGACCGCCCACCGGTCCAATGCGGCGGTGCCGCGCCACCAGCGTGCCTCGTGCTCGAACAGCACCCCGGCGACCTCGTCCAGGGGCGCGGGTGAGCCGGTCGGCGCGGCTTGGCGTAACACCGTCACCATCGCCTGGGTCAGCACCTCGACCATGGTCTGGCCCTCCCGGACCGGCGCGATCGTGTCCGAGACCGGGGGCACCTGGGTCGCCCGCGTGGCCGCGAACGCGCGGACGGCCTCGCCGTACCAGCGGATCAGGTCAGAGGTCTCCCCCAGCGGCAGCAGCGAAATCACCGGGGCGCTCTTCACCAGCAGGGCGTGTTGTTCGGGGAGGTGAGATTGCAGTGCCTGGCCGAGTTCGACGCCGTGCCGGGTGATCAACACCACTCGCAGCCGGGCCCGCCCCTCGTAGCGCGCCAGTGCGCCCAGCAGGCTCGCCAGGTCGGTTCGGGTGTCGGCGTTGTCGACCAGGACCAGTACCCGGGAGTCGGCCACCGCCGCGGCCGCGTCGACCAGGTCGGCGGCCTTGCCCTCGCGCAGCCAGCCGGCCACCCACCCGTCCGCGGCGGCCTCCTGGGCGGCCCGTAACGCCAGCCGGGTCTTGCCGCACCCGCCCGGCCCGTCCACCACCAGCAGGCCCGGCGCCGCCTCCTCCTGGCACCAGGCCCACAACCAGTCCCGCTCGCCACGCCGCCCCCAGAAGGGGGTGGGGCACGACTGTGGCAGCAGCAGCTCGAACACGCTGCGCTCTCCGCCGGCCAGGCCCTGCGGGTGGTGGATCAGCGGGTCCAGAGCCGAGTGCAGCGCCTCGATTGCCGCGGCGGCGTTCTCGGTTCGGGTCAACGCCACACCGAAGTACGTGCCGCTGGCGCCGGACAACCCGGCCACCACGACCGCGATCAGCGCCCGGCCCCACACCGGCCACTCCCCCGGCACCACCACGGACGGTACCCCGGCACCGATACTGGCCATCGCGACCAGCACCCACGGATTCTTCAGCCTGCTGAGCGTCTTCAGCCGTGCCGGGTTCTTGAGCCAGCGCCCCATCACACCAGCATCGCCGCCAGAGCACGCCGAATCAGCGGGAGAACCGGTAATTGATGGCATCCGGTTACCAGGTCCCGGCGATCGGTCATGGGTACGGATCACGACAAGAGGGCGACGCTTGTGCGGCGCCGCCCAACACGTATGAGCCCGTTCAGGCCATCAGGACAGGTCAGGCGCCGATCGCGTGGGCGCCGCCGTCCACGTGGACGATCTCGCCCGTGGTGGCGGGGAACCAGTCGGACATCAGCGCCACGCACGCCTTGGCGGCGGGGACCGTGTCGGACAGGTCCCAGCCCAGCGGGGCGCGCTCCGGCCAGCTGTCCTCGAACTCCTTGAAGCCCGGGATCGACTTGGCCGCCATCGTGCGCAGCGGCCCGGCGGCGACGAGGTTGACGCGGATGTTCTGCTTGGCCAGGTCGCGGGCGAGATAGCGGTTGCACGACTCCAGGCCCGCCTTGGCGACGCCCATCCAGTCGTAGACCGGCCACGCCTTGCTCGCGTCGAAGTCGAGGCCGACGACCGCGCCGCCCTCCTTCATCAGCGGCAGGCAGGCCACGGCCAGCGACTTGTAGGAGTAGGTCGAGATGTGCAGGGCCGTGGCGACGTCCTCCCAGGTGGTGTTGAGGAAGTTGCCGCCCAGCGCGCTCTGCGGGGCGAAGCCGATGGAGTGGACGACGCCGTCGAGACCGTCGACGTGCTCGCCGACCCGGTCGGCCAGCGTGTCGAGGTGCTCGGTGCTCTGGACGTCGAGCTCGATCACCGGCGGCGTCTCGGGCAGCCGCTTGGCGATGCGCTCGACCAGGCTCAACCGGCCGAACCCGGTGAGCACCACAGTGGCGCCCTCCTCCTGGGCCAGCTTGGCCACCGAGAACGCGATCGACGCGTCGGTGAGCACGCCGGTCACCAGGATCCGCTTGCCTTGGAGAATTCCCACGTCAGTGCCCCATTCCGAGTCCGCCGTCGACCGGGATCACGGCCCCGGTGATGTAAGAGGCGTCGTCACTGGCCAGGAAGCGGACGACGCGCGCGACCTCGCTCGGCGACGCCTGGCGCCCGAGCGGGATGTTCTTGGTGATGGCCTCGACGTCGAGGTCGGCCGTCATGTCGGTGGCGACGAAGCCGGGCGAGACCACGTTGACGGTGATGCCGCGCGAGCCGTACTCGCGCGCCATGGACCGGCCGAAGCCGATGAGGCCCGCCTTGGAGGCGGCGTAGTTGGTCTGGCCCGCCGAGCCGGACAGGGCGACGACGGAGGAGACGAGGATGACGCGGCCGCGCTTGAGCTTCATCATGGGCCTGATGGCCCGCTTGGCCACGCGGTAGGCGCCGGTCAGGTTGGCGTCGATGACGTCGGTGAAGGTCTCTTCCTTCATCATCGCCAGCAGCGTGTCCTTGGTGACGCCGGCGTTGGCGACCAGCACCTCGACCGGGCCCTGCTCGGCCTCGACCTTGTCGAAGGCGGCTTCGACGTCGGACATGCTGGTCACGTCGCACTTGACGCCGAACAGCCCCTCCGGCGGCTCTCCCGATCGATAGGTGACCGCGACGGCGTCGCCGGTCGCGGCTAGTTCACGGGCGATCGCGAGGCCGATGCCGCGATTGCCTCCGGTGACGAGTACAGAGCGTGCCATGACACCTGACGCTATCTCCTACCGGCGGGTATCCACTTGTCCGGGGGATACAAGATCGCAGGGTTAGGATCGTGGACATGCGCCAGATCGATTCCGATTTCCTGGAGCTGCCGATGCGGCAGCTGGCGGACGCCGCCCTGCAACGCGCTCGTGACCTGGGCGCCGAGCATGCCGACTTCCGGTTGGAACGCGTGAGAGCCGAGTCGCTCAGCCTCTACGACGCCCGGCTCGAAGGAGCCATGGACGCCGACGACCTCGGCTACGCGGTCCGCGTCGTCAAGGGCGGCACCTGGGGTTTCGCCGCAGGCATCCATCTCACGCCCGAGGCGGCCGCGAAGGTGGCCGAGCAGGCCATCCGGGTGGCCGAGGTGAGCGCCCCGATCAACCGGGAGCCCATCGAGCTGGCCCCCGAGCCGGTCCACTCCGAGGTGGTGTGGGTCTCCGCCTACGACGTCGACCCGTTCGAGGTGCCGTCGGCGGAGAAGGTGGCGCTGCTGGCCGACTGGTCGGCCGGGCTGCTCAAGGGCGCCGACCACGTCTCGGCCCGGCTGCTGCAGGTCAAGGAGCAGAAGTTCTACGCCGACACGGCGGGCACGGTCACCACGCAGCAGCGCGTACGCGTGCATCCCAAGCTCAACGCGATGAAGGCGGCCAACGGCGGATTCGACGACATGTCGACGATCGCGCCTCCGGTCGGCCGCGGCTACGAATACCTGACGGGCACCGGCTGGAACTGGGCCGATGAGCTGGCCCAGCTGCCCGGGCTGCTGGCCGAGAAGCTGGCCGCGCCCTCGGTGGAGGCGGGCGACCACGACCTGGTGATCGACCCGTCCAATCTGTGGCTGACCATCCACGAGTCGATCGGGCACGCCACCGAGCTCGACCGGGCACTCGGCTACGAGGCCGCCTACGCGGGCACCAGCTTCGCCACCTTCGACCAGCTCAACGAGCTCGTCTACGGCTCCCCGGTGATGAACGTGACCGGCGACAGGACCGTCACGCACGGCCTGGCCACGATCGGCTTCGACGACGAGGGCGTGCAGGGGCAGAGCTTCGACATCGTCAGGGACGGCGTCCTGGTCGGTTACCAGCTCGACCGGCGGATGGCGCTGATGAAGGGGTTCGGGCGGTCCAACGGGTGCGCGTTCGCCGACTCGCCGGGGCACATGCCCATCCAGCGGATGGCCAACGTCTCGCTGGCCGCCGCGCCCGGCGGGCCGTCGACCGAGGAGCTCATCTCGCGGGTCGAGCGGGGCCTCTACATCGTCGGCGACAAGAGCTGGTCGATCGACATGCAGCGCTACAACTTCCAGTTCACCGGGCAGCGGGCCTACCGGATCTCGCACGGCCGGTTGGCCGGGCAGGTGCGCGACTTCGCCTACCAGGCGACCACGACGGACTTCTGGCAGTCGATGGAGGCCGTCGGCGGGCCGCAGACGTACGTGCTGGGCGGCGCCTTCAACTGCGGCAAGGGCCAGCCGGGCCAGGTCGCGCCGGTCAGCCACGGCTGCCCGTCCGGCCTGTTCAGGGGCGTACGGATCCTCAACACCGTGCAGGAGGGTGGAAAGTGAGCGAGCAGCGATCAGCGGCGGGCCATACCGGTCTGCCTGTTCAGATCTCTCCGCAGGACATGGTGGAGAAGGCTCTGGAGCTGTCCACCACCGATGGCTGCGTCGTGCTCGTGGACGAGGGGTCCACGGCCAACCTGCGGTTCGCGGGCAACACGCTCACGACCAACGGCGTGGCCCGCTCCGCCCGGCTGACCGTGATCTCGATCGCCGGCCAGGGTGTGGGCGTGGTCTCCCGCGCCGCCGTACGACCGGATCAGCTCGCCGACGTGGTGGCCGCGGCCGACCGGGCGGCGCGCGAGGCGCAGCCGGCCGAGGACGCGCGGCCACTGGTCGAGGGCCGGCCGGCGAGCGCCTCGTGGGCCGAGCCGGTGACCCCGACCGACATCGGGGTGTTCGAACGGTTCGCGCCCGCGCTCGGCGAGGCGTTCGCCGCCGCGGAGGCGGGCGGCAGGAGGCTGTACGGCTTCGCGGAGCACTCGCTGACCTCGACGTTCCTCGGCACCTCCAGCGGGCTGCGGCTGCGCCACGACCAGCCGTCCGGCCGGCTGGAGCTCAACGCCAAGTCGGCCGATCTGAAGCGCTCGGCCTGGACGGGCGTGGGCACCCGCGACTTCTCCGACGTGGACGTGGCGGCGCTCGACGCGTCGCTGGCCCAGCGGCTGGAGTGGGCCAAGACCCGGGTGGACCTGCCCGCGGGGCGCTACGAGGCTCTGCTGCCGCCGAGCGCGGTGGCCGACCTGATGATCTACGCCTACTGGTCCGCGGGCGCCAGGGACGCGCTGGACGGCCGCTCGGTGTTCGCCAAGCCGGGCGGCGGCACCCGGGTCGGCGAGCAACTGGCCACGCTGCCGGTGACGCTCGTCAGCGATCCGGCCGCCCCGGGCATCGAGTGCGCGCCGTTCGTGGTCGCCCACGCCTCCAGCCGCGAGAGCTCGATCTTCGACAACGGCCTGCCGCTGTCGGCGACCGAGTGGGTGCGGGACGGGCAGCTCACGGCACTGCGGCAGACGCAGTACTCGGCCGAGCTCAGCGGGCTGCCGGTCACGCCCTCGATCGACAACCTGATCGTGCGGGCCCCCGGCGACGGGCGCTCGCTGACGGAGATGATCGCCGACACCGAGCGCGGCCTGCTGCTCACGTGCCTGTGGTACATCCGCGAGGTCGATCCGCAGACGCTGCTGGTGACCGGGCTCACCCGTGACGGGGTCTACCTGGTCGAGCACGGCGAGGTCGTGGGCGAGGTGAACAACTTCCGCTTCAACGAGAGTCCGGTCGACCTGCTGGGGCGGGTCTCGGAGGTGGGTTCCAGCGAGCAGACGCTGCCGCGCGAGTGGGGCGACTACTTCAGCCGTACCGTGATGCCCGCCATCAGGGTGCCGGACTTCAACATGTCCACGGTCAGCCAGGCGAGCTGACCCTTTCGCCGTAGCACTGGCTCATGAGCGCGTCCGGGACTCACCTGGGCGCGCTCATGGCCGTTTCAGCGCTCTGCTCGGGGCCGTCAGGCGTCCTCGAGGCGGAAGCCCACCTTCATGCCGACCTGGAAGTGCGCCACCTCGCCCGCGTCGATGTGCCCGCGCACCTCCGTCACCTCGAACCAGTCGAGGTGACGCAGCGTCTCCGACGCGCGTCTGATCCCGTTGCGGATGGCCTGGTCGATGCTCTCACCCGACGTGCCGACGATCTCGGTCACCCGGTACGTACGATCCGTCATCTCCACACTCCTTACTCCAAGGCCATGATCGCATGACCGCTGCCGCCGCCCCTGGTCGCTGTCGCGTGCGGCGCACCCGGGGTCTACCGTGGATGTCATGAAGGGGTGGCGCAAGAAGCAGGACGTCCACCAGGTCACCGACGCGCAACCGTCGCTGAGCTCGGACATCCACCGGCGCGAGATCAGCTACCTCATCAAGATGGGGATCCGCACGCTGTGCCTGATCCTGGCCGTGGTTGTCCCGGTGCCCGTGCCGTACCGGCTGCTGTTCATCGCCGCGGCCGTCTTTTTGCCATACATAGCCGTAATCGGGGCCAATGAGAGGGGCAGGGATGCCCCTCCCCCTACCTTTCACACACCGGAAGCTAACCAAAGCGAGATACCAAGGCATCGACGCGAGATCGGGTCGTGACTAAGTCTTGACGCATCCCATGGGTTGTAGGTGTACGCTTTAGGCAAGCGCTCCGGTCCCCCGTCGGAGTGCTGGTGCCGGCGTTCCGGGCCCCCGTCGGAACGCCGATGAAGCGACGCCGGGTGGTTTGCCCCCGTAACCACCCGGCGTCGCCCTTTTCCTGGGGAAACTCTCACTCGGACGATCAGTCCAACGCCCCGGGACCCTGTTGGGTAGGGCCGCTTTCCCCAAATCTTTTACGCTCTCTGCAGCTCATTATGCGCAGAAATTTGGCAACTTTGAGCATGGCTTGACACCAACAGTTCGTTGGCGTGTCAACTCTCGGTCAGCGTCTCGGTCGTGGCCGCGCTCCAGTTCTTGGCGAGCGCGGTAATCCGGGCGACGGCGTCCTCGGGCGCGGTGCCGGCGCCCTCGGCGAGCCCCAGCAGATAGGCGGTCAGCGGCGCGGCGGGCCTGGCGACGCCGTGCGCCACCTCCTTGGTCAGGTCCAGGATCAGGTCCCGGTCGACACGGGCCGGGTCGATGCCCAGCTCCCGGCAGGCCAGGGCGGTCCACTCGTTCAGCACGTTCATGCGAGCCTCCTCTAGATCGTCCATTGTGTCGCAGTCGAACCACGGCCGGCCGGACAGCGCGACGCGCGCGTGGACGAGCGGGCCGAGCAGCCCTTTCAGTGAGCGCCCGGTGTAGCCGTCCAGCGCTCGGCGCAGCGTTTCGGCAGGCCACAGGCTCAGCAACCACTGCTCCCGCCCACTATCGTCCACCGCCACCACCCCGCCACCACCCGTATCCGAGGCGTGGAGCAGTTCGGCGACGTGTCCGGCTCTGAGGTACGGGAGATCTCCGGCGAGCAGCACCACCCGTGGCGCCGTGACCTCGCGCAGCCCGGCCCGGAGCGCCGGAACCGGCCCGCCGCCCGGCGGATCCTCCCGCGCGAAGAACACCCCTGGCAGCGGGCGTTCGGGGCCGACCACGATCACCCTGCGGGCTCCGGAGGCCGCCAGGACGACGCCCTCGATCATCGCCCGCGCCCCGACACTCAGGCCGGGCTTGTCCACGCCGCCCAGCCGCCGCGCCTGTCCCCCGGCCAGGATGACCGCGTCGTACTCTCCGCCGATCGTCACGCCCCCACGGTACGCACCCCGGCCACGGCTCTCGATCGGCGGGGCGGCGCCCGCACCGCGTACGAATACGGGCAAATGTACGACTGAGCGGGCTAGCCGCCGATCGCCGACATCGGGCGGGACGGCTGGAGGAAGGACGGGTCGTCGATGCCGTGCCCGGCGCGCTTGCGCGAGACGGCGGCGATCCAGCGAGCGGCGAGTTCCTCGTCGGAGGCGCCGGCCCGCAGGGGCGTCTTCAGGTCGGACTCCTCGGTGGCGAACAGGCAGTTGCGGATCTGGCCGTCGGCGGTCAGCCGTACGCGGTCGCAGGCGCCGCAGAACGGGCGCGTCACCGACCCGATCACGCCCACCCGGGCGGGGCCGCCATCCACCAGGAAGCGCTCGGCGGGGGCGCTGCCGCGATCCTCCAGATCGTCGGCCGTGAGGTCGAACGAGTCCGACAGCATCGCGAGGATCTCGTCGGCGGTCACCATGTTCTCGCGGCTCCAGCCGTGCTGGGCGTCGAGCGGCATCTGCTCGATGAAGCGCAGTTCGTAACCCTGCTCCAGGCAGTAGCGCAGCAGCGGCACGGCCTCGTGGTCGTTGATGTCGCGCATCAGGACCGTGTTGACCTTGACGGGGCGCAGGCCCGCCTCGTGGGCGGCGCTGAGCCCGGCGATGACGTCGTCGAACCTGTCGCGGTGCGCGAGCCGCTTGAAGGTGTCGCGATCGAGGGTGTCGAGGGAGACGTTCACCCGGTCGAGGCCCGCTTCGACGAGCACCCCGGCCAGCCGGGCCAGGCCGATGCCGTTGGTCGTCAGCGACACCTGCGGCCTGGGGTCGAGCGCCACGGTGCGGCCGACGATGTCGGGCAGCTCGCGGCGCAGCAGCGGCTCGCCGCCGGTGTAGCGGACCTCGGTGATCCCCAGCCGCTCGACGCCGATCGTGACCAGCCTGACGATCTCCTCAGCCGTGAGGAGCTGGGCGTTGGGCAGCCAGTCGAGCCCTTCGGGCGGCATGCAGTAGGTGCAGCGCAGGTTGCACTTGTCCGTGAGGGACACCCGCAGATCCGTCGCCACCCGTCCGAACGAGTCTCGCAACATGGCGTCACCTCCAATCCGTCGCCAGAGCCCAGCCTATGCTGGTCTTCCAGCCGCTCCCAAACCCGACAACTCACCGGACGACAACGCGGTTCGCGATCAGGTGATTCCTCACTGGGCGTTCCGGAACTCCGTGGCGTGGCGGGTGATGTGTTCGATGTCCGTCAGGTACAGGTCGGCGTGCCCGCCTGCCAGGTGGGCGGCGAACGCCTCGTTCCCGGCCGCCGCCTGCCGCCGCATGTGATCCACCATCGCCCGCAGCCGTTCGGCCGCCACCTCGGGCAGCGCCGTACGCTCGGCGCCGGAAAGACCATAGGCGTCGGCGAGCAGCCGGAGCCGCCTGGCCTGCTCGGTCACCGGCGTCACGGCCTCGCCGTTGCCGACGGCCGTCAGCGGGACGAACCGGTAGGCGGCGTAGGCGACGTCCCACAGGCGCGGCCCGGGATGGGCGGTGTCGAAGTCGATGAGGGCCACCGGCAGGCCGTCGCGGTAGACGCAGTTGTAGGGCGCGATGTCGCTGTGGCAGACGACCTCGGCCGGCTCGCGCGCCGGGAAGTACCACTCGGCGTCCAGTGCCGCGAAATCGGTGGTGGCGTCGTGATAGGCCCGCATGAGTACGGCCAGCGCCTCCAGCGCGGCGTCGCTCCAGGCGTAGGCGGGCACCGGGTAGTGCGCCACGTCGCCCGGGACGAAGTCGAGGATCTCCCGGCCGGCCTCGTCCAGCCCGTACGCGCGGGGCGCCCCGTCGAACCCGGCCGCGGCGAGGTGATCCAGCAGACGGTGTACGGCCGGCGTCCAGGGACCGGTCGGCCGCCGGACGGTGTTCCCGACCCGGACGACCTCGTTGACCCCGCCGCCCGCCAACGGCTCTTCGATCATCCGCGGAACTCTACGCCATCACCGGTTGAGCCATGCGCCTGCCTGGGTGGCGCGCACCTGGGAACAGCGCTGCCTGTCAGCGGACAGAGGCGGGCGGGAGACTGACGAAGGAACAGAGAACCGACGAGGGGGGATCCGATGTCCGACGTGAACGTGGTCGGCATGTGGGTGACAGCCGACGGCCACATCCGGCAGGAGCTTCTGCCGGACGGGCGCTACGACGAGGCCCGCGGCGACCGGCGCAGTGCCTACACCGGCCGCTACACCGTGACGGGCGCCCATCTGGACTATGTGGACGACACCGGGTTCACCGCGACGGGCGACATCTGTGACGGCGTCCTCTACCACGAGCACCTGGTGCTCTACCGGGAGGAGCCAGGTAAAGCCTGAAAACCAGAAATGCCCGGCCCCCGCAATGGGGACCGGGCATTTCTCGAGCCGCATGTCAGTGGCGGCGGCCGACGACCTTCACCCAGTCGGTGGCCTGCGAGCCGTCGAGCCATTCGGCGCCCTCGAAGACCGCCTTCCAGGTGCCCGAGGTGTAGGCCGGGACGCGGGTGGAGAAGTAGCCGTCACGGTTGGTCCGGACCGACTCCACGTACTCCCACCGGCCGCTGCCGTCGGCCTTGAAGAGGATCGAGATCCGCTTCCAGCCGAGGCGGTGCCAGGACTCCGACTCCTTGCAGTAGTCGGCGTGGTGGACGGACACGAAGCCGCTGATGTAGTCCTCTTCGCACTGAACCGACAGCTTCCCCTCGAGGTTGAGGGGCTTGCCGCGCCAGGCCGGTTCGGGGTTGGCGTCGAACTGCAGGGCGGTGTGACCACCGTCGGGCTCGGGTTCCGCCAGCGCCGGAGTGGCGGCGGTCGCCACGACCGTGGCGCCCAGAGCAGCCGCGGCCAGTCCGGCGGCGAGACGTCGCATCATGAATGAACTTCCTTCCCCGTGTGGAGAACGCGCCCCAAGGACAGGGCACGTCAACACCATTGACGCGGTTGGGAAAGGAAAAGTTGCGAAAGCCCCGATAACCATCGTGCAACGACAATTCACCCGGCGGGCTTTATGACACCGTTTTTAGGTGTTTATCCTGCTTTCGTGGATTTTCGAGACCTTTGAGGCATAATGGTCGGTTCCCAGGTAGCGGGCTCGCCAGTAGCCGCCGTTGCGGCCCCGTACCGTCCTGCCGAAGTCGCCCGTCTCGCCGGTGGTCGCGATCGCCACCCGCTCCCACGTGTCCTCGGCCTCCGCGCGCCACAGGATCTCCACCTGCTGGTCGGCGAACGGTGCGTAGTCCTCGTAGCCGCGCGGGTCCACCCTGGTCAGGGAGCCGCGCAGCCGTACGGAGTCGGCTCCGTTCACCTTCTCCGCCCGTACGGACGACATCTTGGTCTCCCGCTTGAGCTGGAACGTCTGGTCGCGCGTCACGCTCTGCCCGTCCTCGCCCGTCGCGGTGGCGGTGATCGTCCAGGTGCCCGACGGGTAGAAGCGGGTGAGGACCTTGTCGGGCAGGAACCGCCAGGTCTGCCAGCCGTCCAGCATTCGCATCCCGACCGGCACCGTCCGCCACTCCGGCATGAACGGCAGCGCGGGCTCCACGGTGATGGGCCGCGGCTGCGGCCGCCTGGCCGACGCCCAGATGTCCGGGCCGAACCAGGCCGGCCACCCCTCCCCGACCGGCCGCGTCCCGGCGTCCACGGTCTGGGCGGGATCCACGACGGCCTCTCCGCCCGGAGCGGTGACGCGCAAGGCGCTTCGGCGACCGGGCGCGAGCACCCCGGTGCCCGTGGCGGAGGCGGGAGGCGTACCGGGGAGCGGCGGTACGGCGCCGACGGGCGATCCGCCGGTGATGGGCGTCTGGCCCGTGGCGCCGGGTGTGGAGCCGGGCTCCACCTTGATGCTCACCCCGTCCCTGCCCTTCACCCCCTTGGCGACCACGTCGATCACCAGGCGGACGGTGTTCCCGGCTCCGACGACGGGGCTGGCGGGCCTGATGTTGATCTCACGAATGGCGAGCTCGGTCGCTGCGGAGGACGCCGGTATGGGCACCGCCAGGGCCCCCGCCGCGAGCGAGACGAGAAGAAGACTTCTGGTCATGATCGAGACGCTAGGAAGCACCCGGTAATGACCAGGACCACGACGCGCGCCCCGAACGGCAAAGGATCAGCCGGAGTACAGGCCCTCGATGACGTCGGCGTACTTGGCGTGGATGACCCGTCTCTTGAGCTTCAGGCTGGGCGTCAGCTCCTCGGTCTCGGCCGTCCACTCGGTGCCGAGCAGCGCCCACCGCTTGACCTGCTGCACCCTGGCCAGCTTGGCGTTGGCCGCCACGACGGCGGCCTCCACCTCCTTGAGCACGGCGGAGTGCTCGGCCAGTTCGGCGAGCGAGCCGAAGGTGATGCCGCGCGACTGGGCCCAGCCGGGCGCCACCTCGGCGTCGAGCGTCAGCACGGCCACCGGGTAGGCCCGGTTGTCGCCGTAGGCGAGGGCCTGGCCGATGAGGGGGTGCTCCTTGAGGTGGTTCTCGATCTCGGCCGGGGAGATGTTCTCGCCGCCGGCGGTGATGATCAGCTCCTTCTTGCGGTCGACGACCCGGTAGAAGCCGTCGCCGTCGACCGAGCCGATGTCGCCGGTGTGCAGCCAGCCGTCCTCGTCGATCAGCTGGGCGGTGTCCTCGGGACGGTTGTGGTAGCCGCGGGTGTTGAGGGGGCTTCGGGTGAGGATCTCACCGTCCTCGGCGATGCGGACCTCGACGCCCGGCTCCGCCCGGCCGACGGTGCCCAGGCGGTAGCAGGAGGGGCTGTTGCCGGTGAAGGCACCGGTCGTCTCGGTCATGCCGTACACGTCGATGACCTTGAGCCCGAGACCGGCGTAGAAGCGCTGCACCTCGGCGGGGAGCGGCGCGGCGCCCGTGGCGGTCCACTCGGCACGGTCGAAGCCGATCATGCCGCGGATGATGGACAGCAGTGAGGAGTCGGCCTGCTCGTAGGCGGCGGCGATCTCGGGGGTGAGCGTGCCGCCGTACTGGCCTGCCTCGACGTAGGCGACGCCGGCGGCCATGGCCCGTCGTACGGCGTCCTGCTGCTCGTCGGTCTGGGTGGCGAGGACCGCCAGCAGGCGGGCCATCATCTTCTCCCACACGCGCGGCACGCCGAAGAACATCATCGGCTTGACCTGCCCGAGCGTGGCTCCGAGGTTGGCCAGGTCGGTGCAGAAGTGCACGTGGGAGACCTTCACCAGGGGCAGGTAGAGGCTGAGCACCCGCTCGGCGATGTGCGCGTAGGTGAGGTAGGAGATCTGCGTGCCCTGGATGGGCAGGGAGGTGATGCGGTCGGTCGACTCGACCTCGTAGAAGACGTTCGCGTGGGTGAGGGGGACGCCCTTGGGCCGGCCGGTGGTGCCCGAGGTGTACAGGACCGTGACCACGTCGTCCGCCGTCACGGCGCGCCAGCGGGCCTCGATCTCTTCCGGGCGCGCGGCCAGCGCGGCGCGGCCCAGCTCCAGGAAGTCCGTCCAGGACAGGAACCGGTCGTCGTCGGGCGCGCCCTCCAGCATGATGATCTTGCGGAGTCCCGTCAGCCGGTCGAGCACCGGCTGCCAGCGGGCCAGCTCGGCGGGGCCGCCGAGCACCGCGATCCGGGCGCTCACGTCGGCGGCGACGAACGCGATCTGGTCGGGCGCGAACGTCGAGTAGACGGTGCAGCCGACGCCGCCCGCGTGCACCGCGCCGAGGTCGGCGAGCACGTGCTCACTCCTGTTGACCATCATCAGCGCGACGGATTCGCCGGGTTCGAGACCGAGCGCGGCGTATCCGGCCGCTATCTCGAGCACCCGCTGCCTGGCCTGGCCGTAACTCAGCGTGTTCCAGCCGCCGTCGACGGGGTCGGAGTAGGCGGGCGCGTCAGGGTAACGCTCGGCCAGCTCGCTGAGCTGCCCGCATACGGTACGGCCGGCGATTAAACGGTTGATCTCCGCCCGGACTTCGAGGACATCTGCCATGGCACCCGCCTCCAGTCAGTAATCACTTGCTCAGCTGGGATGCATCGCACCACACCGCCGGGGTAGCGGCAAGACCTCGCCATCGTCGTCACGTAGAGTGATGGATCGCGCACAAAAGCGGGAGGTCGCATGACCAAGGGCGAAAGGACGTTCTTCGGGCATCCGTGGGGCCTTGCGACGCTGTTCGGCACCGAGATGTGGGAGCGGTTCAGCTGGTACGGCCTGCGCGCCATCCTGGCCACCTTCATGGCGGCCTCGCCCGCCCAGCACGGCCTCGGCATGACCGAGCAGACCGCGCAGGCGGTGGTCGGCGTCTACGGCGCGCTGATCTACCTGGTGGCGCTGCCCGGCGGCTGGATCGCCGACCGGGTGCTGGGCCCGCGCAGATCGGTCTTCCTGGGCGGCTTCATCATCATGTGCGGCCACATCAGCATGGCCCTCCCGGTCGGCGGGTCGTTCTTCGTCTGGCTCGGGCTGCTGCTGATCATCGCGGGCACCGGCCTGCTCAAGCCGAACATCTCGGTCATGGTCGGCCGGCTCTACCGCGACGAGGACGACGGGCGCAGGGACGCCGGGTTCTCGCTGTTCTACCTGGGCATCAACATCGGCGCCTTCCTCGCGCCGATCGTGGTGGGCGAGCTGGCCAAGGGTGGCCGCTGGCATCTGGGCTTCAGCGCGGCGGCGGTCGGCATGGCGCTCGGCCTGCTGCAGTACACGCTGGGCAGGAAGAGCCTCAGGGGCGTCGGCGACGAGCCGGGCCTGCCGCTGACGCCGTCCGAACGGGCCAACGCGGTCAAGCTCGTCTCGTTCGCGGTGGCCGTGACCGTGGTGGCCATGGCGATCTGGGTGGCGACGGGGACGTTCACGCTGTCCAGGCTCACGGTCGTGGTGACGGTCGTGGTGCTGGCGGTGCCGGTGCTCTACTTCGGCTACATCATGCTCGGCAGCCACGACCTGACCGAGGACGAACGGCTGCGGATGAAGGCCTACATCTGGCTCTTCGTGGCGGCCGCGATCTTCTGGATGATCTTCGACCTGGCGCCGAGCAAACTGCTGTTCTTCGCCCAGCACAACACCGTTCTGTCGTTGTTCGGCATCCCCATCGAGGCGGCGACGACGCAGTCGTTCAACTCGCTGTTCATCCTGCTCCTGGTGCCGGTGTTCGCGGCGCTGTGGACCAAGCTGGGGACCCGGGTGAGCACGCCGCAGAAGTTCGCGTTCGCGCTGTTCATGGCGGGCCTCAGCTTCGTGGTCATGGCGCTGGCCGCCAAACTGGCCGAGACGGGCAAGATCTCGGTCTGGTGGCTGGTGCTGGTCTATCTGATCCAGGTGTTCGGCGAGCTGTCGCTGAGCCCGGTCGGGCTCTCGGTCACCAGCAAGCTGGCGCCGCGGGCGTTCAAGGGCCAGATGCTCGGCATCTGGTTCATCGCGGTGTCGGTGGGCGACGCGGTCGGCGGGCAGACCGGGCGGCTCGGCAACGTGCTGTCCGAGCCCGCCTACTATCTGCTCCTGGCCTCGACGGCGGTCGTGGCGGGAGTGGTGCTGCTGGTGTTCACCCGGCGGCTGCGGGTACTGATGGCGGAGCACCACACCAAGCCGCTCCGGTAGAAATCTCTCTCGTGTCGGAAATTCTCGATCTCGTAGGCATCTTCGTCTTCGCCCTGTCGGGCGCGCTGATGGGCGTACGCAAACGGCTCGACGTGGTGGGCATGGCGGTGATCGCCGAGATGACCGCGCTGGGCGGCGGTGTCGTGCGCGACCTGATCCTCAACGTCCGGCCCACCGCCTTCCAGAGCTCCGGGTACGTGCTCGTGCCGCTCGCGGCCACGGCCATCGTGTTCTTCTGGCATCCGCACGTGGCCAAGGTGATGCCCGCCATCCTGGTGCTCGACGCGGCGGGCCTCGGGCTGTTCTGCGCGGTGGGCACCGAGAAGGCGCTCGACTACGGGCTCGGCCCCCTGCACGCGGCCCTGCTCGGCGTCACGACGGCGGTCGGCGGCGGCATGCTGCGCGACGTGCTGGCCGGTGAGATCCCGACGCTGCTGTACGACCGCCAGCTCTACGCGGTGCCCGCGACGCTCGGCTCGGCGGTGATGGCCGCGCTCTACACCCACGATCTGCACGGCTGGCCCGCCACGCTGGCCGCCGCCGTGCTGGCCTTCGGCCTGCGCATCGCCGCGATGCGCTACAACTGGCGCGCCCCGCTGGCCAGGGGTGTCAAACCCCCCGAATAGGCCAGGCGCCTCAGACCATCGGCATGAGCGAGTCGGGCAGCCGCGGCCTGGTCCCGGCGGCTCCGCGTTCGTGGGCCGCCGCGATCCGGCTGACGGCCTCGGCGAGCACCTGGGGCGAGTGCGTGTACGGCAGGCGCAAGTAGCCCTCCAGCGTGCCTTCCAGCCCGAACCAGGGCCCCGGAGCGAGCCGTACCCCATGATGGGCCGCCGCGTCGGCCAGGGCGACCGAGGAGCCCCCGTCCAGCCGTACCCACAACGTGCCGCCGCCTTTCGGCACGGTGAAGCTCCACCCGGGCAGCCGTTCACGGAGCCCGGCGACGAGCGCGTCGCGGGAGGCCCGCAGCGTGCGGCGGCGCTCGGCCCTGGTCTGCTCGATCCGGTCGAACAGCCGCGCCACCACGAGCTGCTCCAGCACCGGGCTGGCGATGTCCACGGCCCCGCGGTGGACGGCCAGGCGGCGAGCCAGCGCGGCCGTGGTGCGCACCCAGCCGATGCGCAGCCCGCCCCACCACAGCTTGGAGGCCGAGCCGATGCTGATCATCCGGCTGTCGGTGTCGAAGGCGGCCATGGGCGCCGTGCGCGGCACCTCGTCCAGGGCCAGCTCCGACCAGGTCTCGTCGACCACGAGCACGGTGTCGGTACGCCTGGCGGCCCCGGCGATCGCGGCCCTGGTGGCGTCGTCCATGAGCGCGCCGGTCGGGTTCTGGAAGTCGGGCATCAGATAGGCCAGCCGGGCCGCGGACTGGCGCATGGCGCAGGAGACCAGGTCGGCCTGCCAGCCCTCGTGCGAGATGCCGACGGGCACGATCCTGGCGCCGCGCTGGCGGGCCACGTCGATGGCGTGCGGGTAGGTGGGCGACTCGACGAGCACCGGGTCGCCCGCGCCGACCAGCAGGCCCAGCACGAGCTGGATCGCGTGCTGGGAGCCGGTGGTGACGAGGATCTGCTCCGGCCTGGTGGCCAGTCCGCGGCCGGTGTAGTGGGCGGCGATCCGCTCCCTGAGCGCGGGCAGGCCCATCGGGTCGTAGCCGTGGCCCATGCCGTACCTGGGCAGGTCCGCCACGGCCTCGGTCATGGCCTCGGCCAGCGCCGACGGCGCGGGCGGGGCGGCGCAGTGCAGCGGGATGAGCCCGTCGCCGTCGACGGACAGCCATGGGTTGTCCGCCGACATGGCCGGGTCCGGCAGCGCGGTCCAGCTGCCCGAGCCCTGCCTGCTGTCCAGGTAGCCCCGCTCGCGTAGCAGGTCGTAGGCCGCCGTTACAGTGGTGCGGCTGACCTCCAGGGTCTTGGCCAGGTCGCGTTCGGCGGGCATGCGCACCCGCACCGGCAGTTGCCCGTCCATGATGAGCGCGCGCACGGAGTCGGCGAGCGCGCGGTAATAGGGCCGGGCGCCCTCCGGGACGTCCACCAGCCTGGCCACCTGAGTCGCCGACAAATGCCTCATAAAGGCCACTTTCCGTGATTGGCCCTGTTTTGGCAAGCCGGGTCCCTGCCACTCTGGGACCACTATGAGCGAAGCGACCGTCCCACGCCCGAACACCCTCCCTGTCCGCCTCCTGCGTCTCTACGGCGGTCTGGCGCTGTACGGGCTGGGCATCGCCTTCCAGCTCGTGTCCGGGCTGGGCAACGCCCCGTGGAACACCCTCCACCAGGGCCTGGCCATGCGGACGGGCCTGTCGGTCGGGACGATCATCCTCGCGGTCGGCGTGCTGGTGATGCTGCTGTGGATCCCGCTGAAGGAGAAGCCCGGCCTCGGCACGATCAGCAATGTCCTGTTCGTCGGCCTGTTCGCCGACGCCGCCTTCTCGGTGCTGCCCACCGCCACGCACTGGGCGGCGAGCTGGCTCTACCTGGTGCTCGGCGTGCTGTCGATCGCCCTGGCCACTGTCCTGTACATCGGCGCGGGGATGGGCGCGGGACCGCGTGACGGCATCATGACCGGCCTGACCCGGCTGGGCCTGTCGCTCCGGCTCGCCCGCTTCCTCATCGAGATCATGGTGCTGGCGGCGGGCTGGCTGCTCGGCGGCACGGTCGGCGTCGGGACCCTGATCTTCGCGCTGGCCATCGGCCCGCTGACCCAGCTGCTCACCCGCTGGTTCCCCATGGCGTGATCCCAGCCGCTCGCCCGCCGGTTCCCCATGACGTGATCTCGCGGCCGTGCCCGCTCACGACGCGACGTGCGCGGAGCGGCCGCGAGATCGCCCTTCCGCCGGTAGCGTCAATACATGCGGATCGAGGACTATGCGCTCATCGGGGACATGCAGTCGGCGGCCCTGGTCGGCAGAGACGGCTCCATCGACTGGCTCTGCCTGCCCAGATTCGACTCCCCCTCCTGTTTCGCGGCCATGCTCGGCAGCGAGCGCAACGGCCACTGGTGGCTCGGCCCCACCGGCAGGCGGCCCGCCACGCGGCGGCGCTACCGGCCCGACACGCTCATCCTGGAGAGCGAGTGGGACACCCCTTCGGGCACGGTCCGCGTCATCGACTTCATGCCGCCACGTGACCGCAACCCCGACGTGGTCCGCATCGTCGAGGGCGTCTCGGGCACGGTCGAGATGTCCACGCAGCTCAGGGTCCGCTTCGACTACGGCAGGATCGTGCCGTGGGTTCGCCGTACCAACGGCCACCTGCAGGCGGTCGGCGGCCCCGACTCCATCTGGCTGCACTCCCCCGTCCCGCTCAAGGGCGGCGACTACGCGCACCGCGCCACCTTCACCATCAAGGAGGGCGAGCGGCTGCCGTTCGTGTTCACCTGGCACCCCTCACATCAGCCGATGCCCTCGCAGATCCACGCCGAGACCCAGCTCACCGAGACCGAGGCGCTGTGGAAGGAGTGGGTGGCCAAATGCACCTATGAAGGCCCCTACCGCGAGGCCGTCGTCCGCTCGCTGATCACCCTCAAGGGCCTCATCTACGACCCCACCGGCGCCATCGTGGCCGCGCCCACCACCTCCATCCCCGAAGACCTGGGCGGAGTGCGCAACTGGGACTACCGCTACTGCTGGCTGCGCGACGCGACGATGACGCTCGACGCCCTGATCAACTCCGGCTATCTGGACGAGGCCGCCGCCTGGCGGGCCTGGCTGCTGCGCGCCATCGCGGGCCGCCCGCAGGACCTGCAGATCATGTACGGCGTCGCGGGCGAGCGGCGGCTGCCGGAGATGCAGCTCGCCTGGCTCGACGGCTACGAGGGCTCCCGCCCGGTCAGGATCGGCAACGACGCCGTCATGCAGCTCCAGCTGGACGTCTACGGCGAGGTGATGAGCTGCCTGTTCTTCTCCAGGACCTCCGGCCTGGCCGCCGACGACCGCGCCTGGGCGATCCAGCGCCAGCTGCTCGACTACGTGGCCGAGCACTGGGACGAGCCCGACGAGGGGCTGTGGGAGGTACGCGGCCCGCGCAGGCACTTCACCCACTCCAAGATGATGTGCTGGGTGGCGCTCGACCGGGCCGTGAAGTACGTGGAGAAGTTCGGCAGGACCGGCCCCGTCGACCGGTGGCGGGAGCTGCGCGACGTCGTCCACGCCGAGATCTGCGACCGGGCCTACGACCCCACGCGCAACACCTTCACCCAGTACTACGGCTCGACGGCCCTCGACGCCTCGCTGCTGCTCATGCCCATGGTGGGCTTCCTGCCGGCCGACGACCCGCGCGTGGCCGGCACGGTGGCGGCCATCGAGAAGGAGCTGATGTCCGACGGTTTCGTGCTGCGCTACCCGGTGGCCGAGGACAACGACGTCGACGGCCTGACCGGCGGCGAGGGCGCGTTCCTGGCGTGCAGCTTCTGGCTGGTCGAGGTGATGGCCATGCAGGGACGCAAGGAGGAGGCGACGCAGCTGTTCGAGCGGCTGCTCGCGCTGCGCAACGACGTGGGGCTGCTCGCCGAAGAGTACGACCCGCGATACGACCGTATGGTGGGAAACTTCCCCCAAGCGTTCAGCCACGTCCCCCTGGTGCACGCCGCCCGCGCGCTCTCCCGGCTGGGTTAGGCGGCGAGCCGGGCCAGCACCTTGGCGAACTCCGGCGGCGGCGCCACCACGAGGCGGGCCAGGCCATCTTGCAGGACGATGTCCGCCCTGATGAGGGTCAGCCGCCCCTCGTGCCACCAGTAGACCTGCGGGCTGAGCCCGTCGGTGCGTACGGCGTGCACGCGCAGCCGCTCCAGGGCCCGCACCACGCCGATCCCGTCGACCGGGTGCACGATCAGCGTGTACGGATCCGGCAGCACCACCAGCACCCCGTCGGCGGGCAACGGCAGATAGTCGCCGAGCCAGCGCAGATGGGTGGCCGCGGCCGGGGTACGGCTGGTCAGGCGCCACACCGGCGTGCCCGACAACTCGATGGACTCGATCTCCAGCCGCTCGTCCCGGCCGACGTTCGTGACGGCCAGCTCCAGCGCCCTGCCCGACGGGACGGGCCAGCAGCCGGCCTCCTCGGGGCGTACCGGCCTGGAGCCCACCGTGAGCAGCTCGACCAGGTCGCCGTTGAGGTGGCGGCCGACGACCCTGGTCAGGTCGGCGACCTCGTCGACCGCCTCGACACGGGTCCGCAGCAGCGGCTTGACCTGGTCGAGATCGCACACGTCGAGCCGCTCGTCGGCCGCCGCGACCGCGTTGGCGAGGTGCTCGGAGACCAGCATCGGCCAGTCGTCCCTGGGCCTGCGGCCCGCCTCGCGGCGCAGCCCGGTGAGCCTGACCAGGATCTCCCTCCCGCCGCTCAGCGTCAGCGAGGCGCCGTCGGCGGCGAAGACGCAGGTGAAGCCGAGGGAATCGGCGACGAGCCCGAGCAGGGAGTCGAGATCGGTGTCCTCGATCGAGCGTCGCGAGGGCTCCCGGTCACGCCTGAACAAGTTCACGCGCCGTGTCCCCTCTGTCCGTTTTGTCGGTATGCGTGTATTCCTACCTTGCCTGCTCCTCGTCGCGGAACAGACCAGCCAGCGAGCACGATTCGGTATCGATAGCCCCAAGAGCCCCAAGCCACACACTCATCTGTGGTGTGCCGTGACCCACCGGCAAGCCCGCCAGGACAGGCACTCCGAGCGGCAGCAGCCGGTCTTTAAGCACGGGATAGGGATCCCCGCAGTCCACCCACGAACCCAGGGCGATCCCGCGCACACCGTCGAAGGCACCCGCCTGCAAGAGCTGGGTGAGCATCCGGTCGATGCGGTAGGGCTCCTCGCCGATGTCCTCCAGCAGCGCGATCTTCCCGGCGAACGACGGGTGGTAGCGGGTGCCGCACATGGAGGCGAGCAGCGACAGGTTACCGCCCGCGAGTATGCCCTCGGCCCGGCCGGGAGCCAGCACCTGGTCGCCGACGACGGGCGGCGCCTGGCGGGCCAGGGCGGCCCGCAGGTGCTCCCAGGTGCGCGGCTCGGCCCGCTTCTCGTTGGCGATCAGGTCGCAGGCCGGCATCGGGCCGTGCAGCGTGGGCACGCCCAGCTCCGCCGCGAACGCGTGGTGCAGCGCCGTGATGTCACTCGACCCGATCAGCGTCTTGGGCCCCGCCGCGCGCATGAGGCCCCAGTCGAGCAGCCCGAGCAGCCTGGCCGCGCCGTAACCGCCCCTGGCGCAGAACACCACGGAGACGGCCGGGTCGCACCAGGCGGCCTGCAGGTCGGCGGCGCGGGCCGCGTCGGCTCCGGCGAGATAGGGAAGGTCCTGGCTGCCGAGAACGTGCTCGCCGACCACGACCTTCAGCCCGAGGCCCTCCAGGCGCTCGACCCCCCGCCTGAGCAGGATGGCGTTCGGTGGCCCCGAGGGCGAGACGACGGCGACGGTGTCACCCTGCCGCATTGATCAACTCCCGGACGGGCGGCGACGCCGACGTTGGCTTTTTCACTCGCCAAACGGTGTCACACTTACCTCTCGTATGCGACTTCCGCCCCACATCCTCGTGGTCAACGGCATCAAGGTCCGCAGGCCGGTCTTCCTGCTCGGTGCTCCGCACTCCGGCGCGGACCTGCTCGCCCGCGCCCTGAAACGGTCCCCCGGCTTCCACGTCACGATGGGCCGCTCGTCCGTCTCCCACGTGGTGTACGCCTTCGCCCGCAAGCCGTCGATCGGCCAGACGTCGGGTGCCGTGCGGGTGCTGCGCGACGCGCTGGCCGAGTCGTGGCAGGTGCTGCCCCGCTCGTGCGGCCAGTGCGCCGCGGCGTGCCGGGAGGCGGGCGGCGTGATGAGCTTGGGCCCGTGCGTGGCCACGAGCGAGGTGACCAGGTTCGGCGACGGCAGCCCCGACCTGCTCTACAGCGCGCCGGTACTGCTCCGGGCCTTCCCCGACGCCCGGTTCGTGCAGCTCATCCGCGACGGCCGCGACGTGGTCGCCGACATGCTCGACGACCCCGACTGCCTGGCCTGGTTCAAGCCGGTGATGCTGTCGGAGGAGACCGAGTTCCCCAACCCGTTCCTCGGCGTCAACCGCGACGAGCACCGCGACCGCTGGAAGGGCATGCCCGCCGCGGGCAAGAGCGCCCTGCGCTGGCGCAGCGCCGTACGGCTCAGCGCCACGCTGCGCAAGGAGCTGCCGCCCGGCCAGCTCCTCACGCTGCGCTACGAGGATCTCGTGCAGCGGCCCGCGGAGCCGGTGGCGGCGCTCACCGAGTTCCTGGAGACGCGCGTCTCCAAGATCGGTTTGTACGCCCCGCGCGTCTCCGAGGTCGGCTCCTGGCGCACTCGCCTGCGGCCCGGCGACCTCACCCTGGTGGAGAAGGTCACCAGGCAGGAGCTCACCCGACTGGGCTATCTGAAGCGCTGAACTGGGTGCGGTAGAGCTCGGCGTAGAGCCCGCCGCGCGCCAGCAGCTCCTCGTGGCGGCCCCGCTCGGCGATGCGGCCGTCCTGCACGACGAGGATCTCGTCGGCCTCCCTGATCGTCGAGAGCCGGTGCGCGATCACCAGCGAGGTGCGACCGGCCAGCGCGGTCTTCAGCGCCTGCTGCACGGCCGCCTCCGACTCCGAGTCGAGGTGCGCGGTGGCCTCGTCGAGCACCACCACGCGCGGCGCCTTCAGCAGCAGCCTGGCCAGCGCCAGCCGCTGCTTCTCGCCGCCGGACAGCCGGTAGCCGCGGTCGCCCACGACCGTGTCCAGCCCGTCGGGGAGCGCCTCGATGAGGTCACCTATCTGCGCGGCCCTGAGAGCGTCCCAGATCTCCTCATCGCTCGCCCCTGGCCTGGCGTAACGGAGGTTGGCCCCGATCGTGTCATGGAAGAGATGAGCGTCCTGCATGACCACGCCCACGGTGTCGCGCAGCGAGGCGAGCGTGGCCTCGCGCACGTCGAGCCCGTTGATCCGCACCGCGCCCTCGTTGACGTCGTAGAGCCGGGAGACCAGCGAGGTGATCGTGGTCTTGCCCGCCCCCGAGGGACCGACCAGGGCGACGAGCCGGCCGGGCCCGGCCGTGAACGACACGCCGCGCAGCACCTGCTGGGACGGGCCCGTGTCCTGCCTGGCCACCGACTCCAGGGAGGCCAGCGACACCTCCTCGGCCGCCGGGTAGCGGAACTCGACGCCGTCGAACTCGATCGTCACCGGCCCGTCCGGCAGCGGCCGCGCGCCCGGCTTCTCCGACACCATGGGCTTGAGGTCGAGGATCTCGAAGACCCGGTCGAAGCTGACGAGCGCCGTCATCACGTCCACCTGGACGTTCGACAGCGAGGTGAGCGGCCCGTACAGCCGCATCAGCAGGGCGGCCAGGGCCACCAGCGTGCCCAGCTCGAAGGCGCCGCCGACGGCCAGCACGCCGCCGATGCCGTACACCAGCGCGGTGGCCAGCGCCGCGACCAGGCCGAGCGCGACCCGGAAGACGGTGCCGTACATGCCGACCGTCACGCCCACGTCGCGCACCCTGGCGGCGCGGGAGCTGTAGACGGCGGTGTCGTCCTCGGGGCGGCCGTAGAGCTTGGCCACCATCGCGCCCGCCACGTTGAACCGCTCGGTCGTGACCGAGCTCATCTCGGCGTCGAGCTGCATCTGCTCGCGGGTCAGCGCGGACATGCGCCGCCCGACCCACTTGGCCGGCACAATGAAGATCGGCAGCAGCACCATCGCGACCACCGTCACCTGCCACGACAGCGCCAGCATCGCGCCCAGCACCAGGACCAGGCTGATCACGTTGCTGACGACCGAGGACAGTGTGCTGGTCACGGCGCGCTGGGCGCCGATCACGTCGCTGTTGAGCCGGCTGACCAGCGCGCCGGTCTGCGCGCGCATGAAGAACGCCACCGGCATGCGCTGCACGTGGTCGAACACCTCGGTGCGCAGGTCGTAGATCAGCCCTTCGCCGATGCGCGCGGAGAACCAGCGCTGCACGAGCGTGAGAGCCGCGTCGACCAGCGCGAGCGCGCCGATCGCCAGGGCCAGGCCGACCACGACGCCGCTGCGCCTGGGCAGGATGCCGTCGTCGATGATCGCCTTCATCAGCAGCGGGTTAGCGATCACGATCACCGCGCCCGCCATCACCAGCAGTAGGAACGCGGTCATCTGCCCGGTATAGGGCTTGGCGTAGCGCGCGATGCGCCGGACCGTGCCCGGAGTGAGCCGCTGCTTGGTCACGGAGCCGTCGCGCCGCAGGGACGCCCATACCTGGGGGCCGAAGCCCCCTCCCATCATCGCCATTCGGGGGTCCTCCTCCCCCGGCTCAGCACCCGGGAGCCCCGTGGGATTCCCGGGTCAGCTCAGCGCGAAACGCGGGCGCAGCCGGGCCGGCCCAACGCGGGCACCCCAGCGGCTCCCGGGTCAGCTCAGCGCGATTCCCGGCGGCTCCCGGGTCGGCTCGACGCGCCGCTCAGGCTCCGCCGAAGAGCGCCTTGAGGCGGCGTGCCTGCTCGACACCCTCCGCCACGCTCTGCTCCTCCAGGGTGCGCGCCCGCGCTCCCTGGAGGAGTCGCTTGGTCGCCGCCGCCGCGTCCCGGTTGGTCGACAGCAGCTCCGCGATCTTGTCTTGTACGGCTCGCGCCAGGTCATCCGCCGCGACCACGCGTTCGGCGAGGCCGATCCGCAGGGCCTCCTCCGCCCCGATCGTCCTAGAAGTCAGGCAGATGTCGATCGCCTTGGCCAGCCCCACCAGCTCGACCAGTGGCTTGGTGCCGGTCAGATCGGGCACCAGCCCCAGTGCGGGCTCCTTCATGCAGAATTTGACGTCGTCGGCCACGATGCGCAGGTCACAGGCGAGCGCGAGCTGGAACCCCGCGCCGATCGCGTGCCCCTGCACGGCCGCTATCGAGACGATCTCCGGTCGGCGGAACCACAGGAACCCTTGTTGGGCCTTCCTGATCTGCTGCTCGAACGCTGTGGTGTCGAGTTGTGCCGCCGAGCTGAACGAGCCCTGTCCGGGCACTCCCTCAGGCGTGAACATTCGCAGGTCGATGCCTGCCGAGAAGGACGGTCCCTCGCCTTTCACGACGACGATGCGCACCTGCTCAGGCAGGTTGCCCCCGATGTCAGCCAGTGCCGCCCAGGTCGCGAACGTCTGTGCGTTTCGCTTACTGGGCCGATCCAGCGCGATCGTCGCGATCTCACCGTCCACCTCGAAGCGAAGTCCGATCTCCGCCAGCCTTTCGGCAGAGACGTCCTCCGTGTACCCCCCACGCTGTGGCGCCTGCGCTTCCGCCATCGCCCGCTCCCTCATTGCCTTAGCCGTCGCGCCCGAGCCTACAGAATGTCATTCTGGGACTCGGGCGCGACGGCGGCTGACTTGGGACGAGCGGCTGCGGTCGCACGTTCCGAGGCGGCCGTCAGCGCTTGGACTTGCCTCGGGTCGCTCCTCCGCGCCCGCGCAGAGTCACACCGGACTCGCTCAGGATGCGGTGGATGAACCCGTAAGACCGACCGGTCGAAGCGGCCAGGGCGCGGATGCTCTCGCCCGCGGCGTAGCGCTTCTTGAGATCGCCGGCCAGTTTTTCACGATCGGCCCCGGTTACCCGGGTGCCCTTCTTCAGTGTCTCGGCCACGAGTACCTCCTGTAGTGCCGGACTTCCGCAGCGTTACTCCGCCATGATCAGTCATTTCAGCGGGATCGGCTACCTACTCCACGGGAAAAGATCCGTACCCACCCAAATTAAGATCAGGCAAGTGCCACAAGATCGGAAAATTCCTCGCTCCACGCGTCTTCAGTTCCGTCTGGTAGCAAGATCACCCTATCCGGTGACAAGGCGTCAACGGCACCCTCGTCATGGGTAACGAGCACGATCGCTCCTGAATATGACCTCAGAGCGTTCAGAACTTGCTCGCGGCTGACCGGATCTAGGTTGTTCGTGGGCTCATCGAGCAGAAGTACGTTCGCACTAGACAGCACCAGCATGGCCAGCGCCAGCCGGGTCTTCTCGCCGCCGGACAGCACGCCCGCCGGCTTGTCGGAGTCGTCGCCGGAGAACAGGAAGGAGCCGAGGACCTTGCGCAACTCGGTGTCGGTGAACTTGTCGCCGGCCGAGCGCATGTTCTCCAGCAGGGTGCGCTCGCCGTCGAGCGTCTCGTGTTCCTGGGCGTAATAGCCGATCTTGAGGCCGTGGCCGGGCCTGATCTCGCCGCTGTCGGGCTTTTCGACCCCGCCCAGCAGCCTCAGCAGGGTGGTCTTGCCCGCGCCGTTGAGGCCGAGGATCACGACCCGGTGACCTCGGTCGATGGCCACGTCGACGTCGGTGAAGACCTCCAGCGAGCCGTAGGACTTGGACAGGCCCGCGCCGGTGAGCGGGGTGCGCCCGCAGGGCAGGGGGTCGGGAAAGCGCAGCTTGGCGACCTTGTCGCTCTGGCGCTCCTCCTCCGTGCCGGCCAGCAGCCGGTGCGCGCGGCGCATCATGTCTTGAGCGGCCTTGGCCTTGGTGGCCTTGGCCCGCATCTTGTCGGCCTGCGACAGCAGCGCGCCCGCCTGCTTCTCGGCGTTGGCCCGCTCGCGCTTCCTGCGCTTCTCGTCGGTCTCGCGCTGCGCCAGATAGGCCTTCCAGCCGACGTTGTAGTGGTCGATCACACTGCGGTTGGCGTCGAGGTGCAGCACCTTGTTGACCGTCGCTTCAAGAAGGCCCACGTCGTGACTGATGATCACCAAGCCGCCCTGATGCGATCGCAAAAAATCACGAAGCCACCCGATTGAGTCCGCATCTAGGTGGTTTGTCGGCTCGTCGAGAAGGAGAGTTTCCGCTCCGCTGAAAAGAATGCGTGCCAATTCCACGCGCCTTCGCTGGCCGCCGGAAAGCGTTTCCAGTGGCTGCCCGAGGACCCGGTCGGGCAGGCCCAGACTGGAGGCGATGGAGGCGGCCTCGGACTCGGCCGCGTAGCCGCCGAGCACGTGCATCTGGTCCTCGAGCCGGCCGTACTGCTTGACGGCCTTGTCGCGGGTGCGCACGTCGGCGGAGGACATGCCGAGCTCGGCCTCGCGCAGCTTGCGCAGCACCTCGTCGAGCCCTCTGGCCGACAGGATGCGGTCGCGGGCAAGGACCTGCAGGTCACCGGTACGCGGGTCCTGCGGCAGGTAGCCCACGGCGCCGCTGGTGGTGACGCTGCCGGCGGCGGGCATGCCCTCGCCGGCCAGCACCTTGGTCAGCGTGGTCTTGCCCGCGCCGTTGCGGCCGACGAGCCCGATCTTGTCGCCGGGATTGACCCGGAACGAGGCGTTCTCTATGAGTAGCCGCGCGCCCGCGCGCAGCTCGATGTCACTGGCGATGATCATGATTGACGGAACACTCCCGAGCTAGGGGTAAGAAGAGGTGGGCGTGGGGGGACGCCGGTCAATCGGGAGTGTGCATACAGATCAGTGTAGAGCCCTCGCCGGGAGCCCCACCTCTGCTTAATCGGCCGGCAGGTGGTCTCCGATCAGTGCGAGGTTCTGGATCGCGGCCAGGCCGTACTGGGCGGCGTCGTTGGTGGAGACGAACGGCGCTTCCAGCACATGCGTCAGGACGTGCGGCCCCTCGACCCGGGTCAGGCGCCAGTCCGGCTCGCGCTGCAGAGGGTTGCGGTTGAGCTGGTCGCCCTCGTCGAGGAAGAACTTGCGCCAGGCCAGGTCCGCCAGCTCGGCGTCGCCCGAGCGGGCCGCGGCGTACGCGGCCAGGCGGCTGTGCGCCTGCACCAGCGAGATGCCGCTCAGCGGGTGACCCACCTCGGCGGCCTGCCGCTCGGCCGAGGCCAGGTAGAGCCGGCAGTAGTCCAGCCACGCCTGCTCGAACCCGGGGACGTCCAGGTCGAGCGCGATGAGCTCGGAGCACATCTCGGGCAGCCCGAAGACCGACGACAGGTGGGAGACGGAGATCTGGTCCCGCGAGGTGTCGAAGCGGCCCGTGGCCAGGTCGAGGCGGGCCTCGCCGGTCAGGAAGCCGCGCGGCAGCGCCCCGATGCCGGCCATCGTGCCCAGCAGTCTGTCCTTGGCGTGCTCGTCGCCGTACCGCTCCCACCGGGTGAGCCAGGCCGCCGCGAGCGCGCCCCAGTCGGTGCCGAGCCCGACCGCCAGGGCGGCCGGGTCGGGGGTGTAGACGTCCTCGCGCACCTTGCGCGTGGGGTCGATCACGAGGAACGTCTTCTCCGGCCTGGTCAGCTCGTCGAGCAGGTCGCCGGTGCGCTCGTCGGCGGTCAGGTAGTAGAACACGCGCCGGTAGGCGGCGTTGGAGATGCGCAGCTGCTTGGCGCTGCATCCCCAGTGCTGCACGTTGTGCCTGGTGCCCAGGCCCTTCCAGCGGCCGAGGTGATAGACGTCGACCTCGCCGGTGTGGCGGGTCATGGCCTCGGCGAAGCGGAAGACGTCGGCCCGTCCTGTACGCAGATACTGGTACCAGAGCCACAGGTCGGGCGAGAGCTCGGAGTTGTCCCAGGCGTAGCCGCCGACGTCGTAGCGCCAGGTGTGCCGGTCGGCGTCATAGGTGTGCATGACGTCGCCGTAGTCCCAGAACCCGTACCACCTGCGCTGCTCCCGCTCGCGGCGGTAGAAGTCGAACAGCAGGTCCAGCCGGTCCTCGATCGCGGCATGGGCGGGCGTGGCGCGGTCGGGCAGCGCCCAGTCGCCGAACACGCCCGCCTCGCGGACGCGTTGCGGGGCGGCGGCCAGCAGCGCGGGCTCGTTCATCGCGTCCGCGTGCCCGGCCAGGCCCTCTGATGACGGCGTGGCGTCGTGGACGCGCAGCGTGAGCTCATGGGTACGCGCGATGCCCTGGGCGTGGCCGAAGCCCGGCTCGTAGTCCTCGTAGGTGATCTCCAGGCCCTCCAGCTGCTCGGCGAAGGTGTCCTGGCCCATGCCGTCGTGGTAGAAGCGCAGGTCCATGGCGGGAGCGGAGGGCGACCAGAGCCAGACTGTCGCGGTGGCCAGGTCCGTGGCGGCGCCTCTGACGTCGAGCCGGGTCGGGTGCAGCCGCCAGAAGTCACGCAGGCCGAAGCCGAGGCCGCCGCTCGCGCCGCCGAGGTAGCCGTACCCGGCCGAGCGGGTGCCCGACGGAACGGTCACCCAGGCGTGGCCGTCGGCGGTGCGTTTGCGCAGGGTGAAGCCGTCGGCCGAGGCTTGGTCGAGGGTGTAGTCGTTCCAGGCGGGGATGAGGTGCAGGCGGTTCGCCACCTCGGGGTTGCCGATCGGGCCGCACGGCCTGCCCTCGACCTGGGCCCGCCGTACAGCTTCCCCCGGGTCGCGGCGCAGCCCGGTCAGGCCGCGTACCGCCTCGGTGAGGAAGCCGTCCTGCCCGGCCAGCCTTACGTGGCGGTCGTGGAGCTCGTCGCGCATGACCACGTCGGCGCGCAGGCCGAGCCCGGCCAGGAAGTCGCGCTCCGGGTCGCCGTCCCAGACGAAGGTGTGCATGACGCGTACGTCCTCGGCGCCCGCGTAGAAGTACAGGCGGACGGTGAACGGCAGCCGGCCGCCGTGGTCGCCCGTCAGGCGGATCACGGCCCGGACGGGTCCGTCCTGCTCGACGGTGACCTCGCGGACGATGCCCGTGGCCTGCTCGCGGGTGACGGTACCGCCCTCGTCCGGGGTGGGGCCGTCCTGGTGGAGGCTGACCAGGCGGACGTCCCTGGCGATCTCGCGGGAGCCGTGGGAGACGGAGCGGGCCAGCGTGTCGCCCGCCTCCTCGATCGTCCAGGTGACGGGCCCGGTGCTGACCCGCAGCACGCCGCCCGCACGGACGACGGTGACGGGCCGCTCCGGCACAGTGCCAGGTTGCCCCGCCGCATCGTCCTGGTCGGCGCCCGGTCGTCTCGCCGCATCGTCCTTGTCGACCGCGTCGGCGGCCAGCCGTCCCGCCGTCAGCTCGTACGACGCGGCGGGCTGGGCCTGCGGCCCGATGGCGTGCGCCGACCACTTGACCGACCCGTCCGGCCAGGTGGCGGTCACCCAGCTCTGCACCGGCACCCCGCGGCCCTCGGGATCGGTGAGCGCGAACGGGGAGTCGCGCTCCACCGTGCCGCGCGCCCACGGGACCCCCCAGGTCACGCCCTGTTCCTTGGGCCGGTCGAGCCAGTTCAGCGCGGTCAACAGATCTCCTTGAGTCGCCCGGCGACGATCGCCGCCACCTCGTCGGCGCCGCGAAAGCAGAAGTGGGTGTCGTCGGCGACGCCGTCGGGATGGAGCGGGTGCTCGCCGGACCCGAAATGGGTGAACGCGAAATGGGTGAACAGGGCCTTGGAGCCCTCGGGACCGAGCCGCTCGTACAGCTCAGTGGTCGCCGTGGTCAGGTCGATCAGCGGCAGACCCTCGGCCGCCGCCAGCTCACGCACCTGGCCGGGATAGTCGCCATGCGTCGGCACCAGCCGATCGCCGTCGAACCTGCGCCGCTGCACCGGCGTACACAGCACCGGCAGCGCGCCCGCCCCACGCGCCTCCTCGACGAAGACGCGAAGGTTGTCGCGGTACGGCAGGTCAGGCTCCTTCTGATCGTTGTGCCCGAACTGGAGCACCACGACGTCGCCGAGGGCGGCCTCCCGCAGGAGCGCCGCCCACAACCCCTCTGCCCGGTGGCTGGCCGTGGTGGCGCCACCCTTGGCGAAGTTGCGCACCGGGCCGCCGACATGGGCGCCGAGCTGCGCCCCCCAGCCCGACATCGGCGCCTCGAACGCCGGGCAGGAGGCGACCGTCGAGTCACCGGCCAGCAGCACGGTGCGGGTCACTCCTTGACCGACCCGAGCAGCACGCCCTTGGAGAAGTGCTTCTGCAGGAACGGGTAGAAGAACAGGATCGGCAGCGTCGCGATGACGACCACCGCGAACTTCAGTCCCTGCGTGGGGAAGAACACCGACTCCAGCATGGCCATCGCGTTCTGGGCGTCAGGGCTGGTCAGCTGCCTGACGAGCACCTGCAGCGTCCACTTCTTGGAGTCGTCGATGTACAACAGCGGCGACATGTAGTCGTTCCAGATGCCCACCGCGTAGAACAGCGAGAACGTCGCGATGATCGGCTTCGACAGGGGCAGCACGATCTTGAAGAAGACGCCCATCTCGTTGCAGCCGTCGATGCGCGCCGCCTCTTCCAGCGCTTGCGGCAGCTCCTGGAAGAAGCTCTTCACGATGATCAGATAGAACGGGTTGATCGCCAGCGGCAGGATCAGCGCCCAGTAGCTGTCGAGCAGCCCCAGGTCCCGCACCACCAGGTAGGTGGGGATCATGCCGCCGGTGAAGACCAGCGTGAAGATGACCAGGTTCAGGACCAGCGTCCGTCCCGGCAGGTACCGCTTGGCCAGCGGGTAGGCCATCGTGAACGTCAGCAGCACCTGCACCACCGTGCCCACCGCCGTCACGCAGATCGTGGTGAGCAGCGCCCGGACGAACGTGCCCGAGTCGAAGATGTACTCGTAGGTGGTGGTGACGAACTTCTCCGGCCACAGGAAGAACGGCCGCGAGGCGATCTCCGCCTCCGAGGCGAACGATCCGGCCAGCACGTACAGCAGTGGCAGGATCGTGATCAGCGCCAGGAACAGCAGCACGGCGATGTTGAGCACATCGAACACGCGGCTGCTGAGCGTGTGCTGGTGTGTGGGCGACTGGTTGGGCATTCAAGCGCTCCTTAGAACAGGCCACGCTGGCCGAGGCGCTTGGCCAGCCAGTTGGAGCCGAAGATCAGGAGGACGCCCACCAGTCCCTTGAACAGGCCGACGGCCGTGGAGTAGCTGAAGGCGCCCTGGGTGATGCCCATGTAGTAGACGAAGGTGTCGAACACGTCCGCCGACGAGCGGTTCAGCGCGCCGGTCATCAGCCAGATCTGCTCGAAACCGGTGTCGAGCAGGTGACCCGAGGTCAGGACGGCCATCACCACGATCGTGGGCCGGATCGCGGGCAGCGTGATGTGCCAGAACTGCCGGAAGCGCCCGGCACCGTCCATGCGGGCCGCCTCGTACAGGTCGGTGTTCACGCCCGCCAGCGCGGCCAGGTAGATGATCGTGCCCCAGCCGGTCTGCTTCCACAGCAGCTGGAAGACGATGATCGGCCGGAACCAGTCGGGCTGGGCCACATAGTCGACCTTCTTGCCGCCGAGCAGCTCGTGGAAGAAGGTGGCGATCACCCCGAAGTCCACGGAGAACAGCAGGTACGTCAGCGAGGCGACGATCGTCCAGGACAGGAAGTGCGGGATGTAGACCAGCGACTGGATCGACCGCTTGAGCACGCTGTGCCGCAGCTCGTTCAGCATGAGCGCGACGATGATCGGCGCCGGGAAGACGAAGACCGCCGTCAGCAGCGCCAGGATGAGCGTGTTGAACATCAGGCGGCCGAAGTCCGGCCCGTTGAACAGCTCCTCGAAGTGCTTGAAGCCGACCCACGGGCTGCCGGAGTAGCCGAGGAACGGCAGGAAGTCCTGGAAGGCGATGGTCACGCCGTACATCGGCAGGTATTTGAAGACGACGAAGTACGCGAGACCGGGCAACAGCATCAGGTACAGCCAGCGGTAACGCAGCATGGCGGTCCGGAAGGTCAGCTTCTCGCGGGGACGCCCGGGCTTGGTGGCCGCCTTCACGGGAGGCGGCGCCAGGTCGGTGGCCACAGCCACCTCCTTTCACAGAAGGGGCCCGGGAATGTCCCGGGCCCCTTGGGCGAGATCAGTTGCCGAGCTTGGAGACCAGGTCGTTGGTCTCGGCGGCGATCTGGGTGCCGCCGTTGTCGTACCAGCGCTTGATCTCCGCCTTCAGCCCCGCCTCGTCGATCGCGCCGGAGATGAACTTGATCCGGGCGTCGGTGATGATCGGGTCAAGGGTCTGGCCCTTGGCGATGGTGGTGGGCGCCATGACCGGGAGCGCCGGGTTGTGCACGGCGGTCTTCAGGTCCTCTTCGGCCAGCTTGGTGCGCAGCGTGACCTGGTCCTGGTGCGGCTTGTCCGGGTAGAGGTCCGGGTAGGCGCCGAGGCCGACGCTGGCGGTGGTGCCGAGCTGGATGAACGCCTTGTCCACGTCCTGCTGGATCTGCTTGACCTTGGGGTCGTCCTGGTTGACGCGGGCGGCGTAGCCGTCCTGGACCTTGAAGTTGCGGCCCTCGAGCCCGTTGCTCAGCAGGATCCCGCCCTCCTTGGAGGCCATCTTGTTCAGGACCGTCAGCACGTCGTCGAGTTGCTGCTCGGTCTGCACGCTCTGCCGCGGGATGGCGATGACGCCGTTGTAGCCGGTGAACGGGGAGGAGAACTTCTTGCCGTCCGAGCGCTTGAGGTTGCCGACCGTGAGGACCTTGTCGAAGTCGTTGGGGTCCTGCTCCTTGAGCAGGTCGAGGAGGTTGGTGCCGCGGACGTTGACATCGATGATGATGCCGCCCTTGCCCTGGATGAACGGGTCGTTCCACTTGGCCGAGTCGAGGGTGGCGTAGTCGGGGTTGACCAGGCCCTCGTCGACCATCTTCTTGACGAACTTGTTCGCCTCGACGAACTCGGGGGTGTCGAAGCCGGGGACGAGCTTGCCGCCCCGCTCACCCCAGCCGTTCGGGGCGCCGAACCAGGTCTCGATCACGTCGTACGGGCTGGAGCTGGCGTACTGCGGGGACGGCCACTTCGGGATGATCAGTCCGTAGGTGTCCTTCTTGCCGTTGCCGTCGGGGTCCTTCTCCGTGAACGCCTTGGCGATGTCGTAGAGGTCGTCGACGGTCTCAGGCGTCTTCAGCCCGAGCTTCTCCATCCACTGCTTGTTGATCACGACCGCCGAGCGGAGCAGGGGGCGGATCCGGTAGAGACCGTAGATCTTGCCGTTGGTGGAGGAGTTCCGGACCGTCTGCGCGTCCCGGTTCTTCAGGTTCGGATACTTGTCCAGCTTGTCGGTCAGGTCCCAGAACGCCCCAGCCTGGGCGGCGCGGACGAACGACGAGGTCTTGTCGCCCTGGATGACCATGATCTGCGGCATCTTGTCCGAGGCCAGCGTGACGTTGGTCTTGTCGTTGTAGTCGGCGTTGGGCACCCAGGTGATCTGGAGCTTCTTGCCGACGAGCTTCTCGACCGCCTGCTGCATCTCGCCCTTGGGGTCGGGGGCCGTGCCGAACAGCGGGACCATCATGGTCACCGTGCCGCTGTCGGCCTCACTCCCCCCACCGCCGCTGGAGCACGCGGACGCGAGTAGCGCCGCCGTCAGCGTTAGTGCACCGGCGACCAGCCGGCGACGAGATGCGCTCATGAGTTCCCTTTCGAATGCAGGCGCGCCTCGTTCTCCTCGAAGAAACGCAGGCAGAGCCACGTGTTGAGATAGATCCACGCACCGATGCTGATCACCGCGGTGAGAACGGGCGCCGCCGAGGTCACGAAGACGATGGTTGCGAGCGCGAACAGCAGCACCACTGACGAGGCCGGCCGAGTGAGCGCTAACAGCGACGCTTTGGGCAGGTAGGCCCACAGCGGTAGCTCATAGTGCGCATAGAGCGGCCCGAGATAGGTCCCCACCCCGGCCAGCGCCACCATCGCCACCAAGGTCGCGAGCCGCAACGCTTCCGAGCCGGGCCCGAGAGCGGAGAAGTACAGGTAGTTGCCCACGAGAATGGTGCCGAGCACCGCCACCGGCAGGATCAGCAGCGAGGCGCGGACGAACTCCCGCCGGTAGACGGTCCAGAATTCCGGCCAAGCCTGAAACGATTCACCCTGGCCGTGCCGCCGTGCCAGCGTGTAGGCGGCGACGGTGGCGGGCCCGAGCCCGAGGATCACGCCACCCAGGAGGGTGAACACGATCCAGAGGAGGTTCAGCCGGGCCGCCCAGATGAGCTCTGAGCAGGCAGCTTGAATTCTGATCGACGTGGCGGGATGGTTCATCCGGCACCACCTTCTCGTGGCGTGTGCGCGGACACGGGGGTGGAGTGTTGCGCCGCCGTTCCTAGTCCGTTTCGTACGGGTGAACGGCGGTTGGTGCGAAATTAGTGTTGAATCGACTCAATGTCAATGACGTGAAACCCGCAGATTCGCATACTCCCCGATCATCGGGGCCATCTGCCGGAATCCGATCTTGCCGCCACGCAGCGCGGGGCCACCCGTGCTCCCGTCGTCCGTCCAGCGGAACGAGACCACATCGTTGATCGAGAAGGTGATCTCGCCGCCCAGGACGTCCAGGCGCACGGCGTACGGCCCGACGGCGTCCAGCGCCGCGGGCAGCGGGTCGGCACCCTGCGTGACCAGGTGAAACCCGTGGCTCTTACGCAGATTGCAGGTGTGCAGAGCGCGCTCCGACGGCCACATCCGCCGGAAATAGGACACGTGGTAGGCATCGATGTCGCCGTGGTGATACTGCTCGTACGGCCCGTTACGCGGCGCGAGGCCCGGATCGAACAGATCCTCACCACCCCGGCCGCGGGCATGGAAGAACATGATGCACAGCCCCGGCTCCCTGACCGGCCAGAAGTCCCATTCGATCCGTACGTCGGCGGGCAGGTCCTCGGGGCACCACAGCACCACGTTGGCCGCCTGCCCGTCAGCGGGCGGTCTGAGGCTCTCCAGCCGCATCCGCCCCATCGGGAACGTCGTCGCCCCGTCCCCCTCCAGCCGGAATCCCGCCAGGTCATCGGGGCCGGCGAGCGGGTTGTGGTAGATCTCCGTCAAGGTGGGCTCCTGTGCGGGTCGCCGGGGCCGGCGACCGGGTTGCGGTATCTGTCAAGGTGGACTCCTGTGCAGGTCGCTGGACTGCCGCACCACCAGGTCCGGCTGGAAGATGACCTGCCGGTGCCGGTGCAGCTCAGGCTCCGCCACCTCCTCCAGCAGCAGGTCTATGGCCGTACGCCCGAGCAGCTCGCGCGGCTGGCCGACCGACGACAGGGGCACGGTCGCCGCCGCGGCGAAGTCGATGTCGTCGTAGCCGACGATCGCCATGTCATGCGGAACCCGCAACCCGTGCGCGGCCATGGCCTGCAGGAATCCCAGGGCGAGCAGGTCGTTGGCGCAGAAGGCGGCCGTCGGCCGCTCCTCAACGGGCAGCGCCGCCACCCGCTCGCCCGCGATGCGCCCGTGGGCCACGCTCAGCGCGGGCATGAACCAGGCGATCAGCTCGACCCCGCCACCCGGCCCACCGCCGGGCTCGACTCCCCCGCCCGGCTCGGTGTCCCGCGCCTCGGAGACGGCGCTCGTTATCCCTAAATGCCGGTCCCCCACCTGCTTGATCGACCGCGGCCCGCCGACGAACAGGATCTTGCGGTGTCCCCGCTCGATCAGATGAACTCCGGCGATGTGGCCGCCGAGCCGATCGTCGACCGCCACCGAGCACTGGAGCCCGGTGGCCGCGCTGTCGACGAGCACCACGGGCGTACCCCTGGCGGCGAGCTCCGCCAGTCTCGGGCTGCTCGCGTCGACCGGCGTGATCAGTATGCCCATCACCCGCTGCTGTTCGAGCTGGTCGAGATGGCGCAGCTCGCGGGCCGGGTCGGCGGCGCTGTTGCACAGCACCACCATGGTGTCGTGCTCGTCCGCTAGGGCGTCGGCGCCTTGTGCGACGTCGGCGAAGAACGGGTTGGCCACGTCGAGCACGATCAGGCCGACCGTGCGGCTGCGGCCGACCCGCAGGTGGCGGGCCACCTCATTGCGGACGAAACCCAGCTCGCGGATCGCGTCGAAGACGCGCTTACGCGTGGCGGGGGAGACGATCTCGGGGCGGTTGAGCACGTTGCTCACAGTGCCCACGGAGACGCGTGCCCGCTGCGCGACCTCCTTGATGTTCGTGGTCGACATTGATCCTCACGAGGCCGCTCCATTGTTGAACGCGGCTTATCATAGCCTTACTCATGATCTTTTTGAATCGACTCAAGACACCGATCTTCCGGCGAGCATACACGCACGGTCAGTGCTCCCCCGACGGGCGTCACTCTCAGGGGTCACCGCTGACGATGTCGCCTACGATTCACCGCCCGTGGTGGGTGGGTCCACCACGCGGATGCGTACCGCGCGGAACAGCGCGGGCGTGTCCTTGAGTACGGCCAGCCTCGGGTCGGGGACGACGAGGAACGGCTCCGTCTCCAGCGCCAGCAGGCCGGCCAGGCGCCGGTCGGCGCGCAGCGCGTCAACGGCCCGGCGATCGCCGCCGAGCACGACCGCGTCCAGCTCGCCCAGGCACGGCGACAGGACGCGCGCCACGGTCTCGGCCGCCGCCTCGAATGCCTGGTCCGCCTGGTTCTGGCGGCGTCTGGCGAAGCGCTGCTGCGACCACCCGCCCGCCGCGGTACGCCCCTGGACCAGGCGAGACCCGACCTTGGACACCACCAGCCGCGACCCGTGGAACATGCCCGTCGCGTAGCCGCCCATCCGTACCAGGATCACCCCCACGCGCCGATCGGCCCGCGCGTGGGTGACAAGCCTGGTCACGTACGGTGGCCCCAGTGGCAGGGGCGGGAAGGGCACGTGCAGCTCCGCCAGCGCGCCGTCGGCGGCCACCAGGCGCACGACCTGCTCGTCACCGGTGGCCTCGAACGGACCGTGCCGATCGGCGAAGCCGTCGATCCACGGGTGCACGCGCTCGGGCACGACGGACACCCACCGTCCGCCGCCCTTGGCCGGTCGCGCGCTCATGGGGGAAGGTTAGCCGACCGGAAACCGGAGCCCGCGTGCCGAAAGGCCGGCCAACCGGAGCCCGCGTGACTGGAAGAGCAGCCAATCAGCCCGCGCGCCACAAAAGGGCCGCTCGCGTGGCCGAAAATCCAGCCGACCAAGGTCCGCGCCCACCCCTGCCTGGAGGCCGGGAACTCTGAACGAAATATCGGTGAATTTCGTTTCAAGTCACTTCTGCCGAACCTGTCACAAGCCCATCATCACTACGTGTCCTCCCTGCTCACCAGCCCCGTGGTGGACCTCGACACGGGAGCCGTCATCGCGCGCCCGGCGGTCATCGACGCGGCGGGCTACCTCCGCCCCGACCCGCTGCCCGTCGTACTGGAACTGCCCATGCGGATCGTCCTGGGAGGCGCGGGGGCGCTGGCTCCGCTGCACGAAGCGCTGCGGCGGTCGGGCAGGCACCCGCGCGAGGCCATCGTGCTGCTCACCGGCCCGTGCGGGCCCGCCGACCGGCCGCTGCTGACCGTGACGCTCAACGGGCTGCGCAACCTCGGCTACCTGCTGGGCTTCGCCGACGTGGGCGCGGAGAGCGTGCCGCTCGACGTCATCGCCGACGCCTCCCCGTACCTGCTGGCCCTGGCCCCGGAGCCCATCGGAGGGCTGCCGGGCGACCGCCGGCCGGCGGCGGTGGCGCGGTCGGTCGTGGCGCTGGCCCGCGGCCTCGGCGCGCACGCGCTGGTCTCGGGGGTCGAGCGCGAGGCGCAGCTGGCCGCGGTGCGCGGCTGGGAGGTGCGGCTGGCCTGCGGGCCGCTGCTGAGCCCGGGACCCGACGGGAAGGTACGGGTGCCGCTCCCGCCCACCGAGGAGCCGTCGGCCACGGTACAGCTCGGGCCGCGCGTGCAGGAGTTCCTGCTGCCCGCCGTGACGCTGCCCGCCGGGGCCAAGGCGGAGGAGGTGGTGGCGGCGTTCGGGCACGAGCCGTCGATCACCAGTGTGATCCTGGTGGACGAGTACCAGCGGCCCAAGGGGAGCCTTGACCGCAGCCGGTTCCTGCTGTCGTTCGCGGCCCGCTACGGGCACGCGCTGCACGGCGCGAAGCCCGCCCAGCGCCTGGCCGACCCGCCGCGCACGGTGCCGAAGACCACCCCGGCCGTGGCGGCCATGCGGGCGGCCGGCCAGGACTCCGGCCGCGTCTACGACGACCTGGTGGTGACCGACGAGCTGAACCGCTGCCTGGGCATCGTGCGGGTGTCGGACCTCATCCGGCACGTGGCCTGGGCAGGATGATCAATCCAGACGGTCTCAGAGCCACCCCTGTGACTTGGCGCGCTGGACCGCCTCGATGCGGTTGCGGGCGTGCGTCTTCTGGATGGCCGACGACAGGTAGTTGCGCACGGTGCCCTCCGACAGGTGCAGGTGCCGGGCGATGTCGCCGATGGTCGAGCCGTCCACCGCGGCGGCCAGCACGTCCCGTTCGCGCGCCGACAGCGGATTGGGCCCCGCGCTGAGCGCCGCCGCCGCCAGGCCCGGGTCGATGACGCGCTCCCCCGCGTGTACGCGCCTGATCGCCGCCGCCAGCTCCCGGGCCGGGCTGTCCTTGACCAGGAAGGCCACCGCCCCCGCCTCCATGGCGGTCCGCAGGTAACCGGGACGGCCGAACGTGGTCAGGATCATCACCCGGCAGCCGGGCACCTGTGAGGTGATCTCGGCGCTCGCGCTGAGGCCGTCCATGCCGGGCATCTCGATGTCGAGCAGCGCGATGTCAGGGAGTTTCTGGACCGCGACGGCCACGGCCGCCTCGCCGTCGGCCGCCTCGCCGACGACCTCGATGTCGGGCTCCAGGCCGAGCAGCGACGCCAGGGCGCCGCGTACCATGGCCTGGTCCTCGGCCAGGATCACGCGGATCACGCCGCCGCTCCCACGGGGACCAGCACCCGCAGCCGGAAGCCCGCCTTGGCCCCCGGGCCCACCTCGACGTTCCCGCCCGCTTCGCGCACCCGTTCGGTCAGCCCCTGTAAACCACTGCCGAGCCGGACCGGCTCCTCGCCCTGCCCATCGTCCATGATCTCCAGGATGGCGTGTTCGCCGTCGTGCGTCACCTCGATCCGGCAGCGACGCGCCCGCGCGTGCCGTACGACGTTGGTGGTGCCCTCGCGTACCGCCCAGCCGAACAGGCCGTCGAGCAGGCCGGGCAGCGGCGTGCCCGAGACCCGCACCAGTGGCTCCACGCCCGCCGCCCGCAGCACGGCCCTGGCGTTGTCGAGCTCTTCCGGCAGGCTGCGCTGCCGGTAACCGGTGACGGCCTCGCGCACCTCCGTCAGCGCCTTCCTGGCGACGGTCTCGATGTCCTGGATCTCCTGGTGCACCTTCGGGGAGTCCTCGGCCAGCCGCCCGGCCAGCTCGCTCTTGAGCACGATCAGCGAAAGGCTGTGGCCGAGCAGGTCGTGCAGGTCGCGGGCGATGCGCAGCCGCTCGTCCGCCGCGGCGAGCCGGGCCACCTCGCCCTGCGCCTCGCGAAGTTGCACGGCCAGCAGCCTGGTGTTGCGTACGCCGATGAACAGCACGCCCAGCGTGACCACCTCCATCCCCAGGATGAGGAGGGTGGTGCTGTCGGAATGGTGCAGCAGCCCGCCGCCGACGACGACCGCCAGCATTCCGGCGATGCCGAAGCCCGCCCGCCGGGGCGGGAGGATCATGGCGAAGAGCACCGTGGAGTAGATGGGCAGGGCCAGCCAGCCGCCGCCGAAGACCAACGCGCCGACCACCGCCTGCGCCGTGGTGAGGGCGAGCAGCGGGTACGTCGACCGCGACCGCTCCGTCATGCTGCGCGGGCTCACGACGGTCGCCAGGTACGAGATCACGAACGCGATCAGAGACAGCCACGCCCAGACGGCCTTGGCCCCGTGGAACTCCCCGCTCAGGATCTCCCCCACCAGGAGGAACAGGTAGACCATGCCGAAGCAGATCCCGTACAGCCGCCGGTAGCGGGACGAGGTCTCACCCGTCCCGCCGAAGGTAAACCGGTTGGTCCAGCTCATGCCCGAACAGTAGCCCGCCGGTAGGCGTAGGCGGCCGCGCCGCCGAGCACGATCCCCCACGCCACCACGATCAGCGCGTCGGACATGGACACGCCGTGGCCCGCGATCACGTTCCAGCCGAGGCTGGCGTAGTGGTAGGAAGGCATGAAGCCGGCGATGGTCCGCATCGTGCCGCCGATGGCGTCGATGGGAAACCAGAGGCCGCCGAGCAGCGACAGGGCGAACATACAGATCATCGCGGCGGGCTGGGCGGCGTCGGCGCTCAGCAGGGAGCCGATGAACAACCCGAGCGCGATGAACGGGATCGCCCCCACCCACAACGACAGCAGCAGCGCCACCCACTGGCCGGCGGGCATCGACACGCCCTGCTGCAGCACGGCCGCCACGCTGACCAGCAGCAGGGACGGCAGCACGAGGACCATCGCGGCGCCGAGCTTGGTGACGATGATCGCCCAGCTCGGCAGCGGGGTGATCTGCAGCTGACGCAGCCAGCCGGACTGACGCTCCTGCGCCCAGGGCACGGCCGAGCTCATCATGGACGAGGCGAGCGCGCCGTAGGCGGCCATCGACACCAGCAGGTAAGTGCTCATCCGCACGCCGGCCGAGTCCGTCTGGGTGCCGTAGATGTTGGCGTTGATCAGGTAGAACACGACGGGGAACAACACCACGAAGATGATGTACCGGCGGTTGCGCAACATCCGCAGCGCCTCGGTCTTGGCGTAATAGAGCATCAGGACTCCCTGGTGAGGGCGAGGAAGGCGTCCTCTAGGTCGGCGCCGGCGAGGTTCAGGCCGCGCACGTCGAGCGTGGTGCCCCGGTAGAGGCCGGCGAGGGTCGCGTCGGCGTCGGAGGTACGCAGCGTGGCCGTGCCCGCGGCGATCTCCACCGCCGTGACGCCGGGCAGCAGGTCGAGCCCGGCCGCGGGCTGCTCGCCGAGGGTGAAGCGGATGACCTGCCCGCCGACGCCCGCCTTGATCTGCGCGGCGGTGCCGTCGGCGACCACCTTGCCCCTGGCGATGACGATCACCCGGTCGGAGTGCTCGTCGGCCTCCTCCAGGTAGTGCGTGGCGAAGAGCACGGTCCGCCCGCCCGCCGCGTAGGCGCGCATGCTCTCCCAGAACCGCAGCCGGGACTCCACGTCCATGGCCGCGGTCGGCTCGTCCAGCAGCAGCGTCTTGGGCGCGCCCGCGATCGCCAGGGCGAACCTGACGCGCTGGGACTGGCCGCCCGACAGCTTGTTCGCGCGCCGCTTCACCAGGTCGGTGAGGTCGGCCAGCTTGAGGATCTCCGCCAGGTCCAGCGGCTGGGGGTACAGGTTGCGGACCAGGTCGATGAGCTCCTGGACCGTCAGCTCGGGGATGAGCTGGCCGCTCTGCAGCATGGCGCCCATCTGGCCGGCCGCGACCGCCTGGCGGGGAGTGCGGCCGTACACGCTGACCGTCCCCCTGGAGGGCCGCAGCAGGCCGAGCAGCATGTTGATGGAGGTCGACTTGCCGGCGCCGTTGGGGCCGAGCAGGGCCACGGTCTTGCCGGGCTCTATCTCCAGGGACACATCATCGACGGCAAGGACGTCCCCGTAGTCCTTGCTGACGTGGTCGAACACGATGGCGTTCATGACATCAACGCTAGGGCGGTGGATCTTGCCTGGTTAGTGCGTTACTTCCGGGGTTGACGGTGACATTTGTCAGGCGACGCGCCGCACCAGCCCGGTGTCGAGGCTGTAGTAGGCGCCGACCACGGTGGCCTTGCGGGATAACAGGGTGTCGGCCCTCAGCCCCAACACTGTCCGTACGATGTGCGCCCGAACCATGTCGTCCACCTCGCCGTCGTCAACCTCGCCGTCGTCAACCTCGCCGTCGTCCACCTCGCCGCTAGAGCCGGTGTAGACGGGTTCGAGGGCGGCGACGATGCTGGGCAGTTCTCCGGGCAGTGTCTCCCGCTCGCGCAGCGCCCTGGCCGCCGCGATGACGGCGCCGCAGCGCTGGTGTCCCAGGACGACGACGAGGCTGGCGCGTAAGTCCTGCGGGCCGAATTGGACCGCCGCGGTGACGAGCCGGTCGACGGTGTGCGCCGCCGTACGGACGACGAGCAGATCGCCCAGCCCGGCGTCGAAGACGACCTCGGGCGGCACCCGCGAGTCGATGCACGACAGCACCACCGCGTAGGGAGACTGTTCCGCCGCCACCTGCTTCCTGCGGGCGGGATCCTGGCGGGGGCGGCGGGACGCGCCCGCCGCCCAGCGCCGGTTACCGCGCTGCAGTGCCGCCCAGGCCTGCAAGGCGGCGGCATCACAGAACGGGACATAACTACGAGCAAGCGTTTCGTCACCCACAGCTAGGTGATTCCCGGACGGGACATCACCTAGCGGACAGATCTCAGAGGCGGCAGGCGTAGATGTCGGTGGCCAGGATGGCCCTTGCCCCGATCTCCCAGAGCTGGTCCATCACCTGCTGGTGCCCGCGCCGCCGGACCATCACCCGGACGGCGACCCAGCCCTCGCGGTGCAGCGGCGAGACCGTGGGCCCCTCCATGCCGGGCGTGAGCGCGATGGCCTCCTCGATCCGCTCGGCGCGGATGTCGTAGTCCATCATCACGAAGTCGCGGGCGTGCACGACGCCCTGCAGGCGGCGCACGAGCTGCTCGATGCCGGTGTCGGCGCCGTTGCCCTGCTGCCTGATCAGCACGGCCTCGGAGCGCATGATCGGCTCGCCGAACACCTCCAGGCCGACGTTGCGCAGGGTGGTGCCGGTCTCCACGACGTCGGCGACCGCGTCGGCGACGCCCAGCCTGATGGCCGTCTCGACCGCGCCGTCGAGCTTGATGACGCGGGCGTCGACGCCGGACTCCGACAGATATTTGCCGAGCAACCCCGCGTAGGAGGTGGCGATGCGCAGGCCGTCGAGGTCCTTGACCGACGTCATGGCACCCGCCCTGGCGGCCAGCCGGAAGGTGGAGCCGCCGAAGCCGAGCGGCATGATCTCCTCGACGGGGGCGCCGGAGTCGATGCGCATGTCCCGGCCGGTGATGCCGGCGTCGAGCGTGCCCTCGCCGACGTAGACCGCGATGTCGCGCGGGCGCAGGAAGAACAGCTCGCAACCGTTGTCCTCGTCGACGACGACGAGCTCCTTGCTGTCCTTGCGGGTCCGGTAGCCGGCCTCCTTGAGCATGGTCTGGGCGGCCTCACTGAGCGCGCCCTTGTTGGGTACGGCCAGACGCAACATGTCCGTGGTGTCCTTGGTGTCTCGCGGGCTGTTAGGTGTACGGGCTGACGGGCGCGGGCGCCCTAGAGATGCTTGTACACCTCGTCCAGCCCGATGCCCTTGGCGAGCATGAGCACCTGAACGTGGTAGAGCAGCTGGGAGATCTCCTCGGCGGCTCGGTCACTCGACTCGTGCTCGGCGGCCATCCAGCTCTCGGCGGCCTCCTCGACGACCTTCTTGCCGATGGCATGGACGCCGGCGTCGAGGGCGGCCACGGTGCCCGAACCCTCGGGTCGGGTGCGTGCCTTCTCTGACAGCTCGGCGAACAGCTCTTCGAAGGTCTTCATGATCTCTCTCGTTGGTCGGCTGGCATGCGTGACAAGCCTAGTCTGCGCGCGTGGGTCAACGGACCCCTGTCCGCCACGCGAGACGCCCGCGCGGCTATAGCGCTGTTGACTACCACTTCTTACTCCTCTATTGTCACACCGGCTAAATCAATTGTTTGGCGCAATTTTTAGCGATTTATGGAGACTTAGTGTCGACGGAAAGTCCCTTTCCGCATTCGCTCCGTGTTCTACTAAAACCGGAAGTACTCCGAAATCCAGCACCCGTCTATGCCGCCTGGCGAGAAACGGAGCCGTTCTTCTGGTATGGCGAACTCGGCACCTGGGTGCTCACCCGGTATGCCGACTGCGCCGCCGTACTCAAAGGGCTGGACCGTTTCACCTCCGACTGGCGGCGGCTCGGCGAGCGGACGCCCGCCGAGCTGGTCATGTTGCAGACCGTCGATCCGCCCGACCACCCGCCCGTACGGCGGCTGCTCACCGCCGCCTACCGGGCCCAGGACCACGCGGCGCTGGCCGAACGCACCGAGCAGCGGGTACGGCGGCACCTGGCGGCGCTGGCGGGCACCGAGTTCGACTTCGTCCACCGGCTGGCCATCCCGCTGACCGTGGAGACGATCTGTGAGGTCCTGGGAGTGGATCCGCCGGACCTCGACTGGCTCAACTCCGTTTCCCCACCCGTCATCGACACCATGGACGGCGGTCTGCGCCCCGAGGTGATACCGGCGGGCCTGGCCGCGCGGGCCGAACTCGACGCGTTAATAGAACGCTGGATGGTCGAGCATCGCCCGGACGGCATGTTCGCATATATCAGCAAAAAGCTCCCCAGCGCTAGTGTCGACCGCCGCCTGGTGCTGAATTCGCTCCGCTCCACCTTCCACGCCGGCTTCGAATCCTCGGCCCGGTTGCTGACGCTCTCGCTCCTGGCCCTGACCGACAATCCCGACAGCCTCCGCGAATTCTCCAAAAATCCCGATTTAGCGGTTGAAGAGTTGATTCGCTATACCAGCCAGGTCCAGGTGCTCGCCCGCGGCTGCCTGACCGACACCGAGGTCGGCGGCCGGAAGGTCCGCAAGGGAGAGGGTGTGACCTTGATCATCGGGGCCGCCAACCGCGACCCCGCCGCCTTCTCCGACCCCGACGCCCTTCGACTGGACCGTACCCCCAACCCCCACCTCGGCTTCGGCCGCGGCCTGCACGCCTGTTTGGGGGCCGGTGTCGCCGCCATGCAGACCAGGGCGCTGTTCACGGAGCTCGCCCGCGGCTACCCGGCCATCGGGCCGTGCGCCGAGCCGGTGATGTGGGACAGCGGCACCCTGCGCGGGGTACGGACTCTGCCCGTCGAGCTGGGGAGGTGACCAGCCATGCGATACGCCTACTGACCGACGGTCGCCGTGGTCGGGGCAGACCACGGCGACCGACACTTCACCTGGGGGGAACTCGATGAACCAGCCGGCGCCCGCCCGCGCCCGATACCGGGACGCGCTGGCCGTGCCCGAGTTCCGGGCGATCTTCCTGTCGCACGTCGTCTGCATGCTGGGCACGATCGTGACCCAGTTCGCCCTCACCGTGCTGATCTACCGCCAGACCGGCTCGCCCTTCCTGGCGGCGCTGGTGTTCACCGTGGCGTTCGTCCCCTACCTGTTCGGCGGAGTGCTGCTGTCGGCGCTGGCCGACCGGGTGGTGATCCGGCGCCTGCTGGTGGGCTGCAACCTGACGACGGCCGCACTGGCCGCGGCCATGGCGCTGCCCGGCTTACCCGTGGGCGTCGTGCTGGCGCTGGCGTTCGGGATGGGCCTGGTGGCTCCGGTCTTCGCGGGCGCGCGGGCCGCGGTGCTGCCGCGCGTCCTCGACGGCGAGGTCTACATCGCGGGCCGCAGCCTGTTCCGGCTGGTGGCACAGGGCGCGCAGGTGGGCGGGTTCGCGCTCGGCGGGCTGCTGCTCATCGCGCTGGCCCCGCGCGCCGCCCTCCTGCTCAACACGGGCGCCTTCCTGGCGTCGGCGGCGCTGCTCACCGTGGGGGTCGAGGCCCGTCCCGCCGCCGCCTCGGCCCGGTCGCTCTCGCTCGTACGCGACTCGCTGGCGGGGCTCGGGCGGGTCTTCCGGCTGGTACGGCTGCGCCGCGTCCTGGTGTTCGGCTGGGCCGTGCCCGCCATCGGGGTGACACCCGAGGCGCTGGCGGCGCCGTACGCCCACCTGGCCGGGTTCGGGACGGTGGGGCTGGGGCTGCTGATGTCGGCCCTGCCGGTCGGCACGGTCTTGGGTGAGCTCCTGTGCCTGTGGATCCCCTCGCCCGCCCGCCGGCTGCGGCTGGTCGTGCCGCTGGCACTGCTGATGTTCCTGCCGCAACTCGCCTTCGGCCTGCGCCCCGGACTGTCGCTCGCGCTCGGGCTGCTCGTGCTGTCGGGCATGGGCCTGGCGCATCACCTGGGGCTGGACCAGCTCCTCATGGACGCGGCCCCGGAGGAGGTGGTGGGCAGGGCGCTGAGCATCCAGACGGCGGGGCTGATGTTCTGGCAGGGCATCGGCTTCGCTGTGGCGGGCTCGGCCGCCCAGTTACTCGCACCGCCGGTGGTCATCACGGCCGCCGCGGTAGCCGGCCTCGCCCTGGTACCGCTGCTCCGCCCCCGCTAGCACTCCCCCGGGACGCCGGCCACAACGAACCGGTTCCGTCCGCACCCCCGAAGGGAGCATCCCTCCCATCCGCCCCCGCTAGATACCCCCGAAGGGGGCACCCCCCGAGGGACGCCAACCACAACGAGCCGAGTCCTTCCTCTCCCCCGAAGGGGGCGCCCCTCCCAAGGGACGCCAACCACAACGGACCCGCTCCTTCCCTCCCCCGAGGGAGGCACCTCTCCCAAAGGGACGCCAACCACAACGGACCCGCTCCTTCCCCCCGAAGGGGATTTCCCCCTTAAAGGACCCCAGCCACGACGGACCGTGACCGCTTGACCTTGTCGTAGCGTCAACGTGTCCAATAGGGCCCATGAGGATCGGCGAGCTTGCCGCGCTGGCCGGGGTGTCCACCCGGACCGTGCGCCACTACCACCACCTGAACCTTCTCCCCGAGCCCGAACGGCTGGCCAACGGCTACCGAGAGTACCGACTGCGAGACGCCGTGGCCCTCACCCGCGTACGCAGGCTGGCCGAGCTGGGCATGTCCCTGGACGAGATCCGCGACGTCCTGGCCGACGACCAGGGCCGGGAGCTGCGGGAAGTGCTCCTGGAGCTGGACGCCGACCTGGCCCGGCAGCAGGAGACGATCGGCCTCAGACGGAACCGGCTGGCCGCGCTCCTGGCGGAGACGGACCTGCATCCCGACTCGACGGTGTCGCCGGAAATGGCGACGGTGCTGCGCGATCTCTCCGTCGAAGGCTCGAAGTTCGCCGAAATGGACCGGGAGCTGCTGGCGCTGATGGACACCGTGGCCGACCCCGCCGACCGGGCCGAGTTCATCGATCTGTTCCGCCCGCTCACCGAGCCCGAGGCGCTCGCGCGGGGACACGCCCTCTACGCGCGGCTGGACGAGATCGCCGACGCCGACCCCGGCGACCCCCGCGTCACCACGCTCGCCGCCGACCTCGCCGCGCACCTTCCCGACGAGATGGCGACGGCGATGCTCGCGAACCTGGACGCGGCTCCCGACCACCTGCGCCCGCCCACCCCCGGGGACGCGGATGGCGGGCAGTGGCTGACGACGATGTACGGCGAGCTGCCCGCCGCCCAGGCCGAGGTGTTCCGGCTGGTCATGGTCATGCTGAAGGAGCGAGCGTGATGGTGCGGATCGCGCGCGCCGTGCTGTTCGCCATGGTGCCCATGGAGCTGCTGCTCGCGGTCCTGCTCGTGTCCGGCGTGTCGCTGCCCGGCCCGCTGGTCGCGGCGGCCGAGGCGGCCGTCGTCGCCGTGCTCGTCCTGGAGGCGGCGACCCTGTACCGGCTGTTCGGAGCCGAGCGCCGAGGCGGCGCGGACCGGCGGACGGCGTTACGGGCGGCCTATGGGCGGCTGGTCCCCGACCAGGTGCGGCGGATCATGGGGTTCGACGTGAAGGGCATGGTCAGCCTCGTCCTGTGGGTCGCGCGGCGTCGCCACGGCGTGCCGTACGGCGCCACCGCCCTCTCCTACTCCCGCGCGCAGACCACCACGATGATGATCTTCCTGTTCGCGATGGTCGTGGAGCTGATCGTCGCGGAGATCCTGCTGCGGGCGTTCGGCGCGCCGGTCGGCCTGCGCACCGTGTTCCTCGTGGCCGACGCCTATACGGTCCTGATCGTGCTCGCGGCCATCGCGGCCTGCGTCACCCGGCCCCACGTCGTCTCCGCCGACGAGGTACGCATCCGCTACGGCGCGTTCTTCGACCTGCGCGTCCCCCGCGAGCGGATCGCCCAGGTACGCCAGGTCCGCGACTTCAACGAGAACGGCACGATCAAGGTGGAGGGCGACCGCCTGGTCGTGGCGGTGGCCTCCCAGACCAACCTGATCCTCGAACTGACCGAACCGATCATCGCCGTCCGTCCCCTCGGCCGCCGCGCCGAGGCCAGGGTGATCCGCTTCTTCGCCGACGATCCAGGAGCCGCGATCCACGCGCTGCGATCCCGCCGGGAACACGCGCCCGAATCCTGAGACCAATCAGCAGGAAACGGGCCCCGCCGTACCCCCGATGCAAGAAAACGGCGCTGCCCGCCGTAGCCCCGATGAAGGGGTACGGCGGGCAGCGCCGTGCGTTGATCAGCGTCGGCCACCGGCGCTCACCGGTGGTCCGCCGGGGTCAGCGGTCGAAGCGGCGGCCGGTGCCGCTGCGGAAACCGCCCTGACGGTCATCGGAGCGGTAGCCGCCCTGACGGTCGTTGGAACGGTAGCCGCCACCCTGACGGTCGTCGGTGCGGGCGGGACGGTCGCGGTCGGCCGAGAACGGGCGGCCACGGTCGCCACCGGGGGCGCGGGTGCCTCGGTCGTCCGTGCGGTAGCCGCCGCCACGCGGGCCGCGGTCGTCGGAACGGAAGCCACCCTGACGGTCGTCCGAGCGGTAGCCGCCCTGACGGTCGTTGGAACGGTAGCCGCCACTCTGACGGTCGTCCGAGCGCGGTCCGCTCTGACGGTCGTCGGAGCGGTAGCCGCCGCGCGGGGCGTCCGAGCGGGCCGGGCGGTCGTCGCCGCGGTAGCCGCCGCCACGCGGGCCACGGTCACCGCCACGGTAGCCGCCGCCCTGGCCGCGGTCGCCGCCCCGGTCGTCACCGGAGGTGCGGGGCTCCTGCGAGCCGCCCTCGGCGTGCCGGCGCGGGTAGCGGTCGTCACCGTCGTGACGACGGGGGCGCCGGTCGTCGCCCGCGACGAAGGGGCGCTGGCCGTCGTCGTGACGACGGGGTCGGCGCTCGCCGTCGAACTCGCGGCGCGGACGGCGTCCACGCCGGTCGGAGCCACTGTGGCCGCCTTCGCGGCGGGGACGCAGCGGCTTGCGGACGTCGGGCTCCCAGACGGGGATGGGCTCGCCACTCGGGACGCGGGCGCCCGTCACCTCGGCCAGACGGGGGTGGCCCGGCTCGGCCTTGAGGCGGAACGGGTGGATCCCGGCCCGGCGGGTGAGCTGGTCGGTCGACCGGCGCTCGCTCGGCAGCACCAGGGTGACCACGGTGCCCTTCTCGCCGGCGCGGGCGGTGCGGCCGCCGCGGTGCAGGTAGCTCTTGTGATCCTGCGGCGGGTCGACGTGCAGCACGAGGCTGATGTTGTCGACGTGGATGCCGCGCGCCGCGACGTCGGTGCAGACGAGCACGTTGACAGAGCCCTCACGGAACTCGGCCAGGATGCGGGTGCGCTGGTTCTGGCGCTTGCCGCCGTGCAGGCCGCCCGACTTGATGCCGACGCGGGCCAGCTGCTTGCAGAGCCGGTCGACGCCGTGCTGGGTGCGGACGAAGATGATCGTACGGCCCTCGCGGTTGGCGATCTCCGCGGTGACGTCGAACTTGTCGTCGCGCGTCACCTGGATCACGTGGTGCTCCATGAGCTCGACCGGGGAGGTCGCGGGAGCCACCGAGTGGGTGATCGGGTCCTTGAGGAAGCGCCGCACCAGCTTGTCGACGTCGCCGTCGAGCGTGGCCGAGAACAGCAGCCGCTGACCGTCGGCCGGAGTCTGCGCGAGCAGCTCGGTGACGACGGGGAAGAAGCCCAGGTCGCACATGTGGTCGGCCTCGTCGAGGACGCTGACCTCGATGTCGCCCAGCGAGCACTCGCCCTGGCGGATGAGGTCGCCCAGGCGGCCGGGGGTGGCGATGACGACGTCGACGCCGCGGCGCAGCGCCTCGATCTGCTTGCCCATCGACATGCCGCCGACGATGACCTTCATCCGCAGGCCGAGGCCCCGGCCGAGCGGCTCAAGGGCGTCGTGCACCTGGAGCGCGAGCTCACGGGTGGGGACGAGGATCATCGCGCGGGGGCGGCCCGGGGTGGGCCGGACGCCGGAGATGCGGGCCATGAGGGGCAGGCCGAAGGCGAGGGTCTTGCCGGAGCCGGTCTGGCCGCGGCCGAGCACGTTGGCGCCGGTGAGGACGTCGGGGATGGTCGCGCTCTGGATGGGGAACGGGCTGGCAATGCCCTGCTTGGCCAGCCCGGTGACGAGCGGCTTGGGCAGGCCGAGCTCCTCGAACCCGGGACCCGCCTCGGGGGTGCTCTCGTCGAGCTCGGGCAGGACCTCGTTGAACTCGGGCAGGACAGCGTCAAGCATGGTCACGAACTTCGTGCCTTTCAGTCGAAGTGGCGCGTCACTTCTGCGAAAAGGACGAGCCGGGACGTACGGCGGTGCCGTACTTCATTGCGAGGCGCAGGTGGTCGGCACCTGCTGGGTGGGGACTGGCCCGGAGGACAGGCCGTCTACGCGCACCCATTTGCCGGCCGCAGGCGGCGTTGAAACGCACATTGGTGCGCTAGGTGCACGTGTTGCCAACACGGGGAAGACACCATGTATTCCCCGACTTGTCTGAATTTCAGACTTTGGCAGGCTGAAGCGGCTGACACCGAGATGCCAGCCGTACAGCAACGATCAGACGTTGAAGCCTAGCATACGAAGCTGCTCGCGCCCTTCGTCAGTGATCTTGTCCGGTCCCCACGGCGGGAGCCAGACCCAATTGATCTTAACATCGGAAACCATGCCCTCGAGCGCGGAATGCGCCTGATCCTCGATGACATCGGTCAGCGGGCAGGCCGCGCTGGTCAGCGTCATGTCGATGGTGGCCACGGGCTGGCCGCCCTCGGCGGGGTCGAGATTGAGCCCGTAGATCAGGCCCAGGTCGACGACGTTGATGCCGAGCTCGGGGTCGACGACGTCCTTGAGCGCCTCCATGACCTCGTCGACGGTGGCCTCACCGTCGAACCCGGTCGGTGTCTCCACCGGCTTGCTCATCGGGCAGCACTCCTCACTACAGCGTCCTTGTAGGCCATCCACGACAGCAGCGCGCACTTCACGCGCGCGGGGAACTTGGCCACGCCCGCGAACGCCACCGCGTCGCCGAGCACGTCCTCGTCGGCCTCCACCTTGCCCCTGCCCTGCATGAGGCGGGTGAACTCGTCGACCACGGACAGCGTCTCCTCGACCGTCGAGCCGGTGGTCAGCTCGTGCAGCACAGAGGCGGCGGCCTGGCTGATCGAACAGCCCTGCCCATCGTAGGAGACGTCCTCGATCTTGCCGGCGTCGCCCAGCTTGACCCGGAGCGTGATCTCGTCGCCGCAGGTGGGGTTCACGTGGTGAACCTCGGCGTCGTAGGGATCACGCAGCCCCCGCCCCTGCGGGTGCTTGTAGTGTTCCAGGATCAGTTCCTGGTACATCGACTCGCCGATCATGGCTATGCGAACACCTTCTGAACGTGATGGAGGCCGCGGACCAAGGCGTCGATCTCGTCCGTGGTGTTGTACAGATAGAACGACGCCCTGGTGGTCGCCGGTATTCCGAAGCGCAGGTGGAGCGGTCGCGCGCAGTGGTGGCCGACCCGCACCGCGATGCCGAACTCGTCGTCGAGCAGCTGCCCGACGTCATGCGGGTGGATGCCCTCAAGGGTGAACGACAGGGTGGCGCCCCGCTGGTCGAGCGAGTCGGGCCCGATCAGGCGCAGCGTGGGGACCTGGCGCAGCGCGTCGAGCGCGTAGGCCGTCAGGCCGCGCTCGTGCGCCTCGATGGCCTCCATGCCGACACCGGTCAGGTAGTCGACGGCCGCGCCGAGGCCGATGGCCTCGACGATCGGCGGCGTGCCCGCCTCGAACTTGTGCGGAACCGGCGCGTACGTCGAGTGGTCCATCCAGACGGCCTCGATCATCTCGCCGCCGCCCATGAACGGGGGCATGGCCTCGAGCAGTTCGGCCCGGCCCCAGAGGACACCGATGCCCGAGGGGCCGACCATCTTGTGGCCGGTGAAGGCCACGAAGTCGGCGCCCAGCGCGACCATGTCGACGGCGTGGTGCGGGACCGACTGGGAGGCGTCGAGCATCACCAGCGCGCCCACCTCGCGGGCCCGGCGCAGCACGTCGGCGACGGGGTTGATGGTGCCGAGCACGTTGGACTGGTGCGCGATCGACACGATCTTCGTGCGCTCGGTGATCAGTCCTGAAATATCCGAAATATCGAGGCGGCCGTCGTCCGTGACGCCGAACCACTTCAGGGTCGCCCCCGTACGCTGCACCAGGAACTGCCACGGCACGATGTTGGAGTGGTGCTCCATCTCGGAGATCACCACCTCGTCGCCGGGGCCGAGAGTGAAGCGGGGGTCGGTGTTGCCCGGGTTGCCGAAGGAGTAGGCGACCAGGTTGAGCGCCTCGGAGGCGTTCTTGGTGAAGATCACCTCGTCGCGCGACGGGGCGCCGATGAAACCGGCCACCTTGTCGCGCGCGCTCTCGAAGGCCTCGGTCGACTCCGCGCCGAGCGCGTGCATGGCCCGCCCGACGTTGCTGTAGTGCATCGCCAGGTGCTCACGGACGGTCTCGACGACCGCGGTGGGCTTCTGTGAGGAGTTGCCCGAGTCGAGGTAGACGAGCGGACGCCCGCCGGGCAGCTCGCGGGAGAGAACCGGGAAGTCCTTCCTGATCCTCTCCACGTCCAAGCTGGTGGAAGTCATGCAAGCGCCTTCGTGTACTGCTCGTAGCCTTCGGCCTCGAGCTTGTCGGCCAGCTCCGGCCCGCCCTCCTCCACGATCTTGCCGCCGGCGAAGACGTGGACGAAGTCGGGCTTCACGTACCGCAGGATGCGGGTGTAGTGCGTGATCAACAGGACGCCCGTGTCGCCCGCGGCGCGGAAGCGGTTGATGCCCTCCGACACCACGCGCAGCGCGTCGACGTCGAGGCCGGAGTCGGTCTCGTCGAGCACCGCGATCTTCGGCTGGAGCAGCTCCAGCTGGAGGATCTCGTGGCGCTTCTTCTCGCCGCCGGAGAAGCCCTCGTTGAGGTTACGCTGGGCGAACTCGGCGTCGATGGCCAGCGCGTCCATGCCGGTCTTGAGGTCCTTGGCGAACTGGCGCAGCTTGGGCGCCTCGCCGCGGACCGCGGTGACCGCGGAGCGCAGGAAGTTGGAGACCGACACGCCGGGCACCTCGACCGGGTACTGCATGGCGAGGAACAGGCCGGCGCGGGCCCGCTCGTCGACGGTCAGCTCCAGCAGGTCGACGCCGTCGAGCAGCACCTGGCCGCCGGTGATGGTGTATTTCGGGTGACCGGCGATGGCGTAGGCGAGCGTGGACTTGCCCGAGCCGTTCGGCCCCATGATGGCGTGGGTCTTGCCCGACTGCACGGTGAGGTTGACGCCGCGCAGGATTTCCTTGTCCTCGACGGCGACCTTCAGGTCACGGATCTCAAGGGTGGACATGTGTTTATGACTCCTTCGAGAGCGAGACGAGGACGTCGTCGCCGTCGATCTGGACTGTGTAGACGTTCACGGGTCTGGTGGCGGGCGGGCCGGTGGGCTTGCCCGAGCGGATGTCGAAGCACGAGCCGTGCAGCCAGCACTCGAGCGTGCCGTCGTAGACCTCTCCCTCGCTGAGCTTCACCTCGGCGTGGGAGCAGACGTCGTGCAGGGCGAACACCTCGCCGCCCTTGCGGACGAGCGCGACCGGGGTCTCCCCGACCTCGAGGCCGAGTACGCCCCCGTCGGGGATGTCCTCGACCTTGCACACCTTCTCAAAAGTCATCGGGCGAGCTCCGCCTCCACCGCGTTCATGACGCGGTCACGGATCTCCGCCACCTGGATCTTCTCGATGAGCTGGCCGAGGAAGCCCCGGATGACCAGGCGACGGGCCTCGTCGAAGGGGATGCCGCGGGCCTGCAGGTAGAAGATGTGCTCGTCGTCGAGGCGCCCGGAGGCGCTGGCGTGGCCGGCGCCGGCCACCTCGCCGGTGAGGATCTCCAGGTTGGGCACCGAGTCGGCGCGGGCGCCGTCGGTGAGGATCAGGTTGCGGTTGAGCTCGTAGGTGTCGGTGCCCTCGGCCTCGACCCTGATGATCACGTCGCCGATCCACACGGCGTGCGCGTCCTCACCCTGCAGGGCGCCGCGGTAGTCGACGTTGCTCTTGCAGTGGGGCTGCGAGTGGTCGACCAGGAGGCGGTGCTCCAGGTGCTGGCCCGCGTCGACGAAGTAGACGCCGGACAGGTCGGCGTCGCCGCCGGGGCCGGTGTAGGACACGCTCGGCGACAGGCGCACCAGGTCGCCGCCCAGGGTCACCGCGAAGCCCCTGAAGGTGGCGTCCTTGGCGAGCTGGGCGTGGTGGTGGGAGACGTGTACGGCGTCGTCGTCCCAGTCCTGCAGGCTGACGACCTTGAGCGTGGCGCCGTCGCCGACGACGAACTCGATGTTGTCGGCGTAGACCGCGCTGCCCTGGTGCTCGATGACGACCACGGCCTCGGCCAGCGGCTCGACCACGACCACGATGTGGCCGTAGGTGGCCCCGTCGTTGCCGCCGCCGCGCACCTCGATGCGGATGTGCTCGGCGGGCACGGCCTCCTTGGGCACGGTCACGACCAGCGCCTTCTCGAAGGCGTTGTAGGCCTGCGCGCTGACGCGGTCGGCCGGCACGTACGCCTTGCCGATGCGCGCGTCCTCACGCCCGACCCACTCGGCGGTGACGCCCGCCGGGGTGTAGGCCTGGGTGAGCACCCGGCCGGTGATCTCCGCCTTGCCGCTGTGCAGGCCCTTCAGGCGCGACAGCGGCGTGAAGCGCCACGCCTCTTCGCGCCCGGTCGGGACCTCGAAGTCGTCCAGGTCGTAGGACGCCTTCTCGTGCAGGGTCGACAAGGGCTTCTCGGTCAGGCCCATCAGCCGACGGCTCCTTCCATCTGCAGCTCGATGAGGCGGTTGAGCTCAAGGGCGTACTCCATGGGGAGCTCGCGGGCGATCGGCTCGACGAAGCCGCGCACGATCATCGCCATCGCCTCGTCCTCGTTGAGACCGCGGCTCATGAGGTAGAACAGCTGGTCCTCGCTCACCTTGGAGACCGTGGCCTCGTGACCCATCGAGACGTCGTCCTCGCGGACGTCGACGTAGGGGTAGGTGTCGGAGCGGCTGATCTGGTCGACCAGGAGCGCGTCGCACTTGACCGTGCTGGCGCTGCCGTGGGCGCCCTCCTCGATCTGCACGAGACCGCGGTAGGAGGTGCGGCCGCCGCCGCGCGCCACCGACTTGGAGATCACGGTGGAGCTGGTGTGCGGAGCCAGGTGCACCATCTTGGACCCGGCGTCCTGGTGCTGGCCCTCGCCCGCGAAGGCGACGCTCAGCGTCTCGCCCTTGGCGTGCTCGCCCATCAGGTAGACGGCCGGGTACTTCATGGTGACCTTGGAGCCGATGTTGCCGTCGATCCACTCCATGGTCGCGCCCTCGTAGGCGACGGCGCGCTTGGTGACCAGGTTGTAGACGTTGTTGGACCAGTTTTGAATGGTCGTGTAACGGCAGCGGGCGTTCTTCTTCACGACGATCTCGACGACCGCGGAGTGCAGCGAGTCGGAGGAGTAGATCGGCGCGGTGCAGCCCTCGACGTAGTGGACGTAGCTGCCCTCGTCGACGATGATCAGGGTCCGCTCGAACTGGCCCATGTTCTCGGTGTTGATCCGGAAGTAGGCCTGCAGCGGGATCTCGACCTCGACGTTCGGCGGCACGTAGATGAACGAGCCACCGGACCACACGGAGCTGTTGAGGGCGGCGAACTTGTTGTCGCCCACCGGGATGACCGAGCCGAAGTATTCCTTGAAGAGCTCCTCGTGCTCCCTCAGGCCCGTGTCGGTGTCGACGAAGATGACGCCCTTCTCCTCGAGGTCCTCACGGATCTTGTGATAGACGACCTCGGATTCGTACTGGGCGGCGACACCGGCGATGAGGCGCTGCTTCTCCGCCTCGGGGATGCCGAGCTTGTCGTAGGTGTTCTTGATGTCGTCGGGCAGCTCGTCCCAGGAAGCGGCCTGCTTCTCGGTCGAGCGCACGAAGTATTTGATGTTGTCGAAGTCGATGCCCGTGAGGTCGGAGCCCCAGGTGGGCAGGGGCTTCTTGCCGAACAGGCGGAGGCCCTTCAGGCGAAGGTCGAGCATCCACTCCGGCTCGTTCTTGAGCGCGGAGATGTTGCGGACGACCTCCTCGGACAGACCGCGCTTGGCAACCGCGCCTGCGGCATCCGAGTCGGACCAGCCGAACTTGTAATTCCCGAGGCCTTCCAGCTCCGGGCGGTCGGTGACAGTCACCTTCCGGTCTCCTTGCTTTTGTCGCTATGGGTGGCCCTGCTCGTCGCAAGACCCAGCGCGTGCGGGCTCACATGTGTGGTGCAGACCCCGTCGCCGTGCGCGATCGTGGCCAGGCGCTGCACGGGGGTGCCGAGCAGCTGCGCGAACGCCTCGGTCTCGGCCTCACACAGCTGCGGGAACTCCGCGGCCACGTGCGCCACCGGGCAGTGGTGCTGGCAGAGCTGGTCGCCGCCCAGATTGGCCTTGGTGGCCGAGGCGGCGTATCCATCCGCCGACAGCGCCTGCGCCAGCACTTGTACGCGCTGGTCGGCCGGCACCGTCCGCATGACCGGCTCCAGGCGCCGCAGCAGGCTGGACACCTGCGAACGGGCGAAGTCGGTCACGGCTTCCTCACCCACGCGCTCGGCCAGGAAACGCAGCGCGCTGCCGGCCAGGTCGTCGTAGGCGTGCTCGAAAGCACTGCGCCCCGCGTCGGTGATGGCGAACAGCTTGGCCGGCCGCCCTCTCCCGCGCTGTCCGTGCGGACGCACGGTGCGAGGCTCGATCATCCCGTCGGCCAGCAACGCGTCGAGGTGACGACGGACGGCGGCGGGCGTGAGCCCGAGCCGCTCGCCCAGCGCGGCAGCCGCGACGGGACCGTGCTCAAGGATCAGCCGAGCCACACGGGCGCGGGTGCCGCGCTCGTGTCCGGGCTCGATCGACGTGGGCACGTTTTTCACAACATCAGTGTGCCGTAATTCCTTCCCAGTTCACAAATGGATCCAGGAAGACGGGGAATGGAATTTCTCACGCAGGGTAGGCTTACCTAACTCTGCCGATGACCAGGAACGACACGGCCGAGCAGGCGATGAGCCCCAGCATCACCGACGCCATCGGCACCGCCGTACCCGCTCCCACCAGCCCGACCAGCGGCGCGGCCAGGGCGCCCAGCGCGAACTGGAGCACGCCGAGCAGGGCGGAGGCGCTGCCCGCGATCTGCTGCGGCTGGCTGGCCAGCGCCAGCGCGCCGGTGCCGGGAAGCACCAGGCCCTGGCCGCACATGATGACGAACAGCCCGGCGACGATGCCCGCCAGCCCCATGCCGATCATGGCCGCGGCCAGCAGCAGCGCCGCGCCGGTCAGGCCCACGCACAGGCCGATGGCCACCAGCCGGGCCGGCGGCACCCGCCCCGAGAGCCGCCCGCCGACCTGGGCCATGACAGTCAGGCCGAGCGCGTTGAGCCCGAAGATGAGCGAATACTGCTGCGGTGTGGCGTGGTAGACCTCCTGCAGCACGAACGGTGAGCCGGAGATGTAGCCGAACATGGCGGCGAAGGCCAGCCCGGCGGTCAGCGCGCCGCCCATGAACGAACGGTCGCGCAGCAGCTGCCAGAAGGTGCGCACGGTGTGACCGAGCCCGCCGCTCTCCCGCTCGTACGCGGGCAGCGTCTCACGCACCCCGCCGAGCACGGCCATGAGCAGCACGATCCCGGCCAGGCTCAGCGCGACGAACACCCCGCGCCAGGAGGTGAAGGCGAGCAGCTGCGCGCCCGCGATCGGGGCCAGGATCGGCGCGAGGCCGCTGACGAGCATGAGGGTGGCGAAGATGCGCGCGATGGCGGCGCCGTCGTAAAGGTCGCGGACGACGGCCCGGACGATGACCAGGGCCGCGCCGCCGAGAATGCCCTGCAGCAGACGGAACACGATGAGCACCGGCACCGAGGGGGCGAAGGCGCACAGCAGCGAGGCGAGGGTGTAGCCGGCCACGCCCACGATCAGCGGCAGCCGGCGGCCGCGTACGTCGCTCACCGGCCCGGCGACCACCTGGCCGACGGAGACGCCGATGAGGCAGGCGGTCAGTGTCAGCTGTACCTGGGCGGGCGTGCTGACCAGCTCGCCGGTGATGGCGGGCAGCGCGGGCAGGTACATGTCGATCGAGAGCGGGCCGATGGCCGAGAGCGCTCCGAGAATGATTAACAGCAGTCCGCGGCGGTTCCCCTTGACGACAGGTGACGTGAGTGGCGTGGCTTGTGCCACGGACATGCGTGAACCCCTCTCCCTCGCAGGCGTGTGGCCCACGAGGGCCGAGGGATGAAACCAAGATCCGGTCTACCTAATTCCCGGTTATGGGATATTTAGCTGACTTCGTGGAGCTGGATCACGGACAGTGCCGCGCCCTGCGGGTCGGTGAGCATGGCGAAGCGCCCGGGAGGCGCGTCCATGGCCCCGACGAGGATCGTGGCGCCCGCGCGCTCGGCGGCGGCGACGGTGGCGTCGAGGTCGTCGACGGCGAAGTACGTCATCCAGTGGGACGGCGTCTGCGGCGGATAGTTCGGCGACAGCTCGATCATGCCGGCGATGCTCGCGTCCCCGAGGTGCCACTCGGTGTACTTGACGCCGTCCATCTCCTGGTGGTGCGGGGTCCAGCCGAAGACGACCGGGTAGAACCGCTCCGCGCTGGCGACGTCGCGGGTGACGAGCTCGTTCCAGCAGAAGGAGACCGGCTCGTTGACCAGCTCGGCGCCGTTGTGGCGGCCGGCCTGCCAGGCCGACACGAACGACCCGTCGGGCGCCTGGAAGACGGCCATGGTGCCTTCCTCGAACACCTGCATGGGCTCCACGACGACGGTCCCGCCCGCGTTCTTGACCCGGTCGGCGGTGGCGGCGGCGTCTTCTATGGCGATATAGGTGTTCCAGGTCGAGGGCATGCCTTCCCCCATGACGGGGCCCACTCCGGCGACCTTCTCGCCGTCGTAGGTGAACTGGCCGTAGCCCCCGGCCGCCGGGTCGTCGATCATCTCGGCCTGCCAGCCGAAGACGTCGTCGTAGAAGCGGACGGACGCCTCGACGTCGGTGCTCGACAGATCCACCCAGCACGGAACACCGGGCTCATAGCCACTACGCTGTGACATGGAAACCTCCTGTGATGTGGACGTCACTCTCAGACTTTCACTCCTGGTGGGGACTTTCCGGGAAACGACCGGGTCAACGGCTGTCCATATCCGGCCACGCGATTGACCACGCGATCGGCCTTGTGCGGGCCGGGCAGGGTTGCCAGGCGGACCGCCGCGGACAGTCCCTAAACTCGTGGCCATGGAATCCCCAGCCGTCGAGCTCATCGACCTGGTCAAGCGTTACGGCGGCGCCACGGCGGTCGACGGCCTGACGCTGCGCGCCGAGCGGGGCGCGGTCACCGCCGTGCTCGGCCCCAACGGCGCCGGCAAGACCTCCACGGTCGAGATCTGCGAGGGGTTCCGCGAGGCCGACTCCGGCACCGTACGCGTGCTGGGCCTGCCGCCCGACCAGCCCAAGCTGCGGCCCCGGGTGGGTGTGATGCTCCAGGCGGGCGGCGTGCCGCCCGCGGTGCGCTGCGGCGAGTGGCTGCGCCTGGTCTCGCGCTTCTACGCCCACCCGCTCGACGCCGGCGCCCTTCTGGTACGGCTCGGACTGGCCGAGCACGCCCGCACCCCTTACCGCCGCCTGTCGGGCGGCCAGCAGCAACGGCTCTCCCTGGCCGCGGCGGTGATCGGCCGGCCGGAGCTGGTGTTCCTCGACGAGCCGACGGCCGGGCTCGACCCGCAGGCCAGGCACGCCTGCTGGGACCTGGTGGGCGAGCTGCGGGCCGCGGGGGTCTCCGTGGTGCTCACCACCCACCACATGGACGAGGCCGAACGGCTGGCCGACCACGTGGTGATCATCGACCGGGGCCGGGTGGTGGCCGAGGGCAGCCCGGCCTCGCTGACCGGGGCCGAGCGGCAGCTGCGCTTCCGTGCCCGGCCGGGGCTCTCGCTGGACGAGCTGCTCCACGCGTTGCCGGGTGGCAGCGCGGCCAAGGAGTCGCCCGCCGGCCACTACATCATCGAGGGCCAGGTGGGCCCGGCGCTGCTGGCGACCGTGACGACCTGGTGCGCCGCCGAGGGCGTCATGGCCGACGACCTGAGCATCGAGCGCCGCACGCTCGAAGACGTCTTCCTGGAGCTGACCGGCAGGGAGCTGCGATGACCACGCTCGACTTCACCCCCGCCCCGGCTGCGGCGCCGTTCGCCCGCATGGTGCTGGCGCAGGCGGCGGCCGAGACGCGCGCGACGCTGCGCAACGGCGAGCAGCTGCTGCTGACGCTGATCATCCCGGTGCTGCTGCTCGTCGGGTTCTCGCTGGCTCCGCTGATCGACGTCGGCGGAGGGCGGCGGATCGACTTCCTCGCGCCGGGCGTGCTCGCGCTGGCGATCATGTCGACGGCGTTCACCGGTCAGGCGATCGCGACGGGTTTCGAGCGCCGCTACGGCGTGCTGAAGCGGCTCGGCGCGACTCCCCTGTCCAGGGCCGGGCTGCTGCTGGCCAAGACGGTGGCGGTGCTCGCGGTCGAAGGCGTCCAGGTCGTGGTGATCGTGGCGGTCGCGCTGGCGCTCGGCTGGCGGCCCCAGGGCTCGCCGGTGGGCGCGCTGCTGCTCGTGCTGCTGGGGACGGCGGCGTTCAGCGGGCTGGGGCTGCTCATGGCGGGCGTGCTGCGGGCCGAGGCGACGCTGGCCGCGGCCAACCTCGTCTACCTGGTGCTGCTCGGGGCGGGCGGGGTGATCTTCCCGCTGGCGAAGTTCCCCGCCGGGATGCGGCCGACCTTGGAGGTGCTGCCGATCTCGGCGCTGACCGGCGGGCTGCGTTCCGTGCTCGCCGGGGGCGCGGCCGTGCCGCTGGGGGCGCTGGGGGTGCTGGCCGCTTGGGCGGTGCTGTCGCTGGGCATCGCCGCGCGCACGTTCCGCTGGGAGTGAGCGTGGGAGTGAGCGGGGCCTGAGCTGGGCGGGCCCGCGCCGGACGAGCGGGGTTCAGCTGGGATGTCAGGCCCGGCCGGTGACGCCGTAGCGGTGGCGGCCGATGACGGCGACCACGGTGAGCGGCACCGCCACGGCCGCCGAGACGCCGAACAGCAGCGCGTACCTGCCGTCCTGGGCGGCCGGGCCGCCCGCCCACGACGACACCGCACTGCCGACGAACAGCGCCGCGGCGAAGAAGGCCACGCTGGTCCCCCTGGCGTTGGGCGCGACCGTGGTGATCCAGGTCTGCAGCGAGGAGTGCATGAACGACCACCCGACGCCCAGCAGCAGCGCGGTGACGCCGACGGTCGCCAGGCTGACGTGGACGGCCACGAGTGCGTACCCGGCGCAGAGGTGCGCTCCACCGACGGCGATGAGCACGGGCGGGGACCATGTCCGCGACAGGCGTTTGACCAGTCTGGTGAAGACCCACAGGCCCACGCCGTAGGTGGCGGTGGCCAGACCGGCGACCGCCGCCCTGACCCCGTCGTGCTCCAGGGCCGTGGCGAGGAAGGCCATCGTGCCGAGCAGCACCGCGCCCTCCACGAAGGCCAGCCCGAACACCAGCAGGGCCCACGGCTCGCGCAGCACCGCGCCCACGTGCCTGCCCAGCCCGCCGATCTCGGCCCGGGGCGGCTCGGGCAGGGAGCGCAGCGCGAGCGCGCAGGCCAGCGCGCAGGCCGCGGGCACGGTGAACGCCACGTGCCAGTCCACCAGGTCGGCGAGCACGCCGCCGAGACCGGTGGCCATGGCGATGCCCAGGGCTCCCGCGCCCATCAGGTCCGACAGGGCGCGCTGCCGTACGACGGGCGCGACCGTGTCACCGACGTACGTGAGCGAGGTGGGGATCACCGCGCCGAAGCAGGCGCCGGCCACGATCCTCGACACCACCAGCGCGCCCAGCACCGGCATCAGCGCGGAGGCCACCCCGGCCAGCGCGGCGCCGAACATCGCCGCCCGCATCACCCGCACCCGGCCGAACCGGTCGGAGAGCACGCCCCACAGCGGCTGGGTCAGGCCGTAGGCCAGGTAGTAGCCGCTGGCGACCGCGACCGCCGCCGACAGCGGGACGCCGAGGTCGGCGGCGATCAGGACGAGCATGGGGTTGACGGCGAACCGGTCGAAGCTGCTGACGAAGGTGGCCACGGACAGCACGAGCGGGGGACGGACGAGGGAGGCCGGGGGTGCGGTCATGGCTCCATGGTCAATTGTCGGCTTCAACGGTTAAGTGCGTATAGGTACCACCCTAGTGGGGGAATGTCCGCCCAGCTCGGTACCGTTCTACCCGCCGTCCCGCTACTGAGCCCGTCATGCCTACTGAGGAGTGCCGTGAGCGCCTTCGCCCTGGATGATCCCTTCGACCGGGGATCCGGCCTGCCCAGACCCGGCAGTGTGCTGCGCGGCGCCGCCGACTCCATCCCGCCTTCCGGGCTGGTGCTGCTGGCGATCTTCTCCGTACAGCTGGGGGCGGGCTTCGCCAAGGAGCTGTTCGCGGCGCTGCCGCCGAGCGCGGTGGTGTTCCTGCGCATCGCCGCGGGCGCGTTGATCATGGGCGCGGTGGCCAGGCCCAAGCTGAAGGGCATGTCGTGGCGTGACCTGGGAGTCGGGCTCACCTTCGGCGTGACGCTGGCGCTGATGAACCTGTCGTTCTACGAGGCGATAGCGCGGCTGCCCCTGGGGATCGCGGTGGCGATCGAGTTCCTCGGGCCGCTGGGCGTGGCGGTGGCGGCCTCCAGGCGGCGGCTCGACCTGGTGTGGATCGGCCTGGCGGCGGCGGGCGTGGCGCTGCTCGCGCCCTGGGGCCAGTCGGCGTCGGTGAGCTGGGCCGGCATCGGGTTCGCGCTGGGGGCCGGAGTGTTCTGGGCGGCCTACATCCTGCTGTCGGCCTCGGTGGGGCGGCGCTTCTCCGGCACCACCGGGCTGTCGGTCGCGATGATCGTGTCGGCCGTGGTGGTCGCGCCAGTGGGCATCGCGTCGGGCGGCGGTGACCTGCTCCAGCCGCACCTGCTGCTGATCGGGCTGGGAGTGGGGCTGCTGTCGTCGGTGATCCCGTACTCGCTGGAGCTGCAGGCGCTGCGGCGGATGCCGAAGCACGTGTTCGGCATCCTGATGAGCCTGGAGCCCGCGGCGGCCGCGCTGGTCGGCGTGCTGGTGCTCAGCGAGATGCTGCACGCGCAGCAGTGGGCGGCGATCATCTGCATCGTGGCCGCGAGCCTGGGCACGACCCGCGCGACGAAGACGAAGTAGCCTCCCCGGACGTGATCAGTGCGGGCCGGTCCGAATGCCGCGGACGTGATCAGTGCGGGCCGGCCCGGACAAGTGATCAGTGTGGGTCGGCCCAGATGCCGCGGACGTGCTGGATGTGCTCGGACATGATGTGGCGGGCCGCCTCGGTGTCACCGGCCTTGAGCGCGTCGAGCAACGCCACGTGCTCGCGGGCCGAGTCCGACAGCGTGCCGCGCTCCGACAGCTGCGACAGGCCGTAGAGCCGGGCCCGGTTGCGCAGGTCCTTGACCACCTCGACCAGGTGGGCGTTGCCCGACAGCGTCAGCAGTTCCACGTGGAAGCGTAGGTCGGCGTCCACGTACGCGAGCAGGTCACCCCGCTCGGCGGCGGCCACGATCTCCTCGGCGACGGGTCGCAGCCGCTCGAAGTCGGCCGCGCGCGAGCTGTCGGCCAGCCGGGTCACGGTGGGCACCTCGATGAGCTGCCGGATCTCGGTCAGCTCGTCGAGATCGCGGTCAGACAGCTCGGTGACCCGGAAGCCCTTGTTGCGCACCGCCTCGACCAGTCCCTCCTTGGCCAGGTCGAGCATGGCCTCACGGACCGGCGTCGCGGAGACGCCGAACTGCGCGGCCAGCACCGGCGCGGAGTAGACCACCCCCGGGCGCATCTCACCCGTGATCAACGCGGCGCGGAGCGCGTGCGCGACCTGCTCGCGCAAGCTCTGCCGCTCGCCCACCATCGGCAGGTCGAGCCGGTCCTCGGCAGCCATCCCGCCATCCCTTCGCTCAGTACACGCCCGCTGATCACCCCCCGCTGGGGGTACCCCGCTAAACCCACGCCTCGTACGCGGCGGCGGCGACCACCAGGTCCTCCCACGCCATCCCGGTGCTCTTGAACACGCGGGGACCGGAGCCCGCAGGAACCCGGCCGGCGATCAGGTCGGCGAGGTTCCCGGCGAGATGACCGGTGGTGATCGTACCTTGGCGCACCGGGATGACCACATCCCCCGCTTCGGCCAGTGCCGCCGACCTGGCCTCGACGACGACCGTGGCGCGGGCGACGAGGTCCCCGGCCAGCTCACGGGCCTCCGGTTCGTGCGATCCGACCGCGACCACCGTGGCGTCGTCGCGGACCAGCTCACCGGGAAAGAGCGGCTCCCTGGCCGTGGTGCAGCAGGCGATCAGATCCGCCTCCGCCACAGCGCTCAGGTCCGGAGCCTGGCCGTGCACCGCGCGGGCCGACAGGCCGAGGTCGCGGCAGCGGGCGGCCAGGCTCTCGGCACGTTCGGGGTCGCGGCCGACGACCGTGACCCGTTCGACCGGCCGGACCGCACCCAGCGCGAGAATGTGCCCCCACGCCTGCGGGCCCGTACCGAACACCACCAGGTTACGGGCGTCCGGCCCGGCCAGATGCTTGACGGCGAGCGCCGAGACCGCCGGGGTGCGCAGCGAGGTGAGCGTGATGCCGTCCATGGCGGCCAGCGGGCTCAGGGTGTCGCCGTCGAGCAGCAGGTACGTCCCCTGGATGCGGGGCAGCCCGCGCTCGGCGTTGCCCGGCGCGATGGTGACGGCCTTCACGCCCGCGTACCGTCCCGCGGCGGCGGGCATCAGCAGGAGCTGCCCGGCGGGCAGCTCGACGATGGGCCGCAGCGGCGTCTCCTCCGGATCGAGCCCGTCTCGCAGGGCCTCTTCCAGGATGCGTACGGCCCGCGCCACGGGCACCAGCCGCTCGATGGTGGCGGCGTCGAGGTAGGGCAGCGCGTTCACCGCAGCACGAACCCGGTGCCGAGGGGGTCTTCCGGATCGAGCTCGAAGGTGTGCCGGCCGGTGCGGTAGGCCATGCCCTCGATCTCGGCGACGACGCCCTGGTCGGTCACCTTACCCACGGTGGCGACGAACGTGCCGCCCGCGATGCCGGTGTGGATCAGCGGACCCTGGTGACCGTCGTCGTAGAGCAGGGCGAGCCGGGCGGCCGTGCCGGACCCGCACGGCGAGCGGTCCACCTCGCCGTCGGCGAACACGGTCACGTTGCGCTGGTGCGGTCCGTCGCCCGGGACGTCCTCGTAGAAGATCACCCCATAGACGCCGGACAGCCGCTCGTCCGACGGGTGCCGCGTGGCCGGGTGGCCCGCCAGGGCGGCCTTGATCCGGCGGCCGTGACCGACGAACTCCGTCAGGCTCCCGGCCTCGACGGACAGGCCGACCGCCGATGCGGGCAGGGTGGCGTAGATGGCTCCGCCGTAGGCGAGGTCGACCTCGACCCCGGCGACGGGGAGGGCGCGCGCGATGGCGTACGACGGGACGTTGACGAAGGTCACCGACTCGACGCGGTCCCGTGAGCCGCGTACGCGGGCCGTGACGCGGCCCGAGGGCACGTCGACGACCACGTCCGTCTCGCCGCCGGGGTCCGCCTCGACCAGGCCCTCGCGGACGGCGTGCACGCCGAGCGCGATCGTGCCGTGGCCGCAGGCGGTGGAATAGCCGTCCTTGTGCCAGAACAGCGCGCCGAAGTGGGCGCCGGGGTCGTCGGGCGGGACCAGGAAGCAGCCGTACATGTCGGCGTGGCCGCGCGGCTCGTGGCAGAGCAGCCGCCGCACCCGCTCGGCCGGGCCGTCAGGTGCGGCGGCCCGGCGTTCGAGGACGGTGGCGCCCGGGATGTCCGGTGCGCCACCGGTGACGATCCTGAACGGCTCGCCGGCGGTGTGGTAGTCGACGGTGGTGACGCTCACAGCTCGAATCCCTCGGGGAACGGGTCGCGCGGGTCGAGGAAGTATTGGGCGGTGCCGGTGACCCAGGCGCGCCCGGTGATGGCCGGCACGACCGCGGGCCGTCCGCCGACGGTGGTCTCCCCCAGCAACCGGCCGATGAAACGGGTGCCGATGAACGACTCGTTGACGAACTCCCCGCTACCCGGCCCCTCGCTCACGGCCAGCTGGCCACGGGCGTGCAGCTGGGCCATCCGGGCGCTGGTGCCGGTGCCGCACGGCGAGCGGTCGAACCAGCCCGGGTAGATGGCCATCGCGTGCCGCGAGTGGTGGGCGTCCGAGCCCGGCGCGGCGAAGTAGACGTGGTGGCAGCCCCGGATGCGGTCGTCCTCGGGGTGCACGGGCTCGTCGGCCGCGTCGATCGCCGCCATCGTGGCCAGCCCGGCGGCCAGGATCTCGTTCTTGGCCTTGCGGTCGAAGGGCAGGCCGTAGTCGTCGAGGTCGACGATCGCGTAGAAGTTGCCCCCGTACGCCAGGTCGTAGCGGATGTCGCCGAAGCCGGGCACCGTGACGACGGCGTCGAGCCGGTCGCTGTAGGCGGGCACGTTGCGCAGCGTCACCGACATGGCCATGCCGTCCTTGACGGCCACGTCCACCTCGACGAGCCCGGCGGGCACCTCCAGGCGCACGGTGGTGACCGGCTCGACCACCTCCACCATGCCGGTCTCCACCAGCACGGTCGCCACGCCGATGGTGCCGTGACCGCACATCGGCAGCAGCCCGGACACCTCGATGAACAGCACGCCCCAGTCGGCGTCGGGCCGGGTGGGCGGCTGCAGGATGGCGCCGCTCATGGCGGCGTGGCCGCGCGGCTCGTTCATCAGCAGCCTGCGGATGTGGTCGAGATGGTCGCGGAAGTAGACGCGCCGCTCGGCCATGCTCGCGCCGGGGATCACGCCCACGCCGCCGGTGATCACGCGGGTGGGCATGCCCTCCGTGTGCGAGTCGACCGCGTGGAAGACCCGCTTCGTCCTCATCGCATGCCCTCCGCGAGTGCCTTCTCCGTCGCGCCGCGCACGGCCGCCTCCTGCGTCTCGGTCAGCGGCACGCGCGGCAGGCGGCAGGGCCCGCCGTGACGGCCCGCGATGTCCATCGACAGCTTGATGGCCTGCACGAACTCCGTCTTGGAGTCCCAGCGCAGCAGCGGGTGGAGCGTACGGTACAGGGGCAGCGCGGTCTCGAGGTCACCGGCCAGCGCGGCCTGGTAGAGGGCGACGCTGGAGGCGGGCAGCGCGTTGGGGTAGCCGGCGACCCAGCCGACGGCCCCGGCGATCGCCAGTTCCAGCAGCACGTCGTCGGACCCGATCAGCACGTCGAGGCCGGGGGCCAGCTCGCCGAGCTCGTAGGAGCGGCGCGGGTCGCCGCTGAACTCCTTCACGGCCACGATCAGGCCCTCGCCGTGCAGGGTGGCCAGCAGCGCGGGCGTCAGGTCTACCTTGGTGTCGTACGGGTTGTTGTAGGCCACGATCGGCACCCCGGCCTTGGCCACCTCGCGGTAGTGCGCGATCACGGAGCGCTCGTCGGCCCGGTAGGCGTTGGGCGGCAGCAGCAGCACCGAGCCGCAGCCGGCCGCGGCGGCGCGCTCGGCCCACAGCCGCGACTCCGCCGCGCCGTACGCGCCGACGCCCGCCATCACGTTCGCCCCGCCGACGGCCTCGACGGCCGTCTCGATGACCTTGGCCCGCTCCTCGGCGGTGAGCGTCTGGTACTCGCCCAGCGACCCGTTGGGGACCACCCCGTCGCAGCCGTTCTCGACCAGCCAGCGGCAGTGCTCCGCATAGCCGTCGAAGTCGACGGACAGGTCCTCACGCAGAGGGAGAGCCGTGGCCACCATGACACCGTGCCAGGATTTAATGCGATTTGTCATTAAAGAGTCCTCCAAATCAGGGTTTATCGAGCTCGGCGAGAGCGCCGAGAGAGATGGGTTGCGCGATGGGGCGGCGAGGGGGCCTGGGCGACTCCCCGGCCAGGCAGGCGACCGCGTAGCCGCAGACGCGGCCCTGGCACCAGCCCATTCCTGGCCTGGCCAGCAGCTTGACCGAGCGCGCGTCGGTGGCGCCGAGCTCCAGCGCCGCGCGTACGCGGGCGACCGGCACCTCCTCGCACCGGCACACCAGCGTGTCGTCGCGCAGCCAGCCCTGCCAGCCCGGTTTGACCGGATACGCGTGATGCAGCGCCTCGCCGAACGCGCGCATCCGCCGGCGCCGTCTGGCCAGCACGCCGGGCACCGGCTCACCGGCCACGGCCAGGCCGGCGATGCGGCCCTCCAGCTCGGCCAGGTAACGCCCGCCCACGCCGACCGGCTCGCCGGCCGCCCAGACGCCGTCCGCCGTGGTGCGCTGGCGGCCGTCCACCGCGATTACGGGCATGCCGTCCGCGTCCTGGCGGGTCTCACAGCCGAGCTCGACGCCGAGCTCGATCTGGGGGACGAAGCCGTAGCCGACGGCCAGCGTGTCACAGGGCAGCTCGCGGGTGGCGAGCACGTTCCAGTCGGCGTCGAGCCGCGCGACGGTGACCGCCTCCAGCTCGCGCTCGCCGTGGGCGGCGATCACCGCCTGGTGCGTCCGGTACGGCACGCGGTGCCGGGCCATGGCCAGCCCGTAGCCCGCCGCCTCCCCCGCTTTGCCCGCGGCCAGCAGCGGATGCCGGGCCAGGCCCAGGCCGCCGTTGGCCTCGAACACGCCCAGCACCTCGGCCCCCGCCCCCGCCAGGCCGGTGGCCACGGGCAGCAGGAACGGCCCGGTGCCGGCGACGACCACCCGGCCGCCCGCGACGACGCCGTTGCCCTTGAGCAGCGCCTGGGCGCCGCCCGCCGTCAGGACGCCGGGCAGGTCCCAGCCGGGGAACGGCAGCGGCCGGTCGTGGGCGCCGGTGGCGATCAGGAGGTCGCGGCAGCGGATCGCCACCGCGCGGCCGTCCGGGGTCCGGCAGTGGACGGTCAGCCGGTCGCCGTCCCGCGTCACGGTCCACACCTGGTGCCCGAGCAGGACCTGGGCCCGTTCGTCGAGCGCGCGGGCCTGCCTCAGGAACCGCTCCAGACCCGGTGTGCCGCCGCGCGCGGCTCCGGCGGGGTGACGGAAGTACTGGCCGCCGAGGCGGGCACCCGAGTCGACGAGGACCACGCTCAGGCCGCGCAGCGCCGCCGTCAGGGCCCCCGCCACTCCGGCGGGCCCACCACCGATAACGGCGAGATCGCAGCTCACACGCACGTAGTCGTCCCGAACGCGGTCGTCGCGAACCCCGCCGCCACGAACCCCGTCGCCACGAACACTGTCGTCCCGAACGCGGTCGTCGCGGACGCCGTCGTCGGGGCTGCGGTCGTGGGGCGCGCCCACACGGTCATCGGTCGGGCTCATGCGGTCGTCACCTCGTCTCCGGGCCGGGCCTCCAGCAGGCAGGCGCGTTCTGGTGGGCGGCCGTTCACCGTGATCAGGCAGTCGAAGCAGACGCCGATGCCGCAGAACAGGCCGCGCGGCCGCCCGCCGAAGCGGGTGGTCCGCCAGGCGCGGACCCCGGCGGCGTGCAGAGCCGCGCCGATCGTCTGCCCCGGCTCGACCGGCACGGCCCGGCCGTCGATCGTGATCTGGAAGGTCACGCGGACTCCTCGGTCGTACGGGAGGACCCGGCGGACGTCTCGGTCGGGGACCCGCCCTGGGTCTCGGTCGGGGACCCGCCCTGGGTCGCGGCCGGGGATCCGGACGAGGTCGCGAAGCGGTCCGGGCGGAAGGGGGTCAGGTCGAGTTCGGGGCGGGCGCCGGTCAGCAGCTGGGACAGCAGGAGCCCGGTCGCGGGCGCGAGCCCGATCCCGGCCCCTTCGTGCCCGCACGCGTGATACAAGCCAGGCGCGCGCGGATCCGGACCGATCACCGGCAGGTGGTCCGGACAGTACGGCCGGAACCCGCAGTACGACCTGATCACCCGCACCTCCCGCAACGCCGGGAACAGGGCGACGGCCTGAGCCGCCAGCCGGGCCAGCACCCGGGGCGAGGTCGTACGGTCGAAACCCACCCGCTCCCGGCTGGCCCCGATGAGCACGGTCCCCGCCGGGGTGCCCTCGACGACGGCCGAGGTCTCCAGGTCGGCGGAGTCGCTGGCCACGTTGGTGACGTAGGCGGCGGTGTAGACCTTGTGCCGGATCAGCGGCTCGCGCAGCGGCTCCGTGACGAGGATGAACCCGCGCCTGGGCAGGACCGGCAGCGCCACGCCCGCGAGCCCGGCGATCTCGCCACCCCACGTGCCGGCCGCGTTGACCACCGCGCCGCCGAGGATGTCGCCCTGGTCAGTGCGTACGCCCGTCACCCGTTCCCCGGACCGCGTGAACCCGCTCACGGTGACGCCGGTGCGCAGGTGGAGCGTGCCGTGGCCGTAGCTCTCCGCGCCGTGCCTGAGCAACTGCGCGGCGGCCAGCATGGGCTGCACCTGGGCGTCCTGCGGATAGTGAACGCCGCCCGCGAGCCCGTCGGCCAGGTGCGGCTCGTAGTCGCGCAGCCCGGCGGCGGGCACGGCGGTGTACTCGACGCCCTGCTTGCCCGCCAGCCCGACCAGCTGCCGCTGGACCTCGTCGGTCTCGGCGACGACCAGGCCGCCCTTGGGCTCGTACTCGAACCCGCCCAGCGCGGCCAGCTCCCCCCACAGGCGGTTGGACAGCAGCGCGAGGTCCAGCTCCGGCCCCGGCTCCTTGTCCGAGACCAGCACGTTGCCCTCGCCCGCGCCCGTCGTGCCGCCGGCCACGGGGCCACGGTCCACCACGGTCACGTCCAGCCCGGCCCGTGCGGCGTAATAGGCGCACGCGGCGCCCACCACTCCGGCGCCGATGACGATCACATCCGACATCCTCACCTCCCATCTGTAATATGTCACATACCCATGCTGCTTGAGAAGCACGTTCCCGGGTTAAGGACCGGACAACCAGGCCCTTACCATCGATGACGTGAAGTTCGCCGACGTGAAACTACCCACGGACCACCCCAATGCCCTGGTCCGGCGCCTGTTCTCCTTCTGGGCACCGACCGCCGAGTCGATGCGGGGCTGGGCACTGGCGTCCGTGGTGGTCAACGCGGGCATCACCGTGACGGGCGCGGCCGTGCGGCTCACCGGCTCCGGGCTCGGCTGCCCGACCTGGCCGAGGTGCACGCCCGACAGCTTCGTTCCCGTCGCGCATCCCGAGATCTCGCCCGTCACCATGGCCGTCGAGTTCGGCAACCGGCTGCTGACGTTCCTGGTGCTGGCGGTGGGGTTCGCCTGCGTGGTGTCGGCGATGCGGCTGGCCCCGCGGCGCCGTCCGCTGCTGTGGCTGGCCCTGCTGCAGCCCGCGGGCATCGTCTTCCAGGCGCTGTGGGGCGGGCTGGTGGTCAGGAGCCTGCTCAACCCGTTCACGGTCAGCGTGCACTTCCTGGTCTCCATCGCGCTGATCGCCGCCTGCTGGACGCTCTACGCGCGAGCCGGCGAAGGCGACGGCCCGGCCCGCCGGGTGACGCACCGCGACATCCGGCGCCTCGGGTTCGTGCTGGTCGCGGCGGTGGCGGTGCTGCTCCTGGCCGGGGTGCTGGTGACCGGCACGGGGCCGCATTCCGGCGACGCGGTGGCCTCCCGCTTCGATCTCGACATCGAGAGCGTGGTGCGCCTGCACTCCGACATCGTCTACATCGTGCTGGGGCTGTCGTTCGCGCTGCTGTTCGCGCTGCACGTGACCGACTCGCCCAGGGCGGCCCGCCGGGCGGCGCTGGCCCTGCTCGTGGTAGAGCTGGCCCAGGGCGTGATCGGCTACATCCAGTACTTCCTGGCGGTGCCCGCGCTCCTGGTGGGCCTGCACGTGCTCGGCTCGACCCTGGTCTGGATCGCCACGCTCAGGGTGGTCACCTCACTGCGCGCCCGCGACCAGCTGACGGCCCCCGCCACCCCCTCCCCCGCCGAAGCGCCGGCCAGAGTCTGAGCCTCTGAACCCCTCCCGCGCCGAAACGCGGGCCAGGGCATGACCCCCTCCCCCACCGAAACGCCGGCCACGATCTGAGCCGTTGAGCCCCTCCCCCACTGAAACCCCAGCCGGTTTTTGAGCCGTTGTGTCAAGGTGTGAGGGACTACCTCCCTCTTCCTTGTGAGGTCCCTGAGTGGCTTTGGCCCGTCCCGCTCGGAAGACCCTGCGACGCCTGTACCAAGGACTGGTGCTCCTCAGCGTGCTCGTCCTGGCGCCGATGACCTGGGCGTGGCTCGACAGCTCGGACCACCGCGAGGTGGCCGACACCGCCGGCTGGCTGGCGCGGGTGCCCACCTCGCAGGTGGCGCTCGTGCTCGGCGCGGGCCTGTACGCCGGCCGTCCCTCGTCCTTCCTGGCCCGAAGGCTCGACATCGGGGCCGAGCTCTACCACGCGGGCAAGGTCAAGGCGCTGCTGCTGTCGGGCGACAACAGTCGCAAGGAGTATGACGAGCCGTCGGCCATGCGCGACTATCTGCGGGCCAAGGGCGTGCCGGACGCGGTAATGGTGCTCGACTACGCCGGGTTCGACACCTGGGACTCGTGCGTGCGGGCCCGCAAGGTCTTCGGCGCCGAGCGGCTGACCGTGGTCACGCAGGTGTTCCACCTGCCGAGAGCGGTCACGCTCTGCCGTACGGCGGGACTGACGACCTTCGGCGTGGGCGACGACTCCGTCAAGCAGTGGGCCGCGACCACCTACGCCTCGGCCGCCCGCGAGGTGTTCGCCACCGGCAAGGCGTTCGCCGACGCGCTTGTGCTGCACTCCGACCCGGTCTATCCGGGCCCGCGGGAGACCTCGCTGCGCGCGATCCTGGCTCAGCCGGGCGCGTAGCCCGGTGGCGGGGTGCCTCGCGCCCCGGCCCCGAGGTGGGCGGGCACCGGGAAGCTCGCCTTGGCGGTGCTCATGCATTCGAGCAGGGCCCGCTGCTCCTCGTGGAAGGTCTGCTCGTCGATCATCCGCCGGGCCGCCCGCTCGTGCAGCAGGCCCAGCTCGGTCGCCGCGAGCTGGTAGTCGCTCATCGCGCGCAGCCCGCGCTTGCCGCCGTGGACCTTGGCCCACTGCCTGGCCTGCTGGCGCCGTGACAGGGCGGACAGCATGTGGATGTCAGCCCGGTTGACCAGCTTGGTCGGCTCGTACGGCGGCAGGTAGCGCTGGATCAGGGCGACGATGCGCCGCCGATCCCTGATCACCAGCAAGATCAGCACCACGAGCACGACCAGCAGCACCAGGTAGGCGATGACCAGGCCGGGGAAGCCGCCGTAGGAGCTCAGACCGTTCCAGAGGCCGTGCAGGAGCATCGCGCCGACCCAGCCGGCCAGGATGGAGAAGACCCGGTCCGACCCCTGACGCTGGGCGGCGTAGGCGACCGCGACGCCGATCATCGAGGTGAACAGCGGGTGCGCGAACGGCGACAGCACGCCGCGCAGCACCACCGTGACGGCCAGCCCGATGCCGCCCTGGTCGGAGTTGAGCGCGGCGATGTAGTAGCTGACGTTCTCGCTCATCGCGAAGCCGAGGCCGACCATGCTGGCGTAGATGATGCCGTCGGTCGGCCCGTCGAACTCGGCCCGGCGGAACCTGAGCAGCCCGAGCAGCACCAGCCCCTTCATCGTCTCCTCGACCACCGGGGCGCCGAAGGTGGCGGCGACGTTGCGCGCGCTGGCCGCGCTGAGGTTGGCCGCGTCGATGATGTAGTGCAGGTTGAGCGAGTTGATCACGCCCGCGACCAGCACCGCCACGCCCGCCCCCCAGGCGAAGGCGAAGATGAGGTTGCTGCGCGGCTCCGGCTCCATGCGATCCAGCGCCAGCACGGCGGCCAGCAGCAGCGGCACCGGCGCCAGCGCCAGGATCAGCGAGATGAAGAACTGCACGGGCGCGCCGTTGAGCACGTCGAAGGCGAAGGAGACGAGCGCGCACAGGCCGGTCACGATCAGCCCGATGATCAACGCGAACGACGGGCGGTCCTTCAACACCCAGCGTGGATCACGGGACGCCATACCGTGACTGTAACGGATCAAAAAGGCGCTGTCCTGCCCAGGTGGCGCGGTCCGTGCGGGTCCTCGCAATGCTCCGTCCGGCCCTTGAGACCGTGGTCCACCTGCAGCGTGGTGTGGCCGATCTCGAAGCGATCGTGCAGCAGGTCAGCCAGGCGGGTGCGGACCTGGTGGCAGTCGGACCCGCGGGCCACGATCACATGCGCCGACAGCGTCGGATAGCCACTGGTCACCGTCCAGACATGCAGGTCGTGCACCTCGACCACATCAGGGTCGCCGGCCAGGACCCCGCCGATCTCGTCGGGGTCGAGGTCGCTCGGCGCGGCCTGGAGCAGCACCCTGGACGAATCGCGCAGCAGCCCCCAGCCGGCCTTGAGCATGAGCGCGGCGACCACGAGGGCGGCGATCGCGTCGGCCTGCCGGAACCCGGTCAGCCACACCACCACGCCGGAGCTCGCGGTGGCGATGAAGGCGTACATGTCGTTGAGCACGTGCTGGAAGGCGCCCTCGACGTTGAGGCTGCGCCGGTCGGCCCTGGACAGCAGCCAGGCGGCCAGCGCGTTGACCACGATGCCGGCCACGGCCGTGACGGCCACGATGGGCCCGGAGACCTCAGGCGGCTCCAGCAGCCTGCGCACGCTCTCGTAACAGAAGTACGCCACGAGCAGCAGCAGGGTGATGCCGTTGAGCTGGGCCGAGAGGATCTCGGCGCGCTTCCAGCCGAAGGTGTAGGCGCCGCGGGCGGGCCGGGCGGCGAAGCGCATCGCGACCAGGGCCAGCGCGATCGCGCTGGCGTCGGTGAGCATGTGGGCGGCGTCGGAGATCAGCGCGATCGAGTTGGCGATCAGCCCGGCGACCACCTCGATCGCCATGTAGCCGACGATCAGCGCGAGCGCGCCGAACAGGTAGCGCTTGTCGGCGTCGGCCGAGTGGCCGTGCCCGTGGCCGTGGCCCATCAGCGCTCCTCCCTCATGTGCTCGCGGCTGAGGTCGAGCAGCATCCGTACGTGCGCGTCGGCCAGGCGGTAGTAGATCATGCGGCCCGCCCGGCGGCTGGCCACGATGCCCGCCGTACGCAGCAGACGCAGGGCGTGGGACACGGCCGTGTCGGTCACCTCGACGGCGTCGGCCAGGTCGCACACGCACAGCTCGCCCGCCTCCAGCAGGGCGTACAGCAGGCGGGCCCGCGTGGCGTCGCCCAGCAGGCGGAACAGGTCGGCGAGCCGGGTCGCCTCGTCCGGCGTCACCAGCCGGTCGCGGGTGGCCGCGACGCGCTCGGCGTCGGGCTCCTGAACGACACAGCCGTCGAGCGAAGCCACAACACCTGAAGAGCTGTTCATGTGTTCACCATAACGACAGGACGAAGCCCAGCGCAACGGGCGGTGGGCTCAGCTCAGCAGCGGATCGATGGCGACGGCGAGGAACAGCAGCGCCAGATAGGCGTTGGACCAGTGGAAGAAGCGCATCGGGCGCAGGTCGACACCGGTCTTGCCGGAGTTGAGGCGGGCCAGGAGGCGATGGACCTCCCACAGGCACATGGCGCCCAGGGCGGCGGCCGCGATCGGGTAGAACAGCGTGGTGTGCGCCACCGGCCACAGGGCCAGCGAGCAGAGCACGGTGGCCCAGGTGTAGGCGATCGACTCCAGGATCACCCGGCGCTCGGTGGCCACCACGGGCAGCATCGGCACCTTGGCCGCCGCGTAGTCCTCCTTGTAGCGCATGGCCAGCGTCCAGGTGTGCGGCGGCGTCCAGAAGAACACCACCCCGAACAGCGCCAGCGGCGCCCAGTCGAGCCGCCCGGTGATGCCCGCCCAGCCGATCAGCACCGGCATGCAGCCCGCGATGCCGCCCCAGACGATGTTCTGGGCGGTGCGCCGCTTGAGGATCATCGAGTAGACGATCACGTAGAACAGGATGGCTCCGGTGGAGAGCGCCGCCGCCAGCCAGTTGGTGGTCAGCCAGAGGCCGAACAAGGACAGCAGGCCGAGCACGATGCCGAAGACGAGCGCGCCGGTCGGCGAGACCTGGTGCCTGGCCAGCGGACGCCGCCTGGTGCGGCGCATCTTCTGGTCGATGTCGCGGTCCACGTAGCAGTTGAGCGCGTTGGCGCTGCCCGCGGACAGGGTGCCGAACACCATGACCGATATCGACGTCCACAGCGGCGGCAACCCGCCGGCCGCGAGGAACATCACGGGGAGAGTCGTGATCAGCAGGAGCTCGATGATCCGCGGCTTGGTCAGAGCGATGTAGGCCTTGACGAGCATGCCGATCGTCCTCGGCGGCTCGGCCGCGGGAGCGGGGGCCGTCGTCTGCCTGTTCGTCAGCACCGTCAAGGCGCTTCCAGCACGTGCGGAGTCAACGCGTAACCTCTGATTGGAGCGGAATCTCATGGACGGACGCCACGGCGTCCCTGTGATGACAACGAGAACAACCAAACTGTAGTAGCAGGGTCGTCCGGTCCGGCCAATGGGGGGACACGCACGGGGGTGGAAGGGGAATCTTTCGCCGACTCCACTCAGTTAGGGTCCGGTGTGGCGGGATATGCCAACCGGTACCACCAATGACAACTAGATTCCGGAGACCGAGCACTTGAGCACCGAACTCGTGCCAGACCTCGAATGGACCGACCTAGACAAGCAAGCGGTCGACGTCGTTCGAGCCTTGGCCATGGACGCAGTCGAAAAGGCGGGTTCGGGTCACCCGGGCACCGCCATGAGCCTGGCTCCCGCCGCGTACCTGCTGTTCCAGCACGCGATGCGCCACGACCCCACGGACCCCACGTGGCTGGGGCGTGACCGCTTCGTCCTGTCGTGCGGGCACTCCAGCCTGACCCTGTACATCCAGCTGTTCCTGTCCGGATACGGACTCGACCTGGACGACCTGAAGGGGTTGCGCCAGTGGGACAGCCTGACCCCCGGTCACCCGGAGCACGGGCACACGGTCGGTGTTGAGACCACCACGGGCCCGCTCGGCCAGGGCCTGGGCAACGCCGTCGGCATGGCGCTGGCGGCCCGCCGTGAGCGCGGTCTGTTCGACCCCGACGCGGAGGCGGGCGCCTCGCCCTTCGACCACCACATCTGGTGCATGGTCAGCGACGGCGACATCGAGGAGGGCATCAGCCACGAGGTCAGCTCGATCGCCGGCCACCAGAAGCTGGGCAACCTCACCGTCATCTATGACGACAACCACATCTCCATCGAGGACGACACGCTGATCGCGAAGTCCGAGGACGTGGTCAAGCGTTACGAGGCCTACGGCTGGCACACGCTCAGCGTCGACTGGACCGAGTCCGGTGAGTACGTCGAGGACATCCAGGCGCTGCACGCGGCGCTGGAGGAGGCCCGCGCCGAGACAGACAGGCCGACGTTCATCCGGCTGCGCACGATCATCGGCTGGCCCGCCCCGAACAAGCAGAACACCGGCAAGATCCACGGCTCCGCCCTCGGCGCCGACGAGGTCGCCGCCACCAAGCGGGTTCTCGGGATGGACCCGGAAAAGAGCTTCGACGTGCCCGCCGAGGTGCTGGAGCACGCGCGCCAGGTGGCCCGCAGGGGCCACGAGGCGCACGCCGCCTGGCAGAAGGGCTACGACGCCTGGCGCGAGGCCAACCCCGAGCGGGCCGCCGAGCTGGACCGCATCTCCCGCCACGAGCTGCCCGCCGGGTGGACCGAGGCGCTGCCCGCCTTCGACAAGGGCGGCTCGATGGCCACCCGCAAGGCCTCCGGCGAGGTGCTCAACGCGCTCGCGCCGGTGCTGCCCGAGCTGTGGGGCGGCTCGGCCGACCTGGCCGAGTCCAACAACACCACGATGAAGGGCGAGCCGTCCTTCATCCCGGAGGAATACCAGACCAAGGAGTTCCCCGGTAACCGCTACGGCCGCACGCTGCACTTCGGCATCCGCGAGCACGGCATGGGCGCGATTCTCAACGGCATCGCCCTGCACGGCGGCACCCGGCCCTACGGCGGCACGTTCCTGGTCTTCTCCGACTACATGCGCCCCTCCGTGCGCCTGGCGGCGCTGATGAAGCTGCCGGTCACCTACGTGTGGACGCACGACTCCATCGGACTGGGCGAGGACGGCCCGACCCACCAGCCGGTCGAGCACCTGTGGGCGCTGCGCGCGATCCCCGGCCTCGACGTGGTGCGCCCCGGCGACGCCAACGAGACGGCGTACGCCTGGCAGGCCGTGCTCGAGCACGACGACCGGCCCGCCGCGCTGGCCCTGACCCGGCAGAACCTGCCGATCTTCGAGGGCACCAGCGCCGAGGGCGTGGCCAAGGGCGGCTACGTCCTGCACGAGGCCTCCGGCGGGCAGCCCCAGGTGATCCTCATCGCCACGGGCAGCGAGCTGGAGCTGGCCGTCAACGGCCGCGAACTCCTCGAAGCCGAAGGCATCCCGACGCGGGTCGTGTCGATGCCGTGTGTGGAGTGGTTCCAAGGGCAGGACATTGCGTATCGGCAGACTGTTCTGCCGTCAGCGATCAAGGCCCGGGTCGCGGTCGAGGCGGGCATCGCTCTGGGCTGGCGCGAGTTCGTCGGCGAGAGGGGCGAGGTCGTCAGCCTTGAACACTTCGGCGCGTCGGCGCCGTATAAGACGCTGTACGAGCAATTCGGGCTGACGGCGGAGCGCGTGGCCGCCGCGGCCAAGGCGAGCCTCGCCAAGCTGGGCCACGACAAAGGCGAGACGACGGGAAACTGAACGAAATGAGCGAGAACCTCAAGAAGCTGTCCGCCCAGGGCGTGTCCATCTGGCTGGACGACATCAGCCGTGAGCGCCTGCGCACGGGCAACCTGGAACAGCTGATCCGCGAGAAGAACGTGGTCGGCGTCACTTCCAACCCGACCATCTTCGCCGGCGCGCTCAGCAAGGGCGACGCCTACGACACCCAGCTGCACGACCTGGCCGTGCGCGGGGTCGACCTCGGCGAGGCCGTACGCGCCATCACCGCCTACGACATCCGCTGGGCCGCCGACGTGCTGCGCCCGGTCTACGACGCCACCGCCGGCGTCGACGGCCGCGTGTCCCTGGAGGTGGACCCGCGGCTGGCCCGCGACAGCGACAAGACCGTGGCCGAAGCGCGGGCGCTGTGGTGGCTGGTGGACCGGCCCAACCTGTTCATCAAGATCCCGGCGACCGTCGAGGGACTGCCCGCGATCACGCAGGCGCTCTCCGAGGGCATCAGCGTCAACGTCACGCTGATCTTCTCGCTGGAGCGTTACCGCGCGGTCATGGACGCCTGGCTGGCCGGTCTGGAGGCCGCGCAGGCCAAGGGCCTCAACCTGGGCACGATCGAGTCGGTGGCGTCGTTCTTCGTCAGCCGGGTCGACACCGAGATCGACAAGCGGCTCGACCAGCTCGGCCGGCCGGAGCTCAAGGGCAAGGCGGGCGTGGCCAACGCGCGCCTGGCCTACGCGGCGTTCGAGGAAGTGATGAACTCCGAGCGCTGGCAGCGGCTGCGCGCCGCCGGTGCCCGTCCGCAGCGCCCGCTGTGGGCCTCGACCGGCGTCAAGAACCCCGACTACTCGCCCACGCTGTACGTCGACCAGCTCGTCGCCCCCGGCACCGTCAACACGATGCCGGAGAAGACGGTCGACGCGACCGCCGCCGGCGCCAACATCACCGGTGACACCGTGCGCCCCTTCTACGAGGACGCGTGGAACACCATGGCGGCGCTCAAGGAGGCCGGCGTCGACTACGACGACGTCGTCAACGTGCTGGAGGACGAGGGCGTCGAGAAGTTCGAGGCGTCCTGGAACGAACTCCTCGAGAGCGTCAGCAAGAACCTGGCCCGCTGATGACCGTCTCGTACCGCGAGGAGGGGGTGGCCAACGCCGCCTCCTCCGCCGCGGGGCGGCTCGTCGCCGACGGCGTGCCCGCGCGGCTCGCCGCCGGCGATCCCACGCTGTGGGGCAGCGACGCGGAGGCGGGGGCAGCCGTCCGGCTGGGCTGGCTGACCCTGCCCCGCACCTCGCGCGAGCTGCTGCCCGAGCTCGGCAAGCTGGCCGAGCGGGCGCGCGCCGAGCACCTGACCAACGTGGTGCTGGCCGGGATGGGCGGCTCGTCGCTGGCGGCCGAGGTGATCTGCGCGAGCGCCGACGTGCCGCTGACGGTCCTGGACACCACCGACCCCAGTCAGGTGCGCCGGGCGCTGGCCGAGCCGCTGGAGGCCACGATCGTGGTCGTGGCCAGCAAGAGCGGCTCGACGGTCGAGACCGACAGTCATCTGCGCGTCTACGAGGAGCTCTTCCGCCAGGCGGGCATCGAACCGGCCGACCGCATCGTGGTCGTCACCGACCCGGGCTCGCCGCTGGAGCAGGCAGCCGTGGACGCCGGCTACCGCCTGGTCCCGGCCGTGCCCGACGTGGGCGGCCGCTACTCGGCGCTGTCGGCCTTCGGCCTGGTGCCCAGCGCGCTGGCCGGGGCCGACGTCGAACGGCTGCTCGACGACGCCGACGAGGTGCTGCCGCTGCTCTCGCTCGACGCCGGCAACCCCGGGCTCGGCCTGGGCGTGGCGCTCGGCGGGGCGGCGCTGGCCGGACGCGACAAGCTGATCGTCGACGACCGGCTGTCGGCGATCAGCGGGCTGTCGGACTGGATCGAGCAGCTCGTCGCCGAGTCCACGGGCAAGAACGGCCTGGGCATCCTGCCGGTCGCCGGCGCCGAGCCGAACGGCGCCCGTGACGAGCTGGTCGTCGGGATCGACTCCGACGACGGCGACGTGCGCGTCGACGGGCCGCTCGGCGCGCAGTTCCTCATCTGGGAGTACGCCACGGCCGTGGCCGGGCTGCTGCTGGGGATCGACCCGTTCGACCAGCCGAACGTCGCCGAGTCCAAGGACAACACGGCCGCGCTGCTCGACATGGAGGCGCTGCCGCTGGGCGAGCCGGCCTTCATCGACGGGCCCGTGGAGGTGTACGGCGCCACCAAGGCCAGGGATCTGCCGGGCGTGCTGACCGAGCTGCTCGAAGCGGTGCCCGAAGACGGCTACCTGGCCGTGATGGCGTATCTGGACCGGCTGTCGGCCTTCGATGTGTTCGTGCCGGACGGCGCGGACTTCGAGCAGATGACCGACGCGTGGATGGCGGCCGACCCGGCCACGCTGCGGGCGCTGCTGGCCCTGCGCACCGACCGGCCGGTCACCTTCGGGTGGGGGCCGCGGTTCCTGCACTCCACCGGCCAGTATCACAAGGGCGGCCCGCAGAACGGGGTGTTCCTGCAGATCACCGGTGCCGTGGCCGACGACGTGCCGGTGCCCGGCAGGCCGTACACGCTGGGCGGGCTCGAGCTCGCGCAGGCCCTCGGCGATCTCGGGGCACTGCTGCGGCGCGGCCGGCCGGTCGTACGCCTGCATCTGACCGATCGCGCGGCCGGAGTCGCGCACCTGCTCGCAGCCGCACAGGAGGCTTGACATGAAAGACCCGGAAACACCCTCGGACGAGGCGCTCGACTTTGAGGAGACGATCGCGGCGACGGTAGCCACCTCGGCCGCGGCCACCTCCACCACCTTGGAAGTGGCGGCCGCCAACCCGCTGCGCGATCCGCGCGACAAGCGGCTGCCCCGGGTGGCGGGACCGTGTGTGCTGGTGCTGTTCGGCGTGACGGGTGACCTGGCCAAGCGCAAGTTGCTGCCGGCGATCTACGACCTGGGCAACCGAGGGCTGCTGCCGCCCGGTTTCTCGCTGGTCGGGTTCGCCAGGCGTGACTGGAAGGACCAGGACTTCGCCCAGGTGACGCATGACGCCGTCAAGGCGCACGCCAGGACGCCCTTCCGTGAGGAGGTCTGGAAGCAGCTGCGCGAGGGCATCCACTTCGTGCCGGGCGAGTTCTCCGACGACGGCGCGTTCGACGCGCTGGCGATGGCCTTGAAGGAGATCGACGAGACCCGGGGCACCGGCGGCAACTATGCGTTCTATCTCTCCGTGCCGCCGAAGTTCTTCCCCGTCGTGGTGGAGCAGCTCAAGCGGACCGGCGTGTCCCAGGCGCCTCCCGGATCCTGGCGGCGCGTGGTGATCGAGAAGCCGTTCGGGCACGACCTGAAGTCGGCGCACGAGCTGAACGAGATCACCACCTCGGCCTTCCCGGAGAGCTCGATCTTCAGGATCGACCACTACCTGGGCAAGGAGACCGTCCAGAACATCCTGGCCCTGAGGTTCGCCAACAACCTCTACGAGCCCATCTGGAACCGTAGCTTCGTCGACCACGTGCAGATCACCATGGCCGAGGACATCGGCATCGGCGGCCGGGCCGGCTACTACGACGGCATCGGCGCGGCCCGCGACGTGATCCAGAACCACCTGCTCCAGCTGCTCGCCCTGGTGGCGATGGAGGACCCGACGTCCTTCGACGCCTCCGCGCTGCGGCGGGAGAAGGAGAAGGTGCTCAAGGCCGTGCGGCTTCCGTCCGACCTGAGGCTCAACACCGCGCGCGGGCAGTACGACGCTGGCTGGCAGGGCGGCGAGAAGGTCGTCGGCTACCTCCAGGAAGATGGCATCTCCGCCGACTCCACGACCGAGACCTACGCGGCCATCAAGCTGGAGATCGCCAACCGGCGCTGGGCGGGCGTGCCGTTCTACCTGCGCACCGGCAAGCGCCTCGGCCGCCGGGTCACCGAGGTGGCCGTGGTGTTCCAGCGGGCGCCGCACCTGCCCTTCAGCAAGGACGACACCGAGATCCTCGGCCAGAACGCGCTGGTCATCAGGGTGCAGCCGGACGAGGGCATCACCGTGCGGTTCGGCTCCAAGGTGCCGGGCACGGCCATGGAGGTGCGTGACGTCTCGATGGACTTCGCCTACGGGGAGTCGTTCCTGGAGTCGTCCCCCGAGGCATACGAGCGGCTGCTGCTCGACGTGATGATCGGCGACCCGCCGCTCTTCCCGCACCAGCGGGAGGTCGAGCTGTCGTGGAAGATCCTCGACCCGATCGAGGAGTTCTGGGCCACCCAGGGCCAGCCCGAGGGCTACCCGTCCGGTTCGTGGGGGCCGCCGTCGGCCGACGCGATGATGGGCGACGGCCGCGTATGGAGGAGACTCTGATGACCACCTTCATGCTCACCGACACGACGGCGGGGAAGATCTCCGCGCAGCTGACGCAGCTGCGCCACCAGATGGGCGCGCCCGCGGTCGGGATGGTGCTGACGCTGATCGTGGTCTGCGAGGAGCGCGACCAGTACGACTCGCTGCGCGCGGCCAGCGAGGCGGCGCGCGAGCACCCCTCGCGCATCATCGTGGTGATCAACCGCGAGCCCGACGAGGCCAACCGGCTCGACGCGGAGCTGCGCATCGGCGAGTCCACGCCGGGCGAGGTGGTCGTGCTGCGGCTCTACGGCGAGCTGACCGAGCACGCCGACTCGGTGGTCAGCCCGCTGCTGCTGCCCGACACGCCGGTCGTGGCCTGGTGGCCGGGGCTGGCGCCCGAGGTGATGTCCAAGGACCCGGTCGGGATGCTCGCCCAGCGGCGCATCTCCGACGCCAGGGGCTCGCGCGACGGCGGGGTCGAGTCGCTGGTTACCAGGGCCAAGGGCTACGCACCCGGTGACACGGACCTGTCCTGGGCCCGGCTGACGCCGTGGCGCAGCCTGCTGGCGGCGGCCTTCGACCAGCCCACGGGCAAGGTGCGCAAGGGCACCGTGGAGGCGTCCCCGGGCAACCCCAGCGCGCCGCTGCTGGCCGCGTGGCTGACCGAACGTCTCGGCGCGCCGGTCAAGGTGGCCGACTCCAACGGGCCCGGCCTGACCGCCGTCCGGCTCACGACGGCCGACGGGGTGCTGGCGGTGTGCAGGAGCGACGCCCGGCTGGCGACGCTGTCGCGGCCCGGCCAGCCGGACCGGAACGTGGCCCTGTCCCGGCGGCAGACCGCCGAGCTGCTGTCGGAGGAGCTGCGGCGGCTCGACTCCGACGAGATCTACGGGGCGGCGGTCAAGCGGCTGGCCCGCTCGTACAAGTCCTGACGCCTCCTCCCACCGGTCGTGGCGGGCCCTGTCTTTTGCGAGAGGGCGCGCACGGCCGGTGGGCACCGATCGTGAAAGAGTGAGTACGTGAGCGTTCCCAATGTGGTCGTCCATCGTGACGGCGACGTCCTCGCCAAGGCCGTGGCGGCGCGGATCATCACCCGGCTGGTCGACGTGCAGTCGGCCAAGGGGTCGGCGTCGCTGGTCCTGACCGGCGGCACGGTCGGCCACGCGACCCTGGCCGCGATCGCCGCCACGCCGGCGCGCGACGCGGTCGACTGGCACCACCTCGACATCTGGTGGGGCGATGAGCGCTTCCTGCCGACCGGCGACCCCGAGCGCAACGAGACGGGCGCTCGCAAGGCCCTGCTCGACCACGTCGACCTCGATCCCGAACGGGTGCACGTCATGGCCGGGCCCGACTCGGGGATGTCGGCGGAGGAGTCGGCCGAGGCCTACGCGGCCGAGCTGCGCAAGGCGGCCCGGCCGGAGGACCACGGACCGGTGCCCGGCTTCGACGTGATGCTGCTCGGCATCGGGCCCGACGCGCACGTGGCGTCGCTGTTCCCCGGGATGCCCGCCCTGTACGACACGCGGCCGGTCGTGGCCGTGCACGGCGCCCCTAAGCCGCCGCCCACCCGCATCTCCTTGACGCTGCCGACCATCCAGGCCTCGCGTGAGGTGTGGGTGGTGGCGGCGGGCGAGGAGAAGTCGGGTGCCGTACGCCTGGCGCTGTCCGACTCCGGGCCCGTGCAGGTTCCCGCGGCCGGGGCCAGGGGGCGGGTGCGGACGCTGTTCCTGCTCGACCGGACCGCCGCCGCCAAGCTCCCGCCGGGGTTGGGCCGCATCGCCTCTCCCTGAGTCCCCCTACGCGTCCCCCTGGGCGTTCCCAGCGCATCTGCTTGCGCCTCGTGGCGCCCTCAGTCGGTGAGCGCGTCGATCTCGGCCAGCAGGGCCTGCTTGCGCTCCGGCGCCAGGAAGGACGCGTGCACGCCGTTGCGGGCGAGCTGGGCCAGCTCCGGCTCGCCGAGGCCGAAGACGTGCGCGGCGACGCGATACTCACCGGTCAGGGTGGTGGCGAACATGGGCGGGTCGTCGCTGTTCAGCGTGACGAACAGCCCTTCCTCCAGCAGCCTGGGCAGCGGGTGCTCCTCGATGCGGGCCACCTGTCCCGTACGGAGGTTGGAGGTCGGGCAGACGTCCAGCGGCAGCTGCGTCTCGCGCAGGTGAGCCACCAGGCGCGGGTCCTCCAGGCAGGAGATGCCGTGCCCGATGCGCTCGGCGCCCAGCCCCTCGATGACCTCCCACATGGTCTCGGGACCGGTCATCTCGCCGCCGTGCGGCACGCTGTGCAGGCCCGCCGCCCGCGCCGCCGCGAACGCGTCGCGGTAGGCGTCGCGGTATTGTGCGCGGCTCTGCTCGATCCCGCCCAGGCCGAAACCTACCAAAGCGGCGGGAGGTTCTTCCAAGGCGTGCATGACCGTGATCTTGGCCGCCTCCTCGCCGAACTCCCCCGGGATGTCGAAGATGTAGGCCATCTCCACCCCGTGGTCGCTCTCCGACCGGCGGGCGGCCAGGTCCAGCGCCTCGGTGATCTCGCGCATGGGCATCCCGACGATGCTGTGGGCGTACGGCGTGACCTGCAGCTCAGCGTAACGAGCGCCCTGGGAGGCCAGGTCGCGGGCCAGGCCGAGCACGAGGGCCGCGATGTCCTCCGGCTCCCGGACCAGCGCGTTGACGGCCTGGTACACCTGCGCGAAGTGGGGGAAGTCGCGGAAGGCGTAGAAAGCGCGCAGCTCCTCCTCCGTGGTGGGAACCGGGCCGCCGGGGTGGCGGCGGGCCAGCTCCAGCACGGTGGGCACGGAGGCGGAGCCGACCAGGTGCACATGCAGCTCCACCTTGGGGAGCGCGTCGATGAAGGCGTCCATGGGGGTCGTCATGGCGACGACCATAAGGCCGAGATTTCGCCCCAAGCCATGCTTTAAGGCGAAATTTCACACAAGAATGTCAGGTTTACTGCGCCCAGGCCCGTACCAGCGGCAACAGGACCTCGTCCACCGATTCCGCGACGAAGGACTCGTCGAACAGCGGCCCGAGGAAGATCATGCGGTGCCAGACCAGCGCCTCCGCCACTCCGAACAGGCGGCCGGGGTCCACCGGCCCCGGCAGGTCGCCGCGCTTCCTGGCCCGCTCCAGCAGCGCCTCGACCCCGCCGAGGTCCTTGGCCGGCATGTGCTCGCGCAGCGTCCTGGCCAGCTCCTGGTGCGAGACCAGCGTCGAGGACAGCCCCATGATGAGCCCGTGCTTGCGCTCGACCGCGCCGCACAGGCCGCCGAGCACCGAGGCGAGGTCGCCGCGCAGCGAACCGGTGTCCTCGGCGGCCGGCGTGTCCATGTCGAACCGGCGGCAGATGACGTCGACCACCAGCTCCGGCTTGCCCGCCCACCGGCGGTAGATGGTCGCCTTGCTGGCCTTGGCCCGCTTGGCGATCTGGTCGACCGACATACGGTCGTAGCCCATCTCGGACAGCAACTCCAGCGTCGCGTCGAGGATGGCCCGCTCCCGCTCGGGGTCGAGTGGTGGCACGTGCACGTCCCTCAGCTGTAGGCGATCTCCTCGAATCGTACGCCGGTCAGCCGCGTGGAGACCTCCCACAGGTCGGCGGCGAGCTGCTCGGAACGGGCCGCCTCCGACGGCGTGAGCAGCTGGGTCTTGGGACCGACGAACTCCCCGCCGTGGATCTCCGGCGAGGTGGCCGCGTAGAGGGAGGACACCGCACCAGCCGCCGCGCTCTTCAGGAACACCCCCATGAGGGGCTGTAGCGGCCCCACACTGAAGAAGTTGGTGGCGGTGGCACCAGGATGGGTGGCGGCGCTGACGAGGTCCACCTGGGCCCGCTGAGCGCGTCGTTGGAGCTCCAGGGTGAAGAGCAGGTTGGCCAGCTTGGAGCGGCCGTACGAGCTCATCTTCTTGTAACCGCGCTCCAGGCCCAGGTCGTCAAGGTCCAGCGTGCCCATCTTGTGCGCGTCGCTGGAGACGTTGACCACCCGTGCGCCGGGCCGGGCCAGCAGCAGGGGCAGCAGCAGTCCGGTGAGCGCGAAGTGGCCCAGGTGGTTGGTGCCGAACTGCATCTCGAAGCCGTCACGGGTCAGCTGGCGCGGGATCATGCCGACGCCCGCGTTGTTGACCAGCAGGTCCACCCGATCGACGCCGGCCGCGAAGCTCCTGACCGAGGCGAGGTCGGCCAGGTCCAGCGTGCCGTGCTCGACCTGGGCGCCGGGGACGGCCCGGCGGATCTCCTCGACGGCCGCGCCGCCCTTCGTCGCCGAGCGGGTGGCGACGACGACGCGGGCGCCGTGCCTGGCGAGTTCGAGCGCGGTGGGCAGGCCGATGCCGCTGTTGGCGCCGGTCACGATGGCCGTCTTGCCGCTCAGATCGGGCATGTCGGCCGGGGTCCAGGTTCTCATCGCCACTCCAGGTGTACGAAACCGTTTCGTACACCTTAACCTACCGATCCACGCGGTGCCGAGCGTGCCGCTCCTCCCGCCTGGCGACCTCCAGCCGCTGCGCGCTCTCGGCGAGCCGCTTGCGGGCCTTGGCCAGCTTCCGCTCCAGCCCGGCGACCCGCTCGGCGCGCTCGTCGTGCTCCTGTACGGCCTGCTCCAGGGCGGCGACCCACTCCCGGTGGGCGTCCAGCGCCTCCTGTCGTTCGGCGGCCTTCCTGGCTTCGGCCTCCGCCCGCCTCTTCGCCTCCGCCTCTTCTCGCTCCTTGGCCTCCGCGCGCTTGGCCTCCGCACTCTTGGCCGCCGCGCCCTTCGCTTCCGCGCCCTTCGCTTCCGCGCCCTTCGCCGCCGAGGCCGAGTCGGCGGAGGTTGTCGAGTCCGTCGGCTTCTTGACGGGCTTGCCGCGCGGCGCCGGGGCTGGTGCTGGGGCTGGGGCGAAGCCGCTGTAGCTGAGCGGCTTGGCCAGACGGCCGCGCCGTACCTCCTCGGCGGCGCCCGCGTCCACGACGGCGGCGTCGAGCGTCTGCTCGGCCTCGCTCGCCGCGGCGGCCGACAGCCCGGCCTCCCGCCTCACCAGCCGGGACAGCCGTCCCGCCAGCTCGCCGCGCCGCCGGGTCAGCTCCGCCAGCGCCTCGGCGTCGTGCCTCTCCCACGCCTCGCGCAGCTCCTGCCCGAGCGCCAGCAGTTCGCCGAGGTCGTCCGGGTGCTCGCGGGCCAGCCGGTTCACCGCCGACGCGGAGACCGTGGGTTTGCGCAGCCCGGCGATGTCGCGGGCCAGCCGTACCTCGCCCGCGTCCTTGGCGGCGCGGGCCTCGGCGTCGCGCGCGGCGGTGAACTCGGACGGCGGGAGCCCATACAGGCGACCGGCCACCTCGTCAAGATCCACACCTGTCAATTACCCCACATCCGCTGGTTTGTAGCGCATAGTGGAGACACGCCACTCGAACGGAGGCCTTCGGTGTTCGAGCGCTTCACTGACCGTGCCCGCCGGGTCGTCGTCCTCGCCCAGGAGGAGGCGCGGACGCTGAACCACGCCCACATCGGTACGGAACACATCCTGCTCGGCCTCATCCACGAGGGCGAGGGCGTGGCGGGCCTGACACTCGACAGTTTCGGCATCGAGCTGGGGAGCGTGCGCGCCTTCGTCACGCGCGAGGCTGGCCAGGGCGACGAGGCGCCGAGCGGGCACATCCCGTTCACCCCGCGCGCCAAGAAGGTCCTGGAGCTCTCGCTGCGCGAGGCGCTGCAGTTGCGCCACAACTACATCGGCACCGAGCACATCCTGCTCGGGGTGATCAGGGAGGGTGAGGGGCTGGCCGCCCAGGCGATCGTGGACGCCGGTGTGGAGCTGGGCGAGCTGCGGCACCGCGTGCTCATGCGGCTCGGGCAGGCGACGAAGGACCGGCCGGCCGAGATGTTCTTCGCCGGCGGTATGGCGCTCGGCGAGCGGCTCACGCAGATCCAGGAGAGCCTCGAACGCATCGAGCGCCACCTGGGCATCCAGCAGCCGGTGTCCGACCCGAAACCGGCAGAACCGGGCTCCGGGCCGGACCCGATGGAAAGGGACTCCGCCCCGAAACCGGCAGAAGGGGGCTCCGGGCCGGACGAGGACGAGCGGGACGATGGACGGGGTGAGAGCGCGTCAGGCTGACGCGACGAGAGCGCCTCAGGCCGACGCCATCGCGCCGACCGGCAGCCTGGCCTCGATCACGCCCGGGTCCTCGGTGTAGCCGAGCGTGGCGCCCAGCGACAGCAGCAGCCGCCGCATCCGTACGTTGTCGGACAGCATCGTGGCCCTGACCTCGGCGTAGCCGAGATCGCGCGCCTCACGCACCAGGCTCCTGGCCAGCTCCGTGCCAAGGCCGCGCCCCTGCCAGCGGTCCTCGACCAGGAAGGCCATCTCGGCGATACCGGGGTCGGGCGTGAACATAAGACTGGCCATGGCCACGACTTGGCCATCGTGCCCGGCGACGATCGAGCGGCCGCGGCTGCGGTCGCACAGCCGGTCGAACATCCGCGGCGGCAGCTCGGGCATCGAGGTGAAGTAGCGGAACCTGCGTGCCTCGGGCGAGCACCGGTCGTGCAGGTCGCGGACGGCCTCGCGGTAGATCGAGGTGAGTGGCCGGACCGTGACCTCCTCGCCGTCGGCCAGCTTGACCGTGGGCTCGGCGGCGCCCTGCTCGACCGGCGGCTGCGCGAGCCGGACGAAGGAGGCGGCCCGAGCCGCCTCGGTCAGGGTGAAGGGCAGCTCGGCGCGGCGCAGCCGGACGGCACGCCTGGGTGCGACGGGCACCACGAGCAGGGTCGGGTCGGGAAGATCACTCACCGCTTCACCATAGATCCACCTGGCATCGTCGGCGCGCAGCAACTCGGCCAGGAACTCCGGCAGCCGCCACGGCATCGACCGCAGCCGGGAGGCCAGCAGCAGCGCGCGGGTGGGCTCGTCGGTCAGCTCGTGCGCCGTCGCCGGGACCACCTGGACGCGGCGGCCACCGGCCGCCTCCAGAGCCGCGCGCACGGCCTCGGGCGCGGCGGGGATGTCGGCGACGAACTCGTCGACGGTGCCGTCCGCGTCCGACTGGACGCTCAGGCCGAGGATGTTGCCGCCCCTGTCCGCCAGGGCCGCGGCCAGGGAGGCCAGTCGTCCCGGACGCTCGTCCACCGTCGTGCGAATGCGCAAGAATCCCATAGGAAGAGGATGCCGGGGAGGTGTTACCTGGCCGCTAACGCCGTGTTTCGAATGCGAGTTTCATAGCGAGATGCGGCGTATAGGAGGATACGGGCCATGAACGCGCATGTCTCCCTGTCGTCCGGATTCGTGAACGGCGACGTATCCTTCTGGTACCGCTCCTCCGGCGTACCGGCCCCTGGTCCGCGACTCGACGGCGACCTTCAGGCGGACGTGGCGATCGTCGGCGCGGGCTACACGGGGCTGTGGACCGCGTACTACCTCAAGCAGGCCCAGCCGTCGCTGAACGTCGTAGTGCTGGAGAAGGACTTCGCCGGGTTCGGGGCCTCGGGGCGCAACGGCGGCTGGCTGACCGGCGACCTGGCCGGCTCGCATCAGCGCTACGCCAGGACGCACGGGGTGGAGGGGGCGCGGCGGCTGCAGCGCGAGATGTACGCCTCGATCGACGAGGTGATCCAGGTCTGCGAGAAGGAGGGCATCGACGCCGACGTCGTCAAGGGCGGCGTGGTCAACGTGGCCCGCACTCCCTCCCAGGCGGCCCGGCTGCGGGCCTCGGTGTCGGCCGCCCGCGCCTGGGGCATCGAGGAGGCGGACCTGCGGCTGGTCGATCCCGCCGAACGCCTGCGGGTGGCGGGGGCGGTGGCCGCCTCCTGGAGTCCGCACTGCGCGCGGGTGCAGCCCGCCAAGCTGGTACGAGGGCTGGCGCGGGCCGTACGGGAGCTCGGAGTGACCGTCTACGAGCGGACGCCCGTCACGGAGATCGCCCCGGGGCTGGCCGTGACGCCGTTCGGGACGGTCCGGGCGCGCCACGTGCTCCGCGCGACCGAGGGATTCACCTCGCGGCTGAAGGGGCTGCGGCGGCAGTGGCTGCCGATGAACAGCTCGCTGATCGTCACCGAGCCGCTGCCCGCCTCGTTCTGGGAGACGGTCGGCTGGGCGGGGTCCGAGCTGCTCGGGGACATGGCCCACTACTACATGTACGCGCAACGGACCGCCGACGACCGCATCGCCTTCGGCGGGCGCGGCCGGCCGTACCTGTACGGCTCGCGGGTGGACGCCAGGGGGCACACGCACGAGCAGACGGTCGAGGCGCTCTGGCGGCTGCTGATCGACTTCTTCCCCGCCGCGGCGTCCTCGTCAGTGGCGCACGCGTGGTCGGGAGTCCTGGGGGTGCCGCGCGACTGGTGCTCGACCGTGCACGTCGACCCGGCCACCGGCCTGGGCTGGGCGGGCGGCTACACCGGGCACGGGGTGACGACGGCCAACCTGGCCGGCCGGACGATGCGGGACCTCGTCCTGGGCGAGCGTACGGCGCTGACGGAGCTGCCGTGGGTGGGCCGCCGGGTGCGGGCCTGGGAGCCGGAGCCGCTGCGCTGGCTGGGGGTGCACGCGATGTACCGGTTGTACCGGGTGGCGGACCATCGGGAGCGGTCGATGCCGGGTACGTCCGTGCTGGCCCGCATGGCCGATCTGATCACCGGTCACTGACAAGATTGGGAGCAGGATGAACACGCTCTTTCGAGGGGGACGGGTCTTCACCGCGAAGACCGGCTTCGCCGAGGCCGTGCTGGTCCGTGACGGCGTGATCGCCGCCGTGGGCGACGAGCGGGACCTGGTACGGCTGGCGCCGGGGCACGAGACCGTGGACCTGGACGGGGGTCTGCTGGTGCCCGGGTTCACCGATGCGCATGTGCATCCGGTGCAGGCGGGCCTGGAGCGCGCCAAGTGCGATCTATCCGAAATTTACGGACTCGATGCCTATCTGGGGAAGATCGCCGACTATGCGGCGAAAAATCCTGAAAAAGAGTGGATTGATGGCGGCGGGTGGGACATGTCGGCCTTCCCGGGTGGGCTGCCGCACCGCGACCAGCTCGCCTTCGCCGACCGGCCCGTCTATCTCATCCAGCGCGACCATCATGCCGCCTGGGTCAACGCCCGCGCCCTGGAGCTGGCCGGCGTCACCGCCGACACCCCCGACCCCGCCGACGGCCGCATCGAACGCGACGCCGACGGCACCCCCAGCGGCGTCCTGCACGAGGGCGCGATGGACCTCGTCGGCCTCCTCACCCCCCGTCCCTCCTCTCGCGACCTGGACCTGGCGCTGGAGGAGGCGGAGCGATACCTGTTCTCGCTCGGCATCACCGGCTGGCAGGACGCCATCGTCGGCTCCTACGCGGGCTCGGTGGACCAGCTTCCCACCTACCTGTCGGCGGCCGGCTCCGGCAGGCTGCGGGCCCGCGTGGTGGGCGCGCTGTGGTGGGACCGTACCCGTGGCCTCGACCAGATCGACGACCTGATCGCGCGGCGCGCCTCGGCGCAGGGGCTGGACCGGTTCCGCGCGACCTCGGTGAAGATCATGCAGGACGGCATCACCGAGAACTTCACCGCCGCGACGCTGGAGCCCTACTGCCTGTGCGGCGGCACGGGCCTGTCCTACGTCGACCCGGCCAAGCTCAGGACGTACGTGGCCGAGCTGGACCGCCTCGGCTTCCAGGCGCACGTCCACGCGATCGGCGAACGGGCCGTACGCGAGGCGCTGGACAGTTTCGAGGGCACCTCGCCCGCCAACCGGCACCACATCGCGCATCTGCAGATCATCGAGCCGTCGGACGTGCCCCGCTTCGCCGCGCTCGGCGTGACGGCCAACCTGCAGCCGCTCTGGGCGACCCATCACGCGCAGATGGACGAGCTGACCCTGCCGTTCCTGGGCGAGCCCCGCTCCTCGTGGCAGTACCCCTTCGCCGACCTGCTCTCCCACGGGACGAGGTTCTGCGCGGGCAGCGACTGGCCGGTGTCGAGCGCCGACCCGCTGCAGGGCATGCACGTGGCCGTCAACCGTACGGAACCCGGCAGCTCGGTGCACGCCGGCTATCCCACGGCGCAGACGCCGTTCCTGCCCGGCCAGCGCCTCGACCTGGCGACCGCGCTGACGGCGTACACGGCCGGCTCGGCCTGGGTCAACCGCTCCCCCGCCGGGGTGATCGAGCCGGGCCGCCCGGCTGACCTCGTCGTCCTGGACCGCGACCCGTTCACACTGCCGGAGCGCGACATCTGGACCACCGGGGTGCGCATGACGTTCGTGGACGGCGTCACCGTCCACGACGGGTGACCCCGACGGGACAGGTAGGTGCGCGATCCGGCGCTACGGAACGCGCACCCTTCCCGCGTACCGTCGCCTCCGACACTAGTGGAGGGTATGAACTGTCGCCGGCATTCGCCATGCGAGCTGGTGGTTACCGTTAGAACTGTTGTTGGATTTCTCCGACGCGATCTGTTGCGACGGATGGTAATCGCAGGGTAATTTTCTGTCACAGCCGGGTGCCTGACTGGCGCTCGGTCCCCACCCCTGTCGGTGTCCGCATCAACGGGACAGTGTCCGGCGGGGCGGTGGCCCAAGAGGCGCACTTCCTCCAGGAGTGCGCAATCAGGCCCTGACAACGCGGTTCTCCATCACGGTCCACCCCGCTCCCGGGCGGACGCGGCTCCGGCTTCCACCGGATCGCTTCCCGGCCTCGGCCGGCATGCGACGAGGCTACGCCGATGTCCGTTTTACTTAGGTGAACACAGAGAATCGAAGACACTGACATGGTGATGCGGAGAACGTGGGCCGTCGCGGCGCTCGCCTGCGCGATGACGGTGACCATTCCCGGCGTCGCACAGGCGACGACCCAGAGCGGCAGGGACGTGGTGATCACGTCCAGGCGCGGCTGGCAGGACACCGGGATCTACGTCTACGCGGGCGACCGCGTCCGGGTCGAGCAGGTGGGCGGCAGCTGGACGGTCGACAACAACTCCTTCCCGTGGGTGGGCGCCGACGGCTACGACTGGGACACCGACTCGCACATCTACCAGGGCTGCAAGATCCACGACAGCTCCCCGTACGGCAGGCTCCTGTCCCGGATCAACGGCGGCTCGCGTGCCCTGGGCGCGCACCGGAGCTGGCGGGCCGGTTCCGGTGGCCGGCTGTTCATGAGGATCAACGATCAGAACCGCTGCCTCGGCGACAACGCGGGCGCGCTGATCATCAGGATCTGGCACTAGCCATCAGGTCCGGAGTGTAATGACCGTGTGACGGGGACACACGGCAAGCGCGTGGTCGTCGTGGACGACGACGACATCAGCCGCACCGGCATCGTCGCCATCCTGTCCGAGACACCGGGTGTGGAGGTGATCGCCGGACTCGATCACCGGGCGGCGGCCGGCTGGTCGTACGAGGGCGTCGACGTCGTGCTGGTGGACGCCGCCGACGAGCGCAGCCCCGACGACCACTTCCCCGGTGTGGCGGTCGTGGAGGCCGTCCGCCGCGTCCGGAGCCGTCAGCAGACCACGGTCATCGTGCTCACCGGCCACTTCCTCGACGGCGCGGTCCGGCGGCGCATGCGGGAGGCCAGGGCCGACTACTTCTACCATCGCAGCCAGCTCGGCGACGCGGCCCGCCTGCGCGCCGCCGTACTCCAGCCGTCTGGGGGCGTGCCCGGCCCCGCCGACCCCGAAGAGGAGATCCGGCTCGGCGTCTCCCCCGTCAGCCGGGTCAACGCGGCCGTGGCGCACGCGCTGGCGGAGCATCTGCCGGAACGGCTGGACGAGCGGGCCAGCCCCCGGTCGCGGGCCTGGATCCGATTACGGGAGCGGTTCAACCGGCAGGCCCGGCTCGCGCCGACGACCTCCGACGGCCGCGCTCCGGACCGCACCCAGTCCCTGCCGTCGCTGCCACAGATCGCCCGCTTCCTGACCTGGGCGACAAGGGTCAAAACACCCCCGCCACCGCCAGCCCCACCACCTTCCCCCTCGCGATGTCCCGCACCACCTCCGTCACCACGGCGACCACCCCGCCCCTCCCGGTCACAGTCGCCGCCACCGGATGAGTGAACCGCTCAGGGGCGCCACGCGGTCCACCTCGTTCACCGCCGTCCGCCTCTTCCTCAACCTGCGGCTGGCCTCGCGGGTGACGATCTGCGTGACCCTCTGGGAGACCCTCACGCCACCCGTGGCGCTGCTCACCCTGCTCGCCTCATGCCTGTACGACGTGCTGGTCTTCCGCGCCCTCAGACGCCACGGCATCCCCGTCCCGGTACGGCTGGCGCTGGACGTCGCCGACGTGGCCGCCTGGTCGGCGCTGGCCGGCGACCCGATCGACGCCCCCGCCCTGCTGGCCGCGCCCCTGGCCTACGAGCTGGCCTTGGCGCACGGCTGGACGGCGCTGGCCGTACCGCTCACGTCGGGCGCGGTGGCCAACGTGGCACTGGCCGTGGCGGGCTGGTCGTACAGTCCCGCGCCCTTTCTCTGGCCCGCCGGGGGTGTGGCGGGCGGTGTGTTCATCGGCCGGTACCTGCGTGGGCGGCTGCGGCAGCGGCTACGCGTGGCCGCGGCGGAGCGGCAGGCCGCCAGGAGCCGCGCCGAACTGGCCGGTCGGCACAGCGTGGCCATGGGCGCCGACACCGTGGTGGACCTGCTGACCCGTACCTGGCCGCTGCTGGCGGGGCCGGGCCGCCAGGTGGCGTCGCCTCTGTCGGCCTGGCGGCAGCGGCTGGCGGAGGAGACTGCCGACCACGCCGAGTACCTGGCGGTCGCGTTGCTGCGCTGGGAGCAGCGCCACAATCTGGCCAGCCCGGACCTCTCCCGCGACGTGGAGTTCCGTCCCACGGACGGGAGCGGCTCGTTGCTGCTCTCCCCCGCCCAGACGGCCGCACTGCACGACGCCCTGGTACGCCTGGCACCCACAGGCTCGCTCACCGTCACCGCGGAGGAGCCACGGCCGCTCGGGCGACGGCAGGAACTGCGGATCGGCTCCAGCAAGGTGGTCCTGCCTGAGGACGCCCGCCCGCACACTCCGCCGTTCGACGCGGGACCGATCGCCATCGCCCTCGGCGCCGTCGGCTCGCTCAGCCACTCGTGGCGCGACATGGACGGTGTGCCGCTCCCGGCCTGCGCGGCCCTCACGGTGACCGGGCTGCTGGTCGCCTTGTGGGCGCATCGGCGCGTCCTCGCCCGTGGCACGGCGGCGCACGCGCGGGTGCTGGCCGCGGGACTCTGCTTCGGCGCGGTGGACGCGCTGGTCTCGACGTCCCTCATGCGGACGATGGCCGCCGGCGGGCTCACCCGGATGCCGTTCCTGCACGCGATGCTCTTCGCCGTCCCGCTGACGGTCATGTACTGGCGCGACCTGGGGCTGGGACGCCGGATCGCGGCCGTGGCCTCGGTGGCGTCGATCCTGTGCGTCTGCGTGTGGCTGCTGCCCGTACCGCTGCACTGGGCCGACCTGGCCGGACTGGTGTGGCCGTTGGCGTTCACGATCGGCGCCTCGGCGGTGCGCGACCTGCTGGACCTGGACACCACCGGGGTGGATCACGAACTGGCCGCCGAACACGCGGCCGCGGTGCGCGAGGGCTACCTCAGCGGCCGGGCCGACGTGCTGCGGCTGGTGGAACAGGTCACGGACGAGGCCGCCCACCGCCTGAGCACGGACCGGGAGTCACTCGACCCGCGCTTCCTCCCGGAGATCGAACGCCGCCTGTCCCAGGTCCGCGACCGCGTCTCAGCTCTCCGGCACCAGCCAGACCCCTGAGACCACCCCATAGACCCCGGCACCCCGAACCCCGCCAAACGCTACAGACCCAGCCGTAGAGGGCCCCAGTACCCCGCCATACCCGTAGAGGCCCAGCACCCCGCTATACCCCCCGCAAGGCCCGCTATCCCGCGAACCCCACAGATCCCGACGCCCCGGCCGAACCCCACGCCGCGAACGGCCACCCACGACTCACAGCACCGCCGACCCCCACCCGGCGAAACCCGGGTCGCCCATGACAGCCCATCCCACGAACAGCGAAGGACCCCGGCGCAGTTGTGCCGGGGTCCTTCGGAGATAACTCTGAGATAACAAGGTCCTACCAGGGGGACTTGTTGTTGCGCAGACGCTCCAGCGCTTCCTCGAGGATCGCCTTGCCGTCCTTGTCGCTCCTGCGCTCCTTCACATAAGCCAGGTGCGTCTTGTACGGCTCGTTCCGGGGCGGGGCAGGCGGGGCCTGCTCGTCCTGGCCGGCCGGGAGGCCGCAGCGCGGGCAGTCCCACATTTCGGGCACCGCCGCATCGCTGGCGAAGCTGGGACGCGTCTCATGCATGTTGGCGCACCAGAACGAGACCCGCACTCTCGGAGCTGCCTCGCCGCGCTCGGCCTCCCCCATCGGGCCGGCGCCGACACGGCTGCCACGGATCGCGTTGCCACTACCCACGGATGAACTCCTCGCTCGATCGCCCCGTGACACACGGGGGGAGAATCACTGTCACGCGTCAATCTGACTCAGGGCCGCAGAAGCAGACCCAGAGCGATGATGCAGACGAACCAGACGGTGCCCGTGATCACGGTCAACCGGTCGAGGTTACGCTCCACCACCGAGGAACCACCGAAGTTCGACGAGAAACCGCCGCCGAACATGTCAGACAGGCCACCACCCTTGCCCTTGTGGAGCAGGACGAGCAGGATCATGAGACAGCTCGCCAGGATGAGGGCGATGGAGATTCCGATTTCCACGGTATGCCTAGTCCTTCAATGCTCTGTCACGCGTGACGATTCAAACTTGCTTCTAGAGGGTACGGCTTGTTGTCAAGTCGCACCCCCGGAACGACTCAGTTAGCCAGACATATCGGAGAAACGGCAGATCTTAACGAACTCCCCGGCATCGATGCTGGCACCGCCCACGAGCGCGCCGTCGATATCGGGTTGAGCCATGATCCCAGCGATGTTGCCTGACTTGACTGACCCTCCGTAAAGGATACGTACTGCGGAGGCCACTTCGGCGTCGTACAGCTCAGCGAGTCTGCCTCGCAGCGCCGCACAGACCTCCTGCGCGTCCTCGGGAGTGGCCACCTCGCCGGTGCCGATCGCCCACACCGGCTCGTAGGCCACTACCATCGATTGTGCCTGCTCAGCGGAGACTTTGCGCAGTCCGCCGTCAAGCTGAGCCAGGCAATGTGAAACGTGCTCGCCCGCCTGGCGCACGGGCAGGCCCTCGCCGACGCACAGGATCGGCGTGAGCGAGTGGCGGAACGCGGCGTGCACCTTGGCGTTGACCAGGTCGTCGTCCTCGCTGTGATACTGGCGCCGCTCCGAGTGGCCGGCCAGGACGAACGTGCAGTTCAGCTTGGCCAGCATCGCGCCCGAGATCTCGCCGGTGTAGGCGCCCGCCTCGTGCTGGGACAGGTCCTGGGCACCGTAGACGATGCGCAGCTTGTCGCCGTCGACGAGCGTCTGGACGCTGCGCAGGTCGGTGAACGGCGGCAGGACGGCTATCTCCGCCTTGTCGAAGTCCTTGTCGGTGAACGCGAAGGCGAGCTTCTGGACCAGTGCGATGCCCTCAAGGTGGTTGAGGTTCATCTTCCAGTTGCCGGCGAAAAGCGGCTTTCTCACGGTCAGTCCTCCAGGGCGGCGAGTCCGGGCAGAGTCTTGCCCTCGAGATATTCCAGGCTCGCGCCACCACCGGTGGAAATGTGCGAGAAGCCGTCTTCGGGCAGGCCGAACTTGCGTACGGCCGCCGCCGAGTCGCCACCGCCGACCACTGTCAGGGCGTCGGCCCCGATCAGCGCCTCGGCCACGGCCCGGGTGCCGCCGGAGAAGGCGTCGAACTCGAAGACGCCCATGGGGCCGTTCCAGAAGATGGTCTTGGCGTCGGCCAGCTTGGCCGCGAACAGCTCACGGGTCCTGGGACCGATGTCGAGCCCCTCGCGGTCGGCCGGGATCGCCGTGGCCTCGACCACGTCGTGCGGCGCGTCCTCGGCGAAGCCGGTCGCGGCCAGCACGTCGACGGGCAGCACGAGGTCGACGCCGCGCTCGGCGGCCTCGTTGAGGAAGCCGCGCACCTGGTCGAGCTGGTCTTCCTGGAGCAGCGACTTGCCGACCTCATAGCCCTGGGCCTTGAGGAAGGTGTAGGCCATGCCGCCGCCGATCAGCAGCCGGTCGACCTTGGCCAGCAGGTTGGCGATGACGCCGAGCTTGTCGGAGACCTTGGCGCCGCCCAGCACCACCACGTAGGGGCGCTCGGTGTCCTCGGTGAGCCTCCTGAGCACCTCCAGCTCGGCCACGATGAGCTTGCCCGCCGCGTGCGGCAGCAGGCGGGGCACGTCGTAGACGCTGGCGTGCTTGCGGTGGACCGCGCCGAAGCCGTCGCCGACGTAGAGCTCGGCGAGCCCCGCCAGCTTCTCGGCGAACGCGCCGCGCTCGGCCTCGTCCTTGGACTCCTCGCCCGCCTCGAACCGGAGGTTCTCCAGCAGGGCGACCTGGCCCTCCTCCAGCGCGCCGGCGACGCCCTGGGCGCTGTCACCGACCACGTCGGTGGCGAAGGTCACGTCCTCGCCGAGCAGCTCGGCGAGGCGCTCGGCGACCGGCTTCAGCGAGAGGCCGGGGTTGGGCCGCCCCTTGGGACGGCCCAGGTGAGCGCAGACGATGACCTTCGCACCCGCGCCGGTCAGCGCCTTGATCGTCGGCACCGACGCGCGGATGCGGCCGTCGTCGGTGATCGTCTCACCGTCGAGTGGGACGTTGAGGTCGGCGCGCACGAGCACACGCCGACCCTTCACATCGAGATCGTCGAGCGTACGCATCAGAGGTCCGCGCCCACCAACTGGATGAGGCCGACGAGGCGGTTGGAGAAGCCCCACTCGTTGTCGTACCAGCCGACGACCTTGACCTGGTTGCCGATGACCTTGGTCAGGCCGGCGTCGAAGATGCAGGAGGCCGGGTCGGTGACGATGTCGCTGGAGACGATCTCGTCCTCGGTGTAGCTGAGCACGCCCTTGAGCGCCCCCTCGGCGGCGGCCTTGTACGCGGCGTTGACCTCTTCGACTGTCACGTCGCGGCCGACCTCGACGGTCAGGTCGGTGGCCGAGCCCGTGGGGATCGGCACGCGCATCGCGAACCCGTCGAGCTTGCCCTTGAGCTCGGGCAGCACCAGGCCGATGGCCTTGGCGGCGCCGGTCGAGGTGGGCACCACGTTGACGGCGGCGGCGCGGGCGCGGCGCAGGTCCTTGTGCGGGCCGTCCTGCAGGTTCTGGTCCTGCGTGTAGGCGTGGATGGTGGTCATCAGGCCCTTCTCGATGGTGAAGGCGTCGTTCAGGACCTTCGCCAGCGGAGCCAGGCAGTTGGTGGTGCAGGAGGCGTTGGAGATGATCGTGTGCTTGGCGGCGTCATAGATGTTGTCGTTGACACCCATCACGATCGTGACGTCTTCGTTCTTCGCCGGGGCGGAGATGATGACCTTCTTGGCGCCGTTGTCGGCGTGCACCTTGGCCTTGGCCGCGTCGGTGAACAGGCCGGTCGACTCCAGCACCACGTCGACGCCGAGGTCGCCCCAGGGCAGCTTGGCCGGGTCGCGCTCCTCGAAGACCTTGATCGTCTTGCCGTCGACGGTGATCTCGTCGCCGGAGACCTTCACCTCGTACGGCAGGCGGCCGAGGATGCTGTCGTACTTCAGCAGGTGGGCGAGCGTCGCGTTGTCGGTCAGGTCATTGACCGCAACGATCTCGATGTCCTTGCCGCTGGCGGCCACCGCACGCCAGAAGTTGCGACCGATGCGGCCGAAGCCGTTGACGCCTACGCGGATGCTCACGGAAACCGATCTCCTCGTACGTGATGGCGAGCTAAAAACCTCAATGCCAAACCCTATCGGAACCAAATTGGTTTAGACCACTCGACTCCCCCTACCGTGAATCCGCGATCAGGCGGCGTAATTTGTGAGCTTCGAGTAAAGTGCCCGACTCATCGGAGTAAGTTCCGGCATTCTCTGGGGGCTGAGATGTCACAACCTAGGTCCGGCCTGCTGTCTGGCCTGATCGTGGGTTTCGTTGCCACGCTCGTCTGCGCCATCGCGCAAGCGGCGGTACTCCTGTACGGAGACCGCTTCATCCCGGCTGCCTTCCTGACCGCCAGCGACGGCCTCTGGGCGATGACCACGATCGCCTTCGCCTCGGCCCTGCTCCTGTCTCTCCTGGTATGCCTGTTCAGGCCGGGCAGCCGGCTCCTGCCATGGTGGTCGGGCCTCTGCTCGGCGGCGGCGGTGGCCCTGGGATGGACCACCGCCCGCGCGACGACCACCGGCGGCCGGCCCGACCTGAGCCTCGAGCGCCTCATCACCAACTTCCCGGCCGAGCTGACCGGCCTCTGGCCCTCGCTGAAGGACTCGTGGGAGCCCTGGCTCCCGCTGGTGTTGGCGGCCCTGACGGCTTATTTCCTCGTACGCGTACGAGTACGTCGCGTCCGAGCCCGCCGAGCCTCCCTCACCCCACCGGAGGACCCGGCCCCGGCCGAACCGGAGTACCGGGCCCCCTTCGAGCCCCTCCAAAGCCCCTCCAGCCCCTCACGCCCCACGGGCGACCTCTTCACCCCGAGAGACTCGGGCCAGGCCTGAAACGGCTCACCGGCCCATTCCACGGAGACGGCCAAGCATGCGCACGTCACGGCGGGAAGTCCCGCCACCGGAGGAGCGTCCCCCTGGACAGGGCCCAGCCCACAACGGCGGTCGGCGCCCACCGTGCCTGCCGTAACACATGAACCGCCTTGGCGGAAAGGCACGCACGGCAGAGCGACGCAAGCGATACCCCGCACGAACAGAACCCTCAGAACGCTCCTACCGCGCTCTCAGAGACTCCTGACACACGCAGTCACTTGCCCGCGGTCACCGGGCCGCCACACCGCGCACAGAACCTTCACGGGGCCACCACACCGCCCAGAGACAGAGGCAACGGCCGTTGAGAACCCTCACTGGGCGAGCATGTCCACGGTGAGGTTCGCCTCGGTGTTGGGGATGCCCAGGTCGGTGGCGCGTTTGTCGGCCATCGCCAGCAGTCGCCGGATACGTCCGGCGATCGCGTCCTTCGTCAGCGGCGGATCCGCGATCTGTCCCAGCTCCTCCAGAGACGCCTGCTTGTGCTCCACCCGCAGCCGCCCCGCGATCACCAGGTGGTCGGGCGCCTCCTCGCCCAGGATCTCCAGCGCCCGCTGCACCCGCGCCCCCGCCGCCACCGCGGCCCGCGCCGAGCGGCGCAGGTTGGCGTCGTCGAAGTTGGCGAGCCGGTTGGCCGTGGCCCGCACCTCGCGGCGCATCCGGCGCTCTTCCCAGGCCAGCACGCTGTCGTGCGCCCCGAGCCGCGTCAGCAGCGCGCTGATGGCGTCGCCGTCGCGTACCACCACCCGGTCGACGCCCCGCACCTCCCGCGCCTTGGCGTGGATCTTGAGCCGCCGCGCCGACCCCACCAGCGCCAGCGCCGCCTCGGGCCCCGGGCAGGTGACCTCCAGCGACATGGAGCGCCCCGGCTCGGTCAGCGAGCCGTGCGCCAGGAACGCCCCGCGCCACGCGGCCTCGGCGTCGCAGGCGGCCCCCGCCACCACCTGACGAGGCAGGCCGCGGACCGGGCGCCCGTGGTTGTCGATGAGACCCGTCTGCCGGGCCAGCGCCTCACCGTCGCGGTAGACGCGCACGACATAGCGCGAGCCCTTGCGCAGCCCGGCGGGTGCCAGCACGAGCACTTCGGCCTTGTGACCGAACACCTCCCCGATGTCCTTGATCAGCCGCCGCGCGGTGGCGTTGGTGTCGAGCTCCGCCTCGATCACGATGCGCCCGCCCACCAGGTGCAGCCCGCTGGCGAACCGCAACAGCGTCGACACCTCCGCCTTCCGGCAGCAAGGCTTCAGCACCGGCAGGCGGCTCAGCTCGTCCTTCACCACACCCGTCATCGCCATAAGCGTTAGTCCTCCCCCATTCAGACCGGCTCTCAGCAGTGTCTCGCACCTTTGCGCCGCGCCGACCAGGATCAACGCTTCTGGAGGAAAATCTCGTCCAGGACGGAGGCAAGACGTCGTGAGTCATGCCGGGGGGAGCCGTCTGCGGCCGCGACGTCGGCCATGACGAGCCGCCCGCCGAGCGCGGTGGCGGCCTTCTCCAGAGCGTCGCGGTCGTCGACCACGCCGGTGTCGGCGAGCACGACGTCGACGCGCAGGCCGGGCGCGTGCTGCCGGAGCACCTCCAGGTGCTGCTGGGGTGAGAAGTCGTCGGTCTCGCCGGGCTGCGGCGCCAGGTTGAGCGTCACCAGCCGCTGAGCCTTCGACTCGTGCAGCGCCCGAGCCAGCTCGGGCACCTTGAGATGCGGTAAAACGCTGGTGAACCACGATCCGGGCCCGAACACCAGCCAGTCGGCCTCCAGCACGGCGCGCACGGCCTCGGGCCGCGCGGGCGGGTCCTCCGGCACCAGCGAGATCGCCTGCACCCGGCCGGGGGTCAGCGCGCAGGCCACCTGCCCGCGTACGGTCGAGGTGACGCCGTCGAGCTCCACCTCGGCCACGATGTCGAGCGGCACCGACGCCATCGGCAGCACCCTGCCGTGGGCGCCGAGCAGCCGGCCCACCCAGTCGAGACCCGCCACGGGGTCGCCGAGCAGCTCCCACAGCGCCACGATGAGCAGGTTGCCGACGGCGTGGCCGTGCAGGTCGCCCTCGCTGCGGAAGCGGTGCTGGACCACCTCGCTCCAGGTGCTCCCCCACTCGTCGTCGCCGCAGAGCGCGGCCAGCGCCATGCGCAGATCGCCGGGAGGAAGCACGCCGAGTTCACGCCTGAGCCGCCCGCTGGAGCCGCCGTCGTCGGCGACCGTCACCACCGCGGTCAGGTCGCCCACCACGCCGCGCAGCGCCGACAGCGAGGCGTAGAGCCCATGCCCCCCGCCCAGCGCCACCACCCGCGGCCGGTCATCCGACGGCGCGCCGGCTGCGACGGCGTCACCCAGCGCCGCGTCGGCTACGGCCGCCTCACCCTGGTCTTGGCCTTCATCGGTCACTCCCGCCCCACATCCCGGTGGCTGACCTGGACTTCCATGCCGCGGTCCCGCAGTCGGCCGGCGACCTGCTCGGCCATCGCCACGCTGCGGTGCTTGCCACCCGTACAGCCCACCGCCAGTGTGGCGTAGCTCTTGCCCTCGCGCGCGTATCCGGCGGCGATCACCTGCAGAACCTCCTCGTACGCGTCGAGGAACTCCTTGGCTCCCGGCTGGCCGAGCACGTAGTCGCGCACCGGCGCGTCGAGCCCGCTCATCGGCCGCAGATCCGGCACCCAGTGCGGGTTGGGCAGGAAGCGGCAGTCGACCACGAGGTCGGCGTCGACCGGCAGGCCGTACTTGAAGCCGAACGAGACCACGTTGAGCCGCAGCCCCGGCCGGTCCTCGCCGCCGAAGAAGTTGACGATCTTGTTGCGCAGCTCGTGCACGTTGAGCGAGGAGGTGTCGATCACCAGGTCGGCGTTGGCGCGCACCTCGCGCAGGATGCCGCGTTCGCGGGCTATGCCGTCGACGAGCCGGCCCTCGCCCTGGAGCGGGTGGGGCCTGCGTACGTTCTCGAACCTGCGTACCAGCCCTTCGTCGCTGGCCTCCAGGAAGACCACGCGCACCCGCACGCCGCGGCCCTCAAGCTCTTCGATGGCGGCGTTGAGGTCGCTGGTGAAGGCCAGGCTGCGCACGTCGACGACGGCGGCCACCTTGTCGGCGGCCAGCTTGACCTTGCCCGCCTCCTCCGCCATGGCGAACAGCAGTCCCGGCGGCAGGTTGTCGATGACGAACCAGCCCAGGTCTTCCAACGCCTTGGCCGCGGTGCTGCGACCCGCGCCTGACATGCCGGTGACGATGACGAACGCCGGCTCGGTGTTCATTGCCTCACTCCGTTCGGCGGGCTCACTGTCCCTCCCCCTTCAGCGTCGACGCGATCACCTCGGCGATGGCCGGGCCGATGCCGGGGACCTCGCACATTTCGGCGGCGGTGGCCTCGCGCAGCTTCTTCACGGAGCCGAAGTGTTTGAGCAGCGCCTGCCGACGCGCCGGTCCGAGGCCGGGCACAGTGTCGAGCGCGCTCTCCTTCACGGTCTTGGACCTCTTAGCACGATGGTAGGTGATGGCGAACCTGTGTGCCTCGTCCCGCACGCGTTGCAGCAGGTAGAGTCCCTCGCTGGAGCGCGGCATGATCACCGGCTGGTCGTCGCCGGGCAGCCACACCTCTTCGAGCCGCTTGGCCAGGCCGCACACGGCGACGTCATCGATGCCGAGCTCGTCGAGCGCCCGCTGGGCGGCGGCCGCCTGGGGGCCGGCGCCGTCGACCACGACCAGATTGGGCGGGTAGGCGAACTTGCGCGGCTTCCCGGTCTCCGGGTCGATGGGCCCGTTGGGTCCGTCGGCATCGTCGTCGGCCGCCAGCTCTCCAGTGTTCGAGCGCTCCTCCAGGTAGCGCCGGAACCGCCGCTGGATGACCTCGTAGATGGAGGCGACGTCGCCTTCCTTGGTCTTGACGGCGAAGCGGCGGTATTCGCTCTTGCGGGCCAGGCCGTCCTCGAACACCACCATCGACGCCACGACGTTCTCGCCCTGCAGGTGCGAGACGTCGTAGCACTCGACGCGCAGCGGCACCTGGTCGAGGTCGAGCGCGTCGGCGATCTCCTGCAGCGCCTTGCTGCGGGTGGTCAGGTCGCCGGCCCGGCGGATCTTGTGCTGGGCGAGCGACTCCTTGGCGTTGCGCTCGACGGTCTCCATCAGCGACTTCTTGTCGCCACGCTGCGGCACCCGGACCTCGACCCGGGCGCGGCGCTGCTCCGACAGCAGCTCGGTGATCGCCTCGTTGTCGGGCGGCAGCACGGGCACGAGGACCTCGCGGGGCATCGACTCGGCGCCCGCCTCGCCGTACATCTGCAGCAGGAACTGCTCCACCAGCTCGCCCGGCGAGCTCTCCTCGACCTTGTCGACCACCCAGCCGCGCTGGCCGCGGATGCGGCCGCCGCGCACGTAGAAGACCTGGACGGCGGCTTCGAGCGGGTCCTCGGCCAGCGCGATCACGTCGGCGTCGGTGCCCTCGCCGAGGACGACGGCCTGCTTCTCGAGCGCGCGCTGCAGGGCCTGGATGTCGTCGCGGAGCCTGGCGGCCCGCTCGTATTCCTGTGCCGCGGCGGCCTCGCGCATGTCGCGCTCAAGCCGCTTGATGAAGCGGCCGGTGTTGCCCGCCATGAAGTCGCAGAAGTCTTCGGCCAGGGCCAGGTGCTCGTCCGGGGTGACCCGGCCCACGCACGGCGCCGAGCACTTGTCGATGTAGCCCAGCAGGCACGGCCGGCCGATCTGCCCGGCCCGCTTGAACACCCCCGCGCTGCACGTGCGGACGGGAAAGACGCGCAGCAGCAGATCGACGGTCTCGCGGATGGCCCAGGCGTGGGAGTAGGGGCCGAAGTAGCGGGTGCCCTTGCGCTTGGCGCCCCGCATCACCTGCACGCGCGGGAAGTCCTCGCCCATGGTGACGGCGAGGTAGGGGTAGGACTTGTCGTCGCGGTATTTGACGTTGAAGCGGGGGTCGAACTCCTTGATCCAGGAGTATTCGAGCTGCAGCGCCTCGACCTCGGTGCCGACCACCGTCCAGTCGACGTCGGCGGCGGTGGTGAGCATCGTCTGAGTGCGCGGATGCAGCGCGGAGAAGTCGGCGAAGTAGGAGTTGAGCCGCTGCCGCAGGCTCTTGGCCTTGCCGACGTAGATCACCCGGCCATGCGCGTCCCTGAACCGGTAGACCCCCGGAGAGTCGGGAATGGACCCCGATTGGGGGCGGAAACTCAGGGGACTGCGCGCTGATCTCGCCACGTTCAAAGACTAACGGGCCGCACCGACAAGGCGGCCCGCCGTACCAGTCGTCCTGGTACGGCGGGCGTGCGCCTAGGCGAGCGTGATCTGGTCTCCCTCAACCTTGATCTGCTGCTCAGGAAGCGGCTTCTTGGCCGGTCCGGCGGAGACGGATCCGTCGTCGATCTTGAACTTGCTGCCGTGGCATGGGCAGTCGATCATCCCGTTCGCGACGCCGCCGACCGTACAGCCCTGGTGGGTGCAGATCGCGCTGAACGCCTTGAACTCGCCCGACTTGGGCTGCACCACCACCACTTTCTGCTCCTTGAAGACCGTCCCCCCGCCCACGGGGATGTCGGAGGTCTTCGCCAATGCGCCGCCCGCGGCCGCCGGAGCACTCGACTGCGTGTCGGCGGTCGAGGTCTGCGCGCCGCTCGCGGCGTCGTTACTGCCGCACGCGGTCAGCGCCAGTGTCAGACCACCTACGCCCACACCGGCGATCATCGCTCTGCGACTCTGAAAGTCATCTCCCATGAGCTCACCCAACCGCACACAGGTGAGAAATTCATGAGGACCCGCTAGGCGAGCGTGATCTTACCGTCGCTGACCTTGATCTTCTTCTCCGCGAGCGGCTCGGAAGCCGGGCCACCTGCGACGGAACCGTCCGAAATCTTGAACTTGCTCCCGTGGCACGGGCAGTTGATGGTGCCGTCCGCGACCTCGTCGACCGTGCATCCCTGATGGGTGCAGACCGCCGTGAACGCCTTGAACTCCCCCTCCGTCGGCTGGGTGACGACTATCTTCTGGCTCTCGAAGACCTTCCCGCCCCCGCTGGGGATGTCGCCGGTTTCGGCGAGCGCCTTGCCGGCGGCGGCTTTCTTCTTCTTCGGGGCCGCGGACGACGGCTCGTCGGCCGCAGGTGCCTCACTCGCCTGGGTCGTCGGCGAGCCGTAGCTCGCGCAAGCGGTCATCACCACTGCGAGCCCGGCGCCTCCGGCCCCGAGCACCACCGCCCGGCGCGTCGTTTCGGTCATATTGCGTCCTCCCAGGTCTCGTTCTCACTTCAGGTACGGCCAGCGCCCTCGCGCCGGTTCAGCCTGCCGTACGCCAATCCCGGGAACCACGCAGAATTACCTGTTCAGGCCACCACGACGCCGTCACCCACGACCTTGACCTGATAGGCCACGAGCGGCGCGGTCGCCGGGCCCTTGAGCGCCTTGCCGCTGTCGGCGGCGAACTCGCTGCCGTGGCACCCGCACGTGATCACGTTCTCCTCGGGCGAGCCGACGGCGCAGCCCTTGTGCGTGCAGACCGCGCTGAACGCCTTGAAGACGCCCTTCGCCGGCTGGGTGACGACGATCTTGTACTTCTCCACCAGGACGCCGCCGCCCACGGGCACGTCCGCGGTCTTGGCGAGCACCTGCCCCTTGATTCCGGCAGGCTCCGCGCTGGCGCCGCCGCCACACCCCGCGACCGCGAGACCGCACGCCGCCAGTCCGGCCGCGCCGAGCGCCTCGCGACGCCCGATTTCGGGCATGGCGCTGCCCAGCTCCGTAATCCCCATGGTGTGAGCCCTTCCCCGTGGCCACTGACCCCCTGCAGGCCAGGCCGCTATCGTCTGGTCAACTTTATTCCCGACACCCCTCGGTCCCCCGTCCGGGTCATCGCCGCGAGGCAGAGAATCCCGAGCCACCGCGCCTCGCCCGACGTAGGCCCCGCAGGCCCGCCCGACCGTTCAACGCCCAGCCAGCACCGCATGACGCCGCCTCAGGGACCCGCACCTTCGGGGCTGTGACCGCCTTACCGGACCTCATGACGCCCCTCAGAGGCCCGCCCTTCGGGGGTTGTGACCGCCTTACCGGACCTCATGACGCCCCTCAGAGGCCCGCCCTTCGGGGGTTGTGACCGCCTTACCGGACCTCACGGACCCGCCCCTGCGAGGGGGTGACTGTGACACATTGCTATCGGGCCCCATGGCGCCCCTTAGGGACCCGCACCCCCTCAGGCCCGCACGACGGTCCCAGGCCCCGTCCATCACCAGGCCGAGCCCCCGACCGTCCCGTCCCGACGGACACGGCCGGTCCCCGGGTTTCCGTACGGCGGCTACCCGCCGTACAGAAAAACCCTGGAGAAAAGGGAACCTCAGAGCGAGAGGATCTTGCGCAGGAAGCGCCCCGTGTGGCTCTCGTCCACCAGCGCGATCTCCTCAGGCGTCCCCGTGGCGACCAGCGTGCCGCCCCGCGAGCCACCCTCGGGCCCCATGTCGATCACCCAGTCGGCCGTCTTGATGACGTCGAGGTTGTGCTCGATGACGATCACCGTGTTGCCGCCGTCGACCAGCCGCCCGAGCACTCCGAGGAGCCGCCGGATGTCCTCGAAGTGCAGCCCGGTGGTCGGCTCGTCGAGCACGTAGATCGTCCGCCCGGTCTGCCGCCGCTGCAGCTCGGAGGCCAGCTTGACGCGCTGCGCCTCGCCGCCGGACAGGGTCGTGGCGGGCTGCCCGAGCCGTACGTAGCCGAGGCCGACGTCGTTGAGCGTCTGCAGGTGGCGCTTGATCGCCGGAATCGCGTCGAAGAAGCCGAGCGCCTCCTCGATCGGCATGTCGAGCACCTCGGAGATCGTCTTGCCCTTGTAGTGGACCTCCAGCGTCTCCCGGTTGTAGCGGGCGCCGTGGCAGACCTCGCACGGGACGTACACGTCGGGCAGGAAGTTCATCTCGATCTTGATGGTGCCGTCGCCGGCGCACGCCTCGCAGCGGCCGCCCTTGACGTTGAAGCTGAAGCGTCCCGGCTGGTAGCCGCGCACCTTGGCCTCGGTGGTGGCCGCGAACAGCTTGCGTACGTGGTCGAACACGCCGGTGTAGGTGGCCGGGTTGGAGCGCGGGGTGCGCCCGATCGGCGACTGGTCGACGTGGACGACCTTGTCGACCTGGTCGATGCCGTTGATCCGGGAGTGCCGCCCGGGCACGGTGCGCGCCCCGTTGAGCTCCTTGGCCAGCGCGTTGTAGAGAATGTCGTTGACCAGGGTCGACTTGCCGGACCCCGACACGCCGGTGACCGCGGTGAACAGGCCGAGCGGGAACTCGATGTCGACGCCCTTGAGGTTGTGCTCGCGCGCGCCCTTGACCGTGATCTGCCGCTTCCTGTCGCGCTTGCGGCGCTTGGCGGGGATCGGGATGCTCCTGCGCCCGGACAGGTATTGGCCGGTCATCGACTCTTCGCTGGCCAGCAGCTCCTGAACGGTGCCGGACACGACGACCTGGCCGCCGTGCTCGCCCGCGCCCGGACCGATGTCGACCACCCAGTCGGCGGCCGCGATCGTGTCCTCGTCGTGCTCGACGACGATCAGCGTGTTGCCCATGTCGCGCAGCCTGATCAGCGTGTCGAGCAGCCGCATGTTGTCGCGCTGGTGCAGGCCGATCGACGGCTCGTCCAGGACGTACAGGACGCCGACCAGGCCGGAGCCGATCTGGGTGGCCAGCCGGATGCGCTGGGCCTCGCCGCCCGCCAGGGTGGCGGCGGCGCGGTCCATGGTCAGGTAGTCGAGGCCGACGTCGAGCAGGAAGCCCATGCGGGCGTTGATCTCCTTGACCACCCGCTCGGCGATCTGCATGTCGCGGTCGGACAGCTTGAGCTCGGACAGGAACTCCGCGCACTCGCCGATCGACATGGACGACACGTCGGCGATCGACTTGTCGGCGACGGTGACGGCCAGCGTGACCGGCTTGAGCCTGGCGCCCTTGCAGGCCGGGCAGGGGATCTCGCGCATGTAGCCCTCGAACCGCTCGCGGGTCGAGTCGCTCTCGGCTTCGACGTGCCGGCGCTGGACCCACGGGATGACGCCCTCGTAGGTGGTGTAGTAGGAGCGCTGCCTGCCGTAGCGGTTGCTGTAGCGGACGTGCACCTGCTCGTCGTGGCCGAACAGCAGGGACTTCTGCGCGGCCTTGGGCAGCTTCTCCCACGGCGTGTCGAGGGTGAAGCCCATGGTGTGGCCGAGCGCCTCGACGAGTCTGACGAAGTATTCGCTGGTGTGGCCGCCCGACCAGGGGTGGAGCGCGCCGTCTCGGAGCGTCGCCTCCGGATCGGGGACGACCAGGTCGGGGTCGACCTCCATCTTGGTGCCGAGCCCCGTGCACTCCGGGCAGGCGCCGAAAGGCGAGTTGAAGGAGAACGAGCGCGGCTCCAGCTCCTCGAACGACAGGTCGTCGTAGGGGCAGTAGAGATGCTCGGAGTAGAAGCGCTCGCGGTTGGGATCGCCCTCGGGCAGGTCGACGAACTCCAGCGTGATCGTGCCGCCGGACAGCTGCAGCGCGGTCTCGACCGAGTCGGTGAGCCGTCGGCGCGACGACTCCTTCACCGACAGCCGGTCGACGATGACCTCGATGTCGTGCTTCTCCTGCTTCTTCAGCGTGGGCGGCTCCTCCAGCCGGATGATCACGCCGTCGACCCGCGCCCGGGCGAAGCCCTTGGTCTGCAGCTCTCGGAACAGCTCGGCGTATTCGCCCTTGCGACCCCTGACGACCGGGGCCAGCACCTGGAAGCGGGTGCCCTCCTCCAGATCCATCACGCGGTCGACGATCTGCTGCGGCATCTGCCTGGCGATCGGCCGCGCGCACACCGGGCAGTGGGGCTTGCCGATGCGCGCCCACAGCAGCCTCAGGTAGTCGTAGACCTCGGTGATCGTGCCGACCGTCGAGCGGGGGTTCTTGCTGGTGGCCTTCTGGTCGATCGACACCGCGGGAGACAGGCCCTCGATGAAGTCCACGTCGGGCTTGTCCATCTGACCGAGGAACTGGCGGGCGTAGGCCGACAACGACTCGACATAGCGCCGCTGGCCCTCAGCGAAGATCGTGTCGAAGGCCAGGCTCGACTTGCCCGAGCCGGACAGGCCGGTGAAGACGATCAGAGAGTCTCGCGGCAGGTCCAGCGAGACGTCTTTGAGGTTGTGTTCTCGTGCACCACGCACGATCAGGCGGTCTGCCACGGCGATCCCGGATGTCGAAAGGCGGATAGGTCCACGGGGGATGGTAGACGGGGGCTCCGACAATTTCGGCGGCCCGCTCGTCGAACCCCGAAAATCCGTCGCTACCAGGTTACGGCCTACTCCCACCCCTGCAGGTGGCCTTTAGCTGTCAACCGCGTGACCAGCCATTTTATGCCCCCAGCAGCCCCCAGAACCCCCCGGATGATGAAATATCCGGCATGACCGTTCTGCTGACGCTGCAGGCCGAGCTGGCCGCGTCGACCGCCCGTTTTCTGGCCACGGCGGCGTCCCTTACCGAGGACGACGTCGCCGCCCCCTCGCTCCTTCCGGGCTGGTCCAGGGGCCACGTGCTCGCCCACGTGGCGGGCAACGCCGACAGCCACATCAACCTGCTGACCTGGGCCAGGACCGGAGTCGAGACGCCGCAGTACCCGACCGCCGCGGCGCGGGAGGCGGGCATCGAGGCCGGCGCGGGCCGTACTCCCGCCGAGCACGTCGCCGAGCTGGCGGCCGCCGACGCCCGGCTGGCCGCCGAGATCCACGACCTCCCGGAGGCGGCGTGGCGGGCGACCGTCTCGGCCATGCGCCCGCCGCCGCACCCCGCCTGGTACATCCTCGTACGGCGGCTGCGCGAGGTCGAAGTGCACCACGTGGATCTCGGCGCGGGGTACGGCCCGGCGGACTGGCCCGAGACGTTCGTCGACCGGGAACTCCACGACTGCATGCGGTGCTGGCCGCACGCGCGAAGCACCGTCAGCGAGATCACCCTGCGCGGTGGGCGGACGTGGGGCGACCTGGGCCCCGGGCCGGCGGTCGAGGGCGACGCGGCCGACGTTCTGGCATGGCTCATCGGGAGATCCGACGGCACGGGCGTTAGGGTGGTGACGGAGGGGCGGCTGTCAACGCCGGTTCCCGTGGCGCCGCCCTGGATGACGATGCCCGCCCCCGCTGATCTGCCCGCGACGCCCCCGAAGGACTACCCATGACCTACACAGGTGACGTCCAGGTCGGCGGTCCCGCCGACGTACGCGAGCTCCCGAAGCTGTCGATCTGCAAGCTGGCAGTGGGGCCGTTCGACAACAACGCCTACCTGCTGCGCTGCACCCAGACCGGCGACGGCCTGCTGATCGACGCCGCCGCGGAGGCCGACCGGCTGCTGGCGCTCATCACCGACCAGCCGATCAGCGCGATCGTCACGACCCACCAGCACGGCGACCACTGGCAGGCGCTGGAGCAGGTGACCAAGGTGACGGGCGCCCAGGTGATCGCGCACCCGCTCGACGCGCCCGGCCTGCCGATCCCGGTGGACCGCACGGTCGAGCACGGCGACAGGATCACGGTCGGCGTGGCCGACCTCGAGGTGATCCACTTGCGCGGTCACACGCCCGGTTCGATCGCCCTGCTGTACGACGGCGGCGACGAGGGGCGACACCTGTTCACCGGCGACTCGCTCTTCCCGGGTGGGGTGGGCAACACGCAGAAGGATCCGGAGCGCTTCGCCCAGCTCTTCGGCGATGTCGCCGAGCGGATCTTCGACCGGCTGCCCGACGACACCTGGGTGTACCCGGGCCACGGCAAGGACACCACGCTCGGCGCCGAGCGCCCGTCCCTGCCGGAATGGAAGGCCCGAGGCTGGTAAGACCCGCCAACGTCAGCGGTTCGCCAGGACTCGGGCGATCCGCTGGGCCGCCAGGGCGGGATCGTCGGCGAGGCCGACGACCTCGCCCCACGACCAGCGGTAGAACCAACCCTCCGGCAGCGGCACGCAGTCGACGGTCTCGACGAGCATCGCGGTGTCGGGATCGCTGACCCGCAGCGCGGGCGGGTAGGGCAGCAGGGTAGTGGTCAGCCCGTGCAGCTCCAGCTCCCTGGCCAGCTTCGCGAGAAAGTACGTACGCGTGTGCTCGCGCGGCGTGGCCGACATGGCTGCATCACCACCCGGATAACGGCGGACGTATCCGCTCAGCTGCCGATGCGCTCGGCTTCCCTGCGCTGCTCACGCTTGTAGAACAGCACCCGCAGCGGGATCGCCGCCACGAGCGCGATCTGCATGGTGGCGCCGATCTTGATGGGCAGGTCGCCACCCTCGGGCCAGGCCACCCAGAAGGTCAGGAAGGCCACATTGATCATGATCCACCCGAGCACCACCGCGGCGAGCTGCCCCTTGGGCTTGGGGTATTCGATCCGGCTCACCATCAGCCAGGCCACGCCGAGCACCGCGAGCAACGAGTAGAGGCTCGGCTGGAACAGCATCACGATCGAGATGACGGTCATGGCGCCCATGGGAATGGGCAGGCCCATGAAGTCGCCGCTCTTGGTCTTGACGCAGGCGAACCGCGCCAGCCGGACGACACCGGCGACCAGCACCGCCGCGGCGGCGGCCACCACAGCGGCGAACGGCACCTTGTCCGTGAAACCACCCCAGATCACGACCATGAACGCGGGCGCGAACCCGAAGCTGATCACGTCGGCGAGGTTGTCGAGCTCGGCGCCCATGGCCGAGGCGCGGAAGCGCCGCGCGACCAGACCGTCGAACAGGTCACAGGTGGCGCCGATGAGCAGCAGCACCACGGCGGTCGCGAAGTAGCTCGGCGCGGGCGTGAAGTCGCCCCCGGCCTTGAGCGACTGGATCGCCGATGAGGCCAGGACGCACACCGCGAGAAACCCGCAGATGGCGTTGCCCAGCGAGAGCGAGTCCGCCGCGGACAGGCGGAACGCCTTGCCGACGGGTCCTCGAGGTTCTTCGTCGTCGGCCTGCCAGCTGCCGGCGTCAGCCGCGGTCAATTCTGGTCACCCCCGCAACCGTCTTCTCGCCCACGGACACCGCGGACGAGATCCCTTCGGGAAGGTAGATGTCGACCCGCGACCCGAACCTGATGAGCCCGATCCGCTCGGTCTGCGAGACCTTGGCGCCGACGGTCACGTATGGCACGATCCTGCGCGCCACCGCGCCTGCGATCTGCACCATCTCGACGTCGCCGAGCGCCGTCGCGAAATGCCACACCACGCGTTCGTTCTGGTCGCTGTCCTTGTTGAAAGCCGGCAGGAACCCACCCGCCACATGCTGCACGGAGGTGACATTTCCCGCAAGGGGGGCCCTGTTCACATGGACGTTCAGCGGGCTCATGAAGATCGCGACGCGGGTGCGCCCGTCGGCCTGCGGGTCGATGCTCTGCACGACGCCGTCGGCCGGTGACAGGATCCGCCCCTCGCCCGGCGTGCGGTCCGGGTCACGGAAGAACCAGAGCATGGCACCGGTGAGGGCGCCCAGCGGCACAGCCGCCAGCGCCCATCGACGGTCCCGGCGCGTCAGCAGCGCGGTGGTGGCCGCGGCGGCGACGGTGGGGAAGAGCCACGGGGACACCCCGCGCGCGAGCCGCACGCGGCCCGTCTTGGCAGAATCGTCTGACACGTACAACCTTCGATGGTGACTGGACTGGGCGCTTTGCCGTGATGTTACAGAGTCAGCAACTATTACACGGCGCAACTTCTCAAGCAAAGCGCCTCGAAAGCCATTTAGCTAGCCCTGCTGGCTTCCTCGCCCTTGCGCGCATCGACACGGGCCTTGATCAGGCTGGCCGCGGTGGTGATGACCATGGTGGCGCCGATGACCGTGAGCGAGACCCAGATGGGGATTTCGGGCGCCCAGGAGACCTCGCTGGCATGCAGTGCCTCCAATATGAGCTTAACCCCGATGAAGCCCAATATGAACGCAAGTCCATAGCTGATGTAGACCAGTCGCTGAAGCAGGCCCCCCAGCAGGAAGTAGAGCTGACGTAGTCCCATCAGCGCGAACGCGTTGGCCGCGAAGACGATGAACGGGTCCTTGGTGAGTCCGAAAATGGCGGGAATCGAGTCGAGCGCGAACAGCAGGTCGGTGCTGCCGATGGCGACCATCACGATGAGCATCGGGGTGACCATCCGACGCCCGTCGATCTTGACGGTGACCTTCGACCCGACGTAGCCCTCGGTGGTGGGGAAGGCCTTGCGCACCCACCTGAGCAGGATGTTCTCGTTGAACTCCTCTTCGTCGCCCTTGAGGTGCTGCCGGATCAGGTTGATCGCGGTGTAGACCAGGAAAGCGCCGAAGACGTAGAACAACCAGCTGAACCGCTCCAGCGCCGCCGCGCCGAGCGCGATGAAGATGCCGCGCATGACCAGCGCCAGCAGGATCCCGACGAGCAGCACCTTGTGCTGGTACGCCTTGGGCACCGCGAACCTGCTCATGATGATGAAGAAGATGAACAGGTTGTCGACGCTCAAGCTGTATTCGGTGATGTAGCCGGCGAAGAACTCCCCCGCCTTGGCACCGCCGAGCGTGGCCCACAGCAGACCGCCGAACACCACGGCGAGCAGCACATAGAAGGTGACCCAGTATCCGGCCTGCCGCATCGAGAACTCGCGGGCTTCACCGCGGTCGACGATCCAGAGGTCGATGGCGAGAACGACCAGCAGGCCGCCTATGACGGCGATCCAGGCCCAAACAGGTACGATCACGTGGTCTACCTCCGGCATGCAAAAAAAGAGCGCCGGAGGTCTCTCCCGCCCGCCAAGCACGCGGACCGGCAGCCCCGGGGGCCCCGTGGAGCGGGACTACACCGTGATGACGAGGCTGCCGCGAAGGGATACTCCCCTCCCTAACGCACGCAGTATATGAGAACGCGTAAGTCTCGCCTAATCATTCGTGCTGTCTTGACCGTCCGTAGACGTTCAGCACACTTTCCACCGCTTCGTCGGCATCCGGAAGCTCGGCCCCCCGCAGCGCCGCCGCCGCGGCCAGCCGCGCCGCCCCGGCGTCGTCTCCGACCACATCCTGTACGGCACCCCGCAGCGCCGCCACGTCCCCGTACGGCACCAGGATCCCCGCCCCGGCCAGCAGATCGGGCACCCCGCCCACCGCCGTCGCGATGACCGGCCGCCCCACCATGAGGGCCTCGCTCACGCTCAACGGCTGGCCCTCCCACCTGCTCGCCCACACCACGACAGTCGCGGCGGCGAGCAGGTCGGGCACGTCATCCCGGTTGCCCAGAAGCACCACGGGCAGCGCCTCGGCCTCGATCCGGCGCCGCAACTCGCCGAGCAACGGCCCATCCCCCGCCACCGCGAACAGCGGCGTCTCACCCTCGCCCGCCCAAGGCCCGCGAGCGGCGTCGAGGAGCGTCTCCAAGCCCTTCTGCTGGGCCAGCCTGGCGACGGTCAGCACGATCGGTCGCCGCCCCGCCCCCAACTCGGCCCTGACTTCCTGCGGCGAACGCCGGGCGGCCCGCGGCACCGGCGCGGGCACCACGGCCGGCCCTACCTCCCGCGCCCCCAGCGCCCTCATCCGCTCCCCCAGGTCGGGCGAGACGACCAGCACCTGGTCGGCCAGCCTGGCCACAACCCGTTCGAGCCCGCCGTAGACGACCCCGATCAGCCCCCCGGCGGTGAGCGCGTTGTGCAACGTCACCACCAGCGGCACCCGGCCCCACAGCCCCAGCCCGGCCAGCGCCCCGGCCCGCAGGCCGTGGGCGTGCACCACCTCGGCGTCCTTGGTCACCCGCCGGATCGCGAGCACGGCACGCAGGTCATTGACCGGATGCGGCCGATCCGACATCGGCACCGCCACGAACCGGGCCCCGGCCGCAGCGAACGAGAACTGCTCCTCGACGCTCTCCGGCCCCACGACCACCACGCGATGGCCACGCCGGATGAGCCCCTCGACCAGCATCCGGACATGCCGTCCCGTCCCCCCGGACGCGGTGCCCATCACGAACGCCACCCGCACAGCCACCCCTCACTTCCCAGATCCACGCCTGAACGAACCGGCCACCGCCCGAGCCGTCGGCCGGTCCACCAGCGCCACCACCACGCCACCGGCGACGGCCGCCGCGAGCGCCGCCAGCACGGTCGCCCCGACATTGGGCCAGATGCCCCGCGCCCCCAGCACCCCCACGACCGCCGCGCCGGCGAGGTAACCCGCGCCACCGCCGGCGACCGAGGCCAGCGCGGCCCGGCCCAGCCCGGCCACCGCGACGTGCCCCCGCGCCCGCACCACCGAGGCGAGCAGCAGCGCGCCCCCCACCGTCATCCCGGTGGTCATGCCGAGCGCCAGCCCCCCGAGCTTCCAGTCACCGGGAAACGTCAGCGCGAACACGGTCTGCGCCACCATGACGACGCCCCACCCCAGCACGGTGCCCGTCGCCACGGCCCGCCCGCGCCCGGCCGCGTACAGGACCCGGCTCAGCTGCGCGATGAGCCCATAGCCGACGAGCCCTGGCGCGAACAGCGCGATCGCGCGGGCGAAATCCGGCGCGGGCACGTCGCTCTTGAAGCCGAGGAACACCACCGCCCCGGGCTCGGCCACTGCGGCGAGCACCCCGGCGGCCAGCCCCGACACCAGCACCACCGCCCGCGTGGTCCGCGCCGCGAGCGCCGCGAACCCCGCCGTGTCGCCGCTGCCCGCCTGCGCGGACAGCCGTGGAAAGGCGCTGGTGGCGATGGGCACGGCCAGCACCGCGTACGGCACCAGGTAGATCGCCCAGGCGTAGTTGTAGACCACGATGGCCCCGTTGCCGACCTCCCGGTTGGACAGCACGACCACCATGGCCATGGCGGCCTGCTGGGCGATCAGCGCGGCCACCCCGGCCAGCGCGAGCCTGCGCACCTGGACGGCCACGCCGTCGGGGAAGCGCAGCGTGGGCCGCCACCGCAACCCGAGCCCGGCGACCGGGCCGATCACGGTCAGCACCAGGGCCAGCACCCCGAGGCTGGTGCCCACGGACAGCGCGAGCTCGGCGGGCACGGGCACTCGGCCAGGATCGGTGACGCCCCCGCTGAGCGGCACGAACAGCAGGTAGGCGACGATGACCACGAGGCTGGACACCAGCGGGGCGACGGCGGGCCCGGCGAAGCGGTGGTGGGACTGGAGCACGCCGTAGAGGACGACCGCGACGCCGTACAGCGGGATCTGGGGGGCGAAGACGACCAGCATGCGGGTGGCGACCGCGGTCACCTCGCTCAGGTCACAGTCAGGCACCGCGTTGCCGAAGAACAGCCCGAGGATCGGCCCGGCGAGCACCGCGGTCAGCACGCCGAGCGGCACCAGCACCACGAGCACCCAGCTCAGCAGCGCCGAACTGATCCACCCGATCCGCTCCCGGTCCGGGCCGCCGCTCGAATCGTGCCCCGGCCCGGCTCCCGCGAGCACCGGGACCACCATCCCGGCGAGCGCGCCGCCGACGACCACCTCGAAGACGATGTTGGGGATCCCATTGGCCGTGGCGTAGGCCGTCCCCAGGCAGTTGGTGCCCACCGTCTGGGCGAACGCGTATTGCTTGGCGAACCCGGCGACCCGGGCCAGCACGGTGATGGCCCCGATGAGCAGCGCCCCACCGGCGACGCCGCGGACGAGCCGCTCCCTCACCACACCCGCCCCGCCCCGAACCCGATCACGCGAACATCCTGGCAGGCCGCACCGACAATCGCGCAGGGCGCCCCATCACCTAACAGGACACCGACTCACACCACGCCGCAGGACACCACACACCACATCGACGGGACGGCGACTCATGCCGGGTCGACGGGACGGCGACCGAGCATGTCCAGCCGATTGAGCACCGGATTACCGGCGATGACCTTGGTGAAGCTGACCTTCTCCGACGCCGCCGTCAACGCCGCCACCGTACCGAGCAGCACGAACCGCCCCGGACGCCCCAGTTTGGTCACCGCGGCCAGCCCGAGCAGCGCCCCCAGCGCGTTGGCCCCCGCGTCGCCGAGCATCGCCCGCTCGCCGAGGTCGTCGGGGAGCAGCGCGGCGGCGGCGCCCAGGGGCACGGCGGTCAGCGCGGCGGTCAGCGGCGCGTCACGGAAGAGCGAGGCCGCCAGCAGCGGCCCACCCGTGAGCAGGCCCACCTTGATCGCCCGGCCGGGCCGCAGGTCGAAGAGGTTGGCCAGGTTGGCGGTGCCCGCGATGGCCGCGCCGTTGACCAGCGTGTCGACCGGCCCCCGTGAGACGAGCGCCGCCGCGCCCAGCCCGGTGGCCCCGATGCCGAGGATCTTGACCGCCCCGCTGGTCACCTCGCCGCGGCCCAGCGCGGTCAGGTGCCCCTTGAAGCCCTTGGACTTGGTCGTGCCGTAAAGGTCGTCGTAGGCGCCGAGCGCTCCGCTGCCGACCCCGGCCAGCAGCGCCGCCAGGCGTACGCGGGGCGGAAGACCCGGCGCGAGCGCGGCCGCCGCGCCGGAGCCGGCCACGAACGCGGGGCCCTCCAGCAGCGTGATCGGCTCGCCGCGGTGGTTGGTGCGGGTCCAGCGGCCCGGCTCCTTCTCGTCGGCGCGCGGCGCCAGGCGGGTGAAGGCGGTGTAGGCGGCGCGGGCCGCGACGGCGCCGATCGCGGCGCCGGCGAGGGCGTAGAGGAGGCCACGAGCCATGTCAGCTCCCTGACTGGGTGGGGGACGGGGTCGCGGTCGGTGCCGCGGGCTGGAACGTAGGGGCTCCCGTGCCGATGCCGTAGTGGCCGGCGCGGCCGCTCAGCTGCTCGCGGAGCGCGTCGACGACCACGATCCGGCCCGCGGGCATGTCGGGCGTGTCGACGGTCGAGACGCGCTTGGCGATCTCGCCCTCGTCGCGCAGCGCGCCGACCACGCCTCCGGAGACGGCGGCGGTGGCGGCGGTGCCCGTCACCACCGCGCCCTTTCCGCCGGCGTCGAGGCCGCTCACGAGCGAGATGAGGGCGTCGGCCTGGGCCTCGGCGTTCTCGCCTTCGTACGGCTTCTCCGGGGCGAACATCACGGCCAGCGTGGCCCGCTTGCTCGGATCGCCCTCCACGCTGAGGAAGCCGCCCTCCTCGAAGCCACCGAGAACCGCGCCGGTGGCCGGGTTGGCCGTGCCGGCCACGGCCTGGTCGGCGGTCATGACGGCGGCGGCCAGCACGGCGCCGGCCTTCTGGTAGGCGGTGATCGCGGCAGGAAAAGTGACGTTGTCCGGCTTAAGAGTGTTGGCCAGACCGTCGATCACACCGCTCTGCTTGGTGTCGACGAACTTCTCGCTCAGCACGACGCGCCCCGTGACCACGGCGCCCGACTGGGCCAGCACCTGCTGCTCGGCCTCGCGGTAGGTGGTGCTGGAGCCCGGCGCCTCGATGAGCACGACGTGCTGGCCGGTGAGCTCGCCCGCGACGCGTTGCGCGGTGAGCGCGGTGACGAAGGAGTCGTTGCCCGCCTCCCTGCCCCGCAATGCGTCGATCGTGGCTCTGAGGCTGGTGTTGTCCTTGGTCATCTGGTCGCTCGTCCGTCTGGCCAGCTCGATGGCGGGCGACTGGAGCAGCGTGGTGCCCATGACGATGCCGACCGCCAGCGCGAGGAAGATCGCGACGATGGACACGAGGTGATAGCGGAAATCGATCACGAGAAGAGTCCGACCAACCAGAAGATGAAGGCGTTCCAGAAATCTTGCATGCCGTTCAGCCAGGTCTGGCCGATCGGCGACAGGAAGAGCGCGACGCCCATCGTGATCAACGCGGTGATCACGAGCAGCAGCAGCTGGGGCGTCGAGATGCGGCTTCGGTAGAGCCTACTCACTCCCTTGGCGTCGATGAGCTTGCTGCCGACCCGCAGCCGGGTGAGAAAGGTGCTGGCCATCCCCGAACGACCCTTGTCGAGGAATTCCTCCAGCGTGCCGTGGGTGCCGACCGCCACGATCAGCTCGGCGCCCTTGTCGTCGGCCAGCAGCATCGCGATGTCCTCGCTGGTGCCGGTGGAGGGAAAGATCACCGCTTCGCGGCCGAGCTGGTGGACGCGCTCCAGGCCGGGCGCCCTGCCGTCGCGGTAGGCGTGCACGACGAGCTCGGCGCCGCAGCTCAGCGCCTTGGTGGAGACCGAGTCGAAGTCACCGACGATCACGTCGGGCAGGTAGCCGGCCTCCAGCAGCGCGTCGGCACCGCCGTCGACACCGACGAGCACCGGGCGGTATTCCCTGATATAGGGGCGCAAGGTGGCGATGTCTTCTTTGTAGTGGTAGCCGCGCACCACGATCAGGACATGCCGGCCCTCCATGGGGGTGCGGATGTCCGGCACGCCGACTCCGTCGATGAGCAGCTTGCCCTCGCCCCGGACGTACTCCATCGTGTTGACGGCGAACGCCTCGATCTGCACCGCGAGACCGGCACGCGCCTCGGCCATGGCGGCCTCGACCGCGTCGGGCGTCTGCTCCTCGCCCTTGCCGACCACGTCACCGTCGAGGTAGACGACCCCGTCGTGGATCCGGACGACATCGCCGTCCTTGACCCGTTCGAACAGATCCTGGGTGGCGTTGTCGACGAAGGGCACCCCGGACTCGATGATGATCTGCGGGCCGAGGTTGGGATAGCGTCCACTGATGCCGGCGGCGACGTTGACCACGGCCGACACCCCGCACGCGACAAGCGCCTCCCCGCTGACCCGGTCCACGTCGACGTGGTCGATAATCGCTATTTCACCGGGCTGGAGGCGCTTGGTCAGCCTCTTAGTCCGCCGATCGACTCTCGCCACTGCCGTGACACCGGGAAGGTCCGTGACCTTCCTAGCGCGGAGGCCCGGCATCCTGCTCCCCGGAACCTTCATCAAGACCATCCTGCCAGAGTGAAGCAGCGCAGAGGCCACGCACTGCGCGGCGTGTCCGCTATGTCACTCAGGATCACCGATCGGCGGCCGCTAGCCCGAGGAGTTCTTCGGCGTGTGCTCTGCCCAGCTCGGAGTCTTCCAACCCCGCCAGCATGCGGGAGAGCTCGCGTACCCGGCCTTCGTGGTTGAGGGTGAGGACGCCGCTGCGTACGACACTGCCGTCGCTGGCCTTCTCGACCACCAGATGCTGGTCGGCGAACGCGGCCACCTGCGGCAGGTGGGTGACGACGATGACCTGGGCGGTCCGTGCCAGCCTGGCGAGGCGGCGCCCGATCTCGACCGCGGCCTTGCCGCCCACCCCCGCGTCGACCTCGTCGAACACGAACGTCGGCACCGGATCGGCGCCCGCGAACACCACCTCGATCGCCAGCATGACGCGACTCAGCTCGCCGCCGGACGCGCCCTTGTTGAGCGGGAGCGGCGGCGCGGCGGGGTGAGCGGCCATGCGCAGCTCGACCTCGTCGACGCCTTCGGGGCCGAAGTCCGAGACCTGGGTGAGCTGGACGATGACCCTGGCGTGCGGCATGGCCAGCGCGGTCAGCTCGTCGGTGACGGCCTGGCCGAACCGCTCGGCGGCGCCCTCGCGCACCCGGGTCAGCTCGGCGGCCAGCTCGGTGAGCCGGGCGGTCAGCTCGTCGTGCTCGCGGGTCAGCTCGTCGATGCGCTCGTCATCGCCCTCCAGCTCGACCAGCCGGGCGGACGCCTCCTGAGCCCACTGCAGGACACCAGCGCTGTCTTCAGCATATTTCCGGACCAGTCCTGACAGCAGGGCCCGGCGGTCCTGCACGGCGGCGAGCCGCGCGGGGTCGGCCTCGATCGACTCGGCGTACGCGGCCAGGTCGGTGGCGACGTCGGAGATGAGGTAGCCGGCCTCGGCCAGCCGGTCGGCCACCCCGGCGAGCTGCGTGTCGTAGTCGCGCACCGCCTCGACGGCCGAGCGGGCCTCGCCCAGCAGGGAGATCACGTCGTGCGCGCCGCTCGCGGCCTCCATCGGGTCGCCGAGCAGCGCCGTGTGCGCGCTCGTCGCGGCACCGCGCAGCGCGTCGGCGTGCGAGAGCCGCTCCTCCTCGCCGCGCAGCTCGACGTCCTCGCCGGCCTTCGGCTCGACCTTCTCGATCTCCTCAAGGCCGAACCGCAGCCGGTCGGCCTCCTGAGCGCGCTCACGCGCCCTGGTGGTGAGCTCGTCGAGCAGCGCCCCCACCTGCTTGTGCCGTTTGTACGCCTGGGAGTAGGCGCGCAGCGGCTTGACCAGATCGTCACCGGCATAGCGGTCGAGGGCGGCCCGCTGCTTGGCCGGCTGCAGGAGGCGCTGCTGGTCCATCTGCCCGTGGACGGCGACCAGGTCGTCGGCCAGGTAGGTCAGCGTGCCGACCGGCACCGTCCGGCCGCCGAGCCAGGCCCGCGACCGGCCCTCGGCCGAGACGGTGCGGGAGATGATGAGCTCGCCGTCCTCGATCTCGCCGCCGATGTCCTCGACCTGCTGGGAGACGCGGCCGTTGGCTTCGATGACCAGCGTGCCCTCGATGGTGGCCTTGTCGGTGCCCGGCCGGATGCGGGAAGGGTCGGCCCGGCCGCCGAACAGCAACCCGAGCCCGGTGACGACCATCGTCTTGCCGGCACCGGTTTCGCCGGTGACCACGTTGAAGCCTGGCGAAAGCTCCAGAACGGCCTCATCGATGACGCCGAGCCCCTGGATGCGGACCTCCTCGACCCTTGGTCGCACTGCCCACTCCCGTCGCTCCGAACGCTTGTGCGATCTAACTGTACGCGCTGCACCTGTAATTGAGTCAGGGACGCACCCTTCCGCGCCAGCCCTGGACGGGTAGTTCGAACTTGGCGACCAACCTGTCGGTGAAGGGGGCGCCGGTGCTCTCCACCCCGTGCAGCCGGGCCAGACGTACCGGCTGGGAGCCGCGGCGTACCTCCACCCGGCTGCCGGACGGCAGGTCGAAACGGCGCCGCCCGTCGCACCAGAGAACGCCGCCGGGTGTGTCGGGCAGGATCTCGACGGCGAGCGTGGACCGCGGCGAGATCACCATCGGCCTGGCGAACAGCGCGTGCGCGCTGATCGGCACCATCAGCAGCGCCTCGACCTCCGGCCACACGACGGGGCCCCCGGCGGAGAAGGCGTAGGCGGTCGAGCCGGTCGGGGTCGCGCAGATCACGCCGTCGCAGCCCCAGCGGGACAGCGGCCGCCCGTCGATCTCGGCGACCACCTCCAGCATGCGCTCGCCCTTCTCCACGCTGGCCTCGTTGAGCGCCCACGTGTCGGCGAGCACCTGGCCGTTCTGCCTGGCCAGAATGTCGATGGTCATGCGTTCCTCGACGTCGTAGCGGCCCGCGACCACACTGTCGACCGCCGACTTCAGGTCGGCGACCTCGGCCTCGGCCAGGAAGCCGACGTGCCCGAGGTTGACGCCGAGCAGCGGGGTGCCGGTGGGCCTGGCCAGGTCGGCCGAGCGCAGCAGCGAGCCGTCGCCGCCGAGCACGATCAGCATCTCCGCGTCCTTGGCGGCACCGGGATCGCAGGGCACCACTTCGGCGCCGCGGCAGCCGATGTCGTCGGCCTCCACATCGAGCACCCTGACCCGGATCCCGGCCGTGACCAGGCGGTCGATGACCAGGCGGGCGCTGTCGACCGCGGCCTCCCGCCCTGTGTGCACGGTGACCAGCACAGTACGGTTCATTGTGGCCCTTCCGCGACGGCCCGCTCGATCTCGGCTTCGAGGTCGGCGACCGGCGGCTCGCCCTCCCCCTTGCCCAGCCAGAGCAGATACTCCACATTTCCCGACGGACCTGGCAGCGGGCTCGCGGTCACGCCGCGCACCACCAGGCCGAGCTCGCGCGCCTTGGCCGCGGCCTGTCGCACCGCGCCCGCCCGCAACACCGGGTCTCGCACCACGCCACCGGCACCCACCAGGTCCTTGCCCACCTCGAACTGCGGCTTGACCAGCAGCACGAAGTCTGCCTGAGCGGCGGCCACCGAGGCCAGCGCGGGCAGCACCAGCCGCAGCGAGATGAACGACAGATCGCCTACGATCAGCGAAGGGGGCTCACCGACCAGATCCGGGGTGAGATCACGTACGTTGACGCGCTCCATCACGGTCACCCGGTCGTCGGTCCGCAACGACCAGGCGAGCTGGCCGTAACCGACGTCGACGGCCAGCACGCGTTCGGCGCCCTGCCGCAGCAGCACGTCGGTGAACCCGCCCGTGGACGCGCCCGCGTCGAGGCAGCGGCGGCCCCGGATCTCCAGCGCGCCGAACGCCTCGATCGCGCCGAGCAGCTTGTGCGCGCCGCGCGAGACGTAGTCGGGACCGTCGGCGGACTCGGCCACGACGATGGCCGAGGCGGTGTCGACCTGGGTCGCCGCCTTGCCCGCCCGCCGGCCGCCGACCGTGACCCGGCCGGCTTCGATGAGCTGGCCGGCCTGCTCACGCGACCTGGCGAGGCCGCGCCGCACCAACTCGCTGTCCAGCCGGATGCGTCGGCTCACCGGTCGCCCGTCCGGCCGTCCACCTGGCCGTTCACTTGCCCGTCCACGGCCCCCAGCGCGGCCTCGAGCCCGGAGAACGCCTCGTCGAACACCGCGACGTGCTCACCCACCGGCCGCCCGGCCAGGTCACCGAGACCGGCGAGGACCGCGTCGACTCGCTCGTCGCCGGTCTCCTCCGGTACCTCACTCATGACAACGACCGTAACGCCTCATGCGAGCACCCGGCACCTTGGCAGGTGTGTCACACGTTGAAGGGTCACACGGGGGTGCCACTGATGTGGAACGCTACCGTCCTGAAATGGAAGAAAGGATCCCGACATGGCAAGCGTCGAGGAGTGCCGGGCGGCACTGGCCAAGCTCGTCGACCAGTTCGACGAGATCGGCGAGGAGGACCGGGCCAAGCACGTGGTCGAGCGTACGGTGAGCTGCCGGATCTCCGACCTCGACTTGATCTTCTACGGCCGGCTGCATCCTGACGGACTGGACCCGTTCAGTGAAGAGCCGCCCTCGAACGGCAGGTCGGCCGATGTGAAGCTGACGATCGTCAGCGACGACCTGATCGCCCTTGTGGACGGGGAGCTCGATCTGGCGCGCGCGTTGCTCGGCGGCCGGGTACGGATCGACGCCAGCTTCGGCGACCTGCTCCGCCTACGCCGCCTCCTCTGACCTCCAGTCGCTGCCGGCCCGCTGGACCCCATCGGTGAGGCCGCCCAGTAAGGCAGCAAGGCAGTGCGACCGAGCAGGAGGGCGGCGCGTCCGGCCCAGCACCGGCTCAGCCGATCCGATCCAGCACCGGTTTGACCGCGTCCTCCTCGGCCCGGCTTTCGCCCGCATACGTCCAGGCCGCGTCACAGGCGGCCCTCAACCCGTCGGTGCGACTCCCGTCACCCTCCAGCGTGAGCACTCCGTCGACCCACTGGGCCCGCCATCCCGCGCAGACGCCCTGCCGTACCTCCGGATAGGGCCGCAGCAGCGCGGACAGATCCTCGGCCACGTACGTCGGCCGCTGCTGAGGAGAGGCCGTGAGCACGTCGAGCGGCGTGGCGACCCCGGTGAGCACCAGCAGTCCGTCGACCCCCGCGTTGACGGCGCCCTCGATGTCGGTGTCGAGCCGGTCGCCCACCACGAGCGGCCGCTTCGCCTCCGTACGGATCATCGACTCCCGATGCAACGGCGGATCCGGCTTGCCCGCGAACACCGGCTCCACCCCGGTCGCGGTGGCGATCACCCGCGCCATCGCCCCGTTGCCGGGCAACTCACCCCGCCGCGTCGGCAGCGTGCTGTCCCTGTTGGCGGCCACGAACAACGCGCCCTGCCGTACGGCCAGCGCGCCTTCCGCCAGCAGCCCGTACGCGAGACCGAGCGCCATGCCCTGCACGACCGCGACCGGCGCGTCCGCCGCCGTGGTGACGGGCCTCAGTCCTTGATCCCGTACGGCCAGCCGCAGTCCGGACCCGCCCACCACGAGCACAGGGGAACCGGACGGCACCCGCTCGGCCACCAGCCGGGCGGCGGCCTGCGCCGAGGTCACTACGTCTTCCGCCCTGGCGGAAAGGCCAAGCTCGCGCAGATGCTCGGCGATGGCGGCGGGGGTGCGTGAGGCGTTGTTGGTGACGTACGCCAGCCGCGTACTCCTGCCCCGCGCCTCCTCCAGCGACTCGACCGCATGGGGAACCGCGTGGGCGCCCAGATAGACGACCCCGTCGAGGTCGAGCAGCAGGGTGTCATAGCCGTCGATCAGCACTGCGCCTCTTCCCGTTGACTTGTCGCACCGCGTGAGACTTTAGCGTCGCCTTCGTACTCATCTGGAGAAGGGCTGACCCTGTCCACAGATTCCCCCGTCAACCTCCCAGAACCCGCCGATCTGCTCGGCGACCTCAACCCCGCGACGCACGCGGTGAAGGCCGAGGAGCGCTACACGGCATGGATAGCTGCGCACGCGGCTGGCCGCACGCGGCGCCCGAGCCCACGGGGCGCATGCCGCCGCACGGGGCGCACGGGGCAGAGGTGGCATACGGGGCGCAGGTGTTTCATGGGGCGAAAGCGTGCATGGGGCGGCGGAGGTCGAGAGTCGCGCACGGATTCGGGTAGATGGATGCCACTCGGCCACCTGAAAGCAGCCCGCCCGTAATGTCAGGTCCACTTCCACACACCACACAGCGATTTGATCTCGCACAGCAACGCCAATGCCGGCGCCCCATGCGACCGAACGAGCTAAATACCCCAAATATGCCATTTCAGAGCCGTCCACAAGCAGCCTAGTTAAGCCCACTGCCCACGCCGAACCCAGCCGCGCGGCAGAATAATCGCTGTGACGAACACCCCCAGCGCGAAGCAGACAGTTCACACGATCAAGGTCACCTTGCGCGGTTCCCGACCACCGGTCTGGCGCCGGTTGGGGGTCGCCTCGGACAGTACGCTGCGGCACCTGCACGACGTCATCCAGGCGTCCTTCGGCTGGCAGAACTACCACATGTGGGTCTTCGACACCGCAACCGGCCACTTCGGCGACACCGACCGCGAGCTGGAGATCCGCAGCGCGGCCTCCACCCGACTCGACCAGGTCGCCCCGCGGGCCAATGACCGGCTCCGCTACACCTACGACTTCGGCGACGATTGGGAACACGACATCCTGGTCGAAGCCATCACCGACGCCGAACCCGGCACGGCCTATCCACGCTGCCTGACCGGACGCCGCGCGGGACCACCCGAGGACTCCGGCGGCGTCTGGGGCTACGAATATCTCCTCGAAATCCTCGCCGATCCCACCCACGACGAACACCAGGAGCGCCTGGAATGGCTCGGCCTCGACTCAGCCGACCAATTCAACCCGGCCAGCTTCGACGCCAACAAGATCAACGACGTACTCTCCGGCCTGGCGATCGTCCTCACCAAGGACTGACCACCCGCCATCTCCAACGAAATCGAAGCACTCGCACGATCAACACGCAGCACCGAAGCAGATCAGACGCTCCGGCGTTCATCCGGATCTGACCCGTCGTGGCTGTTCAGCAAGGCCCAGCATTCGCCGAACTCGCCCTGGGCATAGAGCAGATCCGTCGGCCGCCCACGCTGGACGAGCGCATCCGGATGGTCGGGCCTGAGGGAGAGCCCGTACCCATCGAACGCCTCACAGTGCTTGCTCAGCCTCGGCTTCGGCCAGCCGACCGAGGACATGGAGACTCTCGCCAAGCCCGACACGGATCTCCAGCATGACCACGCCCCTGGGCGCGACACGAGCGGGCGCAACACGAGCGGGCGCAACACGAGCGGGCGCAACACAGCAGACGCGACACGAGCGGGCGCGACACGAGCAGGCGGGCGTTGGCTCCGCAGGTAGCTCGCCGCGACGCCCAGCGCCTCCCGACGGCGCCGGATGGCGTCCCGCGCGCCCGCCCGCCGCGCCGGACGGCTTCCTCCAACTCGCCGTTGACGCGGAGCGCCTACGCGAAGTGCTGCCAATCGCTCAGCGATGGACGGTCCTAGGGCGCGGCTCCAGTGAGCTGCTGCCGGTGGTAGGAGATGGCGGCTCCGAAATCGGCGGCCCGCAGCAGGACGACACCGTCGTCGAGCACCGAGGCGCCTGAACCGCGAGCCTGTCGTACGGCTTGTCGCCCTCTCCAGGACGCAACCGGTGCGAGCGCCGACCGACACCGCCTCGGCCGGCCTCCTGTCTATCGTCTACATCTCACGCCGAGCCCGCAGAGTGGCGCGGACGCTCTTCAGCGCGGACACGTAGTGACGCTCATCCGGCCGCATGGCCACAGCGATCGCAAGGGGTTCCTGGGCCCCTTCAATGTCGCCCGTTCGCCACAGCGATAACCCAAGCCCGAAATAGGCGTAATCCTCAGTCGGATTGGCGTCGACGATCTGGCGGAAGCTCGCCGCAGCCTCCGCGTACTGCCGCGAATTGAACTGCGCTCGCGCGAGAGCCTCCCTGATGCTGCGCGAATCAGGCTCCGCAGCAGCGGCACGCTCGAGCAGAGCGGCAGCAGCTGCCGGACTGCCCTCTTTCAAAAGCTTCACCCCGCGCTGATACCAGTCGTAAACGCCACCCCCCGGAGCCCCAGGGGATTCATCGTGCACGTTTCTACCTTGGACCATGCGTGAGGCCTCCTTCATCGGCCGACAGGGTTCCGTTGAATTCGCCGCGGAATCAGGAGCGTTGGGAGCTTGGGGGCGACTTTCGGAAGACCCGGACACTTATGGGAGCATGCCCGGTATGGGGAATCCTGAACTGCCGGTGCCTGATGGACTGCTCCTACGCCCCTTCCGCGGCGTCCGCTTCACGGTCGACGATCCCGCCAAGGTGACCTCCCCGCCGTACGACCTGATCGCTGAAGGTGACGTACGCGCCCTCCTGGATTCCCATCCCAACAACGTCGTCCGCCTCATCCTTCCCTGCTCATCGCCACCCCAGTCCCCCGAAGGACACCCATCCGCTCCCGGCTCCCTCACCCACAACACGCCCCCCAGCGCCGCCCCCCACCACAACAAGACCTCCAGCACCGCCGCCCACCACAGCACGACGCCTGGCGTCACCTCCCACCACAGCACGACGCCCGGCGTCACCTCCCACCACGCCGCCCCCGCTGCGACGGCAGCCGACGAACAACCCGCTGCCACAGCCGTGAGCCCCGCGCTGGGCCCAGCGGTGAGCACCCGTCCGAGCGCACCTGACGATCAGAGCGCACCCGACACGGCCGTCAGCATCCCCCAACCCCACGACTCCATCAGCGCCCACAAGCACGACGCCGAAATCGCAGCCGGCGATCACGACAGCGACACATCTCCGGCCCCGATAGGTCACCACCCCGCCGGAACACGCGACAACGCAGCCGCCACCCGATACGACATCCCTCCGGAAGAAACCGCCGAACAGCTCCACGACGACCACCCCGGCGCCAGGCGGCCTGATGACGAGCGGCCCGAGAGCGAGCAGCTCAGTGACGAACACCTCAGGGGCGAACAATCCGAGGACGAGCAGCCCACGGGCAAGCACCTCAAAGACCGGCAGCCCAGGCACGAGCAGCCTCGTTCCGAGCAGTACGAACGGTCCCATGACGAGCGGCTCGCTGACAGTGACAAACAACTCAACGACATACGACCCGGCGATGAGCGCCAGGGTGACGCGCATGGGGATGTAGCGGTCCAGCCATCTGCCGACATACCCGAACGCTCAGCGAACGAGCGCTATTGCGAAGCCCGCGACACCCTCCTCGCCTGGCTGGACGCGAGGGTGCTGGTCGCTGACGAGCAACCAGCCCTATATGTGTACGAACAGCACGGACTGGGCGTCCTACAGCGCGGCCTCATCGGCGACGTGGCCCTGGCGGACCCGGCTCAACGCATCATCCTCCCCCACGAGGACATCTTCCCCGGACCCGTCGCCGACCGGCTCGCCCTCATGAGCACCACCCAGGCCAACCTCGAACCCATTTTCCTCCTCTACGACGGCGGCCAAGGCACGGCAACCCTCATGGTGGATCACGTGGCGTCGACACGCCCGCCTCTGGTGACGGCTGATACCCAGGACGGTCTCCGCCACCGCCTCTGGGCGATCACGGATCCGGCCGAGGTCGACGCCGTCAACGCCGACCTCCGAAACCGCCAAGCCCTCATCGCCGACGGCCACCACAGGTACGCGACATATCGGGTCCTACAACGCCAAGAGCACGCGGCCCGTGCCGGCCAGGTCCCCACCTCCACCTCATGGCCCGCTCCCACAACACCGGCATCCACCACCCCACAGCCTCCACTCACCTCGCCGCTGAACACACCACCGCACCTCGACGCACAACCAGAACCAACACCCGCGCCACCCCGCGGCGCTCAGCCTTCAGCGCCCCCTGCCACACCCGTTCAGGATTCAACACCCAATGCCGCACCCCCTCAGGGTCCAGCGAACAATCCGACACCAGCTCCGGATCCAGCCGCCAACGCGGAACCAGCTCAGGGCCCAGCAAGCAAAACCGAACCAGGCCAGGTGCCAGAACCCGCCGCCACATCAGCCCCCGGAGCCCAGCACCCCACGGGGCAGCATGCGCGTGGCGGGGAGCAGGGGCAGCCCACTTTGGGTCCATGGGACTTCGGGCTGGCGTTGCTCGTCGATTCGACCGCGTACCCGCCCGATCTCAAGGCCATTCACCGCGTCATCCCCGGCCTGTCTCTGACCGAGGCGGCGGCCAAGGCCAAGGGATCGTGGCGTGTCCACGACCATGCCACCCTCGACCAGGGCCTGGCCGCGCTTCAGGCCGCGGGGGAGCCCGCATTTCTGCTCGCCGGAGAAGGTGGCTGCCACCTGCTCACCAACCCTGATCCGGTCCAACTCGCCCGTGCCATGCCTCCGGACCGCTCCGATCGGTGGAACTCGCTGAACATCTCCATCCTCAGTGAGTTCGTCCTGCCCAAGGTGTGGGGCATGCAGGACGATCAGCAGGCCGTACGGATCGTGCATCATGACCCGGAGGCCGCCCTGCAGCTGGCTCTCGATACGGGCGGCACCGCCGTGATTCTGAAGCCGCTAGCCGTCGACGACGTGCTGGCAATCGCGGCGGGGGGCGAGCGCGTGCCTCGCAAATCAACCTCCTTCGGCCCCAAGCCCGTTACGGGCCTCGTCCTCCGTACCTTCGCCACCGGTTGAGGCGGGACATCGACCTGGACCCCCAGCAGCAGCACTGGATGACGTCCCGCAGAGCGGTGTACTTTCCCATCCGCTCAGCCCTGTTCGCCCACGTAGGAAACGCACAACGAGATCGTTGATCCACCACTGGCTGGGACACCACCCAGCTCGCGCTATGAAGAGCGCTCACCAGTTTCGTTAGTCATCCCTAGTGTTGTGTATGTATATTGTGTGTATGGAGTTGCTGCGGATGTCCAAGGCGGCGAAGCGTCTGGGTATCCACCCGATGACGCTTCGCCAGTGGGCTATCGATGGCAAGATCCCGTTTTCCTGGGTCGGTCGTGAGCGCCGGTTCTCCTCGCTGGATGTGGAGAACATGAAGCGCGGCAGCGGCTCCACGACCTCCCGTCCAAGGCGAGAGGTTCTGTATGTGCGCGTGTCCGGCTCGTCCGGGCAGGAGTCCTCGCTGGCAGCGCAGGAAGAGGAGTTGCGGGCCACGTCCACCGGTGAGGTCGTGAAGGTCGTCAAGGACCGTGGATCGGGCCTGCGGGAGAACCGGCCGGGCCTGAATCGGGTGTTGGCGATGGTTTCCGATGGCTCGGTGTCGGTGGTGCGGGTGACGCATGAGGACCGGCTGGCCCGGTTCGGGGTGGGATGGCTCAAGCGCCTGTTGTCCGTGTACGGCGTCACGCTCGAAGTCCTGCACCCGAACAAGTCCGGTGGCCGGGATGAACTCCTCGACGACTTCGTGTCCTTGGTTTCCACCTTCGCCGGCCGCCTGTACGGCATGCGCTCGACGGAGGCCCGCAAGCGACTGCTGGCCGAGACCGGCCAGTGCGCCGGCGAGGATGGTGCCGCGTGAGCCGGAAACTTCGGCTTGCCGAGGGCGAAACCTCCCGCACCGCAGCGCACCAGGCATGCTGCGCACCGCAGTGGATGAGAAGAGCGGCGAACTCCTGACCTGCGCTGTGCTGGCCGAGCGCGTCGGATGGGCTGTCGACCTCGTATCCGGCATGGTCGGCGCGCTGACCACCGAGCACTGGAACAGCGCCGATGTGGACCGGTTGGCCTGTGGTGTGGACGCCGGGGGCCGCAGACTGCCGTCGAATGCCTGGATGGCCTTGCGACGCCTCGGCTGGACGGCTGCCCCGCCCGAGGGCATCAAGGTCAACGACCGTATCGTGCGCATGGCCCAAGAGGCGGCCGGGCGGACGCTGCGGTCGGCGAAGTGGCGCGCCGACCTGACCGCCGCGATACTGGCCACCTGGCCCGCCGATCCGAACACGCGCACCGCGAAGGAGTGGGAGCAGGTCCGTGCGGCGGCACCCGGTGGGCAGTTCCTGCCGTCCAGCGTGATCAAGTCCCGCACCCGCCAAGCGGCTGCCTTCACCACCGAGCACGGACGGCTTGCGGCCGATGTGTTCGAACTGGAGCCCCCGCCCCGGGCGGCGCGGATACTGCTGCTGTCGGCATGCGACGCCCAGCAGGCCACCATCGAACGCGCAGGCGACGACTCCAGGCGGGCGCTGCTACGACTGCAGCTCCCCACCCGGCCCGACCCGCGGGCATACGCGGACTGGACGTGGGTCGCCTGCCCCATCACCCTGCCCCCGACGATCCCGCCGAGTGCGGTGCTGCACCTGCCCACCGTGCGCATCCACGGCGCTCAGGCGCGGGCCGATCTCGCTTTCACCCTGCCCGTCCCCAAGACCCAGCGCACCGGACACACCGTCGCGCTCGGCGTGGACTGGGGCCTCAACACGCTGCTGAGCGCGGGTGCGCTACGGCTGCACAGCGACGGGCAGATCACCGCGCTAGGGGCCGGGGGGCAGTTCCGGGCTGCTGGAGTGCTGGCCAAGCAGCACCGGCTCCGGCGTCTGTCAGAGCGTCTGCACGCCAAGATCGACCACTACCAGCGGCTCATCGACGGCCGCGCCCCCGATCCGGCTCTGGCAGCCAACCACACGCTCCTGTCGCAAGAGATCCAGCGCGTCTGCGCCCGCCGCTCCAACCTCAACGACGCCCTGTCCTGGGCCGCCGCCCGCTGGGCCGTGGACCAGGCCATCGCCGCCGGCGCCGGCGTCATCTACCTGGAAGACCTGCGCTCGATGGAGGCCAAGGGCATGGGCCGCACGCACAACACGCGCATGTCCCAGCAGGTGCGCGGGCAGATCACCGACCGCATGCGGCACCTGGCCGCCGAGACCGGCATCGCCGTGGTGAGCGTCCCTGCCCGCAACACCTCCAAGCACTGCCCCCACTGCCTCACGCCGCTGCGCCACCGCAAGGCACCCGACCGCCCCACGGTCGCGGGCTGGAAGTGGGCCATCTGCCCCAACCCGTCCTGCGGCTGGCAGGGCGACCGTGACATGGGCGCCTGGCGCCGCATCGCCGCCCGCGGCCTGGCCCACCAGGCCACCACCGCCATCGACCGCGCCAGCGCAACCATGCTCATCCGCACCATCGTGGACAAACTCGAAACCAAAGCCGTGCTCGTCGCGACCACCACCATCAGCCGCAGCGACCGGTCCAAGACCGGATCGACCCGGCACAGGCCAACACGCCCCGCGCCCAGGCGACGCAGGGCACCCTCCCCCACCAGCCCCCAGGGTTCGGCGGGTAAGCGTCCGGAGGGACACGCACCCACGGACCGGGCCCGGCTGCCCCGCGCAGCCCACCGGAACCAGGACGTGACCACGATCAGCACACCCACCACCGGCCACCGGCCACGCGGGGCAGCCCTGGGCGCGGGATTCCACCTCCACGCTCACGCCCCCCTCCACGGTGGGCACAACCCCCGCCAGACACCATGCCTGACGTGGGATCGCTCAGCTGATCAGAGACGCTGCAAGTACGAGAAATGGCGGAGCGGCCAGAGCATACTGCTCCGTCCTCGTGTACCGCCGCTGATCGGCGACTCAACGGCCCGGCTGGTGCAGTGACCGGCAACGTTCACCGAATCACAGCAGCAGGGCCCGTCGACCGAAAATGGTTTCACTTCCTTGAGGCGGCGCCCCTACTGTGTACGCCGTGACAACGCAGTTGATCGTGCTCAATGGCGGATCCAGCGCCGGCAAATCCTCGATCGTCCGGAACCTGCAGGCCATACTGCCGCAGCCCTGGCTTGCCATCGGGGGTGTCGACTCGATGATCCAGGCGATGCCCGAATCCATGATGACATCGGACACGGGACTCAAGATCGCCTCCGACGGAGGTGTGACCGTCGGGCCGGAGTTCCTGCAACTGCAGACGGCGTGGCGGGAAGGCATCGCCACGATGGCCCGTGCCAGAGCCCGGGTCATCATCGATGACGTCCTTCTCAGGGGCGCGGAGTCCCAGCAGCAGTGGCAGAGAGTTCTTGGCGGGCTCGACATCCTGTGGGTCGGCGTCAGGTGTGACAGCGCGGTCGCCGCCGAGCGCGAGCGGGCTCGGGGAGACCGCATCCCGGGCATGGCCGTGGCCCAGGCGGAGGCGGTACACGACGGTATGGTCTATGACCTGGAAGTGGATACCACGCGTACCGAGTCGCTGGTGTGCGCGAAGACCATCGCCGATTACATGTCGCAAGCCGACGAACGTTTCCGGTGACCGCACTAGACGAGCAATAACGATGCCGACCTCCTGAGTTGTGCCGCCCCACGAGCTACCTGCACCGATCTGCACGCTTGTGTCCCGCTGAGTGGTGGATCCACGATCTCGCTGTATGGCTTCTACCAGGGATGAATACGGCCGAGTGGCTGAGGCAACTACACCAGTCTGCGGGATGTCATCAGCGCACTGGTGGCGAGCAGTGCGCGGGCAGCGAGCAATGCGCGGGCCGCGCGCAGCGCGACTACCTGTTGGACCGGAGCGACTGGGCGCGCTCCCCTGTCCCTGACCCCGGGACCCCCGTTGTCGATCGTCCGGCGATCGACAGGCGATCGCCGGACACTTCCACGAGGTGCCACACCCGAACAGCGAGCTAGCCGGCCGGGGCCAGGTCCGGAGCCGGGCGTGGCGAGGGGATGGACAGGAGGATGTCGTGTCTGTCGTCGGCCATCGCGTTTCCGGATGGCTTTGGGGTGGGCGGAGGGGCCGGCCCGCGTCGGCACTCCTGAGCGTCCGGCGGTTCCGGGTCGTTGCCGAGCCGTCGGCTCTGTGCGAGTGGGAAAGGCTTTCGGCACGGTCGGGACGGCCTCGGCCGGTCAGCTGGGTCAGGTGGGGCTGCCTTCGCCATCGTGACCTCGACTTCGTAGCGCCAGATCTTGGCGGCGGTCGGGCCGTAGACGTGGCAGCGGAAAGCGCCCTTGATCTCCATGGTGTCGCGGGGTCTGAGGTTGCGGACGAAGGCGGCCGCCTCGGGATCGAAGGTCGCGCATGGCACGCTGTCCGTCATCGTTTGGCCACGTCTGTTTTCCGGGCGGCGCACGATCAGGCGCCATTTCGTGAGGATGTCGCCGCTCGGCAGGGGTTTTTCCTCTGGCGTCGCGGACAGCCTTCCCACCAGTACGACCTCGTTGCGGTCCACTGTCGTCCTCCCATCGGGGTTCTGGTGAGATCACTCTTTACGATGAGGGGTACGCCGGATCGGCTCGAACGCCATTCTGGGGATAACGGCAGCGGATCAGGAGTGACTGTGGACAACATCACCGCCCTGGGCGGCGACGTCTATGAGATCGATACGAAGATGGCCGGCTATTCGGGCATCACGGCTGGATATCTGATCCTGGGTGACCGCCCATGCCTGGTCGAGACCGGCACCTCGACCTCGGCGCCCGTGGTCCGTGACGCACTCGCCTCGCTCGGCGTGGGCCCGGAGGACCTTGCCACGGTCGTGGTCACGCACATCCATCTAGATCATGCCGGCGGCGCTGGGGACATGGCGAGGTACTTCCCATCCGCCCAGATCGTGGTGCATGAGAAGGGAGCCAGGCACCTGGCCGATCCGTCCAGATTGATGGCCAGCGCGAGGATGGTGTGGGGTGACCGCCTTGACACGCTATTTGGTGAACTATCGCCGACCGAGGCCGACCGCATCGTCGCACTCGGAGACACCGGATCCATCGACCTGGGCAACGGAAGGACGCTGAACAGCCATTACTCCCCCGGCCACGCCAAGCACCATGTGGGTCTCATCGATTCCGCCACTGGCGATCTGTACGTAGGCGACGCCGCCGGCGTGTACCTGCCTCAGACCGGGGATCTCCGCCCGGCCACCCCGCCTCCGGACTTCGACCTGGAGACGGCGCTCGACTCGATCTCGCTGTTCAAGGCGCTCGGCCCGCAGCGACTGCTGTTCAGCCACTACGGACCGGTCGGCGCCGTACAGGAGACGCTCGAACGCTCTGCGGAGGAACTTCGCGTCTGGGTCGATCTCACCCGCCAGGTACACACGGAGGGCCTCGACCTCGACCACGCCGTCGCCATGGTCAGGGACCGGACCATGGAACGGTACCAAGCGCTCAAGGCGGACGATGACACAGCGGAGCAGTTCGAGCTGCTTAGTGGCGCTCCGTCTAACGTCGCGGGCATCTACCACTGGCTCGACCGCGTCTCACCCTGACTTCTGGTACGAAATAGCTTCCGGTACGAAATGCCGTACCAGAACTCCGCCGTACACCGTGGAAGGTGTACGGCGGAGCAGGACGTCAGTCTTCGCGCTTGGAGTCGCGCTTGGCGGCGTCGTCGGCTGGTTCGTCGGGCTGGTCCAGGATGTCGCCGAAGTTCGGCTCGATGAACGCCGGAGTGATGCCTAGCGTCATCGGGGTCTCCACCGCAGGGGCCTTGGACTCCGGGACGCTCGACTCTGCCGTGCCGGAGTCGTCGTCCTGCGGCTCGTCGGGCTCGGCATCCTTCGAGCCGTCCTTCGAAGCATCCTTCGGGACGTCCTTCGAGGCGTTCGCCGAACCGTCCCGGAGGTCGCCGGACTCGGCGGCCTCCTGCTCGGAAGCGGATTCCGCCTGCTCAGGAGTGGATTCCGTCTCGCCGGCAGGCCCGTCCTGCTCGTCGTCGGCGTCCGCCCGGTCGGCAGAGCCGTCCTGCTCACGGATGGCGCCCTGCCGGTCCGCGGCGCCGTCCTGCTCATCACCGGCATCCTGCCGGCCGACCGGCTCGTCCTCCTGGTCCACCGGCTCGGCTTCCGTAGCCTGATCGTCGGTGGGCTCGGAGTCGTCGAGAAGGTCGTCTGCCTCAGCGAGGGCCTCGTCCTCGTCGACGTCCTCGTCCACCTTGATCATGGCGTCGGCCTGACCGGCCGTACCCGCGTCGTCGGAGTCGTCCTCGTAGTCATCGTCGTCGAACTCTTCTTCGACGTCCTCGATGACGGCACCCGTCAGCTCGGCGTACCGTTCGGCGGCATCCGTCTCACCGTCCTCGTCGAAGGCCATCGCCTTGGCGAACCAGTCGGTCGCGGCCTCCTGATGACCCGCGTCGGCCAGCGCGTCGGCGTACGCGAACGCGAGACGAGCCGACCAGGGCTTGGCCTGCGGGTCGCGCAGCTCGGGCAGGCGTTGCAGGGTGATGACGGCGGCGTCGTTCTGGCCCAGGTCGCGGCGGGCGCCCGACTCGACGATGGAGAGCTCGATGCGTCCCGCCCTGTCGAGGCGTTCGGCTTCGGGCGAGCGGACCAGGTCGAGGGCGCGTTCCGGACGGCCGAGGCCGCGTTCGCAGTCGGCCATGACCGCGAGGTAGGCGTCCGAACCGGTCATCCGCCTCGCCGCGCGCAGGTCGCTGAGGGCCTCGGAGAAGTGCCCAGCCCGATAGGCGACGATTCCCGCCGCCTCACGTACGACACCGATGCGGGCCGCGAACCTGCGGGCCACCTTGGTGTGCTCGTGAGCCTGATCGGGGTCGTCCTCCTCCAGCGCACGCTCGGCGGCGACCATGTGCCTGCCCACCAGCTCGGCGAGGTCGCCGGGGAGGGAGCGCAGCTCGTCGCGTACTTCCTTGTCGAGCTCTTCGGCGGTGATGTCGGGCGCGACCTCAGGCAGCGGCTCGCGCTTCGGAGCGTCGTCCTCGGGACGGCCGAACCTGGCACGGGTGCCGCTGGACGCCCGGTCGTCACGAGAATCGCGCGAGAACGGGCGGGAACGGTCATCGCCACGCGGGCCCCGGTCGTCGCGGTAACCACCCTCACGGGGACCCCGATCGTCACGGGAACCGCCCTCACGGCGCGGACCGCCGTAACCGCCCTCGCGGCGAGGGCCCCGGTCATCACGGTCCCGGAAGGAACGACGATCGTCGCCACCCTCAGAACGCTCACGGAACCCACCCGGCCGATGATCGTCACGGTCGCGGAAGCCACCCTCGCGCCGGGGACCCCGATCGTCACGGAAGCCACCCTCGCGGCGCGGACCACCGTAACCGCCCTCACGGCGCGGACCGCCGCCGTACCCGCCCTCGCGACGAGGGCCACGGTCGTCACGATCCCGGTACGAACGACGATCGTCGCCACCCCCAGGACGCGAGCCGCGGTCGTCGCGGAACCCACCTTCACGGGGCGGGCCGCTGTACCCACCTTCGTGACGGGGGCCACGGTCGTCGCGGTCCCGGAACGGACGGCGGTCGTCGCCGCCACGCGAACCCCGGTCAAAGCCGCCCTCACGGCGGGGACCTCGGTCACCGCCACCCTCGGGACGCGGACCCCGGTCGCTGCGGAACCCACCCGGGCGCTGGTCGTCACGGTCACGGAAACCACGACGATCCCCGCCGCCGTCACGGTCGCGGAAGCCGCCCTCGCGACGGGGGCCGCTGTATCCGCCCTCACGGCGCGGACCGCCACCGTATCCGCCCTCACGACGAGGGCCACGGTCGTCACGATCCCGGAAGGAACGACGATCGTCGCCACCCTCGGAACGCGGACCCCGATCATCACGGAACCCACCCGGCCGGTGATCATCACGGTCGCGGAAGCCACCCTCACGGCGCGGGCCGCCGTACCCACCTTCGCGACGCGGACCCCGGTCGCCGCCGCGGTAACCCCCCTCGCCACGCGGACCACGATCGCCACCGAACCCGCCCTCACGGCGCGGCCCGCCACCGTAACCACCTTCGCGGCGCGGACCAGCGTAACCACCCTCGCGACGAGGGCCACGGTCATCGCCGGAGCCGGCGTCACGACGCGGGCCCCGGTCGTCACGGTCACGGAAGGGACGTCGGTCATCGCCACCGCGCCCGCCCCGGTCATCACGGAAGCCACCCTCGCGACGCGGACCCCGGTCGCCGCCGCGGTAACCCCCCTCGCCACGCGGGCCACGATCGCCACTGAATCCGCCCTCACGGCGCGGGCCGCCACTGTAACCGCCTTCACGGCGGTCACCGCTGAATCCGCCTTCACGGCGCGGACCGCCGTAACCACCTTCGCGGCGGGGGCCGCGGTCACTACTGAACCCGCCTTCGCGACGAGGTCCCCGGTCATCGCCGGACGCACCCTCACGACGCGGGCCGCGATATCCTCCGCCGTCGCGCCCGGTGCCCCGGTCGCCGCGCCCCTGGTATCCGGAACGCTCGCCGTATCCGCGATCCCGCGACGCCCCTCGGTCGCCGCCGTCGCGTCGTGGCTCTCGGTCGCCGGAGCGCGGCCTGTCGTCGGAACGGAACGGACGGTCGCCCCTGGAGTCGCGCTGGTCGCGCCCGCGGGAGCCATACCCGCCGCTCCTGTCGCCGCCCTGGGGACGCTTGTCTCCGCCGTCGCCCCGTTCGCGCTGTCCGCCGTCCGATCCGTTATCACTGTTCACTTCTGGTCCATTTCGTTGGCTCACTCAGCAGACCCGTGCGTCACATGACGGTCCGCCGTGGCAGGTCGCCGCCCGATTTTCGGGCCTTACGCGACGAAGGCCACCCGCGGTGGGATGGCCCGGTACCACCAGCCTAGCAAGCCGCAGCATGTCACCGAGCCTGGCCCGGCCCGCATATTCGGTCGCGGTGATTGACCACTTCGGGAAAACTGCTCGACATGTCACTCCGCTTCCATGAGATCGCCGAGTCCCAGCACCGCATTCTGAACCCCATCACTGACGAAAAATTGCACCTCCTCGGCGAAATCTGCCGCATCACACCAGGCACGCGCCATCTGGATCTCGCCTGTGGGAAGGGGGAAATGCTCACCCAATGGGCCGCCCGTTACGGCTCGTACGGGGTAGGTGTGGACATCAGCAAGGTCTTTCTCACCGCCGCCAGAGATCGCGCGGACGAGCTCGATGTGGCCGACCAGGTACGCTTCATCGAGGCGGACGCCGGAACCTATGAGGACGAGCCGCACTCGTACGACATCGTCTCGTGCATAGGCGCCACGTGGATCGGCGACGGCCTCACCGGCACCCTCACCCTGATGCGCCGTCTGCTCCGCCCCGGCGGACTCGTCCTGGTCGGCGACTGCTACTGGATCAGCCCGCCACCGCCCGAAGCCTGTACATCGCTCCAAGTACCGAAAGATTCTTTCGCTTCGCTGTCCGGTACGGCCAAGCTCATCGAAGACGCCGGCTATGAGTTGGTGGAAATGGTCCTGGCGAACCACGACACCTGGGACAGGTACGTCGCCGCTCAATGGTGGACGCTGAGCGAATGGCTACGCGAAAATCCGGACGACCCCGATGCGCCGGCCTTGCGGCAATTCCTGGACCATGCGCGCGACTCTTATCTCGAGTACGGCAGGGACTACATGGGCTGGGGTCTCTTCATTCTTCGCGGATAAGCCGTTGATTGTACGATTCGGCGCCTGCGACTGCTCGGCAGTGCGGTCGGCTCAGTCCTGAATCGGCCACCGGTTCAGGACTGCAATCCGAAACTTGTACGCCTCCTGGCCGCGAACAGGCCACGTCCCGTAGAGCAGAGCCCGCTACTGCTTGCACCAGAGCCGGTAACGCAGAAAAGGCCCCACGCGTCATGCGTGGAGCCCTTTCTGCAACCAAAGATTGTCCGGCGGTGACCTACTCTCCCACACCCTCCCGAGTGCAGTACCATCGGC
>NZ_JBITKE010000018.1:0-238833 GCF_044460705.1 Nonomuraea sp. NPDC050022
GCCTCGGGGATCAGGGCGAGGGCGACGACCAGTCCGGACAGGATCTCGGTCCGGGCCACCGACGGGCTCAACCAGGCGGGCCTGCCCGGCCGCAGGCGGCCGGCGAGCGTCGTGGATGGGTGGGCTGGTGTGGATGAGCTAGGCAACAGGCGTCCTTCAAGGCATGGCTCGGCCTCGCATGGGGCCGCGGGCAACATGCCGCCGGCGAGGGGCACGGCGGCAGCAGACGAGGGAGCGGCCCGCAAGGGCCGCGGGGCGCGCTTGCGAGCGTGCCCGAGTTGATGGAGGCGATCGGCCGGGGATGCGAGTGGCGCTACCGCGGGTAGGTCACGGCGGGCAGCAGGGGGCGATCAAAGGCATGCGCGCGTCGATGTTCCTTACCTCGTGATGGGCCGGCGCTCGTGCGGCGCTGGTGCACGTCATGGGCCGGGGGGATGTGTCCGGTCTGTGCCGGGACATCTTCATGCGGTCCGGTCACCAGGAACTTTACCCTAACGTTAGGGTAGAGATTCGGCGGGCCCAGCACCGCCCAACCAGTCCGAGCAGTGAGGTCGTACGGAAGATGGACGGATCGGCGCTCCCCGCCGCCGAGGGCGAAGCTCCGGCTTCGGCGGATCACCTGCACATCGGGGAGGTGGCGACCCGCACCGGGCTTTCGCTGCGGACCATCCGGCACTACGACGAGGTGGGTCTGGTGCGGCCCTCCGCCCGCAGCCAGGGGGGTTTCCGCCTCTACACCGAGGCCGACGTGGCCCGGCTGATGGTGATCCGCCGGATGAAGCCGCTCGGCTTCACGCTGGAGGAGATGGGCGAGCTGTTGTCCATCACCGACCGGCTCGACGACACCGGCGCGGCGGCCCTGGAGGCGGCCGAGCGCGAGCAGATGCTGGCCAGGCTCGGCCACTTCGAGCAGGCCACCCGCGAGCGCTGCGAGGCGCTGTGCACTCAGCTGGCCAGGGCCGAGGAGTTCGGCGCCGACCTGCAGCGGCGCGCCGGCCAGCTGGCGGGCGGCGCTGCCTGACCGGCGCCCGAGCTCGCCTGCGGCCTGGACCTCTACCGCGGTTGAGGTCCGACGATGGCATGGCGTTGTTCGGCGTCTAGAGGGTGGGCTCGCCGCAGCGGCAGGAGGCCGTGGTGCAGGCCATCGCGGTGGCGTGGCAGGCACGGCCGTGGACCGGTGCGGGGCTGCGTTCGTACGCGGTCCTGGCCGGCGGACGACGGTGACACCCTGCTGCGCTCACCGACCGGGACGACGCCCGCCGACAGGACCTGAGCTGGAAACAGGAGGTGGACGCGGCCGCGCCCGAGATCGAACGGGCCGGAGTACGGCCTGCCCGGCTGCAGCGCAGCACCCCCGCCTATGGCCCCGCCGACGAGGCCCGGTGCGTCGTACTGGTCACCCGCGACTTCGACGGCCCCGACATCGAGCGGGCCCGCGCTCTGGTGGAGGCGATGTTCGACAGCAGCGCCCACACGCCACCCGCCGAGGGATGATCTCCGCCCACTTCTATTGCAGCCTGGACGCCGCGCTGCCGTGCTTCGATCTGTTGCCGCGCATCCGCAACTGGCACGACCTGATTTTCTATCGGCCTGATGAGCGTATCCGCTACACCCACATCGAGCCGTTGTTCGGGCAGGAGGTGACCGACTGGGCGCTGATCCAGACGCATTGGACGGACTTGCTGCGTACCGCGATCTCCATCCGGGAGAGCCGGTTGTCATCGGTGACGCTGCTGCGCCGCCTGGGCAACCACTCGCGAAAGAACCGGCTGTATCGGGCCTTTCGCGAGCTGGGGCGGGCGATCCGCACGATCACGCTGCTGCGCTATCTGTCGCAGCCCGAGCTTCGCGAGCAGATCACCGCGATCACCAACCGCACCGAAGCCTTCCACGGCTTCGCCGACTGGCTGATGTTCGGCGGCAAGCTGATCGGCCACAACGACCCCGACTACCAGGAGAAGGTGATCAAATTTAACGAGCTGATCGCGAATTGTGTGATCTACTCGACCGCCTGCGACATCACCGACGCTGCCAACCAGCTCGCCGCCGAGGGCGAGAGTGTGGACGTTGACGACCTGGCCACTGTCTCCCCTTACATCACCCACACCGTCCGCTGGTTCGGCAACTGGATCATCAACCTGACCCCGCCGGAGCAGGCTCCGGTGACCCGTCTGGACCTGGAGTCGCGCGTGTTGTTCCCCGCCGGCCCGGCCTGAGCGTGCGTCGCGATCGAGCGGTGAACCGGCAGTTGCCCGGATATGTCCCCGCCGGGATTCCGGCGGCACTACGGTGAGCGCCATGAGCGCCGCCACGCCCCGTTCGGAGCAGTCCGCCTCCGTGCAGCAGCTGGCTGCCGCCCTGATGGCCTTGGGCATATACAAGGGGAAGGGCAGCCAGGCTGAACACGAGGCCGAACAGGCCCGGCTCGGCCACCGGCGCTACCAGGTGCGGCTGGCCAACGCTGCTCGGAGCGGCTCAGGTCGAGGCGATGCTCGCCGAGACGCTCGCCGACGGCGCGGTGGACCTGGCCGAGGCGCACGATCAGCAGCTGGTCAGCGTGGGCGTCACTGACACCCGGTCAAGCTGACCGGCTTCCTGCAGTGGCAGACGCTGCGGGTGCTCGGGCCACTACGGCTGATCGCCCAGGACCCGAGCACCGGTCCCATTCCGGTGGCCGCCGCGCAAGCTGCCGAGGGCTCGATCGGTTGCCCGGCGTTGTCGCGGCAGGTCAGGTGCCCAGCGTGAAGCAGGCCGCGGGGCACGTCGCGGCGATAGAAGCCGCCCGCGAGTGCTTTGTCCATGCGATCGGCAACATCGACATCCTGCTCGACATGCTCGTCTGCACACCGTCCTCGGGGAGGAGTGACTGCTAGAGCCGCATCGGCGTCATCGCAGTTGATCACCAAGTATCGGCGGGTCAACCGTACGAGAAGGGGACCTGGGAAGAGCCATACAGATCAGCTCGGGGGCTCGTGTGGGTAGTGGAGGTCGAAGGCGGGGCGTTCGGATCGGATGCGCGGGAGGGCGGTGAAGTTGTGCCGCGGTGGCGGGCACGAGGTGGCCCACTCCAGTGAGTTGCCGAATCCCCAGGGGTCATCCGGCAGTGGGCGGCGCGCGCCGCGTGCTGTGCGCCAGACGTTGTAGAGGAAGGGCAGTGTGGACGCCCCGAGCAGGAATGCGCCCGCTGATGATACGGCGTTGAGCGTGGTGAAGCCGTCGGCGGGGCTGTAGTCGGCGTAACGCCGGGGCATGCCGAGTGCGCCGAGCCAGTGCTGGATCAGGAAGGTGGTGTGGAAGCCGACGAACAGCGTCCAGAAGTGAAGCTTTCCCCAGGTCTCGTTGAGTAGCCTGCCCGTCATTTTCGGCCACCAGAAGTAGAAGCCGGCGAACATCGCGAACACCACGGTTCCGAACACGACGTAGTGGAAGTGCGCGACCACGAAGTAGCTGTCGGTGACGTGGAAGTCCAGCGGCGGGGAGGCCATAATCACGCCGGTTAGTCCGCCGAACAGGAAGGTGATCAAAAAGCCGAGCGCGAACAGCATCGGGGTTTCGAAGCTGAGATGTCCTCGCCACATGGTGCCGGTCCAGTTGAAGAATTTCACCCCGGTGGGCACTGCGATGAGGAAGCTCATGAACGAGAAGAACGGCAGCAGCACCTGGCCCGTGCCGAACATGTGGTGCGCCCACACGGTCATCGATAGTCCGGCGATCGCGATCGTGGCCGACACCAGCCCGATGTAGCCGAATACGGGCTTGCGGCTGAAGACCGGGAGGACCTCGGTGATGATGCCGAAGAACGGCAGCGCGATGATGTAGACCTCGGGGTGGCCGAAGAACCAGAACAGGTGCTGCCAGAGCATCGCGCCGCCGTTGCTCGCGTCGTAGATGTGCGTGCCCAGTTTCCGGTCGGCTTCCAGGGCCAGCAGTGCGGCGGCGAGTACGGGGAAGGCCATCAGCACCATCATCGAGGTCAGCAGCACGTTCCAGGTGAAGATCGGCATCCGGAACATGGTCATGCCCGGCGCCCGCATGCCCACGATCGTGGTGATGAAGTTGACGGATCCCAGGATCGTGCCGAGACCGGCCAGGCTCAAGCCCATGATCCACAGGTCGCCGCCGATTCCCGGCGAGCTGATCGCGCTGGACAGGGGTGTGTAGGCGAACCAGCCGAAGGCTGCCGCGCCTCCTGGGGTAATGAACCCGCTGATGGCGATCAGTCCGCCGAACAGGAACAGCCAGTAGCTGACCGCGTTGAGGCGGGGGAAGGCCACGTCGGGTGCGCCGATCTGCAGCGGCATGATGACGTTGGTGAATCCGGCAAACAGCGGGGTGGCGAACAGCAGCAGCATGATGGTGCCGTGCATGGTGAAGAGCTGGTTGTACTGCTCGGTGGTGACGAACTGCAGTCCCGGCCGGGTCAGCTCGGCCCGGATCACCATGGCCATGGCCCCGCCGATCAGGAAGAAGCCGAATGAGGTGATCAGGTAGAGATAGCCGATGACCTTGTGGTCCGTCGATGATAGCCAGGACACCAGGAGCCGACCCTTCGCGGTGCGAGTCAGGGCGGCAGAGGTGACGTGCTCGGTGACGGCCATGCGGATCACCTTTCGAGTCGGCGGGTGACGCGTACCCGCCACTGGTCCGGCCCGTAGGCCAGGAAGGTGAAGCCGTAGTCGTCTTGGCTGGTCGCCAGGGCGTCGCAGAGTTTGCCCGGGTCGGTGCGGGAATACAGGTCGAGGTGTTCCCCGCGGGGCAGCCTGTGCAGCCGGTCGCCGATGGCATCGAGCAGCCGCTCGGCGGGCAGCGCGTCCAGGTCGATCGTGGGGCCTTCGGTGAGCGGATACCAGCGGTGCGGGCAGGCGCCGAGGGCGGCGGTGGAGATCGTCGGCCTGCCAGGCGCGGTCAGGGTGGCCTGCTCGGTGGCGAGGTGGTTGTGTAGCTGGGTGAGCAGGTCGCGGACGGTGGTGGCGATCTGGGCGGGGGAGCGGGTGCCGCGCTCGCGGGCCGCGGCGGCGATGGTGTCCACGCAGGCGCGCAGCCGTGCGTGGTCGCGGGCCAGCCGGGACAGTTCGGGGGTGGCTTCGTGGGCGGGGAAGAGTAGCCGTTCTTCGTCGGTGAACTGCCTGATGAGCTCCGCGCGTAGATAGCGGGCCAGCGCCGTCAGCTCCTGGCTGGGCCATCGGTCTTGCGAGGCGAGCTGCAGGACGACCCGGGCTCGGTCGGTGATCTGGGTCAGGAGGTGAGCGTGTTCCATGGTCAACGTGGTCTGAGTATTCATGGTCGCTTCCTTTGACCGGATCTGGGCGAGGCCGATGCCGTAACTTGGTGGTTCAGCTTGCGTGCGCCGGCCATACATGCGTTCGTCTGGAATGACCTACTCTTTGCGGCCCGGTGGAGCCAGTCCACCTGGGTCTTTCCCGACGCGTGCATGGTGCACCACTCCCTGAGTGGCGATCACGGCCCTTGCCGCTCGTCTTCCCCTGATGCCTGGTGCGTCATTCCTGTCCATGCCGTTCCTTTACGTACCGCCAAAGGCGTGCGTCGCGCCGGCGACGACGCGTGGCCGAGCCTTAGATCAGTTCTCCGCCAAGATCGCCGCGGTGGCGTGGTAGGGCGGACTCCGTCCGGGCCGCCGCATGGGGGGACAGCGTGTCCGGCTGCGAGTCGCTGTCCCATACCGGGGGGAGAATCGCGGTGTTCATGCGCCGCAGTTCGTCGCGGTGTAGCTCGCCCAGGCGCGCCATGACGCGCTCGCCTTCGGGCGTCAGCATCACCCGCACCGCCCGGCCGTCGCTGGGATGCGCGCCCCGGTGTACGAGGCCCTGTTTGTGCGCTCGGCTGATGAGTTCGACCACGCTGTGGTGGCGCAACAGCAGCCGGTCGGCGAGTTCCCGTACGCTCGCCCAGTCGCGGCCGGGGAACCCTTTCAGAGCCAGCAGTAGCTGGTATTGCTGCGGGGTCAGGCCGGCAGCGCGCACCGCCTCCTCGCTGAAGCGCAGATAGGTGCGGATCCCGAAACGGAACCGGGCCAGCGCCTCGAAGTCCTGCTTGGTCAGGGGCTCGGGTTGCGTTGCTTCGTCCTCCACGACCGTGCCGCCCCTCTCTCGAATCTCTCACAATCATATCGCGATGCGATATAAGTGCACCTTCCCACACGTGCGGGGTGCCTGCGGCAACGGGGTCTGGACTTCCATTTATATCGTGCTACGATATAAATGTCCAGGTAGATGGAGGATGAGATCGCACCTGGCGACAGCGCCCTGGAGGTGTGTCGTGCTCGACGACTACGAACGCGAAGCACTGCGTGAGATCCAGCGCAGGTTGCTGGTCGAGGATCCTGAGTTCGCCCAGTCCTTCGACACCGACGCGCGATGCCTGCGCCGGGCGGCGGCGCCTGACCTGTCCAGGCGGGCGTACACGGTCATGCTCGTCTTCAGTTCGGTGTTCGGGGTGATTCTGCTGCTGGCCGGATCGCCGTTCATCGCTTTGCTGTTCGCCGCGTTGACCATGTGGGTCTGCTACGCACGCGCTCACCGCCGGGAGAGTAGCCGTGGACGGCCGTGATGCCGACGGCGCCCGGCAGGAGATAGAGAAGGCCCTCGTCGATAAAGCCGGCTGAGGGCAGAGCATCGGAGGATGCAATGATCGACATCATCGTCATCTCCGCGCTGATCGCGCTCCTTACGCTGGGGGCGATCGTGCTCGGCGCGAGTGTCCGGGTCATCAAACAGTTCGAACGAGGCGTCGTCTTGCGGTTCGGGCAGGTCCGCGCCGAAATCCGCGGTCCCGGGCTGACGCTGATCGCGCCGATCGCCGACCGGCTGCACAAGGTCAACATGCAGATCATCACCATGCCGGTGCCCCCTCAGGACGGCATCACCCGCGACAACGTGACCGTCCGGGTGGACGCCGTCATCTACTTCCGGGTCATCGATCCGGTGCGGGTGATCGTCGATGTTCAGGACTACGAGTCCGCCATCCAGCAGGTCGCGCTGGCCTCGCTGCGTTCGATCATCGGAAAGAGCGAGCTGGACGATCTCCTGTCCAACCGGGAGCATCTCAATCAGGGCCTCGAGCTGATGATCGACAGCCCGGCCGTGGGCTGGGGCGTGCACATCGACCGTGTCGAGATCAAGGACGTGGCCCTTCCCGAGACGATGAAGCGATCCATGTCACGCCAGGCTGAAGCCGAACGGGAACGGCGCTCACGGGTCATCACCGCCGAGGGCGAACTCCAAGCCTCGGAGAAGCTGGCCCAGGCCGCCGAGACGATGACCGAGCACCCCGCGGCGCTGCAGTTGCGGCTGCTTCAGACCGTCGTCGAAGTCGCCGCCGAGAAGAACTCCACCCTTGTCCTGCCCTTCCCCGTCGAGTTGCTCCGCTTCCTGGAACGCGCGACGCCGCCCGAGGCCGCCCCGGCGCCGGCCACTACTGGCACGTCCACCCCGCCGTCCATCGCCGCGCGAGCGGAGGAGCTGTCCATACCGGTCGAGCGGCCTCTGCAAGACAGCCAACATCTTGACCCTGTCACGTCCAGCGGAGTGCTGGCTGAACGGTAGGTCTCAGTGCTTCCTGGGAGGTGGACGAAGGCCTCCATCGTCATGGAAACCACCTGAACTCGGCTTGACGTCCACCGGCGTAGCGTCGGTGTCATAAGAGGTCTGGCGGCCCTGGTGGAGTCCTAAACGAAAGCGGATGTAGATCACCGCACGAAAAGGAAAGGGAGCCATGCCATGGCCGATCCACTAGCCGAACTTACTGCCCGCGGGGTGTCGATCTGGCTGGACGACCTGAGCCGGGAACGGCTGGTTTCAGGCAGTTTGGCGGATCTGGTCGCGCGGGACCACGTGGTGGGGGTCACCACCAATCCCACCATCTTCGCCAAAGCCATATCGCGCGGTGATGCCTACAACGCACAGATGAGCGACCTGGCGGCGCGTGGCGTCGATGCCGCGGAGGCCCTGCGGGCGCTGACCACGTTCGACGTCCGCGCCGCCTGCGATGTTCTGCGGCCGGTCTATGACGCCACCGATGGGGTGGACGGCCGGGTGTCGATCGAGGTCGACCCCCAACTCGCCCACAACACCGAGGCGACGATCGCCGAGGCACGCGCACTGTGGTGGCTGGTCGACCGGCCCAACCTGTTCATCAAGATCCCGGCCGCTCGTCAGGGGTTGCCGGCGATCGCCGCGTGCCTGGCCGACGGAATCAGCGTCAACGTCACGCTGATCTTCTCCCTGTCCCGGTACGAAGCGGTGATGAACGCCTTCCTCGACGGGATGGAACGCGCCCTGCGGGCCGGACGGGATTTGTCAGCGCTCGCCTCGGTGGCCTCATTCTTTGTCTCCCGCCTCGACACCGAGGTCGACGCGCGATTGGACAAGATCGGGACCGTCGAGGCGGCCGGGCTGCGCGGCCAGGCCGCCCTGGCCAACGCGCGGCTCGCCTATCAACGCTACGAGCAGGTGCTCGCCTCGCCACGCTGGACGGCGTTGGACGCTGCGGGCGCGCGCCCGCAGCGTCCGCTGTGGGCCTCGACCTCGACCAAGGACCCCGCCTTCCCCGACACGCGCTACGTGGTCGATCTGGTCGCGCCCGGTGTGGTCAACACCATGCCCGAGGCCACCTTGCGCGCGGTCGCCGACCACGGCCAGGTGCCGCCCGACTCGGTACACGGGCACTACCAGCACGCCCAGCAGGTACTCGAGCGGCTGCGACGGCTGGGCATCGACTACGACGACGTCGTGCAAAGGCTCGAAGACGAGGGAGTGGCCGCGTTCGAGGCGAGCTGGGACCGGCTGCGCGAGCAGCTGACCATCACCCTACGAGCAACCGACAGAGGTGCTGGACATGGCCGTTGACATGACGTACCTGATCGCCGGAGCAGGTCTGGCGGGGGCCAAGGCCGCCCAGACCCTGCGCGAGGAGGGCTTCCAGGGGCGGATCGTGCTGGTCGGTGAGGAGAGCGAACGCCCCTACGAGCGGCCGCCGCTGTCGAAGGGCTACCTGCTGGGCCACACCGAGCGGGAGGAGATCTACGTCCACCCGCAGCCGTGGTACGGCGAGCACGACGTCGATCTGCTCCTCGGCACGGCGGTCACCGGCATCGACCCCGCCGAGCACGAGGTGAGGCTGTCCGACGGCAGCCGGATCGGCTACGCCAAGCTGCTGCTGGCCACCGGCTCCTCCCCACGGCAGCTACCGATTCCGGGCGCCGACCTGGATGGTGTGCTCTACCTGCGCCGGGTCGAAGACAGCGACCGGCTCAAGGCGGTCTTCCCAACCGCGTCCCGGGTCGCGATCATTGGCGCCGGCTGGATCGGGCTGGAGACCGCGGCCGCCGCCCGCGCCGCCGGAGCCGAGGTGACCGTCCTGGAGAGCGCGGAGTTGCCGCTGCTGCGGGTGCTCGGCCGCGAGGTCGCCGAGGTCTTCGCCGACCTGCACCGCGAGCGCGGGGTCGACCTGCGCTGCGGCGTGCGGGTCGCCGAGATCGTCGGCCGCGGCGGCCAGGCCGTGGGCGTACGGCTGGCCGACGGCACCCGGATCGACGCCGACGCGATCATCGTCGGAATCGGCATCATCCCCAACAGCGGGCTCGCGCTCTCCGCGGGGCTAAAGGTGGACAACGGCGTCCAAGTTACCGCGCGACTACGCACCTCCGACCTGGACATCTACGCCGCCGGCGACGTCGCCAACGCCTTCCACCATCTGCTGGGTAAGCACATCCGCGTCGAGCACTGGGCCAACGCGCTGCACCAACCGCAGGTCGCGGCCAAGGCCATGCTCGGCCAGGACGTCCGCTACGACCGGCTGCCGTATTTCTTCACCGATCAGTACGACCTCGGAATGGAGTATTCCGGCTACGTCGAACCTGATGGATATGACGAGGTGATCTTCCGCGGTGACGTCAAGGCACGCCAGTTCGTCGCGTTCTGGCTACGCGGCGGGCGGGTGCTGGCCGGTATGAACGTCAACATCTGGGACGTCAACGACGCCATCCAGGATCTCGTGCGCGCGGGCGGACGGGTGGACACCAGCGCGCTGGGCGATCCCAGGACACCTCTGGGCTCGCTGGTCGGCGCTTCGCCCTGAACCAACGGCGGGTCAAGACGTTGAACCATCCAGGAACTCGCACGAACGCGAGGAGGCAGAACAATGACAGCCAAGAGCAAGATTCAGGTGCGTCGGGTCTATGAAGAACCGGCGGCAGACGACGGCACCCGGGTGCTGGTCGATCGGATCTGGCCGCGAGGGCTGACCAAAGCCAAGGCCGGCCTCGACGAATGGTGCAAACAGGTCGCCCCCTCAACAGAGCTGCGCACCTGGTATCACCACGACCCCGAACTCTTCGCCGAGTTCGGACGCCGCTATCGCAGCGAGCTCCAAGCCCCCGAACGGACGGACGCGGTGACGCACCTGCGCAAGCTCGCGCAAGACGGCATGCTGACGCTCCTCACCGCGACCAAACAGCCTGAGATCAGCGAGGCAGCAGTGCTCGCCGAACTGCTCCAGCGCTGACCACGGCAATCGGCAAGGCAGTTCGTGATGGAACAGGCCGTTATGCGCGGGCGCACGCTCCGGACCTCCGCAATCGGGCTCAGCCTGCTGACGGCCGACAGCAGGCTGAGGAGTCATCGTGGCAGGAGTAGCGCCCGGGTGGCGACAAACTCTTGAGGAAAGCCGGGAGGCGCAGCATGGGGCACAACGTCGCGCAGAAACTGATCGCCACCCACCTGGTGTCCGGCGAGATGACCGCGGGGCAAGAGATAGCCCTGCGGATCGACCAAACCCTCACCCAGGACGCGACCGGCACTTTGGTGATGCTCGAACTGGAAGCGCTCGGCCTGGATCGAGCACGCACCGAGGTGTCGGTGCAGTACGTCGACCACAATCTGCTGCAGACTGACAGCAAGAACGCAGAGGACCATACCTTCCTGCGTTCGGCCTGCCATCGATTCGGACTGTGGTACTCCAAGCCGGGCAACGGTGTCTCCCACCCGACCCACATGCAGCGCTTCGGCATCCCCGGCAAGACGCTGGCCGGCTCCGACAGCCACACGCCGGCGGCGGGTTCGCTGGGGATGCTGGCGATCGGCCTGCCGCTCGGCGTAGGCGGTGATGCCACGCATGTCGGAGCCGGCGCCGGGCTCGGTCAACGCGAACCCGGCAAGCTTTCGACCGGCGGCCAGATCGGGCAAGAAACGGGCCTTCTGATCGTCGGATCCGAACAGGTGAATCGGTTTCATCCCGATCGACTGGTGCACCCCCATGACCACCGACAGGCTCCCGTCGTAGCCGCCGAACTCCTCCATCACCCGGCAGTAGCCGGTCTGCGACAGGCCCTGCCCGCCGTACTCGGGCGCCACATACAGGCCGAGCAGACCGCGTTCACCGAGCCCGCGCACAATGTCGTCGCCCACCCACCGTTCCTGCTCGACCTTGATCGGGTCGTAGCACGCGTCCAGAAAGTCCCGGGCGTCGCCGATCAGGCCGTCGACGCGGCGCTGCTCGTCACGGGCCAGCCGCGGATACGGCATCACCATCGCGGCCGGCAGCCGGCCCGTGAACAGCGACTTGGCGAACGACGACACCGGCGGTGCGCCCGTGCCCGCTGCGTCGGCGCCGGTCCGGTCTCGTGCTGCGGGTTGCGCGGCGGCGGTTGGTTGGGGCGCTGCCGGTGCGGTGGGACTGGTGGCTACTCGCGCAGGTTGCGGGGCGTCCGACACGCCCTGCCGAGGTCGGGTCGTGTCGCCGCCATGGGTGGCTTGGGTACGGACGATGGCCACTGTGCCGGGCGCGTGGTGCAGCACGCGCTGGCTGGTGGAGCCGAGCAGGAGGCCGGTGAAGCCGCCGCGGCCACGGGATCCTACGACGGTCAGGGCGGCACCCGCGGATTCGGCGACCAGGACATCGGCGGACTCTCCCTGGACGACCTTCTGCTGTACCGGAACATCGGGGTACTTCTCGCGGTATCCGGCAACGGCTTCGGTGAGCAGCCGGGCAGGCCCTGGGTACAAGTAATCCACGTGGTAGCTCCCGATCCGCCACTGGTAGGCGTGAACGGCGACGACGCCCAGGCGGTGCAGCGCCGCGTGCGCGAAGGCGAAGTCGACGGCGAGATTCGACTGGCCCGAGCCGTCCACGCCAACCACCACCTGACCGGTAGCCGGGCCGGTTTCATCGGGGGCACCGGATGGGCTGTCGCGCACGACGACGACGGGGCAGGCGGCGTGCGCAGCGGTCTGGACGCCGACGGACCCGACGAGCAGCCCGGTGAACCCACCCAGGCCGCGGTGACCGACCACCACCAGGGCAGCGTCGTGGGAGGCGTCGATCAACGCCGCAGCGGGGGCGCACACCGGAAGATCGGTGCTGATGTCCAGGGCGGGGGCGGCCTGGCGGGCTCGGTCGGTGGCGGCGCGAAGGAGTTGTTCGGCTGCCTGCTGGAGCCCGGCATAGGGCGGCCCCATCACCGGCGGTTCCAGCGGTACGCCCATCAGTGGCCACAGGAACGCGTGCACGATCCGCAGCCGGCACTGCCGGGCGGCCGCTTCCCGGGCTGCCCAGTCCACCGCGGACAGGCTCTGCGGAGAGCCATCGACTCCCACAACGATCACAGCGGCTGGGTTGATGGTCATGCTCTCGGTCCCCTTCCGGGTGTGAGCGGCGGCGGCTGCCGCAGCTGGGTGATCTGGTGGTCGGCCCGATCAGTCGATGCTCAGGTATGAGCGTTGCGGGTCCGGCGGTGGATGGTGATCTCGGCGCCTGCACCTTGGTGAGCGGTTACGTCCGGCCCTATCTGGCCGCGCAGCAGGTGCAGGCAGGCCTCGCCTGGGTTCTCCTGCTCCTCTCTGGGCTGCAGAAAACGCGATCACAGTCTGCGACAGGCGGTGCTCGCGGCCACCGTGGATGGTTTGCCTGCTGCGGTCGTGTGACGATCGTCGCGCGTGTGGCGGTCGGCCATCGGCGAGCGCTGTCAAGGCCACTCGAAACATGCCTCAGCTCGGCGGCTGCAGGTGGTGCCAGCTCTGCCCACTGGTCGAGTCGGCGCCGCCCGGGCCGTGGTGATCGTGCCGGCCGACTGCTCGACGGTGCTCGCTGCGGGAGGTACGTGAGCTCCTCCGAAACACCGGTAAGGTCCAGGGCCCGGCGCACGCGCCGCTGCGGATTGATTACCGTGTAGCCGCGTCCACGCCGGATGGCGATGTTACGGCCGGCCACCAGGGCGCTGATTCCCGCACAATCGAGGAATGTCACCCTGGCCAGGTCGACGATGTCGATGTGGCCTGGTGCATGCAGTGTGTCCTCGATGGCGGCTCGCAGCGCACCGGCGGTGAGCAGATCGATCTCGCCCGCAGGGATCAGCGTGACGACCCCGTCGCCGGCCGAGTGTCGGGTCGATGAGAAACGCATCAGTGGTCTCCGTTCAGTGCAGTTGTGGCCGAGTTCGGGCCGGTGCATCCCGGCCAGGTGCCGGCCGGTCAGCCGGTCCGCTTGCGCTGGCATGGCACGCAGAACCGGGCGTGCGGCAGGACTTCCAGCCGTTGCAACGGGATGTCGGTGGCGCAGCTTTCGCAGGTCCCGTAGGTGCCCTCAGCCATGCGCCGCAACGCCTGCGCGGTGTCGGCCACCACCTGGCGGGAGGAGGTGATCAGAGCTTCGAGGATGTCGTCGTCGAAGCCGCCGCGGTCGGGCTGCCGGCCGCACACGGTAAGGTGTGCGAGCTGGTCGCTGTGCCGCTGGAACTGCTCCTCTAGCGTGGTGCGCAGGTCCTCGACCGGATCATGCACAGTCGGATCGTGCACAGTGCTGGTCACGTAACTGGCCCCTTTCTCAAGGTTTGCGGTGGCAGGCGCGGCAGATGTCCGCGCCGCGGGTCTTAGTGATGCGTTGGCGGCGGCTGCGAGCCAATGAACTGGGCAGCCGCGGCGGGATCCCGGCAGGCCGTCATGGCCTGCCTCCTCGCTCGATCCGGCATCACCTTCTACTGCCAACCTATGTCGTCATGAGGCGAAAGGCAGGGGGTGCCACCGGCCAACATGCCGGCGGCGTGGTTGCCGACCGTCGGCAACCATCGCGTCACCGCGCTCACCCGGCCGGCGAGGACCGCACACCGTACGGTCAACATGATGAAGGCACCGGTGACCAGCGATCGTCCCAGCAGGTCGGCCTGGCAGCTGCGTGCCCCGGTAGACGGTACGTCAACGCCGACCGCCGGTCGCGACCTGCCCCTTCTCTGGTCACGTCGACAGCGGCGACGCTGGCCACAGCACGAGTGAGGCTTCCAATGATGGGCCGTGGCGGGTTTCTCGGATGCGCCCGTCGTGGTGGTTGAGTCTCGCGGTAGCGGGCAGGTGCCAGGCGCACAGGTACGGCCAGGTCTAAACTGCCGACGTCCGGCAAGGACGGGCTGGCGAAGCAGGCGCCCCGTCACCGTCATCGGGAACCGTCGACCAGCAGGGCCGACCAAGCCAGCCGGTGGAATTCCAGCCGCTGCCGCCGGGCACCGCACACGGTGCATCGAAGGCGTCCGTGGTTCGGGAGGCGAGACGGGTACGGAGGTGGGCATGGCCGACAGCACCCGGGGGCGCAGCGAGCGCTCACCGTCGGAATCTGATGCGGATGACGCGTGGCTCGTCAGTGTTGCCGAAGGGGCCAGTCGGGATGCTGGAGGCGTGCCGGTGGAGTTGCTCGGTGAGTACCTGCCGCTGCTGGCCGACGCCGCCGTGGACGGACGCCGGCCCAAGCGCGGCGAGCTGGAGGCGGTGGGTCTGCTCGGCCGGCGGGCCGCGGAACAGGGCATTTCCGCCGGGCGGGTGGTTCAGCTGTACTTGTCGGCGGCGCGGCGGCTGTGGCAGGACCTGCCGATGGCGGTGCGCTCCCGCGACCGTGAGGAGGTGCGCGCCGCCGCCACCGCGGTGCTGCTCGTTGTCGACCTCGCGGTCGCGAGGCTCGCCGAAGGCTACGCGGACGCGCGCCGCGACCTGGTCCGCCGGGAGGAGACGCTGCGCCGCGAACTGATCGACGACCTCCTGCGCGGCGACTCCGACCTGGGCGCCTTGGTGGAACGCGCCGAGCCTTTCGGGCTCGACCTCGCCCGCGTCCACCAGGTCGCCCTCGCGGCGCCAAGCCGGCGGCTGCCCGATGCCGACGCGGCGATCAGCGCCCTGGAGGCAGTCGTGTTCGACCGGCTCGGTGACCGGGACGTGCTCGTCGCTACCAAGGACGGTCTCCTCGTCGTGCTGGCACCCGCCGACCCCGCCCTGGCCGGCAGGGTAGCGCCCACCGACGATCCTGGAGACGATCTCGGGCGGCTCATGCACCGCGAACTCAGCCGCCGACCGCGCGGGCGCCCTTGGCGGGTGGCTGTCGGCCGTGCCTATCCGGGCCTGTACGGCATCGCCCGCTCCTACGAAGAAGCCCGCGAAGCGCTCACCATGGCCGGCCGGTTGCATGTCGACACTCCGGTCGTCAACGCCCACGACCTGCTCATTTACCGGGTTCTGCTACGCGACCAACCCGCCATCGTCGACCTGGTACACGCCGTGCTCAGCCCCCTGGTGCAGGCCCGCGGTGGCGCCCAGCCGCTACTGACCACCCTGGAGGCCTACTTCGACACCGGAGAGGTGGCCACCGAATCGGCCAAGCGACTGCACGTGTCGGTGCGTACCGTCACTTACCGACTGAACCGGGTCAAGACACTGACCGGCTACAACCCCGCCGACCCTGCTCACCGCTTCACCCTGCAAGCGGCGGTGCTCGGCGCCAAAGTCCTCAACTGGCCGGAACAACCCTTGCCCACGTCGGCCTAGCCTGAACGCAGACGCGGTGCCCTCCTGCGATGACCGGGACATGGCCTGGGCGTGGTGGCCACGGTGAGCGGGCCCGCTTCAGCCCGCACGGACGCCCCCAGCGCCGGTGCGGGGGCGTTTCGGCCGGCCTGCCGGTGGCCGCCCCACCGCCATCGGATCAGGGCAGCTTGGCAACGGTCAGCAAGAGCGCGGAGTCCTCCAACGCCTCGAGGCTGTGGCGGGCGTCGGGCACGATGAGCAGATCTCCGGTGCGTGCCTCCCACGACTGCGTACCTGCGATCATGCGGACACGGCCGTGGAGCACCTGCACCGTGGCCTCGCCGGGGTTCTCGTGCTCGGCGAGGCTCGCGCCTTGGCTCATGCCGATGACCGTCTGACGGAGCACCTTCTCATGGCCGCCGTAGACGGTGCCGGCGGCATGACCGCCACTGGCCGCGATTGCCCGGTCGACTTGTTGGCGGGCCAGGGCTGTGAGCGAGATTTTCTGCATGCCGTCCTTGCCTCCGGGTTCGACTGCTGCCACAGGCGTGGGACCGCCTCTGGAGTTTTGGGAGTCGCCGCCCTGCAACGTGAATTGTCTCTCACACCGGTGCGGCGCCCCTGGGCCGCGGCGTCTTCAGTTACCGGCCGGCTTATCGCCGAGGACCGCGGTTTCCGGGTCCAGAACGAAAGTGCCGCAACCGTCCTTGAACAGGGCATCAGGTTGCGGCCAGGCCGAGCGTGGTGCGAGCCTCGCGGATCATCTGGTGGGTGAACCCCCATTCGTTGTCGTACCAGGCCATCACCTTGACCAGGGTGGCGTCCACGACCCGGGTCAGGTCAAGGTCGATGACGGCCGCACGGGGGTCGCCGACGATGTCGGCGGAGACCAGCGGATCCTCCGAGACCCCGAGGATGCCGTAGTAGCGGCCGGATGCGGCCTCCTGCCGGTAGGCGTTGTTGACCTCCTCGACGGTGGTGGGCCGGCTGGCGACGAACACGATGTCGGCGATCGAGCCCACCGGGATAGGGGCGCGCACCGCGATCCCGTCGAACCTGCCGGCCAGTTCGGGGACGGCGCGGGTGGTGGCTCGTGCCGCTCCGGTCGAGGTGGGTACCAGGTTGGCCGCTCCGGCCCGGCCGCGCCGGAAACTCTTGCTGGGGCCGTCAACGAGCTGCTGGCCGGCGGTGTAGGCGTGGATGGTCGTCATCACCGCCCGTTGGACCCCGATGTGCCGGTGGGCGACCTCGATGACGGGGTGATGCAGTTGGTGGTGCAGCTGGCGCAGGAAATGATCTGCGGTTCTCCGTCGGGGTGGTTCACGCCGTGCACCACCGTGGGCACGCTCTCCGCGGTTGTCGGCGCGGACAGGATCACGTACGAGGCGCCTGCTTGAAGGTGTTTTTTCAGGTCGTCCTCGGTCTTGAAGACGCCGGTGCATTCCAGCACCAGGTCGACGCCGAAGTCGGCCCACGGCAGGTACGCCGGGTGATGTTCGGCGAACGCCGGGATCCGCCGGTCGTCGATGAGCAGCGCTCCGTCCACGGCGTCGACCTTTCGGTGGTAGCGCCCGTAGACGGTGTCGTATCTGAGCAGGTAGGCCAGGTTGCCGACGTCGGCGATGTCGTTGACCACGACGAGGTCGAGCCCGTCGCCGTCCAGCAGGATCTTCAACGCTGCCCGGCCGATGCGGCCCAGTCCGTTGATGGCCACGCGTGGCATCTCACACCACCTTCATCTTGAGTCTCGTCAGCATGCAGGAGCTGCGGCGAACCGGCGACACCCGCAACCGATGCCCTAACCGGTGCGCAGTGAATCGGTCTCAGGCGTGACTCGGGCGCCGGGCGACCAGCGGGGTATCCACCCCTACTCGGCCGAGCTTGGCTGCCCCGCCCGGGGAGCCCAACGCCGCGACCGCACCAGGCAGCGGTTCGGTGAAGAATCTGGCGTTGTCGGCGGTGAACTCCGACCAGGCCGCCGGCACGTCTTCCTCGTAGAAGATCGCCTCCACCGGGCAGACCGGCTCGCACGCACCGCAGTCCACGCACTCATCGGGGTGGATGTACAGCGCTCGCGCACCCTCGTAGATGCAGTCGACCGGGCACTCCTCGACGCAAGCCCGGTCGAGGACATCGATGCACGGCTCCGCGATCACATAGGTCATATAGGTCTCCTCCTGCCAGACATCGCGCTAGCGAACCATTTTTAGACTATCAGCATCATTTTTAATACGGTGGAGGGGTGGACAACAATCAAGCGATCGAACGAACCCAGACGCACGGGGCACTCGCCGTCGCCAGCCGGCTGCGGCTGCTGGACGTGTTGCGGGCCAGCGAGGGTCCGTTGGATGTGCGGGAGCTGGCCGCGGCATGCGGCCTGCACGTCACCACCGCCCGCTTCCACCTCGACGTCCTGATCGATGCGGGGCTGGTGCGAAGCCAGGCCGGCCAGTCCGGTGCGCGAGGACGACCGCGACGGCTCTACAGCCCGGCCAACCACGCCGTCGCACCCGGCGGGCACACCGGCTACGAGCTGCTGTCCGCGCTCCTTGCCGCGCACTGGGCCGGCGACCGCGACGAACGCGCGCAACGGGCCGAACAGGCCGGCTGGGCCTGGAGCGGACAACGCGAACTCCTTCCCGCGCCGACAGCCGCAACGGCGACGCTGAGCGAGGCAGCGGTCCATGTGAACGCCGTGTTCGCCGAGCTCGGCTTCGACCCCGAACTCGCCCATGACGGGGACAGCACGCTGATTCGCCTGCATGCCTGCCCGTTTCGCGCCATCGCCGCGACGCATCCGGAGGTGGTCTGCTCGATCCACCTGGGCATGCTGCGCCGGGCCCTGGCCGACGTCGATGCCCCGCCCACGACGGTCAGTCTGCAGCCCTTCGTCCGGCCTCACCTGTGCCTAGCACAGATCGCCCCTGCGGCCGGGCCGGTCCACGGCCAGCAGGCCCCACCGCCCCCCGACGTCGGGAGTCAGCCGTGAACACCCATCTTGCCGCCGTGGCGCAGATCGCCGTCCCGTTCCTCTGGCTTGGCATGGTGCTGGCGATCTCGTTCCTGGAGACCCCACTGAAGTTCCGCGCGCCCGGCATCACCGTGCCGCTCGGGCTTGGCATCGGCCGGTTGGTCTTCCGGGCCCTCAACGTCGCGGAACTCGCCCTGGCCGTCACCCTCACCCTTACGCTGCTCGCCGGCAACGCCGGCAAGGTCACCCTCGGTGGCATCGTGACGACGGTGCTGATCGCCATCTGGACGCTGCTGGTCATCCAGGTGGCCGTTCTGCGGCCCGGTCTGGATCGCCGGGCGCGACATCTCATCCAGGGGCAGAGCCCACCGCGATCGCACCACCACCTGGCCTACATCGCCGCTGAATGCGCCAAGGTCGTGCTCCTGCCCGCCCTCGGCATCCTCCTCGCTGATCGGCTCCTGCCATGATCGCCTGCCAGGAGACGCCGACAGGTAACCGACCGGGCCGGTCCGCCGTCCGCACCCGCCGCAGGTCCAGGCCACGGCATCGCGGCCTGGCATGCCGGACCGTGTCAAAGAGTGCCCGGCGCCTTTTCGGCGCCGCACGCTCGTGGCGCGGGCGCCGGTCCGGCTGCGCTTTGCCGTCTCGCAGCACGAGCGGAGCAGCCCGGCCCCCGTCCGGGCCGGTGTTGTGCGCATCAGTGCCGGTGAACGTCGCAAGGTCAACGCTTTCAGAGAAAGGGCCGACGTCATGACCTCAGAAATGCAGCGCCCACCGCTGATCAGCGACGGGTTGCCCAGCCAGCTTCTCGACCTGGACCCCGCCGAAACGCAGGAATGGTTGGAGTCCTTCGACGCGGTAGTGGACCACGCCGGATCGAATCGGGCCCGATACCTGATGCTCAGCATGCTGCAGCGCGCCCGGCAGCGCCAGGTCGGGGTGCCCAGCCTGCACAGCACCGACTACATCAACACCATCGCGCCGCAGTTGGAGCCGCCGTTTCCCGGCGACGAGCAGATCGAACGGCGCATCCGCGCCTACATCCGGTGGAACGCCGCGATCATGGTGCACCGGGCGCAGCGGCCCGGCATTGGGGTCGGCGGGCACATCTCCACCTACGCCTCAGCCGCGTCGCTGTATGAGGTGGGGTTCAACCACTTCTTCCGCGGCCACGCCGCCGAGGGCGGCGGCGACCAGATCTACTTCCAGGGCCACGCCTCGCCGGGCATGTACGCACGCGCCTTCCTGGAGGGTAGGCTGTCCGCCGACCAGCTTGACGGATTCCGTCAGGAACTCTCCTACCCAGGCGGCGGTCTGCCGTCCTATCCCCATCCCCGGCTCATGCCGGACTTCTGGGAGTTCCCCACCGTCTCGATGGGCCTGGGCGCCATCAACGCGATCTACCAAGCCAGGTTCAACCGCTACCTGCACCACCGCGGGATCAAGGACACCAGCCGACAGCGGGTGTGGGCGTTCCTCGGCGACGGGGAAATGGACGAGGTCGAGGCGCTCGGCGCGATCGGCGTGGCCGCCCGCGAGGAACTCGACAACCTCACCTTCGTCATCAACTGCAATCTGCAGCGCCTGGACGGCCCGGTCCGCGGCAACGGAAAAATCATCCAGGAGCTGGAGGCCTTCTTCCGCGGCGCCGGCTGGAACGTCATCAAGGTGATCTGGGGCCGCGAGTGGGACCCCCTGCTGGCCGCCGACACCGACGGCGCGCTGGTCAACCTGATGAACCGCACGCCGGACGGGGACTACCAGACCTACAAGGCCGAGTCCGGGGCGTTCGTCCGGGAGCACTTCTTCGGCCGCGACCCGCGCACGGCCGCCATGGTCGCGCACCTGTCCGATGAGGAGATCTGGGGGCTCAAGCGCGGCGGGCACGACTACCGCAAGCTGTACGCGGCCTACAAGGCTGCCGTGGAGCACACCGGCCAGCCGACCGTGATCCTGGCCAAGACCATCAAGGGCTGGACCCTCGGCTCGCACTTCGAGGGCCGCAACGCCACCCACCAGATGAAGAAACTCACCCTCGACGACCTCAGGTCATTTCGCGACAGGCTCTACCTCGACATCCCCGACTCGGCCCTCGACGAGAAACTGCCGCCCTACCATCGGCCGCCCGAGAACGCGCCGGAACTGGAGTATCTGCGAGAGCGGCGCCATGCGCTGGGCGGCTATCTGCCCGCCCGTACCGTGCCCCGCCAGCCCCTGCTGAGCCTGCCGGACGCCGCGGCGTACGCGGTCGCCGGCCGCGGCTCGGGCCGGCAGGAAGTCGCCACCACGATGGCGTTCGTCCGGCTGCTCAAGGACCTGATGAAAGACCCCGGCATCGGCCACCGGTTCGTGCCGATCATCCCGGACGAGGCCCGCACCTTCGGCATGGACGCGCTCTTCCCGACCGCGAAGATCTACTCCCCGCACGGGCACACCTACCTCGCCGTGGACCGGGAACTAATGCTCAGCTACCAGGAGGACACCAAGGGTGTCCTCCTGCACGAGGGCATCACCGAAGCCGGCTCGACGGCGTCGTGGACAGCGGCCGGCACCTCCTACGCCACCCACGGCGAAACGATGATCCCGATCTACATCTTCTACTCCATGTTCGGCTTCCAACGCACCGGCGACGGCCTGTGGGCGGCCGCCGACCAGATGACCCGTGGCTTCCTGCTCGGCGCCACCGCCGGCCGGACCACCCTGAACGGCGAGGGCCTGCAACACGAGGACGGCCACTCGCTGCTGCTGGCCTCCACCAACCCCGCCTGCCTCGCCTACGACGCCGCCTTCGCCTTCGAACTCGGCCACATCGTCCGCGACGGCCTGCGCCGGATGTACGGCGAACCCCGCGACGGTGAGGATCAGAACGTCTTCTACTACCTCACCCTCTACAACGAACCCATCACCCAGCCGGCGCAGCCGGCCGACGTCGACATCGACGGCATCCTCGCTGGAATGCACCGCTACCGTCCAGCTGAGAAGACCGACGGGCCCCGAGCGCAGATCCTGGCCTCCGGCATCGCTGTGCAATGGGCATTGCAGGCCCAGCACCTGCTGCGCGACGACTGGGGCGTCGGCGCCGACGTCTGGTCAGTGACCTCATGGACCGAACTGCGCCGCGAAGCCCTCGCCACCGACGCCTGGAACCTCGCCCACCCCGGCCGACCGCGCAAGATCCCGTACGTCACCAGCCGCCTGGCCACCGAACCGGGCCCGGTGACGGCCGTGTCCGACTGGATGCGGACGGTGCCCGACCAGATCGCACCGTTCGTCCCCGCCCCCTGGTCCTCCCTGGGCACCGACGGCTTCGGACACTCCGACACCCGTGGGGCGCTGCGCCGCCACTTCCACATCGACGCGCCCTCCATCGTGCTGCGGGTGCTCACCCAACTGGCCGAGCGTGGTGAGCTTGACGCCTCCGCGCCCGGCAAGGCCGTCGAGCTGTACCGGCTGAACGAGGTCACCGCCGCCGCGCCCGGCAACACCGAAGGCTCCGCCGAGTAGAGACCCGGACTGTCGTCCACCGCTGATGGGGGCAGGGGGAAGCGCGCGGGCTGCCACTGGGCTCAGGTCGGCCAGGCGATGGCTGTCGGCCGCGGTAGTGGCCTCAGCGCCCGCACCATCTGTGCAGGTAGGGACCCATGGTCGCCTCCATCCGGGACTTCGTACCCAGGATGTAGGGAGCGATGTTGGGGGAGGCTGGAAGTGGAACGGATCCCACTTCGTGAGGAGATGGGCGATGGCCAAACCGATTGTGGCCGGGACGGACGGGTCCGCGCCAGCCATAGCGGCAGTGGAATGGGCCGCCGCCGATGCCCGGCGCCGGAAGCTGGCCCTGCGGGTCGTGCACGTATGCGAGCAATTGCTGTTCAGCATGGAAAAGACGCAGTACTGCGCCGGGGCGCTGGAGGCTGCCGCCGACAAAGCACGCGCGTTGGCGCCGGACATAGAGGTGAGCACCGAGCTGCTGACAGAAAACGTGATCGTTCTGGGCCCGCGCGGACGTGCAAATCGACGGCGCCCCCCCGCTGTGCACCGGCTGACCGACTACAGCCTCTTCGGACACACCCGATATCAGCAGCCGACCCTGAATGGGCGGCTGCACTGGGCGTCCACGGAGACCGCCACCGGCTACGCCGGACATGTCGAAGGCGCGCTGGCCGCCGGCGAGCGCGCGGCCCGCGCCATCCTGACCGCCCTGTCCGCCCCGGCGGCGAACACTCCCGGCCACGGGCAGACCGCCGCTCTGATCACGCGAAGGTAACCCATGCACGAGGTAGCAGTACTGCTGCGCGAGTACGATCGCGCCCGCGCCTACACCGACGAACTATGGAAGGACCTCAGCCCGGACGAGGTGACCTGGCGGCCCAGCGAGAACTCCAGCGCCATCGGCTGGCACCTCGGCCACCAGGCCCACGTCGCCCACTTCATGATCCGCAACCTCACCGCGGCCGAGCCCAGCCCCGACCCGGAACTGGACGCGCTGATGGACTCCGCACAGCCCGAGAAGTTCCGCGGCGCACTGCCGACCGTCAAACGGCTCACCACCTTCCGCGACACCGTCGCCGAACGCGTACACGCCCGGATGAACAACATCGCCGCCGGCCGCGTCGCCGCCCCGGCCCAGCTCACCGTCGTCGCCACCCACCTCCTGGTCGCCCTGATCAACCACGAGTACCAGCACGACCAGTGGATCAGCGAAGTCCGCGCAGGCGACCTCGGCCACCCCCTGCCGCCCGACCCGGACACCGGCCAGGTCTCCCGCCTGGACGGCTACCTCGTCCTCAACGCCCTCGCGTGAGCCGTCCGGCCGCGACCCGCCCATCGATCACCCTGTGAACACCAGGACCACCCCAACCGGCCACCGAGGCCGCCGATCTCTGGCACCGGCACGCACGATCGGCACGTGAGTAAGGAGATCGAGCATGACACCGCACCCTGGTACCCGGCCCGCCACGGCGAGCGAGCTGGACGAGGTGGATGAGGCGGCGCGTCGGCGGGTGCACCGGCGCACCCTGACCGTGGTCGTGATCAGCCAGGTTTTCGGCGGCGCGGGGCTGGCGGCCGGGGTCACCGTCGGGGCGCTGCTGGCCCAGCAGATGCTCGGCACCGACAGCCTCGCCGGGCTCCCGGCGGCCCTGTTCACGCTCGGATCCGCACTGGCGGCCTACCTGGTCGGGCGCTTCAGCCAGCGATGGGGCCGGCGCATCGGCCTGGGGCTCGGGTTCACCGCCGGCGGACTCGGCGCGTTCGGCGTCGTGGCCGCGGCGGTGACCGGCAGCGTGCCGCTGCTGTTCGGCGCACTGCTGGTGTACGGGGCCGGCACGGCGACCAACCTGCAGGCCCGCTACGCGGGAACCGACCTGGCGCTGCCCGCCCAGCGCGGCAAGGCCATCAGCGTCGCGATGGTCTCCACCACCCTCGGCGCCGTGGCCGGCCCCAACCTGGTCGAACCGCTCGGCTCAATGGCGGCCGGCTGGGGTATCCCCGCCCTCGCCGGCCCGTTCCTGCTGGCCGGTGTGGCCTATACGGCCGCCGGGGCGGCGCTGGTCGCCCTGCTGCGCCCCGATCCGCTGCTGCTGGCCCGTCGGCTGGAGGCGGCCGCCGCCCAACATTCCAGCACACCGGGCGAGGGCGGCGTGCCCAAACCCGGCACGGGCGCCTACGTCGGCGCCACCGTCATGGCGCTCACCCAGATCGCGATGGTCGCCATCATGACGATGACCCCGGTACACATGCGCGCCCACCATCACGGGCTGGGCCAGGTCGGACTCGTCATCGGCGTCCACATCGGCGCCATGTACCTGCCGTCGCTGGTCACCGGCATCCTGGTCGATCGCATCGGCCGCACCCCGATGGCGATCGCCTCCGGCATCACCCTGCTGGCCGCCGGAATCACCGCCGCCCTCGCGCCCGGCGACTGCCTCGGCCTACTGATCGTCGCGCTCGCGCTGCTCGGGCTGGGCTGGAACTTCGGGCTCATCGCCGGTACCGCCCTCGTGGTCGACGCCACCGTGCCGCACAACCGTCCCCGCGTCCAGGGCACCATCGACGTGCTCATCGCCCTGTCCGGCGCCGGCGGCGGCGCCGCCTCCGGCATGGTCATGGCCGCCACCGGCTACCCGAGCATGGCGCTCACCGGCGGGATCCTGTCCCTGCTGCTCATCCCGGTGCTGCTGTGGGCCCGGCGCGACCCCGCCTGACATCCCCTGCACTCTCTCCCCCCTATTCCGTTTCGCCTCACCTGGCAGGAGGTCTCCTGGCCATGCGCCATGTCCTCATCGTCGGCTCCGGCCCGGCCCGACTGACCGCCGCCATCTACGCCGCCCGCGCGAATATGCGTCCCCTCGTGATCGCCAGCTCCGTCGACGCCGGAGGCGAGCTGATGAAGACCACGGAGGTGGAGAACGTCCCCGGCTTCCCGACCCCATCATGGGCCCCGACCCGATGGAGCGCCTGCAGCAGCAGGCTGAACGGTTCGGCGCCGAGATCGTCTATCACGACGTCACGCCCTCAACCTGGCCGGTGACGTCAAACGCGCCCATCTGGGCAGTGGCGGCACTCACGAGGCCCGCACCGTCATCTACGCCACCGGCTCGGCCTACCGCAAACTCGGCGTCCCCAGCGAGGAGCGACTGTCCGGCCATGGCGTGTCCTGGTGCGCCACCTGCGACGGTGCGCTCTTCCGCGGCAAGCACGTCGCGGTCGCCGGCGGCGACTCGGCCCTGGAAGAGGCGACGTTCCGGACCCGCTTCGCCGCCACCGTGACTGTGATCCACCGCCGCGACCGGCTACGCGCCAGCGCTGCCCTGCAAGACCGCGCACTCGCCCACCCGAAGATCACCTTCCGCTGGAACACCATGGTGACCGCCATCGACGGCGAGCAGCGCGTGCAGGACCTGACGCTGACCGACACCGCTGACGGCAGCCGGCACTCGCCGCCGGTCGACGGAGTCTACGTTGCCATCGGCGCAGACCTCGCACGCACCTGGTGCACGGCCAGCTCACCCTCACCCCGCACGGCACCATCGCGGTTGAGCTTCCCTCCTCGCGCACGAACCTGCCCGAAGTCTTCGCCGCCGGTGACGTGATCGACCCCACCTACAAGCAGGCCGCCACCGCCACCGGCTCCGGCGCGGTGGCCGTCCTGGACTCCGAGCACTACCTCGCAGTGCTGCCGCGCCTCCACACCAGCGCCGCGCGGTCGGCCGCAGCCCACACCGTGGGTTGAGCGTCGGCAGACCCGCCCACCCGTCCAGATCGTGATCAACATGAAGGCCCTGTGTATCGCCGCAGGTCAGGCAAATCTGTTGGAAATTTCCCCGGGACTACAGCGAGGCCGTTATAACGCCGGACGGTCATAGGGCATATCCCACGCCCCCGCGCACGCGCCACCACGAACGGCACCCCGTCGGCCCACCCCGGACGGACGCGGGGTCGGCGGTGGGCGGGGAAGCCGCCGGGGTCAGGGGGTTGGGAGAGTTATGGGGGGTGACGTGCCGTACATCTGGGCTTGCAGGTGGTACAGGTCGGCGTAGCGGCCGCCTGCGGCCAGTAGTTGCTCGTGGGTGCCCTGTTCGGCGATCCGGCCCTCGTGCAGCAGATAGATGCGGTCGGCGTTGCGGACGCTGGAGAGTCTGTGGGTGATCAGGACGACCGTGCGGCCCGCGGCGACGCGGCGCAGTGTCTCGTAGACGGCGTATTCGGCCTTGGCGTCGAGCGGGGCGGTCGGCTCGTCCCAGATCAGCAGGTGACCGTCGCGGAACAGTCCGCGGGCGACGGCCAGCCGCTGCCACTGGCCGCCTGACAGGTCCTGGCCGCCGCGGAACTTCTTCGACATCAGGGTGTCCCAGCCGCGCGGGAGCCCGTCGATGACCTCGCTGGCGGAGGCGAGGTCGGCAGCGGTGCGCAACGCGACGTCGCCGGGATCGTCCTTGTCGTGGCGTCCGACCCGAACGTTGACCCTGGCGTCGTGTGGCCATCGGACCGGATGCTGCAGGACCATGACGACATGCGAGACCACCTCGGCGGCGTCCATTTCGGCGAGGTCAAGGCCGTCCCAGGTGACGGTGCCGCGCGTGGGGCGGTAGAGCCCGGCGATGAGTTTGGCGAGCGTGGTCTTGCCCGAGCCGTTCTCTCCGACGAGCGCGATGGTCTGCCCCGCGTCGATGGTCAGGTCGATGTCACTCAGCGCGAGCCGGCCGTCACCCGCTCCCGCGTAGGAGAAGGCGACGCCACGCAGACCGATCCGTCGGGGTGCGGCCGGGACGGGCAGGCCCCCCACGACGGGACGGCGGGTGCGTGCGTCCTCTAGGAAGGTCTCGTAGTCGCTCACGTAGAGCGCCTGCTCGAACAACTGGTTTGCAGCCAGGACGAGACGGTTCAGCGCCGCGGTGGCGGTCCGGATCGCGATGACGGCGGTGCCGGCGACGGCGAGCGGGATCCAGCCGATGTGGAGCAGCACCCCGAGCAGCACGAGAGTGGCCCCGGTGGCCACGCCCGCGAGCACGCGGCCCGCCGTGCGGGTGCGCGCCTGGGCCAGGGCGACACGCACCTCCTCCTCGCGCAGGACGTCCCCCACCCGCCGGTACTCCTCCAGCAGGAACGGCTGCGCCTGGCAGGCGCGGATCTCCGCCGCAGGCTCCCGCTCGGTGGCGAGGTCGGCCAGCATCAGGATCCGCCGGTTGAGCGTGACCATGCGCGCGGTCGCCTCGTAGCCCTGCTGGGCCGCGCGCAGCACGGCCCAGCCTTCGGGCAGCACGCTGAGGACGAGCACGGCGAGCAGCACTGGGTGGAGCACGCCGATGCCGATGGCGGTCGCGGCGACAGCGAAGGCGGCGCCGATCAGCTCGACGACGTTGCCGGTGGCCCGTTCGAGGTAGTACAGCCCCCGGTCGCGGGCACGGTGCATCCGGTCGTAGAAGCCGTCGTCGTCGAACGCGGTCAGCTCGACCGCGAGGCTCGCGGAGAACAGTCCGTCTTCGGCCGCTCTGCGCACCGCGGGGTCGAGGCGCGCCCGGGCCAGCGTGACGGCCGCCTCCACGCCGCCGCGCAGCGCGTACACGCCGACCAGCAGCGCCAGGCCAGGGAGCGCCGCCATGACCCGGTCCGGGGTCGGCCCTCCGGAGAGGAGTTCTTCCAGCACAGCGGTGGTGGCCAGCAGCCCGGACGCCGTCGCCACGCCCGACACCGTGAGCAGCAGGAGGATGGCGAGGGCGGGCCGCCGTCCGGCCCGCCAGACGATGTCGAACACCGGGCGGACGGTGCGCGGCAGCCGCCGCAGGTTCCGCCAGGGCCCGCCGTCGCGGTCGGGGTCCGCCAGGTGCCAGTACGGCGAGTTCAGCTCGTCGTCGGTGCTCAGAGCAGCTCACCCCTCTGGGTCGGCCAGCACCACGGACAGTCGACTCTCAGCGCAGCTCACCCCTCCGGGTCGGGCAGCAGGACGGACGGGAGCGGGCTGTCCGGATGCATCCGCAGCAGCTGGTAGACCATGCCGCCGACGCCCGGCATCAGCCCCGGGGTGAAGGCGTCGCGGGCGAGGCCACTGACCGGCCCGTGCTCGTCGATGCCGCCGATCATCCGCGCGGTGAGGGTCTCACGGGTCAACCGTTCGGGCCCGACACCCGCCTCGATCGCGCGGTAAAGGATCTCCCAGTTGCCGAAGTCTCCGTGGCAGAGCGTGTGACTCCAGCCGAGACCTATCGACCAGGACGACGCGGCGGCGCGGCGGAGTACGTCCCGCCAGCGCGGGTCGCCCTCGCGGGCCAGCCGGTCGGCCGCGACGAGGCCGATGCCGCCGCCTCCGTGGCACCACGCGCTGGAGGTGACACGGGGGTCGTCGACTTCGCGCAGGTCCCGCCATCCGTTACCCTCCGGGTCGTACAGCGACTCCTCGAAGATGAACGCCTTGCCCGCCAGGGTGCCGAACTCGGCGCCGCCGGACGTGGCGGCGTCGGAGAGCCGGGCCAGCGCCCAGCCGATCCCGGTGGCGCCGTGCGAGACCCCGCCTATCCCCTGGGGGAACGCGGCGCTGGGCCAGGACGCTCCACGGTCCTCGACGCGGGCCAGTGCGACCAGGCGCTCCCCGATGCGACGGGCCTCGGTGAACCACCGCTGGTCGCCGGTGCGTTCGGACAGGCGGAGCAACGGCACGATGGCGCCGGCCATGCCGGTGAGCAGGTCGTAGCCTTCGTCGGCGGCCACCGCCTCGGGCAGTTCCTCCGCCAGGGCACAGGCCCGGGCGACCGCTTCGGCGGAACCGACGGCGCCGAGCCCACTCAGCAGCAGCCAGCTCCAGATCTGCGAGCCGATGCCGACGTAGCCGCCCGGCGGGTCGGGGCGACGCCGCGGCCCGGTGTGCCGTTCTTCGGCGTCCCGGTCCTCGGCCATCGTGATCGTGCGGAGCAGACCGGCCAACAACTTGTCCAGGCCGGGCATCTTGTCGGCCCTTCCCTCCTCGGTCTCGCTCGCGTAGGCGGCCAGCAGGATGGCGACCCCGTACGCGCCGCCGTACACGTCAGGGCTCAGCGACTGCACGAACCAGCCGGTGGAGGTGAGCACCGGCGCGATCCAGGTGACCGTGCCGTCGTCGCCGTGAACCGCCGCGTCCAGCACGCTGCGGGCGATGGCGGCGGCCACCCGGCGCCGGCGCACGTCGAGGTCCTGCTGCCGGATGACGGGCGCGGCCATCGGCTTGTTGTCGGGCATCCACCCCTCGTTGAGGTAAGCGCTGACCAGGGCCGCCCGGATCACCTCGCGATCGAGGGCGGCGTCGCGATCGCGCCAGCGCCGCAGCGCGTCCGCTATGAGGTCCTGCTCGTCTCCATACGAGGTTCCGCCGGGGCCGTCCAGACGACCACGGGCGGGCGATGTGGCGAAGAAGGGGATGTCGCCGGTCAGCAGCTCGACCACCTCGGCGTCGATCACCTCGGGGTCCGACGGTGCTCCGGGCAGGTTCTCGGCGTGCTGCGCCAGCAGCCGCGCGGCCTTGGCGACCGCAGTGACCTCGTCGTGCAGTGATACCGGGTGCCACAGCATGCGGGCCAGCTCGGCGTAGGCCTCGGTCGCGCGGAGCACGACCCGGATGGGACGGTCGGCGAAGTCCTCGAGCAGCCCGGCCAGCTCGCCCGCCCGGTCCAGCGCGTCGAGCCGCTCGGTCAGCTCGACGAATCCCAACAGGACCCGGTCCCAGTAGCGGGCGAGGACCGGGTCAGGGCTCGGGTGGTTGGCCACCGCTCCCATCTCGGCCCGCGCCATCCCCACTCTGGCCATGTCCGTGCCCGCGTCGACGACGACGGGTACCTCGGTGTACGGCTGCTGGCCGGGCAGCGCGCCGGCGGCCGACATGTCGACGCCGCGCCAGCCGAGCGAGACGCCCCGTCCGGGGAGAAGACCGGTGCGCAGCACCGACCCGCCGAGCAGGTCGGTCGCCAGGTCCACGGCCTCGCCGTACCCCGAGGGCTTGGCGGGGGCGTGCGGGGTGAACAGCGTCTCGCAGTCGATGACGACGGGGGCAGATCCGGCCGCGATGAGGTTCTCCGCGTGCAGGTCGCTGCCGCCGATCAGGCGCATCAGCGCCAGCCAGTGCCCGATGCCGCGGTAGAAGGACCGCAGCTCCGCGTCGTCCGCGCAGTAGCGGTGCCCGATGTGCTCCGCCCACCCGTACCCCTCACGGACCAGCACGTCAGGTACGCGGATGTCGGTCCCGGCGGGCAACTCGGCGGCCAGGCGGGCGATCAGCCGGGCCAGTGCCTCGTCCACGGCGAGGGAGCGGGGCTTGTAGACGACCTGCCCCTGCGAACCGTGCAGGACGGCGACGGTGCGCCCGCCACGATGGCTGTCTCCCGCCCCGAAATCGACCCGGACCAGGTCACCGCGGAGGCCACCCGGCAGCGCGGCGAGCGCCGCCCGGTCGGCGGCGAACCGGCGGGCCAGTTCCTCGGCCGCGGCACACCGGTTGCTGATGATCGTGGCAAGCCTGGACGGCATCGGGGGGTAGTGCTGCCCCATGGATCGCCAGAACTCGGGCCTCGCGGCCGTCGCCTTCCATTCCTGCCACCGCAGCTGTGGAGTCTGCGCGGTCAGCCTTCCACTGATCCTGGCCGCGTTGAGTTCCAGCAGCAGTACGCGGTTGACCTTGAGACGGACGGTCTCCTCCAATGCTTCGGCGGCCGCCTGGTGGATCACTTGGGTCTCCGCAGGCGTGAGGCCGGGGATCGATCCCAGCGTGGCCGACAGCCCGGCCAGCGCCGGTGCGGTCAAATACTCCAGCGACGGGTCGAATTCCCCGGCCATACGTCCAACCTTCCTTGATCAGCAGCAGAGGCCGGTGCGACCTGCGGTGCAGGCGCTGGCCCTCTTGGTGGTGTCCATGAGGGCCAGCGTGATCTCCGACTCGGCGTACTCACCTGTGAGCAGCGGGCCGGCCGGGTTGTCCTCAATGGTCGCCGTTCCGCTGCGCCAAGCAGCGACGATCTCCTCGGAGCGTCCCAGCGTGACGGGCATGCTTACTCCTTTCGTGGACAGGTGTGCTGTCCTGCGTTGACCGGGGGGTTCGAGGTCAGCAGCAGGGGATGGTGCGGTTGCCGGTGCACGAGCTCGGCCGCCGGGTGTCGTCGCGAACCATCGTGATCTCCGACTCGGCGTACTCGCTCATGAACAGCGGGCCGGCCGGGTTGTCCTCGATGGTCGCTGTTCCGCCGCGCCAAGCAGCGACGATCTCCTCGGAGCGTCCCAGGGTGACAGGCATGCTTACTCCCTTCATGACCGGACGTCTCGACCCACGCTAATCAGCCGCTCCAGAAAATCAACACATATCGGGCGTAATGTGCACTTGGCTACATTCCGGAGAAATGTCGAAAATTGCCATTGACTGCGGCCAATCTTGCACCGACGTCCAGCGGGGCCACGCGGCACGCCGTTCACGTCACCTGTGCGGGCAGGACGGGACGACGGTCCCGCACGTCAGAGACTCGACCGGTGATGGCCGTAATCCTCGCTCCGGCGACGGCGATCATTTGCGCGGGCGGACGGCTCGGGAATCGCTCTTCCCCGCAGGAAGGGAAGCCGGGAATGATTTCGCCAGATCGGAGGTGCCGATAACAGGTGACGAATAACCCCGGAGGCGTGACCGTCTCACGATATTCCCAGCTGGTATACAGTTTGCCTGGCATTGCGGACGACAGTTATTTCGATTTGTGAATGCGACCCCAGGGAAAGGCCGACCGCGAGGGGGAGCCTGCTTCGGGACGAAGAAGGCTGTGGGTTCAAGCCCGCCGCCCTGACAGGGTTCCCGAGGTTAGGGCCTGGTTCTCAAGATCGAGAGCCAGGCCCTTGATCGTTTGACCGCCAGCACGACGCCGGGCCGCAACTCCTGGGCCGCCGCCACCGCGCCGGTTATCTTGGGTTCTTGGTCTCTTCTCGCAGGTCAGAGCGCAATGATCTTGTCAGGCACGTAAGGCACAGGACCGGCTCTCACAGCATGTTGTGGGAACGAGCGCGGGTCTCGACGGCGGGTATCCGCGGATGGCCTGGCCGGTTCCGTCGCACCTGCGGGATGATCTTGACGATCCGTTCCCGCCGAGCGAAGGGGTCCTGCTTGAACATCGGACAGCCACCGACCGGCGCGAGCACCACCGGCGATTGATGAACAGCACGCAGTGGCTCCGGGGGCGAGGAGCCGGCGGACAGCCGTTGGCGCTGAGAACGATCAAGACGCACTCACGGGTGAAACATCCTCACTTGTAACGCGTCGATCACTATGAGTTGATCCCCGCCGATATGGTCCTACCGTGCGGGCTATGCCTGCGGAATTTCTGTCTGCCGAGCACAGGGCTGCCTACGTCTCGTTCATCGAGGTGCCGTCGCTGTCAGACCTGGAGAAGTTCTTCTTCCTGGACAGCTTCGACCGGAATGTGATCGCGCAGTCGAGAGCCGATTCTCACCGGCTGGGCGTCGCCGTCCAGATCGGGACCGTCCGGTACAAGGGGCTGTTCCTGGAGGATCCGCTGGCGGTGCCCTGGCCGGTGGTGGACCACCTGGCCGAGCAGCTCGGGATCGGCGACGCGTCGCAGGTCAAGAAATACGCCGAACGGCCCAAGACGACGTACGAGCACGCGTGGATGATCCGGGACGCCTACGGTTACCACGCCTTCGATGACACCAGCAGCTGGAGCGATCGGCAGCTGACGCGCCAGTTCCGGACCTTTCTGCATGGCCGGGCGTGGACGCATGCCGAGGGGCCGGTGGCGTTGTTCGAGCAGTCGGTGGCGTGGCTGCGGCGGCATCGCGTGCTGCTGCCCGGAGTGACCGTGCTGGAGCACCTGATGCAGGCCCTGACGATCAGGGACGTGTTCGCCTCGCCGTCGCTGCGCTGGGCCGATCCGCGCGCGCACCTGCTGGCCGGGGCGCGGTGGGAGTCGATCGCCGAGGATGTGCTGGCATCCTTGTCGCTCACCGACCCAGTCCAGGAGCACCTGAACGGCAAAGTCCTGGCCCTGGACGCGGCCTGGAAGCAGATGGCCGCCCGGCTGGAGGAGGCGGGCGAGGACGCGCTGGTCTCGGTGGTAACCCCGGCCAGGGGCGGGCGGGCCCGGCTGTCGGTGGAGAAACTCGGCGCGCTCGGCGAGAGCGAGTCCCTGGCGTGGCTGAGGGCCGCCTGCCAGGCCATGCTGCCCCGCATCGACCTGCCAGAACTGCTGCTGGAGGTGCACGCCTGGACCGGGTTTCTGGACGCCTACGTGCACCTGGCCGACATCTCCACCCGCATGAACCACCTGCCGACATCGCTGGTGGCGCTGCTGATCAGCGAGGCCTGCAACGTCGGACTGACCCCTGTGATCAAGGCCGGGGACGAGGCGCTGACCCGTGGCCGGCTGTCCCACGTGGATCAGAACTACGTGCGCGCCGAGACGCACGCCGCGGCCAACGCGATCCTGATCGCACACCAGGGCAAGGTGCCGATCGTCGCCTCGTGGGGCGGCGGCTTGCTGGCCTCGGTAGACGGGCTGCGGTTCGTCGTCCCGGTCAAGACGATCAACGCCGGACCTTCACCCAAGTACTACGGCTACAAGCGCGGTATCACCTGGCTCAACGCAGTAAATGATCAGGTGGCGGGGATCGGGCAGATGGTGGTGCCGGGCACTCCCCGCGATTCGCTCTACATCCTGGACTGCCTGATCAACCTGGACGCCGGGCCGAAACCCGAGCTGGTCACGACGGACCAGGCCAGCGAAAGCGACATGGTGTTCGGGATCTTCTCCATGCTCGGCTACCGGTTCGCGCCCCGCTTCGCCGACCTGGGCGACCAGCGGTTCTGGCGCGCCGAGCTGCCCGACGGCACCACCAGCGCATACGGGGTGCTGGAGGCGATCGCCCGGAACAAGCTGAACACCAAGAAGGTGATCACCCAGTGGCCGGACATGCTCCGCGTCGCCGGATCGCTGGTGACCAACCAGGTGCGCGCCTACGACCTGCTGCGCATGTTCGCCCGCCAGGGTTCTCCGACGCCGCTGGGGCAGGCGTTCGCCGAGTACGGCCGTATCGACAAGACGATGCACCTGCTGAGCATGCTGGACCCGATGGATTCCAGCTACCGTCGGAGCCTGGGTAAGCAGTTGTCGGTCCAGGAGTCCCGGCACCGCCTGGCCCGCAAGATCTGCCACGGCAACTCGGGCCGGATCCGACAGGCATATCGGGAAGGCCAGGAGGATCAACTCGCGGCTCTTGGACTTGTCGTCAATGCCGTCGTGTTGTGGAACTCACGGTATCTGTCGGCGATCGTGGACCAGTTGCGCGCCCAGGGTGTGCCGGTCAAGGACGAGGACGTGGCACGGTTGTCCCCGCTGGGCCACGCCCACCTCAACTGCCTGGGCCGCTACGCGATTGCTTCCTCGGCCCCGGACAAGGGCCTGCGGCCGCTCGGCGCGGCGGCGCTGCCCGAGGTCAGTGCTGCCAGTGCCGCTGTCGTGGACGATGACGGTGTCTGAACCGCTGACCGATGACCGTCTGAATGACGGCTCAGCTCATGGGCTGGAGCTCTTTCACTTGCGTGTGTCCCAAAAGCGGCAGTGGTGTTCGGTGGAGCCGTCGCCATTGCTTCGGGCCGAGGAAAGGGAGCGGACGCGGTTCGCGCTCTTGCTGGTCAGGGGCTTCCATCGGGGCAGGCTCGGGTCGTTGGGATTGCCGGTGGCGGCGAAGCGGGTCCAGTAGGCGATCATCTGGTCGGCCAGCCGGCGTTGGCTTGTCGAGAGGGGCTGGGCGGTGGCGGCGCCGGGGCCGTCGAAGAGGTAGGGCAGTTCTCCGCCGTGGTAGGCGCCCAGAGGGAAGGCGGCGGGGATGGGAAACCCGGATGGTCTGGGAGCGGGATCGTCGGCGAATTCGTATTGGTAGACGGGGGTCTTGCGGGCGAGCAGGCGGTTGCCCGCCTGGGTGGGGCAGGTCCAGCCGCGGTCGGTGGCGATGGCGGCCCATGCCAGGGAGGGGGAGCCATGTGCGCTGAGGGGATACCTGGCCGCGACCCGCCGGGCGTCGGTGCCGAAGGCGGTGCGCAGGAACTGCTGATAGGTCTGCCGGGTCAGAGGCTGGCCGGGACCGTCGAAGTACATGGCCACGAAGTATCGGGCCTCGTGCGCGGTGGTGCCGGCCATGAGCGGCACCGGGTGGAGGCGTCCCTCGGCCACCGCCCGGCGCGGGTCGAGCGGCAGCGTGTCGCTTCCGTACGAGGGCGCCCAGGTGGCGGGCATCTTCTGCTGCGCGGCGAGCAGGGCCGGGACCGGGGCCTGGCGCAGGCAGGCCATCGTCTGGGCGGCGTCGGTGCATCCGATCTGTTCGGCGGCGGCTGCGGCGATCTGTTCGCCGGACTGCCGTGATGGCCACACGGTGTCGCCGCCGGCGGGGTCGATGCCCATCTGGCGCATCGAGCATGTGCCGCTTTGGATGATCGCCTTGTCGAACAGCCCCGCCGCCGTGGGGGATGTCAGCTGGGCGCAGGTGCTGAACGCGCCCGCGGACTCGCCGAACAGGGTGATGTTGCGCGGGTCGCCGCCGAAGGCCGCCGCGTTGTGCCGTATCCAGCGCAGCGCGGCCTGCTGGTCGAGCAGGCCGAATGCGCCCGAGCCGGGCAGGGCGGGGTGGCCGAGGAAGCCGAAGATGCCCAGCCGGTAGTTGACGGTCACGACGACCACGCCCGCCTTCGCCAGCCGCTGGGTGTCGTAGTCGCCGCCGGCGCCCTGGGTGAAGCCGCCGCCGTGCAGCCAGACCATCACCGGCAGCCGTTGTCCGGCGGGCACGGTCCGGGGGGCGGTGACGTTCAGGTACAGGCAGTCCTCGGTGGTGCTGGCCGGGTTGGAGTCGGCGGGATTGGCGTTCTGCGGGCAGCGCGGGGCCGTGCGGGTGCCGTCCTTGACGCCTTTCCACGCTTGGACGGGCTGGGGCGGCTGCCAGCGCAGCGTTCCGGTCGGTGGCGCGGCATAGGGGATGGCGTTGAACCGCTGCACGTCCCGGCCGATGTGAGCGCCGGTGACGGCGCCGGACGAGGTGTGCGCGACAGACTGGCGCGAGCTCGATGCGGGGCCGGTGGCGCTCGCGCAGGCCGCGACGACGGACAGACCGGCCACCGCCGTGACCAGCCGCACGCGCGCCGTCCTGCGCGCCGTTCCTCGGGGTTTCATCGGCGCACCGCCCGATACGTCGCGATGAGCAGGAACGCGGCTCCGAGGGTGCCCAGGGCGAGATCGGCCCAGCCGGGGACGCCGACGGCGTGCAGGATGCCGGCGATTCCGAAGCTGGTGTCCCACTGCGCCTCGGTGATCGCCGAGCCGAACCCCTGCACGGTGAACAGAGCTCCGGCCAGCCACAGCGCCTTATCGGCTGTGCGGTTGCGTGTTTGCGAACGACTCATGGCGTCCTCCCTTGTTCCGATGCGTACGCATCAAATAAACCGGAAAAGTTGATACGATGCAACCGCATCGAAATGCTGTCGGAAGGAACCCCATGCCCAAGCAGGTCGACTACGAGACGCGACGCCGCCACATCGCCGAAGCGGTCTGCGACCTGATCGACCGGCACGGCCCCGAAGGCGCGACCCTCCGGGACGTGGCGCAGCAGGCTGGGGTGTCCATGGGAGCAGTGCAGCGATGCTTCGCCACCAAGGACGAGATGCTCGCCTTCGCACTGCACCACATCACCGAACGCATCACCGCGCAGGGCCAGGAGGAGATCGACGCCTCCGCCGCCAAGGAGTCGGCGGTGACCCTGCTCACCGCCACCCTGCGTACGCTCACCCTGATCGAGCCGCACCAGCGACGCGACGCCAGGATCCTGGCGGCCTTCACCGCCCACGCCACGGCCATCCCGTCCCTGGCGGAAATCCTGCGCCAGGCCCACGCCAAAACGCGCGACCTGCTGGTCTGGCTGATCCGCTATGGCCAGCGAACCGGCGAGTTCCGCGACGACCTCGACGCCGACCTGGAGGCCGAGACCCTCCTGCCACTCGTCGAAGGGCTGACCTCACTCGCCCTGCTCGGACACCGCGCCACCGTACCCGCCCACGACACGCTGACTCGTCGTATCGACGGCCTGCTCATGCAGCCATCCCGGCCAAGCCGACCGGCCTCATCGACCGCAATCACCTGAGGGTGCCTTGCGAGCGCGGCACCAGCGCTGCGTCCGTCACACCACGTACGCCAAGACGCCTTCCAGAGGCGCCAGACGTTCACCGTCACGCTTGGCGTGTGATGTTCTTCACCGCCGGCGTCCGCAGCGACCCTCAGCCGGTTGCTCTATGCGAGCGGGCCTTGCGGTGCGAATCAGCAGGATGGAGACCAATGATTGCGGGATAACCTTCGTTATCTGGCAAGATAGCGATCACAGACCAGGCGCGAGCTGGGCGGAGCGCTTCCGGCACTCAGGCTTCGTTTCCCGGTTATCTGGCAACTACATAGGCGATGGAGGGCGACGGCGTGAACGAGGTGATCGCCGAGCAGCTCGGCCGCGGCCATCCGCTCGCCACGCACCTGGACGACTTCCTCACCGACAAGCGCAACGCCGGCGCCTCCGGCCAGACGATCCGCGCCTAACGCGGCGACCTCCTGCAGTTCACCGCCTACTGCGACGGCGAGCTCGGCGAGCTGAGCGCCGCGCCTATCCGGGCCTTCCTCGCCGACCTCGGCCAGTTGTCGGCCGCCACCCGCAAGCGCAAGCGGGCCGCGATCGCCTCCTTCTGCCGCTGGGCCGTCAGGCACGACCTGCTCGACGCCAACCCCATGGACCGCATCGACACCATCAAGGTGCCCAAGACGCTGCCCCGCCCGGCCGCGGCCGCCGACGTCGCCAAGGTCCTGGCCGCGATCTGCTCGCGGCGGCCGCGCAAGGACCTGCCACTGGACCGGCTGCGCGACCGGGCGCTGTTCGAGACCGCCTACGTCTGCGGCGCCCGCGCCGCCGAAGTGTGCGGCCTGTACGTCGAAGACCTCGACCTGCGTATGGACGACGAACACGTCCGCATCCACGGCAAAGGCGGCAGCGTGCGCACCGTCCTGTTGGACGACCGCGGCTACGTCGCCCTGCTCAAGCTCTACCTAGCCCGCGCCGACTACACCGCCGGGCCGCTGTTTCGCGCCTCCATCAACGGCTACGGCGGGCCCCTGTCCTACGACGCCGCCCACCACCGCTGGCAGGGCTACTGCACCGCCGCACGCGTCGAGATCGACATCCACCAGCTGCGCCACGCCCACGCCACCGAACTCATCAACGCCGGGGTGTCCATCGAGGCCGTCCGCCGCCGCCTCGGCCACGCCTCCACCGAAACCACCCAGCTGTACGCGTTGCTCGACGATAAGGTCGCCGACGCCGAGATCCGCGCCGCCCGCCGACGCCGCGACCGGGCAACGCGCTGAAGAACCTTCACGACCAAGAGCGACCTCACTCGCTGCGACCAAGATCCTTCTCAGCGCCAACGGCTGTCCGCCGGTTCCTCACCCCCGGGCTCGGCGTGGGCATGTGCTGGACTGCCGGTGGCCCCGGACAACGGCCGCGCCTGGAGTCCTCAGACTTCTGATCCTTCCTGCGGTTGGCCTTTGAAGACCGTCGGCGCCCACAACGCCTCCTGAAGTTCGCGGTGGCGGAACTGGTAGGCCACGCCGGCTTCGCGCAGCAGTCCGGCGCTGCAGGCCCACCTGCAGAAGGCCGCGAACCGCCAAGGCAACCGCCCCCTCAGCGCGGCGCTCGCCAGTCCGCACACATATCTCGCTCCCCCCGCCCCCAGCGCGAGACCGAGGGCGGCCCCGAAGAGGATCTGTGACCCGAACCCGTAGACCAGCCCGCCCCCAGGCAGAATGAGAAGCCCGAATATAGACGCGAAAGTCACCGCTCTTGTGAGTCCCCACACGAGATCGGTGCGCACCGCCTCATGCGGCGTCAGGGTGTCGGCTTCATCCCACCGCCGTCGATCGTCGTACTCCCATATCAAGCCGAAGAACGCCAGAAGAACAGCGCACATAAAGGCGATCGCCACTACCTCGGTGCTGCGCCAGATGTCGGAGACTGACCTCAGCGACAGGAGGCCGACGGTGACCCCGCACACCAACCACCAGGAGCCCGCGCGATACCGATCGACGCGTCTGCGCCGCCTCCAGATCCCGGGCTCGGGCCACCAGCCGACCGCGACGGACAGCATCCACCCGACGCACCAAAGGCATGCTGCGACCCCTATCGGCCAAAACGGGTACGGGTCCTTCTCCTCCAGAACCTTGGGAACATACAAAATCGCACCGATCAGGAGGAGCCCCGCTACCGCCGCGACATGTAGCAGCCGGGGCAGGTACCGGCCGCCGATCGGCCAGATCAGGTGCGGCACGATGTCCACCGGCGACATCTTCGCCTCGCTGGCCTGCCAATCCAGGTGGCGGGCGACGTGGGTCAGCCAACGGCGCACGTCCTCAGGCCGGTAGCGGCTGTCGTGGTGGTCGCTCTTGCGGGTGGCCGCGGGGATGAAGGCGGACAGCAGCGTGCTCTCCATCCGGGCTTGCGCGTCCCGCCCGGTCTCGCCGGGCCGGGGCGCGAGGTGGGCGGCGGCAACCGGGTCGTCATCGATCATCGTGACCGCCAGCATGAGCCGCCACGGCGTCGACAGCAACGCGCGCACGCTCGCGTGGCCGGGCTGCTTCAGCCCATCAAGGACGGGTTGCCACGCGCGGCGTTGCCCGGCCTGGTCGCGGTGGCGTGCGGCCAGGTAACCGGTGATCTGCCCGGTGCCCAGGGGAAGGACGCGGATGGTGTGTGCGTGGTCGAGCGCTACATCGAGGCGGTCGAGCCGGCTGTGGGAGTCTGCCCGTGTGGTCACCACCACGGGGGCGAAGGCGCGGCCCGCATAGTACCGGTTGAGCTGGCCGATCAGAGCTGCGGCGCGCGCTGGCGGGGCGTCGTCGCCGTCCATTTCGTCCAATCCGTCCAGCACCGGCAGGATCTGACGATCATCCACGAGCTGGGCAGCCTCGGCCCGCGGGACGTCGTAGGCCTGGCTCAGGTGCTCGGTCAGCCAGCCAGGCAGGTCACGGTCGACGGTCCAGGAGACGGCGCTGAGCCGTACCGGGACCGGCCAGCCCGTGTCCGGGTTGTCCTTCGCCGCCTCGGCCAGGGCGATCACCAGTTCCATCGCGAGGATCGTCTTGCCCGAGCCCTTCTCGCCCACGATCAGCAGGCGCCCCTCGGGCAGGCCGCGGTAGTAGTCGGCGATGTCGCTCAGGCTTCCGGCCGAGGCGCGGCCTTCCTCCTGCCACGACAGCAGCCGTGCGGCCACCTGGCGCACGCGCAGGGTCAGTCCCTCGCGGGGGGAGCGCGCGGAGGTGTGGAAGCCGACGTCGGCTAAGACGACGCCTCCCAGCAGCGCGGTGCGTACCCGGCACTCCTTCTTGTATACGTCTGTAGCCAGCACGATCCGGGCCGAGGCCGACGTGTGCTGGTCAACAGGGTCCCGTTCCGCGACGAACAGGGTGACCACGATGCCGATCGCGGTCAGTACCACGCCGTAGATCTGTCCCTGGCTCGCCGCCTTGCTCAACTCGGCGTCGCTACCGAACAAAGCACTGTACGCCCAGCCGATCGAGGCCACCAGCAGCCCGCCCGCAACCAGCCACCGCCCGTACTTCCGCCGGCGCCTCATGACCACATCATGAACTCTCTGCCGACGCCGCGTCTGGAATTGACCGCGGCGGGGCGAGGGGTTCGCCCACATGCGGACCGACAACCGCGGTTTTCAGCTCCAGATGGCGTTCAATTCATGTTGAGCTTCAACGCCAGTAGAGTTTCAGGTGGGGTCCAGAACAGGGCCGACATGCCTCGGCGCCACCGCCCGCTGAGGGCGGTAGTACCGAGGCAGCGCACCTGACATGCCTGACATGCCCAAAGACCCCTGAATACTGGTGTGGCAAGTACGCGCCAACCCTACTTACCACACATGACTGACTACTAAGAGTCACACAAGATAACTGTGGGAATCGAACAGCGATCGAGTGCCGGAGCATGCCTGGTGCCGGGGGCGAGTCCGGCCGGGGCGACGACGATGCGGGCCGCCGGCCAGCACCGCTACGGCCTGCCCTCAGCGCTCGAGTCGTCCGAGGTCCGGGCTACCGCTGCCCGGTCGAGGCGATGTGCTCGTCCAGGTGGGCGCGGCCTCAGTACATCCCGAGCAGGCCATCGCCGGGGCCGCCACCTACAACCGCGCCTACCCCGGGTCGTTGGCCGCCCTCGGCATCGCTCCCGAGGCCTATACCGACGAGCGCGCCTGGACCACCTGGCTGGCCAGCGCGACATAGAACAGCGCCCCCACCCGCCGATGCGAGAGAACCATGTCGGCAGACGTGCGCCATGCCGGTGAGTGGATCACGTGTCCCTTCCTCGACAGGCTCACCGCCGAAATGGGGCAAGACGGTAGATCCACCCGCCCCGCGCCTACTCGGCTGCTCTATCGCGCAGTTCCGCCATGGCCTGGTCGGCCATCGACGACGACTCCGGAGAGGGGAGCCTTCAAGAACTCCAGACTCGCCGCGCCGACACCTCGTCCGGCAGCGTCGACGTCGACGAGACCGACCTGGCTGAGTCGATCGAACTGCCTGGCGCGGATCTGTCGAATGAAGAGCTGTCCGTGCGGGTGATCCCGCCTCAGGCGGACGAGTTCACCTGCTCGAGCTGCTTCCTGGTGCACAACCGTAGCCAGCGCGCCTCTGAGCGGAACGGTCAGCAGGTCTGCCTGGAGTGCGCCGCCTGACCGGGACGACGATGAGGCCACGGCCGCGCCGCCCATGGCCGCTTCCGGATCCGCTCCAACGGCGATCGTGTGGACACCGAGGCGGCTGTCGGCACGTCGCCGGCCCAATGTGCTGCCGCCCGATGAGGTGATCTTCAAGGTGCCTTCATCCCTTGCGCCCTCGGTGACGGATGCTGCGCCGTCGCCACTCCGTCGCCCGCCTATCGCTGGCAACGTCCGAAGTCGACAACGTACGTCCCGCCGCCTGCGGCCCCCGCGCCGGCCGGATCCGCCGACCCGGCCGCGACCCCGATGCCGAGGTCTGTCAGCGTCGGGCTCAGGACGATCTGGCGGTGGCCGTACGTGCTGACGTTCACCCACCAGTTGACGGCGGCCCGCGCGGTGCCATAGCCGGTGCCCCAGCCTGTGTAGGTGGTCTCGGAGTAGGCCCACGACACCGGGTTCGGGCAGTAACCTGCGCCGGTGATACGACTGTACGGCGTAGAGCCGGTCTGCGGGTTGGTGTGCGAGTCGGCGCCGGGCCGCCACCACTTCAGGCTCGCCGCCGCAGCGGCGTGCGACGTCGCCGCCGAGTCGAGCGAGCTGTTGCGGGTGAGCGCGGCCAGCCCGACCTTGGCGCGTTCGGCGTCGACGAGGCAGTGCACCGCCTGGCCGACCATGGCGAGATTGCCGCTGGTCGGAGCCACGTCGTAGTACGCTGCCGCGGCGGCGCACCCCGGCGCGGCCGCGTACGCCGGGGCGGCGCTCACGAACGGGACGGCCATTAAGGCAGCCAGAGCTATGGTGCGAATCATAGTGATCTCCTTTGGCGATGGGATGCTCATGCCCTTCTAGCTAAAGGGCGGCCCCCGGGTGCGTGCATGAGTAGCCCCTTACTCAGCCGCGGCGATGGGCCGGCCACCGTCTCCAGCGTTGTCGTGGCCAGTCCGCCGAGCAGTTCCGCGGACTTTGCCGGGAAAGCGGCCAGGACCTCGGTGAGCGGTGGGAGCACCGCCGGATGCAGGAGGGGGAACGCCGAGGTGACCAGCCACCAGACGCCGATCGCGACCGTGAGCCCGAGAGCGGGCCAGCCCAACGCCGTGGCCGTCGCGCTCCGGTTGGGAACGACACGTCTCGCGGTTCGGAGCGTCAGCCCTTCGCACACGGTCTGAGCCAAGAGCGCGCAATGCGCGTGCAAGGCGGCATGGTTGACCACCCGCCGCCCTCACGGCGCCACCCCTGCTCGACTTCGACTTGAGCGGCTGCGGTCTCCCGGCACGAAGCAGATCGGAAACGCTTCAGCGGTTCCTTGACCGAATGTCGGACAACCGCGACATAGGCCGCGAGGATGGTGATGCGCTTGCTCACGACGATGACGAGGCCCTACTGGCTGATCTGGAAGGGATTGTGTGGGACTTTGCGGTCCGCCATCCCGCCCCCGCCCGGCGCCGCGAGCCAAGCTTGCCGGTGGCGCCCGTGGCTACGACGAAGGCCATGGGCCAAGACCAGAGGCCGCGCCCCGGCGATCTGTCGGCGCCGACCAACGCGGAGAAGCGCGCCACCGGCTGCCTGCCCGACCACCGAGCCCCCGTCGTGCGCACCCCGCGAGCCGCCGTCACGGCCCAGGTGAACGCCCCCTGGCGGCGCATCGAGCGCTGGCTCGCCCGGCACGCGCCCGGCACGTACAAGAGCCTGCGCACGCCGGCCACGCCCCTGGCGATCGCGCGGGCCGAGGCCGCCATGGGCGCGCGCTTCCCCGACGACCTGCGGGCGTCGCTGCTACGCCACGACGGGGCGAGCGACGGGGGCTTCTCCTTCCCGCCGATCTACAACGCCATGTCGGTACGCGGCATGCAGCGCGACTGGCAGGTGAACTGCGACATCACACTCGACGACCCGGAGCTGAGCCCGTACTGGTGGCACGGCCGCCTGATCCCCTTCGGCTACGACAGCACCGGCGGCAGCCTGTTCGTCGACCCGGACACCGGCCGCACCGGCAGCTTCCACAGCGAGGACGGCCTGCACACGGACGACGGCGACATCTGGCCCTCTTTCCTGGCTCTGCTCAAGGTCACCGCCCGCGCCCTGGAACGGGGCGAGCCGGTGCGCGGTTGGCAGCCCGGCGTGGAGAAAGGCCGCCTGGACTGGCGCTACAAGGGTTAGACCCTCATCCCGCCGTCCACCGCGACCGTGGCGGGACATCTGGCCAAGCTCGCCTCCTTTCTGAAGATCCATCATTCGGGTCGTCGTCGGCCACGGGGATCCCGGGCTCAGCCCTCGGGAGCCACCAGCTCGACGACGCCCGGCTGTAGCGTCGAAGATCCATCGTCATCAGTGCCCGTCCTGCGCAGCGTGAGCAGGAAGGCATGGGCCCCTCAACGGCACGGAACTTCACTGCGTGATCACCGGCCATCTGCGGACAGTAACACCGCGATCACCTCATGCGGAACCACGCTATCCGGCGAACACCCCGGACCTCTTGGCTTGACGGTCGGCCGCCATCGGCAGTGAGATCGCCGAGCGTGCATGGGCACCTACAGGTCGGCTCTGCCCGCGCCCCTGCGGCAGTGGTGTTTGCCGAGCGGAGATGACAGTCCGTGGTACGTGGCTCATCCTGGTGGGTGTCGCGCGACGCGTCAGGCGCCGCCCCACCGCTGGAAGGGCGATCTGATGGGAAAGCGTAAGCCATCGTCGCGGAGCGTCAAGAGCAAACGGCGGCGCCAGGACAGCCGTGAGGAGGGCGATCGCTCCGGCGCGGAGGAGGGATCCTCCGATGAGTCCCCGGCGACAGACGGCCCCGGCCCCGCCCCCCGCTATCCGGTACGCAAGAAGCTGCCTCCCCAGGAATTCTGGAAGGCACCGCCCTCGTCCCAGCCTGTTTCGTCTCAGCGCGGTTCGTCAGGGCCGGCCGCAGACAAGCAGCCCTGGAGAAAAACGAAGCGCGGGCAAAGCCCCGTCCCGGTGAAGGACGATGATTCCGCCTCGAGCTCGGATGAGTCCGAGCTCGAGGAACCGTACGTTGGCGGAACGAACGCGATCACCGTCGGCCCCGCGAACATCGCCCTGTTGACGTACAAGGCCGCATCCGAGTCGGCCGTCAAGAAGTCGTACATCTACCAGGTACTGCAGAAGATCTCCACCAACAAGATCTTCAAAACTTTCTTGCAGGGGGTGGCCGGCCAGAAGCCCGATTGGCGGCAGACAGCACGGGAACAACGAAAGCTGCCCGAGAACAAGCGCTCCATCGATGAGAGCGTCCTCGACAGGCTGGAAGGCGTCGAAAAAAGCGCGAGCATCGCGGTCGTCGACAGGAACGGTTTCCCGGATGGCGAGGACGACATAGGCCCTGCCACCTACAATTCCATCACCCACACCATCGAGATCCAGAATGTCCACGACACGGATGGGTCGCTTTCCGCCGACTACTGGGCCTGCTTCAAAAGCGCCCTGTTCGAGCTGTGCAACGCCTCCCAGCGCCATGTCTCGCTCGCGGTCGACCGTGCGGCCGAGAAGGGCGAGCTCGACTGCGTCAGCTTCGTCCTGGCGGTGGAGGTCGTGGAGCTCAAGAGCGGCGAGATCTTCGACAACCTCTGGGACAAGGTGTCCGCGGACAAGGACTGCTGCACCGCGGTGGACCCCGAGACCGGAGAAGCGCGGGCTGTGAAGGCGCCCCGCTGGCGTTACAAGGATACGGGCACAACCCGGCTGGATCGCCTCAACACCTCCATTGCCCATGGCCACGCCGACCAGTTCATCCAAGGCTGGTATCAGCAATACAGCGACGCATACGGGCAGCGACCCGAGTCGGGCACAATCACGCAGCAACGCCTCAAGAAACTCGGGATCACGGTGACGCAGGAAGAGGTCAAGGCCATGCAGGCCCGCGTCGCCTCCTGGCTGAAGAACCCGCAAGGAGTTGACTCCGACGAGGACGACCCCGAGTTCTTCCCCTAACGGGCCAGGCGGCGTCTTCGGGCCAAGGCGCCGCGCCGGGCAACGTTGCCGGACCCGTTGTCGCACCGGCCCGCACCGACGTTCAGCGCCCGCGGCCGTCAAAGGCGCGGCGCAGGTCGCTCACCCCAGTTCCGCTACATGGGCGCTCTGGGTCCGTCCAGGTAATCCGACCGTACAGTCCCCTGTGTGGCGGAGACTCCCGTTCTAGGTCATGAGCTTCGTGGCATGCCCTCCACCCAAGGGGCACCCGGCCACGCCAGAAGCTTGAGCTTCACCACAATGGCTCAGGCTTTCTGCTGGCCACGATCTGGGGGCGGCAGTTGCAGCCAGCTGCGCTCGATCAGCGCCGTCCACCAGGTGCCACCGGCCTCGGGCACGCCGGAGTACGGCTGGCGATCCGGGGTGACGCGCAGGACCTGCGGCTCGGCCAGCCGGGCGCCGCTAACCGGGTCGTAGTAGGCGACTTCACCCACAGCGACAGGTGGCCGTCGGCGATGTCGGCCAGGGTATGCCGCAATGCCTGCTCGGCGCGCGGGGTGACGGCAGGACCCTGCTGGCCGGTCAGCGTCCCAAGGCGGCAGACCCCGCCGCGCCGGACTGGCCAGCGCGCAACCGATCCGCGACCTGAGCGGCCAGAGACGGCTTGCGGCTGCCGGACGCATCCACCGACAAGGTGCGGCGCTCGCGGTCAGCGATCAGCGTGCACACCCGAAGCCGGACATCGGCCGGCCCGTGCTCGAGCGTGAGGGAAACGACGTCGGCATACTCATCGAAGGCGCGGGCGGCCCGCTCCAGCGCCTTCGTCAGTGTGACGGCGGTGACAGCCCGGCGGCCGCCACCCAGACCGAGCCGGAACGGCCGGTCTACGGTCACCGTTGTCCGCCGTGGGTCGGTCCGCCGTCGGCGTCGGGAGCTGATGGGAGGCTTGCCGTCCGATTGGCCTGCACCATCTCTTCGAAGGAGCCATACAGGGCCGGCCAGCCGGGGCCAGGCTCCAGCACGCTGTCGGGCAGTTGGTCGAAGCGCGATGGCCACTCAAGGTGTTCACTTCCATATGAGCACTTCAGATAAGGCCGACGCCTATGGCTGGGACGCGCTCATCAGTTTGCAGGATCAGCAGATCGCCGACCTTGTGCACCCGCTCGGCCTGGCAGACGCCCGGATTCTGTACCTTCGATCGCTGCACAACTTCGTGGACCCCACCCGCCATGGTCACCGGCACCCGCTCATCATGTCGGCGCAGGTGTTCATCGAGGTGTTCGCCGCCGAGGTGAGCGGCGCCTCCTACAAGGTCGCCCAGCGCGCCGCCCTGCGTCCATCGTTGCGTTCCCGCGCGGAGATGGCGGGCCCATACCCCATCGACCCATGACTGCGGATCAACCCCGCACCCCATCGCTTTTTCTCCGGCGAAGGCTTCATTCCCGCTCCGAGGAGTGCAGGGCCAGGACTCCTCGGACTTCAGGCGCAATCGGTGTCGGCGTACATATCTAGGTGCGGAGCCGCGTACGAATGACTATCCGTACGCGGCTGTGCACGTGAACCCGTACGCCGATAATCGGCGTTGTGCGCAACGGCCGCGCGAATGATCCGCGCTGCGCGGTGGGGCCGTTCGAGGGCACCTGCAAGCAGGTCTTTTGCGCCGCTGCGTCGGAGGCTCAGCTGGCGATGATGCCGGCGTTGGTGTTGTGCCCGGGTGAGGTGACAATCAGGTTGAAGACTTCGCGTGGTAGGAGTTCCTCGTCCAGGGGCGCGTTTTCCTCAAGTAGCCAATCGAGCGCGGCAGCCAGGGCGGGGACAGGGACAAGAGGCCCTCTGGTGTACACCATGCGCCACGGGGAGGACAGTGAGGCGTTGACGGTCCAGAGGGGATGGTCGCCGTCGCCGCCGCAGCCGACCAGGATGCCGACGTCCTGCCAGAAGGCGATCAGTTCGGCCATGGTTTCCACGGGCGGGTCGTCGCAGGCCTCCACCAGGGCGGAAAATCCGGCGCTCCACCTCTCCCATGCGCCCAGGTTCTCGTCCATGTGGTGGCGCAGCATGTGGAAAGGCGGGCACTCATCGAGGTCCGGAGTATGGCCGACGGGGGGCAGAGCAAGCAGGGGCGGTCGGATACCGTCCCAGATGCTCGATTCCAGCCACTGCTCGGCGCTCAGCCAGCGATCCGGCGCCTGGCCAGCGGCGAGCTCGGCGAGGCGGCCCCTGGTGGCGCACGGGCAGTCCAGCAGGACACCGATGATTTCCGCGGCGCGCGGGCACAGCTCCAGCCAGCCGCTGTCATACAGGGCGAGCATGGCCTGCTCCTCCTTGCCGGGCCGCAGCCCGACGGCGCCGTCAAGGGCGGCGACACGGCGCGGTCGGCTCGGCGGGCTGGGCAGGTCCAGCCGGTGGGGGCGGCTTCCGTAACGGTTGATCCAGGTGGCGGCCAAGGCCAGGCGCTGCTCCTCGAGTGCGTCCTGGACGGCGTGCATCTGCCGGTCTTGCGCTGCGCGCAGCACGTCGCGGCGCTGACGTTCGGCGGGAGTCAGGTGAACGCTGCAGTCAGCCTGGAGTGGGCCTGGTCGTTGTACGCGCCGATCCCCGCGGTGGCGATGCAGCAGGGCGGACATTTCAACAAGGACCTCTCCAAGATCGAATTCGAATGAGTCGGGCCAGATCCACCGTCAATCAGATAGACCCGCTGGGCCAGTAGAAGCCCGGACAACGACCTCCGAGCTGAATTCCGGCCCGACAGTTGGGGGAGTGGTCCCCGTCGCCGCGCTGATTGCCAGGGCGGCACTGTACCGTCCAAGACCCGCAGTGTCGGTACGGATTGTGGTGAGCTGCGGATGGAAGAAGCCTGCGAGCGGGGTGTCGTCGTGGCCGATGACCGAAACATCCTTCGGCACGTCGAGCCCACTCCGAAGTGCTGCGCCCACGAGAGACGCGGCGACATCGTCGTTGTAGGCCGCTACGGCTGTGATGCCCGAGGCGTGCCATTGGAGTACCAGATCGGCGGAGGCCTGCTGGTCGAAGAGATCCACCTGCACTTCCGCTGCTATCTCCATACCCAGGTGCTGAGCGGCGCTAAATGAATGCTCCCGTCGCTCCGCGACGAGCTCGGCAATACGTGGATCAGTGGAGCCTGCGAAAGCGATCCGTCTGTGACCAAGGCTGTGCAGATGCTCCACCTGCAGACGTGGCCCCTCGTCAACGTATACCGTGCCGTTGGCCCGTTCGGGATCGGGAATCAGGTTTACGATCCCGGCGGCACGTATGGAGGCGACGTCCTCGGCTGAGATGGGTGTCATCGACATGACGACATCGGGCTGCAAGGTCTCCCAGAGCGGCCGCGCCAATCCGGTGGGGTGGGACGTATAGGTGACAAGGGTGTAGCCGGCTTCGTCGAGCGTCAGGGACGCTTCCTCGATGTTCCGGCGCAGGGCGAAGTCCAGGGGCCAGTCCGGCAGGATCATCAGGATGATGTGGCTGCGCCCGCTGGCCAGCGCTCGTGCCGCTGAGTGAGGTTGGTACCCGAGACGCTTGGCCTCAGCCAGGACACGGGCACGAGTGGGTTCCGAGATCGTCTGCCCCGGAGTGTTGTTCAGGACGAAGCCCACGGTGGCCCGCGATATGCCCAGCGAGCGGGCAATGTCCGCTGCTGTGGGGCGGCGAGTAAGGTGCTCTGACGTCATGGCTCCCTAAGTGGCTAAATAGCAGTGTAGTTGGGGCGGGCGGTTACCTGCGGTAACGTAACCGCCCGCCCAGCCCGGTGAAGGTCAGAGGCGTGCGAAGCCTCCGTTGGCCATGCTCCCGAGCCATGCCAGGGACGGCTTCGGTGTGCGGACGAACGTCTGCCGGTCGACCTCGATCAGGCCGAAGGTTGGCCCGTAGTCTCCCCACTCGTAGTTGTCGAGTAGTGTCCAGTGAAGGTACCCGCGGACGTCGATGCCGTCGTTGACCGCGGACTTCAGGTGACGCAGCGCTTCGGTGGTGTAGGCGATGCGGCGATCGTCGTCCGCGGTGGCGATGCCGTTCTCTGTGATGAGCAGCGGAACACCGCCGGCTTCGTCCCATGCTCGGCGCAGCGAGATTCCGAGCGCATCTGGGCGGTAGGCCCAGCCGGTGATCGTGTTGTCCTCGCTCGGCGAATGCGGGGTTACGCCATCCGGGCCGACCGTCTGGCTGGTGTACGACTGAACACCGACGAAGTCGTCCTCGCGAGACACGCTGAGGTAGAAGCCCTCCCACTGGTGGTGCACGCGGTCGAAGACATCTTCATTACCGGGAGTCGGCTCGAGGGCTTGCTGCGCGATGGTCCATCCGACGTTCGCGTCCGTGTGCTCGTGGAGGACATCGCGCGCGGCGCGATGCGCATTCGCGAAGATCTCGCCGATACGAAGGTCGGGGAGCGGCGAGGCCGGGTTCTGGACTTCGGGAAGCTTCGCATCGGGGTTATGAAGCTTGGCGAGCACGTTGAAGAGCGCCATCATGTTGGGCTCGTTGATCGTGCAGACCCAATCAACGTTGTCCAATGCGGGACTGACGTACTCGATGTAGCCGCGGAACCGATCAACGGCCCGAGGGTTCTCCCAGCCGCCATCATGAGCGAACCAGCGAGGGCTCGTGAAGTGCTGCAGCGTGACCACCGGCTGGATTCCCAGCTCAAGGGCAGTGTCGACCATCCGGCGGTAGTGGTCGAGCATCGCACGGGAGAACATGTCTTCCTCGGGCTGGATGCGGGCCCACTCGAACCCGAAGCGGTAGGCGTTCAACCCGGCTCCGGCCAGCAGCCTCATGTCCTCACCATAACGATGGAAGCTGTCGAGTGCGTCCCCGCTCCGGTCCGGGAACGGCACCCCGGGGGTGTTCTCGATCTCCCACCAATCCGCGTTGATGTTGTTTCCTTCGATCTGATGCGGCGCGGTGGATGCGCCCCACAGGAATGCGTCGGTTGCAGACACAGGTTCTCCTTCGAACAGTCCTATTGCTGCCCAGCCATTTACTTGCGCGCGCTAGTTAGGCACTGTAGCGTCCTTGCGACTAGCCCGCGCTAGTACCACCCGGCTTGACCTCACGACAATGGAGTCTTCATGAACAGTCCGGCGAGATACCCATCGTTGCGCCCCGCTCCCTGCCGCGTCTGCTGACCCGGCGGTGATCATGGCAGAGGCTGCGCCGGCCAAGGAGCTCCCGAAGGTCGGCAACCGCTACATCTGGCTGCTTGTGCTCGCCCAGTTCGGTGTGTTCATGGCCTTCATCACACCGCTTGCGATCTCGCTCTCAATCCGCGTAAACGCCTTGGCTCCGGGACACGAGGAATACCTCGGATACATCACCGGCATCGGCGCCCTGGTTGTCATGCTCACGGGGCCGCTGCTGGGAGTCGCGAGCGACCGCACCCGCACGCGGTTGGGTCGCCGACGCCCGTTCATCATCGTCGGCACGCTCCTCGGCGTCATCTCCCTCCTCGTCATGGCGCTGGCGCCATCCGTCGTGGTACTCGGTCTTGGATGGATCCTGGCGCAACTCGGCTGGGGACAGGCTCTGGGTGGCCTGACCAACTCGCAAGCAGATCGTCTTCCCGAGTCGCAGCGTGGCAAGGTGGCTGGTCTCGGAGGATTCGCCACTCAGATCGCTCCCGTGTTCGGTGTGGTGATCGCGGGTGGCCTTTCCGGCAACCCGCTCCTGCTGTTCCTGATCCCCGGAGTGATCGGCGTCATCTCGGTTCTTCTTTTCGTGATCTTCGTCCACGAGGACGACAGCCGGGGTCTGCGCTTCGAAGACCGACTCACCGTCAAGACGCTGCTCGCGAAGTACGTGTTCAACCCGCGAAAGTTCCCGGACTTCTCCTGGAACTGGCTGGGCCGCTTCCTGTTCTACTTCGGCCTCACCTTCAACACCACGTTCACTGCGTTCTTCTTCGCCGCCCGCATGGGCGTCTCCGTCGACAAGGTCGGCGGCGTCATCGCCGCCGCTGGGGGCATCGGTGTGCTGGCCACGACGATCGGAGCCATCGGCGGCGGATTCCTCTCCGACAAGGTCAAGCGGCGGAAGCCGTTCGTCGTCCTCTCCGGGGCTGTGATGGCGGTCGGCATGCTCACGATGGCATTCTCCACCGCCGTGCCTGTTCTCATTGCCGGCTCGCTCATCGTCTCCCTCGGTCTTGGTGGATTCGCTGCCGTGGATCAGGCGCTGTTGCTCGACGTCCTCCCAGAGCGCGAGACGGATGCCGGCCGATACATGGGCATCGTCGGGTTCGCTGCATCAATCCCGCAGGCCGTCGCTCCCCTGATCGCCCCGCTCTTCCTTGCGATCGGGGTCGCCGCGGGCGGCAAGAACTACACGCTGCTGTTTATCGTCGCTGCCGCCTGTGTACTGCTCGGCGGAATCGTCGTTCTACGCGTCCGATCCGTCCGCTGAACCCGCATCATTCCTCGGACGTTCCCTCACAGGCAGGTACTGGAGCCATGCCCCACTCAACTGCGAACTTCATCACCCCGACTTTCCCGACCGGGAAGGAGGGAGACCCCGCACCGTACTTCCGTCGAAGCTTCACGGCACCGAGCAGCCCGATCAAGGCGACGCTGCGCATCACCGCGGTCGGGCTCGTCGAGCCGTGGATCAACGGCAACCGCGTCGGAGACGAGGTCCTGGCGCCTGGCTGGACCTCCTACCGGAACAGGCTCGCCGTGAGCACCCACGACGTGACGGATCTCATCACGCCTGGCGAGAACGTCTTGGGCGCGATCGTCGGCGACGGCTGGGCGCTCGGGCGGCTCGGTTGGGAGAACAAGCGCAACCACTACAGCGAACGCCCCGCCCTCTGGGCTGAACTCACCATCGAGTACGCCAACGGCTCGCAGCTCGTCGTCACCGACGAGGACTTCCGTGCCTCGACCGGCGCGATCCTCTCATCATCGATTTACGACGGTGAAAGCGTGGACGCCCGGCTCGAACCGAATGGGTGGTCCGAGCCGGGATTCGACGACTCCGCTTGGTCGAAGGTGGAAACGTTCGAATGGCCGTCGGAAGCACTGTTCGACCGCACCGCCGACCCGATCCGTCGCGTGGAGCAGCTTGCCCCGGTCGAGATCACCAAGAGCCCGTCCGGTCGGACGATCGTCGACTTCGGCCAGAACATCTCCGGTTGGGTCCGCTTCACGGTGAGAGCTTCGGAAGGCGACACGATCACGCTGCGACATGCGGAGACCCTGACCGAGGGTGAACTCGACACCGAGACGTTGCGTACAGCGAAGGCGACGGATACCTTCACCGCGGCCGGCGGCGGGCCCGAGACCTTCGAACCGCGATTCACCTTCCACGGCTTCCGCTATGCCGAGGTCGACGGGTGGCCGGGGGAGCTTCGAGACGAGGATCTGCGCGCGGTCGTCGTGCACAGCGACATGCGCCGTACCGGCTGGTTCGAAACCTCCAACGAGCTGATCAACCGCATGCATCAGAACGCCGTGTGGTCGATGCGTGACAACTTCGTCGGCGTCCCCACCGACTGTCCGCAGCGCGATGAGCGTCTGGGATGGACCGGCGACCTGAACGCATTCGGTCCGACCGCAGCGTACCTCTACGACGTGCGCGCGGTCATCGGCTCCTGGCTGGACGACCTTGCCGCCGAACAGGCCGAAAAGGGATATGTCCCGTGGGTTGTTCCGGACATCCTCTCTACCCCGTCGCCGCCGACCGCGCTGTGGAGCGACGTCGCAGTGAGCCTGCCGTGGGCTCTCTATCAGGAGTACGGCGACCAAGGGATACTCCGTCGCGCCTATCCGTCGATGACGACCTTCATCCGCAGCGTCGAGGCCGTTCTTGACGAGAACGGCTTGTGGTCCAGCGGCTTCCAGTACGGCGACTGGCTCGACCCTGACGCGCCGATGGACAACCCGGCCGGCGGCAAGACCGACCGCCACCTGGTTGCATCCGCATACCTCGCAAAGACCACCCGGGAGATGGCGGAGACGGCTGCGATCCTCGGAGAGGACGACGACGCACGCCACTTCGCGGCTCTCGCCGACCGCGTTCGCGCCGCCTTCCGACGCGAGTACGTGACTGCCGCCGGTCGTGTGACGAACGAGACCGCGACAGCGTACGCACTGGCGATCTGCTTCGGCCTCCTCGATGAGGACCAGCGTCAGCACGCCGGCGACGAGCTCGCCCGGTTGGTCGCCAAAGCAGGCTTCACCATCTCGACCGGGTTCGCAGGAACGCCCATGGTCACCGACGCGCTTTCCAGCACCGGACATCTCGCGGAAGCGTACGCGCTGCTCACCGAGACCCGATGTCCCTCCTTCCTCTACCCGGTCACCATGGGTGCGACGACGATCTGGGAACGGTGGGACTCCATCCGTCCGGACGGCACCATCAACCCGTCGGGGATGACCTCTCTGAATCACTACGCATTCGGCGCGGTGTGCTCGTGGCTGCATCGGGTCGTCGGCGGCATTCAGGCCGCGGAGCCCGGTTACCGGCGCCTCCTGATCGCACCGCAGCCCGGCGGCGGTCTCACCCATGCCTCGGCTTGTCACGTGACCGTACACGGCGAGGTCGCCGTGACGTGGCGCATCGAAGAGGGCGTCATGACGGTGGACGTGACCGTTCCTCACGCGACGGAAGCACTCGTGCGGCTTCCCCTCCACCCGGAGGCGGCGGAGGTCACCGTCGAAGCCGGCACGCACTCATGGCGATACAGCGCCCCGGGGGCCGAGCGTCCCGAGTACTCGATGGACACCGCACGCAAAGTCCTCGCCGCAGACCCGATCGTGTGGCGGAGCCTGGCCGAAGTCTTCGCCAAGCATCTGCCCGGAATCCCTATCGACGGCAACGCGCCGGAAGCCGCCGGCATGACCCTGGAGCTCCTCCTGCAATACATCCCCGGCGCAGCCCCCGAGCTCCGGGAGGACCTCGAGCAGGCTGTCACGAGGGCGAGCGTGCCGGCGTGACCGCAATCGAGAATGACGTCGTTCGAGGTCGCCACGGCCCGATACCGATTCGCCGCTACCGACCCGAGACACCGGTAGCAGGAGCCGATCCGTTGGTGTGGCTGCATGGGGGAGCGTTCTCCTTCGGCGGCCTCGATCAGCCGGAGTCGCACGCGCCAGCCCTGGCCCTCGCTGCGACCGGGCGACCGGTCGTCGCCGTCGACTACCGACGAGTTCCCCGATGGAGTTCCATCCGCAAGACGAAGCCAGGGGTCTTGGAAGGGATACGATTCCCGATCCCGCTGGAGGACGTTCTGGATGCCGTCGACAGCATCCGTTCCGAGGCAATGGATGGGCGGATCATTCTCGGCGGAGCAAGCGCGGGCGCCTGCCTGGCCGCCGCGGCCACTCTCCGGCTCATCCGCGAGAACAGGCCCGGTCCGGCCGCTTTGGTCTTGGCCTATGGCACCTTCCATGCCGCCCTGCCTTCCATCCCGGATGAGCTCCGAGCCAGGATCCGCGGACGACACGCGATCGCCCAGTTCAGACCTCAAACGGTCGAGCGCATGAACCGCAACTACACGGGAAGGCGAGAAGCAATGGCCGACGCCACCGCATTCCCTGGTGGTCACGACCTCAGTGGGTTCCCACGGAGCCTTCTCGTGGACGCCGACCGCGATTCGCTCCGCGCTTCCGGCGGCGCCTTCGCCGCCGAGCTCGACCGCTTCAACGTCCCGGTCGACTACGAGATCGTCGCAGAGGCGCCGCACGGCTTTCTCAACCGACCGGAATCCGGCTACTTCGCCACCGGAATGGCAACGATCAGCGGCTGGCTCACCCGCACAGCGCATCTTATTCAGCAACCTGTGACACAGACGACCAGAGGAGCAGTCCAATGAGCGACCACTACAGCATCGAGGAACGCGCGTCGGCGCTCGGCGGCCAGGACTTCACCGGCTCCACCGCCGCGGCAGGTCTTCCCGCAATCGTTTTGAGCGACGGGCCGCACGGTGTGCGCAGGCAGGGCCGGACCGGTGACAACCTCGGCGTCTACGACAGCGAACCGGCGACATGTTTCCCGACCGGATCGGCGATCGCCTCCAGCTGGAACCCGCAGCTCGTCCGTGAAATCGGCGTCGCGCTCGGGCGCGAGGCCCGGGCGCGCGACGTACAGGTGCTTCTGGGCCCCGCGGTCAACCTCAAGCGTTCACCTCTCGGCGGCCGCAACTTCGAGTATTTCTCCGAGGATCCGCTGCTCGCCGGCGTACTGGGCGCAGAGTGGGTGAAAGGCGTCCAGAGCCAAGGCGTCGCAGCCTCTGTGAAGCACTTCGCCGTCAACAATCAAGAGACCGACCGCATGCGCGTCAGCGCCGAAGTGGACGAGCGCACTCTCCGGGAACTCTACTTGGCGGTCTTCGAACGGATCGTGACGGAAGCGACCCCGTGGACGGTGATGAGCTCGTACAACGCCATCAATGGTGTTTACTCCTCCGAGAACCGCTGGTTGCTGACCGACCTGCTGCGCGATGAGTGGGGCTTCGACGGCCTCGTGGTCTCCGACTGGGGCGCGATCAAGGACCGGGTAGTCGCACTCGCCGCCGGGCTCGATCTGGAGATGCCCTCGAGCAACGGCGCGGGAACCAGGGACATCGTCACCGCCGTGAGGGAAGGCCGACTCAGCGAGGACGTCATCGATGTCAGCATCGAGAGGCTCCGGCAGCTGATCGAGCGGACCGCCGAGCGAGGTGCGTCCTTCGATATCGAGACTCATCACCAGCTCGCGCGGCGGGCTGCAGCCGAGTCCGTCGTTCTCCTCCGAAATGAGAACAGCACGCTTCCGCTGAAGCCGGGGACCAAGCTTGCCGTCCTGGGTGCGCTGGCTGTTGAATCGCAGTTCCAGGGCGGTGGGTCCTCCCATGTGAATCCGACACGGGTCGACATCCCGCTTGAGGAACTGCGGACTGTGTTCGGCGACGTCGCATTCGCCACCGGTTACACCTCCGCCGGCACCGACGAGGAACAGCTGCAGGAGGCACGAGACATTGCCCGCGACGCGGACGTCGCGATCGTCTTCGCAGGGCTCTGGGAGAGCGAGCAGTCGGAGGGGTTCGACCGAGTAGATCTGCAACTGCCGGCAGGACAGGTGGAACTCATCCAGGCCGTCGCCGCCGTCGCACCTCGGACCGTCGTGGTGCTCGCCAACGGCGGAGTGGTCAGCCTCGAACCGTGGCACGACTCCGTCGACGCCATCGTCGAGGGCTGGACGCTCGGACAGGCGATCGGCGGGGCGATCACGGACGTGGTCACGGGCGTCACCAACCCGTCGGGGCGCCTTGCGGAGACCATCCCGGTGGCGCTCGCTGACGCGCCGTCGTACTTCAACTTCCCAGGCGAGCAGGAAGTCGTGCGGTATGGCGAGGGTGTCTTCGTCGGCTACCGGGCGCACGTAACCTCCGGGCAGGGCGCGCGCTATCCGTTCGGCCACGGCCTGTCATACACCACATTCGACGTCAGCGATCTGAGCGTCGAAGCGTCCGGGGCCGATGGTGCCGTGGTCCACGTCACAGTCACGAACACCGGCTCCGTCGCCGGTGCCGACGTCGTGCAGGTGTACGTCGCACCGCCCGCATCGCGCGTCCGGCGACCCGTTCGTGAGCTGGGTGCGTTCGCCAAGGTGACTCTGGAGCCCGGAGAGTCGACGAGAATCGACCTCGAACTGGATCGGACGACGTTCCGATTCTGGGACGCCGGAGGCCACCGCTGGTGGGTGGAACCCGGCAGCTACGGGGTCGAGATCGGCCGCTCCGCGACGGACATCGTCGCGCGCGTCGAGGTCGAGCTGGAAGGCGACACGGAAGCACCTCCGGAGCTGACTCGCACCTCGACGGTGAAGGAGTTCTTCGCCCACCCGGTTGTCGGGCCCGCGCTCATGGAGGGGATGCTCGCCAACGCCACCCCTGAGCAGCGCGAGGCGGCCGAAGCGGGAGCGGACATGCTGCGGATGGTCGATTCCATGCCGATGGACCAGTTCGCACGGTTCCCCGGCGTCGGTCTGCCCGACGAGACCCTCGACATGCTGATCGCTCTGAGCCGACAGCCCGCTGAGGTCTAGTCGGCGTGCGGGGAAGTCACGAATCGGAGGCGCGGTTTCCGAGGTTCACGAGGACCCGCGTCCTCCTCACCGGGGCAACCGGCAACTGGGGGCGCGCCGCGCTCCGCGAGTTCCGTGAGCGTGGTGACCGGATGCGCGTCGTCGCGTTCGCGCTGGACACCGAGCTGGACCGGGCCATCCTCGACGAGTTCGCCGACATGGAGAACCTCGAAGTCTTCTGGGGCGATCTGCTGAACCTCGCAGACGTGCAGCGCGCCATCCGCGATGTCGACCTGATCCTCCACGTCGGCGCCGTCGTCTCACCGCTCGCCGACCAGCATCCCGAACTCGCGCAGCGCGTGAACATCGGCAGCATGCAGAACATCATCCGCGCGGTGGCGGCTCTGCCCGACCCAGGGTCGGTCGGGGTCGTGGGCATCGGCTCGGTGGCCGAGACCGGCGACCGCACGCCGCCGACCCACTGGGGCCGGGTCGGCGACCCGATCCGTGTGTCGCAGTTCGACGAGTACGGGCAGACGAAGGTCGTCGCCGACAAGCTGCTGATCGAGTCAGGGCTGCCCAAGTGGGCATGGTTGCGCCAGACCGGCATCTTCCACCCGGGGATGCTCGCCCTCCGTGACCCGATCATGACCCACTCCACCCTGGGCGGCGTCATGGAGTGGACGACCGCCGAGGACTCGGCACGACTGCTCGTTGGCATCGCCGAACGCGACCTGCCCGAGGAGTTCTGGGGCAGCATCTACAACATCGGCGGCGGGGAGGAGTGGCGGCTGACGAACTGGCGACTGCAGACCGCGATCAGCGGTGCCCTCGGCGTCGCCGACGTGCGTGGCTGGTACAACCGCAACTGGTTCGCCACCCGCAACTTCCACGGCCACTGGTACACCGACAGCGACCGGCTCAATGATCTCGTTCCGTTCCGGCGGGACACGTTCAATCAGGCTCTTGAGCGAGCTGTCGCGACGCTCCCGGACTCCGTGCGGTCGGCCGGTCGCGTGCCAGGGTGGATGGTGAAGAACCTCGTCATGCGCCCGCTCACCCGAAAGCCCCGCGGGACGATGCACGCGATCGCCCACCACGATGAGGCCGCCATCCGAGCGCACTTCGGTTCGCTCGAGGAGTGGCGGGCGATCGGCGACTGGATGACGTTTGTTGTGCCGGAGCCTTCACGCACTCCGTCGTACCTCGACCACGGGTTCGATGAGAACACGGCGGCCAGCGACTGGGATCGCGACGACTACGTGCGCGCGCACAGTTCCGCGGCGGCGAACTCGTGTCGCCTTCCGTGCAGCAGGGACAGCCGCGCGAGCCCCTGATCTGGAGCTGCGCCTTCGGGCACATCTTCGCCGCCAGCCCGTTCCTCATCCTCGCCGGCGGCCACTGGTGCCCGGACTGCACGCGCGACAGCGCCGGTTACGAGCGCCAGGCTGAGCGCAACCCGTTCTTCGCCCAGCTCTACTCCGCCTCAACGCGATCCGCTCGGTTCGCGCAGCCGTCCTAATGAACCTCGCGGGAGCCGTCGTCCTCCGCATCCGGCCCCATCCGCTGACCTTCTAGGGAGCCCTTCATGTCGATCGAATCATCGAGTCCGGGAAACGCTCGAACGCCATCCGAAACTGGGCCCGGCCTGGTTGAGCGCGATAGCGCGCGAGAACACTGGGAGCGCCGGGTCGTGGGCTGGTGGCTACCTCGCCGTCGAAGGTAAGCCTTTCCCGGTCATCGGAGCAGAGGTGCATAACTCGAGTTCGAGCAGCATCCCCGCCATTGAGGCCTCGTTCACGACGGTGCAGGAACTCGGCGCTAACACCGTCCTCGCACCGGTGGCGTGGGACCTGCTCGAGCCGTCTGAGGGCACGTTCGACTTCACGCTTCTCGACCGGATGATCGGCGCGGCGCGCGAGCGGGGCCTTCGACTCATCCCGCTTTGGTTTGGATCGTGGAAGAACGCTGTCTCGACCTATGTGCCCGCGTGGGTCAAGACCGACGTGGCGCGGTTCCCGAGAAGTGAGCTGTCAGACGGGTCGAGGGTCGAGCAGGTCACGCCGTTCGGGATGGCAGCGCGCGACGCCGACGCGCGCGCGTTCGCGGCGTTGCTGCGCCATATCCGCGAGGTGGACGCCGATAGGACCGTGATCGCCGTCCAGGTGGAGAACGAGATCGGCCTGTTGGGCGACTGCCGGGATCGCAGCGCGGGCGCGGAGCGCGCATTCGCAGCGCCGGTCCCCGCTACGGTCATCGAGGCGATCGCCGGGGACGAGAGCGCCCCAATCCATGCCGAATGGCTAGGCGTGGGCGCTCGCCGAGAGGGTACCTGGGCGGAGCTCTTCCCCCCTGGCGACCGCGTGGACGAGGCCTTCATGGCCGCAGCCTTCGCTACATATACCGAGGTCGTCGCCGCCGCCGGGGCGGCAGAATACGACGTCCCCCTGTTCGTGAACGCCTGGCTCGACGCCGACAGCGTGCTCGATGGCACGGTGGCGCTGGCGGGCGGGAAGCGACCCGGACAGTACCCGAGCGGCGGGCCAGTCATGCCTGTCGCCGCGATCTGGGAGGCCTTGGCACCGTCCTTGCACTTCCTCGCCGTCGACGCGTACGTGAAGGATGCCGAGCCCGTCTTCGCCGCGTACCGCTCCCGCCGAGACCGCCTGTTCGTGCCGGAACTGCGGGCCGATGCTGAGGGCATGGCCCAGATGTTCGCCGCCGTCGGTGGGCACCGCGCCGTGGGGGTATCGTTCTTCGGCGTTGACGCCTGGCGAAGATGGCCGGCCTGAGTCACGCAGCCGCCCGGCGGGTCCTGGTCGAGGCCGGGGTGCTGGAAGCGCGGGGCAAGCAGGAGGCCAAACAGCGGTTCCTTCAGCTCGTCGGTGAGGGCTGGTCCTCGGCTCGCGCCGCGCGCGAGGTGGGGATCCACCCGCGTACCGCGCAGGACTGGCATCGGGGCGTCCGTAAGTCCAACGGGACGCGGGCCTACCCCGACGGGACGGTCGTGGACTCGAGTTCGGGGACCCGATACAAGACCTCCATGATCAAAGAGGCCGAAGCTGCTGCGATCAGCAGCCGGTACCTGTCACTGCAGGACCGGCTGGCGATCGCCGACGGGTTGATCAACAAGCAGTCCGTCACCGAGATCGCCGCGCGGCTGGGCAAGCACAAGTCGACGGTCTCCCGCGAGGTCAGCGGCCGCTCGGTCGAGGGCGTCTACCTGCCGTATCAAGCCCACCAGGCCGCCGCCGCCAGACGAACCTGGCCGAAGCCGTCCAAGCTGGTAGAACACACCGCGTTACGGGAGCAGGTCGAACACGGTCTGGAACGGAAGTTGTCTCCCGAGCAGATCTCCCGCAGGCTCGTCAAGGACTTCCCCGACGACGAGAGCATGCGCGTGAGTCACGAGACGATCTACCAAGCGCTCTACTTCCAGGCCCGCGGCGGGCTCAAACGCGAGGTCCAGAGCGCGCTGCGAACCGGCCGGACCCGCCGCAAGCCCCACCGGCAGCCCGGCCAGCGGCAGCACCGATTCGTGCAGGAGATGGTGATGATCTCCGACCGGCCCGCCGAGGTCGAGGACCGGGCCGTGCCCGGCGCCCGGGGAGATCCAGTCAGCCGAAACTTGCGGGAATTTCACCTTCTCGCAAGTTGCCAAGATTCGTCGCGACGCAACAGATCTTAATTATTGAATTTGAATTTCTAGAAAATCGAAAATGCTAGAGTCTGAGCGTGACGACTGAGATGGGCGGACGTAATGTGCGGGGCTCGCATCCGAAGCGGAGAGGATGACCGCGTGAAGTCCGGTCTCCCTAGAAGCCGCGCACGCCAAGTGGAACCGGGCATGCCGTTGGCGTGGCGCAGCGCCACGAGCGCTGACGACGGAGGCGGTGATAGCGCATGATGTGCCGATGATGAGGATCGAGACACCGTGGGGTCCCTGGGAGGCCGCGCCGCTTGGCGAGGTAGTCACGCTGATGCGCGGGCTGGCGGCGCCGTGGTGGGTGGCCGGCGGCTACGCCATCGAGCTGGCCGTGGGTCATGCGTACCGCGAGCACGGGGACGTCGATATCGCGCTGCTGCGCCGGGACCAACTCGCGGTGCGGCGGCTGCTGGACGGCTGGGACGTACACGCCGCGGTCGTGCCCCAGACGCTGCGGCCATGGGCGCTTGGCGAGGTGTTGCCCGAACAGGCGCACGACATCTGGGTACGCGAGCATCCGGACGGCCCCTGGCGGTTCCAGCTCATGCTGGACGAGGCCGACGACGAGGAATGGATCTTCCGGCGTGATCCTCGGATCCGCCGCCCGCCGGCCGGGTTGACCGTCGAGCAGGATGGTTTCCGGAGGATCGTCCCGGAGGTGCAATTGCTCTACAAGTCCAAGGGACTGCGGCCGAAGGACGAGGCCGACTTCGAGGCGGTCCTGCCGCTGTTGGGCGAGGGGGAGCGGCGCTGGCTGGCGGAGGCGCTGGAGATCGAGCACACCACGCATCTCTGGCGCGAGCGCCTTGCGTCAGACGCACCAGACGCGCCCGATGGGCCCGATGGGCCTGATGACGTGCGGCGTCGTGAAATCGCGTGATTCTGCGCGTAAGGCCGCAGCCGACGTCTCGTTCCGCGAAATCCGCCACTTCACATGAGAAGGCAAGACCAGTGACCATCCCGGATACACAGGGCGAGCGGCAGGGCAGCGCTCGACAGATCAGCACAGAAGCCACAGTGGTTACGCCGTGTTTGCACTGTGGTGCCCCGATCGAGCAGCGGCGGGGGAGGGGGCGGCCCAAGGCGTACTGCCCTGAGGGCGACTGCCAGGCCGCCGCCAAGCGTGAGCGGGAGATGCGGCGCGCGACCCCCGGGCTGGAGGGGGCGCTGGCGCGGGCCGAGCAACTGTACGACCGGATGGAGAACGGGCTGGCCGCCGCCATCGAGCCACTGGCCAGGGCGCTGGCCCAGGAACTGAGTCCGGCCGGGGTCGAGGCGAAGCTGAGCGCCGTACAGGCTGAGGCGCACACGCGGGTCGCCATCGCGCGTACCGAGCGGGAGCAGGCATTCGAGCAGGTACGGCTGTCGCGAGAGGCCGCCGAGCACGCGCGCAGGGAGGCCGGCGTGATGCGGCTGCGCGTGGAGGAGGCCGAGGCCGAGCGGGATACGGCGCAGGCTGACGGTGAGCGGGCTCGCGAGCAGGCACTGGCCGCGCTGCGGGAGGCGGCCAGCACCGAGCGGCAGGCTCTGCAGTCGGCCGAGGAGGCCGGGCGCCGGGCCGATCTGGCCGAGCGGCAGGCCGATGAGGCGGTACGGCGGGCGGAGCTGACCGAGCGGGCCAGGGATCAGGCGCTCCAGGAGCTGGCGGAGCGGGTCGAGGCCGCCGATGAGCGGGCCGCTGAAGCGCAAGCGCAGGCCGTACGGGCTGAGACAGCGGCAGAGGCTCGGGTGGTACGCGCCGAGAAGGAGGCGCAGGCGCAGGTCGTACAGGTGCGGAAGGAAGCCGAAGCCCGCGCCGTACGGGCGGAAAAGGACGGGCAGGCGCGAGCCGAACAGGCCCGGAAGGAGGCGGCGGCGGCGCGGGCGGAGAGTGATCGCGCACGTGAGGAGGCGGCGGAAGCCAGGCGGGCCAGGCAGCTGGCCGAGCGGGACTTGGCCGCGGCCGAGGCCAGGGCGGAGGCGGCCGGACAGGAGCGGGAACGGGCCGTCGCCCGAGCGGAGAGCGCAGAACGTGCCGCGGCCGAGGCGCAACGAGACCGCGCCGTCGCCCTGAACGACGCGGCGAAGGCTCGGGAACTGGCCGCCGCGGAGATCGCCCAGGCGCGCGAGACGGCGCAGGGCGCGGTGGAGGAGCGGGATCGGTTGCGAGGGGAGCTACGGCTGGAGCGGGCTCGGCTGGAGGACGCCCGTGTTCAGCTGGAGGCGGCTCGGGCGGAGGCCACCCAGCTGCGGGAGCGGGCGGTCGCGGCGGAGCTGCGCGCGGGCTGAGGTCTGGCCAGCGCCCCGGGGCTGCGCCATCCGATCAGGCACGGGCCCTTCTCCACTGCCGGAACTCGACCTGATCGCCGAGAACGGCGCCGGCCCGAACGCGATCCTACGGCGTGCCGGGAAGCCGGACCGTGACCAAGAGACCGCCGTTGGGGCCGGGGGCGAGGTCGAGGGTCCCGTCGTGGGCGCGGACGATGGTGTGCACGATGGCCAGGCCGAGGCCGACGCCGGCGTGCTCGTCGGTGCGTACGCGTTCTGTTCCGCGCTGGAACGGTTCGATGAGGGTCGGTATGAGCTCCGGTGGGAGCGGGCGACCCGTGTTCTCGACCCGCAGCACGCTCGTGTCGCCGTGCGCCTCGGTGTGGACTGTCACGGCGCCGTCGGCGGGGAGGTTGTGGACGATGGCGTTCTGGACAAGGTTCGTCACCATCCGCGACAGGAGCTCGGCGGAGCCGCTGGTCTGGGCGGCCTCGCCGGTGACATCCAGCGTGATCCGGCGCTGTTCGGCGAGGGGGAGCAGCGTTTCGGCGGCTTCTTCGGCGATGAGGGAGAGGTCGACGCTCACGCGGGTGAAATTTCCGCGGCCGCCGCGGCTGAGCAGCAGGAGGGCCTCGGTGAGGTCGATCGCCCGCGTGTTGGCGGCGTGCAGGCGTTCGATGAGTTCGTTCCGGTCCTGAGTGGGGTCCTTGCGGGCGACGTCGAGCATCGTCCGCGAGATCGCCAGCGGGGTACGCAGTTCGTGGGAGGCGTTCGCGGCGAACCTCTGCTGCTCGGCGACGTGAGACTCGAGTTGTTCGAGCATCGAGTCGAACGCGTCGGAGTGTTCACGGAATTCGTCCTGGCGGCCCTTCATGCGAATCCGGTGGGACAGCGACCCGTTCGCGGCCATCCGTACCGCATCGGTGATCTGCGTGAGTGGTGCGAGCATGCGGCCGGCGAGAATCCACCCTCCCGCGAGCCCGAACACCAGCAGGAACACCAGCGCTTGGGCCGCCCGCGGAGCGAAGGCCCGCAGGAGGTCGTCGCGGGTGGGATTTCGAAGGAGTGGTATGTGGGATCCGAGTGGGTTGGGGGCGAGACTTCCACGTGGTGGGTCGGGTACGTAGCGCAGGAGGAACACCCACACGGTGGCGAGCAGCAGGACACCCGCGAGCATGAGGAATCCGGCGTAGCTGAGGGTGAGTTTGAGGCGGACACTCAAGCCAGGCGCCCTATTCACGGCCTCCTCCCTCGCGTGCGGTGTCGGGTGCTGTGTCGATGCGGTAGCCGGCCCCGGCAACCGTCGCGATGATCCCGGGTTCGCCGAGCCGTTTGCGCAGTGCCGACACAGTGATGCGCACGGCGTTGGTGAACGGGTCGGCGTTCTCGTCCCATGCCCGCGCCAAGAGTTCTTCGGCGCTGACGACACCCCCTTCGGCGGCGACGAGAACCTCGAGTACGGCGAACTGCTTCCGGGTGAGCGCGACGTAGCGGCCGTCGCGGTAGACCTCGCGGCGGAACGGATCCACACGCAGACCCGCGATCTCCCGCACGGGTGGCCTGCTGTGGGCGCGCCTGCGGTCGAGCGCCCTGATACGGAGCACCAGCTCTTGGAGCTCGAAGGGCTTCGTGAGGTAGTCGTCGGCGCCGAGTTCGAACCCTGAGGCCTTGTCGTCGATCCGGTCGGCGGCGGTGAGCATGAGGATGGGCATGCCGCTGCCGGAGGCGACGATGCGGGTGGCGATCTCGTCGCCGGAGGGGCCCGGGATGTCGCGGTCAAGGACCGCGATGTCGTAGGCGTTGATGCCCAGCATTTCCAGCGCGGTGTCGCCGTCGCCGGCGATGTCGGCGGCGATCGCCTCCAGTCGCAGACCGTCACGGACGGCTTCTGCCAGATGGGGTTCGTCCTCGACGATCAGTACGCGCATGCCTGAAGACTATGACCACACTGGGCTCAGCCTGCCGGTGCCGGCACGGGGCGAGACTGGTCCGACGGCACCTCCGCCGTGGTGCGCCACCAGGGGCGCGCCGCCAGCGCGGCCAGGGCGGCGCCGGCGGCGTTGACCAGTACGTCATCCACCGAGGACACCCGGTCCAGCCGCAGAACGTACTGTGCGGTTTCGACCAGGACCGAGCAGCTCGCCCCGAGCGCCAGGATTCGTGGCACGGACGCCAGCGCCGCGAAACGCATCGGAGCGAAGAACCCCAGCGCCGCGAAGATCAGCAGGTTGGCGCCGATCCCGAAAAATCCCATCGTGAGCAGGTCTCGCAGCGGGACCAGGCTCACCCGGCCGGGGACGATGCCGGCGCCCGGACCCGGCATCATGGTCATCCATACGAACGGCACCGTCCCGTAGACCAGGCCCACCTCGGCCAGCGACATCCGCCACGCCGAGGGGAGGCCGGCGGCACACCGGCGGCGCGCCAGAGCCCACACCACCAGCGCGGCCAACGGCAGCGCGACCAGCGTCATGAGCACCACACCGTTCTCGGTGTCGAAGCAGCCGTGCCACCGCCCGGCCATGCACCGCGGAGCGGACATCATGAGCGGCCGCCGCACCACGAACGCGGCGCACGCCAGGCCGAGGATCGCCAGACTCAGGAGCACGATCCTGCGCCTACGGCGGGACTGTGCTGACAGGGAGTTCATGCGTTCATCGAAGCCGGAGGGCCGTTGCGGTGGCGTATGCGGTTTTCCATACATCCGCGATACACGCCTGGCCGGCTCGATCCAGCTGGGGCGCCCTGTCGATGTCGACCCCCGCATCTTCGATCGCGCGCAGCTGCCGGGCGGAGATGCGCGTCTCGATGGTGACCGGCGGCGATGACGCCGCCGCGCGGCAGGGTGACAGGCGTCGGCGGCTACGGTGCGGGATGAGAGCGGGCGACGGCCAGGGTGGGCGCGGTGACGTACTCGGCGAGCGCCGTGGCCGGCGCGGCCGGATGACGGACGGTGAAGGGCCAGGGCAGGCCAACGTGCCGGCCGAGGCCAAGGAACTGAAGGCCGAGTTGGCCGGGATGCTGCCGTTCGCGCCGATCGCCTCGCTGCTGATCGAGCTGGATGTGCGCACGCATTTCCTGGACTGCTTCACTCACGCCGGAGGCCGCAAGCAGGCCCGCTCGGCCGATCTCAAGCGCAACATCCTCAGCGTCTTGATCGCCAACGCGACGAATTTGGGGTTGGCCAGGATGGCGGAGGCCTGCGGCATCCCGTACGACGTGCTGCGCTGGACGCAGGAGTGGTACGTGCGGGAGGAGACACTGCGCGAGGCCAACACCTGCATCGTCAACCACCACCACGGGCTGGATCTGTCGAAGGTGTTCGGCGGCGGCACCATGTCCAGCTCAGACGGCCAGCGCTTCCCAGTGCGCGGCAAGAGCACGACCGCCCGGGACATGACCATCCACGGCGGCCAGGTGCTGTCTTCCTACACGCACGTGTCCGACCAGCACTCCACGTTCGGCACGAAAATCATCGTGCCGAACGCCCGCGAGGCGCACTTTGTGCTGGACGACTTCCTGGGCAACGCCACCGACCTACCGCTGTTCGAACACGCGACCGATACCCACGGCGTCACCTTAATCAACTTTGCCCTGTTCGACCTGGTGGGCAAGCTGCTCTCCCCGCGCATCCGCGACCTCGGCAAGATCACCCTGATCCGGGACGAGACGCCCACGGACACGGTCAGCGCTACCCGCACGCTGGCCCCCTGCTGAGCGCCCGCTGGAACGAAGACCTCATCGCCGAGTGCTGGCCCGACCTGCTGCGCATGGCCGGGTCGCTGAAATACGGCCAGGCCACCGCCTCGCTGGTGGTGGGCAAATGGTCGGCCGCCTCCCGGCAGAACACCCTGGCCGCGGCGTTGAAGGAATGGGGCATGCTGCGCCGTACGCTGCACGCGGCGAAGTATCTGTCTGACCCGGCCTACCGCCGCAAGATCGCCCGCCAGCTGAACAAAGGCGAGAGCCTGCACGCGCTGCGGCGGGACCTGCACTACGCCCAGCAGGGCGCCATCACCAAGCCAGCCTTGGCCGATCAGACGGACCAGGCGTGGTGTTTGACCGTTTTGACCAACTCTGTCATCGCGTGGACAACCGAGTACTACTCCCTGGCCGTACGGCAGCTGCGGGCGGCTGGCCGGGACATTCCCGACGAACTGCTGGCCCACATCTCCCCGGCACACAGCGAGAACGTCAACTTCTTCGGCGTGATCACCGTGGACGTGGAGGCGGAGCTGGCCAAGCTGGACGGTGGCGGCTGGCGGCTGGCGGCCGTTGCGGCTGACGGCGGACGCGAGTCTGATGTGATCGCTCAGGGGCTGATGTAGGTCATCAGGGTCAGGAGCTGGAGCACGCCGCAGGCGAAGGCCATGTTCTCGTCGTGCAACGCCACGGTGCGGCCGGTTCGGGCGAGGCCTGGTATGAGGGCGGCGATATCTGCCGAGCGCACCTGATGCAGGTCGACCTCGATGTCGAGCGAGCGCGGAACCGATATGGGTGGCGAAGACGGCCACTGACCGGGCCGCGGGCGCGCGGGCAACTTCTTGACCCTGTGGACCGTTAGGGCAAAGCAGACGTGCGGTAGGTCACCCGATATACGGGATGTGATGTCGGGAGGAAGACGATGGTGGCACCTCCGCCGGGGTCGGTGTTCTACATCGCCAGCCGGATCCAGCCGAACACTTCTGTGCAGCCCTATGTGCTCGCGATCGAGGGGGACGCCACGGCGCCCGGAGCGCCCATCATCCTCTACCCGCAGGAGACAAGCCAGAGCCAACTGTGGACGATGACCGCCGACGGGCACATCATCAGCCAATTGAACGCGTGCGCGATCACGTGGGACGAGACCCAGAGCCTGCTCGTGACCCAGCAGGAGGGCGACCCCTCTTACCCGTGTCAGCTCTGGACCATCACCGACGACGGATACATCGAGAACCAGTCAGTGAACGGCGAGGTGCTCTCCGCGCCCGATCGCTACGGGTGGGGGAGAGGGACACTCGCTCTGGCCTCGCCCTCAGGCGCCGATCCGTGGGGGCAGCAGCACTGGACGCTCCTGGCATCGACGGCTCCGCCGGTCACGATCATGAAGCCCAGGTGGGTCTATTTCCAGAGCGCGCTCCAGGACGCCGACGGCAACACCTGCGTGCTCAACGTTAAGGGGGGCTCGACCACTCCCGGCGCCCAGGTGATCGTATGGCCGCTGGGCACCGGCGTCGGGAACAATGAGCTGTGGCAGGTTACGCAGGACGGGCGCATTCTGAGCCGGCAGGGCGGCGGTCTCATCCTGGCGCTGGGCTCGCCCTTCGACGGCGGCGGCAACTACACGGACGTGGACGCGTACCCGGACGGTATGACGGGATACTGGGACCTTTACACGCCGAACGAGATCCGCAACGCCTCATCCGCGAACTGCCTGGTCCCCTCCGGCATGACCGGGGGCCCGGGAGTCCTGACCGACGGAGACCCCGTCCTGGCGGCGCCGGGCACCTCCAGCGCGGCCTACACGTGGTACGCCGTCCCTTCCGCGCCTTTGGACGCGGTCCTGACGCAGCCCCTGGTACCGTTCCTGGAATTCACCGGCGAGGAGGCCCAGGCGTACACCGCTATCTGCCAAGGGCTCGGCGTCACCTCGCTGCGCGCTGAGTACTGCAACCTCGACCGCACCCTTTCCGACTACGGCTACCAGATCGCGACATGGACGCAGCCGCCCGAAGGCATCTCGCAGGATTCCTGGGACGCGGTTCGGCACCAGCTCACCACCGAGATCCAGTACGCCGACGCCACCCGCGACCTGTTCGCCAACTACCAGGAATTCCAGCTCGCCCTGTTCACCAACAACGACCAGCTCACCCAGGAGCTCATCTCCGACGCGGGGATCAGCGAGGGGACGAACGAGCCGATCGTCGGCGGAGTTATCCTTGCGGTCTTCGAGGGCCTGCTCTACACCGGGCTGAGCGCCGCCGGGGATGGGTTCGCGGTCGCGGCGAACCTGATGGAGATGGGCGTCAGCGTCGCCCTGGCCGCCTCGTCCGACGGTTCCGGCAGCATCTCGCCCGACCCGTTCCAGGTGACAGTCTCCGAACTCTGGAACGAGCTGAACAAGAACTACACCGCCGTGCTGAGCTCCATGGGCGACATGGAGCTCGCGATCCTGCAGGACTGGGGAAAGATGCAGAGCGTCTTCCAGTTGACGGAGAAGCCGAGCGGGGGCGACTCGCTGTACTGGGGCCCGACCACGACAGCGGACGCGGTCAAGGCCGCGACCCCGGGTTACAAAGCCTCCGTCATGCAGATGCTGCTGCCGTCGAAGTACCAGATCTACACGTCGTCGAACGGTTACCACCCGAGCGACATCCCTGGCTACGCACAGTGGTACGACTCGCAAGGGGTCCTGTACTGGATCGCGGCCATCGGCAATCCGCAGGAGTATCCGGGCTCCCAGGCCATGCAGCAGGACGTCTGGGACAACGGCGTGCGGCAGTCGGACTTCTTCCTGTCGGCCGCGGGCTGGGCCTTTCCCATGACCACGGACCAGGTGGACTGGTTCGGCTCCTACGGCTACAGCCGGTTCACCTTCACTAATCAGACGCCCGACGACGTGCAGGTGCAGGGGAATTGCGTGAGCGTCCAAAGACCCCCGTATACCTTCACCGTCGGCCCATACCAGAGCAGCTGGGTGGACATGGCCCCCGGCGTCTACCGGGTCACGGCCGGCGACCTGGAGAACACGCTCCTGCGCGGGGACTTCCAGCTGTCCGTGCAATGCACCAGCGTTTACTACCCCCCGAAGATCTGGATCAGCGAACAGTCCTCGACGTCCGGCTGCGCTCTCACGCCAGCGCTCTGCAACCAAGGGCTCGGCTGGTACCAGGGAGTGCACGCCGGGGCGTACGCTGGCGGGTCGGCCCAGATCGGCCTGGTCAAGACCTGATCCCGCGCGGGGGTACGGCTATCGCCATGCTGCTCGGCCGCACCGACATCGACCTCCGAGGTTGCCTGGCCGCCGCCGTGAGGATACCCCGGGGGTTGATACCTAGGAACAGCCGCTGGCGGCGAGGATGATCTTGGGTGAGATGTGGAAAGGATCTTCGCCGCGGCGAGGCAGGTTACTCAGCGTGTTGCTTGGTCGCGGCGCCGACGGGCAGCGCGGATCTCAGTGTCGGCGACCTTGTCGTCCAGCAGCGTGTACAGCTGCGTCGTCTCGGTGGAGGCGTGGCCCAGGCGGCGGCGAACGGCCTCGATGGACACCCCGGCGTTGATGAGCTCGGTGGCGTGGGCATGCCGGAGTTGGTGGATGTCGATCTCGACACGTGCGATGGTGCAGTAGGTCTGCCAGCGGTGGTGGGCGGCGTCGTAGGACAGCGGCCCGGCGGCGCCGTTGATGGAGGCGCGGAACAGCGGTCCGGCGGCGTAGCCGGCGCGGGTCAGGTAGAGCTTGAGCAGGCTGACGTAGCCGCGGTCGTCGAGCAGCACAGTACGCACGCTGCCGCCCTTGCCGCAGATGCGCACGTGTTCGTCGTCCAGGCGCAGGTCGAGGTCCTCGACATGCAGGCCGCACACCTCCGAGGCGCGGGCTCCGCACACGTAAGCGGTCTCGAACAGCACCCGATCGCGCAGCCGGTCCAGCGGCAGATCCTTACGCGGCCGCCGCGAGCAGATCACGGCCAGGACCTTGGCGACATCGGCAGCCGCCGCCGGGCGCGGCAGATTTTTTGGCACCTTGACGGTGTCGATCCGGCCCATCGGGTTGGCGGCCAGGAGGTCGTGGCGGACCGCCCACTTGCAAAAGGAAGCGATGGCGGCGCGCTTACGCTTTCGGCTGGCCGGCGCCAGATCGGCGAGCTCGGCCAGGTAGGCGCGGATCGGCGTCGCGGTCAGCTCGCCGATCTCCTCGCCGTGGTGGGCGGCGAAGGCGATCAGGTCGCCGCGGTAGGCGCGCCGGGTGTGGGCGGAGGCGCCGGCGTTGGCCAGGTCGGTAAGGAAGTCGTTCAGGTGTGCCGCGAGCGGGTGGGCGCGGCCGAGCTGCTCGACGATGACCGGATCCACCGGGGTCGCCCTCCCTGATCCGCCAGGTTGCCAGATAACCGGGAAACGAAGCGTGCGCGCTGGACGACGACCGCCCAGCTCGCGCTACGCCCGTGATCACTATCTTGCCAGATAACAACAGTTATCTGAGAACCCGTCGCGCCCTGGCCCCTCACGCCGCCCACCGCCTGGGCGATTGCTCCGCCGGCGCAATCGGCTCCCACCCCTGGATACGCGCAGAGGACCTCCCCTGGCTGGGTGATGTCATCGCGTCTGCGGCCAGCTTCGTATGAACTGACGCAGCCGTGTGATGTCGCGCTGTTCGGTGTCGACGGAGCGCTGCCATGCCTGGCGAGCAGCGGGGTCGAACTGGGCGTGCACCATGAGGTGTTCCTTTCCTACGTGCCGGCCCGCACCACGGCGGGCACAGTGGACTCGAACGGTCGGGTGACCAGACCGCCGGACGGCGGCCTGGAGAAGAGGGGCAGGGCGGCTCAGGCCGCGAGGGCGGCGGATGAGCCCGTGCCGGGGTCGAGTTGGTCGACCGCGCCGGTGGCAATGTCGTAGACCCAGCCACGCAGCGTGAGCGTCTTCGCCGCCAGGCCCCGGCCGACGCAAGGATGCGTCGCCAGGTTCGCGAGCTGGGCGATCACGTTGCTCCGTACCAGAACGCTCACCTTGTCCTCCCCGGCCCCGGGCTCGGCACTGGCTGCGCGCGCCGCACGGGCCAGGGAGGCGTCCGCGTGTCGCAGCCAGTGGGCGACGGCCGGCAGGGCGGTGAGGTCGTGGTCGTCGGCCAAAGCGGTCATCGCGCCGCAGGCGGAATGACCGCAGACGACGATGTCGGACACGCCCAGGACGGCGACGGCGTACTCGATGCTGGCCGCCACTCCGTCGGCGCCGGGGTGGTAGGCGGGGACGAGGTTGCCGGCGGTTCGGATCACGAAAAGGTCCCCGGCTCGCTCCCTGTGATCAGCTCGGGGACGACGCGAGCGTCCGAGCAGCCGATGAACAGCGTGTGCGGCGTGTGGTTCGTGGCCAAGTGGGCGAACAGGTCTACCTTGGCCGGGAGAACATCCCGCTGAAAACGCGCAACGCCCGCGGCGAGGTCTCGCATGGGCCACTCCCTTCGGTGGTGCGTCCTCAGAAGCCGAGATCGCTGAGGCCGGGGTGGTCGTCGGGACGGCGGCCCAGCGGCCAGAAGTACTTGCGCTCGGATTCGGCGATGGGGAGGGTGTTGATGGAGGCGTGGCGGGTGTGCATCAGGCCGTGCTCGTCGTATTCCCAGTTCTCGTTACCGTAGGAGCGGTACCAGTTCCCGGCGTCGTCGCGGTGCTCGTAGGCGAAGCGCACGGCGATGCGGTTGCCGTCGTAGGCCCACAGCTCCTTGATCAGCCGGTAGTCGAGCTCGGTGTTCCACTTGCGGGTCAGCAACGCGACGATCTCGTCTCGGCCCGTGGCGAACTCCGAGCGGTTGCGCCAGCGGGAGTCCACCGTGTAGCCCAGCGACACCTTCTGTGGGTCGCGGGTGTTCCACGCGTCCTCGGCCAATCGGGCCTTTTGGATGGCGGTCTCCCGGGTGAACGGCGGCACCGGCGGGCGGGTCATGTCAGCCATGTCGACTCAACTCCTTCGAACTCTGGGGACTCACCGCAGGTACGGTGAGCCCTGGAAACATCGGAGAACGTTCGTTCTCTCGACTACCTGCTAGAGTAGAGAACGTTGGTTCTCCGCGCAAGGGGGCACAGATGGTGGATCGGGAAGCGGCACGGGAACGGGTGCTCGACGCAGCCCAGGAGCTGTTCTACAGCCGGGGCATCCAGGCGGTCGGGATGGATGCGGTACGAAACGCCTCCGGGGTGTCTCTCAAGCGCCTCTACCAGCTGTTCCCCTCCAAGGAAGCGCTCGTGCTGGAATTCCTGCAGCAGCGGGATTCACGGTGGCAGCGGGCTCTCGCCAACTACGTCGAGGCGCAGCCGACGCCCGAGGAGCGGATCGCCGCGGTGTTCGACTGGCTGCACAAGTGGTTCTGTGAGCCGGATTACCGCGGATGCGCCTTCATCAACTCCTTCGGCGAGCTGGGCGCGGTCTCGCCCGAGATCGCCGAGCAGGCCCAGCACCACAAGAGGGCCTTCCACGACTACCTCGCCCGGCTCGTGACGGCATCTGGGCGGCCCGCCAAACTGGCCGATCAGCTCGCGCTCCTCGCCGAAGGAGCGATCACCACCGCAGCAATCTTCGGCACACCCGAAATCGCACACCAGGCACGAGACGCTGCGTGCCTCCTGATACACGCGCATCCCGGCCCTGATCTCCCAGAACTGCGGCGATGACAAGTAGCTGAGGGTGGCGCTCAAGCCGCCCGGGTTGGCGGCAGTGGCGATAGGGGAGCCCGGCAAGGGGTTTGTTTCATAGGTGACTACCTATGAAACGACCCGGCCCGCGGACTCGGCTGCTGTCAGCGCTTGGCGGCGATGCGGTCGATTGCCGAGGCGAGCGGTGCAAAGACCTGATCGATCAGCGCATCCAGGCTCTGGGCCCCGTCGCCATCCGCCCAGCTGCGCAGCGCGGTCTGGAACGCGGTGAGCGTGAGCCCGGCGGCAAGGGACGGATACAGGCCGGCTTCGGCGTCCGTTCTGGCGCGTTGGGCGAGGATGCCGGCCATCTCCTGCTGCCAGTGGGACTGCCGCTCCAAGAGCCGGGCCAGCAGGGCCGGAGTGCCGAGGATCAGCTGGGCGATGCGCAGCGCCTTGGCGGGATCGTCCCCGCCGATGTGGGTGAACACCCTCAGGGCCTGGCGCAGTGCAGCAGCGGGCGGCTCGCTGGCGGGGCGGGCACGCAGCTCCGCGCACAGCTGAGTACCGGCTTCGGCGAGCTTGTGGACCACCACGTCTTCCTTGGACTGGAAGTAGCGCGAGAACGTACGCCGCGACATGCCCACCGCCGCGACGATCTGGTCGACGGTCGTCTCCTCGAACCCCTGCGAGGCCAGTAGCGCGAAGGCGGCCTCGGCCAGCTCGTCGCGCACCAGTCGGCGCTTGCGCGTCGTATGAATGTGAGCGCTCAAGCATGGACTGCCGAGAGCATTCCGGATCAGACGGGCCGGACCTTCGTGGTCACCGGCGCCAACAGCGGCCTCGGCCTGGCCACCACCCGGCAGCTCGCCCGGCGCGGCGCTCACGTGGTGATGGCCATGCGCAACCTGGACCGGGGCCGGGCAGCCGCCGCAGGGATCACGGCCGCCCAGCCGGATGCCGACCTTGAGGTGCGCTGCCTGGACCTGGCCGACCTGGACTCGGTCGCGGCCTTCGCCTCCGCCGCCCACGCCGACGGCCTCCGTATCGACGTCCTGGTCAACAACGCCGGGGTGATGGCACCGCCCCGCAGTCTCAGCCCGCAGGGTCATGAGTCGCAGTTCGCCGCCAATCACCTGGGCCACTTCGCCCTGACCGGACTGCTGCTGGACCTGCTCCAGCACGGCCGGGATCCCTGCGTGGTCACCGTCACCTCCATCGTGCACCACGGCGGATTCATCCACTTCGACGACCTGTCCGGCGCGAAGAAGTACGCGCGCGTGGAGTTCTACGACCAGTCGAAGTTCGCCAACGTCCTGTTCGGTCTCGAACTCGACCGGCGCCTGCGCTCGGCCGGCAGCCGTGTCACCAGCGTGCTCGCGCATCCCGGCGTCTCGGCCACCGGCCTGCAGACCAGCGGCCCGACCGGTTGGATGAAGCTGGCCGGCGCCCTGGTCCACCGGTTCTTCGCCCAGGACGTCGAACAGGGTGTGCTACCCCAGCTGTATGCGGCGACCGCGGCCGGCGTCGAGGGCGGGCAGCTGTACGGCCCCGACGGCTGGCGGGAATTGCGCGGCCGCCCCACCGTCGTGCGCCCCGACCCCAACGCCGAGGACCCGACCACCGCGGGCCGGTTGTGGGAAGTGTCCGAAGACCTGACCGGCGTCTCCTACGCCTTCCCCGCCTCGGCATGAGCGGCACCCGGCGCCGACCGGTCAGGAGCCCGGAGCCTCGGCGGCGCGCTCGCGATTGGCCCGGATCTCGTCGTGGTGGTCGGCGGCCCAGCCGATCAGCGAGGTGACGATCTGGTGTAGGTCGCGGCCGAGCGGGGCGAGGGTGTACTCGACGCGCGGGGGGACCTCGGCGTAGGCGGTGCGGGTGATCAGGCCGTCCTGCTGGAGCTGGCGCAGGGTGAGGCTGAGCATGCGCTGGGAGATGCCGGGGACCTGGCGTTGCAGGTCGGTGTAGCGCAGCGGTCCGGACTCCAGGACCGCGATGATCAGCAGGCTCCACTTGTCGCCGACGCGGTCGAGGGTCTGGCGGATGAAGGCCATGTGCTCGGCAGGGATGGCCGCGCACGGTCCGACCGCCGCTGCTGCCGTCACCTCTGCTCCGTCGGCTGTCTCCATGACGCACATTCCTCTCCGGCACGCACACCGGTGTGCCTTTTGTATCGCTTTCCATGCTGGTCCATCATGGCGTTACGCACAAGTTGTAAGAAATGGAGGTGCGTGATGAAGGTGGCTATTTGGGCCGAGGTGACCTGCCCCTGGTGCGGCCTGGGGAACCACCGGGTGGCCAAGGCCATCGAGCGGTTTGAGCACGCGGACGAGGTGGAACTGGTCCACCACTCGTTCCCGCTCAGCAGCGGCTTCCCCGAGGGGGACACCTTCTCCGTCCGCGAGGCCCTGCTCCGCCGGCACGGTATGGGCGGCAGCCAGGCCGAGACCTCGACCCGGCGGATCGAGAGGCTCGCCGAGAGCGAGGGGCTGACCCCGTACCAGGTGCTGGACAACCAGGTCGGCAACACCGATCTGGCGCACGAGTTCCTCGCCCATGCCAGCGCCCAGGGCAAGAACCGCGAGGCCTGGGACGCGATCTTTACCACCTACTTCGGCAGGGCCGAGCCGGTCTTCTCCCTGGACGACCTCCTGGGGCTCTCCGACGAGCTCGGCCTGGACCGCGAGCAGACCCGCCAGGCCCTCACCGAGCGCCGCTACCGCCGGCAGGTCCGCGACGACGCGGCCCGCGCCCAGCGCTTGGGGGCGACCGGCGCGCCGTTCATCGTCGTCGACGACCGCTACGGCGTGCCCGGCGCCCAGGACAGCGACAGCCTCCTTGAGCTGCTGCGCAAGGTGTGGGACGACAGCCACCCCCTCACCCTCGCCGACCACGCCGGCGATGCCCCAGTCTGCGGACCGGACGGCTGTGCCGTCCCCGAGCGCGCCTGATCCCGGCTGCCCTCAGGCAGCCGCGGACATCCGCCGTCCGCGACGGCTCAGCACCACGACACCCACCATCCGACGCTGGAAAGGCTCAGAACCCTCATGTCGCACGACGAGGCGCGCCGCCTGGGCTCTGCCCTGACCGGTCGGCTGGCTGCCTGATCCACCCCTGAACTGCGCGAAAGGCATTTGATCACCATGAGTGACCTCCTCGTCTTCGGCGGCAGCGGCCGCACCGGCGCTCACGTGCTGGCGTACGCGGCTCAGCGCGGCCACCGCGTCCGCGCCCTCGTCCGCAACCCCGACAAGGTGCAGGCACCGGCCGGCGTCGAGCTGATCCAGGGCAGCCCCGCGAACATCGACGACATCCGCCGGGCTGCCGAAGGCACCGAGGCGGTGATCAGCGTGCTGAACAACGGCCGCGCCTCCGACAACCCTTGGGCCAAGCCGGTCAGCCCGCCGATGTTCATGACCGCCGCCGCCCGCCACACTCTCACCGTCATGGCCGAGCAGGGCATCCGCCGCATCGTTCTGACGTCCACGCAGGGCGCGGGCGACGACTGGGCCCGGCTCAACCCGCTGGTCAAGGCATTCATCAAGCTGTCGAACATCAAGGCAGGCTTCGCGGACCACACCGGCGTCGACCAGGTCATCCGCGCCTCGTCCGGCATCGACTGGACCCTGGCCCGCGCCGTAACCCTGACCGACAAGCCCGCCGGTGGCCCGGTGCGGGCCGCCGAGGCGGGCACCGAAAAGCCCGGCGCACGGATCAACCGCGCCGACCTCGCCCAGTTCCTCGTCCAGACGATCGAGGACGACACATGGACCCGCAAAGCGCCCCTGGTCTGGAACACCCGCGGCTGACCTGCCCCGCCAGGCCGCGGGTGGTCCCCTCATCAGCAGGAACCCTCCGCCTCACGTCCAGGCCACTGCTCACCGCCGCCCCGCGCTGGCCCAGCTGCGCACCGAACACCCGGGCCTGTCCTGCCACACTCTCGGCGGCCACTTCCGCGACTCCGAGCCGTTCTGGACCGCCGCTGGCCAGGGCGTGCCCGGCCGCTACACCCAGCGCGAGATCTGTCCTCACTTCACCGGGTGAACCACACCATCAGGACCAGCCGCGCCCGAAACGCCGGGCCGCCACGACAATTCCACGACAGCCAGGCCCGCCCGACGCCGGCCGTTGAAACGGACCCCTGTTTTTCGAGAAAAACGTCCCGTGACCGAGGACCACGGCTCCACCGAGCGCTTCACCGTCTCCATCGCCGTGCACAAGGACCACATCGCGGCCGAGCGACCGGCGAACTCGACCACCAACACGCCGGCCTGCTGCACCACCAGGTCAAAGATCCCTGGCAGGCGGCACCGTCCAGCGCGCTGGTAGTGGACCTGAGCGGCGTGACCTTCTGCGACTCCACGGGCATCGGCGTCCTGGTCCTGCTGCTGCAGCAAAGCCGCCGGCAGCAGGCCGGCCTGGTACTGGCGCAGGTGCCGGCCCCGCTGGAACGCATCCTGTCGATCACCAGCCTGCGCACCACATTCCAGATAGCACCGTCACTCGAACAGGCCATCCAGACCGTGACCGTGACACGGGCCGTGACACCCGCCTCGGGGCCCTCGCCCAAGCCGCTGGAAGCAGGCGGCTGACCACCCCGTTCCTGGCCGTCACGACCAGGATTGCTCCGGCCGCAACGGCAGGGGCTCACTCGCGCGGGAGAACCCCGCTGAACGCCGGATTCCGTTCCAAGTAGCCAGCCACCCGGACCCACCGCCTCGGCACCCAGCCAACTGGCGTCGTGGCCTGCTTCCTCACCGCGATGAGCTTGCGGTAGGCCGCCGCCGTGTTCGGGATGACCTCGGCGACGGCGAGGCGGGTAGAGGCACTGCCGCAGTGTCACTCCGCCCTCGTAAGCGGTGCTGGCCAGACGGGCCTGCTCGACGACCTCAACCCACTTGATACGGCCCGGGTACATGTACCGGCTATTCCCGAAACGAGGCTTTCCCTTGCCGGGTCATCAGAGGGACCCGCGCATCAGTGCAGGTCAGCGATATCCGACCAAAATTTCCCCAGGACTACAGACACCCCGTGCTGGCCCAGCGGCGACGACGCGGCATCCGAGGAGTTCAGCGCTCTGGCTCCGTAGGCCGTCACCGTGCCGGTCAAACGCGGTCTCGGCCGGCACGCGGCCGACGGCGTGCACCCCGACGAAGCGCACGATCTCCTGCAGCGCGGTGCTGGCCAGGGGATGCGGTTGCGCGCCACCAGAGCGCCGACCTCGGCGCCGCAGCCGCTCGTTGGGCGCGTTGCCCGTAAAGGACAGCATGTACATGCCAGTCAGCTTCTGGTGCGGGAACCCGGAGGCAGAGCTGGGGCCATCGGGGCGAGGCCCAGGTCGGCGAGCAGCGCCGCGCCGCGCTCGGCATGCCGGCCGCCGGCGAGCACCATGGTCCGTGCGGACTGGTAGCGACAGCCGGCCGTGTCAAACGCGTCCGCTGTGGCCAGCAACGCCTTTTGATCGCCGTTGAGCAGGGCTTCGGCTCGCTCCACGATGGCGGCGGAGATTGGGTTGCCGGCCACGATGGTCCGGGCCTCGACCGCACGGTCGCGAGCGTCGGGGGTTCCGGCCAGCACGGCGGCCTCGGCACGCAGCGCGACATACCAGTGGTGCCAGATCCAGGTGACCCACTTCCACACCTGCCTGGGCTCGGGGGCCAGCCGCTCCAGCGCCTCCGCCGCCTGACCGCGGTGCAGCTGAAGTATCGCGTCGAAGACCGCCCCGTAGCCGTAAGCACGCTCCGGTGGGGTGTCGAGCCGATCCAGGATCTCCTGCCATTCGCGCCGGGCGTCCTGATCACCGCGGAGGCCGTGGATCATCGCCACCCCGGCCACCGCCGGGCGAAGGAGCGACCAGGCGGAGCTGCCTGCCCGCCGCCACGAGTCGAGGAACCGGACGCCGCCGGTGAGCACCTCGTCGACGTTGCCCGCCAGCGCGTCGACCATCAGCAGCCGGCAGGTGGCGCGGTCACCGGCCTCCGCCAGCGATGGGTGGTCGGCCAGTTGGCGCGCCCATCGGCGGGCGCCTGGCACCTCCCCGGTGCCGAGATCAGCCTCGGCGACGATGCCGAGCGCGTCGATCAGCTCGTGGGTACCGGCCGGCGTGATCGGCAGGGAGGACAGGATCGTGATCCGGCGCCGGGCCGTAGTCGCGGTGGCGAACGTGTCGCCGGCCCAGCTCTGAGCGCCGGTGAGCGCGTCGAGCGCGGCCGACTCGGCGAGTGGGTCGCCGGTCCGGCGGGCGAGCTCGACCGCGCGTTCGGCGCGCGCGATCGTCTCCGGTACGGCATTGCCGGGCGGCCCTTGGGCGGCGCCGAACGCGTCGGCGACCACCGCGGCCTCGGCCAATGCGACCGCGGCCCGCGCGGCCGGATCGTCGCCGGCCGACTCTCGCGCCTCGGCGATCAGCGCGAGCGCCTCCTCCCGGGGCGGGAGCCGCAAGAACGTGGGCGAGAACCGGAATGCGATGGTGGCGGCGCTCGCCAGGTCCGCGGCGGCGCCGGCGGTGTCACCGCCGGCGCGGGCGGCGTCCGCGGCCGCGCGGCGCAGACGGTACATGTCATCACCGATCGTCCGGCAGCCTGCCACGGCTGAGGCCTGCCGCAGCAACGACGCGGTGGCGGTGGGGTCGGTCGCGAGCGCGGCCGCCTGCTCATAGTGCCGCTGGGACTCTCCGACGAGGTTGCGGGTGAAGGTCAGTTCCGCCAGGTGCCGGGCGAGCTGGTACGCGTCCGCGCGCTGCTCCGGCAGGTCGGCCGCCCACGCCAGGGCCGCGCGGAGGTCGTCGGCCACCAGGTCGAACCGGGCCCGCCAGTCCGCTCGTACCGTCTCCAGCCCGGCGGCTCTGGTCAGGCACCAGCGAAGGTGCCGCGATCGAGCGTCGACCAGCTCGCCGGCCTCGGCGAGCCGTTCCATGCCGTACTGGCGGATGGTCTCCAGCGCGCGGTACTCGGTCCCGCCGGGGGACGCCGTCACCGTCAGCAGGCTCTGTTCGGTCAGCCGGGCCAGCCCGTCGGCGACGAGGCCCTCCTCGGACCCGGTCACCTCGGCCGCGGCGGCCGCGGTGAACGGCGCCACGAACACCGACACCCGGCGCAGCAGCGCCCGGTCGGCCGGCTCCAGCAGGGCATGGCTCCAGTCGAGCGCGGCGCGTACCGAACGGTGCCGTTCGTCGGCGCGGGAGCCACCGGTGAGCATCCGGAGCGGGTGGGACAGAGCGGCGGCGATACCGTCCAGCCCGAGCGCGGGATACCGGGCGGCGGCCAGTTCGATCGCCAGCGCCATGCCGTCCAGCCGCTCGCAGATCGAGACGACCTGGTCGAGCGGCGGCGGGTCGAGCGGCCGGCCGGCCGCCGCCGCCCGTTCCATGAACAGCGCGACCGCGTCCGACCCGCCATCGACGGTCAGCGACAGCGGCGGAACCGGATACACCCGTTCGAACGGCACCATCAGCCGCGTCCGGCTGGTCGCCAGCACCGTCAAGCGCGGGCAGGCCACCAGCAGCCGCTCCAGGAACAGCGCGACCCCGTCCGCCACATGCTCGCAGTTGTCCAGGACCAGCAGCGCATGGCGGTCGGCCAGCGCGGCGACCACGGACGCGCTCATGTCGCGGCCGGGCGGCTCACCGAGGCCGAGCGCCCCGGCGACCGCGGTCGCGATCATGCCCGGATCGGTGACCGGGACCAGGTCGACGAACCACACCCCGTCGCCGTAATCGCCGGCCGCCTGCGTGGCCACCGCCAGCGCGAGCCGGGTCTTGCCCACTCCGCCGGGGCCGAGCGCGGTCACCTGGCGGTGTGTCCTGATCTGCTCGCTCAGCACGGCCCGCTCACTCACCCGGCCGATGAACGAGGTCAGCGGGTCCGGCAGCACCGGTGCCGGTTGAGCCGGGCCCGTGCCGGCCGGCTGGGGGGCGCGCTGGGCGAGCGCCCGCCGATCCGGCACCTCCAGCTTGCGCAGCAGCGAGGAGACATGGCTCTCCACCGTACGTACCGAGATGCACAGCCGTGCCGCGATCTCGGCGTTGCTGAGATGGGCTCCGACCAGTTCCAGCACCTCGGCTTCCCGAGGCGAGGTCTCCACTTCTGTCGCCACTGTGCAAGTTTGCCGCATCCCTTCCGTGCTCCCTTCCGTGATGACCGCCGTACGCGATCCGTGCCGTCGATCCGTGTGCGGTTCCGTGGTCACCACGGATGTGGACCGGCCAGGCCGGAGGAGAGGCTGTGCACACGCACACAGCGGGTCGATATGACCCACGACTACAGGAGCGACCATGACCGGCTCTTCCACGCAAGGCATCAAGACCGTGCTGCACCCCGTGTCCGACCTGGCGAAGGCCAAGGCGGTGTACGCGGCCCTGCTCGGTATCGCGCCACAGAGCGACTCCTCCTACTACGTCGGCTTCGAGGCCGAGGGCCAGCACATCGGGCTGGTGCCGGGCGGTGGACCCCAGGGCATGACCTCGCCGGTGGCCTACTGGCACGTGCCGGACCTCGAGGCGAAGCTGGCCCAGGTGACCGCCGCGGGGGCCGTCGTGAGGGAGCCCCTGCACGACGTCGGCGGCGGCCGTCTGGTGGCCACCGTCACCGACCTCGACGGCAACGTCCTCGGACTGCTTGAGGACCGATGAACGCCGACGTCGACATTGAGCAGCAGCCCAAGGGGCGCGGAATGAGGTTCACGCTCAACGGCGCACTCTGGTCACTTCAAGCGCTGTTCGGCTTCTTCTTCGCCGGCAGCGGTTTCGGCAAAGTGCTGCTGTACGACGGAGCTCTGTACGCGGCGGCGCCCCTGAGGCCCATCGCACCCGCGATCCTCACCACCTCACGCGCACTCAGGTCGTTCGCGGTCCTGGGCGCAGTGGTCCTGCTGACATTCGTTCCGACGTGGTACACGATGACCAACGTCCAATTCTGATCCCTCCGTTGTGTCGTCCTTGCCGGGTACGCGAACGCGCCGCTGTATCGCGGGCGTATCAAAAATCGCATACGCCACCGCAACAGTGATTCGTCTTCAGTGGACGTCGACCACAGCGCATCACTGTCAGCGCCAGGTTCGTCGACCGGGAAGGATTGTGATCATGGACTGCGATTCGGTAGGTGGCATCGACCGGCGGCGGCTTGTCAAATGGGGCGGGCTCGCCGCCGCCGGCTTGGTGGCGGCCGGCGCGCCGTTGGTAGGCGCCCAGCCCAGCCACGCCGACCCGTCCGGGGACGATCGGATCCCACCGGATACCCGGCCCGGCGGGGCCTACGACCGGTACGTGGCGAAGCTGGCCGCCGAGGGCAAGTTCTCCGGCGTGGTGCTGCTGGCGTACCAGGGCCGGACGGTGCTGTCGCGCAGCTACGGCATGGCCGACAAGGAGAAGGGGATTCGCAATCACGAGGACGTGGCGTTCAACCTCTCTTCGGGGAGCCAGCCTTTCTTATCGGTGGCCGTCTTGCAGTTGGTGCAGCAGGGCAGGGTGGCTCTGTCGGACCCGGTGGGCGAACACCTGACGGGCTTTCCCAAGGAGATCGCCGAGAAGGTGACCATCCACCACCTGCTCACCAGCACCTCCGGGCTGGACGCCCCGATGCCGGACTGGCAACGCGTCTTCCACAGCCGGGAGGAGGTGCACGAGTACAAGGAGCAGTGGGCCCGGCAGGCGACGCTGGTGGGGGTCCCCGGCGCGGGGTCCAACGGCCACCTTCCCGGCGGCGGCGTCGGCCTGGCCATGGCGGCGCTGATCGTGGAGGCGGTGTCCGGCATGACGTTCTGGGATTACGTGCATCAGCATGTCTTCGGGCGCTCCGGCATGAGCGGCTCGGCGTTCTACACCAGGGAGCAGTGGCTCACCGACAAGCACATCGCGCACCCGTACATGCTGCAAGCCGACGGCAGCCTGGTGGACGCCGTCCGCAACCTGGACAAGGGCAGCCTGGACCCGAACACACAAGGCAGGAATCCGGGCCGCGCCTTCATCGGTTACGCCTCGGGCGACGGCTTCGCCACCGCGCCGGACCTGGTCCGGTTCGCCGAAGCGCTGCGCGACGGCACAGTGCTGGAGCGGCCCTACGCCGACTTGTTCGCCGGGGCCAAGCTCCCCGGCCCGGAGCCCACCTCGTACGGGGCGTACACGATGCCGATCAGCATCATCAACGGCCAGTGGGTGATCGGGCGCGGCGGCGGGGCCGGTGGCATCGGCGCCAACTGGAGCATCTACCGGGACACCGGCTGGGTCGGCGTCATCCTCACCAACTGCGATGGCGTGCCGCTGCTGGACATCTGCCTGCGGGAGGCTGCGGCCGTCACCGGCGCGCCGGTCAACCCACCAGGCGGCGGCTGACGCGCGGCCACGGCCGGGCCGACACGCGAAGGACCGCATCGCGCCATCGTGCCGGTCGATCCGCCGTCGCCGTCGGGTCGCGCGGGAGGTCGATGGTGATGTCGAGGCCGCCGCCGCTGCGGGCGGTGACCGCGATGCGTCCCTGGTGGGCGAGGGTGATCGCGCGGACGATCGTCAGTCCCAGCCCCAGGCCGTGGGTGCGGACGCGGGTGCCTTGCCCGTGCACGAACGGTTCCAGCAGCGTCTCGGCCTCTTCGGGCGGGATCTGCCGGCCGGAGCCGGGGCCGCACCGTTATGCCGGCGGCCGCCGCTCGCGCTTGGACGGCGTCGAGGGCGGTGGCCGCGATGGCGGTCAGGTCGGCCGGTTGCCGCGCCGCCAGGCCGGCTTGGCTGCGGGCCAGCAGCAGCAGCCCGTTCAGGACGCGTCGCATGTGCTCGACGGCGTCGCGTACGTCGCCGGCCATCGCGAGCAGCTCGGCGCGGCTGGGGTGTCCGTCGAGGGTGACATCGATCGCGGCGCGGGCGGTGGTCAGCGGGGTACGCAGCTCGTGGGCGGCGTTGGCGGTGAACAGCCGCTGGCTGTCCAGGATCCGGTCGCGCTCGGCGATGCCGCGCTGTATGCGGTCCAGCATGTCGTTGACCGTGCCCGCCAGCGCCGACAGCTCGTCGGCCGGGGTGGTGACCGGGACCCGCTCGGTGAGGTCCTTGACCTCCGGTGGGTCGGAGCCGGTCGGGTCCAGGTAGGTGAAGAGCGCGCGGCGCCGCATCAGCAGGTAGGTCAGCCCGGTCAGCGCGGCGCCGGCGGTCAGTACGAGGGCGGTCTGCAGCAGCGCGAGCCTGGCCCGCGCGGTCTGCAAGGGCAGCGGAACTCCGAGCTGACCACCTATGCGGGCGCCCAGCCTGAGCTTCACGCCGGCGGCGGGGCGAGTTTGGCGGCCACGGCGTCCAGGACCCACTCCAGGCCGGTCGCGAAGGACGTCTCGGCGTCCACCTCCGTGCCGTCGCGCACGGCCTTGGCCAGCGTCGGGAAGCGGCCCGTGGCCAGCATCCTGCGCACATGCGGGCCGGAGGCGCGCTGCCAGTCGCGCTTGGACAGGCCCGTGGCGCGCTCGGCCCGCACGTCCGCGATCTCGCGCCTGATCGCGCCGGTGAAGTAGGCGCTGACGGTCTCCACAGCGCGCCTGACGGTGTCGACGTCGGCGAGGCCGTCGAGGGCGGCCAGCGTGGCCTCCGTCACGGCGAGGGCGTTCGGGCCCAGGGCCGGACGGCCGCCGAGCAGGTCGGCCAGCCATTCGTGACGGCGGGTTGCCTGCCTGGTGCGGTGGGCTCGGACGCGCAGCGCCTCCCGCCAGTCAGCGGGCTGCTCCTCGGGGAGGATCTCGGCGTGCACCTCGTCCACCATGAGGTCGAACAGCTCCTCCTTGGTGGAGATGTATCCGTACAGCCGCATCGGGCCGGCATCCAGCCGGGCGGCGACCTTACGCAACGACACCGCCTCCAGCCCACCCTCGTCCGCCAGCGCGATGGCGGCGGCGACGATTCGCTCCCGGTCGAGCGGCACGGGTCGTGTCGGCGGCTCCGGCCGGTCCCACACAGTCATGGGTACATCGTACTGTTGCGATACGCTGTATCCATCAAATACAGTGTATCGACATGAGCCATCGTATCGCCGTGATTGGGGGAGGCCCCGCCGGCCTTACCTTCGCCCGCGTCCTGCACCGCCACGATCACCCCGCCACCGTCTTCGAACGCGATCCCGCCCCCGACGCCCGTCCTCCGGGCGGCACGCTGGACCTGCACGAAGGGCTGGGCCAGCGTGCACTGGACAAGGCGGGGCTGCTGGGGGAGTACCAGGCGCTGTCCCGTCCCGAGGGGCAGGCCATGCGCATCCTGGACACGGACGGGACCGTCCTGCGCGACTGGCGACCCGGTCCGGATGAGCGGGCCAATCCCGAGATCGACCGCGGGCAACTCCGTGACCTGCTGCTCGGCCCCATGGAGGTTCAGTGGGGGCGGGGCGTGACGGAGGTGGTGCCGGGGACCCGGGATGGCGTGCTGGTCCATTTCGCGGACGGGCGACAGGAGAGGTTCGACCTCGTGGTCGGCGCGGACGGCGCCTGGTCCCGGGTCCGCCCGGCGCTCTCGCCGGTGACGCCGCACTACACCGGCGTCAGCTCGGTCGAGACCTCCCTGGACGACATCGACACCCGCCACCCCGACCTCGCCCGGTTGATCGGCGACGGTTCGGTGGCCGTGTACGGCGTGAACCGCTCCCTCGTCGCCCAGCGCAACAGCGGCGGCCACGTCAAGGTCTACACCAAGTTCCGCGCGCCGCTGGACTGGTACGCGGGCCTGGACCCGGCCGACGTCGAGGCCATGCGATCGAGCCTGCTGGCTCTGTTCGACGGCTGGGCCGCTCCCGTCCTCGACCTCCTCCGCCACGGTACCGCTTTCGTCCACCGCCCCTTCTACGTCCTGCCCGTCTCCCACACCTGGGACCACGTCCCCGGGGTGACGCTGCTGGGCGACGCCGCCCACCTGATGCCCCCCTTGGGGGTCGGCGCGAACCTCGCAATGCTGGAAGGCGCCGAACTCGCCGAGTCCATCGCCGCCGCCCCCGGCGACCTGGACGAGGTCGTCCGCGCCTTCGAGGAACAGATGTGGGCACGGGCCGGCAAGTGGGCGAAGATCACGACGGCCGGTCTGGAACGCCTCGTGAGCCCGGACCCCGCCGAAGCCCTCGCCCTCTTCGACCAAGTCCAGCCATCCTGACGGAGGATGCCTGTCAGCCGGGGCGGCGCAGGGTGCGGCGTACGGCCAGACCGCCGAGGGCCGCCGACGCGAGCGTCAGGATCGCCGCCTCGGTCCACTGGAAGCGCCAGAACCTGGACGACGGATGGTAGTAGACCGCGTACCGGTAACCCTTGCCGAACAGGCACGCCTGCCACGCCCTGGCGTTCTTGTCGCTCTGCCCCACATCCACCCGCCGCGGGCAGCCGCTGCCGACCGGCTCGGCGACCTCTCTCCCGGACGGCTCCACCCAGGCGGCGCTCACCAGCCGGGCGTCGGGATCGTCCAGCAGCACCGTGCCGGACAACTCGGTACGCGCCGGCTCGGCGTAGAAGTCGCTCAGTTTGAACAGCGTGACCATCGTGACCACCACCACGGCCACGACCAGTGCCATCGCGGGCAGCGTACGCCGGAACAGGGTGCCGGCGGCGGTGCCGAGCGCGAAGGCGTACAGCCACCACGCCGCCGGCTCCACCCCGACCATGTTGAACACGCCGATGTTGCCGAACGTGGAGTCGACCCCCGCCCTGAACACCGGCCGCCACAGGCTGACCATGAGCGACAGCAGCAGCCCACCCGCCACCACCGCCCCGCCCAGGATCGACAGCTTGACCGCCAGCCACCGCCACACGGGCACGGACTGGGTCCAGGCCAGGCGGTGGGTGCCGCGCTCGTACTCACGGCCCAGCAGCGGCGCGCCCCAGAACGCCCCGATCAGTGCCGGCGCCACCAGCGGCATCCAGCCGAACACCGAGTAGGCCGCGTCGTAACGCTGCCCGAGGGCCACCGCCAGGTCTCCGCACGCCACAGCGGGCCCCGGGCAGCCGGGCGGGGCGTGCTCGGCCACGTACCGGCTCGCCTCCAGCGCCGAGCCCAGCAGCAGTATTCCCAGCAGCGCCAGGAAGCCCGCCGTCACGAGGAGCTGTGCCCGGTGCTGGCGCCACGTCACCCAGATCACGCGCCCACCCCCGTCAGGCCCGGCAGCGCCGCCGACTCGGGGCTGCGCAGGTAGCCCATGACGAGCTCTTCCAGCCCCGGGCGCCGCGCCTGCCAGCGCGGATCGAGCGGGGGCGCGCCCCTGATCAACATGCTGACCTGCCTGCCGGTACGGCTCGCGCCCACCACCCGCGTCCCCGCCGCCGACGCCTCCTCCGGCCCGGTGAGCACGAGATGCCCGTCGAGCAGGTCCTCGATGTCACCGCTGACCTGCAGCCGGCCTCCGTTCAGCACGATCAGCCAGTCGCACGTCTCCTCCAGGTCGGAGACGACGTGCGAGGACAGCAGTACGGTCAGCTCCCGCTCGGCCACCTCCGCCATGATCGAGCGCATCACCTCGTGGCGGGCCAAGGGGTCGAGATTGGCCAGCGGTTCGTCCAGCACCAGCAGGTCAGGTCGGCAGGCCAGCGCCAGCGTGACCGCCACCTGCGCCTGCTGCCCGCCCGACAGGCCGCTCACCTTCCGCTCCAGCGGGATGCCCAGCCCGGCGAGCCGGTCGGCAGCGGCGGCGGCGTCCCAGCGGGTGTTCATGCGGCGGCCGAAGGTGAGCATCTCGGCGACGGTGAAGTTGTCGTACAGCGGCTTGTCCTGCGCCACGAACGCCGCCTCGCCGGCCACGCGGACGCTTCCCCGCGCGGGTCGCAGCAGGCCGACGGCCGCGTGCATGAGCGTGGTCTTGCCCGCGCCGTTGGGCCCGACGAGCGCCGCCACACGTCCCGTGGGCACGGACAGCGAACAGTCGCGCAACGCCCACGTACGGCGATAGCGGACTCCCAGGCCGGTGGCCTCCAGTCCGGGACTCATGCCACGCCCTCCTTGGCGACGTCGGCCAGGACCACATTGAACAGCGCCCGCAGGTCTTCCTGATCAAGCCCGGCCCCGCGGGCCTCGCGCACCCACGCCTCCAGGCCGCGCCGCAGCCGCGTGTGCTCGGCGAGCGTCGCACCCGCGATGCCCTGCCGGACGAACGTCCCCATCCCCGGGCGTCCCTCGACCAGCCCTTCGCGCTCCAGTTCCCGGTACGCCTTGAGCACGGTGTTGGGGTTGATGGCCAAGGTCTCGACCACCTCGCGAGCGGTCGGCAACTGGTCGCCGGGCCGCAGCGTACCGAGCCGGAGCGCCTGTTTGACCTGGTGAACGAGCTGCAGGTACGTCGAAACCCCCGAGCCGCGGTCCAGGTTGAACTCGATCAACCGAAAGCACCCTTTCACTATTCGAATAGTGAAAGGGTGTTGGATTCGACCGTCTGTTGTCAACCTGGGGGCGATATCTTCGATGGTGCTGCCCACATGCAGCTAGGGGGGTCGATCGATGAGAGCGGGCTATCCGAAGGGGCGACGGCGGCGTGCTGAGATCGTCGAGGCCGCGTTCGCCAAGTTCGCCTCGGTCGGGTACCGCAACGCGAGCATGGTGCGGATCGCCGCGGACTGCGGGGTGTCACGGATGGGCCTGGCGCATCACTTTCCGACGAAGGAAGCGCTCCTGGCCGCTGTGCTGGAAGAACGGGATCGAGTCAACGGCGAGTTGTTCTTCGCCGGATTCGACGCGACGGCGGATGGCCTGGACTATTTCTCCCGGCTCGCGCGATTGGTGGACTACAACGCGACAGTCCCAGAGCTTGTGAGCCTGTACGCCGTGCTGTCGGTCGAGGCCGCTGATCCGGAGCATCCGGCGCACGCGTACTTCGTCGACCGATATACGCACATCCGCCGGGATATTCGCGATGCGCTCGTGGAACTCCACTCCCGAGGACTCGTGCGGCCGGGGATGAGCATCGCGGGCGCCGAATCGGATCTCATCGCGTTGATCGACGGTCTGCAGGTGCAGTGGCTCCTCGACCCGGCCAGCGTGGACATGGGTGCCCGCTTCCGGCGGCGGCTCAGCGAGATGCTCCTGGTCGAAGTGCCCCGATGACCGGCTGCGCCGCGACTCAAGCCGTCAGCGTCTTGGGCCGGCCGAACCTCCACAAAAGGCCGGCGGCGGCCACGACCGAGATCACTTCACCGATCGGCAGGCTGATCCAGATTCCGGTGGGCCCGCGCGTCCCGAGCGCCAGGACGAGCGGCGCCTTGATGATCACGAGCGTGCCGATCGAGATCAGGTACGACGGCGTGGCTCGGCCGAGGGACTGGAAGTAGGCGGAGATCAGCGGCGGGACGCCGGCGAAGACGAATCCGATCGCGATGACGCGCAGCGCGTCGACCGTGACGGACGTGGTGTGTGGATCACTGATGAACAGCCCTACGAGCGGCCGCGCGAGCAGGGCGATGAGCGTCGCGGTCGTCGCCCCGTAGCTGACGGTGCCGCGCATGGCCAGCGTGAGAGTCCGGTTGACGCGGCCGGTCAGCCGGCGGCCGGCGTTGTAGCCGACGATCGGCTGGATCCCTTGGGTGATGCCGATCTGCGGCGTGAACACGAAGGTCTGCAGCCGCGCGCACACCGCGTAGGCGGCCAGAGCGACCGCGCCGCTCGCGGCGAGAGTCGTGTTGATCAGGGCTGCCAGCAACGTGGCACCGAAGCCGGCGAGGAAGGAGGGGGCGCCCACCGCGAGCACGGCCCCGATCGTCGCCGGGTGCGGGCGCAGGTCGGCCGGCCGGATCCGGTACGGCCGAGCGCGCTGGAGGAAGAAGAACCAGAGCGCCATGCCGGCCGACACGGCCTGGCCACCGACCGTGCCGAGAGCCGCGCCGGCGACACCCAGGCCGCAGACGAAGATCAGCAGCGGATCGAGGGCGATCTGCACCAGCACGGTTCGTCACGAAGCCGAATGCGATACACCACGTTGAACCAGCCGTGTGTGATCTCCTCGGCGAAGTCGTCGCCGTCGGGCACCCGGGCGGTCCCATAGGCCCGCTCGATCATCGCCCGAAGCGTCTTCAGCGGCTGCCGGTTCTTCGTGATGCTCTGCATCGGGACTCCCATCCGGCCGCCCTTGCCGTGCCGCGGCTCGATTGCCCGCCGAGGGATGCTACAAGAAACCGGCAGGGGTGACGGAATTAGCCTGTACGTCCTGCACGGGCACAGCCGGTCGAGAACTCGCGATGGCTTCGGCGGACGTGCCAGGCCTCAGGATTGAGCGCAGGTCGCGGGGCAGAATTTGACCTCGGGGTAGCGCGATGACGGCTTGTCCAGGAGGGGCTGCCGCTTGGACTTCAGGTGCTGGTCGAGGAAGGCCGCCACGTATGTGCGGGTGAGCTCGGCGGCGCGCGCCGCAGGCGGAACGCCGTAGGCGGGCTTGACGCCGAGGGCGCCCGCCAGCAGCGAGGCGTCGGTGAAGGTCGAGTGTTCCGCGCCGGTCACCACGAGCCAGCGCTTCCACCCGGTCAGCAGCTTCCAGTCGCGGTCCCAGGAGGTGTCGCGGCCACCGGGGACGTGCTGCGCCGAGCCCAGGAACATGAACGGCCGGGTGAACCCGCTCTTGGGGATCCGGGCGTAGGTGGTGCCGTCCATGTCGATTCCGGCCCGCACGCGGGGGTCCTTGAGCATGGCGGCCATGGCGCCGGCCCCGCCGATCGACTGGCCGACCATGGCGATTCTGGAGCGGTCGATCACGCTGGAGCCGTCCCATTTCGCGGGCAACTGGTCGAGTACGAAGGAGACGTCGGCCGCCCGGCCCGCGACCACTCCCGTGCCGAAGCCCGGGTCGGTGTCGCTGTCACAGGCTAGGCATTCGGCGACCCGCCCGTCGGCCAGGGTCGTGGCGTAGCTTTCGTAGGTGTGGTCGATGCCGACCACGACGTACCCTCGGCTGGCCAGGTCCTCGGCCAGCGACGTGAGCGTGCTCATCGGGTTGGTGAAACCGGGGGACAGCACCACCAGCGGCAGCTTTTCCCCTGCGAGTTTCGCGTCTTTGATGGCGTTCGTGCGGGTCTTGCTCAGCGTGTCGTCCGGGACGCCCCCGACCCCATAGCGCCTTATGGCGAGCTCCGATTCCTTCGGTGTCATGTACGGCGCACGCTTCCCGTCCCGCTGCTTGGCCGGATACCACAGGGTGACCTTGAGCTCCCTGGCGTCGACGTCGAGGTTCCACGGATCGGGGCGGGAGGTGTCCTTCAGATACAGGGCGGTGGTGCCGACCGGGTGGGCGCCGGTGGGGGCGGGCAGGGTGGCGGGGCCGGTCGGTGTGGCCGAGGGGGCGGCGGAACGGGGTGGGACGGGTGCCGTGCAGGCGGACGTGGCCAGGACGGTCAGTGCCGCGGCGACTGCCAAAAGGTGTCTCATCGCGAGGTCCGTTCAGGTGTGCAGCAAGGTCAGGGCCTTGGCCAGGGCGGGGTCACGCCCGGCGGCCGCGTCCTCGGGGCTCAGGGGCACGTAGTGATCGGGCGGTACGCCGATCCGGTCGATCACCTCGCGATCAGGCCCCAGGTGGTGCCTGGCGGGGAAGCCCAGCAGGGTGTTGTTGCCGAGCAGGTGTGACTGCGCCGGGCCGGAGATGACTCCGGCGGTTCTGGTGCCGACCAGCCGGCCAAGGCGATGGTCCTTGACCGCGGAGCTGAAATGCTCACACGCCGAGGCGCAGCCGCGGTCGGTGAGCACCACCAGCGGCAGGTTGACCAGCTCGACGGTGTCGTCGGTCCGCGAGGTCTCGCACTTGCCGTCCACGGTGCACTGGTAGGCGGTGACCTTGCCGTGGCCGAACGCGCTCACCAGCCGGGTCGCCTCGGTGGGGCTGCCGCCGCCGTTGCCGCGCACGTCCAGTACGACGCCGGTGAGGGTGCGGCCGGTGCGCAGCCTGGAGATCGCTTTGAGTACCCGGTCCGCGGAGTCGGGGGCGAACCCGCGCAGCCGTACGTAGGCGATGCTGTCGTCCAGCAGTTTGGACTGCACCACTTGCAGGGCGGCCAGGTCCCGTTGGTAGAGGCCGGGCTTGAGCGTCATGCTCCAGCGGCGGCCGGTGCTCTGGCGCAGGAGCCGCAGCCGGACCGGGCGCGCTTCGGGGTATTGCGGGTAGAGGGCGGCGATCGCGGGGCTGGGCTTGCCGTCGATGAAGGGCGCCGATCCGTTGATCGATTCGATGATGTCGCCAGGGCGCAGTCCGGCGGCCTGCGCCGCGCCGCCCTGCACGGTGGTGACGAACAGCGGGGGCAGGGCGACGCCGGGATTGCCGTCCACCTGCGGGCCTTCGATGTTCGCGAAAAGGCCCAGGCCGTAGCCGTCGCCGTCGTAGTAGTCGGGCGGCCGCTTGACGCCGTGTGTCCAGCGGGCGTGGTTGTCGCCGAGGGCGGCCACGATGGCCTCGAGGGTGACGATCGCCAGCTTGTCGCGGAGGTCGGGGACCCGGTCGGTGACCTTGCGGTAGGCGGTCTCGAAGGCGGTCCAGTCGGCTTTGCGGTCGCCGGTCAGCGCGGGCATGGTGGCCTCGGGCAGGTCGCGGCCGTTGCGGTTGAGCTCTTGGGTCAGTGCGACGAATCCGGCGGCCAGCAGCGCGCGGGCGTCGAGGGTGGGGCCGCTGTAGTAATTGCCGAGGATGCAGAAGTAGGCCTGCTCGATGATGTCGACCGTGGTGGCCGTCTCCGCCCCGGGGGGTCCCTGGGGCGCCGCGCAGACCGTACTGGCCGCCGTGCTCGCCTGGCTGCGCGGTGGCGCCGGCGCCGTGCAGGCCGCCGCCAGCAGGAGGGCGAGCCCGGCGGTCGCGATCTTGACGGCGGTCATGACAGGCGCCTGCGGATCCACCAGAAGGAGAGCCAGGTGAGGCCGAGGGTGAGCAGAGCGTAGATCCCGGTCTCGATCCACTGGAAGGGCCAGAAGCGGTCGAGGGGCTGGTAGGTCGCCTGCTGCCGGTAGCCGAGCCGGTTGATCTCCGTCGGGCAGGCGCCCATTGTCGACGACGACGGTGCGCAGGGTCCCGACGTCGTCGAGATCTTGACGATGCCTATTCCGGGCTCTGGGCCGGCAGTCGGACGTCCGGAGGGATCGACGAGACCGCTGGACAGGACCCAGGCGCCCGCGTGGCCGGGAATAGCCGCATTCAGGCGAAGCTCCACTTGTCCGCCTTGATCCCGGTTTATGCCGATGCCGTCCACGTTCGTCTCGCTGAGCTCGAAGGTCCCCGTGACCGGGGGCATCAGGTGGGGCCGAACCAGCAGCGGCATAGCGAGCTGGATCGCGGCGAAGACGGCCAGCGTCAGGGCCATCGCGGGCAGTGTGCGGCGCACCAGCATGCCCACGGTCACGCCCAGGACGAAGGCGAACGCGGCGTACCCCATCGGGGCGATGCCGCGCGCGCCGAACACCAGGGGAGCCATCAAAGCCAGGTCGCCCGGGGCCGACTTGTCCAGGGGATCGGACCACCAGGTCACCGCGAGGCCGCACAGGCCGGCGGCGGCCATGGCGACCAGGCCGGTCAACGCGAGCTTGACCGCCAGCCAGCGGCCGCGAGTGACAGTCTGGTTCCACACCAGCAGGTGCGTGCCGGTCTCCAGCTCGCGGGTGATCAACGGTGCTCCCCAGAAGAGCCCGACGACAGCGGGCAGGAGCAGCACGACGAGGCTGACGGCCATGAAGGGCATGTCGTGCGCGCCGAAGAACCGGTCGTAGAAGCGGCCGCAGGTGTCGTCCTGAACGCAAGCGGCGATACCGGTGGAGTAGTCGGAGGCCAGGTCCGGGCCGGTCAGAGCCAGGGCGGTGGCGAGGATGACGAGCAGCGCGGCCAACATCGCGGCCGAGCCGCGTAGCTGGCGCCAGGTCAGCCAGATCATCGCTGCACCTCCAGGGCGACGTGCCGGTTCTCGGCGGTGCGCTTCTCCATGTAGGCCAGGACGAGGTCCTCAAGGCTGAGCTGGCTGACCGTCCAGGCGGGGTCGTGGATCGGGGCGTCGGTACGGATGATGAACGTGCTCTGCCGGTCGGTGTGGCGCGCGGAGATGACTTGCTGGTCGGCGGGGAGCCGGTCGGGATCGCGGCGTGGGCCGACAAGCCGGTGATGGGTGGCCAGCAGCTCGTCGACCTCCCCGGCGACCTGGACGCGGGAGTCGACGAGCACGATCAGGAAGTCGCAGACGCGTTCCAGGTCGGAGACCAGGTGGGAGGAGAGCAGCACGCTGAACTTGTGCTCGACCGTGGCCTCCATCAGGCTCTGCAGGAACTCGCGGCGGGCCAGCGGGTCGAGCGAGGCGACCGGCTCGTCCAGGATCAGCAGTTCAGGTCGCTTGGCCAGGCCCAGGGTGAGGGCGAGCTGAGCGCGCTGCCCGCCGGACAGCTTGCCCGCCCGATGGCCGGGATCGAGACCGAGTCGCGCGATACGCTCCCGCGCCATGGTGGCGTCCCAGCGAGGGTTGAGCCGTGTCCCTAACCGCAGGTGATCGGCGACGGTCAGTGCCGCGTAGACAGGGGTGTCCTGGGCGACGAAGCCGACTCTGGCCAGCTGCGCGGGCGTGGCCGCGGGCCGACCGCCGAGCACGGTGATGCCGCCCGCCGTCGGCTCCAGCTGGCCGCCGGCCAGCTTCAGCAGCGTGGTCTTACCGGCCCCGTTGGGCCCCACCAGTCCGACGACGTGGCCCGCCGGGATGTCGATGGTGCACTCGCGCAGCGCCCAGCGCTTGCCGTATCTCTTGCCCAGTCCCTGAGCCTGCAGGACAGCGTTCACGCTATGTCCTCCTGAGCGGTGGTCCGAAAGGTGGTCATGAAGAGGGCCTCGATGCTTTCCTCGTCGAGGCCGGCCCGGCGGGCCTTGGCCAGCCAGCGCCGCAGTTCCATCCGCAGCGGGCCGTGCGCGGCCAGGGAGGTGTCGGTGAGCGTCGCCGTCACGAACGTCCCCACCCCTGGCCGGGCGGCCACCAGGCCCTCGTGCTCGAGCTCCCGGTAGGCCTTCAGGACGGTGTTGGCGTTGATCGCCAGGTGCGCCACCACCTCCTTGACGGTCGGTAGTTGGTCGCCCTCGCGCAACAGTCCGAGCCGTAGCGCATGCCGTACCTGCTGGACCAACTGCAGGTACGGCGAAACACCCGACCTGCCGTCCAGATGGAACTCGATCACTGGCTTCTCCATTTATCTAGCCTGCTAGTACTTTAGACTCCTACATGTTAAAGGATCATAAGGATCGCCGTCTCGGTACGCGGTGTGGAGAACGGCCGATGTCGTACCACTTCGCGATGACATCCCCCGGACCGGTCCGACCGGGGTCAGCGGAGTTGGCGGAAGAAGCCGCGGATGTCGTCGATCAGCAGGTCGGGGGCGTCGTGTGCGGCGAAGTGGCTGCCGGTGTCGTAGACGTTCCAGGACACGATGTTCTTGTGGTCGCGTTCGGCGAAGGGGCGGATCGACTGGAAGTCCCAGGCGAAGTTCGCCAGCCCGAGCGGCACGGTCGTGGGTTCGGCCGGCTTGCCTTCCGCGTGGAAGTCCTCGTAGTAGAGGCGCGCCGATGACGCGGCGGTGTTGGTGAGCCAGTAGATCATCGTGTTGGTCAGGACGTAGTCCGGGTCGAGGTTGGGGCCGAGCAACTGCGCGTTCCAGCCCAGTTGCCCGACCGGCGAGTCGGCCAGCGCGTGTGCCAGGGTCTGCGGCGCGGTGGACTGCAGCTTGTCGTAGGCGCCGCCGTTCTCCAGCCACCACCGCAGGAACTGGACCTTCTTCTGGTCCTCCTCCGACAGGTCGGCCAGCTCGGCCGGGTCGCCGGAGGGGAAGGAGAAGACCTGGGTGACGTGCACGCCGATGACGTGCTCGGGGTCGTTCCGGCCCACTTCGGGGGAGATGAGCGAGCCGCCGTCGTTGCCGTGCGCGCCGTAGCGCTCGTAGCCGAGCCGGCGCATCAGCTCGGCCCACGCCTTCGCGATCCGGTACCGGTTCCAGCCCCGCTCGGTGGTGGGGCCGGAGAAGCCGAAACCGGGCACCGAGGGGATCACCAGGTGGAAGGCGTCGGCCGGGTCGCCGCCGTGGGCTCGGGGGTCGCTCAGCGGGCCGATGACATCGAGGTACTCCACGATGGTGGTCGGCCAGCCGTGCGTGAGCAGCAATGGCGTGGCGTCCGGCTCGGGTGAGCGGACGTGCAGGAAGTGCACGTTCTGCCCGTCGATGGTGGTGGTGAACTGCGGGTACGCGTTGAGCTTCGCCTCCCACGCGCGCCAGTCGTAGCCGTCGCGCCAGCGCTGGACAAGGCCTCGCAGGTACTGCAGTGAGACGCCGTAGTCGCTGCCGGCGTCGGGCAGCTCGTCGGCCCAGCGGACCCTGGCCAGGCGCTCGGTCAGATCGTCCAGGTCGGCCTGCGGGATGTCGATGCGGAAATCGCGGATCTCGTTCATGTCATCGACTCTGCCGGGCCATTAGGAAGACATCGCTCCTAATTGTCGGGGATCCTTGAGGAATGTTGGAAACCTCGGCCCGCCTCCTGCGGCTGCTCTCCCTCCTGCAAACCCCACGCGACTGGACCGGAACCGAACTTGCCGAGCGCCTCGGGGTGAGCGGGCGGACCGTGCGGACCGACGTGGAGCGCCTGCGCGGCCTCGGCTATCCAGTGCTGGCCACGCGCGGCGCCACCGGCGGCTACCGGCTCGGCGCCGGCGCCGCGCTGCCGCCGCTGCTGCTCGACGACGAGGAAGCGGTCGCCGTCACGGTCGGCCTGCGGACCGCGACGAGTGGCGCCATCGCGGGGATCGAGGAGGCGTCCTTGCGGGCGCTGGCCAAGCTGGAGCAGGTGCTGCCGTCACGGCTGCGGCGCCGGGTCAACACCCTGCAGACCTACACCGTGCCGGTGCCCCGGGACGACCCCGGTCCCAGCGTCGACCCGTCGATCCTGACCACGTTGAGCGCGGTCTGCCGCGATCGGGAACGGCTCCGGTTCGACTACCACGACCATGCCGGTGCGGCCACTGAGCGCACTGTCGAGCCGTACCGGCTGGTCAACTGGGGACGCCGCTGGTACCTGCTGGCCTGGGACGTCGAACGGGACGACTGGCGTACCTTCCGCGTCGACCGGATCCGGCCCCGCACCCCGACCGGCCCCCGCTTCACCCCGCGCGACCTGCCCGACGACGACGTCGCCGCATACGTGTCACGCCGGGTGTCCGCCGCCGCCTGGCGTTACCGGGCGCGGGTCACCGTGCACGCGCCGGCCGAGGTCATCGCCGATCGGATCAGCCCGGCGGTCGGAACAGTGGAACGCGTCGACGAACGCACCTGCGTCCTGCACACCGGCGCGGACACGGTCGAGACCCTCGGCGTCTACCTGGGCCTGCTCGACGCGGACTTCGACGTCACCGGGCCACCGGAACTCCGCACGCACCTGCGCCGTCTCGCCGACCGGTACGCACGAGCGACTGGCTGACAGCTTTGCCGTGTCCGCTCAACCTCCGGGAAACTTCGTCTCCTCGGCCGCGCCCGTCCAGTAGACGGCCAAGGCCCGGGCCTCGGCCTCGTCCTCGGGTCCGCCAAAGGTCGCATAGTGATCGCCGAGCTCGGCGTAAGCAGCTGCCGCCAACTCCGGGAACTGGGCACCGGCCGTTTCCGCGATGCACCGCACGTCCTCGGGCAAATGCATGGCCATCGTCATCCGCATCAGGCGCTCACCGATGGCGGCGGCGACCTCCTGCGGGTAGGCGTTCTCGCTTTCGAGCACGTACCGCCACATCGTCGACCCGAGTTCGGCCGTCACACGCAATTCCAGCAGGGCGGCCACCATGTCGTCGTGACCCTCGCGGGCATGGACGAACACCAGGTCGGCGGCGATCAGCGCCATGCGGGTGCGGTCGAGGTCGCCGCCGGCCCACGTCGCGTCCGCGGTCTCGAAGTCGCCGTCGAGCAGGGCCACGGCGAAGTCGATCACCTCGTCTCCGCCGTCGTACGCCCGCCTTAATTCGTTCAGCGCCCCGGGGCGGTCACCCTCACGCATGAGCCGATGCGCGCGCTCGGCCGGGGACACCATTCCCGCGCGCCTTCGGGCCTCGCCCATGAACTCCGGCGTTCCGAACTTCTGCCCGATCAGGTACGCGGCCCGCGCGTCCGCGTACCGGCCCTCCCCGGAGAGCCGGACGCAGAGCTCCAAGGCGGCCCTCGCCTCGTGGGCGATCTGGTCGTCGAAGCGCAGGGCGTCGAGATCGGTGTCGAGATCGTCAAGGGCCAGCAGCGCCCGTACCCTGGCCTCGGGGTCGTCGACGGTGGTCGCGCGCCGGAACGCGTGCGCCGCCCCTTCCCTGTCGCCCTGGTCCTTGAGGATCAGGCCGAGACGTACCAACTGACCGCCCGCCACCGTCCGGCCCCATGACGCGAAGCCGGTGCCCATTCCCTGCCCCTCGCGGAGCGGCTCCAGCCAGCGCTTGTCGGTGACAACTACGTCGTAGTCGGCTTGGATGAGCAGGTCCTCGTGTTCCCATCGTTCGTGCCACCGGTGGAGGCGCCGATCGAGTTCCGTGTAGTGGGTTTCGTACAGGCTGGCGAGCTCATCGCCAGGAGGGAGGTTCCGGGCACTGACTCTCTCCACGCTCTCAATGAAGCGGCCTGCGTTCGCTTCGACCCAGTCCAGGTCGAGGGTGTCTTCAAGCGCGACGCGGCCGTTGAGCGGGCCGCGCCGTCGTCCCGCCTCCCCGTCAGCGGCCTGCCACAACACGCCGAAGAAGAAGATCCGCCCCTGAGGAAGAAGATCGCTGTGAGACTGGGACGGATCGTAGTCGGCCAGGAACACGCGGAGCCGCACGCGGCACTCGTCGAGCTTCAGGACGCGGACGCCGTGGGTGTAGATGATCATTCGGCCCTCAATCGTCGATCATGAGCACGGTCGGCGGTCATGAACTATAGGGCGGACAGCGACCATTCCCACCACGCGGTCGCGCCTGCTTCGCCCAGGTGAGCCGGCGCCGGGCTCCTAGGGTGCGGTGCGGTAGAACTCGGCCGCGGTGACGGTGGCGGGGATGCCGAGTTCGGCGGCGACCGCGGTGATCGCGGTGGCGCCGACGTCGAGGTCGACTTGGCCGTCAGGGTTGAAATACGGTGCGATGAACGTCTCGTAGTGGGCCCGGACTTCGTCCGCGGTGTGTCGGCCGATGAACGTCCTTATGTGCCGCAGCGTGATGTCGGGTTCGGTGCGGATCGTCTCCAGGGCGCGCCGGTGGGCTCGTACGACCGCCTGGACCGCGGGGTCGTCAGGCTGGACGTAGGTGGGATCGACGGCCACGCCCACGGTGGGGATCTGGAAGTGGTCGCCGATCCAGGCCAGCACCTGCCAGCCGTTCTCGGCGGCTACCGCCTCCGGCGCCATGGTGGTGCCGACCAAGGCGGCGTCGATCGTTCCGTCACGCAGCCGGCGCAGGTCCATGCCGTAGTCGCCGGGCGGGCGGACAATGGTCTGGATGTCGCGGTCCGGGTCGAGGCCGGCCTGGCGCAGGACGATCCGGGCGAAGCAGCCAGGTGCGGTGTGGGGGGCGTGTATCGCCAGCCGCCGGCCGGCCAGGTCGGCCAGACAGGTCAGGCCGGAGCGGGCGAGGAACCAGAACAGCGGGCGGTGGGTGTTGACGTTGAGTGCGACCCAGGGGATGCCATCGGCCAGCCGGGTCAGCAGTGCCCGGCCGAGCCCGATGGTGGCGCCGTGGCGCACCCGCTCGTTGTCCCAGGCGCAGCCGTCACGCAGCGCGACGTGGACGCCCTCGTCGGCATAGTAGTCCTGCTGGTCGGCGATGTAGGCGGCCAGTTCCTCGTGCAGACCCCGCCCGACGAAGGTGAGATCGATCGTGTCCATGGACGTCTTTCCTTGATCGTGTCACCGCGCGTGCCGTGACGGTGTACCGGATGCCGGCCGGACCGAGGGGGTCAACTACATGGACATCCCGCCGTCGACCGCGGCCGTCGTGCCGGTCATGAAGCCGTTGTCCTCGCCGGCGTAGAAGGCGACCACTTGGGCGACGTCGCTTGTCTGTGCCAGGCGGCCCAGGGGAGTGGCGGCCAATTGCTGCCTCTTCTGCTCCTCGTCAAGCGCCTTGGCCGCGATGCGGGTGTCCTCCACCGGGCCGGGCTCGACGACGTTGACCGTAATGCCCCGCGGGCCCAGCTCCTGGGCGAGGTAGCGGGCGAACTGCACCAGCGCGGCCTTGGCCGTGCCCAGTGCGATCATGTTCTTCCGGGGCCGGTGGCTGAGGCCGGTACCGATGTAGACGATGCGTCCCCAGCCCTGTTCGGTCATGGAGGGCAGGACGGCTTTGGTGATCACGTACGCCGCGCGCATCTCGTCGTCGAGCTTGCCGCCCAGCTCTTCCCACGTCATGTCCTGGAACGGCTTGATCGCGTACGGGGTGAGAGCGTTGTGCACGAGCACGTCGATGCCGCCCCATGCCGCCCGTACCCGCTCGGTCAGGCTCTCGACCGCCGCCGCCTCGCGTACGTCGGCCTGCACGGCCATGGCCTGGCCGCCCGCGGCCTCGATGCCGGCCACGATCTCCTCGGCTGCCGCGCCGCTGCGGAGGTAGTTGACCACCACGCGCATCCCTCGCTCGGCCAGAAGGCGCGCGGTGGCCGCGCCGATTCCGCTGCTGGACCCTGTCACCAATGCCACCCTGCTGGTCACCCCAGTCACGGGCCCACCTCCTGCTCAATCGCGGGCGTCGGCATGACCGCCCGGAGTCGTACATCGTCGATGGCGGGGGTCTGTCAAAAGGGGATCGCTCCGAAGAGGCGGATGCGCGCGAGCTATCCGTGGTCGCCTAACGGCTCGACTTCGCTGTGCTCCCCCATGAGCTCCGCATACCCGGTCACATGGGGTTCTATCGCTTCGGTCGGTTGCCGGTCATGGCGTCATCCGACCCGCTGCAGGGCGCGCTCGCGGCGTGCCGTCATGGTTGAGCCGGACTCGCCGCGTGCCATCCGGCGCAGCACCACCGGCGCCAGGAGCAGGCCGAGCACCGCCCAGGCACCGAGTACGCCGACGGTCTCCAGGTGTCGCCAGGATTGGCCGATCTCGATGGCCGCCGCCGAGTCCGGCAGCAGGGCTGACCGCATGCCCAGGCCCATCCAGTAGATGGGGAAGGTCTGGGCGATCCATTGCAGCCATTCGGGCAGCGCGGTGATCGGGTAGAAGATGCCGGAGATGCCGATCACGGCCAGGAACGGTAGCTGGATGAGCCCTTGGGCGCGTGCGCTGGTGAACACCGAGCCCAGGACCGCGCCGAGCGGCAGGGTCGCGACCAGGCCGAGCACCAGCGTCCAGGCCAGGGTGGGCCAGGAACCGGGGCCGATCCGCAGGCCCTCGACGAGGAGCATGGCGGGCACCAGGAAGATGACCAGATCGGCTAAGAGACCGCCGGCGACCGAGATCACCTTGCCGATGAGATAGGCGGGCATCCCGTGCGGGGTCGCCTTGGCACGCAGCAGAGTGCCGTCCTCGCGGTCGGCGGTGAGCTGCTGGCTCATGCTGATCATGCCGGTCGCGGCGTTCATGCCCAGGATGCTCGGCAGCGCCAGCATTCCTAGCAGGAGCCCGCTGGATCCGAAGGGCAGGTCCCGGATGAAGAACATGGTGGCCACCATCAGTCCGGGCCAGAGGAAGTGGGAGAACAGATCGGCGCCATTGGTGAACGACTGCCGCAGCTCGATGCGGCCACGAGTCCAGCCGGTGCGCAGTACGGTCGTGGCCGGGTTCATCGGGTGGCCTCCTGGGGAGATTCGGCCTGGCGGACCAGGGAGAGGTAGGTCTGTTCCAGCGAGGCACGGTGGACTTCGAGCTCGTGGATGTCGTCGCCGTATCGGGCGAACAGCTCGCGGGCGAGCTTGGTCGAGTCGGTGCTCCGCTCCGTGAAACGCTGCCCGCCGCGCAGCCAGCGCACCTCGTCCTCACCGGTGATCCGCTGGGCGAGTTCGCCGGCCGTGCCGTCGGCGATGATCCGCCCGCCGTTGAGTACGAGGATGCGGTCGGCCAGCTTCTCGGCCTCGTCCAGATCGTGGGTGGTGAGCAGGACTGTGGTCTCGCCGGTGCCGACGACGCGTCGTACCAGATCGTGGAACTCGCGTCTGGCCTGCGGGTCGAACGAGGCGGTGGGCTCGTCGAGGAACAGCAGCTCCGGACGGCCCACCAGGCCGATCGCCACGTCCAGCCTGCGCCGCTGTCCGCCGGACAGCGTCCTGAGCTTCTTGCCGGCGTGCTCGGTCAGGCCGACCGCCTCGATCAGCTCGTCGGGGTGCCAGGGCCGCTGTATGCGCGGGGTGGTGTACGGGGCGTAGTAGGTGCCGAGGTGGGTTAGGAACTCGCGTACGCGCCATTTGCCGTGATCGCGCCAGGACTGCAGCACAACCCCGAGCCGGGCCCGCCACCGCTCGTCGCCGTCCGCGGGGTCGGTGCCGAGCACCTTGACCTGGCCCTGTGAGCGGGTGCGGAAGCCCTCCAGGATCTCGATCGTGGTGGTCTTGCCGGCGCCGTTCGGGCCCAGCAGGGCCAGCACCTCGCCGTGGCGGGCGTGGAAGGTGACGTCGTGCAGGACGTCGACCGAGCCGTAGCGCATGCGCAGCCCGCCGACGTCGAGCACGACCTTGTCGCTCGTCGTCATGAGATGACCTTTCTTCGTGCATTGAGCGCCTCGGCCTCGCCGCACATGCCGGTGTGAGGCGTTGCGAGGGCATGCCTGATCACGGCCTGAGCCGAGCGGCCCGCTTCGCTGCGCGGGCGGCCGCGGACCAGGCCGGGGCATAGGGAAAGGGAATGAGAATCAGGTGGCGTCAAGGAACGCCTGGCCGCAACCGTTCAGTTGGCGAAGCGGTGGGCCGGTCTACCAGCTGTTTCCGGCTCTACCAGCTGTTTCCGGCGAGCGCCTCCCGAGCGCGCGCCATCAGATCCACCCGGTCCAGACCGGCCAGGGCGAGCGCGCGGGGGACCGTGCCGATCCCGGTGTCCAGGACGCCGAGCAGCAGATGCGCCGGCCGCAGGTCCTTCTTGCCGGTGGCGGCGGTGAAGCCGCGTTCGATCGCGAGCCGCGCCGAAGCGCCGAGCTTCGGCGGCTCGGGGGCGGCGGCGGGCTTGGGGAGGTCGAAGGCGGCGACGCTCACGCCGACCGCACTCAGGCTGTGCTCGAACTCCCTGTCGAGCGCGTCCCGGATCGCCTGCCGCCCGAGCCCGGCAGCGGCCAGGACGCGGTGGGCGGCGGTGCCTTCGTCGGCCGCGATCGCCAGCAGAAGATGGTGGGCCTCGATCGCCGAGGACCCATCCTCTTGTGCCTCCGCCGCTCCCCGCTCCATGATCGCGTTGATGTAGTGATCCATCGCACTCACTGTCGTCTCCTCAGCGCGACTCCGGCGGCGATGAGCCGCTTGACGTGCTTCTTGTGCACCGCCTGGCGGGTGACGCCGAGGGCCTCGGCGACATCCGGCCAGCTCCAGCCCGCGCGCATGGCCTGCTCCACGGCGGCGTCCTCCAGCCGATCGGCCAAGAGCCGCAGCGCCACGACGGCCGCCAGCGAGTCGGCGGGATCCTTGGGAACGGGTACGTCTTCGACCGGCATATAAGCAACCGTAGTTGACTAGCCGTAGATAGTCAACATCGGTTGCTTAGAGTCTCAGGCCGCGGGCAGCTCGTGGAACCTCGCGATCATCGGGTTCGTTGACCGGGGGTGGGGAGCAACAGCAGCAAGAGACGCCCGCGGAAACGGGATCGCCGACGCGACAGCAGAGCTCCGTACCCAGCCAACGCACCGCGCCGCCCCCAGGCCCCCGACAATCTCTGGTTGACCTGGGGGCTGCCCGCGGCCGGCGTGGTCATCACCTTCGAGCTCCTGTACTACACCGTCTTCGCCGACAAACTGGGCGGTACGAGCGTTCTCGGGGTTCTGGGGGCCGCCGCCTGCGCGTTCGCCGCCCAGTTCGCCAGTGGCTTGTCCGGGTACGTCAGGAACCGGCGAACCGAAGAATTCCCCTTCGCGGTCGTGGGCACCGTCATGGGGGCCGGGGCGGCGGTCGCCGTACTCATCCAGGTCGTCTTCATGAGCTGAGGACGGTCCGGGCTCTCGGCTCGGCGGTTGTCCCCGGGCCTTCTGGCGGTGGGCGCGCTATGCCGGGATGAGGCCGAGTTGCCGCAGCTGTGAGTAGAGGTCGACGACTCCCCAGATGTCGGTGATCTGGCCGTCGGCGAAGCGGATGATGAAGATCTCGTGGTAGGTGACGGATTTGCCGGTCGGGGGCATGCTCCGGTATTCACCGGAATTGGTCCCGGTGACCGTCTGCCGAGCGACGATCTTGTCTTCCTCGGCGATCAGGTCCTCGAGCGTTATACGGATGTCGGGATACGCGCGCAGGAGGACCTCCCAGATGCGCTTTTGCGCCTGCACCGCGTTCACGGCGGTCCGCTCCGCCGTGTGGAAGCGCCCGTCCGGGTGAATGAGCTCGTCGATCGCCTTTGAGATGACCTCCAGATCGCCGCTGTTGATGGCCTCGTGGAAGCGGTGGTACGTCTCCTTGTTGCGTGCTTCCTGAGCTGTGGACACGTCGCCTTCTCCTTGGATCGAGATCATGCGGTCATGGACGCCTGGCGATGAAACCGGCGCCTCGATACCTACCGACGAGATAGCCCCTCGGAGTGTGACGCCGATGCCGGCCGGCTGTGATGATCCGCTTCCCCGATCCTGGCGCCACCCTTCACCGCCGACGGGGCGGCTCGCGACACCGCCCCGCGCCGGCGGCGCCCAGCATCACCATGTCGTACGCCATCCAGGCCAGGCCCGGCCTCGGCTGGCGCGAGATCATCATCATGGCCGGGCTGTCGGTCTGGGCGCTCTACGTCATCGTCACCCAGATGCTGACAGGGTAGGACGCCAGGAACAGCGGTCGTCGCTACGCCTCGGCGTTCATGGCGGCCAGCGGATGATCCCGCGCAACGACCTGCTCACCTCGGTGGCCGTGCTGGGGGTGTGGCCGTCGCTGCCGCATGATGCCCGCTCACTTGTCGACGGCCCATACCGCGGCGGCGATCGGCTCGAGCTCCGTGACCAGCTCGTCGAGCTCGTCCGCACTGAGCACGTCGTACGCCGGCGCTGCCAGCTCGTCGGTGAGGGCATCGATCCGCTCCCTGGTCTCCCGGCCGGCGTCGGTGAACCCGCCGGCGGCGTCCACGAGGCCGCGGCCACGCAGCCTATCGACGACGGCGGCCAGCTGTGCCTTGGGCAGGTGGTGGATCCGGCCGAACTCCTCCGCCCTCATCCCGAGGGAAAGAGCCATGAGGACGTGGGCCTCGGTGCCGCCGATGCCGTGGGCGAGAAGGGCGGCGTTGTGGCCGTCCCCGCGATGCTCCCGCAACAGCGTCGCCGCGTGCCATAGCCTGGCCACTGGCTCCTCGGGCACGTCGAGCGCCTGGAGCCCGGCGTACAGCGCTCGACCCTCGGCCGGCGCGCTGACCGCTGCCCGGGTGGCGAGGTCGGCGACCCGCACCAGACCAGGGGAGTCGGCGAGCTCCCCGATCATCTGCCGCAGCGCGGCGGCGCTACCCCGCTCGCGCACGGCGATCGCCTCCTCCGGGCTGACCTTCCCCCACACCCATGGGATGTGGCGCGCCACCTCGCCATCGGCGAAGTTGTAGAAGACCGCGTGCACCACCGCGGCCGGTGCCGGCCCCAGCGGCGCGGCCCGGCCCGCGAAATACCCGTCCCAGTAGTTGCGCATACCGAGGGCCAGGAACGCCTCGTTCACCACCTCGGAGAAGGTGACGGTGGCGATCGGCTCGACGAGCTCGAACATGCGGTGGACCTTGGCCCGTGGGTGCTGCAGCATCGCTCGGCATCTCCCTTGGTCGTGACAGCTGGTCGTGACAGCTGGTCGTGACAGCTGGTCGTGACAGCGCCCTTGTGGGCGACCGCTCACCCTAGCTACGAACAACGCGGCCCAGATCCGACAACTCCGGTCGATAAATCCCAGTCGATTCTGCCGGACAGCGTCGGGGTATCGCCCGGACTCGGTTGCCGCGGTCTGGTTGCTGGCTGGGCCAGACTTGGTCCGTGCTCACCACAGCTCATATCGACCATCCGTCTGCGTAAGGAGCCCACGTCCGCAGGTTTGGACGTACGCCGATGAGCCTGGCCCAGCGGAAGCGCCCGCGACACCGTTCCTCGAAACCGCCGACAGCATCCAACGACGGCGAAGGCGACCGAGGCGCGTACCTCGGGTTCGAGGAACATTTCGACCAGCGCGCGGTTAGCCGAACTCAGCACGAGGGCTGGCTCGGAGAAGCATCGACCTCACTCTCGCCTTCCTGCGGCAGAAACGGGATCACACCGCAGCCTGGCCCGGGTCGCTCCAGTCGACCTCGGGATGCCGGGCGTGATCTGCGCAGGTCCGCCCGGAGCGAGTCGACTCGGCGTTCTATTCCCGCAGCCTGGTCCGCGCCGGCGGCTCGATGCCTATTTCGCGCAGTGCTCGTTCGATGAACGCGCTCTTGGCGTTGGAGTAGGCGTTGCGGTTGTCGTGGTGCTGGTCGGCGAGGTCCAGCTTCAACAGTTCGTATTCCTGTCGCAGTTCTTGGTCGGCTCGCAGGGCGTCTCGGAAGCCGAGCAACGCGCGAGCATTTGGGTGATCATGCTCGATCAGATGCAGATGGTGAGTTCTGGCTTCCGGCCTGGGGCGCAGGAACCACAGCCGATAGTGACGGCAGGGATCGTCCGGCCAGAACAACCAGCCGTCCGCCTCGAGCACGCACACCGCATCCTGCGCCTCTGCCAGCGAGCGGACCGGCGCCAGCATGTCGATGACCGGCTTGGCCCCAAGCCCCGGAACCGAGGTCGAGCCAACGTGCTCGACCGGAGCGGCCAGCCACTGAGCAAGCACCGCCGACACCTTGCCTTGCTGGTCGGCGAACCTCGCAGGCCATTGCGGGTCGTACTCAACGATCTCCACACGCTGATCAGGCATACGAGAAACCTACAAGCCTCCCGAACCTCCACCACCGAGGCCAGCACACGAAGGCCCACACCCAACCCGCCAACAAGCTCAGCTCGACAAGGTGCAGAGAAGGCTGCTGTGGGCGGTTGACGTCGGCTGGGAACACGCCACCGAGGCCGAGGCCGCCACATCGGTGGGGTGGTTGCGATCGGAGCGCAATCCGCAGCGGCAGCGGCGACGCGAGGCGGGCTACCCTGCCGGGTCGGTCAATCCCAAGACTGGCAAGCCGATGGTGGCGGCTGGCTAGGCGCCGCGCACAACCTTTCGGTGGTGCACAGCTTCTACGCCTTCCACCTGCGCTTCGGCGACAGCTTCCGGAGCAAAGGCCCCATGACTAACCGAGTCCCGCGTTGCCGGTCCTGTCCCAGCACGTCACGACAAGTGGCACCGGCTGGGCGAACTCCTGAACGAGGCTCAGAAAGTCGGCTTGGGCGAAGAATTCACGGCGCTCGGTGCTACCTAGATAATCAATTCCAAGGGATGCCTGCGGAGGGTGTGGGGTGGGCGGCGGCCGAAGCCTCCGCGAGACGGTCAGGCGGCGGGCTGCCGGCCCTGGTTGTCGAGGCGGCAGCGGGCGGTCAGGCGTCAGGGTCGACTTCGGGGTGCGTGAACCGCACGGGCTTGCCCAGCGACCGGGCGTAGGCGATTTCGGCTCGGGTGCTGTCTCCGATGTAGTCGCCGACTACGAGCAACTCATCAGCGAGCCGGATCTTCGCCCGGTGCAGATCGTCGAGTCGAACCTTTAGCGCCTCAGCCTCGACAGGATCGGACCGAAGTTCGTGCGGCGACTTCATGTCACAGCCCGGTTTGACGACAATCTTTCCGGCTTTGGTCTCCCGCAGATCGGCCTCGTTCATCTCGGCCATGAAGCGGGTGGAGCCGCAGATCACGACGATACGCGGAAGGCTCAACAGCTTCTTCGCGTCGGCGAGCTTCTCCTCGGGGGTGAGCAGTTGCGGGTATGACACTGTGTATGGGGCGTGGACTCCACCCCGGTGGAGTACGGCCGCTCCCGCGAGACCGACGTCGGGCGTAGTGCTCCAGGCAGCGGGTGAGAGCCCAACGCGGAGGGTGCTCGGCGAGGATGAGCGGGCTGTCCGGTGGCCCGCATCACCTCCGCCGGGTCGTATGCCGCCTCGCCGGCGTCAGGCGATCTTGGGGGTGGCGCGCATGCCGACGTACACGCAGGCCGTGCCATCGGCCAGGGTGGAGAAGACGACGGGCATGTAGTCCTCGCTGAAGGATGGGCCCGCCCCCGTGGCCGCGAAGACGGTCTGGGTCACCGGGAGGAGTTCCATGTCCAGGGGCGGGGACATGTCCTTCATGTCGTCCACGAACTCGTAACGCATGCGCAGGCCGTCACCGGCGCCTCTGCTGTCCTGGCTGATGGTGATGACGACGCCGGCGCGCCGGTACGTGCCGAGCAGCGGGGTGACGTCCACGGTAGGGGGTTCGGCGGGCGGGCCGAAGGGGGCGGGCATGGTGACGCCGGCGAGCTCGGCGAGCAGGTCGCGGAACAGGTCGGCGTACAGGAGCCGGGCGCTGCCGCCGTTGGTCAGCAGGACCAGGGCGAGGCCGGCGTGCGGGACGACGCGCAGGTAGGCGTACTGGCCGATGGCGGCGCCGTCGTGACCGTAGCCGGGCACGCCGTTCCAGTCGTAGAGGGTCCAGCCGAGCCCCCAGCCGTCGGCGGAGACGGTCCACTTGTCGGGCACGTCGGTCTCGCGGCGCTGCATGGCGGCGACCGCCTCGGCCGACAGCACCGGGCCGCCGCCGGCCAGATGCATGGCGGCCAGGCGGGCCATGTCGCCGGCGGAGGTGATGACGCGGCCGGCGGGGCCGGCCGAGCGCGGCATGAGGTCCCAGGCGGGGGCCGGGTCGGGGTCGGCGCCGGGTTCGCCCAGGTGGCTCATCGCGGTCGGGAAGCGCAGCGCCTCCTCCGGCAGCGTCATCGAGCGCTCCAGGCCGAGCGGGGTGAACAGCAGGTCCTTGAGGGCCTGGTCCCAGGTGCGGCCGGTGAGGACCTCGATGAGGCGGCCCAGCACGATGTAGCCGAGCCCGCCGTAGGAGATCGCGGTGCCGGGCGGGCAGTCCAGCGGCACGTCCCGGGCGGCCTCGACGTAGCGGGCCAGGCAGTCGTCGCCGCGCCCGCCGTCGTAATTGAAGTCGTTGGTGACGCCGCCGGTGTGCGACAGGAGCTGGCGGACGGTGATCGTCCGGGTGGCGACGGGGTCGGGGGTAGCGAACTCGGGCAAGACGTCGGCCACCCGGGTGTCCAGCGTCAGCCGGCCCTCGTCGATCAGCCGCATTACCAGAGTGGCCGTGTAGACCTTGGCGATCGAGCCGGACAGGAACACCGAGTCAGTCGTCACCTCCACGCCGGTGCCCCGGTGCAGCACGCCGCTCGCCAGCTCGTGCACCCGCCCGTTGACCAGCACCGCCAGTGACGCGCCCGGCACGTGGTGCCGCCGGCGCAGCTCGTCGAAGCGCGCCTGCCAGCGGGCCAGGTCAAAGGTCTGCCCCTGCGAGCCGGCACTTCCCCAGTCGCCGCTGGCCGTCCAGCCACCCTGCTCGGTCCACTGCACGTTCGTCGCCATGCTTCCTCCTGTACGCTGTTCCCCGATGCGCACACTGTACGCATAGTGGATCGATGTACGCAACCGCGCACGCTGCTACGGCCGAGACGGTCAGCAGACGTGAGGCACCACCCGGCGGCGGCGCGGCTGTGTAGCAGCGCAGCGGTGCGGCGATCCAGCCGTGCGGCCGCGCAGCTTGGCGGTTACCAGCGAACGTGTAGCGCACGTGCGCGTTCTCGGCGCACGACGCACTTGGGGCGAGCCTTCGATGCTCACAGAAGGGGATCGCTGTACGCATGCTGCGAACGCCGTACGCTACCATGGGCGTCCCGCAACGAGGAGACCTGTATGCCAGCCGAGAAGCAGCCCATCCCCTCGGTATGGGCTCGCCCGCGTCCCAAGCGGGAGCAGCCGTCGCTTAGTCGCGACCGGATCGTGTCCGAGGCCATCCAACTGCTGGACGCCGAGGGCATCGACGCCCTGAGCATGCGCAGCCTCGGCGTCCGGCTCGGCGCCGGAGCCACATCTCTCTATCGGCACGTGGCCAACAAGGACGAGCTGATCGAGCTGGTCGTGGACGAGATCTACGGCGAGGTACGGGTGCCCGCCGCCGACCCCGCACGCTGGCGGGCGGCCGTCACCGAATCCGCCCACAGCCTGCGCTCGATGGTGCTGCGTCATCCCTGGGTCGCCTCCGTGCTCGGCCAGATCGGGCTCGCCTACCTCGGGCCCAATCTGATGCGGCAGTCGGAGCGCATGCTCGCCCTGTTCAAAGCGGCGGGCTTTGCCGTTGACGAGGCCGATCAGGCCATGAATCTGCTCATCGCCTACGTCATCGGGATGACCACCAGCGAGGCCGCCTACCTGTCGGTGCTCGCCCGCAGCGGCCAGAACGAGCAAGACTGGCTTGAGAGCCTGCGACCGACCACCGAACAGGTCCTGCGGGACTACCCGCTCCTGCGCGACGGGCGCGCCGCGGAGCAGACCAAGGATCCGGAGCAGATCCGCGCGGAGTCCTTCGTCTACGGCGTCGAGCGCATCCTGGATGGCTTGGAGACCAGGCTCGGCCGCACCCCCGCCCGTTGAGACTCGGCTGGAGGGCGACGGGCTGGAAGCAAGGAAACGTCGGCTCGCTGATCAGCGGGAACCCCGTCAACGCCGGATTCCGTTCCAATCTCTCTGACCCCGGACCCCGCCCACATCCACCGCGCCCGCACCGAACACTCACACCGCCACCGACCGGTTCAACGCCTCCTTCATCCCCGCCCCGGACACAACCGCCGCCGCTGTGCGCATCCACTCCAACGGCGACACCTTCTTGCGGCAGGGCCTGTCAGGGACTACGGCCGTTGCTTCGCATCGTCGGCTCCGGCGCCCAGCTCGGTGATGCTGGTGTTGTGGTCGCGGAGCATGCGCATGACGGTGGCCGGGGAGGGGTGCCGGCCCCTCTTGGCGCCCTGGGTGATGACCAGGCGGGAGGCGATCTCGCGGAGGCTGAGGTCTTGGTCGCGCAGATGCAGTGCCATGGAAAGCATGGCCTCATCGGTGACGGTGGCGCCGCCGATGGCCTTGCCGTTCTTGCGGGCGGACTCGTGGCCTTCCAGGGTGCGGTCGCGGATGTATTCGCGTTCCATCCCCGGTAGGGCCGCGAGCACGGTGAACACCACGCCGGACGGATCGTGGCTGCCTTGCAGCTCGCCGGTGAGGAACTCCAGGCCGACGTCGCAGGCGCGCAGCTGTTTGGCGAGCTCGGCCAGCGCCAGGCCGCGGCCGAGCCGCTTGTGCTCGTGGACGACCAAGGTGACCGCGACGCCGGAAGCGCGCATCTCACGGGCCAGGGTGACGACCCGCTCGAGTTCGGGGCGCCGCGTGGCGCGGGTGGAGATCTTCTCGGAGAAGACCCGGGTGACCCCGGCGGCCTCGAGGGAGTCGAGCTGGGTCTGCAGCGACTGGCGCACCGTCGAGGCGCGGGCGTATCCGATCTTGGCGTGTCCGGACGCCTGGCCGCTGTTTCATAGGCGTTTCGCTTATGAAACACCTCTCTGGTTTAGGGTCAGCCACCGAACCTCCTTGCGATGTGTCCTGGACGCGGCGGAGCAAGAGCCATGGCAATGGGAGCGAGCTCCGCGGCAGCGAGGACTCCTCCGGCTACCCGTTGCCGGGATCGCTGTGGTCTCGGTGACCTGGGGCGGTGAAGCGGATCTCGTGTGACGCTTTGGCAGCGAGGAAGTCCAGCAGGCCGCCGCCCTCGACGGTCAACGCGTCGCGATCGGGCGCGGACAGCGGTGCGAACGGGTGCACGGTCAGTGTCGCCGTGCCGTGTGCGGTGGCGAACGTCCAGGTCGCTGCCGTGAAGCCGTCGAGGAGCACCAGGCGAGGGACGGGTCCGTGCGGTTTGAAGTTCTGCTGGCGGAGGCCGTCCGTGATCACCCTGGTGCGGTCGTGGTGTGACAGCAGCAGGTTGTCGAAGTCGTACAGGAACCGGGCGGGCGTACTGGTCTGCGGATCGGGCCGGGGCGCGTCGGGCAGGTCGAACAGTTCCGCGCCGTTCTCGTCGCGGAACGTGGCCAGGCGGGGCCGGAGCCGGTCGAGCACCTCTGCCAGCCGGGTCAGGCCGCACCAGGTCTGCACGTCGCGTACGGTCGCCGGGCCGAACGCGGCCAGGTAACGCAGAACCATCTGGTCGATCGTGTGGTCGGTGCGCAGCGGCGCGTCTGCCCACGACTCGAGAGGAGCGTGGACGGTCCGGCCGCCGGCGCCCCACACCCCGCGGGGTGGGGTCTGCACGATCGGCAGGAGGTTACGCACCGCGTAGGCGAGGCTCGCCGGGTTGCGGTCCGGCCACCGCTGGGCCAGCAGCCGGCCGAGCTCGCCCGGTGTGCGGGGCCGCTCGTCAAGCAGTTCCCGGCCCGCGGCCACCACCAGGCCGGTGTCCAGGTCGCGCATCGCCCGGCCGTGGGTGTGGTTGGCGAACAGGTCGCGGTCCAGCGACGGCTGCACGAGCGGGCGCAGCGCGAGCGCGTCGGCCGTGCTGACGAGGTGGATCGTCGAGCGCATGAGGGCGATCCGCACGGCCTGGCGCTGGGTGAGCAGCGCCGCGATCTCCTCGGGCCGGCACGCGGTGAGCCGGCTCCACAGTCCCATGTACCAGGTGTGCGGGGTCTGCGCCTGCAGGCCCACCAGGTGCTCGATGGCCTGCAGCGGGGTGAGGTCGGCGCGGCGCAGGAGCAGCTGCCGATCGAGGGTGGCGCGGTTGAGGGCGCGGCGGGTCAGGGTCTGCATGGCGGTGCTCCCGAAAGGTCTAACAGGAGGTGCGCGCGGCGCGCACCCCGATCGGCATGGTTCAGCGCAGCCGGCGGAAGAAGCCGTGGATGTCGTCGATCAGCAGGTTGGGCACGTCGTGTGCGGCGAAGTGGCTGCCGGCGTCGGGCAGCTCGTCGGTCCAGCGGACCCGGGCCAGGCGCTCGGCCAGGTCGGCTTGCGGGATGTCGATACGGAAATCACGGATCTCGGCCGTGTCACTCTCGGTCATGGCGCCGATCGTGCCGGACCATTAGGAAGAAATCGCTCCTAATTGTCGGGGATCCTTGAGGAATGTTGGAAACCTCGGCCCGCCTCCTGCGGCCGCTCTCCCTCCTGCAAACCCCACGCGACTGGACCGGAACCGAACTCGCCGAACGCCTCGGCGTGAGCGGGCGAACCGTGCGCGCCGACGTGGAGCGCCTGCGCACCCTCGGCTACCCGGTGCCGGCCACCCGCGGTTCCGCCAGCGGCTACCGGCTCGGCGCCGGTGCCGTGCTGCCGCCGTTGCTGCTCGACGACGAGGAGGCGGTCGCCGTCCCCAGCGTCGATGCGTCGCTCCTGACCACGTTGAGCGCGGTCTGCCGCGACCGGGAACGGCTCCGCTTCGACTACCACGACCACGCCGGCGCGGCCACCGTGCGCACTGTCGAGCCGTACCGGCTCGTCAACTGGGGACGCCGCTGGTACCTGCTGGCCTGGGACGTCGAACGGGACGACTGGCGTACCTTCCGCGTCGACCGGATCCGACCTCGCACCCCGACCGGCCCCCGCTTCACCCCGCGCGACCTGCCCGACGACGACATCGCCGCATACGTATCACGCCGGGTGTCCGCCGCCGCCTGGCGTTACCGGGCGCAGGTCACCGTGCACGCGCCGGCCGAGGTCATCGCCGATCGGATCAGCCCGGCGGTCGGAACAGTGGAACGCCTCGACGAACGCACCTGCGTCCTGCACACCGGCACCGACACGATCGAGACCCTCGGCGTCCACTTGGGCCTGCTCGACGCGGACTTCGACGTCACCGGGCCGCCGGAACTCCGCACGCACCTGCGCCGTCTCGCCGACCGGTACCTCCGCTCGACCACCTCATCGGCACCCGGTGATCCAACCGGGTGAGCGCCCCGTCGCCGCATGGGGCGGGCCCCGTCCGGTCACGCGGCTGGTCACAGTCCTCACGGGGGAGGACCGCGACGGGCGACGACGCGGCCGGCCTAGCTGTACTGACCGGAGACGTTGATTTGATGGAGTTCAGCCCCGTCCATTACGATACGGGGCGTGACGTATCGAAATAACGTTGAGGGGGCGGCGCGCGGCCGTCCCCGTGATGCAGCTCTGGATCAGCGGATCACTGGTGTCGTACTGGAGGTGCTGGCGGAGTCCGGTTACGAGGGGGTGTCCTTCGAGGAGGTCGCCCGACGGTGCCAGACATCCAAGGCGAGCCTGTATCGACGGTGGGGGTCCAAACGGGAGATGGTGATCGCTGCGGTCAAGGCTGGGCCCGCACAGCGCGGGGCCGGCGAGCCGATCGCCACGGGCAGCCTGCGCGGGGACGTGTTGAGCCTGTGTCGGCGCCTGGACCAGACCATGCGCGCTGCGGACAGTCAGACCGCGATGCTGCTCTTGCAGGCGGGTCTGGAGGACCCGGACCTGTGCGAGGCCATCGAGAACGCCGTCGGCCCGACAGGAGCTCGGTTGCCGCGACAGGTCATCGACGCCGCGATCGCACGCGGCGAGCTGCCCGACGGCGCGGACCCTTTCGCATTCGAGGAGGTGGTCGGTGCCGCCCTCCTGCTGCGACGGGTCAACGACCTCGCAGTCGACGAGGAGTACCTGTCCGCACTCGTCGACACCATCGTCATCCCAGCCCTGAAGGCATCGTCCGGGCGGGCCCCCCTGCCCGCCGGGATCTTCTCCGGCCACCCGGCCCCCACCGCCCATGAGACCGCCGCGCCTGCCGCGAAGGAGAACGCATGACCAGCCGACTGACGATCAACGGCTTCGACTACCAGGCCATCCCCGGCGCCAACGGCGTCAACCTCAACGTCGCCGTCGGCGGGAGCGGGCCGGCCGTGGTCCTCCTGCATGGGTTCCCGCAGACCCACTACATGTGGCGCCACGTCGCGGCGAGGCTCGCCGACGACCACACGGTTATCGTCCCTGACCTGCGCGGATACGGCGACAGCGACAAGCCGGACGGGAGTGACCCCGCCACGTACTCCAAGCGCACGATGGCTCAGGACATCGTGACGGTCGCGTCCACTCTCGGCGTGGACCACTTCGGGCTCGTCGGGCACGACCGCGGTGCACTGGTCGCCGTCCGCGCAGGCTTGGACCACCCCGCCGTCGTGGACTACCTGGGGATCCTCGACGTCCTGCCCACCCTCGACACGTGGGCCGTTCTGCAGGGAGTCGACGCCAAGGTCGCCTGGCATCTGTACCTGATGGCTCAGCCCATCGGGCTTCCCGAGAAGATGATCCGCGCAGTCGCTCCGGAGTTCTTCGGCTCCTTCCTGGACGCATGGGACCCCAGCGGCACGACTTTCACCCATGAGGAGCGCGCCTACTACATCGACAGCTCGGTCGCCGCGATCGACTCCATCGTGGCCGACTACCGGGCCACCGCGAGCATCGATCTGGAGATGGATCGAGCCAACCGTGAACGTGGCGCGCAGCTCGCGATGCCGGTTGGCGTCATCTCACAAGACTGGGGCTCCCAGCTCGGCTTCGACGCCGCATCGCTGTGGCGGGCCTGGGCGCCGGACCTGACCTACCAGCCGACCACGTCCGGGCACTTCATGGCCGAAGAGAACCCCGACGAGATCGCCACCTTCATCACCACCCTCGCGACGCGCCTGAGCGCGCGGAACCACTGATCGCACCCACCTCACCGCACCGAGGGGGCCGCCACCATTGGCGGCCTCCTCGACCTATCGAAGGGACGCCATGCGTTTCTACGGGCGGCCGAACCCGCACTACTTCGGCCAGTCCAAACGGTCCAAGGGAGCGACATGGCTGGCGGTGATGAAGGCCGCCATCGCCTGGTGGTGCGCCCGCGGCTGGCTGGCCGGCAACCCGATCATCGGCATCGAGCGCCGGCCCGCACCACCAAACCGCACCCGGGCACTGACGCGCGAGCAGATCACCGACCTGTTCGAGCTGAAGGCCGGCTTGCGCGAACGCGCGCTCTGGAAGGCCCTGTATGAAACGTGCGCCCGGGCCGAGGAGATCCTCTGCCTCGACATCGAGGACCTGCTGCCGGCCGACAAGCGCGGCCGGGTTACCTCCAAGGGCGGCAGCATCGACTGGGTGCACTGGCAGTCCGGCACCGCCCAACTGCTGCCCCGACTGCTGAAGGGCCGCACCCGCGGCCCGGTGTTCCTCACCGACCGCCGCGCGCCCGCCCGCACCCCGAGCGGCGATGTCTGCCCAGCCACCGGGCGGGCCCGGCTGTCGTACCGGCGCGCCGCCGAACTGTTCGAGACGCTCACCCGGCCGCTGGCCCACCCCGGCATCACCGACCCGGCCGAGCTCGAGGCTCGCGGCGGGTGGACATTGCACCAATTGCGTCACTCCGCCTTGACCCATGAAGCGGAGGACGGGACCAACACCCCCACCCTGCTGGTCCGCTCCCGCCACGCCTCCGTCCGCTCCCTGGAACGCTACGCCCGGCCCGGCGTCGACGCCGTCGCCGACCACGTCGCCCGCGATCCACTCCGGCGGGGCAACCGCAGGCGGGCGTGAACCCCGCACCCGGGCTGGTTGTGTAGCGCTGCCCCCGCACCTCCCGACCGAGGGTGGCATCTGCCGGTGACGAGCCTCAGCCCGCGACGATCGCCTCTTCGCCGGAGCGCTCTCACTCGCCCGGGGCGAAGTCCGGCAGCGTGTTGGCCCGGCCAGCCAACCCGCGCCTGAGGAAGCGCTCGGCCCACATCGCGGACATCACCGCCATCGTCGTCGCCGGGCTCGGGAGCGTCACTGCGCCTGAAGCCGCAGGTGAGAGCTAGCCATGGACTCCCTACGGCCCGTTTCTGGCGTATTCCGGCCGCCCCCAGAAAGATCGTCCTGACCACGTTCTGACCCCGGGTTGCCACGTCACTAAACACATGTTTATTATAGTAAATGTGTGTTCATCTCTCTTATCGGATCTGACCGCTCAGGCCAAGATCCGTAATGCCGCCATCGCGCACTTCGCCCGCGACGGCTTCCAGAAGACAAACCTGCGTGCCATCGCGGCCACCGCAGGAGTGAGCGCCGCCCTGATCATTCGCCACTTCGGAAGCAAGGACCATCTGCGCAGCGTCTGCGACGACCATGTCCTGCAGATACTCGTGCGGCGCGCCCGGACCTCCGCCCGCCCGGCCGGCGTGCCGGATCTGTCCCGCGAATATCTGGCGAACCCGGAGGAATACGGCCTCCACGTGCAGTACATGGTGCGCGCGATCGAGGAGGACTCCTCGGCGGCCACCACGTTCGTCAACACGCTGGTGGAGGAGACCGAGGAGTTCTTCCGGGCCGGAATCGCCGATGGCTCGATGCGCCCCTCCTCGGACGTGCGGGCACTGGCCGTGCTCACCGTGCTGATCAGCCTCGCCACGCTGACCATGGCGCCGGCCCTGACGCGGGCGCTCGGTTACGACCGCATGGGCCTCGACGTGCTGCAGCGCGTCGGGCTGCCCATGCTCGAGATCTACACCCACGGCATGTACGTGGACGACACGATGCTCAAGGCCGCCCGGACCGCCTGGGAGGCCGAGCAGGGAGATCATTTCCAGCGCAAGGACACCCATCATGGCTGAGACCGATGCCATCACTATGGCCGGACTGGTCAAGTCGTTCGGCCCGACCCGGGCACTGAACGGCCTCGACCTCGTCGTACGGGTCGGCGAGGTGCACGGATTCCTCGGGCCCAACGGCGCGGGCAAGAGCACCACCATCAGGATCCTGCTGGGCCTGATGCGCCCCGACGCGGGCACCGCCCGGCTGCTCGGCGGCGACCCCTGGACACAGGCCGGCGAACTGCACCGCCGCCTGGCGTACGTGCCCGGCGACGTCACCCTGTGGCCCAACCTGTCCGGCGGCGAGACCATCGACCTGCTCGGCCGGCTGCGCGGCGGCCTCGACCGGCGGCGCCGGGACGAACTGATCGAACGCTTCGACCTCGACCCGCGCAAGAAGGGCCGCACCTACTCCAAAGGCAACCGGCAGAAGGTGGCCCTGGTCGCCGCGCTGTGCTCCGATGCCGAACTCCTCGTCTTCGACGAACCCACCTCCGGCCTGGACCCGCTGATGGAGGAGGTCTTCCGGCAGACGATCCAGGAAGTGCAGCGCGCGGGTGACCGTACGGTGCTGCTGTCCAGCCACATCCTCTCCGAGGTCGAGGCGCTCTGCGACCACGTCACGATCATCCGCGACGGCCGTACCGTGGAGTCCGGCACCATGGCCGAACTGCGCCACCTCACCCGCACCGCCATCGAGGCCGAGCTGGCCGGCTCACCGGACGGGCTGGCAGGCCTGCCGGGGGTGCACGGTCTGCGTGCCGACGGCGGCCGGGTGCGCTTCAGCGTCGACGCCGCCGCGCTGGACGCGGCGTTGCGTCAGCTCACCGCAGCGGGCGTGCGCAGCCTGGTCAGCCGGCCGCCGACGCTGGAGGAGCTGTTCCTGCGGCATTACGACCGCGCGGGCGCGAGCGCCGGTGGCAGGCACGCGGAGGCGGCACGATGAACCCCTTGACAGGCACCGGAAAGCTCGTCCGCCTGGTGTTGCGGCGTGACCGGTGGCTGCTGCCCCTGTGGGTGGTCTTCATCTGCCTGGTCCCCGTGGTGTTCGTCGGCGCGTTCACCGGGGCGTACCCTACGGCCGAGGCTCGTCAGGCCTACTACGAGACCAGCGTCCACACCAGGGCCTTCACCGTCGCCTACGGCGTGCTGAACGGCTCCAGCCTCGGCGAGCTTGTGGCCTGGCGGTCGGGGTTCGTCACGTTCATGGTCGGGCTGCTCGCCCTGCTCACGGTCGTCCGGCACACGCGTACGGAAGAGGAGGCCGGGCGGCGCGAGTTGGTCGGGGCGACCGCGGTGGCGCGGCACGCGAACCTGGCCGCCGCCCTGATCGTCACCTGTGTGGCCAGCCTCGTCCTGGGCGTGGCGTCGGCGTTGGCGTTGATCGGCCAGGACCTGCCGGTGGCGGGTTCCCTGGCGCTCGGGCTCGGGTTAGCGACGGCTGGCTGCGTGTTCGCCGCGATCGGCGCCGTGACCGCGCAGCTCACGACGGGCGCGGGCGGCGCACGCGCCATCGGGATCACCGTGCTCGGCGCCGCGCTCATCCTGCGCGGCATCGGGGACATCGCGGGACAGACCAGTGACGGGCCGGCCTGGGTGTCGTGGCTGACGCCGCTCGGCTGGGCGGAGGCGCTGCGGCCCTACAGCGGCGAGCGTTGGTGGGTCCTCGCGCCCGCAGCCATCGTCGTCATCGCACTCAGTGCGCTGGCCGTAGTGCTGTCGGCGCGGCGCGACCTCGGCAGCGGCATGTTCCAGGCCCGGCTGGGGCCGGCCGCCGCGGGACCGCGCCTGCGCAGCCCGCTGGCGCTGGCCTGGCGGCTGCACCGCGGCCCGCTGATCAGCAGGGTCGTGGGGCTCACGCTGGTCGGGTTGGTGATCGGCGCGATGTCGGCGAGCCTCGGCGCGCTGATGGACAACGGCGGTGCCGCGGCGCGAGAGGCGCTCGCCCGGCTCGGCGGTCCGGGCACGCTCGTCGACCAGTTCCTCGGGCCCTTGATGACCATGCTCGGCCTGGTCAGCGCCTGCTTCGCTATCCAGTCCGCGCTGTTGCTCAGGAATGAAGAGCGCGACGGCCGGGCCGAGCCTCTGCTGGCCACGCCGGCCAACCGGCTGCGCTGGGCGGGCAGCCACTTCGCCTTCGCGCTGCTCGGTCCTGCGCTCGGGGTGGTGGCCTTCGGGGCGGCCGCCGGCCTGGCGCACGGACTCAACACCGGCGACGTCGCCCGTGAGCTGCCCCGTCTCCTGACCGCAGCACTCGTGCAGCTCCCGGTGGTGTGGGTGTTCACCGGGATCGCGTTCGCGCTGTTCGGGCTGCTGCCCCGGCTGGTCGCCGGCACGTTCGCCGTGGCCATGGTGAGCATGCTGTTCGGCTGGGTCGGCGGAGAACTGCAGCTCGACCAATGGGTCATCGACCTGTCGGTCTTCGAGCACGTACCGAAACTTCCCGGCGGGGACATGGCGGCCGCGCCTCTGATCATCATGACCGTCGCCGCGGCAGCCTTCGTCGCGGCCGGCCTGGCCGGATTCACCCGACGCGACATGCCCACCACCTGAGCCTGGAGGACATCATTGGGAGTGACTCTTCCTACCCTGACCCCGTTGCAGGAAACCCTGTGGGTGACGCTGTGCGGCCGAGCACTCGACAGCCGCCTGCCAAGCCCCATGCTCGGAGACCGCATGGCCTACGAGATCATCCAAAAGACCGGCTACGACCACCGCAAACTCCGCTGGAGCGCGGCCTCGGCCATCGACGTCGCCCAGCGCGCCAAGAAACTGGACGAGATCGCGCAGCAGTTCATCGCCCGCCATCCCAACGCGATCGGCATCGACCTGGGGGCCGGCCTCGACACCCGGGCCCTCCGCATCGACCCGCCGCACACGGCTGACTGGTATGACGTCGACTTCCCCGAAGTCGTGGACGCCCGGCACCGGGTCATCCCCGATCGGCCGCACACGCACACGATCGGCGCGGACCTGACCGAGCCCGGCTGGCTGGAGGCGCTCCCCGCCGACCGCCCCGCCGTGATCGTCGCCGACGGCGTGCTGCCCTTCCTCTCCCAGGAAGAGATGATCACTCTGCTGGACCGTCTCACCAGCCACTTTCCCAGCGGGGAGATAGCGTTCAACGTCTACACCCGATTCACCGTCTGGGCCGCGAAACACTACTCTGGCAGCCGGTTCCTAATCCCCCTCTTCAAGTCCCCCGGCTTCGACCGCCTCGACCCCGTACGGTGGAACCCGCGACTGACCCTGATCCGGCACATCCTGCTCACCCGGGAGCCCGAGGTCGACCAGTTCCCGACGGCCCTGCGCCTGTGGACCCGACTGTCGGCGCTCAGCACGACCTTCTCCAGGCTAGGCACCACGGTCGCGCACTACCGTTTCTGACGATTCCGGCCGGCGACTCACGCCGGGTCGGGCAGGTCCATCGCCGCCAGCCGGGCCGGGTCGACCAGGGCCGCGATCCCGCGATCCATCAGCTCCAGACACCGCCGCACGTGCTCCACCACCACGACTGGCACCTCGCGAGCCTTGGCGAAGCGGCCCAGCCGCTGAGAGCACTTGAGCGCGAGCGTCAACGCCAACAGGTGTTCATCGGTGTCGGTCTTCTCCCGCGCCCACGCCCTCTCCTCCTGTGAAGGAGAGAAGAACAGATACAACTCACGCGTCGTCATCAACCGCGGCAACACCCGATAGGCGGTCCGCTCCACCGACGTCACCGCACACGCCTCCCGGCCGGCCCGCTCAACAAACGAGACACACCGTAGCGAGACGAACACGCACACAACAGACGAAGAAGATCACAGCTTCATCAAACCCACCCGCCCAACCCTTCAAGACCATCTCAATGTGGGTTTTGGGCTTTTGTGGGCTGACCCCCTTCTTTCTCCTGGGTTTCTCCTGGGCAAGCTCGGCGACGAACGTGCCGCACGAACACGATGAGACGGCCCGCCCAATCAGCCACATTCACCGCACCGAAACGATCACGAACCGCAATCGCGATCTCTCACTCCGCAACCTGGCGGCTGGGGACATCTTCGGGAGCGGAGGCCCACCGGGTGACACACGACCAGTCCCCACGAACGCAGTGGTTGACCAGGCCTCGGCGGCGGCCCATGCGGCGGCGGAACGTCGAAGGGTGCGATAGGACCGCGCAGAGCACATCCAGGCAGGCCTCTTCATCGCCTACGCGCCGATGGCATCCGTAATCGTGTAGGTCCCATGGCGTACAACGGCGTCATGGACACCTTCGACGTGGTCGTGACGGCTCGTTCCAACGGCGAGTTGAATTCCGAGCAGTTCGACCGGCAAGTGGCGATGATCAGGCCCGTGATGACCTGGGCTCCGGTCACCACGCTCTGGCACTACCGGCTGAGCGGCTCCCACGCCGAGCACCTCAGCAACGTCCTCAACACCCTGTTCGAGGCCGCACGCATGTACGGGACCACGATCACCGTGCGGTTGGTGACGGCAGAGCCGGCGGGTGAGGCTGTGGCATCTGGCTGACCTCGGCACGGTCGCCGGAGCGGCTCTCGAATGGTGGAGAAGTGCCTCCACTCACCACGAGAACCGGCTCAGTTCAGATCTTCGGTGATCGTCCAGCCCCGGCTACCGCCGATCTTGGCGATCTGCCGGCGCAGCACCGCGATCCGCTCACGCGCGTCCGGCCCAGCGATCCCGATCGTGATGCGCCCATCGGTCGCGTGATACCTGGTCCGCCGATCGCCCGCCGCGACCCTGCACGCCGCATTGATTGCGACTCGCAGCCGGGCCACCTTCCGTGGATCACCTTGCCCGCCGAACCCTTCGATGGTCACGGACGAGAACAGCGGCGCAAGACGCAGGCCAGCCTGTCGCTGGACAGCGTCCAGCTCTTCCTGATCGGCGCTCAGATCCTTCAGGATCCGATCCCGCTCGACCGAGCTGATCGGCCTACGGCCGAGCCAGTCCGGCCAGCCATCCCTACCCGCACCGGCTCGAACGAAGGCGCCGCCTTCGCGGCCTCGTTGTCAGCATCAGCGGCCCCGCTATCGCTCAACCGGTCTCCTCATTCCACGCCCGCGCGACAGCTCGTGATCTTCTCCCGATCGTACCGGTCGTTTCCAGGCCGATGACCTACAGATAGGGCAGGCGTGCCGCATCTGGGGCACCCCATCCACCAACGCCCCTTCGCACGCACCCCTGACCTGCGGTGGAGGCTTATCGTTCAATTCCGGCCGGATAGTCCCAAGACCCCGCCCACGCCCTCGATGGTGTAGCCGATGTGGAACAGCCGGCCGATCAGCATCTTGATGCGGTTCAGCGTCCAGCACTGGTTTTCGTCGTATCCCCAGGCCAGCGGGCCGCGCCGAAGCTCGGTCTCGAGTCGCTCCCACTGCTTGGCCGACAGCTTCTCCTTCGACACGGGCCCCTTCGAGCGCAGCGCCTGCGTCCCGCCCTCGCGCCAGGCCTTGCGCCAGCAGGTCCCCGACCGCTCGTGGACCCGTAACCGTGCGGCGACCGTTTTGGTCGTTCTCCGGCCTCGAACCACTCGGCCGCTTGCAGCCGTAGACGCTCGCGCCGTTCCTGCTTGTCAGCGGTCTTTCCGGCTCAATTAGAAGACCGCCGACACTGCTCGGCGGGCGTATACCCGCCCCTTTGCCCGTACCGCATACCACGGTCGTATCGCACCGGGCGCTATCCGTCACGCCGTGAAGACTCTACGCATTCAACCTGTGTACCTGGCCGCCGAGCCCATGCATGACCGCTCGTCCCGGCCGAAGTCGTCGCCGAACAAGCCGTCCAAGGCCGTGTCGAAGCGGTGCGTGAGCTTGCGAATGCGGTTGCGGGAAGGGCCCCCGTTCAGCCACGTCGACGTGAAGGAGCTCGGGAACATCCCCGACGGCGGCGGCCGGCGCTACGTCGGCCGCCGCCAAGGTGACCGCAACCGAGCCGGCACCCCCGGCAAGCCACGCAACCAGTACGGTGGCCCAAAGCTCGGCTGCGCCTACGTCCACACCGTCCTCGACGACTACTCCCGCTTCGCGTACACCGAGGTCCACGAGGACGAAACCGCCATCACGGCTGCAGGCGTGCTGCACCGAGCCGTCGACTGGTTCGCCCAGCGCGGCGTCACCATCGAGCGCGTCCTGTCCGACAACGGCAGCGCCTACCGGTCCCACCTATGGCGGGACACCCGCGAGGCGCTGTCGATCCGGCCGAAGTACACCCGGCCGTACCGGCCCCAGACCAACGGAACGTCGAGCGCCTCCACCGCACCATGGCCGACGGATGGGCCTGCGCCCGCTGCTACGCCTCAGAGGCAGAACGCCGAGACGCGCTCCCGGACTGGCTGCACGACTACAACCACCACCGGCCCCACACCGCGTGCGCCAACCAGCCGCCCTTCTCGCGGTTGGTCAACGTCCCCGATCAGTACACCTAGCCGAGGCGCTCGTCGGCGGACTCCACCGTCCGCTTGAAGACGCTCAGGCCGTGGTCCATTCCGGCGCCCATCGGGAGGGCAAGGTCGTCCGGTCGCACGTCGTGGATCCAGATGAACCGGCTGCCGCCGTCCCCGCGCGGGATGACCTGCATCGAGGCGTTGTCGTGGTCCGGCTGCATGGTGCCGCCGATGACTGAGAAGACGAGCCGGCGCGGCTCCTCGTCGAGCGCGATGAGCCGCTCCCGCAGCACCGTTCCGTCGGCGAACGTGACGACCCTGACGTCCGGTTCGTGTTCGTCGAGCCGGCTGTCGGTGACGAAGCCCGGCGCCATCCGGACGGGCCCGTCTGTGAAGTCACTGATAATCTCCCACACGGCCGCGGGGTCGGCGTCGATGATGATTTCCTTCTGCACGGAGGCCATGTCTGTCTCTTCTGTAGTGGGGATGGGATGCCTATGCGGCTACGACGCAGAACTGGTTGCCCTCGGGGTCGGCCAGCACGATCCAGCCGTCGAAACGCTGGACTTCGGTCGCGCCGAGAGCCCGGATCCGGTCCACCTCGCCTGCCAGGTCATCGGTGAACAGGTCCAGGTGCAGCCGGTTCTTGCCCTCCCGGCTTTCGGGCACGGACTGCAGGGACAGGCCGACGCCGTTCTTGTTCGCGTCCTGCAGGTAGGTGGTGCCTTCGTCCGAGGACGCGACCTGGTACCCCGTAACCGCCCGCCAGAAGGCGGTGCCGCCGGCCAGGTCGTTGGTGTCGATGCAGATGTTGCCGATGCTGATGCTCACCAGCGATCCCTTCGATCTAACTGACGTATCGGTTACGCCAGTTAGATAACCTACCATCGCCGATAGCCGGGTAGGCTACGAGGCGTGATGGATGAGCGTGCTGCCGAGCCCGTGCCGGACAACCTCGAGGCCGGGACGGCGCCGATGCCGCTGCGCGTGATCGAGGAATTCATCAACACCCGCCGCCGCGACGGCGACGACATCGCAACCCCGCAACAGCTGGCGACGTGGTTGCGCGCCCGCGGCCTTGTGCCAGCCGACACGGTGGTGAACGCCGAGCAGCGCAACCGTGCCGAACGCATCCGCGAGGGACTACGCGCGCTGATCGCCGAGAACAACACCGAGCCGGTCTCCAGTCCGCGCCCGGACGGCCTCAATCCCGCCGCCCGCGCCGAACTCGCCGACCTCACCCGCGACTTCCCGCTGATGCTCGACGTGACCGTCTTCCCGCCCCGGCTGATCGCCCGCACCGCGGCACCGGTGGAGGCGGCGCTGGCCAGGCTGCTCGCCGTCGTGGCCGAGGCCGTAGCGGAGGGCACGTGGACGCGGCTGAAGGCCTGCCGGGAGCCGAGCTGCCGATGGGCCTACTACGACCACTCCCGCAATCGGCGCCGGACCTGGTGCTCCATGGACATCTGCGGGAACCGCGCCAAAGCCCGCGCCTCTCACCACCGCAAGTCCACCGCGCCCTTGATCGCGGGCCAGCCGACGAACCGATAACCCCCGCGCCGTTGGCCCACCGGCCTCGCACTCCGTCCGGGCAGCTGCGGGGCTTTTGTGCCTCTTCGAGGGACTCAGGTCACGGGGTCAGCCCCGGTTGGCGCAGTTGGACGGGCCGAAGCGGTCGCCATCCGCTGGTGTCGAGCTTGGCCGGTGCCGCCTCGACGTCCACGTTGATGACGCCGAAGAAGTTGATGTTGTCGCTGTGGCCGGGCGAGATGTGTGACAGGATCTCGTCGCTCACCTCCCGGCCCTGGGAGCGCAGCTCCAGCACAGCTCTGGAATAATATTCGGCCGTCCACGCGACCACCGAGTTGGTCAGCAGGGTCAGGCACCACGCCTGCTCCGTCTGCTGTTCCGGGTACGGGCGGGTGATGGTGCCCTGCTGGGCGCAGTGCAGGTCGCGGCGCAGTGCGTGCAGGCTTTCCCTCTTGTTCAGTTGTCGCGAGATCTTCCTTCTGAAGGCTGGGTCCGACAGGTATTTGGCCAGATGGACGGTCCTGCGCAGCATGCCCCATTCCTTCAGAGCGGCGGCCAGGGTGTTCTGCCGGGAGGCGGCCGACCACTTGCCGACGATCAGCGAGGCGGTGGCCTGTCCGTATTTCAGCGATCCAGCTATCCGCAGCAGGTCCAGCCAGCAGTCGGCGATGAGGTCCTCATTCCAGCGCGCGCCTAGCAGCGGCCCGGCGCGCGGGTAGCGCTTGGCGATCTCGGTCGGGGTGTCGTCCCGTGCCAGGGTGACCCGGGTCAGGTCCCGCAATCGCGGGGTGAGCGCCTTAGCAAGGCGGCGCTTATGCGTCACCGTCGCGGTTCTACTCATTGCGATGACCGCGCTGATCACGAGCCCCGCCTCAGCGGCCGAACCCGCCGTCGTCAGTCATTCGCGCGTATCGCTCGCCAAGCAGATCCGTCAACTCTGCATTCTGGCCCTCCCCGCCCGCGGAGCCGCTCTCCCTCCAGGGGGCAGACCAAGTACGGGAGAAAGGGACAGTGGGGCTGCTGAACGGCTAGTCAGAGGGGGTGTTCCTCGGATGATGTGGCCCTCTGCTTGGGCTTGATTGCGGTTTGGTGAACAAGGCGTCTGCTGGAGTTGGTCGTCGCTACGGTTTCGGCGTCTGGACGCCGGGATCGAGGCGAGGGACGGCCTTGGATGACGTGGATCGAGCGGACCGCCTATCCGCAGTTCAAGCGGCTGACCTCGGCGCAGGTGCTGCACGTGTTCTTCACGCCGTCGCCGGAAGAGGTGGATTGGGCTGAAAAACGGACCGGCAGCCCGGAGTCGTGCTTCGCGCTGGTGCTGGCGTTGAAGTGCTTCCAGAAGATGGCGCGCTTCCCGTCCCCGGACGAGATCCCCGAGGTGGTGATCGACCACGTTCGGCGCTGCCTGGAGTTGGCCGACGATGTCTGGCCGGACCATGGCTCCTCCGGCAGCGCAAAGGCGCATCGCAAGCTGGTGCGCCAGCGTCAGGGCGTGAAGTACGACGCGGGCCGGGCCCGGGCGATTGCCGCAGTGGCGATCCGGAAGGCGGCCCAAGCCAAGAACAACCCGGCAGACCTGATCAACGTCGCGATCGAGGAATTACTCCGGCTCCGGCTGGAACTACTCGGATACACGACGCTGGAGGACCTGGCCACCAGCATTCGGGCCGAGGTGAACACCACCATCTTCGCCACGATCCTGCAGCGGATGGGCGAGGCCGGCCGGGCCCGGATGGAAGGTCTGCTCGTCGTCGGGCCGGATGGCAAATCGACGTTCAACCGGCTCAAGAAGCCCGCCCAGCGGGCCACCTGGTCGCGATTCCGCGAGCAGGTGAGATGGCTGGACCAGGTGGACGCGCTCGGCGACACCGACGCCTGGCTGGACGGCATCGCGCCGTCGAAGATCGCCGACTTCGCTGGTGAGGCCGACGCCCAGGATGTCGACATTCTGTCGCGCTACGACCCGGTCAAGCAGGTGGCGTTGCTGGCGTGCCTGACGCACACCGCCCGGATGCGGGCCTGAGATGACCTGGCCGAGATGTTGTGCAAGCGGATGGCCTCCCACGTCAAGCGGGCCAAGGCGGAGCTGGAGGAGATCCGCGCTCGCCAGCGCGCGATGAGCGAGCGGCTGATCGGCACCTACCGCCAGGTGTTGGAACGTCTCGACCCCGGCAGCGAGACCTCGGCCGCCGGAGTCGAGGCGGTGGCGCGGGCCATGGAGGCGGTGACCTCTTGCGCGGCAGGCGCCGGGCAGGTCCAAGCGCTCGGCGAGATGCTGTCGGCGCTCGTAGTGCAGACCCACAGCATGCAGACCGTACGGGCGGCGGTGGAGCAGGCCGGCGGGTTCGCCGCGCAGCTGGCCGACATCGAGGAGGTCGCTGCCTTCCACGGCGACGCCCACGAGCTGCTGGTGTACCGGTTCTTCAAGAAGGACCGGCCGGCGCCGTTCGAACTGGCGGGCAAGCTGCGGCTGAAGGCCACCTCCAGCGACGATTCGGTACTGGCCGCGCTGGCGCACCCCCGCGAGCACTCACCCAAGCGGCGCGACTTCATCCCGCTGCCGCCCCCGGTGGAGGAGGACGTCCCGGAGTCGGGCATCGCGTTCGCCTCGGGCAACTGGCGGCGCGCGGTGACCGACCGCAGACGGCCCGGCATGGTCGCGCGGCGGCACTTCGAGGCCATGGTGTTCTGCTACCTGGCCGAGGAACTGCGCACCGGCGACGTGGCCGTGCTCGGCTCGAACGATTACGCCGACTGGAGCGCTCACCTGCTGCCCTGGGACGAATGCCAGCCGAAACTGGCGGCGTTCTGCGAGAAGGTCGGCCTGCCCGACACCCCCGCCGGTTTCGTCGCCCACCTCAAGGGCGCCCATCTGAGCGCGGCCGCGCATTTGGACGCCGGCTACCTCGACAACGCCGACCTGGTCATCGACGAGGGTGGTGTGCCCACCCTCAAGCGCCGCCGCGGTAAGGGCAGCGATGCGGAGGCCGAGCGGCTGGCGGCCGAGATCGAGCGGCGCATGCCCGAACGCTCGCTGCTGTCGATCGTGGCGCGCACGGCCCACTGGCTCACCTGGTATCGCCACTTCGGCCCGGCCTCCGGCTCCGACCCCAAGATCAAGGACAAGCTGGGGCGGTACTCGCTGGCCGTGTTCACCGGCGGCATCAACATCGGCCCGTACGAGGCGGCCAAGCACATCGCCGGCGTCACCGCCCGCGAGCTGTCCATGGTCCGCAACCGGCACATCACCCTGAAGAAGCTGAACGCCGCGATCGCCGACGTGGTCAACGCCTTCGCCGAGCTGGACGTGATCAAGGCATGGGGGGACGGCAGCACGGTGGCCGCCGACGGCACCCAGGTGGACACCTACATCGACAATCTCCTGGCCGAGACCAGCATCCGGTACGGAGGATTCGGCGGCATCGCCTACCACTACATCTCCGACACCTACGTGGCGCTGTTCTCCCGGTTCATCCCGTGCGGGGTGTGGGAGGCGGTGCACCTGATCGAAGGGTTGCTGGCCAACGACTCCGACATCCAGCCCTCCACCGTGCATGCCGACACCCAGGGCCAGAACTTCCCGGTCTTCACCCTGGACACGTTGTTCGGGTTCGACCTGATGCCGCGTATCCGCAATTTCAAGGACCTGATCTTCTTCCGCGCCTCTGAGAAGATCGCCTATCCGCACATCGACCAGCTGTTCGGGGAGAGCGGCCGCAACGTCATCGACTGGAAGCTGATCGACAAGCACTGGATCGACCTGATGCAGGTGGCGATCTCCATCAGTGAGGGCCGCCTGTCCTCGGCCACGCTGATGCGGCGGCTGCGGTCCAACTCCCGTAAGAACCTCATCTACAAGGCCTTCCGTGAGGTCGGCCGCAGCGTGCGCACAGTGGCGTTGTTGCGGTATCTGGCCGACCCGGCGTTGCGGGCGCGGGTGACCGCGGCGACCAACAAGGTCGAGTCCTACAACGGATTCTCCAAGTGGCTCGGGTTCGGCGGGGTGCTGGCCGACAACGACCCCGAAGAGCAGGAGAAACTGATCAAGTTCAACACCCTGCTGGCCAACCTGGTCGTCTTCCACAACGCGCTGGACATCTCCGACGTCGTGCGGCAGCTTGTCGCCGAAGGCTGGAGCATCACCGCCGACCACCTCGGCCAGATCGCCCCCTACCTGCGGGCCCACATCAGCCGCTTCGGTGCGTACGCGACCGATGAGCTTCGTCACCGGCCCGATCCATTCGATCCGCTGCTGAAGGAGGTCGACTTCAGCGACGTCGAGCTGGCCGCTTGATCATGGAGGCGTTTGGTGCTGGCTGGCCGCCCCGCGATGACAGCCCGGACATGACAGGCACCGCCCGCCTAGCACTTGCCGCGAAGAGTCCAGGCATGTACGTGATAACAGCCTAATCTACGGTACATGACCCTCCCGGCCATCCCCGCGACCTGCGTCCGAGCATTCGTTCGACGAAGTTGGGGTGCCGGTAAGAAACGTGTCATGAGCCCCAAACGAGCTGCTGGCCCAAGCTCGCGCTTGGCTGACTCTCTTCAGGAAATGACCCTTCCGTGAAGTAATGTGGCTGCATGCCGTCCTCCACCCCCAGCTCGGCGTCCCTGCTCGCCGGGCAGGATCGCGCCGAAATCACTTCACGAAAGGTGGTCGGGCTTCCCGAACGCCTCGATCCGGCCGACGACAGCCTCCCGGTCTGGACGGAGCGCTACCTCGATCTCGCCGTGCGCGGAGTCCGCTCAGCTGAGGTCACCGCCAAGATCTCCCGGCACCTGGAGCGCTTCGGCGCCTGGATCACCGGCGGCCTCGGGCACGACCGGCTCTCGGCCGTCACCCCGCGCGAGATCGCAGCCTGGCGCGACCACCTGGCCGCCGCCGGCAACCGCGGCCGCGACAACATGCCCGCGCCGATGACGCCAGCGACCGTCAACAACCACCTCGCGCACCTGTCAGCGCTGTTCACCTGGATCACCGCGCACGCCCCCGAAGGGTTGCTGCGCCACGGCGACCCGACCAAGAAAGTCCCCCCGCTACCACTGCCCGCCCCGCAGCCGCGAGCGCTGGCCGCCGCCCAGGTGCGCACCGTCAAGAACGTCGTGGACCGGATCGAGACCTTCCACGAGCTCAAGGGCCGCCGTCACCGTGGCGCCGCCACGCCCCGGGTGCACGCCCACGCTCGCCCGCTGCGCGACCGGGCCATCATCTACCTGCTGTTCGGCACCGGGCTGCGCCGCGCGGAGCTGGTCGGCCTGGACCTGGACCAGCTGGAGCCGGCCGCCCCCGAGCGGCTGCGCCAGGCCAAGAAGGCGCGCCTTGTCGGCGTGCGCGGCAAGGGCCGCACCAGCCGCACCGTGTTCCTGGGCCGCGACGCCCGCCAGGCGCTGGCCGACTACCTCGACCAGGAGCGGCCCGGCGACGCCGCCGCCAGCTCCGGCCCGGCCGCGCTGCTGCTGTCGGCCGCCTCCATCGCCGCCCGCCGCCCCGACGGCCGCCTCTCGGCCCGCTCCATCAACACCATCGTCGGCGAGATCGGCCGCCTGCACGACGCCCAGATGCCCGACCCCGACCGCAAGCTCGGCACCCTGCGCCCGCACGACGCCCGGCACACCTTCGCCTACGGCCTGTCGCAGGCCTCCGGCCACAACCGCGCCGAACTCGAGCGCCGCCTCGGCCACGCCAACGACCGCTACCTGCGCCTGTACACCAACCCACCCGACGACATCGCCGCCGACTACGTCGAAGACCTATGACCGCGAGACCTGAGCACCCCAACGCGACGGGCAGCGTAGCCATCCGCCCAGTCGACGATCCGGGTCGGCGAGTGCTATGACGGCAGGCGCGACGCCGGGAGCGCCTGGACCGCCAGCTGCGTCGATGACGCTGAGTGTGGGCCGAGTATGGAACACCGCTTGGCCTGGCGTCGGTTCGACCAAGCTGTACCGATACCACATCGCCATGGTGGTGGCGCGCTCCGCGCCGGCTGCTGATCCAACTCAACCGCCACCAGATCTCGGCCCGCCGGGGCGCGATCATCTGACGCGGCCACCATCGCCAGCGCCGTTGCGTTGCTTCCTGGACTTCCCGGTGGCGCCTACGACCTCCGTAGCCGATACCCGGGTGCGACGCTCAGGAGTCGCGGCGGGCATTCCTTCGCGGCGCGATGAAGACGGCCCAGGCGGCCACACCCAGGCCCGGACCTAGCGCGACGCCGAGAGCGACGTTGTCGAAAAGACCCCCGACGAGGAGGCCGAAGGCAGCGCCAAATGCGATCCAGATCCCGAGATTTGCCCAGATCCCGAGACCTGCGGGCGGGGGCGTGTTGTTGCTCGTCATTGCATCTCTCCTAAGGACGCGGGCGGACAGGGCTGACAATCTGGCGGCCCATCACGGCGGAGTTGGTGTTCGCGTTGTTCGGTGGTGCGGAGCGGCCGTGTGCCCGCCGCGGCTACGCCGTGGCACGGCGGATGAGCGTGTACCCGCCGACGGCGAACGCGGCGGCGACCAGGACCGGCCAGCCGGCGAGCAGCGCCGTGGGGGACTGGTCGAGCAACCAGCGGCCGATCGCGTGCCATTGCCGGGTCCACGTGATCAGCGCGGCGGCCAGCCCGAGCGCGGTGAAGGCCAGGGTGAGGCTGGCGAGGACGCCGGTGGTGCCCCAGCGCAGGTACAACGTGCCGAGCAGGATCCCGAGGTGGGTTACGACCAGCATGGGTACCGCGTACCCGAGCAGGAGCAGCACCGGGTTGGCGTCATCCATGAACGGCAGGCCGAAGAAGCGCATCCCCATCCCCCAGTAGCCAGTGGCCTGTTCCACGGCGCGCAGCAGGCAGAGCACCAGCGCGTAGACCACCGACTGGACGACCGCGAGCAGCGACCAGGCCAGGTAGAACTCCCGGCGGGTCACGCTCATGCCCAGCGCGTACGGGAAGATCTGGGTGACCGAGACGGTGGCCATCCCGATCGCGACGCCGCACAGGCTGACCAGGCCGCCGGTGTTCGTCACGCCGTCGCCCGGGTCGTAGTTCGCCATGAAGCCCAACAGGTTGATGCCGAACGCGACGGCCGTCATGCTCCACGTCCAGCCCACGATGTGCGGCCAGGCCGGCATCTGGAGACGGACTACCTGACGGATGCGGTTCATCGGGCGGCCTCCCGGTCCGCCGGCGCCGTTGTCGTCGGCTCTGCGGTCAGGCGGACCACGAGTTGCTGTAACGACAGCGGCTCCAGCTCGACGTTGAGCGTCTGCGCGAGCGCCTTCGCGTGCGGTCCGAGCCCACCGAGGATGGTCGACCGGACCAGGCCGCTCGACCGCTCGCGGTGCAACTCGGTGCGTCCGGCCGCGAACCCGTCCACGGCCTCCGCCCGTCCGGTGGCCGCCACCGCCCGCCCGCGCAGGTCGTCGGCGTCCTCATCGAGCAGCAGCCGGCCACGGTCGATGAGCAGCACCCGCTCGACCAGATCGCTCACCTCGTCGATGAGGTGGGTGGACAGCACCACGGTGCGGGGATGCCCGGCGTAGTCGGCGAGCAGGCGGTCGTAGAAAAGCTGCCGGGCGGCCGGGTCGAGCCCGAGGTACGGCTCGTCGAAGAACGTCAGGGGCGCCCGCGCGGCCAGCCCGACGGTCACGCCGAGGGCCGACAGCATGCCCCGCGAGAGCCTGCGGACCAGCCGCCCGGCCGGTAGCTGGAAGTCCGCGGCGAGGCCGTGCGCGAACGTGTCGTCCCAGTTCACAAACAGCCGGCGTGCGGTGCGAAAGACGTGGCGCACGGTGTAGACGTGGGGGTAGCGCTGGCCCTCCCGGACGAAACAGACCTTCGACAGGACGGCCGGGTTCTCCACCGGTGGCGCGTCGAAGACCGACACCTTCCCCGACGACGCGAACGCCTGCCCGGTGAGGATCTGCATCAGGGTGGTCTTGCCCGCCCCGTTGCGCCCGAGCAGGCCGTAGATCGTGTGCTCGGCCAGCGCGAAGCTCACGTCGTCGAGCGCCGTGACGTCACCAAAGCGCTTGGTCACCCCGTGTGCGGTTACCACCGCCGTCATCCCAGGTCCCTCCCGACAACCGCACCGAATGAATCGATCATCTTCATCAGCTCGTCGTGGCCGATACCGAGCTTGCGCGCCTCGGCGAGCAGGGGTTCCACGTACTGTTCGGTGAACCGTTCCCGTCGCCGCTCGCGCAGCCTGGCCCGGGCGCCACCGGCGACGAACATGCCGATGCCGCGTCGCTTGTAGAGCGTTCCCTCCGACACGAGTTGGTTGACGCCCTTGGCCGCGGTGGCCGGGTTGATCCGGTGAAAGGCGGCAAGCTCGTTGGTGGACGGGACCTGGGCCTCCTCCACCAGCGACCCGTCGATGATCGAGTTCTCGATCAGCTCGGCGATCTGAAGGAAGATCGGTCGGTCGTCGTCCATCGTTGGCTTAGCCGCCCAACTGGTTAGCTACATGTGTAGCTAACCATGCAACCTTGCGCCGCGGCTGTCAAGCAGACCGGGCATCCCGCGACCTCAGCCGGCAGCGGCGCCGGGACCCGTTTCCCAGGGGCGCGCACGCCCTACCACGATCATGAAGCTAGTCCGGGTTTCCCGCCTCCGGAGCTTGCGCAGCGCCGCCGAGCGAAAGGCGCTTGGCCACATCCAGCCGTACCTCGCCGTAGGGCTGGACATGCTGCCAGAACAGCGGGGTCAGCCCGCGCTGGTCGGCGGGTTTGAGCATGGTGACCCATTCGGGGTCGGCCAGGACATCTTGAAGCATCAGGGTGTTGATGTACACGAGCGCGGCCTGCAGGATGCGCAGGCACAACACGCTCATCTCTAGCTCCTCGCGCCGGTTGGTGGCGATGTCGCCGCCCTTGCCGTAGAAGATGACCGAGTTCGCTCCGTTGGAGGACTCCACCACGTTGAGCCCTTCCTGGATCTCTCGCTGGAGCTCGCGCAGGCGCAGATAGCGGGCGACGAAGATGGTCTTCTGCGCCCGGCCGACCTCCAGCATGGCCTGGTAGGTGGGATGGGAGGCGGACTCGGTGAAGCGGCGCAGGATCGCCTCGGTGGAGGCGGTGCCCTGCTTGATCGCGGTGGCGTATTTGATCATCTGGTCGTAGTTCTGTTCGATCAGGTCCCAGCGGATCGGCCGGGTCATCGCTGGCGTCAGCCGCGGGTACAGGTCGCTTTCGCCGCTCTCGATCCGGTAGAGCTTGACCTTGTTGATCTGCTTGATGCGCGGTAGCAGGTCAAAGCCCAGGAGCCTGGTCACGCCGAACCCGATTTCGGTCTGGCCGTGAGAGTCGACATAGTTTCCCTCGACCTTCATGGTGGTGCCGTGCCGGACCGCGCCCTCGATCATCGCGTGCACCTCCGAGGCCGAGGCACGCAGGGTCTGGGAGTGCACGACCATGGACCCGCGTTCGATGTGCCAGTAGATGAGGATGCCGCGGCCGCCGTACCGCGAGTGCCACTCGGTGAAAATATTCTGATCGTAGGCGCGCACGTGCGTGGAGTCGGAGGCGACGGTGGTAGTCCCCTCGCCCCACAGCGCCACGTCCCGGGCGGTGAAGGTGGCGTTCGCGATGGCGATCGCGATGTCGGTGGCGACCTGCGGGGTCAGATAGCGGCGCCGGACGTAGCGGATATCGTCTTCGCTGTGGGCGTGGCCACCGGAGGCCACGGCCCGGATCCCGGTGTTGGTGCCGTACCCGAAGATCGCGAGCATCAGCCGCTCGGCCAGCACCTCGGGCTTGAGGCTGGAGCCGCCCACCACCGAGGTGACCGCCTTCAGGCAGCCGGTGCGCAACACCGCCTCCTTGAGCATGTCGACCAGCGGGACCGAGCCCCAGCGCCGCCCCACCTCATTCTTGATCCGGCGCAAGTTCCGCGGCTCATCCGCCGGGCCGAGCTTCGTCAGCTTGATCGCGCCGGACTTACGTTCGGAGATCGCCAACCAGCCCAGCTTCGGCAGCGCGGTATCGAGCGACTCCAGCTCGGCGCGCATCTCGGCCTTCAACTCGGCGATGAAGTCCTTCGGGTCCAGCGGCTTGCGCAGCTCGGCGTAGTTCTCCACGCGGCGGGCGGCGAAATCCTTGGGCAGGTCCTCCTCCGGGTCGCGGAAGGAATGAGCGCCGACCACCCAGATCTCCTTGCACCGCAGGGCCTCGCGCAGCGCCTGGAAGGTGACGATCTCGTACACCATCCGCACCACCCACCGACGCCCGCGCTTGTCGTTCTTGAACACCAGGTCCTCCCACTCACCAGCGGTGCCGCGGTGCTCGGGCACCACCTCGCCGCATGGGTAATAGGTGGTGTTGCCCGCCTTGGCGTAGCGGCGGATCAACTTCATTGCCTCGATCACCGGCTGGAAGGCGGTGTTGTTGCTCTTGAACTCCAGGGTGTCCAGCAGCGCGATCAGGCCGCGCCGGTAGTGGTTGGTGTAGGAGGCGCGCAGCGTGGTCTGCACCGTGGTTCGGTAGGCCGGGCCCTTGGTCTTGAACTCGTGCACCAGATCCCGCAGCGTCTGCTCGCCGCCGCTGACAGCCGGGAAGCTGACCTGGCGGACCGAATCGTCGGGCTGGCCGAGCGCGGCGTCAGCGACCTTGAATAGGATGTTCTCCTTCCCGTTCACCCGCTTGAACGCGTTGATCAGCTCCTTGGTCACCTTGCTGTCGGCCCGCGCCTTGATCCGATGCACGGTGGCGATCAGCAGTTCCACCAGCGCGTCGGTGATCTCCCGCTCCCGCTCCTGGACCAGCGCCGCCAGCAGCAGCACCGTCAGCTCGCGCGGATGCGTGCGCATGTGGGAGGGCGCTTCCACCGCCGCCCGGGCCCGCCAAGCGGCCAGCACCTTGGGCGCCACGTCGGCGAACAACCCGGGCGGCAGCTCGATCGAGCGCGCCGCCGCCAGCTTGCGGATCTCGGTCATCATCGACTCCAGGCTCACGTTGCCCGGCGCGGACTTGATCAACGTCAGGAGGCCGGAGTCGACGTCGTCATCGTCCCCGGCAGGTGCCTCACCCATAGGTTCCTGACGGTCACCGGCCCCCTCGTTCACCGCGCGGCTCGCATCTTCGATGCCGACCAGCGCGTAGATCCGCTGCGTGGTCTCGGGACTCAACCGGGAGGCGATCCGCACCGACCAGGCGACCTCCGCGTTGTGCAGGGCCGAGGCCACGATCCGGGAGATCCGTCCAGGCGCTGGCGGTTCGATCCGCTCCTCGCGCAGATGCTTGAGCAACTCCTCCCGAACCCGTTCAGGCCGCCGCTCGGCGTGCGCGACCTCCTCGGCCAGCCACACCGCCAGCTTCGTCGCGTCCTCGGTCGTGCAGGTGCGAAAGCCCAGGTGCGTACGGATCTGACTGCGGTGGTACTCGATCGTGGAGCCGGACCACTCATAAAAGCCGAGCTCCGAGGCAGGAACCCGGACCTGCTTGGCCACGTGCTCAACCACGTCTTCCGGCAGCTCTGAACGGCCGCGCGGGAACCTGCCGTGCTGCGTGTAGAACTTCAGCAAGATCGCGAAGCCGAGTCGCGTGGCGTCGCGCTTTCCGGCGATCAGGTCGCGCTCTTCATCCAGGATCGTCCAGTGCTCGACCAACTCGTCGATGTGCATCGGGGGGTGTTTCATGACCACCCAGCATTGACCAGGCAAGTTACAGCAAGATCAACGCCGTTTGGGGCTCATGACACGTTTCTTACCGGCACCCCAAGTTGCGGGCCCAGACGACCTCGTTCTCCCGCTCGTATTCGAGGAACTCCACTCACGCTGCAGCGGCGGCGATATCCAGACTTTTCATCCGCGCCCTGTTGGTCATCATCTTGGCGAGCAGCCGGCCGGCGATCGGCAGCCGGGCGAGGCGGATCATCACGGACCGAAGCAGCAACTCGGCGCGGTTGCCTGGGGTGAAGAAACCGCGCATGCTCACACCGCTGCCGAGGTGGTGGTCGATGAACGGGCGCAGGTGGTCCTCCCAGTCCTGCAGCGCTCGTGGCACGTCGTGCGGGTGGCGTTCCAGCATGGTGCCGAGCAGGTCCGCCCCGGCCAGGCCGGTGGATGCCCCCATGCCGGAGTAAACGGTCAGGCACCACGCGGCGTCGCCGACGAGCACGACTCGGCCGCGGTGCCAGTGGTCGAGGTGCACCTGCTCGGCGGAGTCGAACAGGTGGTCCGGGGCCTTCTCGAACTGGTCGAGCAGCCAACCGAGCGTGGAGCCGGTGGGCTCGGGGCCGTAGGCGGCGCGCAGCGAGTCGATGGCCGGCCGGGTGAACTCGGCGTCCACGTCGTCGGTGCGGTAGGAGAACAGCACCGACGGCGGACGGTCGGCGAACGAGAACACCCACACCGATCGGCCCGCCTCGGCCATGTACAGCCCGTCCTGTAGGCGGTAGCCGGGTACCGGCTCGGGCAGGCTGTACACGGCGATCATGTAGTTCAGCCGACGGATCGGGCTCTGCTCGGGCTCGAACGCAAGCCGGCGCACCGTCGAGCGCAGTCCGTCTGCCCCGACCACCAGGTCGAACCGTTCGACGGTCGTCGTCTCCGTCGTCAGGTCGCGGATCTCGACGTCCACCCCGTCGAGGTACTGGTCCAGCGCGATCGGCACGGTCGAGTACCGGATCTCGACCTCGTCGGGCAGGGCGGTGAAGGCCGCGTCTTCGATGTCGCCCCGCATCACCATTCGAGACCCGCCGAACACATCGGCGTAGCCCACACCGCGGCGGCGCCGGCCCGTGCGGTCGACGTCGTAGCTCACGCCTTCCGGAGCGAAGCGATTCGGCACCGCATCGGCGATGCCCAGCCGCTGCGCGGCGGCGAGCCCGGTCCCGAACAGGGCGATGAAGTATCCGCCGCGGCGCCGCTCGGGGGCCTTCTCCAGCACCACCACGTCCCAGCCCGCGCGATGCAGTCGCAGCGCGGAGGCGATCCCGCTGATCCCGAGGCCGACCACCAGGGCCCGCTGTCGCGATGTCGTGTTCTTGTCCATGGGATTGCGGTCCGACATTGTCGTGTCCTCCATCTGGTTGGGGTGGGTCGGCCCTTCAGGAAGCCGAGGATGTGGAGTCGTCGAGGCGGGCGAGGAAGCCGAGGAGTGTGGCGTTGACCTCGGCGGGACGCTCCTGCTTGCTTGCTGGCATGGCTGAAAACCGTCTGGAAACTGATCGGTTTCCACCTGGGAAACAGATCGGTTCCTCGCCAACGAAGGTGAGGCGAGCGGGTGACGGGCTGAGATCTCAGGGCTTCAAGATCATCCTGTGGCCCCCTTTTGCGGTCAGCAGTTGCCGGCCAAAGGGACAAGCTTGCGGAGACGCCACACGTCCGGGCTTACTACCGCGTACGCCGCCGCGGCGCCGAAGTCGTGACCGATGAGATCCGCCTGCTGAGGACTCCGGTGTGACGTCATGTTCTGCTCCGGAGCGCTCAGTGGCTCGGGGCACCCACCAGTTCGCGCAGGCGAGTATTGTTCTGCAGCGCCCATCGCATGGTCCGCGGTGGGCGTCCGAGCAGGGTTTCCAGTTGGTCGGAGAGGACGTTGTACCGCCCGCTGGCGATCAGCCTGGTCTGGATCTTCAGGTGCGCTGCCACGTGCCGGGCCGCAGCCGGATCGCCCAGGGTCTCCTGCAGGACGGTCTCATCAAGGAAGGCCTCGTTCCAGGTCTCCACTTCCTCAGGGATGTAGACGACCTGGCGTCCCAGCACGGCTGCGTAGTCCTCAGCGAACCCGTACATGTCCTTCAGCTCCGGGCCGGTGAGCGCGTAGGACTTCGAGATGTGCGGTGCGGGGTCGGCCAGGATCTTCACGCACACCTCGGCCACGTCGTGCACGGCGATGGGCGCGAGCCGCTGGTTGCCGAAGGGCAGGCGCAGTTCGCCGTTGCTCAGCGGGCCCAGGAGCATCCAGGTCAGATGGGGGTTCTCGGCGAACAGGGTCGCACGCACGTTGACGGTGGGGATGCCGGACCAGTCCAGCACCCGCTCGCAGACCCAGTGCGCCCGCTGCTGCGGTGACCAGTCCGTGACCAGTCCGCCGAGCCAGGAACGCCGCTCTTCCTCCGGTGTGGTCATCTTCTCGAGCGTCATGTACGACTGCTCGTAGTTGGACATGTGCACGAAGGCCTCGATGTCGCCCTGGGCTCGCGCCGCCGCGACCATCAAGGTGAGGGCATCGGCGTAGTACGGCTGCGGGGTCATGCTGAAGTAGATGCGCCTGACACCCTTCAGCGCGGCGGCCACGTCCGCGAGTTTGAGCAGGTCGCCGACGAAGACCTCGGCCCCGGCCTCGCGCAGCGACTGCGCGCGTTCGTCGTCCCGTCGCACGAACGCGCGCACCGGGTGGCCCTGTTCGAGCAGCATGTCGACCATCACCCTGCTCACGCCACCGACTTGGCCGCCGGCGCCGGTGATCAGAATGGGATTGCGCTCCGACATCGTCGTGTCCTTCATCGGGTTGGGGTGGGTCGGCCGTTCATGCTGTGGCCGCTTTCAGGCTCACCTCGGCGATCCCCTGCAGGGCCGCGTCGGTGTCCGCGATGGCCAGCACCTTGTTGATGTCGGCGCCGGCCAGTGCGCCGGCCGCTGCGGAGGCTCCGACCTGGGCGACCGGATCGGTGGCGTTGCCGGCCACCCACACACCCGGCACCTCGGTGATGCCGGCCGCGCCGGAGGCGAAACCGCGGGCCATGTTCGGCAGGTCCTGCACCGGCAGGCCCAGACCTTCCAGGCCCTGGGTGCGGGCCTGCATCCGCGGGCCGACCGCGAGGACGCGGCGGGCCACGACCTGACCATCGGCCAGGCGCACCCCGGCGAGGGCACCGCTGGTGTCGTTGACGACCTCGGTGACCGGGGTGTCGATGACGCGGATGCCACGGGCGGCGAAACGGGCGCGGCTGTCTTCGTCCAGGTCGGTGCCGTGGGTGAAGTAGGTCAGGTCCTCGGTCAGCTGACGGAACAGCAATGCGTGGCCGATGGAGGCCGGGCCGGTGGCGAGGACACCGATGGGTTCATCGCGCACCTCCCAGCCGTGGCAGAACGGGCAGTGCACCACGCTGTGCCCCCAGTGCTCGGCGAGCCTGGGCACCTCCGGCAGCACATCCGTGAGGCCGGTGGCCACCAGGATGCGGCGAGCGGTGACGCTGCGGCCGTCGGCCAGGGTGACGGTGAACCGCAGGTCCCCGTCCGCCGACGGAGCGGCAGGCTCGGCCGAGACCACCTCGCCCTGGACGACGCGTCCGCCGTACTGGCGCACCTGCTCGCGGCCCCGTCGAAGGATCTCCGACGGCGGAGTGCCGTCGAAGACGATGAAGCCGTGCACGGCCTCCGCGGGCGCGTTGCGCGGGGAGCCACTGTCGATCACGACGACCGAGCGGCGGGAGCGGGCGAGGATCAGCGCACCGTTCAGCCCCGCGGCGCCCCCGCCGATCACCACCACGTCGACGGTCCCCTCGGCCAGCGCATCGCTCGCGGAGTCCTCGCCGAAGAGCGGCTGGGTCACCTGTGTCATGAGTTCAACCTCCAAGCCGCCTTCGCGGCATCACGGTCCCGCAAGCCCGGACCAAGCCGGTCCGGCGAGCCCAGGACGGTTGTGTACTGAACTGTCAGAAACCTATGCGGTTCTGTACTGACTTGTCAAAGTACGGCAGGTCGGCCATACGATCAGACTGGTCAGGTCCACGAAGGACGCTCGCTGTGGTGGTTGGGCACGGCGGCGATGGCCGTGGCGAGAGTTGAGCCCAGGAAAACGGAAGTCGGGGCCGACGCCGGCAAAACGAGCGGAGAAGAATCGTGACCGGAGTGATTCGCCTGCCAGACAAGGGAGAAGCATGAGCATCATCCCCGTGCCGGACGAGCTGACCCATTACTCGTCCCGTCGGCTGGGCGAGGTCGATGAGGTGGCCTGGCCGGTGTTGAGCCAACACGCCCTGGACCTGTTGCGGTCATCCGGTGAGGAACTGCACCCCGCGCCCGGCGAGTTGCTGTGGGACGCCGGTGATCCCACCGACTTGCACCTCGTGCTGACCGGTGGCGTGCTCCTCGTGGACCGCCGGGAGGACCGGGTCGTCTTCGTGATCGAGGCCGGTGACTTCGTCGGCGAGCTGGGCATGCTGATGGGACAACGCGCCGTCTTCCAGGGCGTGGCCATGGAAGACACCGCGATCCTGCGGGTTCGGGTGGAGGAACTGCGCCGGCTGGTGGAGATCTCGGGGGAGCTGAGCGATGTCCTGCTGTCCGCTTTGGACGCCCGGCGGCGCTTCCTGAGCAGGAAGGGCGAGGGTGGTCTGGTACTGGCCGGAGACGACGACCGCGACCTGCACCGCCTCCAGGACTTCGCTGAACGCAACCAGATTCCCTACCGGACGGTGCTGCGCTCGAACCCGTCGGCGTGGTCGGAGCTGGCGCAGACCTGTGCCTTGCCCGAGACCGGTACGGCCGTTGTCACGGCACAGCGCCGCGTCATGACGGCGCCTACCACGCGTGACCTGGCAACCGCGCTGGGAATCGACCTGTGGGGCATCGCCGACGATTCTCGGTGTGACCTGCTGGTGGTGGGCGCCGGACCGGCGGGGCTGGCCGCTGCTGTGTACGGGGCGTCGGAGGGACTGGACGTGGTCGTCGTCGAGGACGTCGCCATCGGCGGCCAGGCCGGCAACTCGTCACGGATCGAGAACTACCTCGGCTTCTACCGCGGCGTGTCCGGGGTTGAACTGGCACGGGCGGCGATGCCGCAGGCGGTCAAGTTCGGGACCAGGCTTCTATCACCCCGCTCAGTCACTGGGCTGTCGGAGGTGCCCGGCGGGTTTCGGGTGCGGCTCGACGACGAGCACGACGTCCTCGCCTCAGCGGTGATCATCGCCAGCGGCGTGCGCTACCGGCGCCTGGACCTGCCTGGCCTCGTCGACCTGGAGGGCCGTGGCGTCTACTACGCCGCAAGCCAACTGGAGGCCAACCAGGTCTCCGGGCGGAACGCCGTCGTGGTCGGGGGCGCCAACTCCGCCGGCCAGGCGGCCCTGTTTCTCGCGCGGAACGCCGGCCACGTCCACGTCCTGATCCGCCGCGATGACCTGCGCGACACCATGTCGAACTACCTGGCGCAGCGCCTTACCCACCACGAGCGGATCACCGTGCACCCTCGCTGCGAACTGTCCGCCGCCCATGGCAGCAGTCGGCTCAGCGGGCTGACCTGGCACGACCGCGCCCGCGACCGGGACGTACGACTCGACGCGGCCGCACTGTTCCTGATGATCGGCGCGGACCCCTGCACACCCTGGCTGCACGACATCGGCGTCGACCTCGACGCCAAGGGCTTCGTGCTCACCCACGACAGCTTCGCCACCTCGATACCCGGGCTGTTCGCCGTCGGTGACGTGCGCGCAGACTCCGTCAAGCGGGTGGCATCGGCCGTCGGCGAGGGATCCGTGGTCATCTCCGCAGTCCACGCCTACCTCGCCAGCAGAAGGACGTTCTGACCCGAGCCTTACGGCGAGCCATGGTTGAACAGCTCCGGATGCCGGGTCAGCTCGACCCCGGTCCGGCGGATGTGACCGGAGCGCAATCGCGCTCGGCGTCCACCGAGCCCCAGCGCCGGACCGCATCCAGGAGCAGTCGATGCTCCTCGCGGGGCCTTGCCGGTTTGATGCCGCATTCTTTCGGAGTTGGAAGGGATGCATGTCATGCCGAAGCGGTTGGATCCCGAGCTGGGGCCCGAGCTGTCCGGCTGGTGCTGTAGCACCGTGCCGAGTACCCGACCACATACCGTGGCGGTGCTGGCGGTGTCCAAGAAGGTCGCGGTAGGCAGAAGTCGTTGTGGCGCTGGGTCGCCCAGGCCGAGATTGACGGCGGCGAGGCGCCCGGTGTCACGATCGAGGAGAACGAGGAGAACCGTCGGCTGCGTGCGGACGCGATTCTGAAGGCGGCCACAACTTTCTTCGGGGAGCTCGACCTCTGCAACGGCGGATGGTCGCCGTCATCGACGAGCAGCGTTTACCTGACGGTTCTGACCGAGCGGGTTGAAGGTTGCATCGCTGGTCATCGGGCGGAGATCCGCCCCCTCCCGCCGTCGGCAGCAACGCCGTGTCAGAGTCCGCCGTGCGCCGCCTATCCCGGTGGTCTCGCCGCGAGGGTCGAGTGATCCGCTACTGGGCCCATGCCGCGATCCGTTCCGCGATCGCCTCGGGGGCCTCGATGTGCAGGAAGTGACCGACGTCGGGGACAACCTCCAGCGCGTGCGGGGCGGCGAACCGATGTCGGTCGTCGACCTGCGGGGGGAGGATGCAGCCGTCGTCGGCACCGTGGAGCTGCAGCAGGGGCACCGTGATCGGCTGAGACAGGCGGCGCGTCGCCCCAAGCATGCCGGGTCGCAGCATCGCCCGGTAGTACTTGATGGGCGCGGGCATGCTCGCCCGCAGGTGCTCGTGTAGCTCCGCCTGCAGAGCCGGATCGAGCGAGAGGCCGGGCGACCACTGACGCCAGAGGCGGTCGATGAGGGCGAGATCGCGGGCGGCGACCATCAAGCCGCTTCCCGGCAGTTGAAAGAGCCCCATGTACCAGCTTCGGCGTAGCTGAGCGGGGCGCGGCCGGCTCAGGAACGTGAGTGGGTGGGGGAATGCGAGCGTGACCGCGCGTTCGATCCGCTCCGGCGCGGTGACGCAGGTATGGTATGTGATCGCGGCGCCCCAGTCGTGGCCGATCAACTCCACGGCTCGCCCGGGAGACCAGCGGTCGATCAGCGCGAGCACGTCGCTGGTGAGGGCTGCGAGGTCGAACGGCCCCGCGGTTGGGGACGGCGCATAACCGCGAAGCCAGGGCGCGACGACGTGACGTCCGCGGCGGCCGAGCTCGGCGAGGAAGGGCGTCGCGGTCGGCGGATGGTCCGGGAAGCCGTGCAAGACGAGCGTCGGTTGACCATCGGGATCACCACCCTGCAGCGCGTGAAAGGTGCCGTGTGGCAGGTCGAAGGTGACGCGTTCGAACTCCATGTGTGTCAGCAGCCTTTTCCACGAGCGGTCGGACGACAGATGCTGATGCTGGCTTCGGTGTCTCTGGTTTTGGACATGGGCGTCTGCTCAGGCGCCGGGTGTCCTGCGGGGTCAGCCGGCCAGCCGGTTGAGCTTGCGGATTTGGTTGTCGAAGGCGCGCGAGGGCACGATCCGGCGCAGGAGGCTGACGCGTGCGGCCATCGAGCCGGCGGTGTACCGGAGCTTGGGCTTGGAGTCGGTGGCGGCCGCGACGATCACCTTCGCGACAACGTCCGGGTCGTCGGCGGTGCGCACGGCGGTGGCCAGCACGTCTCGGGCGATCTCCCGCTGCGCGGCGTAGACCGGCAGGGGCGAGTCGGGTGCCAGGCTGCTCGCCTCGAAACTCGTGCTTGTGTAGGCCGGCTCGATCAGCAGCATCCGGACGCCGTGCTCGCGAAGCTCGTGGTCGACGGACTCGGAGTAGCCCTCGACCGCATGCTTGGCGGCGGCGTAGACGGCCATGAAGGGCGCTGGGATCAGACCGAGTACCGAGGAGACGTTGACCACGCGGCCACTGCCCTGGGCGCGCATGCGGGGCAGCACTGCGTTTGTCATCCGCATCAGACCGAAGACGTTGATGTCGAAGACCTCCTTGGCCTGGTTGATCGAGCTCTCCTCGCCGGCGCCGACCGCGCCCACGCCCGCGTTGTTGACCAGGACGTCGATCCGACCGAACCGCTTGATCACCTCCTCGACCAGGGAGCGGACCGACTCGTCGCTGGCCACGTCGAGATCGAGGAACGTCACCCCGGCCAGCGGCCCGGCGTTCGCCGCGTTGCGGCTCGTGCCGACCACCGCGAAGCCGGCGTCCACGAGGGCGAGCGCTGCCGCCCGCCCGATCCCGGAGGAGGCGCCTGTCACAAGGGCCACTGGGGAAGCTGTCTGCATGGTGGTTCCTTCGGTTGCGGGCATGACTTCGTCGTGCCCAGTGCGGGGTCGCCAGGATGATTGTGTACTGAACTGTCAGAAACCTAGGCGGTTCTGTACTGAGTTGTCAAGTACGGCGGGTCGGCATTACCTTCGGCGTATGGCGAGACCACGAAGCTTCGACCGCGACCACGTCCTGCATGCCGCCGAGCGGCAGTTCCGCGCCTCGGGCTACAACGGCACGAGCGTCGACGACATCAGCTCTGCTACCGGCCTGGGCCGCGGCAGCCTCTACGCCGCGTTCGACGGCAAGCACGGCGTGCTGCTGGAGGCGATGACCGGCTACTTCGCCCGGCTGAGCCAGGGGCCGCGGAAGATGCTCGCCGGACCGGACGAGGGTGCCCTGGAACGACTGCACCAGTACTTGCTCCGCGCCGTCCATGGGGTGCCACTCGCCGCCGACGTACTCCCCGCCTCCGACCGGGCGGGGGCGGCCTGCTTCGCCGCCAAGATGGCCTTGGAGGTCGGCGCCTCCGACCCCGAGGTGAAACGCCTGGCCAAGGAGTGCTTCTCCGTGGTCCGGACGGCGGTGGCCGAGTGTGTGCGAGCGGCGCAACGCAACGGTGACATCGACCCCGACGCGGATCCCGACGACCTCGCGTACCTTCTGCTGACCATCATCCGCGGGACCGATGTCGTCGGCGCGTACGGCCACAGCCCCGCCCGCCTGACCTCGATCGCGGAGAGCGCGTTCGCCTTGTTGCCCCGCCCGCACCACCGCTGAGAAGGGCACGGCCGGCCTCGCCGCACAGGCACCTGATCCGGTCGGCCCCCTTCGACGCCGCGGCGGCACCGCCCGTAGGTTTACGCGCCGCCGGGAGGTCGTCTGGGCGATTGGCGAAGAACTGCGCCCGCATCCAGTCGAGTTGCTCCACCGCATGCGCGGTGTCGCCGGGCTTGAACTGCACGGTCAGTCGCGGAACGCCTCGCCGCCAGCAGACGGTGGTACTTCGGCCGCCGCTCCGCCAACTCGGACCGCGTTTGCAGGAAGGAGCAGAACCTGCTGGACATCGACATACAGGTCCACCGCGTCGACCAGCTCGTCCGGGTAAGGCTCACTCATAGCCACGATCTTTATCCCCGCGCGACCAGGGCGGGGCCGACTTCGCGACGAGATCTACGCACGACCACGTGACCTGCGGATCGGCACCTTCGCCGAGTCGATCGCGATCGACGCCGACGACGTCGCGATCAAGCCCTCCTCGCTCTCCTTCGCCGAGGCCGCCGCCGTACCCCTGGTGGCGCTCGCCGCTCAGCAGAGCCTCGTCGACCTCGCCGACGTCCGCCCCCGACAGAAGATGCTGGTGCACGCCGGCGCCGGCGGCCTCGGCTCGACCTCCATCCAACTCGCCAAGCACCTCGGCGCGTACGTCGCCACCACCGCCCACACCCGCGACATCGACAAGGTCCGAGACCTAGGCGCCGACGAAGCCATCGACTACACCACGACCGACTTCGCCGACGTCCTCAACGGCTACGACGTCGTCCTCGACTCGCTTGGGCCCGGCCAGCCTGAAGAAGTCGCTGACGGTCCTGAAGCCCGGCGGACTGGCCATTAGCGTGGTCGGCCCACCCGACCCGGCCTTCGCCGCGCAGCTCGGCCAGCCGCTCCTCAAGCCGGTCATGGCCGTGCTGAGCCGCAAGCTCCGCAGCCGGGCGAAGCGACTGGGCGTCCGGTACTCGTTCTTCTTCATGCGCGCCGACGGTGCCCAGCTCAAGGCCATGGCAGCCCTGTATGACGCCGGCACGCTGCGCCCCGTGCTCGACCGCACCTTCGACTTCGACGAAACCTCGACGCCCTCGCCTACGTCGAGCAGGGCAAGGCCAACGGCAAGATCGTGATCACCCATTGACCAAGACGTCGGTGGACCCCCGTTGCCTTTTGACCGTCCCCAGCCGGGACGGCTCGGTGGGCACCAGGTTCCCGAACGTCGTTGCCCCGGTGCGGTGTAAGGCGCGGGTGGCGCTCTGTGCCGGGTCTGGGGGTAACCATCTGCCAGGCGCTGGCGCCGGTGGCCAACGTGCTGGCGAGCCATGCGGCACGCTGAGTGGGGCCGTGTGATCGCCCTGGTCAGCGACATGACTATCCCTTTCTTTCGTACTTGGTCTGCCCCCCTCCAGCACATCCACGACGGCCCCACCCCGATCATCGCCGACGCCCTCGGCTTCCATCTCGTGGCCACGGCCAAGCTCGGGACGATCCTCAAGCGCAGTTCGGGCGAGGAGTCCCGCCCTAACCCACCCTCGCCGCCGCCCGGGTGCTGGGTTCCTGAAATGACAATGAGCGGAGGCCTCAAGCCTCCGCTCACGTCCGGGGGATCCGGTGCGACGGGTTTCCCCCCTTGGTTGCGCGTCCGCCGTCTTGTCGTGTTCCAGTCGAGCAAGGGAAAGCCGGTACGCACCGCCCCGCGATCTTGTTGCCTCTGTCGCGCGACAGGTTCGAGTATCAATCATTTAGCGCTTACTCGAAAGTAGCTTTTACAGTCTGTGACAGATGTTTACGGTTTTGACTATATTTAATACTTCCTTGGACGGCGATGCACAGGAAGATCATCTAAGGCCTAAAGTGCGGACGGGATGCGACATGTCCACAAATGGAAAATAAATTGTTACGACTTTGCGTCTGGGCGCGAGAAGGGCCACTATTGGTGTTGCGGGGCAAGACATTCCGCAACGGGTCGGCTGTGCGAGGCCGACCCTTCTGCGTACCTTAGACATGTTTGCCCCGAAGTGTTCCAGTCGCACAAGGGAGTGGCTGACGGGCCCTCCCTTGTGTTTTCACGCAGGGGAGAGGTAGTGAAGTTTACCTTCAAGGCTGAGATCAGCCCACCGCCCTGGCTCATGGCGGTGATCCACACCGTGGTGGCCGGTGGGGGCGTGGTCTACATGGAGATCGCCCAACAGCCGACCGTCGTCACGACGGCGATCGTGTTCATCATGGGTGTGTCTTACGGTCGCATTCTGACCACGTCGGCCAGGCGCAGGGCAGTCGAGACCAAGAGCGGGCACGCGTGAGTAGCCCCGTACCCCCAACCGCGCATTCCGCCATGACGCCCATCGCAGCATCGGAAAGCCTCGCAACATTCGAAGGGCTGTTGACGGCCCTCTTGGAGATTCAGACCCAGGGACAGGACTGGCGCCAATACTCATGGCCTCCTGGCACGAGTACCGGCGTGCTGAGGCAGGCGCTCAACTCGGGCCTTCAGCTCCCCGCCTGGCGGATGGTCAACAGCCTTCTGGTCCAGCTGGGAGCGCCGGAATCGAGCCTGCCGGACTTCCACGCCGCCTACGAACGGGCGAAGCTCTACCGTCCATGGTCCGACACCATCCGCATTAGCCAGGACGCGGACCATGCCGGCACCGGCATGTACGTCATCCACAACACCGGCGGCACAGTCAATGTTCAGGCCGAACGTCGATATCCCCGGAGAACGGAGCGCCTTGCTGAACCGGTTATCCAGGACGCGCCCGGCTATGACCTCAAGCCCGATCCGTTCACCGCGAATTCCGTCTCTGAACTGGAAGAACTCGCTCGGGAGTTTTGGCGGTGGGCTGGTACACCCTCTACTCGCCAGCTCGCCGAGCAGTCCCGCGGTGCGTTCTCTCACGCCACTGTAGCGAAGATCATCTACGATAAGCCGGGAAAACCGCCTCTGAAGATGCAGTACTTGCTGGGGCTTATCCGTGGATGCGGGGGCGACGCGCAAGAGCAGCAGCAATGGGCGAGTGCGTGGAGAATTCTTAATCGGACCACGGCCACCAAGCGCGAGACGAGGCCCGCGCTGAAGGTCTGGACAACTCGAGCAGGATGATCTGGGGAGCTTGGAGGACCTAGCCTGGCTGCCTCGTTCTCGGGGCGGCCCCTCACGCGCATGCCTCAAACGACCTTGAAAGAATGAACCCCCGGCCGCACGGGCTGGGGGTTCGGTCATGCCGTCATGTTGATGGCGGTCTGGGAGGTTGCTGGTGACCTCGATAGACCGAACCGCTTACCGGGCGTGCCGCGGTCTCTCCTGCGGTTCGCCGGTGACCCAGTTCCAACTGGTGATCGTGGTGCGCATCAGGCGGGCGGCGGTCGACAGGTGGCTGTCGGCGCCCCAGTACAGCGTGAGCGCGCGGCGGCAGTCAGGGCTGTCGACGGTGATCGCGGCAAGGGGAGCACGGACCGCGGTGTGCCGGGCGAAGGCAGGGACGAGGCCGATGCCGAGCCCCGCGCCGATCAGGTCGGCGATGGCGCTAAGCTCGTCGACCTCACAGACGATCTTCGGTGTGCGGCCTCTGGCGGCGAAGAGCCGGTCAAGGAGCCGGCGCTGCCAGTGCCCCTTGCGGGCGGCGACGAAGGGCTGGTCGGCGAGTTCGTCGATGCTCACCGAGGTACGGCCCGCAAAGGGATGGTCGAGTGATGTGGCCACCCACACCTCCTCATCGAGCAGCTCAACCGCCTCCAAGCCCTCGGCGTGGATCGGCTGCGAGGCGACACACAGATCGACCTCTTGGGCCCGCAGGTGGCGGGCCATGTCCTCGGCCGCCGCCCAGCGGAGTTCGACCTCCATGGAGGGATGGGCTCGCTTGTAGGCCGCCAGCGGCCGGGTGAGGGTGAGGAACGTCTCCGACGCCAGCCGCACCGTGCCCACGCCCTCGCTGGTGGCCTCGGCGACGGCTCGCCGGCCCGCGTCGAGCTCGCCGAGAGAGCGTTCGACGTAGTCGCGGAAGAGCTTGCCCGTGTTGTTCAGCCGGAGCCGACCGCCGCGGTCGAACAGCGGTGTGCCCAGTTCGCTCTCCAAGCGGGCGATGGTACGGCTCAGCGATGGCTGGGCGACGCGCAGCTCGTCGGCCGCGCGGCTGAGGTGTTCGAGCCGCGCCACCACCAGGAACTGCTTGAGCGTGTTCAGCTCCATCATGCCCCTCATTACATAACAGTATAGCGATATTGATCTTAGACAAGATAACCCACGGGCCATAGCGTCGAGGCCGGACAACGAAAGGGGGGGATATCCCATGCTCACCATGCCCGCGCATCGGACGACACCGACGGGGTGGACACTGCGGGCCGTCGTCAGCGCGCATGTGGTGGCGGTCGTCGGCCAGCCGGTGTTCGCCGGGGCGTACCTGACCGGTGACTTCGACAGTCTGCGCTGGCACGCGATCGGCGCCGACGTGGTCACCTCCATCGGCTACCTGCAGGTGGTCGTGGCGATCGTGGTGTGGATTCGGCTGCGCCGGGTCTGGCCGTTCCTGGCCACGATGGCGGTGGTGGCGGCCGAGACCGTGCAGTACTTCGCCGGGTTGGACGGCGCGCTGTGGTTGCACATCCCGTTGGGTGTGATGACCGTCGTCGCGCTCGTCGTGCTGTTCATCGCCGTCTGGCTGGGCGGCGGTCACGTACGTGACGACAAAGCGCCGCGGCGGGAGGTCCACCATGCGTGAGGGTGTGACCCGGCGGCGGATTCTGGGCATCGGCGGGGCGCTCGGGCTGATGGCGGCCACCGGGCTGTCCGCCTCGGCCGCGCTGGCCCGCCGCCCGTCGATGACCGGTGCCGAGTTGCGCAGTGCCGTACCGCTGCCACCGCCGTTCCAGGTGCCGCTGCCGATTCCCGCCGTGCTGGCGCCGGTCGGCACCTCGGGCGGAGCCGACCGGTACGAGATCACCCAGCGTGAAGCGAGCGCGGAGATCCTGCCCGGGGTCAGGACAGCACTATGGACGTACGAGGGCACCTTCCCCGGACCGACGATCGAGGCGCGCCGCGGCCGGCCGATCACTGTGACGCACCACAACGAGCTGCCCGTACCGACCGTCGTACACCTGCATGGCGGACGGACCCCGGCGGCCTCCGACGGGTACCCGACCGACCTCGTCCTGCCCAACGGTTGGCCGCAGGCAACCTCGCACATGGGGCACGGACACGATCCGCGGGCGGCAGTGACCGAGCTGACGCGCGACTACACCTTCCCGCTGGATCAGCGCTCCGCGCTGCTGTGGTACCACGACCACCGGATGGACTTCACCGCCCCCGCGATCTGGCGCGGCCTGGCCGGGCTGCAGATCGTCCGCGACGACGCCGAGGACGCCCTCGGTCTGCCCTCGGGGCGGCGCGAGCTGCCCCTCATGATCGCCGACCGGGCGTTCGCCGCCGACGGCGGCCTCGCTTACCCCGCCCTGCCAGGGCGGCCGGGCGTACAGGAGCCGTACCTCGCCGGTGTCCTCGGTGACGTGATCCTGGTCAACGGTGCCCCCTGGCCCGTGCACGAGGTCGACGCGGCCCGCTACCGGCTGCGCGTCCTCAACGCCTCCAACGCCCGTCACTACGAGCTCGAAGCGGTCAGCGACGACGGGCGCCCGCTCGACCTCGTCCAGATCGGCGCCGACCAGGGACTGCTCGCGGCGCCGGTCACCCACCGGCTCCTGCCGATCGCCCCCGCCGAACGCTACGACGTGATCATCGACTTCGCGGGCCTGCCGGTCGGCAGCCGGGTGAGAATCGTCAACCGGCTGGGCTCCGGGCGTACTCGCGACGTGATGGCCTTCCGCGTCGCGCGCAAGGCCGCCGACGACAGCCGCATTCCCGGCACCCTGTCCACGGATCTCCCGGACTGGCGCCGCTCGGAGGCCGTCAGGACGCGCGAGTTCTCCTTCCGCACCGGGCGAATGCACGGCGACCACGGCTGGCTGATCGGCGGGCTGCCGTTCGACCCCGCCCGCTCCGATGTCACCGTCGGTCTCGGCGATGTCGAGGTGTGGCGGCTGGTCGCCGACGTCCATCACCCCGTCCACCTGCACCTGGTCGGCTTCCGGGTGCTCTCGCGCGGCGGCCGGCCGCCGCTGCCGCACGACGCGGGGCTCAAGGACACCGTCTCACTTCGGCCGGGCGAATCGGTGGAGATCATCACCCGTTTCGACGGCTACCGCGGCCGTTACCTCTTTCACTGCCACAACGCCGAACACGAGGACATGGGCATGATGGCCAACCTTGAGGTCAGCTGAGTTCCTATGGAGCCTTCACCGCGCCGTAGTGTCAGTCACGAGGTTCGGCCTTGTGGGCGTGGCGTCGGCTGGACGAGCGTCGAAGACGACTGGTGAGAGCCGGTGCTGGTATGAGCTGACCGAGACGACCCGGGCGTCGCCGGTCTCTCGCAGCGCGGCGGTCTGAGCCCATGAAGGTCAGCTCTTGGCGAGTGCTTCGCGGCGGATCCACCGCAGCAGGGTGGGGTTTTCGACAGTGGTGATGACGCTCACCGTCGTACGGAAATAGCGATCGTCGTCCAGCAGCGCCAGCATGCTCGCGGCCAGGTCCGTACGGGCGGTGAACCTGCCGTCGGCCTGGCCCTCGACGAGGGTGTAGTCGGTGGGCGAGGGCAGGTGGTAGAGCCCGCTCGGGCGCACGATCGTCCAGTCGAGATCGCTGGCGCGGACCAGCGTCTCCATCCGCCGCATGTCGTCATAAAGCGTCTTGCCCAGCACCTGCGTCACGTACGGCAGCACTACTCGGTTGAACAGGAAACCGCCGTCGGAGTACGAGTGCGGGGCGACCCCGCTAGAGCTGACCACGGCGAGGCGACGCACCCGATGCCGCGCCATAGCGGCGACGATATTCGCCACACCCCGCGAATAGGTGCTGATCGGCTCCTTCCCGGCGGGCACCCCGAGCGTCGACAGCACCGCGTCCCGCTTCGCCACGGCGGCGTCGACGGCCGCCGCGTCGAGCACGTCGGCACCGACCACCTCGAGCCGATCATGGCGCAGCGGAAAGGAGTCCGGCTGCCGGGTGACCGCGGTGATCCGATGCCCGGCCGCGAGGGCCTGGCCGGTGAGCAGGCGGCCGGTCGGACCGTTGGCTCCGAAGACTGTGATGAACATGACGGCTGTCCTTCCTTGGTTACGACACCATCAGGTCGGCGCGTATGGTCAGTTCGTGGGCCGGCGGGCCTGGTTCGCCTCGCGAACGACCGCCCAGGCGTCCGCCACCGGACCCAGGTGTCGCAGCTTGTCGGGGTTGAGCACCGCGCGGATCGTCTGGATCTGCCCGTCGAGGGTGTCGAGCGCCAGGATGTTGACGACGTTGCCGTCCCGGTCGCGGAAGATGGCGCCCGGCCGGCCGTTCACCTCGTGCGGCTCCACGACGCCGCCGATCCGGGCGAAGGGCGCGACGATCGCGGCCAGCGTCCGGGCCACGTTCGCGGCGCCGAAGACGCCCTTGCCCCACAGCGGGGCCTTGCCTCCGCTGTCACCGATCATCTGGACGTCGGCGGCGAGCAGTTTCCGCAGGCCGTCGACGTCCCCTTCCCGGAAGGCGTCGAAGAATCGCTCGGCGAGTTCGGCTCGCTCCCGTCGATCGGCCTCGAACCGGGCGCGGCCCGCGTCCATGTGGCGGCGCGCCCGCACGGCGAGCTGGCGGCAGGCCGCCTCCGACCTGCCCACCGCCGAGGCGACCTCCCCGAAGCCGAACCCGAACACCTCCCGCAGCACGAAGACCGCCCGTTCGAGCGGGCTGAGCCGCTCCAGCAGCAACAGGGCCGCCATCGATACGGAGTCGGCCAGCTCCGCCGACCGCTCCGGATCCTCGTACGGATCGGCGAGCAGCGGCTCGGGGAACCACTGCCCGGCGTACTCCTCCCGCCGGACGCGTGCCGAGCGCAGCACGTCGATGGCGATCCGGGACACCGTGGCCGACAGGAACGCCTTCGTCGAGGCGGGTCGCGTCGGGGATGCCTCGTAGCGCAGCCAGGTCTCCTGGACCGCGTCCTCGGCCTCGCTCACGCTGCCCAGAATCCGGTAGGCGATGGAGAACAGCAGCGGCCGTAGCTCCAGGAACTCCTCAGCGCGCGTCATGCCAGCTCCTCCTTGAAGCCCTGCCGCCAGGAGGGGTAGCGCAGCTGCCAGCCCAGCTCCCGTTTGGCCTTGGCGTTGGAGAAGCCGCGCCCCTGGGTCATCATCGCCACCGCCGTACTCCCGGCCAGCGGCCGGGCAAGCCACACTGGAACCCGCATCGGCGGCTTCGCCCCCGCGCATGCCGCCAGGTAGGGCAGCCACTCACGGGCCGGGGCCGGTTCGTCGTCGACGATGTTGAACACGCCCTTCACCTTGCGTTCCACGGCCAGGAGAGTGGCGCTCGCCGCGTCGTCGAGATGCACCCATGAGCTGTAGCCGGCGCCGTTCCCGACGACCGGGTACTGCCGCTTGCGCACGAGCTCGACCTGGTCATCGGTGGCGCCCGGCCCGTAGAACGCGCCGTAGCGCAGGACCGCGCCGCCGGCCTTGACGACCACGTCCTCAAGGTGGCGGATCGCCGCCGCCCCCTTGCCCGTGCTCGTCGGGTCCAGCGGGTCCTCCTCGGTCTTCACCCATCCGCCCTCGCGGATGCCGTTCCAGGAGCCATAGCTCTGCGCGACGAAATGGGACACACCGGTCGCTTCGGCGGCGGCCAGCAGATGGTCCGTCCCCTCGGAGCGCAGCCGGTTGGTGGCGGCGAACCAGCGGTCGAAGTGCTTGATATCCGGCTTGCCGGAGATGGCGGTCATCTGGTGCACGATCACGTCCGGCCGGGCCTGGGCCACCGCCTCACCGACTGACACCGCATCCAGCCCGTCCATCACGACCGCCTCGGCGCCCAACTGCCGCAGCAGGCCCCGCTTGGCCGTGCTCGTCGTCGTCGCCGTCACCTCGTGGCCACGCGCCACCAGCAACGGCACCAGCCGCCGCCCCAACACCCCGGCCCCGCCCGCCACGAACACCCGCATGACCATCACCTTCCGGATCCCAGAGCTTGTCTTCGGAACCCGAGACGAGACAGCCCGCCCATCTGTGACATGCCGCCTAGAACGTTCGCACCCGGCCGGCCCGGGACTCCAGGTAGCGCTGCTCGGCGATACTGGCCGTGGACTTCGCGGCGAGCCGGAAGTGCTCGTACGCCCCCGCCGCGTCTCCCGCCTTCTCCAGCAGATGCGCCCGTACGGACAGCAACCGGTGATGCCCGGCCATCCGCTCGTCACTGTCCAATGTGGCCAGCAGGGCCAGCCCGGCCTGCGGGCCCTCGGTCTCGGCGAGCGCGATGGCCCGGTTGAGGGTGACCATGGGGTTGGGCGCGATCCGTTCCAGGACCAGGTACAGCGCGTGCACCTGCGCCCAGTCGGTCGCCGCGGCCGTGTCCGCGTCGTCGTGCGTGGCGGCGATGGCGGCCTGCAGCTGGTAGGGCCCCAGCGCGGGGCCGGCCAGTGACACCTTGACCAGCTCGGTGCCCTCGTCGATCAGCGCGCGGTCCCACTTCGTACGGTCCTGCTCGTCCAGCGGCACCAGGTCGCCGTTCGCCGTCGTACGCGCCTCACGGCGGGCGTCGGTCAGCAGCATCAGCGCGAGCAGCCCGGTCACCTCGTCGTCCTCGGGCAGCTGCGCGTGCACCATCCTGGCCAGCCGGATCGCCTCGTGCGCGAGGTCGGTGCGGTGCAACTCGCTGCCCGAAGAGGCGGTGTAACCCTCGTTGAAGATCAGGTAGAGCACGTGCAGGACGACCCGCAGCCGCTCCTCGCGCTCCGCGCCCTCCGGCAGGCTGAACGAGCTGCCGGCCGCCTTGATGCGCTGTTTGGCCCGGCTGATCCTGGCCGCCATCGTGGCCTCCGGCACCAGGAACGCGCGGGCGATCTCAGCGGTCGTCAGGCCGCCGACCGCACGCAGCGTCAGGGCGGTCTGAGAGGCCGCGGTCAGCGTCGGATGGCAGCACAGGAACAGCAAGACGAGCGTGTCGTCGGTGTCCGGCACGTCCTCGGGCACCACTTCGGTGGCTGTCGCCGACTCCCGTTCGCGGCGCGCGTGGTCACTGCGCATCTGGTCGATGAGCCGCCGGGACGCGACGGTCATCAGCCAGCCGCGCGGGTTGTCCGGCAGCCCCTCGGCCGGCCACTGCACGGTGGCGGCGAGGACGGCCTCCTGCAGGGCGTCCTCGCACGCCTCGAACTGCCCGTTCCGCCGTACCAACATGCCGAGGACCTGCGGCGTGAGCTCACGCAGCAGGTCCTCGATGGCCGATGTCGTCATGCCTCCAATTGTCCGTCAGCGAACATCACCTGTCGCACCTCTACCCCCAGACCCTCGATCGCGGTGTCGGGGATCTGCGTCGCCAGCTCGATCGCCCGCTCCTTGTTCTCGCAGTCGATCAGGTAGAAGCCGCCCAGATACTCCTTCGCCTCCAGGAAAGGGCCGTCGGTCACGACCGGCTGGCCGTTGCGTACGGACACCACGGCAGCCTGCGACGGGTCGACCAGCGCCTGGGTGGTGATCAGCTCGCCGGACTTCTTCAGCGCCTCGATGAACGCGCCGTGGCCGTCGCCGATCGCCGCCTTCTCCGCGTCGGTCAGCGCGTCCAGCACGGCCGGGTTGATGTGCATGCTGATCAGGAACTTCATTTTGTACTCCTCGTGGTCGCGAGCCCCGGCCGGGGCCCTTCGACCGGTTGGTCGGAGCCGCCGCCGTCGTCTTGACATCCCCCCGCCAAAACTTACCCGCGTCTTTTTCGCTGTCGCGCGACCGCGGCGATGTCAAGAAGCTCGCGACCGCTCCGACCACCCGGCGAAACGTCGATCGAACAACAAACGGGAGTTTCGGATATGCGAGTCAACCGGGCGTGGCTGGGACTGATCGTCCTGGTGCTGCCGACCTTGCTCGTCGCGATGGACATGACGGCGCTGCTTCTCGCGCTCCCACAGCTGAGCGCCGGCCTGGGCGCCACCAACGTCCAGCAGCTGTGGATCAGTGACAGCTATGGATTCATGGTGGCCGGCCTGGTCATCACCATGGGTACGCTCGGCGACCGGATCGGCCGCCGCCGGCTGCTGATGATCGGGGGAGCGGCGTTCGCGGTGCTGTCGGTCGCCGCGGCCTTCTCGGTCAGCCCGCTGATGCTGATCATCGCGCGTGCGCTGCTGGGCGTCGCCGGCGCGACCCTGATGCCGTCCACACTCGCCTTGATCACCAACATGTTCCACGATCAACGGCAGCGTGGGCAGGCCATCGCGATCTGGGCGACCTGCCAGTTCACCGGCGGCGCGCTCGGGCCCGTGCTCGCCGGATTCCTGCTCCAGCACTTCTGGTGGGGATCGGTGTTCCTGGTCGCCGTGCCGGCGATGGCGTTGCTGCTGCTGGCCGGGCCGGTCCTGCTGCCGGAGTTCCGCACCGACCGGGCCGGTCGGCTGGACCTGGCCAGCGTGGGTCTGTCGCTCGTGGCTGTGCTGTTGATGGTGTACGGCATCAAGCAGCTGCCGGTCGAGAGCGTACCGGTCGTCCCGGCGGTGGCCCTGGTCGTCGGCGCGGCCATCGGAGTGCTGTTCGTACGCCGGCAGCTGCGGCTGGACACGCCGCTGCTGGACCTGCGGCTGCTGCGCAACCGCCCGTTCACGGCCGTACTCATCGCGCTGGTCTTCGCCGGCATCGCCATGGCCGGTACGGGCCTGCTGGTGACCCAGTACCTGCAGAGCGTGCTGGGCTTCTCGCCGGTCGCGTCAGCGCTGCTGTTCGCGCCCATGGGCCTGGGTACGGCGCTCGGCACCATGGCCGCGCCCACGCTGGCCCGGCGGATGAAGCAGCCGACCGCCATCGCCGGCGGGCTGGTGGTGTCGGCGCTGGGCAGCCTGCTGCTGGTCGGCGTCGGCGGGGCGAGCGCCCTGCCGCTGGTGATGATCGGCATCACCGTGCTGGCTCTGGGCACCGGTCCGCTGTTCGCGCTGGGCACGGGGCTGGTCGTCGGGGCCGTACCGCCGGAGCGCGCCGGATCGGCGGCGTCGATGTCGGAGACCAGCAACTACTTCGGCGGTTCCCTCGGCTTCGCGCTGCTCGGCGTGGTGGCCGCGGTGGTCTACCGCGGCCAGATGGACGGCACGTCCGACTCGCTGGCCGGCGCGGTCGCCGCCAGCCGGCACCTGCCCGCCGGCCAGGGCGCGGAACTGCTGCACGCAGCGCGGGAGGCGTTCACCGCTTGCGTGCACGTCACCGGCGCCATCGCCGCCGTCATCTTCGCCGGGCTGGCCGTACTGATCCTGACCATGCGCCCGGCGACCCGGACCACCCCGGCCGCACTTCCCGATTACGAGACGGCTCGCTCATAGCGGTAGTTCGTCCCACGAAGTTTGTTAGCCTGGGCCGGTGAGTAAAGATGTCGAAGGCCAGATCGGGACGGTGGCCGCGCTCGTACGGTCTACCTTTCTGGTGAATGCCGTGTACGCGGATTCCGCCCGCGAGTACGGTCTCACCCAGCAGCAGGGCCAGTTGTTGTGCGTCTTGATGCCGCAGCCGTACGGCATGAGCGAGCTGGGCGCGATGCTCGGCCTGGCCAAGTCGAGCCTGACCGGCCTGGTGGACCGCAGCGAACGCAACGGCCTGGTCCAACGCCGGCCCGACCCGCAGGACTCCCGCGCGGTGCGAGTGGCGCTCACCCCACGGGGCGCCAAGCTGGTCGACGAGTTCTACGCCGAGACCTGCCGCCGCGTCGAGGAACTGACCTCGGGATTCGCCCCGGCCGAACGCGACACGCTCGCCGCGCTGCTCGGCCGGATCGTGGCGGACAACAAGGTGCCCACCGTCTTCGTGGAACCGGATCGCCCGCGCTGAACCGCTGCGCGAGAGTTGCAGTTCGTACTACGAACTAATATGGTTCGTAGTACGAACTCAACGCGCCGCGCGGCACACCGGGGCGCGCTGACGATCATTCGCAGAGAAAGGCGGCACGTTGTCCGCACATAACGTCGTCTTCGGTTTTGGCGCGCATTCCAGCATCGACGACATCCCCGAGCTGTTGCGCTTGGTCCAGCAGGCCGACCAGGACGGGCTGGACATCTTCACCTTGTCCGACCATCCCTACATAGGCGGGCGCCTGGACGCCTATGCCGCGCTCGGCTTCATCCTCGGTCGTACCCGGCACATCGCCGGCTTCGCCAACGTCACCAACCTGCCGACCCGGCCGCCCGCCATGCTGGCCAGGACGGTGACGTCGCTGTCGGCGCTGTCGGACGGCCGGATCGTGCTCGGCATGGGCGCGGGCGGGCTGTGGGATCGCATCGCCGACATGGGAGTGCCGCGGCTGACGCCCGGCGCGGCCGTGGACGCCTTCGAGGAGGCGATCGTCCTGATCAAGCTGCTGTCGGGCGGCGGCCCGCCGGTCACCTACGAGGGCAACCACTACCAGGTGCACCAGATCGAGCCCGCTCCCGTCGCCGCGCCGCCCGTGTGGACCGGCTCGGTCGGCGCGAAGTCCCTGGCCGCCACCGGCCGGGTGGCCGACGGCTGGATCCCCGGCCACGCGGCCGACTGGCTCAGCGAACGCTACCGAACCTCCCGGCCGATCATCGACGACGCGGCGGCGTCCGTCGGCCGCGATCCGAGCGAGATCCGTACGGTCTTCAACTTCCCCGGACGCATCACCGACCAGCCGCTGCCCGCCACCCGCGACCGCGACGGCCGCTGGCTCGGCGGCTCCGTCGGCCAGTGGGTCGAGGAGCTGACCGGAGCCGTGCTGGAGCACGGCGCGTCGGGCTTCACGCTCTTCTCCGACGGCCATGGCGCCGCTGACCTCACCGTCCTGGCCCGCTGGGCCCAGGAGATCGTCCCGTCCGTCCGCGAGGCGATCGCGAAGTAGCGCGACACCGGCCGCGTGCCGCTCGCCGGGCCGGCGCGGTCGCGGGCCACGGACAGCTCTTCGTCTTCACCGAGCAGCCTTCCTTGGGCCGGCTACCAGAGAGGGTCGCCTCACTCGGCCAGGGCGCGGCGCAGGGCGGCGCCGAGTTCGGCGATCTGCCGCTGCGACACCTCGGCGGACAGGATCGCCTGTGACCCGTGGAAGGTGCCGGGCCACTGGTGCAGCTCGGCCGACACGCCCGCCCGCAGCAGCCGCAGCGCGTACGTGACGCCTTCGTCGCGGTTCGGGCAGAATTCCGCGGTGGCGATGTAGGCGGGCGGCAGTCCGGACAGGTCGTCGGCCCGCGCTGGGGCGGCGTACGGCGTGGCGGGCGTGGAGCCCAGGTAGTGCCGCCAAATCGCGGTGACTTTGTCGCGATTCATCCACGGCGTGTCGGTGAAGTGCCGCGCCGACCAGGTCTCCTGCCGGTCGTCGAGTCCGGGCTGGTTGAGCAGCTGGAAGCGGATGGGCGGCCCTTGCTCGTCACGCGCTCGCAGCGCCACCGCCGTCGCGAGTCCGCCACCGGCGCTGTGGCCGCCGACCGCGATCCGTTCCGGGTCGCCGCCGAGCTCGGCGGCGTTCTTGGCCGTCCAGGTCAGCGCGGCGTAGACGTCGTCCAGGGCGGCCGGGAACCGATTCTCGGGGGCCAGCCGGTAACCCACCGAGACCACCACCGCGCCGGAGACGGCCGCGAGCCGGGCGGCCCAGGGGTGCTCGGTGTTCAGGTCACCCATGACGAATCCGCCGCCGTGCAGCCAGACGATGGCGCCCTGCGGGTGGCGCGGGCGGTAGATCCGTACCGGCACGTCCGGATCGGCGGGCACGATGCGGTCCTCGATCTCCAGGTCACCGGTGTCGGGTGGCGGCAGCGCGGCGGCCAGCGCGGCGAAGTTCTCGCGTTCGGCGACCGGGTCGGTCAGGTCGGCCTTGGGGAACAGCGGGATGAATGCTTCAAGTTCGGGATCCATGTCAGCCATCTTCATGGTTGCGACCTACGGGATCATCCGCCATCCGTCGGACGTTCAGCCTCGATCACGCACCGCTCGGCGCTCTGCTGCCCCAGCTGGAACAGGGCTGCGGAAAACCGCAGGTGTGAACGGGTGAGCGCCTCATTCCGCGAGGTGCGTGGCCCGGCCTAGCCTTCCTGGCCATGATCGGAAAGTTGTTCGACGTCCCACGGCGGCTGCCGGCCGGGCTGGCGGCCCTGCTCACCCTGATGGCGGTGATCATGCTGTCCGCCATGGCCGACAGCACCATGCAACCCCTGCCGGCCAGCGCCCCGAGCGCGCGGTTCAGCGCCGAACGCGCGCTGGCGCACCTGAAGGAGTTCGCTGCTGAGCCGCGGCCCATCGGCAGCCCGGCGAGCGGCCGGGCCAGGGACTACCTGGCCCGGCAACTGCGGGCGGCAGGGCTTCAGGTCGAGATCCAGCGTTCGGTCGGTGCCTGGTCTTCCGCTGGGCTGGCGGCGTTCGGCCAGGTCGACAACATCGTGGGCCGGCTGCCGGGAACGGGCTCGACCGGCACCGTGCTCATCGCCGCGCACTACGACTCCGCGGCCATGGGACCGGGTGCCTCCGACGACGGCGCCGCGGTGGCCGCGATGATCGAGACCGTCCGGGCGCTGCGCACCGGTCCCGGCATGCGTAACGACATCGTGCTGCTCATGTCGGACGGCGAGGAGGACGGCGTGCTCGGCGCCGAGGCCTTCGTCCGCGACCACCCCCTGGGCAAAGCCGGCGGCGTGCTGCTGAACTGGGAGGCCCGCGGCGTCAGCGGCCCCTCGTTGATGTTCGAGACCACCGCCGGCAACTCCCACCTGGTCGAAACCTTCGTCAACGCCGTCCCCGCGCCGCGCGGTCACTCCGCCATGGTGGAGGTCTATCGGCTGCTGCCCAACAACACCGACTTCACCCCGCTGACCAAGGCCGGCTTCACCGGCATGAACTTCGCCTACATCCAGCGTTCCTCGCTGTATCACACCGCGGGCGACTCCATCGCCAACCTCAACCGGGGCAGCCTGCAACATCACGGCACCAACATGCTGGCGCTGACGCGCGCCCTCGGCGACGCGGACCTGCGGACGCTGACCTCCGATCAGGACGTCACCTACTTCCGCGCCCTCGGCACCATGATCACCTACCCGGACCGGCTCGTCTGGCCGCTGGCGGTGCTGGCCCTCCTCGCGGTGGCGGGCCTGGCGGTGCTGGCCCGCATCAGGCGACTGCTGAGCCTGCCCCGGCTGATCGCGGCCGCGGTCTCGGCCGTGGTGCCCTTGGTGCTGTCGGTCGCCCTGGCCCAGGGATTGTGGGAACTGCTGGTGGCCTGGCGGCCCGCCTATGACCTGATGGGTGGGCTGCTGCACCGCCCGCGGCCGTACCAGGCGGCGATCGCGGTCCTGTGCGCGCTGGCGGTTCTCGGCTGGTATCTGGTGCTGCGGCGCAGGCTCGGTCCGGCGGCGCTGACCGTCGGGGCGCTGACCTGGCTCGCCGGGCTGGGCGTGCTGTGCGCTCAGGTCGCTCCCGGCGCGTCCTTCCTGTTCGCCCTGCCGGCACTGCTGGGCGCGCTCGGCTGCCTGGCCGCCGCCTTGTCGCGCGGACCTGCCTGGGCGCGGGCGGCCGCGGCGCTGCTGGGCCCGGTCACGGCCGCGATGCTGCTGCCGTCCCTGGCCGGGGACGTCTTCGACGGGATGGGGCTGGCACTCGGCGGGGTGAGCGCGCTGATACTGGCGCTGTTCGGACTGGCCGTGGTGCCGATCGCGGAACTGTTCCTGCCCGATTCCGCCACCCGCCGCCTGCCGGATCCCGCCGCCCGGCCGAAACGCGCCGTCCTCCTCCCCGTGTCTCTGGCGGCCCTTCTCCTGACGACGGGACTGATCGCCACCGGGCTCGTGGCGGACGACTTCGACGCCAGTCAGCCGCAGCGCACACACCTGGCCTACGTCATGAACGCCGACACCCGCACCGCTCACTGGGTCAGCGCCGACACGGACCCGCCACAGTGGACCAGGCAGTACGTGACCGGCCACGACACCACCACGCTGCCCACCGGGTACGCGCGAGGCACGCTGTGGACCGGTCCCGCACCCGCGATCGCCGCCGACGGCCCGCGAGCCACCGTCCTGGCCCACCGCGAGGGCACGCTCAAACTGCACGTGACAGCGGGGAAGGGCGCGCGCTCGCTGACGCTGAGGCTCGACCAGCCGATCAGCCACACCACCGCGTCGGCCGGCCGGTTCGGGTCGGCGAGCGTCCCCGTGACCGGTACGCGAGCCGGAACCTGGCCCTCAGAGATCCGCTTCCGTGGCATCCCCGCCCAGGGAGTCCAGATCACCCTGCGCGTACCGGAAGCGGACCGGATTCGCCTCACCGTCATCGGCGAGACCGACGGGCTGACCGCGGTGCCGGGCTTCGTCCCCAGGCCACCGCACCTGGTCGCGGCCACCAGAGAGGACGGCGGCCTCATCGCGGTCACCCGCGGTTACACCTTGACCGGCGACGCTTAGACTCACCTGCCGTCCGGCTCGGCGAGGGCGCGTGGTGATCACGGGTCGGCCGTCGCGGGTGCGGACCTGTCCATGTCGAGCAGAACCATCTTGTCGTGATCGGTTGTCCCCGGCTCGGCGTAGAACATGACGAAACGCTGGGCCAGGGTGCCATCCAGCGGCATCGATTCGTAACCGACGCGCGAGCCGAGGAAGATCGTCCAGCCCAGTTCGGCGAGCCGGCGGGCCGCCTCGAAGCCGAGTCCCTTGTTGCCTCCGGTGATCAGCACCGAGGTCTGTCGCGAGTTCGTCATGCCCCATGGACGACACGTTCCGCCCGGCTGTGATGCCGTGTGAAGCACCTCGCATCCGCCCGGCCGTCATACCTGCGGATGAGGTCACGTCCATACCTTCGCTCGATTCCCTTCTGACCGGAGGCGGTCAAAGATCGGGGCATGCGAAGATTCGTCGCCCTGTTATCGGGGCTCACAATCCCGCTCCTCTTGATCACGCCGGCCACGGCCACCGCCGAGCGGGCCGAACCGGCCCCTGCCGCGATCTCCTGGACGCCGTGTCCGGAGGTTCCCGAGGTGGACTGCGGGACGATCACCGTTCCCGTCGACTGGAAGCATCCGGAAGGCGGCACCTTCCAGGTCGGGGTCGCCCGCCGCAAGGCCACCGACCCGGCGGCCAGGATCGGTGTGCTCACGCTGGGGGCCGGTGGCCCAGGTGGTTCGGGAGTGAACCTGGTCCTCACGAGCCCGCGCCGCTTCAGCCCCGAGGTGCTGCGCCGCTTCGACATCGTCGGCCTCGACCCGCGCGGCACGAACCGGAGCCACCCCATCCTCTGCTCCACGGACCTGCTGACGCAGGCGCCGGAGCCGCTCATGAAGAGCCAGGCCGACTTCGACCGGATGGTCGCCTACAACAAGCGCCTGCGCGACGACTGCCGGGCGCGTACCGGCCCGCTGTTCGACCACGTCGACTCGCTCAGCACGGCGGCCGACCTCGACGCCTTCCGCGCCGCGCTCGGTGAGCGGCAACTGTCGTTCTGGGGCGGTTCGTACGGCACCCTCCTCGGCCAGTTGTACGCCGAGCGCTACCCGAAGCGGGTCCGCGCCTTCGTCCTCGACAGCACCATGGACCACAGCCTGGGCACGCAGGCGTTCATGGACACCGAGACGTGGGGCGCGCAGGACGCCTTCAACGAGTTCGCGGCCTGGTGCGACCGGGACAGCCGCTGTCTCCAGCACGGCCAGGACGTCAAGGCGTTCTGGCGGGGGCTGCTGGAGCGGGCCGATCGCGGTGAACTGCACGTACCGGGGGAGCCCGACGTCCCGGTGACCGCGTTCGTGATCGCTAACGCGGCGCTGGGCGCCTTCTACGATCCCTTCAACTGGCTGGCGCTCTCCCAACTGCTCGCCGATCTTGACACTGGCCGGGCGGCGGGTGACAGCACGTTGCGGATGTCGCTCACCGGCGCTCCGAAGACCAGCGCGGAGGAGGTCAGCCCGAACCCGTTGCAGATCTTCTGCCTGGACTACCGGCTGCCGATCCGGGACTACCGAGAGTTCGCCGGGCACCTGCGCCGTATGGCCAAGATCGCGCCCGAAATGCGGTACAGCCCGATCGCGCTCGCGACGAGCGTCGCCTGCCTCGGGACGCCGGGCCCGATCCCCAACCCGCAGCATCGCCTGAACGTCCGCACGGACACGCCGCTGCTGGTCGCCAACTCCCTGCACGACCCCGCCACCGTCTACCCGTGGGCACTGGGTGCGACCCGCCAACTGGGGCGTTCCGGGCGGTTGCTCACGTACGAGGGCTGGGGGCACATCGTCCTGGGGCGTGGCGCGTGCGGCAACCAGATCATCGAGTCCTACCTGCTCACGCAGACACTCCCGGCGAAGGGAGCCCGTTGCCCGGCGGTCCCGCCCGCTGAGGTGAGCACGCTCGGCGAGCCCGTCGCTCCGCAGCCCGGCACACCCGGCTGGGGGTTCCGCTTCTGACGGCCACCCCCTGGAGCTCCTGATCACCACCCACTCGTGCACGTGTCGCGGACACGTGCACGAGTGCTTGATCGACTTCGAGGCCCCACGCCGCGGAATCACCACAGGTCACGGCTATATCCGACCGAAACTTCGTCAGTGCTACCGGGACCCCACCGAGCTCAGCCTCATCCCGCCCGCGCTGGCCCTGGCCGGCTGGGCCATGGAGCACATCACCGACATCGAGGCCGGCAGAACCGCGTACGAGGCCCAGCACTCACCGGCTAGTTCAGATCGGTGAGAAGGTCGTCGAGGGCCTTGCCGAGGGCGTCGGAGTTGGCGGGGTTGAACCAGGTGGTGCGGATGCGCTCGTTGCTCCCGTTCGGGGTCTCGTGATCGGCCGCGAGCCGTTGCAGCGAGCGGGTCTCGTCGCTGAGGGAACGGCCGACGCCCTGGAAGAGGCCGCGTACGTAGCGGTCCGCGTCGTCGGCGGCGATGCCGTGCTCGACGGCCCATGACGCGAGCGTGGCGAGGAAGGAGTAGTGGGTGGTCAGCGTCCCCGTCAGCGCGGAGAAGATGTTGAAGGCCGCCTCGTCCGCGGCCGGTTGCGCCCCGCCCAGGTGCTCGAAGAGAGCGTCCACCACCGGGTGCGACGGGTAGGTCACCGTGACGCAGCGACGCTCTCGTACGGTGGGCAGGGGGATGGCCCGCACCAGCGGCGCGTCCGTGGCGAGCGTCCGGCGCAGCTCGTCGTTGCCGACCCCGGCCATCAGGTTCACCACGACCGTGCCCGCGTCCACCCGCAGCCCGGCCAGCGCTTCGTGCCGGTCCGGTCGCCGGACGGCGATGATCACCACCTCGGAGCGATCCACCACCTCCTGGTTGTCCGCGCATACCCGCACGCCCTCGTAGCGCTCGGCCAGCTCCGCGGCGGTGCGAGCGCCGCGCGGGGAGAGAAAGACCTCCGGCGACTCACCGCCCCCGTCACACAGGCCCATCACGATGGCCCGCCCGATCTCGCCCACTCCGATGATGCCGATGCGCTGCACAGTGTCCGCCCTTGTCGTGCGTGATGGTCGTGACCCATGGTGCTCCGGCCGCGCGACTACCCGGAAGGCGGGGTTACCCAGCAGGGAATGAGGCGCGGTCGGGTTCGGGGAGCCATTGGTGGTCCGGGTCGAAGGGCTGGTAGTCGCGGGTGACGAAGTCGATCAGCGCGATCAGCAGCGGGTGACGGTTCTGGTGGTGGTGGAGCAGCAGGAACGGGTACGCGGGCACGGGATCGACCAGCGGGATCCGTACGGTGTCTTGACGCCAGGGCAGGCGGGTGCGTTCGCCGACGATGCTCACCCGCCCGGCGACGCCGACCTGTTCCACGAAGTGCTCCCAGCCGAAGTCGGGCCCGGAGACGTCCATCGTGATGGCGAAGTCGGCGCCGAGGGAGTCGTAGAACTCGGCCCATTCGCTGCCGGGGGCGTTGCCGGGCATCCACACGCTGGTCCCTGAGAGCTGCGCCATCCGTACGGACGGCTGATCGGCGAGCGGGTGGTCGCGGTTGACCAGGAGGTGGAGAGGCTCGCAGTAGGCGGGGACGGCTCGGAGCTCCTCCTCCAGCGTGCCGCTGACGCGGCAGTAGGCGGCGTCGACGGAGCCTCGGGTGAGGGCGGCGCGGGCGCTTCTGTACCCGTTCGAGGTGATGATCTCGATGTCCGCCTCGGAGGTCGCGTCGTGGAAGGAGCGGATCAGGTCGATGGAGGCGACCCGGGTGTCGAGGACATCGACCCGCAGCGCGCGCCGCCGTCGGCGCAGCCCCTCCCGCGCCTGGTCGGCGATGCCGATCAGGGCGCGCGCGTGGGGCAGGAACGCCTGGCCGTCCTCGGTGAGGTCGGCCCCGTTGCGCGAACGGAAGAACAGCCGCAGGCCGAGATCGGACTCCAGCTTCGCGATCCGCTTGGAGATGGCCTGCTGGGTGATGCCCAGACGGGCCGCGGCCTCGCTGAAGTAGCGGTCCTCGGTGACGGCGACGAAGGCGCGCACGGTGCCGAGATCCAGGTCTGCGGATACAACCGGTGGTTGTGAAGTTTCGGTGTGTCGATTGTTGGACAACCCCGCCTGCTCTCGGGTCGAATGCACGGGTTCGCCCAAGAGCCTACAACCAGGGGGAGTAGTGTTCGTACACCTGCACGTCCATACCGAGTACAGCATGCTCGACGGGGCCGCCAAGGTCGGCCTGCTGATGGACGAGGTGTCCCGTCAGGGGATGCCCGCGGTGGCGATGAGCGATCACGGGAACGTGCACGGGGCGTACGAGTTCTACCAGTCGGCGCGCAAGGCGGGCGTCAAGCCGATCATCGGCATCGAGAGCTACGTCGCGCCCGCCTCACGGCGTCACCGGCAGCCCGTGTACTACAGCGACAACCTGGCGCTGCGCCGCTCCAACGACGAGACGGGGGAGGGCGGGGACGTCTCGGGGCGCGGGCTGTACACGCACATGACGATGTGGGCTGATGGCGCGGAGGGGCTGAAGAACCTGTTCCGGCTCCAGTCGCGGGCTTGGCTAGAGGGCCATGTCCAGAAATATCCGCGCATGGATGATGAACTGTTCGCGGAGCACGGCCGAGGGATCATCGCCACGACCGGGTGCCCGTCCGGGGAGGTACAGACCAGGCTCCGGCTCGGCCAGTACGACCAGGCCCGCGAGGCCGCCGCCCGCTACCGCGACATCTTCGGCAAGGACAACTACTTCCTGGAGCTGATGGACCACGGCCTGGCCATCGAGCGCCGAGTCCGCGACGAGCTGCTCAAACTGGGCAAGGAGCTCAACCTGCCGCCCCTGGCCACCAACGACTCCCACTACGTCACCGAGGCCCAGGCCCAGGCGCACGACGCGCTGCTGTGTGTCGGCACCGGCAAGCGGCTCGCCGACGCCGAGCGCTTCCGTTTCAGCGGCAGCGGCTACTTCGTCAAACCGGCGGAGGAGATGCGGGCGCTGTGGGACGCCGAGGTTCCCGGCGCGTGCGACAACACGCTGCTGATCGCCGAACGGGTCGGCGACTACGGCGAGGTGTTCGCCCACCGGGACCTGACGCCGCGCTTCCCCGTACCGGAGGGCGAGAGCGAGTCAAGCTGGCTGCGCAAGGAGACCCTCGACGGCGCACGCCGACGCTACGACGGCCACCCGCCGCAGGACGTGCTCGACCGCATCGACTACGAGCTGTCGGTGATCGACACCATGGGTTTTCCCGGCTACTTCCTGGTGGTCGCCGACATCTGCCGGTACGCCCGCGACAACGGCATCGGCCTGGGCCCCGGCCGCGGCTCGGCCACCGGGTCGATGGTCGCGTACTGCACGGGCATCACCCAGCTCGACCCGATCGAGCACAAGCTCATCTTCGAACGCTTCCTCAACCCCGAACGCATCACCATGCCCGACGTCGACCTGGACTTCGACGACCGGCGGCGGGACGAGATGATCGACTACGTCACCCGCAGGTACGGCGAGGACCGGGTCTGCCAGATCGTCACGTTCAGCACCATCAAGGCCAAGGCCGCGATCAAGGACTCCTGCCGGGTGCTCGGCCTGCCGTACGCGCTGGGCGACCGCGTCACCAAGGCCTTCCCCGCGGCGGACGGCGGCAAGGAGATCCCGCTCGCCGCGATCCACGACCCCGGCCACCCCCGCCACGGCGAGGCGGCCGAACTGCGGACGATGTACGAGCAGGACCCTGACGTCAAACGGGTGATCGACACCGCGACCGGCCTGGAGGGCCTGACCCGGGGCACCGGCGTCCACGCCGCCGGGGTGATCCTGTCCTCCGATCCGCTGATCGACGTGATCCCGCTGACCAGACCGAAGGCCGACGGCCCGGTGATCACCGGCTTCCCCTTCACCCAGGCCGAGGACATGGGCCTGCTGAAGATGGACTTCCTCGGCCTGCGCAACCTCACCGTCATCGGCGACGCGATCGCCAACGTCCGCGCCAACAAGGGTGCCGATATCGACATCCTGGAGGTCCCGCTCGACGACGCCACGACATACGAGCTGCTGGCCCGCGGCGACACGCTCGGGGTCTTCCAGCTCGACAGCGGCGGCATGCGGGTGCTGCTGAAGCTGATGCAGCCGACCACGTTCACCGACATCGCCGCCGTGAATGCGCTTTACCGCCCTGGCCCGATGGAGATGAACGCCCACACCAACTACGCGCTGCGCAAGACGGGCAAACAACCGGTCGAGCCGATCCACCCCGAACTGGGCGAGGCGCTCGAACCCATCCTCGGCGACACCTACCACCTGGTCGTCTTCCAGGAACAGGTGATGGCCATCGCCCAGCAGCTCGCCGGTTACTCGCTCGGCGGCGCCGACATGCTTCGCCGGGCCATGGGCAAGAAGAAGAAGGAAGTCCTGGACGCCGAATGGGACAAGTTCTCGGCGGGCATGCGCGGGCAAGGCTTCTCCAGCGAGGCGATCTCGGCTGTCTGGGATGTTCTGGTGCCCTTCAGCGGGTACGGCTTTAACAAGTCGCATACCGCCGGGTACGGCCTGGTCTCGTACTGGACCGCCTACCTCAAGGCCAACCACCCGTGCGAGTACCTGGCCGCGCTGCTCACCTCCGTCGGCGACGACAAGGACAAGATGGCCGTCTATCTGTCCGACTGCCGGCGGCTGGGCATCAAGGTGCTGCCCCCCGACGTCAACGCCAGCGTGCTGGACTTCGCCGCCGTCGGCTCCGACATCCGCTTCGGGCTGGCCGCCGTACGCAACGTCGGGTCCAACGTCGTGGACGCGATCGTCACCACCCGCTCGGCCAAGGGCAACTACACCGATTTCAATGACTTCCTCGCCAAGGTCCCGTCCGTCGTCTGCAACAAGCGGGTCATCGAGTCGCTGGCCACGGCGGGCGCGTTCGACGGCATGGGGCATCACCGCAAGGCCCTGGTGGCGGTCCACGAGCAGGCCGTCGACGCGGTCGTCGACGTCAAGCGCAACGAGGCGCACGGTCAGGACTCCCTGTTCGGCGAACCGGGACAGACCAGCGCCTTCTCCATCGCCATCCCGGAGGGGGAGTGGGACAAGGCCACCCTGCTCGCCTACGAGCGCGAGATGCTCGGCCTGTACGTCTCCAGCCACCCACTCGACGGCGCCGAACGCGTTCTGGACGCCAACCGCGACACCACGATCGCCGACCTGCTCGCCTCCGGGCGGCAGGACGGCCCGGTCCGGGTCAGCGGCATCGTCTCCGGCCTGCAGCGCAAGGTCACCAAACAGGGCAGCCCGTGGGCGATCGTCACCCTTGAGGATCACGACGCCGCCGTGGAGTGCCTGATCTTCCCCAAGACGTACATTCTGTACGGCGAGACGCTGGCCGAGGACCGGGTGATCTCGGTGCGCGGACGGATCAACGTCCGCGACGAGACACTGAGCGTGTACGGCGAGGACATCGCCGTCCTCGACATCACCACGGCCAACACCGAGCTACCCGTGGTGATCTCGCTCCAGGAGAGCCTGCTGAACCGGCGGGTTGTGGAGGAGTTCAAGCACATCCTGACCGCTCATCCCGGTCGCGCGCCCGTACATGTGCGCTTGCACCGCCATGGCGCGAAAGGGGTGCTCCTGAACCTGGAACCCTTCCAGATCACCCCAGGGCCGGCGTTCTACGGCGACATCAAGGCCCTGTTCGGCCCCAACGCCATCGCGTACGGCGGGGCGTAGGCGTCTCATCATGGGCCGCTGGCGCCCTAAGTGACGGCGATGGCGGGAGCCACGCGCGCCGATCCGATGCCGCGGTCGGGCTTGCCGAGCCGGAAACGCACCTTGCCCTTGAGCACGGTGCCGGATTCGGCATGGCCTTCGGTGAGGCCCTCGCCGGGGAACAGCGTGAACGTCCACCTCGCGTTCGATTCGCAGTCGGGCAGGTCACGCCCGCTTTGCAGGACTCGGGCGCCCCAGAGCTGACGGATCATCAGCGTCCTGGTGTCCGTGCCCGCCACCGTGAACGACGCCGCCGGCCCGTCCACGATCTGGTGGTGACTACCCAGAGACGGCCCATAGACCCCGGTGACCGTGGCGACCATGGTCCACGGCCTGCCGGGTCGGACGCCGAGGACACCTGCGGGCAGCCGCGCGTCGAACACGTCCTCGGTGGGCGTGTCGAGCTGATCCGCTCGCATGGCCGCGGCCATCGGGCCCCGGGTGTCCAACCGACCAGGGTCGGGTACCAGCAGAATCCCGTACATCGCCTCCTCCGCGAAGCGAGCCGAGGCGAAGTGGTTCCGAAGCGCGAGCACCGCGCGCCCGGCGGCCTCCCACAGATCGTCGGAGAACGCGGCCGCCAGGTAGTCAGGCGTCACCGCAGGTAGCCCGGCCCGCGCCACCGCTTCGGCCACGGATTCGCAGCACGACCACCCGGACTCGGCCAGCCGCGCGATCTGCTCGGCCTTGAACGACATCACTCACCTGCGCCCAATGGGAGAAACGGACCGCTGAACGCGTCCGAGGCTCACGATACGGACATCAGCTTGGAGTTGCCGACCGGACTACTACTCGGCTGCACGCCGAGCGCAGCAGTGTGCCGATGACAACTCCGCCCCTGCCGCTCTTCGAACAGAGCGAGGAGAGATCAGGGGCGGATGAGCGCCTTGAGAGCTTCACGGTCGGCCATGGCGCGGTAGGCGTCGGGGATCTCCTCCAAGCCGACGGTGCGGTCGAAGACGCGGCCTGGGTCGATGACGCCGTTCAGGATGTCGGGCATGAGTTCCTCGATATAGGCGCGGGCCGGTGAGACGCCGCCGGTCAGGGCGATGTTCCGCATGATCATGGCAGGGCCGATGGGGCCGTCCTCGTACTGCGGAACGCCCAGGCGGCTGATCGTGCCGCCGTCGATGACAGTGGCGAAGGCGGTCCGCAGGGCCTCCAGGGCGCCGACGGCCTCCACGACGCGGTCGACGCCGTCGCCGCCGGTCAGCTCGCGCACCCGGGTCGCGCCTTCGTCGCCGCGTTCGGCCACGACGTCGGTGGCGCCGAAGTCGCGGCCCAGGTCGGTGCGGTCGGTGTGCCTGCCCATGAGGATGATCTGTTCGGCGCCCAGGCGCCTGGCGGCGAGCACGGCGGACAGGCCGACCGCGCCGTCGCCGATGACCAGGACGCGGTCGCCGCGCCGGACCCCGGCGGTGACGGCGCCGTGGTGGCCGGTGCCCAGCACGTCCGAGAGCGTCAGCAGGGACGGCAGCAGCGGACTGTTCTCTTCCACGGGGAGCTTGACCAGGGTGCCGTCGGCCTGGGGGACCCGCACTGCCTCGCCCTGGCCGCCGTCCACGCCGTCCAGGCCGTAGCGGCCGCCGTGGCGGCAGGAGGGCTGCAGGCCCTTGCGGCAGAAGTCGCAGGTGTTGTCGCAGTAGGTGAACGGCGTAACGACCAGGTCGCCCGTCTTCAGGGTGCGCGCCTGGGAGCCGGTGTCCTCGATCACGCCGAGGAACTCGTGCCCCATCGGGCGTCCGGTGCCGGTGGCGGGCATGGACTTGTACGGCCACAGGTCGCTGCCGCACACACATGACAGCACCACGCGGACGATCGCGTCGGTGGGCTGCTGGATCTTCGGGTCGGGCCGGTTCTCGACGCGGACGTCGCCGGCACTGTACATCACGGCTGCACGCATGAGGTGCTCCTTTGGATTGCGGGAAGGCGGGTAGGTCAGCGCTCCAGCATCCGCAGCCCGGCCTCGGTGTGGGTGTCGCCGGCGGCCGGGGGCAGGCTGGAGAGCGCCGCGAGCTGCTCCTCCGACAACCGGATGCCGTCGGCGGCGGTGTTCTCCTCGACCCGGCTCACGCGCTTGGTCCCGGGGATGGGAGCGATGTCGTCGCCCTGGGCCAGCAGCCAGCGCTAAACGTCCAGGTCACGCAGTTTGATGTGCTTCATCGTTGCTCTCTCCAATGGATCGATACCTTGATGTGTGTGATCGTCCCTCGCGGGGGACGGGCTTGAGCAGCAGGCTGGCCGCGGCGGTCGCCGCCAGCGCGGCCACGGCGATCAGCAGGCCGGTGTGCAGGCCGGGCACGAAGCCGGCCCGGTCGGCGACCAGGGCGCCGAACACCGCCACGGCCAGCGCGCCGCCGGTCTGGCGGGAGGCGTTGAGCACGCCGCCGGCGGTTCCGGCGCGTTCGGCGGGGACCCGGTCGAGCAGCAGCGCGGTCAGTGACGGTACGGCCAGTGCGCCGCCGGTCCCGACCGGGATCATGAGTACGACCAGCAGCCACGTGGGCGCCGCCGCCGGGGCGGCGATGAGGATCGCCAGGCCGGTCGCCATGAGAAGCTGCCCGGTGATGATCGGCATCCGTGCGCCGAACCTCGCCGACAACCACGCGGAGGTCGGGCTCACGAAGGCGGTCAGCAGGGCCATCGGCACGAAGGCCAGGCCGGTGGACAGCGCGGACAGGCCCCGCATCTCCTGCAAGTACAGGCCGAGCAAGAAGATCATGCCGTAGAAACCGACATTCATCGCGAAGCCCACCGCTGCCGAGATCGCCATGGTCCGCGAACGCAGCAGTGGCAGCGGCACCATCGGATGCGTCCCGCGCGCCTGCGCCACCACGAACACCACGGCCGCCACCACGGCCATGGCCAACGCGAGCAGCACCGGGGGCGCGGCCAGGCCGACGGCCCCGGCCTCGATGGCCCCGTACGTCAGGGCACTCATCGCCGCGACCGCGGCGATCTGCCCGATCCAGTCGATCGGCGCCTCCCGGCGCGGGGAACGCGCGGTGCGTGTGAGCAGGAACAGCGCCGTCAACCCAACGGGAACGTTGACGAAGAAGATCATCCGCCAGTCGATCAGGGTCAGCAGGCCACCGGCCACCGGACCGGCCGCCGTCCCCACCGAGCCGCCCAGCGCCCACATGGAGATCGCCCACGCCCGCTTGGCGGAGTCGGGGAACGCCTCACGGATCAGCGCCAGCGTGGCCGGGAGCATCACCGCCGCACCCGCGCCCTGCACCAGACGTGCCGCGATCAGCACGCCCAGATTCGGGGCCAGGCCGCACGCGGCGGAGGAGGCGACGAACACCGCCAGCCCGACCGCGTACGCCTGCCGTGCGCCGATCCGATCGGACACCGACCCGGCCGACAGCAGCAGCGCGGCGAACATGAGCGTGTAGCCGTCCACGACCCACTGCAGCCCCGCCATGCCGCCCCCGAGGCCGTGGCCGATGGCGGGCAGCGCGACGTTGACGACGAGCGCGTCAAGGGTGATCACGAAGAACCCCAGGAGCGCGGCGATCAGCGCCGGGCCAGATCCGAAACGGCGGTTGGCGAGATCACCGATCGAGGACGTGGGAAGGGTAGCGGTGGACAAGGGATGAATCTCCTGACGAAAGGAAGTGCGACATCGTCACCAACATCCATCGTGCTCAGCGCATTCGCCCGGTGGCAGACCGTGCTGTGCCGGGGAGCCGCGTTCAGGGGTGTGACAGGGCCCCCCTCGGCCGCGCGGTTCGCGGCCGGCGGCTGTAAGACTGAAAGCATGGCTGAGCAGCACAACGACGCCGGCGGCAGCGAGCTGGGCCGCTTTCTGCGCGCCCGTCGTACCCAGATCACCCCTGCCGAGGTCGGCCTGACCGCCGGTCCCGGCCTGCGCCGCACCCCGGGCCTGCGCCGGGAGGAACTCGCCACCCTGGCCGGCGTCAGCATCGACTACTACACCAGGCTGGAGCGCGGCAAGGAGACCCGGCCCAGCCCCGCCGTCATCGACGCCCTCGGCCGCGCCCTGCGCCTGGACGAGGACGAGCACGAGCACCTGCGCGGCCTCGCCGCCCGGGCAGCCCACTACGCGCCCGAACCGCCGCCCCCGCCCAGCCGTACGGTCCGCCCGCACCTGAAGCTCCTGCTGCAGACCATGCGCCCGAACCCGGCCTACATCGTCAGCCGCAGCATGGACCTGCTCGCCTGCAACCCCGGCGGGCTCGCCCTGTACGCCGGGATGGACGACTGGCCGGCCAAGCAACGCAACCTCGCCCGCTACCTGTTCCTCCACCCCACAGCCCGCGAGCTGTTCCCCGACTGGGAGAACCAGATCCGCGGCTGCGTGGCCCGGCTGCGCGCCCAGGCCGGCACCGACCCCGACGCCCCCGACCTCACCAACCTCGTCGGCGAACTCCTGCTCAAGAGCCCCGACTTCGCCAAGCTCTGGGAACGCTACGAGGTCACCGGCCGTAAGAACGCCCGCAAGACCTTCCGCCACCCCCACGTCGGGACGATCACCCTCGACGTCCAGAGCATGCACCTGGAAGGCACTCCCGGCCAGCGCCTGGCCGTGTACGTCGCCGAGCCCGGCACCCCCGACTACGACGCCATGGTCCTGCTGGACCTGGCCACCCCCCACTACGCTCCGCAGACGGCCGAAGAGCGCCAACGCTGACTCACCAGGAGCTCTGGCAAAATGATCAAATGCCAGAAAAGGGCCGCAGGCGATGGAACCACAACATTCATTACCACCCCCGCATCCTCCACGCCGTCCCTGATGGAGCCCGGCGGGCGCTCGACGTCGGCTGCGGCGAAGGCATGCTCGCCCGTGAACTGCGGCGGGCCGTGCCGCAGGTCATCGGTATCGACCTCGACGCGCCCAGCATCGACCAGGCCCGTGAGCAGTCGGACGACGTCGACTACGTCCTCGGCGACTTCCTCACCCATCCGTTCGAGCCCGCCTCGTTCGATGTCGTCGCGTCGGTGGCCACCCTGCATCACATGGACGCCGCCGGCGGGCTGGCCCGGATGCGCGATCTGCTGCGCCCCGGTGGCGTCCTGGCCATCGTCGGCCTCGCCCGCAGCACCATGCCCAGGGACCTGCCGCGCGCCCTCGCCGGCGTCGCGGTCGGCACTTTCCACCGCGCCAGGAAGGGCCTCTGGCAGCATTCGTCCCCTACCGTGTGGCCGCCTCCGGTGACGTATCCGCAGATGCGCGCGTTGGCCGCGGAGATCCTGCCCGGCTCCCACTACCGCCGCCACCTGCTGCTGCGCTACAGCATCGTGTGGCGCAAACCGCAGAACTGAGCCTGCCTTTCCCGCCGCGCGACGGTGGGCATCAGGGTGAAGACGAACACCACGCACAGGACGCCCGTCGCGGCACAGGCCCACCACAGCATCCCGGCCTGGAACAGTACGGCGCCGACGGCCCATCCGGCGAAGCGGGCGATGGCGATGCTCCAGCCATAAAGGGCCTGGTAGGTGCCGTAGGCGCCGTCCGGGGTGAGGTCGGTGATCAGTGCCGCCTCGAAGCCCGCCATGCCGATCTCGCCGATCGACCACACCACCACCGTGACCACGTAGTGCCACGGCCGGCTGGCCAGGCCGAGGCCCACCAGACCGGCAGCCGGGGCAGGCGCGACAGCCAGGAGATGAACAGCGGCTGGAAGATCACAACGATCGCGCCCTTGACGGTGATGAGCAGACCGTACGGGGATGCCGGGAGTCCGTCGGCGGCCAGGCCAAGGGCAGCACGTACGAGGCCTGCGCGTACAGGATCAGGCCGAGCAGCAGGGCCGGCTCGCCGCCGATCAGGGGGCCTACCTGCTTGAACCACGGCAGATTCAGGGGCCGCCCGGCGGGGGTGCGCAGCGCTTGGATGCCGGCGGAGACCTCCCTGAGCGGGGAGTACGCGAACCTGACGGAGGTCAGGTCGTAGGCGGAGAACGCCAGCGTGAGCATGCCAGGGACCCCCTGGATTCTGCTACGGCCGAAGGTATCGCAGGAGCCCGGCCCAAGGGCTGCCGGTCTTGACGCACGCTCTTTGTTAACGGTTAACTGACCACCGTTAACAGTGAACGGAAGGTTTCGGAGTGCTCACGTCGAAGAGGCCCACCATGCGTGCGCGCCCGGCCACCCAAGCGCCGCGAACGGACGGCGGTGGGCGGCGCCGTCGCGGAAGCTGCTGTGGTTCGCGCTGCCCGCGCTCGCCTTCTACGGGTTCGCCGTCGTGGTGCCGACCCTGCGCGGCGGGGCGCTCGCCTTCACCGACTGGGACGGGCTCTCCCCGGACTACAACTTCGTCGGCCTCGACAACTTCGCGCGGATCTTCTCCTCGGACAGTTCGCTCGAAGCGCTGACCATGACGCTCATCTTCGCGCTCGCGATCACGGTGCTGCAGAACGGCGTCGGGCTGCTGCTCGCGGTCGGTCTGCACACGGGCCTGAAGACGCGCAACGTGCTGCGCGTGGTCTTCTTCGCCCCGGTCGTGATCACGCCGGTGGTGGTCGCGTACCTGTGGAAGTTCATGCTCACGCCGGACGGCGCGGTCAACGGCCTGCTGGAGGCGGTCGGGCTGGGCGCGCTGCGGCAGAGCTGGCTCGGCGACCCGACGTGGGCGGCGGTGTCGGTGGTCATGATCGTGGTGTGGCAGCACGCCGGCTACTCGATGGTGATCTACCTGGCGGGCCTGCAGTCGATCTCGCCAGAGGTGATCGAGGCGGCGGCGGTGGACGGCGCGGGCGCGTGGCGCCGCTTCTGGTCGGTGACCTGGCCGCTGCTGGCCACGGCGACCACGATCAACGTGATGCTGACCCTGATCGGCGGATTCAAGATGTTCACCGAGGTGTACGTGCTCACGGGCGGCGGACCGGGTGGGGCGACGGAGACGCTCTCCACGCTGCTCTACAAGTCGGCCTTCCAGTTCGACCAGTTCGGGTACGGCATCGCGCTCGCCCTCGTGCTGGCCGTCATCGTCGCGGTGTTCTCGGTCGCGCAGTACCGGTTGTCCAACCGGCAGGCGGTGAGCTGATGTTCCGCTACACCAAGGGCGTGTTCGCGCGCGAGGCCGTCATGCTCCTGGCCGCCCTCGTGTTCGTGTTGCCGGTCTACATCCTGGTCAACCTGTCCCTGCGGCCGGCCGGCGACGCCTCCTCGCCGCTGCGGCCGGTGACGGCACCGACCTTCGACAACTACCTCGCCGCCTGGGAGCAGGCGGGCCTGGCGGGCGCGCTGGTCAACAGCGCGATCGTGACGGGCGTCAGCGTGGTGCTGATCGTGGTCATCTCCTCGATGGCGGCCTACCCGCTGGCGCGGATCACCTCGAAGCTGTCGTCCACGGTCTTCTGGCTGGTGCTGGCCGGCATGCTGATCCCGTTCCAGGTGGCACTCATCCCGCTCTACCAGACCATGCGCGACGTCGGGCTGCTCGGCTCGTTGTGGGCGCTGGTGATCCTCTATGCCGGCATGCAGGTGCCGTTCTCGATCTTCCTCTACACCGGTTTCCTGCGCGCGATCCCGAGGGAGTACGAGGAGGCGGCCTCGATCGACGGCGCGGGCGCGCTGCGTACCTTCCGCAGCGTCATCTTCCCGCTGCTGCGCCCGGTCACCGGCACCGTCGTCATCCTGAACGCGATCACCGTGTGGAACGACTTCCTGGTCCCGCTGCTGTATCTGAGCGGGACGCCGCGACAGACGGTGACGGTCGCGCTGTACGCCTTCGTCGGGCAGTACGTATCCAACTGGCCGATCGTGTTCGCCGGCCTGGTGATCAGCATCCTGCCGGTGCTGGTCGTCTACTTCCTGCTGCAACGCAGGATCATCAGCGGTTTCGCGGGAGGGCTGAAGGGATGACCGGGTTGCGACCTTACGAGCTGCGGACCGGCGGGCAGCAGGAGCCGCTGGGCGTCGTCGCCGCGCCCTCGTTCTCCTGGCGGCTGGAGTCGGAGCGGCGTGGCGCGCGCCAGCGCTCCTACCGTGTCCGGGTGCGGCACCTGCCGGCGACCGGCGGCGCGGTGCTGGTGTGGGACTCCGGCGTGGTGGAGTCGGACAGCACTGTCGGCGCCCGCTACGGCGGCGGGCCGCTGGTGACGTCGTCGGCCTACGAATGGGAGGTCGAGGTCGAGGACGAGACGGGCGCGCGTACGGTGGCGCGGGCCCGGTTCGGCACCGGGGTGGTGCACGCGGGGGAGTGGCGGGCCGCGTGGATCGGCCGCAACCCGATCTACCGCCAGGTGGCCTCGCCGCCACAGGACACCGACATCAGCTACACGGTGAACAAGCTGCAGCCGGTACGCCGCTTCGTCCACGGCTTCGACCTGACCGAGGCGCCGGCGTCGGCCCGGGTGCACGCGTCGGCGAAGGGCGTGTACCGGCTCTACGTCAACGGCCGTCGGGTCGGGCGGGACGAGCTGGTGCCGGGCTGGACCGAGTATCGGGAGCGGATCACGTACCAGACCTGGGACGTGACCGCCCTGCTGCGGCCCGGCCGCAACACGGTCGCGGCGCTGCTGGGCGACGGCTGGTACGTGGGCTTCATCGGCACCGACCGGCGCCACCAGGCGCAGCACTACGGCACCGAGCCCGAGCTGCTGGTGCAGCTCGACGTGGACGGGGCGGACGGGTCGCGCCGGTCGATCGTCAGCGGCGAGGGGTGGAAGGAGTCGCCGAGCGACATCCTCTACGCCGACCTGCTGATGGGCCAGTACGAGGACTCGCGCCGCGCCGAACCTGGCTGGGAACTGCCGGGACACGACACCTCGACCTGGTCGGCGGCGGTGGTGGCCTCCCGCGACACCTCCACGCTGGTCCCGGAGGCCGACCCGGCGGTGCGGGTGACGGGCCGGGTGCCCGCGGTCGCGGTGACGCCGCGGGGCGGCGGGCGGTTCGTGGTCGACTTCGGGCAGAATGTAGTCGGCCGCGTCGCCCTCACCCTGACGGGCCAGCCCGCCGGCACCCGGGTCCAGCTCACCCACGCCGAGGTGCTCGACGAGCACGGCGACCTCTACACGGCGAACCTGCGCACCGCCGAACCCGTGGACGTCTTCTGGACCGACGGCTCGCCGGCGCAGGTGTTCGAGCCCCGCTTCACCCTGCACGGCTTCCGCTACGCGGAGGTCTCCGGCCTGACCGGGGAGCTCGGCCCCGAGCAGGTCGAGGCGGTCGTGCTGCACAACGGCTTCGCGCTGACCGGCGCGTTCGAGAGCTCCAGCGCGGACCTGAACGCGCTGGCCTCGAACATCACCTGGAGTCTGCGGGGCAACTTCGTGTCGATTCCGACCGACTGCCCGCAGCGCGACGAGCGGCTCGGCTGGCTGGCCGACGCGCAGGTGTTCACGCCGACCGCGCTGCTGCTGGCCGACGTCGCCCCGCTGCTGCGCCGCTGGCTGCGGGACGTGCGCCTCGGCCAGTCCGCGGACGGCGCGTTCCCCGACCTCTCGCCCCGCCTCATCCACCTGCGGGAGGGCGCGCCGGCCTGGGGCGACGGCGGGGTGACGATCCCCTGGCACCTCTACCGCGCGAGCGGCGACGCCGACGTGCTGCGGGAGTCCGTGGACGCGATGGTCGCCTGGGTACGGCACGTCGAACGGCACAATCCCGGGCTGATCTGGCGCGAGCGCGTCGGCAACAACTACGGGGACTGGCTGCAGGTCGGCGCGGAGACCCCGAAGGACGTGGTGGCCACCGCCTACTTCGCGCACAGCGCCGAGCTGACCGCGCGCAGCCTCGCCGTGCTCGGGCGCGACGCCGAGGCGCGGGAACTGGCCGGCCTCGCCGAGCGCGTCCGCGCGGCCTATCGGGCGGAGTTCGTCGGCCCCGACGGCCGGGTGCACGGCGACACCCAGGGCGCCTACCTGCTCACCCTCGCCTTCGACCTGTGCGCGGCGGGGGAGCGCGGTGCCGTCGCCGAGCGGCTCGTGGCGGCGATCGAACGCCGCGGCGTCTCCCTCACCTCGGGATTCATCACCGTCGGGCTGCTGTGCCCAGTGCTGACCGCGATCGGCCGCTCAGATCTGGCGTACGCGCTGATCAACGACGACCGCTACCCGTCGTGGCTGTTCTCCGTGCGCAACGGGGCGACGACGATCTGGGAGCGCTGGGACGGCTGGACGCCGGAGGGCGGTTTCCAGTCGCCGCGGATGAACAGCTTCAACCACTACTCCCTCGGCGCGGTCGGCGAGTGGTTGTTCACCGGGGTGCTCGGCATCGGGCAGGCGCCCGGCTCGGCCGGGTACGCCGACATCCGGCTCGCGCCGCAGCTCCACACCTCCCTCGACTGGGCGCGCGGCGCGATCGACACCCCTCGCGGGCGCGTTGCCAGCTCCTGGCGCCGCGACGAGGCGGGGTGGTGCGAATGGTCGGTCCTGATACCGCCGGGAGCGGCCGCCGAGGCCGTGCTCCCGGTGCCCTCAGTGGCGATGATCACGGAAGGTGGCGAGGCCGTCACCCGTTCGGAAGGGGTCATCCTCCAGGCGGAGCGGCCGGAGTGCACCCGGCTGCGATTGGCGTCGGGAAGCTACACCTTCCGCTTCCCGGCCGGAGCCGCAACGCCCGTTGTGACGCCGATCCACTGATTTCCCTTCGACCCCCCTGGAGTACGACCAGCATGTTCAACCGGAAGATCGCCGCTCTCGCCGCGGCGGCGCTGACCCTGACCGCCTGCGGGTCGCAGCCGCAGGCGTCGAGCAACGACAAGCCCAAGGCGCTCACCATCGCCACGACGTCGAACAACCAGGCGCCGATGCAGGCGGTGGTCGAGGCGTACAAGAAGAAGACCGGCCTCGACATCAACGTGACCGTGGCCGACACCGCGCAGTACCAGACGACGCTGCGTACCCAACTGTCGTCGGGGACGGCGCCCGACGTGTTCACGGTGTGGCCGGGCAGCGGCAATCCCGGCGCCATCTCCATCCTGCAGAAGGCCGGCTACCTGGCCGACCTCTACGCCGCCGACCCGTCGTTCAACGACAAGATGGCGAAGCAGCAGGCGCGTTTCGCCGACTCCGGCTGGGAGGCCGCCTTCACCAAGTACCTGGAGATGAGCAAGGCGGGCTGCTTCAACGCCGATCCGCTCGGCACCGACGTGACCGCCTCCTACAACCTGGTCAACACCGGGAAGGCCGTCGGCGTGGTGCAGGTGCTCGCCTCGTACTCGCAGATCACCTCGACCGCCCCGAAGGACGCGGAGTTCGGGTTCTTCCCCCTGCCCGGCGGTGACAGCGGCACCAACCCGGTCCCGCGGGGCATCGGCGTGAGCTTCGCGGTCAACGACAAGGCCAAGAACAGGGTGAACGGCCTCGGCTTCGTCGACTGGCTGGCCACGCCGGAGGCCATCAAGGTCTGGTTCGACACCGCGCCCGGCATACCCGCGATCCAGGGGGCCGAGGTCGAGGCGGCGCCGGCCGTGCGGGCGGCGATCGACATCATCGCCGCCGGTCACACCGCGCCCTTCCCGGACTCCGGCTGGCCCAACGCGCAGGTGCAGGCCGCTCACTTCGCCGGGATCCAGCAGCTCTTCTCCGGACAGGCGGACGCCAAGCAGGTGCTGGCCTCGATGGACGAGGCGTACGCCGCCGGTTGATCCGCATATCTCCCCGTATCCCCCATCTCCCGCGAAAGATCCATGACTGAAACCTCGTCACATGACATCATCGCCGCCGTACCCGTGTCGTTCGCTGAGGACGGCGCACTCGACCTGGCCGGGACCCGTGAGATCCTCGCGTACGTCGCGGGCTCCGGGGTCCAGGGGGCGCTCGTGCTCGGCACGACCGGCGAGTTCCCGGCCCTGTCGATAGAGGAGCGCAACGCCGTCGCGGCGCTCGCCGTGGAGGTGCTGCCCGGCATCCGCGTGATCGTGCACGTCGGGGCCGCCAGCCGGTACGAGGTGTCGCGACTCATCGCGGGCGCGCGAGCGGCCGGCGCCCGCGAGATCGCCGTGCTCACCCCGTTCTACCTGCCGACGCCACCCGAAGAGGTCTACGCGTTCTTCCGGGACGTCAGCGCGGACGCCGCCGGGCTGGACATGTTCGTCTACCTCTTCGAGGCACGCACCGGCGTGGCGGTGGACGAGGAACTGCTGGTACGGCTCGCGGGCCTGCCGAACGTCGTGGGGGTGAAGGTCAGCGGCGAATCGCTCGACACGATCGCCTCGTACCGGGCCCGCCTGCCCGAAGGGTTCCTCATCTACACCGGCAGCGACGCCGACTACGCGGCGGCGGCCGCCGCGGGCGCCGACGGGATCGTGTCCGGCGTGGCGTCGGCGTTCGCCAAGCCGTTCGTCGCGATGCGAGCCGCACTGGAGCGCGCGGACGTCGGCGCCGTGGCGCGCCTGCGGGGCGACGTGGACGAGGTGGTGGACGCGATCCGCGGCGAGCCGACGCGGATGCTCGCCGTGCACCGCCTCGCCGGGCGGCCGGTCGGCCGCTCCCGCATGCCGATCCCGGAACCCGACCAGGAGGCCCTGCGGCGGCTCGCCCGCGACCTCCCGCTCCACCACTGACCACCTTGATCGCTTCGCATCCAGCCAAATGGAGAATGCCATGACGCGTACGCGTTCACACCCCTCTGTCCGCACCGCCGCCCTCGCCCTGGCGGCCCTCCTCGCCCTGTCCGCCGCCCCGGCGCACGCCACCACGGACGGCCCGCCGCTGAAGGTGCCCGACGGGCTCATCGACACCTCCAACACCGCCACGCTCGGCCTGGACCGCGCCGCGCGCGCCGAGACCATCACGGTCTTCGCGCCCGGCGCCGAAGACCGGAAGTACAACCACGGCGTCGTCCTCATACCGTTCAAGGGACGGCTGTACGCGCAGTGGCAGAGCTCCGCCGTGGACGAGGACGCGCCCGACACGATCGTCACCTACGCCACCAGCAAAGACGGGAAGAGGTGGTCGAAGCAGATCCCGCTCACCGCGCCGCGCACCGACGGCTACACCTCCAGCGGCGGCTGGTGGACCAACGGGCGGACCCTCGTCGCCTACCTCAACGTCTGGCCACGCGGCCTGACCCCGCGCGGCGGCTACACCGAGTACGTGACCAGCAGGGACGGCCGGCACTGGAGCAGCCCCCGCCGGGTGACCGGAGCCGACGGGCAGCCGGTGAACGGCATCATCGAGCAGGACGTGAAGGCGCTGCCGGGCGGGCGGGTGCTGACCGCGTTCCACATGCAGCCCGGCCTGTTCGTCAAGCCGTACTACACCGACGACCCGCTCGGCGTCTCCGGCTGGAAGCAGGGCGACTTCACCAACCAGCCGAACACCCCGGAGATGAGCCGCGAGCTGGAGCCGAGCTGGTACCGGCGCCCGGACGGCTCGATCGTGATGGTCTTCCGCGACCAGGGCGGCGGAACCCTGCGCAAGCTCGCCGCGGTGAGCACCGACGACGGCGAGACCTGGTCGGCGTCGGTGGAGACCAACGTGCCCGACTCGCGCACCAAGCAGAGCGCGGGGAACCTGCCGGACGGCACCGCCTACCTGGTGGGCAACCCGACCGGCACCCGCAACAGGTACCCCCTGACGGTGCTGACCAGCGCCGACGGGGTGACCTTCGACAAGGCCTACAACCTGCGCACCGCCGAGGACCTGCAGCCGCGCCGCTACGAGGGCCTGTACAAGAACGCCGGGTACAGCTACCCGAAGAGCATCGTGTGGAAGGGCTCTCTGTACGCGGCCTACGGCACCAACAAGGAGGATGTGCAGCTCAGCCGGGTCCCTGTCGCCGACCTCGCGCGGCGGGGGAGGTAGGCCCGCCCGCCGCCGCGGTCCGCGCCGCGCCGGCGGCGCGTCATCCCGTGACGGAGAAGATCGTGCCCAGCATGCTGCGCGCGGCGGCGAGCTGGGCCTCGGGCAGGTCGCCCACCTTGCTCTTGAGCCGGGTGGCCGCCACGGTGCTGATGCGGTCGATCATGGCGGCTCGGTCGTCGCCGACGTCGACGACGAAGGCGGTCAGGGCGTGCGCCAGGTCGGCGGCCTCGACGTGGGCGGTGAGCACGTTGTCGTTGTAGAGCGTGTGGTAGAAGTCGCCGGTCACGACGAGCCGGACTTCCTCACGGTCGCCGAGCTGGACGGTCCACAGCTCGCCGAATCGGTGGCTCACGCGGCCTCGCCGCGGCGCTCGTCGGCGGCCCGCGCGGTGTCGTCGGCGACGATCCGCTCGTCGGCTTCCTGGTGGGCGCTTTCGCCGTAGACCTTGGCGCGGGCGGCCGCGCTGTGGGTGGCGGCGATCTCGCGAAGGGCTCCGCGCTCCAGGACGGTGGAAACGCTGAGCCCGTTCGCCTCAGCGTGCTTGCGTACCGCCTCCAGGACCCACGGGGCGATGCTGACGGATGTTCTCTCCTTGGCCATGATCCGTATGCTACGGCCGATGCGGCGAGAGTGCTACCCGTCGTAATACTCGGGCTCATACTCTCGCTGGCGCGCCGCCACCTAGCTGGTGGCGCGCCAGGTGAGGGACAGGCCGGTCGCGGCGCGTTCGGTGCGGATCTCCATCATGGTGCCCAGGATGGTGGCATGGTCGGACACGACGGGAACGGCGTCGGGCGTATAGGCGATCCGGGTGCTGACGAGCACGGCACTGCCCTCGGGCTCGTGCAGGCGGCGCGCGGCGGCGGGGTCGAGCAGGCCGGGCCGGACCACCTCTGACGCCCGGGCCACCGCCACTCCCGCCTCGGCGAGCGCCGTGTAGAGGGAGACGGCGGTGAAGTCGCGGTCGCGGATCTGGTCGGCCGCCGGCCGGCGTACCCAGGACACCTGGTGTACGGCGGGACGGCCGGCGAACTCGCGGACCCGCTCCAGCCGCAGGGCGGTGTCGCCGGGAGGCAGCCGCAGCTCCGCGGCGATCCGGGCGGGGGCCCGGCGCATCGCCCGCCCGGCCACCACGGTGCGTACGTCGTGGCCTTGTTCCCGCAGATCGTCGGCCAGGCTGCGGAGCGAGCCGAGCTGGTACGCCAGATGGGCCGGGGCCACGAACGTGCCCTTGCCGGGCCGCTGCACGATCAGCTTCTCGTCGCTGAGCTCCCGCAACGCCTGGCGCAGCGTCATGAGGGTCACCCCGTAGGAGGTGCTCAGCTCCCGTTGCGGGGGCAGGGCCGCACCGGGGGCGTAGTGTCCCGACCGGATCTTCGCGGCGAGGTCGGCGGCGATGGCGCGGTATCTCGCCTCATGCCCGGCGTCGGGGGTCATCCTGGTGCGTCACTCCTGGTCGAGGGCCTGGCGTCGGGAGTCATCGTGGTCGGTCACCCTCCTGGTCAAGGGCCTGGCGCAGGGTCGCGAGGAAGGCCCGCAGGTCGTCCGGCCCCGCCCCGTCGAGCACCCGCCGCATGACCGCGGCGCCGACCACCACGCCGTCGGCCTGCCGACCTGCCTCCCGCGCCTGGTCAGGCGTGGAAATGCCAAATCCTAGCAAGACCGGCCGGTCGGTGCCGCGTTTGATCCGCGCGGTGAGCTCCGCCGCCGAGGCGGCGAGGTCGGCCCGCTCGCCGGTGGTGCCCATCACCGACACCGCGTAGACGAATCCGCGACTGCGGCGTGAGATCTCCGCCAGCCTCGGTTGCGGCGTCGACGGCGACGTCAGCAGGGCCAGCTCGATCCCGGCGGCGGCGGCCACGTCCGTCAGCTCGTCCGCCTCGTGTACCGGCAGGTCGGGCACGATCAGGCCGCCGACGCCGGCCCGGCGCAGCGCGGCGCAGAACGTCTCGGGCCCGTCATGCAGCACCAGGTTGTAGTAGGTGCTGGCGACCAGCGGCACGCCCACGCTCTGGACCTCGGCCAGGTCGGCGAGGATCCGGCGGGTGCTCGCCCCCCGGGCCAGTGCCACGCTGCTCGCCTGCTGGATGGTGACGCCGTCGAGCGTGGGGTCGGAGAACGGCAGGCCGACCTCGATCGCGTCCGCGCCGGCCGCGGCGAACGCCTGCAGGTATCGCGTCCAGCCGGGCGTGATGCCCCCGGTGATGTACGGCATGAGCAGACCGCGACCGGTGTCCCGGCGGGCACGCAGGTGGCGTTCGACCTCGCCCGGGGCCAGGATGTCCGTCACAGCAGCTCCTTCAGGGTAGAGATGTCCTTGTCGCCCCGGCCGGACAGCGTCATCAGGACCGTCGATCCGGCGGCCAGGTCGCCGTCACCCGCCGCGCGGATCACCCAGGCGAGGGCGTGCGCCGATTCGAGCGCCGGGACGATCCCCTCGGTGCGCGCCAGCCGTAGCGCCGCGCCGACCGCCTCCTCGTCGGCCACCGTGACGTACCGGGCCCGGCCCAGCTCGCGCAGGTGAGCATGCTCCGGGCCGACCCCCGGGTAGTCGAGGCCGGGGGCGATGGAGTGCGCCTCGACGATCTGCCCGTCGTCGTCCTGCAGGAACAGCGAGCGGCAGCCGTGCAGGACGCCGAGCCTGCCGCGGGCCGCACCGGCGCCGCCCTCCGCCTCGACACCGACGAAGCGCGCCGAGGTGTCGGCGAAGCCGGCGAACGTACCGGCCGCGTTGGATCCGCCGCCGACGCACGCGACCACGTGGTCCGGCACGCCGGTCCGCAGTTCGGCGGCGCACTGCGCGCGGGCCTCGTCGCCGATGACCCGCTGGAACTCCCTGACCATCCATGGGTACGGATCCGGCCCGATGACCGAGCCGACGCAGTAGTGGGAGTCGCCGGTGACGCCCACCCAGTGCCGCATGGCCTCGCTGGTCGCGTCCTTGAGCGTGCGGCTGCCCGTGGTGACCGGGATCACCTCGGCGCCCAGCATGCGCATCCGGAAGACGTTCAGCGCCTGCCGCTCGATGTCGCGCTCGCCCATGAAGACCGTGGCTTCGAGCCCGAGTAGTGCGGCGGCGGTCGCGGTGGCCACCCCGTGCTGGCCCGCTCCCGTCTCGGCGATCAGCCTGCGCCGTCCCATCCGGGTGGCGAGGAGGGCCTGGCCAAGCACGTTGTTGATCTTGTGTGACCCGGTGTGGGTGAGGTCCTCGCGCTTGAGGTACAGCCGCACGCCCAGCTCCTGCGACAGCCGCCGGGCCGGTGTGAGCGGGGTCGGCCGTCCGGCGTGCAAGGCGAGCAGTTCCGCCAGGTCGCCGCGGAAGCCCGCATCCGCCCGTGCCTCCCGGAACGCCTCGTCCACCTCGCGGCACGCCTCCACCAGGGACTCCGGCGCGTACCGCCCGCCGTACTCGCCGAATCGGCCTCGCGCCTCAGGCTCGCCCATCGTCCCGCCCACCGGGACGGGCTCCCGCCATGGCGACATCTCTCGCATCACACACTCACCTCGTTCTATAACTCTTCATAGAGTTCTATAACAGTGAGTGTGACATGGACGAGGTGGGACGCGCCACCCCCTGCGCCGCCCTCATGGAAAGATCATCGGTATATGATGCTCGAATGAGATCGATGCAGGAGCCCACTTTCCTGATCCTTACCGCGCTCGCCGCCGGCCCCCAACATGGCTACGGCCTCATCACCGACGTCGAACAGATCTCCGAGGGCCGGGTGCGGCTGCGCGCCGGGACCCTCTACGCCGCCTTCGACCGCCTGCAGGAAGAGGGCCTCATCGCCGAGGATCGCGAGGAGATCGTGGACGGCCGGGTCCGGCGCTACTACAGGCTGACCGATGACGGGGCGACCCGGCTGGCGGCGGAGGCCGAGCGGATGCGCCGTCACGCGCGAGCGGCATCCACCCGGCTGCGCGCCGCCGGCCTCGGAGGAATGGCGTGACCTCCCTCGAAGCCCGATACCGGCGGCTCCTGGCCTGCTATCCCCACGATCACCGCACCCGGCACGAGGAGGACATGATCGGCGTACTCCTGGCCGGATCACGGCCCGGACAGACCCGCCCGCACCTCGCCGACACGGCCGATCTGCTGGCCGGCGCGGTTCGTGTGCACTGCCGGCGGGCCTTCGGTACGGTGTCGGCGCCCGCCTGGCGGGACGCCGTGGCCGTGGGTGCGGCGCTGTGGCCGCTGCTCATCCTGACCGACACGCTGGCCCGCCAGATCATTTTCCTGGCACCGAGCATCGGGTTCGGCCTGCTTCACCACTGGGCGCAAGAACCGGGGTCAATCCTGTTCTGGGCTCGGCCGGTCATCGTCTTCGCCCTGCCCGTGCTCGCGGTCGCGTTTCGCGACCGGGGGATCGCCGCACTGGGCGCGCTGGCGTTCCTCCTGCACGTCGGCACATCGCCCTTCTTCCTGCCCATGGCACTACCGAACGTCGCCCTGCCCCTTCTGGCGCAACTGGTGGCGGTCGCCGTCGCCTTCACCGGTCCGGCCCGCAAGGGTGCGTCGCACATCCCCTGGCGCACGGTCCTGCTCTGGATGCCGTTCGGCCTGATCGGGCTGGCCGCCAGCAAGGTCGGCAGGCACCTGCTCGACAGCGCCACCAACTATGAGATCGCACTCTGGAAACCGGTGCCGTGGCTCATCATCATGGCGGCGGCAGCGGGATACGCGGCCAGGTCCGTGGTGGGACGGCGCGCGTCGCTGCTGCTGTTCCTGCCCGCAGCGGCGCTGGGCGACCTCGGGAGGCTCCCTTCCCTGCCCACCTCTCTCGCCCTCGCGCAGATCGGCTGCGTGCTCGGCGCTTTCGCGATGGGGACGATGCTCCGGGGCTCCAAGAATCCTAGGAGGGCCGTCGGCGGCCGACGAACACATACTCGCGGCTGTCCTCGGTGAACGGCTCGCGGGCGAACCCGCCGTAGAGCGCCTCCACCTCAAGTCCGGCGACATCCAGAAGCCCGAGCCATTCGTTCTTCGTCGCCCACCAGAAGGAGCTCTTCGCGCCGTCGTCGAGGACAAGGTCGACGCGGTTGTCGCCAACCGCGTAACGAACCGTGTGCGGTACGGGCTTCTCCTGCCGCGCGCCGTCGAGCTGGACCGCGATCCGATGGTCGAAGGCGATGGCGTTCCAGGCGAACCGCCCCTCCGGCCGGAGCGAGGCGGCGACCCGCTCGAAGGTACGGCGACGGTCGGCCCAGGTCGGCAGGTGCTGGAGTGATCGGAACGGGCAGTAGATCAGCGCCGCGGGCTCGTCCAGGGCGAAGTCGCGCATGTCGCACTCGCGCAGGTCGAGTTCCACACCGGCCTCGGCCGCACGGGTGCGGGCTTGCGCGAGCATCGCCGGTGAGACATCGATCCCGACGACTCGCCGGCCGGTCTCCCGCGCCACCGGGATCGCGACCCGCCCGTCCCCGATCGCCAGCTCGACCACCGGCCCGTCCGCCTCGCGTGCGAGGCCAACGTAAAAGTCCACGTCGGCCGTCATATGACTCGACCATTCCTGGTACCGCTTCGCGAATGCTTCGTCCCAGGTCGTCGCCATCGCTCCATGATCGCACCCCGCGTCCTGAAGCGGCCAATGAATAAGCTCAGGCCGGCGGCCAGTTGCGGAGAACGGCGTCGAGGGCGTCCAGCGCTCTGAACCACGAAGCGTCCACGTCACGAGGGTGGCGGCGGAACCCGCCCGCCGTCTCCAGGCTCACGTAGCCATGGAACGTGCTGTGCAGCATGCGTACCGCGTCCGTCTGATCGGGCTCCGAGAGCGCGTATCCGCGCAGTATCGCGCGGGTCATGTCCGAGTGCGGACGCCCCGCGCTGGTGTCCGCTCTGTCGAGCTCGATCTGCATCGCGGCGTACCTGCCCGGATGCTCTTTCGCGTAGCCCCGGTAGGCGTTCGCGAAGGCCACCAGCGCGTCCTTGCCCGCGCGGCCGGCCAGGGCGGCGGCGGCCCTGTCGGCGAGCTCCGCCAGGGCCAGCAACGCCACCCCCACCCTTAGGGCCTGCACGTCCTTGACGTGCGAGTACAGGGCCGCAGGCTTGACGTCGAAACCGCGTGCGAGCGCCGAGACGGTCACGTTCTGAAAACCGATCTCGTCGGCCAGGTCCGCCGCCGCCCTGGTCAGGCGTTCGGCGGTCAATCCCGCGCGTGCCATGTGCCGCCCTTCTCCGTTAACTTACAGGCCTTAAGTATTTGCATAATACCTGTAAGGAAGCTAGCCTCCCCGCCCATGAGAGCAATCACCGAGCGCGACATCCGTACATCATTCGTGAACTGTTCCAAGGGAGAGACCAAGCGGCTGAACGTCCCCAAAGACCTCGCGGACCATCCCTGGGAAGACCTCGACTTCCTCGGGTGGCGAGATCCGGGTGCGCCCGAACGCGCCTACCTGGTCGCCGAACGCGACGGCCCCCTCGTCGGCATCGCGCTGCGGGTGGCATCCGGCGCGTCGCGCGGCTTCACCTCGCGCAGCATGTGCTCGCTGTGCCTGACCACGCACACCAACGGCGGCGTGGCGCTGATGACCGCGCGCCGAACCGGCGAAGCCGGCCGCCTGGGCAACTCGGTCGGGCACTACCTGTGCACCGACCTGGCCTGCTCCCTCTACACGCGCGGGAAGAAGGAGGCGGCAGGGGGCGGGATCATCGATGAGTCCCTCAGCCTGGAGGAGAAGGTCGCCCGCATCCGGGCGAACCTGTACTCCTTCTTGGACAAGGTGGCCGGCCAGGGATAGCGGCCTGATGACTCTGTGGTCATGTCTGCTTTCCTCCTTCGGGGGCGGAGGAGCAATCGTCAATACTTGTGGATCAAGATCTTTTAAGCGGCGATGGGCGACTCCTCCTCGGAGGGCGCTTCGTCCGGCCGCTCGACGAGCTTGCCCTTGACGAAGGCCGCTCCGGCGCGGACCAGGGCGACGAGGTGGGGTGCGTTGACTGCGTGCCAGCGCTTCTGCGCCGACTCGATGAGCTTGAAGGCCATCGCGAGCCCAGCAGCTCGTGAGCCCGGCCCCTTGGTGACCTTGGTGCGATGTCGGACGGTCGCGAAGGTCGACTCGATCGGGTTGGTCGTACGGAGATGAACCCAATGCTCTGAGGGATAGTCGTAGAAGGCCAGCAGCTCGTCGAGGTCGTCGACTACCTTGGCCACCGCCTTGGGGTACTTGGTGCCGTAGGCGGCCCGGAAGTCCTTCACCGCGGCGAGAGCGTGGTCCTTGTCCTCGGCGTTCCAGATCTCCGCCAGCGCCTTCTTGGCCGCCGGGTGGGCCGATTTCGGAAGCGCCCCGAGCACATTCGCGATCTTGTGGAACCAGCACCTCTGGACTCTGGTCTGCGGAAACACCTCACCCAGCGCCGACCAGAAGCCGAGCGCACCGTCCCCGACCGCGAGTACCGGCGCGCGCATGCCGCGCCGCTTGCAGTCACGCAGCAGGTCGGCCCACGACTCGGCCGACTCGCGGTAGCCGTCGGTCAGGGCGACGAGTTCCTTGCGGCCGTCGGCGCGCACGCCGATCATCACCAGCAGGCAGAGCTTGTGCTCCTCCAGTCGGATGTTGACGTGAATGCCGTCCACCCACAGATAGACGTAGTCCACCCCGGACAGGTCCCGGTCGCCGAAGGCCCGCTGCTCGGCCTTCCAGGTCTCGGTCAGCCGGGTGATCACCGACGCGGACAGGCCCGCCGTCGAGCCGAGGAACTGGCCCAGAGCGGGCACGAAGTCCCCCGAGGACAGGCCGTGCAGGTACAGCAGCGGCAGCACCTCCGTGACCTGCGGGGTCTTGCGCGCCCAGGCGGGCAGGATCGCGGAGGAGAATCGCCGGCGCTCGCCGGTCTCCTCGTCGGTGCGCTTGTCGTTGACCCGTGGAGCCTTGACCTCGATCGCGCCCGCGCCAGTGAGCAGGTGGCGCGGGGCGTGGTAGCCGTTGCGTACGACCAGGCGGCGGCCGTTCTCATCGCGCTCGTCGGCGAAGGCAGCGATGTAGGTGTCCACCTCGGCCTGTAGCGCGGCGGCCAGCATCTTGCGGGCACCTTCGCGGACGATCTGGTCGATCAACGAGGAGGAGGACGTCGGCGAGTGGTCGTCAGCGGGCAGTTCGGGCACTACGGTGAGCGACACGGGGTGTGCCTTCCCGACCGACGCGGCAACGTCGGCCTATCTCGAAACCTTGATCAGATGATTCGGGAAGGTACACCCCTTCCCCTCAGATCCACAGGTTTCGATCATTGCTCTCGCGGAGCTGTTCGAGCCGTTCGGTGAGGAAGCTCCAGGTCCTCCAGAACTCTTCGAGGTAGGCCCGTCCCTGGTCATTGAGGGAGTACACCTTGCGCGGCGGACCCTTCTCGGACGGGACCTTCTCCACGTCGACGAGGCCGCGCTGCTCGATCCTGACCAGCAGCGCGTAGATGGTGCCCTCGGCGATGTCGGAGAAGCCCTGCTTCCGCAGCCACGCCGTGATCTCGTAGCCGTACGCGGACCGGCTGGACAGGATCGCCAGGACGATGCCCTCCAGCGTCCCCTTGAGCATCTCCGTCGCCTGCTTGCCCATGGAACACCTCTTCAACTACCCAGCAATGCTGACTACTAGTACATAGAAACGCTGAATAGCGATGACGCAAGCTCGTCAGATGAAGAGCGTTTCCGGAGCGGCGAGCGCCAGACCGGCGGCGCCGAGCGCATGCTGGGCGTCACTCCACGGACGGACGATCACCTGGACGCGGTGGGCCGCGGTGACCTGACTGGTCCGCATCACCACGGAGAACCCGGGCTCCAGGCCCGGCCAGAGAACGTGGTTCTCGCCGATGATCGCGATGGTGGGCGTGCCGAGCAGGTTGACGACGCCGGCGACGGCCCGCCCGAGCATGGCGCCGACCTTGGCGAGCACCCGGGCCAGCGACCGCTCACCGGCGACCCACCGCGAGCGGAGCTCCTCGATGGTGGTGGACGCCTCGGCCAGGCCCTCGCGACGGGCGGCGCGCAGGATCCCGTCGTCGCTGGTGAAGGTCTCCAGGCAGCCCCGCGCGCCGCAGGCGCAGCGCGGGCCGGTGGCGGCGACCGGCGTGTGGCCGAACTCGCCGGACAGCCCGCCCGGACCGCGGTGCACCCGCCGCCGCAGAACCGCGCCGACCCCCACCCCGTCGCCAATACCGAGCACCAGGAAGTCGTCGTGCTCAAGTCCCGCCCGATACAGGAGCTCGGCGGTGGTGCTGGCCGTCAGGTCGTTGTCGACGAGCACCGGGATCGGCAGCTCGGCGCGCAGCCGTTCGCCGAGGGGAAGGTTGCTCCACCCAAAGCGGGGACAGAACCGGATATAGCCCGCATCAACGGAAGCCGGTACGGCCACGCCCACGGCCTTGAGCCTGGGGCCCAGGACAGGGTCGGCCAATCGCCGGTCGATGACAGTGAGTAGCTGGGTGAGCGGGTCTGCGTGACAGTCGAAGGACGATACATCGGATGTGAGCAGTCGTCCATCCAGACCCGCGACCACCGTGACGAGGTGGTCGGTCGCGACGCGCACGCCGATGGTCGCGGCGGCCTCAGGCACGACCTGAAGGGGAATGCGCGGCCGGCCCACCACCCCGGCCTGTGGACTGAGAGTCCGCAGATAACCGCAGGCCAGAAGGCGTCTCGTGTGTTCGTGAACGGTCGCGTCGCCGAGCTTGAGCCGGGCCGCGATCTGACGGCGGTCCAGGGCGCCCGCAGTGCCGAGAAGCGCCAGGATCTCGACGCGGGTCAGATCGCCACGACCGGCTGTTCGGCGAGCAGTCATCGGATATTTCCTATCACGAGCTCATTGACATTACGGATTGCTACGCCCTAGTTTCGGATCAATTAACTCGGCCCCGAGCTTATTGAGTGGAGCTGCGATGGGCAGGCAGATGTATAGCGGTCGGAGATCGCTGGCGGTCGCAACAGCGGTGGTCATCGCGGGGGGACTAACGGCCGGTTGTGGAGGCGGCGGCCAGGAATCGGCGGGAGGCAACAAGGCGAGCAACGGTGCGGTCACGCTCACCTGGGGGATGTGGGCGTCCGGAACCGAGGACCGAAACGCCTGGCAGAAAGTGGCCGACCAGGTCACCCAGAAGTACCCGAACATCAAGATCACGCTCGAGACCTCGCCCTTCAAGGACTACTTCACCAAGCTCGGCACCCGCCTCGCCGGTGGCAGCGCTCCGTGCGTCGTCTCGATGCAGAGCCTGCGCACGGGCGGCTACGTCAGCGGCATGCGTCCCTTGGACGACCTGATCAAGAAGAACGGCCTGGACACCGCCGACTTCGACACTTCGATCATGGCCGGGCTGGCCTCGGGCGGCAAGCAGTACGCGCTGCCCTACGATGTCGGCTCGCTGATCATCACCTACAACAAGGACATGTTCAAGGCGGCCGGTGTGCCGGAGCCGAAGGTCGGCTGGAGCGTGGCCGACTTCGAGGCGGCGGCCAAGAAGCTGACCACCGGCGGCAAGTACGGCTTCGTGGGCTACCCCTCGGCCCTGGGGATGTTCTCGATGATCCTCGCCAAGACCGGCAACGCGGAGCCGATGGACGAGTCCGGCAAGCTCACCCTCACCACTGAGCAGATGAAGACCGGCTTCCAGTGGTACGCGGACCTGACCGCCAAGCAGGGAGTCTCGCCCAAGATACCCGGCGTGGACAACAACTTCACCGAGACCCAGTTCCTCAACGGCAACGCGGCGATGTCGGTGAACGGCCCCTGGTCCGTTCTGGAGCTCAAGGCGAAGGCCAAGTTCGGTGTCGGCCTGGCCACCATCCCCGCCGGTCCAGACGGGACCAAGAGTTACACGGCCGGGTCCGGCTTCGGCATCTCCCAGTCCTGCCCGTACCCCGACGAGGCGTTCAAGGCGGTCAGCACGATGACCAGCGCCGAGGTGCTCGGGCAGCTCGGCGCGGTCGGGCGCGCCTACCCGGCGCGCAAGTCCGTACAGAACAAGTGGTACGAGAACGCTTTCGAGGGCTCCAAGCCGGTCCTCGACGCCGCCAACGCCTCCGCGAAGCCGTTCCGGACGACCAAGAACTGGGACCCGGTGGAGAAGCTGCTGGCCCAGTACGGCATCCAGGCCTTCAACGGCCAGTCCACGGCGGCGGACGCACTCGACCAGGTGCAGCAGCAGTCACCGGCCTAAGGAGCGAAGTGTCCGACGACGCCATAGCCCGCCCCGCGGCGGTCGCGGGCAGACGGCGCCCCCGTCTGCGCCGCGACGGAAGGGCCGCGGCCTTCTTCGCGGCGCCCAGCATGATCGGGTTGACGGTGTTCACCCTCTTCCCGATCGTGCTGTCTCTGGTGATGGCCTTCTTCCAGTGGCCCGCGGTGGGCGAGCGAACCTTCACCGGACTGGAGAACTTCACCACGCTGTTCACCGACCCCGTCTTCCGGCGGGCGCTGTTGAACACATTGCTGTTCGTGGTGCTCTATTTGCCGCTCAACCTCATCGTGTCGGTGGGGCTGGCGGTGTGGATGGGCCCGCGCATCAAGGGCCGCAAGGCGCTGCGGGTGGTGTTCTTCCTGCCCGTGGTCACGCCGATGGTGGCCAACGCGATCGTCTGGCGGATGATCTACCAGCCGAACGGGCTGATCGACGGCTCGCTGTACGCCGCCACCGGCACGCACGCGCCGAACTTCCTCGGTGAGCCGGGCTGGGCCATGTTCGCCGTCGTCGCGATGAGCGTGTGGCAGGGGTTCGGCTACAACATGCTGGTCTTCGCGGCCGCGCTGGACGCCATCCCGCGACACCTGCTGGAGGCGGCGCAGATCGACGGGGCGGGACCGTGGCGGCAGTTCTTCCGCATCATGCTGCCGATGATCTCCCCGGCGCTGTTCTTCGCCTCGACCATGACGCTCATCACCTCCTTCCAGGTCTTCACCCAGCCGTTCCTGATGACCGGCGGAGGGCCGGGCATGGACACCGAGACCCTCATGATGTTCGTCTTCGACAAGGGGTTCTCGATCTACCAGTACGGACTCGCGTCCGCCGGAGCCTGGATCCTGTTCGTGCTGATCCTGGGCGTGACCGCGGTGCAGTTCGTCGGCCAGCGCAGATGGGTGACCTACGATGTCTGATCACGCCGTACGCCGCGTCAGGCTGGTCATCTCACACGTCGCGCTCTACCTGGTGGCCGCCGCGTTCCTGACGCCGCTGGTCTACATGCTGGCCACCTCGCTCAAGCCCGCCGACGAGGTGTTCCAGTCGCCACCGAGCCTGTTCGGCTCGCTGATCCGGTGGGAGAACTACAAGGAGACATTCGAGTTCCTGCCGTTCGGGAAGTTCGTCCTCAACGGGCTCGCCGTCGCCATCTGCGGCACGGTCGTGGTGCTCGTGGCGTCGGCCATGTCGGCGTACGCCTTCTCACGGCTGCGCTGGCGCGGTCGCGACGGCTTCTTCCTGGTCTTCCTGGCCACGCTGATGATCCCCCAGGAAGTGCTGGTCGTGCCGATGTTCATGCTGATGAAATGGTTCGGCTGGGTGGACTCCTTCCAGGCGCTGATCTTCCCCTGGGCCTTCACCGCCTTCGGGACGTTCATGCTGCGCCAGTTCTTCCTGACCGTTCCCGAAGAGATCTCCGAGGGCGCCCGCATCGACGGCGCGGGATCGGTGCGCATCTTCACCAGCATCATGCTGCCGCTGATCAGACCCGCGCTCGCGGTGCTGGCGGTCTTCACGTTCATCAATTACTGGAACAGCTTCATGTGGCCGCTGATCATCATCAACACCGTGGATGAGAAGGCCACCGTCCCGCTGGGCCTGTCGCTCTTCGTCGGCCAGCAGGGCACCCAGTGGAACCTGATCATGGCGGCCTCGGTGATCTCCATGGCGCCGACCGCGGCGATCCTGATCCTCCTGCAGAAACATCTCATACGCGGGATCGCCACGAGCGGTCTCGGCGGCCGATGAAACCCCTTTTTGAAAGGAACGTAGTGGACCACGCCTGGTTCTCCGAATCCCGCTTCGGCATGTTCGTGCACTGGGGGCTGTACTCCCTGGCCGCCCGCCACGAGTGGGTGAAGAACCGCGAGCAGATGACCGACGAGCACTACCAGCGCTACTTCGACCACTTCGACCCCGACCTGTACGACCCCGCGGAGTGGGCACGGCTGGCCAAGCAAGCCGGCATGCGCTACGTCGTTCTCACCACCAAGCACCACGACGGCTTCTGCCTGTGGGACTCCGCGCAGACCGACTACAAGGTGACGCGCACCCCCTGGGGCAAGGACCTGATCGCGCCGTATGTGGAGGCCCTACGCGCCGAAGGGCTGAAGGTCGGCTTCTACCACTCGCTGATCGACTGGCACCACCCCGAGTTCCCCGTCGACTCCCTGCACCCGCAGCGCGAGGACGAGGAGTTCAAGGCCGCCGCCAAGGGCCGCGACATCTCCAAGTACGCCGACTACCTGCACGCCCAGGTACGCGAGCTGCTCACCGACTACGGCCAGATCGACTACCTGTTCTTCGACTTCTCCTACGCCGGCCGAACGGGCTACTGGGGCGGCAAGGGCGCCGACGACTGGCGCTCACCCGAGTTGATGGACATGGTGCGCGAGCTCCAGCCGGGGATCATCGTCAACGACCGGCTCGGCATCCCCGGCGACTTCGTCACCCCCGAGCAGTACCAGCCCGCCGCCCCGATGACCATCGACGGCCAGGAGGTGCCGTGGGAGGCCTGCCAGACCCTCAACGGCAGCTGGGGATACGACCGGGACAACCTCGACTACAAGACCCCTGACCTGCTCGTACGCATGCTGATCGACAGCGTCGCCAAGGGCGGCAACCTGCTGCTCAACGTCGGCCCGGACGGACGCGGCCAGATCGACCCGCGCGCCCGCCAGAGCCTCGCCGACATCGGCGACTGGATGCGGCTGAACTCCCGCTCCATCTACGGCGCCGGCCCCAGCGGCTTCACCGCGCCTCCCGACTGCCGCTACACCCAGCGCGGTAACCGGCTCTATCTGCACGTGTTCGGCTGGCCGTTCCGCCACCTGCACCTGCCAGGGCTGGGCGGGCGCGTGAAGTACGCCCAGTTCCTGCACGACGCCTCGGAGATCCGTACGCGCGTGATCGACCCCAGCCAGACGGCCCAGAACACGGCGATCGGCGCCCTGACCCCCGACACCCTGACCCTCGACCTGCCGGTCCAGCGTCCCGACGTCGTCGTACCGGTCATCGAGCTGTTCCTCAACGACTAACCGCGGCAGAGTGAGGTCGGCCAGGAGCGCGTCCGCGTTCCTGGCCGGACCCCGTTTCGCGAGTGCCGCTACAGGGTCAGGGTCCATCCGTTGATGAAGCCCTTGTCACCCTTGGCTAAATCCTCCGCCCGGAGTTTCCAGGTGCCGTTGGCCGCTGAGGCACTGGCGTTCACCCAGTAACTCTCATCGATGTTGTCGGTGCCGTCCTTGGCATCGGCGGCGCGCAACGGGTACACCTTGCCGTCCGGCGCGACCAGGTCGAGCTTCAGGTCACCGCGCCAGGTGTGGTCGATCTCGACGTGGACCCGGGAGCGGGTGGGAGCGTTGCCGTTGATCCAGGCCAGGACGATGCTGGATTCGGCGACGCCGGGATCGGGGATGGCGGTGTCGTCCCAGTTGCCGAAGCAGGGCAGCCGGATCGACCAGCCGTCGATGAAGCCGGTGTCGAGGTATTCGACGTCCTGCACGCGCAGTTTCCAGGTGCCGCTGGCCGGCGACGCGCTGGCGTTGACCTGGTAGGTCTCGTGCAGGATGTCGGCGCTGTCGTTGGGGTCGTTGGCCTGCAGCGGGTAGACCTTGCCGTCCGGGGCGAGCAGGTCGATCTTCAGCTCGCCACGCCAGGTGTGGTGGATGTCGACGTACACCTCAGTGGTGGCGGGCGCGGTGCCGAGCAGGCCGGTGACCGAGATGGAGGACGTCACGGTGCCGTGGTCGGGGATCGCGGTGTCCTTCATGTTCTCGTAGTACGGAACGGGCCAGGCTCCGGCGTCAGGAGTCTTTCCGAGCACGGCGGCGTCGACCTGGATGCGGGGGGTGGTCACGCCGTTGTAGGCGATGGCCTTGCCGGTGGTCTTCAAGGCCGTTTCGAGCTGGGCCAGCGGGGCGTCGGGCATCGCCTGGCGCAGCACGGCCAGGGCGCCGGTGACGTGCGGGGCGGCCATCGAGGTGCCGTTCAAGGAGGCCCACTTGTTGCCGGGCACCGAGGAGATGATCGACACACCGGGGGCGAAGAGGTCCAGCAGCGCGCCGCGGTTGCTGAAGGCGGCCACGCCGTCCTGGTCGGTGGTGGCGCCGACGGTGATCGCCGAGGACACGCAGGCCGGGGCGGCCACGGCGGTGCCGAAGCCGTCGTTGCCGGCCGCGACCACGGTGGCCACACCGGCGGTGCGCAGGCTGTCGATGATCGCCTTGCGCGGGTCGCCGTCGCAGGCGGCGGTGTACTGGCCACCGCCCAGGCTGAGGTTGGCGGCCACCAGCGGCACTCCCTCGTCCTTCAGTTCCAGCACTTTCTCCAGGCCGGCGAGCTGAGCGCTGGTGAAGCTGAGCACGCACGGGGCGGCGCCCGCCCCACAGAGGTCTTCGGAGGTGAACTTGCTGAACACCTGGATGGCGACGAGCTCGGCGCCGGGCGCGACTCCGGCCGGCGGGGCGCCGGTCACACCCTGGCCGTTGCCGACCGCGATGCCGGCCACGTGGGTGCCGTGGTCGCAGTCCAGCGCGGCGTCGGCGCAGGGGCCCTGGTCGGCGTCGGCGGCGCCAGGCCCTTCCTGCTCGGCGGTGCCGTCGGGACACAGGCTGGTGGAGGAGTAGTCGGCGTCGATGGGGGAGAAGCAGGCCTCTTCCAGCACCCGGTCTTTGAGGAAGGGGTGGTTGACCGCGACGCCGGTGTCCAGCACGGCCACCACGGCTCCGGCGCCCGTCTTGCCCGCGGCCCTGGTCTTGTCGGCGCCGATCAGCGGGACGCTCTCGGCCAGCACCGGCCGCACCGGCTTGTCCTCGGTCACGCTCACCACACTGGGCAGCTTGGCCAGCCGGTCCAGCCCGGCCTGGTCGACGTGCAGGGTGACCACGGGGAAGCGGGACAGTTGCTGAACGACCTGGCCGCTGGAGGCCGCGTCCGGCAGGTCGGCGCGGGTCTTGCTGACGACGTTCACTCGTATCTTGCCCGCGGCCGCCACCCGCGCGCTGAGCTGGGGTTCGACATAGGGAGCCGCCGAAGTGCCCTGCTGAGCGGTCGAAGTGGTCTGCTGTGTGGCCGAAGCGGACGCTGCGGGAGTCGTGGGCGGGGCCTCTGCCGCGTTGGCCGGCCCGGTCGCGAGCGCCGTGGCCGCCAGCGCCGCGATGACACAGGATAAGACTCGCAATTTCATGACGTACCGCGCCTTACATGAAGGAGGTGCAGGGAGACGACGCCGGCATAAGGGGTGGCCGGATGGCGGCCGAGGCCGCCATCCGGCGGAGGGAAAGTCCCCCGAAAAGGTCAGAGCTCAGGTGTCACGTCGAGCTCGGGCGGTTATCAGGGATTGCCGTACCTCTTGACGAACTTGTAGTACACCCAGGCCCATGCCCGGCAGTCGGGCCGCACCAGGATGAAGTAGCCACCGCACACCTTGTCGCGCATGGTGACGTAGAACCGGTTGTCCACGTCAGCCTTTGAATGGGCGTTGGAGAGGTAGTAGCGGTAATGCTTCCTCTTGTTGGCTATCAGGCCGTACCCGTAGTCGTGGGAGTCACAGGCCGGCCGGAAGTCGAAGTTGTGTGGCTTGTCCGGAGAGCTCGTGCAGTGGTCGTAGTAGATGCCCCTGACCTTGAAGCCGCTGGCGGTGCGCTTCCAGTCGGGCTTGCGCCACTTGCCGCCGTGCCATGCCCAGGCCGAGCAGCCCGACTTCGTGTACCACATCCAGGTCGCGGCCGTGCTGCACTTCGCCGGGTAGGACTGCGGGGGATCCACGCCGTCCGGCAGGAAGTCGCCGGCCGGCGGCTCGGTGGCGTTGGGGTCGTCGAGCCCGGCCGCGCCCGTGGTGGTCCCGCCGTTGGCCGGCATGTCGGTGCCGGTGGCGGTCACCTGGGGAGCCGCGACGCCCGCCGGGAAGGAGAGCTGCCAGCCGCCGTTGGTGACGGAGTCGATCGACGACAGGCGTCCCACCGGGTCGTAGGAGTAGGTGCCCTGAACGGCGCCGACGCTGGGGTCGGTGACGGTGCGCAGCAGACCGTTCGGGTCGTAGGAGTAGCTCGCCTCGGTCTGCGGTGTCTCGGTCCCGTAGGTGACCGAGACCTCCTTGAGCCGGCCCGCGAAGTCGCCGTTGGAGGTGCTGGTGGCCGTGGTGGCCGTGGCGTAGGTGAACTTGGTGACGGACGCGGGGTCTGACACGCCGGCCGGCTCCTTGACGGTGCTGACGCGACCCTGGGTGTCGTAGGTGATCGTGGACTTGCCGAAGGCGGTGTTGCCCACGTCGGTCACCCGCCAGGGGTCGGCGCTCGGCGCACCGGCCGGCCGGGCCCAGGTGTAGGTGGGCTGGAGGTCGGTGGCGCTGACGGGGGTGCCGTCGGCGTTGGTGAAGCCGTCGTCGCCCGCCTCCTGGGCGCCCACGTCCGACACGAGCGTCTCGATCGTCGTGGTGCGCATCGCACCGACGACCGCGTCCCACTTGGTGGTTTCGGTGATCTTGGATCCGTTGGCGGCCTGGTAGATCTGGATGCCGCCGCCGTCAGGGGTGGAGACGCTGCTCTTGAGGGGGTAGCTGGTCGACGTCCCGTCGTCGAGTTCCGTGACGACAAGGGTGCCGTTCTGGTTCTCGAGCTTCCGGTTGATCTGACCGCCGGCGAACTCGGCCTGCCAGCTCGGCCCGAAGACGCCCAGTTCGGGGCGGGTCGCCGGGGCCGACTGCGGCCGAGCCAGGTCGCCACCGGCCAGCGCCACACCGTGCCTGCGGCTGATCGCGCCCGCGGACACGTCCAGCTCGGTGAGCTTGAAGGTCTGGTTGTCGGCGGAGTACTGGCCGGGGCCGATCTCCTGAACGTCGGCCGGCGGCGGGTCGGCGAGCAGGGCGGCGGAGGCCGTCGAGGTCTGCGTGGCGGCGGAGACCTCGGGGGCGAGGAAGGGGATAAGCATCGCCGTGACGGCGACGGGGAGCGCTAATCGGCGCAAGTGGTGCCTCCAGGAAAACTGAGAAAGAGATTTGATCACCTGGAGGATAAGCATGGATAAATCGCTTTGACAAGAGATTGACAATTTCACGGGCCGGTGTTAAATCGCCAGTGGAGCCATGCCTCTGCTGCGATTTATTTATGTGTTCATGCAGGCGAAGGGGCTGTGTAGCGAAATTATGGCGAATTTATGGCGATCGTGTGGGGCCTTCGGACAATAATGACCATGCGGCAGGGCATGGAGGCGCATTAAGCCATTCAGTAAAGTGCGCGCCGCTTTGCAGGCGAGTCGGTGGACGCTTTTCTCGGCAATGGCGGGGTCACGAGCGGGCGGCCTGGGCGAACGCCCGCAGTTCGCCGGGGATATCGCGTCCGGCCGGGACGTACACGACCTCGGTGACCCCGGCGGCACCTGCTTCGTCGAACCGGGCGGCGATCGAGGCGGCATCACCGGTCCAGCCCGGCTCCAGGATCGCCGGCCCGGCAGCGGTCACGACGCCGCGATCACGTTCGGTCAGCCGGGAGATATGGCCTTGGTGGGCGACGAGATGCCGTTCGCGCTCAGGGCGTTCGGCTTCGAGCGAGGTCCGCCATGCCTTTCCGCCTGGCATGGCATCGACCGCGATGCCCGCTTTCTGCCACACGGCGTGCACAATGCTGGCATAACCGGGACCGGCGGCCTCGATGACGTGCGGGGTGGTGTGGTCCTCGCCCGGGCGCAGGACGGTGCCGAACCTCAGTACCGCGCACCGTTCCCATCCGTGATCGCCGTCCACCGGGACGCTGGTCATCACGACGCCGGGCGCGGCGAGCTCCCGGGCCGCGGCGAAACCCTTCGGCCCGGAGGCGGCCACCCACAGGGGCACGTCGATCGGACGTGCGGGTGCGAAGCCGGGCAGGTGCGTCATCTGGCAGGGCCGGCCGTCGACCTCGACGACCTCGCCGTCGAGAAGTGCCCGCACCTGGCGGATATAGCGGACGGTGTCGGCCCAGGAGACGGGCTGGTGCCCAAGAGCGTGCCGCGCGGTGTAGCCGGTCCCGACGGCGGCGACGAGCCGGCCGGGCGCCAGCTCGTGGACCGAGCCGATGGCCGAGGCGGTCACCATCGGATGGCGCAGGCCCGGGACGGCGACCCCGGTGGCGAGTCCGATCCGGTCGGTCCCGGACGCGATGCGCGCCAGCGCCACCCAAACGTCGCCGTGCAGCGCCGGTGAGTCGAACAGCCAGACGCGCCGGTAACCGAGCTGTTCGGCGAGCCTGGCCGTGTCGACGACGCCGGCGGCCGGCGCGAGCGCGCAGGAGTAGCGGGGACGGGTCCTCATGAGGCGCGGAACGGGGAACGGCACGACGCGCCCGCGCGAGCCCACGCGTTGTTCTCCTATCTGCTGGGCACCCTCATGCAGCAGGCCGTACGACCATTGCCCTTCGCCACACTGAGACCCCAGATCGCCACCATCTGCGGCCTCGACTAGATTGGGCCCCCACCCCTACGTGAGGACTTCGCGCGCATGACGCCGCCTGCTCTTTAGACCTGACACTTTCCTGCGCATCGGTCGCCGACGGACGCCGTCGGCTCTGTTTTCCGTGCTCTTCGTCAGGTCTTCAGAGAGATCATGTCTTCACATCCTCATATCGTGCTGCCCTGGGCCGTACGACGCACCCGCCTGCCGCTGCTCGCCCTCCGGTGCGTGGCCTGCCCTTCCGGCCGCGCCACCATCGGCAACGGCAAGTTCCGCGTCAACGCCAACGGCAAACTTCTCGACGTCTGGCTCCTGGTCAACTGCGTTTCCTGTGACCGGACCAGCAAGCTCACCGTCCACGATCGCGTCCCGGTCCGTTCACTGCCCGCCGACCTTCTGGCCGATTACTCGGACAACTCGCCGTCCCTCGCCGCCGATACCCTTCTCGACCCGTTGATCGCCCGACGCAACCGGTTCGCCCTCGATTGGGACGGGTGCTGGGAACTCCACGCACCTCCCGTTCCCGAGGATCCGTGGCCCGTTCAGATCACGGTCACCTTCGACGATCCCGTGCCGGTCCGTCCCGGACGGCTCATCGCCCATGGACTGGGCATCAGCCGTAATGAGATCGCTCGCCGGGTCAAGATCGATATCCCGCTGAACCGCAGGACGAAACTGGATTTCTCCTTCGTCCTGGTGTGGTCGGTCCAGTAGGTCAAAGCGTCGGTGCGACGCTCTCCGCCAAGGCAGAACACGGCTGTGCCGTGTTCTGCCTTGGCCAGATCGACGTTCTTGGCGAGCGGTATTTCACCAGTTCAAGCCCGCCGGGTTGGATCACATTCGGTGGCTTGGTTCGTTGGTGAACACGGCGACGTCCTTGCCGAAGCACTGGGCTGAACCAGCGGGTGAGGGCCACTTTCAGGCTGTCGGGATCCGCGCCCGCCCAAGCGACGTAGCCGTCGGGACGGATGAGCAGCGCGGGTGCTGGGGCGTCGTCGGCGGTCGCGGTCACGCGGCGCACTCGGTCGTACCAGGGCTCCGCGGTGGTGGCGAGGTCGTTTGCGCCGGTGAGGTCGAGAAGCAGGGGACGGGCGTCGCGCAGGAGCTCGGCGAGGCGCCGCGCGCGTCCGTCGTCAGTGGTCAGGTCAAGGGGTGGTACGAACCAGCCGGTGGGCGCGGCGGGGTGTTCTTCGCCCATGTCGTAACGGACATCGGCGCCCGCCGTCGTGGCCGCGACCATGCGCAGGTTCTCGGTGCGGTCGAGGAGTTCCGCGAAGAGCCGGCGTAGTGCGGTGACGTCGCCTCCGGGCGCCAGCAGGGCGGACGCGGCCTGGGTATGCATGAGCACGCGCTCGCCGGTCGCGTGGCGTTCGGTTTCGTAGCTGTCCAGGAGGCCTTCCGAAGCCCAGCCCTGTACTGCCGCGGCGAGTTTCCAGGCCAGGTTGGCCGCGTCTTGCAGCGCCGCGTTCAGGGTCGGCCCGTGGCTGACGTGTGCGGCGTCGCCAGCGATGAAGACGCGGCCGTCGCGGTAGCGGTCGGCTTGCCGGGAGTTTCGATGGCACACGCGGCGAAGCAAGGTGGGCGCGCCCTCGGGCGGCGGAGTCAGGGGCAGGCGGACTCCGATGACCCGTTCGATGCTGTCCTCCATCTCGGCCAGGGTCATCGGCGCACCCGGCCCCGGGAAGTCGCCTGCCGGGTGCCGTTCCCATTCGGCCGTGTTGACCAGCGGCCGCTCCGGGTCGTGCGGCAGGAGGTTGAGAACGCCCCGGTCGGTACGGTGGAACATCGCCGGGATCTCGCCGAGGCCGTCGATCACGACACGTCCACCCGGCACGAAACGGAAGTGGTCGCTCGGCCCGATGAGGGCTGTCCGGTCGACAACGTGGTCGGTGGTGCCGAGGAAGCCGATTCCTGACAGCTTCCGGATCAGGCTGCCGCCGCCGTCGCAGCCGACGAGGTATCGGGCCGTGAAGGTCGTCTCGGTGCCGTCCGAACCGCGTGCCACGACGTCGACCCGGTCATCGGTCTGGCTGAAGGACAGCACGTCCCACCCTCGCCGGACCTCCGCGCCGAGTTCGGCCGCACGCTCGTTGAGCACCCGTTCAAGATCACGCTGGTTGATCGGCAGGAGGTACATCGGGTTCTCCTTACCGAGCGTGTGCAGCGGCAGCGGCATCCCGGCGAAGAAGAACCCAGGCGCGGGCTCCGGCACTCCTCGGCCCCCGCAGCGCTCGAAGAGGCCACGGTTGTCCATCAGCCTTACGACCTGACCGACGAGGCCGTGTGCCTTGTCTGACAGGTCTGGTTCCGGCCGTCGTTCCAGCACCAAAGGCTGGACTCCCGCGAGGCGGAGCTCGCAGGCCAGAAACAGGCCGGCGGGTCCACCGCCGACGATGATGACGTCGAACGTCACTGATATCCGCCTTAAGGTACGCGACTGTATCTAACCGGGGACACCGTAAGTGACCGCGATAAGATACGCAAGTGAATCTCAAGCGCGGGCGGAGCGCGGAGGAGCGCGAGGCGATCGGGGCGGTCGGGGCACAGGCGGCGGGACGTCGTGCTGGCGGCGGCGCGGCCCGTGGCGCCGGCGGATCCCGTCGGCGCGGCGCCGAACTCGAGGACGCGATCCTCGACGCCGCGTGGGACGTGCTGGTCGAGCACGGATATCACGGCTTCACCTACGAGACCGTCGCCGCCCGCGCCGGCACGAGTCGTCCCGTCCTCTACCGGCGCTGGCCACAGCGCGAGGACCTGCTGCTGGCCACCCTCACCAAGTTCTGGCAGCTGATCGCGGTGCCCGACACCGGCAACCTCCGCGACGACGCGATCGGCTTCCTGCGCAACGCCGACGCCGACCGAGCAGGCATGATCACGTTGATGAGCGTGCAGCTGGCCGGCTACTTCCGCGACACCGGCACCAGCCTCAGTGAGCTGCGCGACACCCTTCTCCCGCCGGGCCAGGTGACCGCCTTCGAGATGATCGTCGCCCGTGCGGTCGAGCGCGGCGAACTGCCCGACGTGCCACGTTCGTCCCGCGTGGTGAATCTGCCGCTGGACCTGTTGCGCCACGACATGTTCATGACGATGCGCGCGGTGCCGGAGGAGTCGATCGTCGAGATCGTGGACGAGATATGGCTGCCGCTGCTGGGGACGCCTGGGGCCGTGTCCGCACCATCGGCCAGTGCTGTAGCCCGGCGGCGGCCACAGGAATGACGCCCACGCGCGGCAGGAGCGCGGTGATCAAGGGGTTGAGGGTGGGCCTTCTCCGGGGTTGCTACCCAGTTGGAGGGCCTCAGCGGGTGGCTGGCCTGCGACCCGTCACACCAGCAACATCTTCAGAAGGCTCCTGGACGGTCGGCCGGATGTTCTGGTTGAGGTGGAAGACGTTGGCCGGGTCGTAGCTGTTCTTCAGCGCGGTCAGCCGGGCCAGCTTGGCCGGTGGGAAGGCGCGGCTGACGCTCTCGCCGTTAAGGGTGTTGACGTAGGCGCCGCCGGCGTACGGGTCGAGGGTGGCGGCGTACGCACGGATCGTGGCGATCCGCTCCGCGTCGTCGGCGGGGTCCTCCCAGCGGGTGGCGGTGACGAACTCGAACTGCGTGTCGCGGTGGCTGAAGGCGGCGTCGTCATCCGCGACCTCGGCGATCGCGCCGCCGTACGCCTGCAGGCTGGCGCCGATGCCGGGGTTGCGGAGCAGGGCGCGGATCGCCTCGTCGGGCAGAGACTTGAAGTAGTGGCCTTTCCAGTAGCGGCGGAACCGATGTCCTTGCACGCTGTCTTCGCGGCTCTGCAGGGTCAGGTAGGACAGCTCCTCGACGCTCTCGGCAACTATCGTGCCGAGCTCGCGGAAGGCCGCGATCAGCTCGGCGCCCTCGTCCGGGTCACCGACCCAGACGAAGCCGATGGTCAGCTCCTGGCCGCTGAGGCTCGCGGTGAAGGTGGCCTGGCGGGGTGCGGTGGCGTTCAGGTCGCGCCAACCTCGCAGTACGGCGAAGGCATCTTCCCAGGCATAGGTGAACTCGGCGACGAGGGTGCGGGTGCCGACCTGGTGCAAGCGGAACTCGAACGAAGTGACGATGCCGAAGTTGCCGCCGCCACCGCGTAGCCCCCAGAACAGCTCGGGGTTCTCGGTCGCACTCGCTGTCACGATGTCGCCGGCGGCGGTCACGAGTTCGTACGAGGCCACGTTGTCGCAGGCCAGCCCGAACTGCCGGGCGAGCCAGCCCATCCCGCCGCCGAGGGTGAGGCCGCCGACGCCGGTGTGCGACACGTTGCCGGCCGTGGTGGCCAGGCCGTACTCCTGCGCGGCGCGATCCAGTTCGCCGAGCAGGGCGCCGCCTTGGATCCAGGCGAGCCGCCGCTCGGGGTCGACGCGGACCTCGTTCATCGGCGTCAGATCGATCATCATCCCGCCCTCGGGTACGGCGAGTCCGGCGATGTTGTGGCCGCCGCAGCGGACCCCGATCTCCAGGTCCCTGGCCTGGGCGAAGCGGACCGCCGCCGCGACGTCCGCGGTGCCGTGACAGCGGGCGATCACGGCCGGGTGCCGGTCGATCATCGCGTTCCAGACCGTTCGCGCCTCCTCGTACCCGGCCTCTCCCGGGTGCAGCAGTTCGAGGGTGAGAGCGGTGGTGGTCATCGTCGTACTCCTGTCGCAAGTGGTGGTGCTCACCACCCTGACAGCGAAGCGGTACTTCGATAAGGTCCAGTTCTGTGAGCCGATCCAGGACCAATTTGGGCACCGGTGAGCTGCTCGTCGAGCTCCGGCGCGACTTGTCCGTGCCGCTGCACCAGCAGTTGGAAAGCGGCATCCGGGACCGGATCCGGCAGGGGCTGCTCCGGGCCGGCGCGGTGATGCCGGCGACGCGCGCCCTCGCGACGGATCTCGGGCTGTCCAGGGGAGTGGTCGTCGAGGCCTACCAGCAGTTGGTGGCCGAGGGGTATCTGGTCAGCCGGACCGGCGGTTACACGCAGGTCGCGCCGGCGGCGGCCGGGATCCAGGTGGAGCAGAAGAGCGCCGCGGCAACCGGTGAGCCGCCCCGGATCGATTTCAAGTACAGCAAGCCGGACGTCTCCCAGTTCCCTCGCGCCGCTTGGTTGCGGTCGATCCGCAAGGTGCTCAACGAGACGCCGAACAGGAGCCTGGCCTACCTGGACGGGCGCGGCACCGCCGAACTCCGTGAGGCTCTGGCCGACTACCTGAACCGGGTTCGCGGTACGTCGGCGCGGCCGGAGAACATGCTGATCTGCAACGGCTTCGCCCAAGGTTCGCGGCTGCTCCTGCAGGTGCTGGCGGCCGCCGGGTATCGCCGGCTGGCGGTCGAGGACCCGTCCGACAATGAGGTTCGCGACGTCGCGACGAAGGCGGGGCTGGAGACGGTCGGCGTACCGGTGCTGGAGACCGGGCTGGAGGTGGAGGCGCTCGAGCGGTCGGGAGCCGACGTCGTCCTGGTGACCGCTGCGCACCAGTTCCCGACCGGTGCGGTGGCTTCGGCGCGGACGCGGGCCGGGTTGGTCGCGTGGGCCACGAAGCACGATGTCTTGGTCATCGAGGACGACTACGACGCGGAGTACCGCTACGACCGCGAGCCGATCGGCGCCATCCAGGGCCTGGCGCCGGAGTCCGTGGTCTACGCCGGTACGGCGAGCAAGACGCTGGCGCCCGGGCTCAGGCTCGGCTGGCTGATCCTGCCGAGCCGTCTGGTCGAGCCGATGTCGACGGCCAAGGTGCTCGACGATCGCGGCTCGCCGGTGTTCGACCAGCTGACCTTCGCGGACTTCGTCGCGCGAGGTGAGTTCGATCGGCACCTGCGCCGGATGCGGCCGCGGTACCGGCGGTTGCGGGACACGCTCGTCGGCCGGCTGACCGAGCGGGTGCCGGACCTCGTGCCGATCGGAGTCTCCGCGGGCCTCCATGTGATGACGTGGCTGCCGCCCGATCTGACCGAGGCCGCTGTGACGAACGCGGCGCTGGAACGCGGCCTCGGGGTCTACGGTTTGGCGCCCTACTGGGTGGAGAAGGCCGGACCGGAAGGTCTGGTCTTCGGGTACGGCAACCTGACCGAACCGGCCATCGTCGAGGGCATCGACCTGCTCGCCGATGCCCTCGGCTCCCTCCGCCGTCAGTAGCCGGCTACGCGAAATCGGTCGACGTGCTGAGGTGAGCCCACTCGGCGGCTAGCTCCCCGCCATCCGCGCGGCAGGCGGCGGGGCCGTGGTCGACAACGCCTCCACGTACGACTTTGGCGAGCGTCTTCAGCGCAGCAGGAGATCGATGGCTACCTCCAGTCGTTCGAGGTAGATCTCCCGTGATGCGATCTGATGCTTGAGGCCGATCGACGCGCTGATCATCGTCTGCGCGACAGGGGAAGCCGCCTCTCGTCCCGACTTCATGGCGATCGCGTCTGTGATCAGTTCCTCGAAACGTCGCCGCGGGGTCTCGATGATCTCTCCGAGGAGGTCGGGATTGTCCTCGATGACCACCGCGACATCGCTCGTCAGCGGGCCGATGTAACGACCCGCCCACTGATCGAACGCTTCGACGAGACGCTCCAGAAGGGGTCGGCCGGTGTCGGCCAGGACGTGTTCGACCGCTGTGATGTCGCGGTCCAAGGCCTGGGCGACCGCGGCACGGAACAGAGTCTCCTTCGCGGAAAACAGGAAATAGAGCCCGGGCCGGGAGATGCGCGCCGCCCGCGCCACCTCCTCCATCGAGGTCTTCCGGTAACCGAATCGCGCGAACGTGACCATGGCGGAGTCCAGAACCATGGACCGACGGTCGGTGTCGGCGACTGTCGACGGCGGCGGGTGACCAACCTCGGGACTGCTCATGAAGCGAGCATACGAGCGAGACGCTAACTATACAAACATTGTCTAGTCTGTATAGTCGCGACCATGACCACCGCCAAACTCATCTCCACACCCTTTACCTCGTCCAGCACCGCCGCAGAGGTGCTACGGGGCGTCGATCTCACCGGCGTCCGCGCGATCGTGACCGGAGCTTCCTCTGGAATCGGGACCGAGACGGCTCGTGTGCTGACCTCTGCCGGAGCGGAAGTGACGCTCGCTGTCCGAGACACGACCGCGGGTGACGCTGTCGCCGAGACGATCGCGAAGTCGACCGGAGGGATCCGGCCCCGAGTCGTCCGGCTCGATCTCACCGACAGGACCACCGTCACTCGATTCGTCGACGCGTGGAACGGCCCGCTTCACCTGCTGATCAACAACGCGGGCGTGGTCACCGGTGGCCTCGAACGGACGCCTGAGGGCTGGGAACTGCAATTCGCGACGAACCATCTCGGCCACTTCGCCCTGGCCTGCGGCCTTCACGACGCCCTGGCCCTGGGAGCGACCGACCGCGACGGAGCACGTATCGTCTCGGTCAGTTCGACAGCGCACATGCGTTCCGGCATCGACTTCGACGACCTCCACTTCGAGCGTCGCGGCTACGATCCGCAGATCGCCTACGCCCAATCGAAGACGGCGAACTCTCTGTTCGCCGTCGAGGCGACCCGCCTCTGGTCATCCGACGGCATCATCGCCAACACGGTGAACCCCGGCGGTGTCGCAACGGGACTGCAGCGGAACTTCACCGCGCAACAGAAGGCGTCGCTCGACGCGGCCGAGGCCGCCGGGGTCTTCACCTACAAAACGGTCGAGCAGGGAGCCGCCACCAGCATCGTCGCGGCCGTCGCCCCGGAGTTCGCTCACTCCGGAGGCCACTACCTCGACGACGCGCAGGAGGCCTACACCGTGCCGGACGACGCCGACCTCGCACAGCACCCCCACGGTGTCAAGGAATGGGCGCTCGATCCCACCGCCGCCAAGCGCCTCTGGACGGTCTCGTCCGACCTGCTCCGCGTCTGACCTCTCGACCCGGAGATGACACAACCCGAGATCTCGTACCGTCGCTGGTGACAGGTCCGTTTACCGCACCCGATCGCGCGTGGAAGGCGCGATCGACCCGGGCGCGCGTCTGAGCACGGCCAGTGCCGCGATCGGGAGCAGCAGCAGTGTCAGCCCACCGGACAACGCCAGCCCTCCGGTGCTCCCGGCCAGCTCGATCAGCGGTCCGCCGACGATCAGGCCGAGCGGGGCGGCCACCGTGGAGCCGGTCGTCCAGAGCGTGACGACCTGCTGTTGTTCGTCGGGCTCGAGCCCCGATTGCAGGAAGCTGTACGCGACAGGCGTGAACGGCGCCCACACCAGGCCGCCCAGACCGAAAACGATCAGCGCGAGAGTGAGATCGCCGACGAACGCCAGAGCGATCGGGCATATCGCCCACAGGCCGATGATGGCGATCAGCACATGACGCTGCGGAAGGTTGCGCAACTGATTGACGAGAGCGGCGCCGACGAATGCGCCAATGCCCAGCGCACCCCACATGAGACCCAGAGCGGACGCGTCGGCGTCCAGCGTCCCGCGTACGTACAGGGGAAGCGCCACCTCGATCGGCATATAGCAGAAATTGAAGAAGAACTCGACCACCAGCAGCCGCGCGGCGACCGGTCGGCGACGCAGGATCCGCCAGCCCGATTCGCGGGCTCCTGGGCGACCAGGCGCGTCACGATCTTTGGTGGCTCGGGGAACGGATACCAGGACGGCGGCCAGCAGGATCAGCGCACCGCACGCGTCGAAGAAGAGCGCGACGCCCGCCCCGGTGGACGCCACGATCACTCCGCCCAGCACCGGGCCGACGATGTAGAGCGCGAACGTGGAATTCAGCCCGAGTAAGCCGTTGACCGCGAACCGCCCGCTCTCTCCCGCGATGGACGTCGCCAGCAGACGTCGGCTGCTTGAGCCGGCCATCCGGAACGTCGCGCCGAAGAGGAGACCAACGATCAGCACGGGCAGCGAAAGTTGTTCGGTGACGGCCAAGACGCCGAGGATGGCGAAGGTCAGCGACCGTAGGACACAGTCGGCGATCAGGAGGGTTCGCGGCGGCACCCTCACCCGCCCCAGTCCGATGGCCAGGGCGAGGATGGTGGACAGGACGAACGGCGCGGCCTCCACCAGCCCGATGGCGATCGCCTTGGGCACACTGCCGTGGATGGACAGCGTCTGGACAGGCATGGCCACGATGATCATGCCCGTACCGGCGTTGGCCAGGAGGTCGCCCAGCAGGAGCCCGGCCATCTGGCGGTCGCGCAGCACCGCGCGGTAGGACCGGTTGGCCTCGGGGGTCGCTCCGGTGGGCATGTGGGCTGGTCTCCTCCCCAGAGTCTGAGAGTCGTCTCGAACGTCCGGTCAGTGCCGGGTCGATGGTCTCACCGTTCCGGTCGGCTCAGCGAACTGCCGTCGCCGGTCGTGAGCCGGCCTGGCCCTGTCGAGGCTCAGCGCGAAGAGGTCGGGGTCGTCGTGCGGCAGGAAGCTCGGGTGAATGGTGATACCCATAGCGGTCAGGCTAGGCGCGGCTCGGTTCCTGACCGGTCCGTTCACCTGTTTCGCCGTCGCTTGCCTCTGGAGCTTGAGGGCCACTGGCCGAGATGTCAGTCCCACCAGAAGGACCAATCGTCGGAGCCGACCAGTGCTTTGGCATAGTCCTCGAAGTCTCCGCAGCCCTGCCAGATGGTGTCCGGGGCGAACGCCTCATGCTCGGCCGCCACCTGGCGGGCGTGCTCGAGCGTGGTCGGTGGTGCGGCCACGGACAGCTCAAGCGTGCTGTAACCGACGGTCACCACACGAGCCCCGAACCGCTCTTCCCACGAACGGACCACGGCCGAGATCTTCTCTGTTTCGTTGGTGTGGTTGAGCGGCCCGGTCCATCCGCACAGCGTCAGCGTGTCCGCGCCGCGCGTGGCTGGGACCAGGCCGAGCAACCAGGGGCGGGCCGCGCCGAGGGACTCCGCGAGCAGTGCGGCGGCCGTGTCAGGATCCCGGCCCGGCACGCCCGGCGGCGCCAGTCCGGGCCAAGGGCCGAGCGGGCCGTCGGTCCAGAACCCGACCAGTACGTTCTCGGCGGTCAGCGCGTCGATGGCACCGATCGGCGCGGCATTGAGTTCGCCGTCGTGCCACGGTCGTCCGGAGTCGTCTCGGAGCTCGTCCAGCAGCAGTGGGTAGAGGCCGGTCTTGTCGCGAAGTTCGAAGAGTCGCCGCCAGTGTCGTCCCGCGTCAGGAAGCCGTTGGTCCGAGACCCACATGACGGGGCTGTCGGAGCCGCGTTCGGGCGTCACCAGACGGCCCGGTGGCAGTCCGTCGGGTAGCGCGTTGAGTGGCGATTCGTGGTGCATACCGGAGAAAGTTAGCGGCATGCTCCGACGTTCTTGAGCGGTTCATGACAAAACGACGCACCCTCAGGAGGCGTGCAGCGAGCCTCAGGGACCGATCAGGGAGATACCTGATGGGCGATGATCGACACGTTGCGGCAGGCTTGCCGATCATGAGCGATCACGTGGTTCTCCTTGAGGGAGTTACCAGGACATATGGGAAAGGTGCTGCCGAGGTGGCCGCGCTGCGGCAGGTCAGCGCCGGGTTCCCCCGCGGCAGTTTCACCGCAGTGATGGGCCCGTCGGGGTCGGGGAAGAGCACACTGCTGCAGTGCGCGGCAGGGCTGGACCGGCCGGACTCGGGCGCGGTCCTGATCGCCGGGCAGGACATCACCCGCCTGGCGGAGAAGGAGCTGGCGGTGCTCCGCCGCGACCGGATCGGCGTCATTTTCCAGGCGTTCAACCTGGTGCCCTCACTGACTGCCTGGCAGAACGTGATCCTGCCCCGCCGCCTGGCCAGGCGGCGGCCCGACCCGTCACACGTGCGCGAGTTGCTGCACCGGGTCGGCCTGGCCGGGCGGGAGGGGCATCGCCCGGCGCAGTTGTCCGGTGGCCAGCAGCAGCGGGTGGCGATCGCCCGCGCCCTGCTCGGCAGGCCGGAGGTGCTGTTCGCCGACGAGCCGACGGGCGCGCTGGACCGCCGCACCGGGCACGAGGTGCTGGCACTGCTGCGGGAGGCGGTCGACGAATTCGGCCAGACGGTGGTGATGGTCACCCATGATCCGGAGGCGGCGGCTCGGGCGGACCGCGTGCTGTTCCTGACCGATGGGCTGATCGTCGACGTCCTGGAAAGGCCCTCGGCGGACCAGATCGGCATGCGGTTGAGTGGTCGCCGGTGACACTCGTCCTCGCCTGGAACAACGTCCGGGTCAATCGAATGGGCCTCGCCGCTTCGTTCACAGCGGTACTCCTGGCCGTGATGCTGGTGGGTGGCAGCGGCCTGGTGGTCGTCGGCGCGGGCGCAAGCGACGATCTGAACGGCGTCATGGGCTTGCTGGTGCTGTCGGCCGTGGTGTCGGGGTTCGTGTCGATCTTCGTGGTCGCGGGCATGCTGAGCCTGCACGTGCTGAGTCAGCGCAGGACCTGGGCGCTGCTGCGCTCGATCGGCATGACGCCGCGGCAGGTGGGCCGGCTGGTCACGGCGGAGGCACTGGTGGTGGCCGTGCTGGCGAGCACGGCGGGCTGCGCGCTGGCCGTGCCGTACGCCACGCTGATGGCGGCGTTCATGCGGATGACCGGATTGGCGCCCGAGGGCGTCCCGGTGGAGATCACGACGGGGCCGTTCATCCTGGCGATGGTCGTCGGGCTGGTGGTGACGCTGCTGGCGGCCCGGTCCGCGGTACGCAAGGCAGTGGGTGTGGGCCCGCTGGAGGTGCTGCGGGAGAACGCGGCGCAGCGGCGACTGCTGCCCTGGCCCAGGGCGGTGGCTGGAGGAGTGGCGCTGGCCGGGGGCACCGTACTGCTGTTTCTGGTGCCGCTGGTCAAGGCGAAGGCCGCGGTGCCCACCGGGCTGGGGGCGACCATGGTGCTCTGCGTGGGCGCGTCCGCGCTGGGCCCGGGGGCGCTGCGCGGGATGGGCTGGCTGCTCGGGGGCGTGGTGGCCTGGCTCGATCCAGGAGCCGGGATGCTGGTCAGGTCCTCGCTGGTCACCCAGCCTCGCCGGGCGATGTCGGCCGCGTCCCCGGTGATGCTGACCGTGGCGCTGGCGTGCACCTTCCTGTTCGCCGTGGCGACCTCCGACGCGGCGGCGGGTGTCACCCGTACCGGTGCGTCGGCGTGGGCGGCTCCGATGCTGGTGGGCTCGGCGGTGGTCTACACCGTGATCTCGGTGCTCAACGCGACGGCCATGACGATGGCCGAGCGGACCGAGGAGATCCGGCTGCTGCGCAGCGTGGGGATCAAGCGTCGGCAACTGGCCAGGGCGGTGTGCTGGGAGACGCTGATCGTGACGTGCGCCGGGACGCTGCTCGGAACGGGCATCGCCGCCGCCTCGCTCACCGCGCTCGGAAAGGCCGCGACCGGCGAGGCGTGGTTCGCCTACTCCCTGCCGCAGTACGCCGGGCTGGTGCTGGTCTGCGCCGTGAGCGGCCTGGCCGGAGGACTGGCATCCACGCGGAGAGCACGGCACGGGTCGCTGCTGACCCTTTGACGGCGAGATAAGGCCGAGTGAGTCTCACTCAGCGACACATCGCGTCGATGAGATCCGTGAACTGCGGGAACTCGGCTCGTGCGGCAGCGACGATCTGCGTGGGGGTGCGGCGACGGCCGGGTGCGTGTCGCTCGGCGATCACATGGAAGGCCTCATTCGGCTCGGTGGGGGAATCGGGGTCCGTGAAGGCCTCGGCGGGGCCCAGCCCGGCGGCGAACAGCCAGAGGAGGTCGCCGAGATCCCGGGCGATCACACCTGACTCACCCTCCGAACCGATATGGACAACGGGCTGCTCAGTGATCGCCGCATCGGGCCGTACCAGCCAGAAGCCGGTGTAATCACCCGACCCGGTCGTGCCGAAGAAGCGGAACTCGCCGCCGTCGACCTCTTGGTTGCCGGTCCACAGGCGAAACCACCACGCCGTCCGGTCGGGCTCCTCGAAGTGATCGTATGGCTCGAAGTCGCAGCCGCGGGTCTCGTCGGTCTCCTCGTCCCACTCCCACTCGAAGCCGACCTCAGCCACCTCGGCCAGGGCAGTGGGCAACGCGAGACCCTCAGGTGTATCCGTCACCCGGAAAGGTTAAACGATCAATCGGGTCCAGTGTCCGGCACGGTCAGAAACCGAAGCGGAACATCCGGTAGAAGTCTCTGGACGCGGGGATCATGTTCATGAGCCGGTACGTGAGGCGGTAAACGCGCACCGGAATCTTCGCGTAGAGCGAGGGGAAGGGGACGTCCTCGAGATATCTGAATCGCGGATTCCACCGCTCGATCTCCCGGCGGTCCCGAATCGCCGTCGAGTAGGACGGATATCCCTTGCGGGCCAGCCTCTTCGACATCCGTTGTGTCAGGCGAACGACCCATGGGGCGAATCCATCGAACAGTAATTCGCCGCTGCTGAAACGGTCGGTTAACTGTTGGAGCAGCCGCTTGTTCTCGTTTTCGGTGAGGTACATCAGCAGCCCTTCGGCGATGACCAGCACCGGATACTCCGTGGGAATCTCATCCAGCCACCTCGTTTCGGTGACCGAGGAACCGATGGTGCGATACCCGTCCGGCTCCGGATAGAGCTTGCGGCGCAGGTCGATGACATCGGGTAGGTCGACGTCGAACCAGCGGACGCCGACCGGCAGGTCGAGCCGGAAGGCCCGGCTGTCCAGCCCGCAGCCCAGGTGCAGCACGACGGCGTCCGGATGCCGGCGGAGGAAATCGGCGCTCCAATCGTCGAGTTGCCTGGCGCGCAATGCCAGCATGAACCGGTTGCCCGCCCCACCGCGTAGCATTAATTTGCCGAAGTCGTAGTCGATACGATCCACGACCCCGGCCGCGATGTGATCCCGGAGAATCGAATCCTTCGAACGACTTTCCCAGGCCCGGAGATACAGGGTGGCGAGCATCGTCTGCTCCACGCCGGTGAAGTCGATCTTCTCCGTCATCGCCCTCTCCTTTTCGCCGCGCGGTAGTCCTCCCACCGCCGCATGAATTCGTCGTGTACCTCGGTGGCGGAGAACTCGCAGAAGTCGCGGAGCTCTTCGAGACGGTCCCGTTGCTCCGGGCGGCCCTCCCCGATCACCGACAGCCCGAACTCGGCCGCCTCCGCACCGGCCCCCATACGATCCAGCTGGACCTGCAGCACGCGGGTGAAACCGCCGGGTGTGAGCCGGTAACGGTGCTCGCGGGTCGATGAGGGCAGCCGCTCCACCAGGCCGCCTTCCTGCATGGGCCGGATGACGGTGCTGATCGACGGCTTGCTCACCCCGAGCGCGGCCGCCAGTTCGGTCAGCGACTGCTGCGGCGGATCACAGATCATCAGCCAGCCGTAGATCCGTCCCATCGTACGAGGACCGCCCACCATCTCGAAGAACAGCCCGAGCCGGTCAACGAACTCGGCCTCGTCCGGGGCGATCTCGGTCACCGTATCTACCGCCTATATAGCATCGATCGTTAAGAAGAATCTTAACGAACTATACGCGCTTGGCGCCGGAGGGGACAGGGCACGCGGCCTACAGGCTCCCGAGTTCTTTCAGTGCCTGCTCAGCTGCCGAACCCGGCTCGGCGGCGTACAGGTCCAGCCCGCAGCACGACGGTTCGTCGGGCAGCGTGATGAGCTCGCGGTGCAGGGTCAGTTCGCCCACGACCGGGTGGTGCAGCACGTACGTCCGGGACCGCAGCCGCGCGACCGGATGCTCGGCCCACATCCGCGCGAAGTCCGCGCTCAGTTCCCGCATGTCGCCGATGTGCGCCGCGAGTCCGGCGTCCCCGCGATGGCGCCCGAGCAGAACGCGCAGATGCGCCACGTGCTCGCGCGCGGCCCGCTCCCAACCGGCGTGGTGCAGCACGCGCGCGGAGGGCTCGGTGAACAGCAGGTGCGAGAGCGTGCGGCGGTTCTCGGCCAACGCGGGGAAGTCCCCGAACACCGCCACGGCGAGTTGGTTCCAGCCGAAGATCTGGGTGTGCCGTCCGATCACCAGCGCCGGCGTCGTCACGAACGACGCCAACAGGTGGCGAAAGCCAAGAGGCACCTCCGACGGGTCTCCGGCACCCGCGCACGGCTGCGGACGCCGCGCTACCCGGTGCAGGTAGGTCAGTTCGTCGGTGTCCAGGCGCAGCGCCGCGCCGATGGCGCCCAAGATCTCGTCCGAGACGCTGTCGCCCTTGCCCTGTTCCAGACGCGTGTAGTGGGCGATGCTCACGCCCGCCAGCCGGGCCAGCTCCTCACGCCTCAGACCCGCGACCCGGCGCGCTCGGCCGTAGTCGCGCAGCCCGACGTCCTCCGGGCGCAGACGGGCACGGCGTGACTTGAGGAACTCGCTCAGCTCGATCCGGTCGTCCACGCGACAACCCTACGTCTGGGCGTGCGGCGGGTGATCACGCCGTGAGTACGCAGGACACGGGCCTGGCCGGGCGGTCGCGGCGGCTCCACGCTGTCAGGCGAGCCACCCACGAGCTCCTGTCCCGGCATCCACCCGAATGAATGGAGATAAGTCGTGTCCCAAACGCTCGGACTCATCGGCAGCGGAATGATCGGTTCTTCCGTTGCCCGCCTGGCCATCGCGGCCGGCCTCAAGGTTGTCCTCAGCAATTCGCGAGGACCCGAGACCCTCGCCGATGTGGTCGCCGACCTGGGCGGGGGTGCCCGAGCGGCCACACCGGCAGAGGCGGCACGCGCCGCGGACCTGGTGGTGGCGGCCATCCCGCTGAACGCCTACGGGCGGCTCCCCGCCAAAGCGCTGGCCGGCAAGACGGTGCTGGACACGGCGAACTACTACCCCGAGCGGGACGGCCACCTGGCCGAGCTGGACGCGGGCGAACTGACCTCCAGCGCGCTGATCCAGCGCCACCTCGCGGACTCCCAGGTGGTCAAGGTGTTCAACACCATCACCCCGCACCAGTTGTTCTCCCTCGCCCGGCCCACGGGAGCGCCGGACCGCAGCGCCCTGCCCATCGCCGGCGACGACGCGGCGGCCAAGGCAGAGACCATCCGGCTGCTGGACGTCCTCGGTTATGACGGGGTGGACATCGGCCCACTTGCCGACAGCTGGCGCAGCGAGCCGAACACGCCGGTATACATCCACCCCTATCTCGGCGAGACGCCCGCCATGAACGTCGAGGCCTTCCTCCGCTGGACCCTCCAGACACCCGGCGTCGCCGTTCCCGCGGCGCGGGTCGGCAAGCTCGTCGAGATCGCGGTACGCCGGCCGGCCGGCGAGGCCAGGCTCCCGAGCGACGACTGAGTCAGCCGCCCTTCCTGCTGGCCATGGGGGAGACCCGGCGAGCCGCGATCACCAGCAGGACGATCGCGCCGACCGTCGAGATGGCGTTGCTGGTCAGGTCGACCACCTGGCTCACGGGCTCGGTCGTGACCGGCTCCCACGGGAACGAGTGCCACGCGTACGTGAGCATGGCCCCCGCCGCGAGCGCCAGCCGGTGCGCGTCCGACCAGCCGAAGCGATGCGACCAGCGGGCCACCAGCGCGCCGAACAGGGCCAGGTAGATGAGCACGCTGCCCCACGCCGGAAGAGGGATCGCCGGCCATGGCGACAGGCCGGTGGGGTCGACCGCGTAGAGGAGGACGAAGATCGCGCCGGCCGCCAGGGCGAAGGCGAACACCGCCCAGGGGCTGGGCGCCTTCCCCTCGGCCATGGGGACACTGGGGCGCGGGCGCAGGCCGAGCACGACGAGCGCGGCGATCACCACGGCCGACCCGATGTATTGGAGCGGGCCGGTGAGCAGGCCTTTGTTGGCGGCAGTGGCGGCGGTGGCCAGCACGGAGTAGAGCGCGAAGATCACGGTCACGGTCCAGAAGCCAGCCAGGGCGTGGTGCGGCGGGAGCCGGCCAGCGTCTCCATGATCGCGATCGGGACGCTGATGCTCCAGATGGTGTGCACGCCCGCCATGAACCGGAAGGGAATCGGCTGCCCAGCATCCGGGTGGTACGCCCCCGGACCGTCAACATGCAACTCCAAGCCAGTGTCGTCCGGCCGGTACAGCCCGTCACGGAGCGGCATCTCCCTGGCCTTCCAGAGCCCCTCGACCATTCCCATAGCCCACCCCACCGTCAACTACCAAGACCAGTTAGTTCCGAAGTCTGGCTGCGCGCAAGGACAGATTGCTCAGCGACTCCGAGCTGGTCAAGCGGGCCATACGAGGCCGGCCTGGCGGCACGCGGCGTCCAGCTGCTGCGGCCCAGCTTCAAACGGGGGAAGTTCCGAACAACTCGTCTAGCCGACGTGCGGGGGCGGTGGCGGAAGGGTTAGGGCGGCGCGAACCGCGGCTTTCAGTCGTTCCCGACTGTCGGCGCCGATCTCGGGCAGGCCATCCGCGGACGGCGCGGTCAACGTCCGGCGGAACATCGCCGTCGGCATATCGACCACGCACAGCGTCATCACCTCGACGCCCGCCCTGTCGGCTCGGTCCCACAGCGCCCGCGCCAGCCCGGACAGCAACATCATCAGCCGCTTGTCCAGGGCGAACATCGCCTCGGCCAGCTCCTCCGGAACCTGGGGACCGAGCAGCTGGTCACGTCGCGTCGTCATCAGCAGCCGCGCCGCCATGGGCCGCCGGTCGGCGAACACCGCGGGCGCGCTCGCCGCCGCCACCACCGCCTCGACCGCCGCCTCATGGCCGTCGCCCGGCGCCGCGTCGACGAGCTCGATCTGCAGATTCAGAAGTTCTTCCGCCGCCCTCAGCCACAGCCGCCCGAGCAGCACCGGCAGCGACCCGAACGCGTGGTAGATCGCCCCGTTCGACACCCCGGAGGCCGCCGCCAGCCCGCGCACCGTCAAGCCCTCCGGACCGCCGTCGACCACCAGTCGCTCGACGACATCCAGCATGTGATCCAGATCATGGACCCGAGGGCGAGGCACGCCCACCAGAATAACAGAGCATGTGCTCCGTTACTGTGTATCTTGGACACATTCTCGCGGGCAGAGCGAGTACGCCACCCGCGAGGTCGACCCCTCCTAGCCATACGAGGTCACATCGAATGTCCAAACCCGTAAACCGGGCGTTAGCCCGTGCCAGAACCCTGGCAGCGCTGGTCCTGCTCACCGTGCTGGGCTCCTTGCTCACCGCGCCCGCCGCGTCCGCCGCGGCTGGTGCGCCCATGCTGCCCCTGTTCGTACGCAGGGCGAGCGACGGTCACCTGCTCGCCTATGAGCCCAAGAGCACCGGCGGCCTCGAGGCCGCCGTCGACCTCGGCGGCGGCTTCTCCGCAGCGACCGCGATCCTACGCGCCAACACCTCCGAGAACGGCGCCAGGAACGACCTGTTCTTCCGTCTGGGCGGTGAGCTCTACTACACCGCCGAGCGGGGCACCTCCACCATGCCCGTCGCCTCGAACATGGACGGCTACAACCTGATCATGACCCCGGGCAACATGGGCAGCAGCGCCGCGCCCGAGATCATCGCACGGGACACGGCCGGCGCCCTGTGGCTCTACCCGGGCCGCACCGACGGCGGGCTCGCGGCCCGCGTCCAGGCCGGAACCGCCGGCTGGAACGGCATGGACGCCCTGGCGGGCTACGGCGACTACACCGGCGACGGCAAGAACGACCTGCTGGCCAGGACCACCGCCGGCACCCTCTACATCTATCCGGGGACCGGCGGCATCACCGACAACCAGATCCTGGGCGCCCGCATCAGCGCGGGCACCGGCTGGGACGCCTACACCGCCCTGGTCTCCACCGGCGACAACAACGGGGACGGCAAGGCCGACCTGATCGCCCGCGACTCCGCCGGCGCGCTGTGGCTCTTCAAGGGCACCGGCGTCTCCTCGGCCCCCTTCGCCGCCAAAGAGAAGATCGGCAACGCGGGCTGGAACGCCTTCAACGCCTTCTTCTGAGCACCTCCATCCTCGTACCAGCGGCTGAAAGCTGACCATGCACACGACCACTGCTTCATCGCGCCGTACCCGGCGCCCTCTTTTAGGACGGCTGCGCGCCGCCGCCGCGGCCCTCACCTCTGTCGGCGTCGTCATCGCCGGCGTGCAGTTCGCGCCCCTGCCCGGCGCTGGCCCGGCGCTCGCCTTCGCCGACTCCGCCTTCGCTGACGCCGCCGAGTACGACCTGGCGCACGCCGCGTCGGTCCGCGCGGCCCAGTGCCTGCTCACCGCCGTACAGCGCAAGGGCGGCCAGGATCTGAAGGCAGTCGCCCGCGCCGGGCTGGGCGGCACGGACGACATCCTGCTGCGCAACGCCGCCCCCGACTACGAGACCACCCCGTCGACTCCGCTGCACACCGCCTACGAGCAGGACGAAGAGCGGGCCTCGGCCAAGCTGGACGAGCTCAATGACCGGCACACCGTCTGGGAGGAGTCGCTCAACGTCCCGCCCCCGAAGGGCTACACGGACGCCTCGTTTCAGTGGATCGAGCAGAAGGACAACCCGTTCAGCAAGGTAGGCCTGACCTCTTGGGTCGACGGCCAGTACTGGACGGAAGAGGAGGACTTCTACGCCGACCAGACCCCGCTGGCCGCCAAGGAGTCCGTGGACGCGGTCAACGCGATCGCCAAGGAGCGTTACCCCGCGAACGGCGATGACGACAAGGGGCGGGACGCGTGGAAGGACATGTCCTTCCTGCACCCCATGTACGCCGACGACGCGCGGGCCTTCCTGGAGCGCGGCGGCTTCCCGACCAGCGCGCCCGATCCGGACAGCATGGAATTCCGGGTCGACGTCGAGAACCTCAAGGCCCGCTACGCCTCCTGCGCCACCGACAACCCGCCGGACCCGCACGAGGTCCTGACCGCTGAGTTCGCCAAGGCCTCGGCGGAGTGGCAGCAGGAGGTCGACGGCCAGCGCGCCCAGCGTGACACCATCCTCAGCGAGGAGGCTCAGGCCACCGCCGACCTCCAGGTCGCCACCCAGGCCCTCGGCGAGGCCCTCGGGCAGTCGACCATTGGGGTCCGGCTGGCCGACTGGCAGGCCTACTGGCTCAAGCAGCCGTCCGGAACCCCGTCCTATCCGAGCGCCGCAGTGTTCGCCAAGGTCAAGAACGACATCGTCAAGGGCCAGGCGATGGCGCTGGGCCGGGTGTTCGTCGCCTCGCGCGCCGCCCAGTCGGCGCAGCGGCACGCCACCGCCGCCGTCGCGGCTCAGCAGGCCGCGTACGCGATCGCCGACGCCGCCGGGCTGCCCCGGGGCCGCGGCCTGCTCTACGGCCAGCAGGCGGTGCAGGTCACCCGGGCTTCGGCCGCGGCCACGCTGGCCGTTTCGAAGGCGACCGAGACGGCCTCCAACGCCACTCGTGCCTCTGCCGCGGACAGTAAGACGCTGATGGCGCTGGCCGAGACGCAGGCGCACGCTTCGCGGGCGGAGTTCCGGCGGATGGCCGCCGAGGAGGCGGCCGCGCAGGCCAAGGCCGCCGCCGAAGGCGCGGCGACGCAGGCGGCTTTGGCGGCGGAGAACGCGGCCAAGGCCAAGAGCGCTCAGGCCAGGGCCGAGGCCGCCGAGCAGACGGCGAAGGCGGCCGCGGCCGACGCCCGCGCCAAGCGGCAGATCGCCGAGGCCGAGCGCGACAACGCCAAGACACAGAAGGAGATCGCCGCCAGGGAGCGGGCCAATGCCGCCGCAGCGGAGAGCACGGCTCAAAACCAGCGGCAGATCGCGGCCTCAAGGCTCGGCGACGCGCAGACCGCCGGTGCCACCGCCGCGAGCAAGAAGGACGAGGCGGTCGAGGCAGAACGAAGAGCCATCACCGCGCGCAGCGACGCGATCGCCGCGGAACGCCGGCGCGACATCCTGTCCGCGCAGGCAGCGGCGGCCGAGGCACAGGCCGCGGCGGACGAGGGAACGGCCGACGCTGCCGCCTCCCGCGCCGCCGCGACCCAGGCGCGGTCGGCCGCGACCGCCGCGACGACCGCCGCGACCAACGCCCGCGCCGCCGCCAACGAGGCCACCTCGGCCGCAGCCTCGGCCCGCGAGGCGGCCACCCGCGCCGAGGCCTCTGCGGCCCGCGCCCGGTCCGCCTCCGACGGGGCCCAGCGCGACGTGGCGATCACCAACGCATCGGTCATGAAGGCCCACGCGGCGGCGGCCGACGCCATCAAGGCTTCGTGGGACGCCTCCATCAACGTCCGCGACGCCAAGGCCTACGCCGACACCGCCAAGGCCAACGCGGTCAAGGCCAGGGCCGACGCCGTCGTCGCGCGCAAGGAGGCCGACGCCGCGCACGTCAGCGCGGTCAAGACCGCCGGGTTCGCCTACGCGACCGCCCAGGCGGCGCTCGCCGCCCGCGACTCCGCCGTACAGGTGATCAAACCGGCCAACGACGCCATCGAGCTGGGCTCCCCGTACAAGGAGACCGACGCCTCGGCGGGCTTGGCCGTGCTGACCGCGCAGGCGTCCAAGACGCTGGCCGCCCAGCAGGCCGCCGTCGCCCAGGCCAAGGCGGCCCAGGCGGACAAGGCGGCGAAGGAGGCAGCCGCCCTCGCGGCCCAGGCCGACGCCGACGCCAAGGCGGCCGCCACCGCAGCGTCCCAGGCGGCGGGCTCCGCGGCCAGGGCGGTGGCCTCGCTCGCCCAGGCCCAGGCTTCGGCGGCCGAGGCGAAGACGGCGGCAAGCGCGGCGGTGAAGGCCGAGGCCAACACCGTCGAGTACGACCGCCAGGCCACCGCGGACGCCGCGGCGGCCGCATCGGCCGCCGACGCCGCCGACGAGTACGCCGGCGAGGCCCGTGATTCGGCCGACGAGGCCGAACGCGACGCCGCCTCCGCCCGCGAGGCCGCCGGCGCGGCCGAGAACGACGCGGCCAAGGCCCGCGACGTCGCCACCCAGGCCGAGGCGGACGCGACCACTGCCGAGACCGCGGCCGCCAACGCCCGGCAGGCGGCCAAGGACGCCCAGGACGCCGCCACCCGCACCGAGACCGCCAAGGAAGCCAGCGACCTGAACGACCAGGTGGCGGCCAACGCGAACGTCCTGACGTACTTCGAGTTCAACGACAAGAGTTACATCGAGCCGCTCAGCGACTGCGTGGGCACCGGTGGCTGCGACATCAGGCTGCACGTGCATCTCGAAGGCACGGCCTACTACATGGTGCTGTCGGACTGCCAGTACTCCTCGGACGGCTCCTGCACCGGCTCGTACTTCCCGGTGGGGAACGAGCCGTTCACGCGCGACTATGAGACGACCCGGCACTTCACCCAGCAGGAGCTGATGGCCGGTGCGCTGCGGAACCTGCTGAAGATCATCACGCACGACTTCACCGAGTGCGCCAAGCTCAAAGTCGGCAACTGCCTGATGGCGGCGGCGTTCTTCGTCCCGCCGGACAAGATCGTCGAGGTCGCCCGGAAGATCATCGCCCTCGAGACGGCGATGCGCACCGGCATCGGTCTCGACGCCGCCGTCGAAGCGCTGAGGGCATCGGTCGCCAGCGGCGAGGTCGCGCCGAAGGCACTGACAACGGCGGTGGCCCGCTTGGAAGCCATCACCGGAACGACGGCCACCGGCACGAAAAGCGAGCAATTCGCCAAGCTGGCGCACACCTTCGACCTGGGCTTCGACGCCGGCCGCGGGTTCCGGGCCGACGAGGCGGCGTCCGCCACGCTGTTCGAGGCGCAGTCGAGTGTCAGGCTCAGTCGTTACACGCCGCCCAAGCCCGGGCCCGGCCAGCCGACCCCGCCCAACCCTGACTGGGTCGGCTCCAACGGCCTGACGTATGACGCCATGGGGCGCGACCTCACCCCGCAGCGCTTCGCCGATCACTGGGCGGGCAACGGCGGCAACCTGAAGGCGACCATCGCCAAGCATGTCAACAAGGCCGACGTGACGATCTTCGACATGTCGAAACTGGGGGCCTCCGAGCTCGCTACGCTCAGGGCCTACTACCAGGAGATGGGCTGGTCCAGCAAGGTCTCCTTCGTCGGTATCCACTGAGGGGGTGGTGCACATGAGCAGGGACATCAGTGTCTCGGCGGAATATGTCTGGCCCGCGTCCACGGGCCTGTCCTCGTGGGTTGTGGACTACCTCAAGGAACGGGTCCACGACGAGTCCGTCTGGTCGTACGCCGACCAGGCCGGTTTCGAGGAGTTGCACAACTTCCGCGTGTACGATCTGCCGGAGCCTGGCCGTCACGAGGTGCTGAGGGTCCTGGCCGAGGAGGTCCCGGCCGTCTATGAGGCGCGCGTGCGCGATCCGCAGTACGAGGCACACCTCGCCGGCGAGGTCCATCATCTGGAGATCCTGGCCATGATGGCCGCCGAGGTGCTGCGGGAGCTGGATGAGAGGAGCACGGAGTGAACCTCTACAGCGTCTCCATCTCACCCGACTACAGCTGGCTGATGTACTCCGGCTCGGAACCCATGTTCGGCCTGATGGTGGCGGCCCTCCGTGAAGGGGTGCCGGGGCTCGGGGAACTCACCGTCGTGCCCCGGCACGACGGTCCCGGCGGGGCCGGCCTCCACCTCAATCTGCTGACGTTGCCGCCCGGCCAGTACCGGGCGGCGCTCAGGGTGCTCGCCGACCAGGCGGTGCCGAGGGCGCGGGAAGCGCTCTACGGCGGCGAGCTGTCGTCCGCTTACGAGAAACACGGCGGGTCGGCCGACGGCCGGATCGAGGCGCTGGGCGACATGAAGACCGTGGCGCTGATCGCCAGGAACGTGCTGGCCAGGATGGCCGAGGACGTGGCGAGATCGGCCGATGGGAAGGGAACCGCCTGAGCCACGCCGCCTCCAGGCGGATTGAGACCGGCGGACGCCGCGCCGGTGCGCGTTGATAGCGCGCACCGGCGCGGCGTCAGGATTGTCCCGGTACTCGGGGGAGGAGCAGCCCCCGGTTGAACGCCTCGGTGACGGCGGCGGCGCGGTCGCCGACGCCGAGCTTGCCGTAGATGTTCAGCAGGTGGGATTTGACCGTGGCCTCCGTGATGAACAGCTGCACCGCCGCCTCCCGGTTCGTGCCACCGGCCGCCACCAGCTGGAGCACTTCGAGCTCCCGCTGGCTGAGCGGCCCCGAGGCGGAGGACCGTACCCGGCTCATGAGCAGAGCCGCCGCCGACGGCGCGAGAACCGCCTCGCCCCGGGCCGTCGCCCGGACCGCCCGCAGGAGCTCGTCACGGGGAGCGTCCTTGAGCAGGTAGCCGGTGGCGCCCGCCTCGATCGCGGGCAGCACGTGGCTGTCGGTGTCATACGTCGTGAGCACCAGCACGCGCACCCCAGTCCCGCCCCCGGCCAGCTCTCTTGTCGCGCTCACGCCGTCCATGCCGGGCATCCGCAGATCCATGAGGACCACATCCGGCCGTAGCGTCTCGGCGAGCCGGACCGCCTCGGCTCCATCGGCTGCCTCCCCGACCACCTCGAAGTCCGGATCGCGGGCGAACATGCTGCTCAAGCCATCTCGGACCACCGGATGGTCGTCGACGACCAGCAGTCTGATCACGCTGTCCGGGCGGCTCATGACTCGGCCCACTCGGCGGGGACGCGGGCCGAGATCCCCGTGCCGGCACCGAGCTCCGACTCCACCTGCAGCGTGCCTGACAGGCCCTCGATCCGCTGCCGCATCGCGATCAGCCCAAACCCAAGGTGAGCCGTACGCGGACCATCGCCACCGCCGTCCCTGACCCGGGCCGGACCGAACCCGCCACCGCTGTCCCTCAGGCGGGCCGCGTCGAAATCGCCACCGCCGTCCCTGACCCGGGCCGGACCGAACCCGCCACCGCTGTCCCTCAGGCGGGCCGCGTCGAAATCGCCGCTGCCGTCCCCGGGGCAGGCCGAGCCGAAGCCGCCATCTCCGGGCCGGGTTGATCCGGAGCCGCCGCCATCGTCATCCCTGAGCCGGGCCGGGCCGAAGCCGCCACCGCTGTCCCTGAGGTGGGCCGCGCCGGAGCCGTCTCCGTTGTCCCCGAGGCGGGCCGGGTCGAAGCCGGCGCCGTCGTCGCGCACGTCCAGAGCGACCTCGTGTTCCATGTACGACAGTGTCACCCCCGCCCGGGTCGCCCGCGCGTGCTTGGCCACATTCGTCAGTGCCTCCTGCGCGGTTCTGAGCAGCGCGACCTCGACCTCCGGGCGCATCGGCCGCGCCGTGCCGGTCGTCGTGACCTGGACCGGGATCTCGTGCAGTGCCGACCAGCGGCTGGCCACGCTCGCCAGCGCCTCGCCCAGCCGCGCGGTCCGCAGCGGCTCAGGACGCAGCGCGTCCACCGATCGCCGCGCCTCGGACAGGCTCTCCCCGGCCAGCCTGGTCGCGGCCTCGATGTGCCGGCGCCATTCCGCCGGGTCGTCGCCGGCGTGCTCGGCCGCGTGCAGTTGGGTGATGATGCCGGTGAGGCCCTGTGCCAGGGTGTCGTGGATCTCCCGGGCCATCCGCCGCCGCTCGTCGTGCACGCCGGCCTGCCTGGCCTGCGCAAGTAACCGCTCGTGCAGGGCGGCGTTCTCCGTCAGCGTCGTCTCCAGCTTGCGGTTCGCTTCACGCGCCTCCTCCAGCGCCCGCTTGCGCTCGTCGTTCTGCTGAGCACTACGCCGAGCGAACCAGGCGAAGCCACACATAGGGATCACATTCGCGGCCATGACAGCGACGTACGTGATCAGTCCCACGGGTGTGGTCTTGTCCACGCCGTACGCCTGCGCCGTGCCCGACACCATCGCCACCGCCGCGACGCCGGCCGGCTGCCACGGCCAGCGCAGCACCCGGAAGGCGTAGATGTATCCGGCGGGAGTGAAGAACCCGAACCACGGGTCCCTGACCACCAGAATCGCCGTGAGCAGGATCAGTACGGTGAAGAACATGGCCATCACCGGCACGCGTTCGCGCCAGGCGGGGCGGAGCGTGAAGAGCCCCAGCATCCAGGCCGCCATCAGCGCGCACAGCACCAGGTCGATAAGCGGGGACGCGCCCGCCGACTGTTTGATGGCCACGGTGACACCGGCCAGGAGCGCCAGTAAGGCATACGGGCCGACGGTCACCGGCAGGGGCCACCGTACCGGTGGATCACTCATCCACGTGCTCCTCCACCGGCGCAAGCCAGCATGCGGGTGGAAGCACGGGCCACCGTGTCGCTGGATCGCACATCCGCGTCCTCCTCATCCGTCGCCGCCCCAGCGGGGGATCTAGCCTCCACGTTGGCACTTCCCTACGCGGCTCAACCGGCCCGGGGAGGCTCGATGGCCAGGGCGTGCCGGAAGATGTTGCGCGGGTCCCACCGAGCCTTCACCCGTTGGAGGCGTGGATAGTTGTCCTTGTAGTAGAGCGTGTGCGCGGGCACACCTGAGGTGTTCCACGCGGGGTCGGCCAGGTCGGCGTCCGGGTAGTTGATGTAGGAGCCGTCGTTGACCTCGCCGGGCACGGGCACGCCGCCGGTCTCGGCGTAAACGTCGTGGTAGAAGCCGCGGACCCAGTCGAGGTTGGCCTTGTCCTCCTTTTCGTCTTCCCAGATCGTCTGGTAGACCGCCTTCATTACCACGTCTCGCTGGGCGATCGCGGTGGCTCCTGGCGCTACCGCGCGGACCTGGCCGCCGTAGCCGATGAGCAGCATGCCGGCGTTGGAGCCGCCGGTGGAGTTGGTCAGGTTGCGATGGACGGCCGCGAGTTGGGTCTCGGTGAATGATCGTCGCAGGTAGCCGGCCTTGATCTTGTATCGCCGGGTGATCACGTCACCCGGCTCGCCGGTGCCCGGCCAGGTCATCCGGTGTAACCAGGGCATCGTCCGCCGGATGTCGAGCGCCGGTTTGAGGTCGAGGCCGGCGGTCACCGAGGACGCGAAGCCGGTCACCATGCTGTCGGCGTTGGGGAGGTCCGCGTCGATCTGCGCGACCAGCATGACGGTTCCGCCGGCGCGGTGCGACAGCTGGAGGATCCCGTACAGCCCGGCGTACGGAGAGCCGGGCGCGCTGTTGCGCTCATGCCAGGCCCCGAAGTTACGCAGCAGTCCGGTAAGTGCATTTTCGGTTATGTGCTCCCAGGACCAGATGACCACGTGCTGCAGCATCCGCTGCGGCGCCGCCGGCAGCAGCTGGGACGGATCGGTGCCGGCGACGCCGGGGGAGCGCAGCCAGTAGCGGGTGACCACGCCGAAGTTGCCGCCGCCACCGCCGGTGTGCGCCCACCACAGGTCGCGGTGCGGGTCGTCCGGCTCGCGGGTGGCGACCACCGCGCGGGCGGTGCCGTCGCGGTCGACCACCACGACCTCCACGCCGTACAGATGATCCACCACCGAGCCGTACCGCCTGGACAGCGGTCCGTATCCGCCGCCCGCGAAGTGCCCACCGGCCCCCACTTCCGGGCAGCCGCCCCCGGGGATCGTCACGCCCCAGCCTTTGAGCAGCGTCCGGTACACCTGGCCGAGGGTGGCTCCGGGTTGCACGGCGAACGCCTGCCGGTCGGCGTCATAGCCGACCTCGTCCATCGGCGAGAGGTCCAGCAGCACCCGGACCGCCGGGTCGGCGGTGAAATTCTCGAAGCAGTGCCCGCCGCTGCGCACCGCGACCCGTCGGCCGGACCGCACCGCCTCCGACACCGCGCGCACCGCCTGATCGGTCGACCCGACCACGCGGATCTCCTCCGGTCGGCCGACGAACCTGAAGTTGTTGCCACGCAACAGGTTGTCGTAGCGAAAGTCGCCCGGACGTACTGTCACCGGCCCGAATGCCGCCGCTTCCGCATCCGCCGCGACAGACTCCGCCGCGCCCGATTGCGCCAACGCCGCCTCGGCACCCCACGTGCCGGCCGCTGCGGTGCCCGCCGCGGTGATCGCCGCGGCACCCGCACCGGCGAGCAGCCCACGACGACTCACCGCAGCGGCGCCCGGCAGGCTCGTACGCCCATCGCCCACTTCTGGCATGTGACTCGCCCCTTTCCGATTGGAGGTCGTCAGCCTCTCAAGCAGGCAGCACGGCACACATCAACCCGTGGCATGAATCAGCGGCTCACCTCTCCGCCCCTCCGAACGGCTGATCCGCCCCACCGATCGGCTGACCGGCAGCGGGTGGCGTCAGCCGACTGTGACCAGGAGGCCGGGCGTGCGCGGCCACGGGGTGGGGCGCCCTTCGGACAAGAGGTCGGGCGCGCGACCGTGAGTAGGGCGCGCCGACTGTGGCCAGGAGGTCGGGCGAGCGACCGTGAATAGGGCGCGCCGACTGCGGCCAGGAGGTCGGGCGAGGGAGCTCGGCGCCCTCCGAGAGGTCGGGCGTCGCCTGCCGACAGCGCTGGGCGATCCGGCCTGCGAACCCGCCTCACCTCTTCGCGTAGGTGACCTCGAAGTCGGGCTTCCAGGTTTCGCCGTCGCTGGAGGCGTCCCATCGTCCGGTGACAAGACGGCCGTCGCCACGGATCGTCGCCTCGAAGCGCTGGTGAAAGCCCGGCCCTGCCTGCCCCCGCATCTCCCAGTGACCGTTCTCGAAGCTCATCCGGTAGATCCGGCACACTCCCCGCGCATCGGCGTACAGCATGGCGAAGGCGCCACTGTGGTCGTCGAGACCGATGGCGGCATCGATCGGAAACGGCGAGCTCTCCCGCCATTCCGGGGCGATCGCCTGAGGTGGGTCGACGCGCATGATGAGGAATCCCCGGCTGTCGTGCCAGGTGAACGTCGCCGTGCACTGGCCCATCGGCTGCCCGTCGATCGATGCCTCCATGTCCCACTCCCCGACGAGTACTTCCAGGCTCTGCAACCGCTGGTTGGCTGTGTGTCGCGCTGCTGTCACGGCTACCTCCCGTTGACGTGTGGTCGGAAGGGTAGACCGGACGCGTGCCGCGAACTCATCGCCGGCGGCGGGCTGGGACGTCGCGGCCGAGGAAGGCCAGTAGTTGCCGGTGTGCGGGGGCGTCGGCGGGAGCGGGGACCGCGGGGCCGAACATGCCGGGGCGGCGGAAGGTGTTGAAGTCCATGCCTTGCATGATCGTGAGCAGTTCGCCGCACGACCGTTCGTCGACGAGATGCTCCTGATCGGTGGCGAGCGCCAGGTCGACGCCGTGGACGAGGACTTCGGTGAGGTGGATGAGGGCGGCCATCGGCCCCGGTACGGCCCCGAACCCCAAACGTACGGTGGCGTCGAGGGCGCCCGGGCGATGCCAGGCGGCGCGGTCGAGGTCGGCCGCGGTGACGAAGGCGGCCTGCGGGTCGGTGCCGAGCCAGTCATCCTCGTGGTCGCCGCCCGCGTCGGTCGCGGTGAGCTCGGCGGCGAAGACGCGCATGCCGCCGACCATGTGGTTGAGCTCTGTACGCACGTCCCAGCCGGCGCAGGGGGTGGGGGCGTGGAGCCGGGTGTCGGTGATGCCTTTGACGATGGCGGTGGTCATGTCGAGGGCGCGGTCGATCATGGCGATGGTCATGTCGTTCTCCAGGAAGGGGATCAGGCGGTCGTGCCGAACACGTCGTCGAGCCAGTCGTAGACGCGCGCGAAGGCCAGTCGCTGGGCGCCGGACTGGCAGTGGGCGTCGGCGCCCTGTTCGCCAGTGAACTCCAGCAGCGTCTTGGGGCAGGTCAGCTCGGGCCGGCCCTGGAAGAACCCGTCGTCGGCCCCGGCGCAGACCAGGGTCGGGCAGGCGATCTTCTCGACGATGCCGTCGCGCAGGTGGTAGTCCAGGTAGGCAGCGCCGAACGCGCGCGGGGTATCGCCCATGGCGGATGGCCGGCCACTCGTCGTGCCAGCTGTCGTAGTCACCGGCGGTGATCCGCTTACAGGTGATCACGACCTCGCCGAAGTCGGCGCCGCCGTAGGCGATGTGTCCGAAGGTGCGCAGGGTCTCGTACCAGAACTGAGGGTTGTCGGGAAAGAACAGCGGGGGCATGGTCACTCCTAAAGCAGTAAGCGACTGCGTTAGGGGACTTTAGGACGCCATCAATCACAAACGCAAGTCTTGACTGCGTTAAGCTGGCGGGCATGGTGGAACAGCAGCCGACTCGCCGGCCCGGCGGGCGCAGTGCCCGCGTCCGAGCCGCCGTGCACCACGCGGTCACCGACCTGATCGCCGAACGCGGCCACGGCAACTTCACCGTCGGTGACGTAGCCACCCGCGCCGGAGTGGCCGACACCAGCGTCTATCGCCGCTGGGGCACCCTGGAGGCCCTGCTCACGGACGTGGCGATCAACTGGCTCACCACCACCTCACCCATACCGGATACCGGCAGTTTGGAAGGCGACCTGCGCGCGTACGCGGCCGGTGTCGCGCGCGACGTGACCGGACCCGACGGGCTGGCGGTGCTGCGCCTGGTCATCGCCTTGTCCACCGGGGGAGAGGCCGGCGTAACGGCAAGAGACGCGTTCGTGGCCGAACGCGGACGCCAACTGCGGGGCATGCTGGACCGCGCCCGAGACCGCGGCGAACACCCACCCGAGGGCCTGGACATCCTCGACCATCTCCTGGCCCCGATGTACGTCCGCGTCCTGTTCGGCACGGGCCCGCTCACCCCCGACTACGTCAACGCCCTGGTCGACCGCCTTCTGATCGATTAGGTGAGCGCCGCAGACCACGGGGCGCGTGCCCGGGCGCCGCTGACGTAACGCGACGCCGTCGACGGCCCCCACTCAGGGCCGTGCCGTCACCTCCGTTCCCCGGCCGGCGGGACGGACACCAGCCGGTAGGCCGGGCCGTCGGCGATCACGCGGCCTGCGGTCGGCGGGGGGAAGTGGGTGCCCAGCGCGAGGGCGCCGGTGCCGGCGAGCGAGGCGAGCAGGGCGTGGCGGGTGGCCGTGGCCCGCACGGGGTCGAGGTCGACGCAGCTGCCGATGGGGTACGAGGTCGAGCAGCCCCGCCCCCCCGCCTTCGTCAGGGAAGCGCCGGAGCGGGATGTGGCCTCGGGCCCTGGCAGAGCCCGAGGTTCAACTGTTCGCGAATACCAATCCACGTGGCAAGGCGGACGCGAGTTGTTCGAGTTGCCCGATGGCCGTGGTCAGGTCGTCGGCGATGGGATGGACCAGCACATGGTCGGCGCCGGCGTCGAGTTGCGCTTGAACACGCGCGGCGACGGCCTCCGGGGTGCCCCACGCGACCAGCGCGTCGACCAGCCGATCACTTCCCCCGTCGGCGATGTCCTGCTGGCTGTAGCCGAGACGTAACCAGTTGCGTGTGTACGGCGAATCGGGGCCGGTCCTGCCTCGGTACCGCCGAGCGATGGCACGGGCTTGCTCGGGATCGGGTTCGATGATGAACGCCTGCTCGGGGATGAGCAACTTATCGCTCCCCAGAGCTTTACGGACAAGAGCGGTGTGTTCGACCGGGGCCGAAAACGAATGGACGCCGTCGGTGCGGTCGCGAGCCAGTTCTACCATTTTGGGCTGCAAGGCGGCCAACACCCGAACGAACGGCTCCGGCGGCGGGTTACGCGTGCGATGCGGGCAGACGCTCAGCGCAATCGGGTTCGGTTGCTCGCCGCGGCGAGCGCGGCGTTCGCGCGCGCGGGCGTGGAGGCCTCGCTCGATGACATCGCCCGCGACGCCGTGGTGGGTTCGGGCACTCTTTACCGTCATTTCCCCACCCGCGAGGCGCTGGTGGAGGCCGTCCTCGACAACCGCTACCAGGCCCTGGCCGCCGCGGCCGCCGAGCTACAGGCCGAGCGCTCGCCGCACGAAGCGCTCGTGGCCTGGTTGAAACTCTTCGTCGACCACCTCATGACGTATCGAGGGCTGGCGGCGAGCGTCACCACGGCGCTTCACAACGACACGCCGCCATCGGACTCGGCCTGCCATGCCATGCGCGCCGCGGCATACGAACTCGTGGCAACGGCCCAGCGCGACGGCACTGTCCGGGATGACATCGACGCCTCGATGATCCTGCGCCTCGCCGCCGGTGTCGCTTGGGACCACGAGCAGTCACCCGCCGACCGGGCCGGTGTCGGGCAAATGCTGGCGGTCCTCATGGACGGACTGCTTCGCGACAGCCGCGTTCCGCGGGCGGTCAGCTGATCCCAGGGGAATGCGTCACGCCATGGCGATCGGGCCGAGGTAGGTGCCGCCCGAGACGTCGATGGTCTGGCCGGTCACCCATCGGCCCTGCGGGCCCGCCAGGAAGCCGACGACGTCCGCGACGTCCTCGGGCTCGCCGAGCCGGCCGAGCGCGGTGATCGCTTCGATCGCGGCGACCGCCTCGGGGATGGTGTTGTAGCCCGCGGTCATGTCGGTACGCACCGCGCCGGGCGCGACCGTGTTCACCGTGATGCCGCGCCTGCCGAGCTCATTGGCCAGGGACGGGGCCAACGACTCCAGTGCCGCCTTGCTGAGGTTGTAGGCGATCTGCGTGGAGACCGCGAAGCGGCTGGCCACCGAGCCCATGTTGATGATGCGGCCGCCGTCGTTCAGCAGCGGCAGCGCGCGCTGGATCACGAAGAACGGTGTGCTGACGTTGATCGTGAGCAGCCTGCCGAACTCCTCCGGCGTGACCTGCGCGATCGGGTTGACCGAGCCGATGCCCGCGTTGTTGACCAGGATGTCCAGGCCGCCGCTCGCCGGTCCCTCGGCCAGACCGCTGCTCGCCAGTCCCTCGGCCAGGCCCTCGAACAGGCGGTCCACCGCGCCATCGTCGCCGAACCGGGCCTGCACGGCGAACGCCCGGCCGCCTGCCTGCTCGATCCGCGCCACCGTCTGCTTGGCCGCGTCGTCGTTGCCGCCGTAGTGGACGGCGACCAGAGCGCCCTCGGCGGCCAGTCGCAGCGCGACCGCCCGGCCGATTCCCCGCGATCCTCCGGTCACCAGCGCGGTCTTGCCGGTCAGACTGTTCATCTCTGCTCCTCGTTCAGCGGCCGGCCCTCGGCGGATCCGGCGATGGCTCAACGGTGGCGGCAGTGGCTCACCGTACGCTCACCGACGGCTCACCGCCTGAGCAGAGCTCCAGGTGGGGTGGGACCCTGAGCGGTCCCACCCGACGGCCCGGCTCAGAAGTCCATGTCGCCACCCGGCATGGCCGGAGCGGCAGGGGTCTTCTCGGGCTTCTCGGCGATGACCGCCTCGGTGGTGAGGAAGAGCGCCGCGATGGAAGCGGCGTTCCGCAGCGCCGAGCGCGTCACCTTGGCCGGGTCGATGATGCCCGCCTCGAACATGTTGACGTAGTCGCCCGTAGCGGCGTTGAGGCCCTCACCCGGGGTCAGGTTGCGGACCTTCTCCACCACGACGCCGCCCTCGAGGCCGGCGTTGACGGCGATCTG